>NZ_CP110854.1:2807500-4250550 GCF_027594745.1 Saprospira grandis | reverse complement strand
AAAATGAAATTGGGGAGCGAAAAGGCTTTAGGCCTTGAGCCGGGAAGGGCTAAGGTCGAGAAAAAAAGACAAAGAAAAAAATTGATTTTTTGCTAAAAATGCCTTAGCAAGGACAGGCAATTGATTTAGAACCTATTTAAACAAAGGATTTATCTTGTTTTGCTGCTGTAGAGGAGCGAAGCGACTGGCCTAGCGATGCGGCGGGGTGGCCGAAGGCCAGACCAAGTTTTTTGAGCGCAGCGAAAAAAACGAAGGGCCGAGCAGACCTGCGAGCCCCAAAGCGTAGCGCCCGCCGAAGGCGGGAGGCCCCAAATCCATATATTATTCTATAATTGTATTTTGGCAGCTAATACATTTTTTCTTTTTAGAGGGCTCAAAATAGACATCGATGCGGCCAAGGAGGATGCCGGCCCAGCCCGCCTGAGAAACCAGTACTTCTTCGCCTTTGGGATTTTGGACCAGAGTAGGTTGTTCTAGAAAAGTATGGGTATGTCCACCAATAATAAGATCTACGGCCTCTGAATTTTGGGCCAAAACAAGGTCCGAGATTTTGTTGTGTTTATAGCTATAGCCAAGATGCGAGAGGCAGATGACATAGTCGCATTTTTTCTCTTCCTTGAGGAAACGGCCCATTTTGTTGAGGGCTTTTTGGGGATCTTGGTATTGGGTTTGGCCATAGAGTGGGGCAGGGACCAGCCCTTGCAGCTCGATGCCGACCCCAGTCAGGCCAATTTTAAGCGGCCCTTTTTTGATGATGCTATAGGGTTGGGCCAGGCCTTGCATGGGCGTATCCTCAAAGTTATAATTGCAGTTGAGGATCGGGAAATTGGCATGGGCCTTAAGTTGTTTTTCGAGATTTTCGATCCCTGCATCAAAGTCGTGGTTGCCCAAGGTGCCGGCCTCATAGCCCATAGCCGACATCAGTTTGAGCTCTAGCTCGCCCTTAAAGTAATTGAAATAGGGGGTACCTTGAAACATATCGCCAGCATCGAGCAAAAGGACATGTTTTTCCTCATCTCGGATTTTATTGATGAGGGCGGCACGTCGGGCGGCACCGGCCTTGCCTTGGTTGCGGCCTCCATCCATGGGAAAGGGTTCGATGCGGCTATGTACATCATTGGTGTGCAAAATGCTCAGTTTGATGAGTTCTGGGGCCTCATCGCTCTGGGCCAAAAGTTGGCCATGAAAAGCTTTGAGGGAAGGGGGCAGAATAAGGCTAGTTCCAGCCAAAAGGCCAAATTGGCCCAAGCGGCCCAAAAATTTTCTTCGATTATAGTTCATGGCTTATTTTTTTTGGCTAATGCGGCCTTCTTTTCTGGCCTTAATGCTTTTCCCTTTGGCTGTTTGGGCCGAGATATATTCTATGGCGGCATCTCGAAGGAATTTGCCTGTTTCATAGCGCTTTTTCCCCTTGAAGAAGGTACAATTATCGCCGCCATTGGCCAGATAGTCAATGGTAGCAATGCGATATTTTTTATCGGCCTGAATAGCTTGGCCCTCCAAACGAATATTTTGGGGCGCAAATTCATCATCTATTTCCATCCGAACCGCCGAGCTAATGGGCCAGCCGCCTTTCATGCAGATATGCTCAAAGAGGGGGCGCAGCTCGCTGCCTTTCATCTCAATAACCACAATCATATTATCAAAGGGCATGAGCTCATAGATTTTCCCCTTCTTCAGGGGCCCTTTAGGGATAGAGGGCAGCCGAAGTCCCCCATAATTGAGGACGGCAAAATCAATGCTTTTGCCCGTATATGCTTGGGCCTGAATAGCCACCATATCGGCAGCAAAATTTCCCATATTAGATTCGGGCTGCTCCTTAATGAGGTCCACAGACAACTGACCGAGCTGCTCATTCATCTGGGCCTCCAATTGTTTTTTATAGGGGGCGTAGATATTGGCTATGCTGCTATCTGCCTGCTGATGTTCTTGGCTATTGAGGGGGTAATATTGCCCTTCTTCCTTGACAAAATGTTGGTAAGACTGGCAGCTCCCCAAGAGAAAGAGACAGAGGGCCAGAATAAAAAACTGTGGTTTGTTCATGATGTTTTTGGCTGTTTTCGGGCCGAAAATACAAAAAAGCCCCGCCATTTTGGCTGCAGCCCAAAGTTTAAGTTTTTGTTTATGGCCGATCTGCTTTGGCTGCAGGCAGTTTTTAAATCTGCCTAGGGACGGAGGGCAAAAAATTAAAAGATTTTTTGCATCTTGAAGAAGCAAAATAATTAGAGTTTCTGCTTCTAAAGTGGCCACTCTTCATCAAAAAAATACTTATGTCGCTCAGTCCGTATCCCTATATTTTTTGTCTGTTTAGTTTGTTGATGGCTGGCTCTGCCATGGCCCAAGATATCTTTTATAATAAAGTAGCGGGGCCTTTATTGCAAGCGCCAGAGGCCGAAAGCCCGATGGTTGAATTTCTTTTGCAGGGAGAATTGCTTTATCCGCTCCAAAAGGAAGAGGGGGGATTCGTTTTCCTAGAAAACCAGTCGGGCCGAAGAGGTTGGTTGGCCAAAAAGGAGCTGAGCGAGCAGGCTGTTCGTCCTCAGTACCGCTGTTTTATCTCTAATTTGCGTCTGCGCAGTCAGGGCAATTTGCAGGCGGCGGTGGTCGCCAAGTTGCAAGAGGGGCAGTTGGTTCGTTTTACGGGCCGAAGAAGTCCAAACAAAGAAAGTATTAGTATTCGGGGGCAAAAGTTGCCGCATTATTGGCTGGAGGTAGAAACTGCTAAAGGCCTTATTGCCTGGACCTATGGGGGCGGCTTAGAAAAGCTGGTCCCTATTCCCACAATCCCCGGCAATATGGAGCAAGAAGAGCCGCCCAAGCAGGGCCCTTTGCCCAAGGGGGAGACCCTTAGTATTCATTTAGAGTTGCCGCATTCTTCTAAAGTAAGGCAGGCGGAGTCTTTATTTCTGTGGTGGAACGCTCTAAGTCCCGAATGGAAGGCCTTTTACAATCAGATGGTCTTGCTCAAACCCTTGGAAGAGGCTTATTCGGAGGCGAGTTTGGCCGAAATAGAGCAGATTATGCGTTTAGAGGAGCTAGATCTTTCCCAGGATGATGCCTGTCAGACTGGTCCTTTTTATGCGGTGGCCCTAAAAGATTTATCGGGTTTGCGGGGCTTGCCCTTGCTCAAGCGTTTGCATGGCCGAGGCTTGCAGTTGGAGCGTTTAGCGGGCCTCAATCAGTTGCCTAGCCTAGAGGAGTTGAGCTTTACGGAATTAAAGTTGAAGCAGCTGCTCTTTTTGCCCAAAAAGCTGAAGAAGTTGCGTTTAGATTTTGCCCAAGAGCAGCAGTTTCCCATGTCGCTTTTGCGGGGGCAGGGCCAGCTAGAGGAGTTGGCTATTCGGGCCCAGAAGATTCAAGATATGCAGGTATTTATTCAGCTTCCCAAGCTCAAGAAGTTAAGTTTGCAGATTAGTGATTTGCGGAGTATTTCGGGCGTGAACAGCTTGTTTATGCTAGAGGAGTTAAGGCTAGAAGCCGAGCAATCTGATCTTGATTTGCGTCCCTTGGCAGCCCTAAGTCGCTTGAAAAAGCTCTATATTTTGGCCGATGAGCTACAAAATATAAATAGCATAGCCAATTTGCGACAGCTACAGGCCTTGGAGATCAATGTCAAGGCCAACCGCATCGATGCGCGTTTATTGAGTCGTTTTCAGCAGCTACGTTGGCTAAAGTTGAGCACGCCAGAGCTCCTTAAAGGGGAGAGTTTGCGGGAGTTAAAGGCCTTGGTCTTTTTTGCTTGTCAGCAAGATTTGCCTTTTTCGATTCAGCAGTTGCCTGGGCAGTTGCAGCAATTGGAGTTAGGGGCGCCAAGTTTTCAGCAATTAGAGCGTTTGGGGCAGTTTTCTCAATTGACTAGCCTTGATTTGCGGACAGCGGCTTGGCCTACTAAGGGGGCTTTTGTTGCGCCGCCGAACTTAGCCAAATTTTATTTGAGGGCGCCCAATTTGGCCAGTCTTCAGCAGTTGCCGCCCATGCCTCAGCTTCGTCTTTTGGACCTCAGTCAGTGTACCGAATTAAAGGAAATTGGGGCTTTGGCTCAGCTCAAGCAGCTAGAGTTGCTTTATTTGCCCAAGGCCATTTCTTTGCAAAGCGAGGCGGTTCAGGCCATTTATCATCCGGGCCTAACGATTCGGCATGAGGTGCTTTCTGCATGTTTTTAATTAGGGGATTTGGGGCCCGCGGCCAGCTATGCTGGCCGCCGCTATGCTGCGGGGCTCACAGGTCTGTTCGGCCCTTCAGCCGCCTTTGGCGGCTTTGGTCTGGCCTACGGCCACCCCTCCGCAGCGCTGGGCCGCACAACGGTCTTTTTTTCTTTGGGCTGTTTTCTTCGGCGGTTTTAGTCTGGCCTTCGGCCTAATAAACATCTTTTAGGCTGAGTATGAATTTTGGAACGACAACTACACCCTCAGCCTAAATAGGGGAAGTAAATTTTATGGAAAATGACAAATTATAGACAAAGACTTATTTTTCTGTGTGCAGTTATGTTGGTGTCTTTTGTGGTGAGAGGTCAATCAAAAGATCCTATTGTTAGAAGGGCGCTGAATAAAGAGATAAATATAGATTCTTTGAGTACTCATTTGACTGAGAATGAAAGAGTAGAGCTCATAGGAGCCCTTATTCAAGCTATGGAGGAAGATTCTGCGGCCTATTTTACATCTAAGTGGGATATAATTCTTAATGATTCAATAAAAACAGACTTTGAATGTCAAGGAGTTAGTTTTGAATTATATAGAAATAAGCCTCTTAATAAAGTTGTTTACTTTTATCTGGTCGATAGAGTGTTCTGGAAATCTATGGAAAAAGTAAATTATATGGAGTTGTATGAAGTTGGTTCAGAATATGGAGCAGTTTCAGAATGGCTATTTTTTACTTGTGGAGAGGGGGGCAAAAAGAAGGAGTATAAATATTGCGAAAAACCTATAGGAGAACTCAACTGCCAGCTTAATCAGGAAAATGTTAACAAGCTAAGAGAAATTTACTTGAATTGGTATAAAGAACTTCTTGAAAAAGGCTACTCTACTATGCATAAAGAAAATAAAGGCCCCCTTTACAACACAAATCTTCATTGGAGAGATGCTTTTGTAGAGGAAAAAATAAAGGAAAAAAATGAGCAGTTTTTTAGACAGTTTAAACGTTACCAACAGCATGAGCGATAAAACTTTTTTATTTAGGTCGTAGCGCCTGCCGAAGGACAAAAAAATAATATATGCGTAACTTAATAGTTGGTCTATTTGTATTATGTTTAATTCAGAGTTGTCAAACAAATAGACAAGAAAAGAGTAAAACTTTTGAAATTGATATAGAGAAATGGTACTCAGTCAATGTTAAAGATATAGAAGCTGACTGTGAAATAAAAAAGTATATTCTCCGAGATTTTCTTTTCCAAGTAAAGGAAGAAAAGTTAAGAAGAGTGCTTCTAGACTCTGTTTTATTGCATATCAAAACAATACCTGCAGACGAGCAGATTTATATATCTGAAATTATGAATAAAGGCTATAGTTTTTATTCGGTAGTCCTTAGGTTTACAAAGATGCGAAAAGCAGTTTATGCTAATTATTACGGAAAAGAAGAAGGTTTTAAATTAAGAATAGAAGAAGGTGTTGATATTAAACCAACTCTTAAATTAGAATGTGAGGAAGATGTGATAATGAATCATCCAGAGTATTCAAGTTTAGAACGAGCAATTATTGTAACCTCTTGGAAAGAGGGTAAATTTGAGACATTGAAAATCTTTGGTAAGTAAGCGTTTATTTGTATTAGTTCAGGCCCTCTCTTGCACATTGCTAGGCTTTTTTATTTTGGCCATGGGCTAAAGCCCTTGTTTGCTATCAATGATACGGGCCGATGGTTTCAACCATCGGCTCATTTTATTGCGTTTAGTATGGCTTCTTTTGTTGCTGTAGGTTTCAACCTACAGGTATATATATCCATCCTACAGGCGGCGAAGCCGCCGCAGGCCTAGGGATGGAAAAGGGGGCCGCGCAGCGGCAGACCGAGCCAGCTTGCTGGCGCAGGGCCGAGCAGACCTGCGAGCCCTGACACAGCCCGGCCGCCGAAGGCGGCAGGCCCCAAAAAATCTAAACCCTCAATAGGAAGAACAAATAAAAAAGAGTAATGTTAAACTAATACAAATGTATAAATATATTTATTTTAAGGATGTTTTGGATGCAATAAAACGTTTGTCTATAACGGACTATAAGGTTCTGTCTGAAGAAGAACTAGCCCCTATCTTAAGCCAAGTACTAGATCGGTTTACTACCTTAAAGGAGTACGAATTCTCTTTGTGGGAAAATATGATCAGGGGAGAGTGTTTTAGTATTAGAGATGAAGACAGTTGGATGTGGATGACTGATTTTCCAACTCAAGAACCATGTATTCTTATATTTGAGTATCGTAGAGAAAAAAGGGGATTTGAGTTTCAGCGGATGGAAGATCTAGTAAATGTGATAGGGGAGTCCTTTAATTTTGTATTTTATATCACCTCTAGAAAAATAGATTATCTCCTTACTCAGAATGATCATGATTATTTGATTGCTGCTGGTCGGGCAAAGCCTTGGTTAATTGATTACCTAGAGCAGCCCCGCAGAGCGACAGATGATTTTGTGGAGTAGTAAAATCTACTGTTGTAGACTAGGGAATCTAAAATCTTGAGAAATGATGAATAGATTGATGCTGTTATTGCTAATGTTGAATTTTTCTTGTGTTAGAAGTACAGGAGTTGTAGTGGAGAAACTTGACTTTTCGGAGACTATGAATATTTCAGATGTCAGGGATAGCGAATTTGAAATATTATATACTTGTCTTTATTCAAAAGAGGAGCTGCTTGAAAATGACCGTGGGTGCCCTTACCCCCAAAATTAGGACAGTAGTTTAAGGTGGAAAAACGAAAGAAAAAAGTCGTATAATGAAGCACTAAATTACAAAAGAGATGAGAAAGAAGCGTCGTAATTTCAGTTCTAAATTTAAGGCAAAAGTGGCCTTAGAAGCACTAAAAGAGCAATTGACCTTGGCAGAATTAGCGACAAAATATGAGCTACATGCAAATCAAATATCGGCCTGGAAGAAAGAACTTTTGGCCAATAGTTTTTTTGATAAGACAATATTAGATCATTATAACCCATATATGCGTGATGATAATGCAAACTGGCTATTGGAGATTAACAGGGAGGGAGGTTATCATTTTATATCTAGAAAATATAATGATGAAGATTTCTTTTTGGTGGAAGATTTAGCTTCAATTTTGGACCTAAATGTCGATTCGCTCCTTATGGAAAGGTAAGTTCTTGGGGCCTCCCGCCTTTGGCGGGCGCTACGTTTCGGGGCTCGCTGCTCGCTCGGCCCTGCGCGGGCTGCGCCCGCTGGGTCTGGCCTTCGGCCACCCCTGCACATCGCTAGGCCGCTCAACAGTCTTTTTTCTTTGGGCGGTTTTCTTCGGCGGTTTTGGGGTCATGGGCTGAAGCCCATGCTTGTAGACTGGGTAAACAGGTGGGCTAAAGCCCTTCTTTGCTGGAAAATGGAAAAAAATTAGCTCCAAGAAAAACAACAACTCCCCAACCACAACCGCAAAGAAAAATCCCCTCGAATGAGGGGATGACAATTTTTTCAATAGCCTAGGGCCTTGGCCCTAGGGTTGGCCGAAGGCCCGTCGGCCTAGGGGCCTGCAAGGGGGCCGCGCAGCGGCAGACCTAGCCAGCTTGCTGGCGCAGGGCCGAGCAGACCTGCGAGCCCTGAAAGGGCCCGGCCGCCAAAGGCGGCAGGCCCCAAAAAAAACATAAATCCTAAAATAAAAACCTGAAAATGAAAAAGTTATTATCCTTAGTTGTTTTGAGCTTGGGCTTATTGTCTTGCCAACCAGCGGTACAAGCACCAATAGTAGAAGAAAAACGGCCTTTGGCTGCAGTAGAAGAGCAGAAAATTACAGTAGAGGAAGAAAAAGAAGCAGAAGTTTGGCTTCAAAAAACGGCTAGGGCAAAGGACATTAAGTTTAAGCTGAAAGGAGAGGAGTTGTACTATTTTTTCAGTAAGGATTGTGTTTATCCTTTTTCTTATGAACGGCAGGAAAAGCAGTTATTGGTGTATTGGCCTAAAGAAATGCAGGTTATACGTAAATATAGTTCTTACTATGAACTAATTAGTGAGGACTGTCTAAAAGAACTGCCATTTTATGCTGCTGTGCAAGCCGATTCTCTTTTTGCGATTTATAAGCTGAATGCAGGCGAAGATCACTTTTTGGCTACTTATAGGGATAGCCTTTTGCCTCGAAAATATCCTCAGTTTTTTCCGGATAGCTTAGTGCTGGGAGAAAACTACCAACTACCTTTTGTGGTGCAGGAGGATAGTGTTTGGGGGAGCTCAAATGGCATCACTTTGAAATTTACGGAACGAAACATATTATATATGTATAATATGCAGTGTTATTTTGAATTTCCGATTAGTTATGAAAATGGGGCAGCAGTTATATATTGGGCTGATAGACCAGATTGCAAATGGGATATGATGCATTGGAAAGCTTGGGCTCGTCCTGTTCCAAAAAAAGGGGAGCCATTTGCTCGCTTAGAACTTTATGCTGCGGATAGCATAGCTGTACATTATTATTATCCGGAATGGAAGGCCGCCTATAATGCAGCGCAAGTGAAACTGGATCATTTTCCGGATACTTTTTTTCGTGCTGATATAGCTTATAAATTTAATGTAGAAGAGTAAAGGGGGGTAAAATGGAAGAATGCAATGAAAGTATATTGTTTATTAGTGATTTTAATCTGCTCTGTAGCTTGTCAGTTAGAGCAAAAAACTGATCGCTCAGAGGGGAAAGAAAATGGGCTAAAAAAGGGGTATTTAGAGCGTAAGGAAATGAAAGACTCTGTTTGTTTGTCGCAAACATTATCTTGGGATGACTATGCAATGACTGTAAAAACAGTGCATCTTTTTGATTCGGCAGTAGATAAAGAACCTATATTTATTCCGGCTATTTGGTCTCAGAAAATAGAGTTTAGGAAAGGGGGGAAGTTGTTGCAAACGCATTGGAGTCCGGCCTTATCTACAGAAAGAAAATTGAGCCGAACTAAGAAAGTCATTCTGGAGAATGTAATTGATGAGGTAGGTGTTTTAGCAGGCAGACATGGCTGTATGTTTTTTTTAGATGGGGTTAGTCCTTGTAACTCTTGTACAGAGATGAAGCTGGTATTTAGCCTAGAGGGGAAGCTGTTGTTTGCCGCTTATGGATCGAGATATGAAAAACATTTTCGCTATGGAAATTGGGAGCAGATCATTGAAGAATATGGAATTGGAGAAGAAAATTTTATTGAGAGGATGGAGTTAGAAGGGGTGTTGGAAGGGCCAAGGTATTAGTGTTTTGGTCCTAATTTTAGTGTAAGAATATTAGTTAAGCTAACAGCCCCAAATAGCAAAAAGACAAATAAGTAGAGCTATGATTTTATTGATATCTTATTTAGTATATTGGATTATATGCCTTTTGCTTTACTATTGGGTGTATAATTTGCCTGAGGCTATGCTGCAAACTTTTTTTTATACGGTATACTATATATTAGGTAATTTAGTTTTTCTTCTGTTTTTTGATGACCTTGGAATAAGGATAGCTATAGTGCTTTCTAATATTTTTATGATTTTTGTTTTAGATTCTTTATTTCTATATCATAACTCATTTTTGGAAATAGTGAAAAATAAAAAGATATTAGCGGTATTTGTTGTTGGTTTGCTTATAGCTTTTACAAAATATTACATAAAGTATAGGTTGTAGAAAAATGAGGTAGCTGTTCCTAAATGGAGTTAGCCCCTTGGTTCAAAAGATTTTAATGAAGAGGATTAACTTTATATACATTGTTTTTTTTAGCATTTTAGGGAGCTGTTCTAATGCTAATTGTACTACTGATAACCCACGTTATTTATGTTCAAATTTTGATCAAAAAAATATGGACTTATTTAGATGTTCTCTTCAAAGGGTCGATAGTTTATGGAATGGCTTCACTGAGGTGGAAAAATCTAATGTAGTTGAGTCTTTAATTAAAAGAATTCGACTCTATCAAAGAGATGCGACATTGAGAGAGCACCTAATCTATGTTGATGATATGGATGATTTTTACGAGGAGCAGTTAGTTCTGATAGGAGAAATATCGTCTTTTCTTAAGGAGAAGAAAAAATGGTATTTTTTGATCGAAGAGGCAAGAGATAAAGAGGATAATGCTTATGCTTTGATTGTCTTTGAAAAGATCTTGTCAGATTGATTTTATAGGAGATTTGGGGCCCGCGGCCAGCTTTGCTGGCCGCCGCTATGCTGCGGGGCTCACAGGTCTGTTCGGCCCTTCAGCCGCCTTTGGCGGCTTCGGTCTGGCCTACGGCCACCCGCTCCGCAGCGCTGGGCCGCTCAACGGTCTTTTTTTCTTTGGGCTGTTTTCTTCGGCGGTTTTGGGGCCATGGGCTTCAGCCCATGCTTGTAGACTGGGTAAACAGGTGGGCTAAAGCTGTAGGTTAAAACCTACAGCCAATTAACGAATACATTTTAATATAAAATGGAGGGTTTTAACCCTCCATAAATAAACAACTTTCCTTGTATTAGAAGACATTATGGGCCGATGGTTTCAACCATCGGCTCATTTTTATTGCGTTTGGTATGGCCGCTTTTGTTGCTGTAGGTTTCAACCTACAGGGCCGAAGGCCCGTCGGCCTAGGGATGGAAAAGGGGGCGGCGAAGCCGCAGACCGAGCAAAATGAGCCTAGCGAATTTTGCGAAGGGCCGAGCAGACCTGCGAGCCCTGACACAGCCCGGCCGCCGCAGGCGGCAGGCCCCAAAAAGAAAAAAAGAAGAAGGTTTAGAAAAGCTTGATTTTTTTTCTAACTATGGGAGTAATTAAAAGCGGAAAAAATGAGAAAGCGAAAAATAGTAGACTTATCTAAGGCGATACGAGAAAACAAGCGAGACCCTTGGTTTATGCGAGTAAAAATTAAGCATAAGCCGCATCGGCGGGCGCGATGGTTGATCCGATTATTGGGCTTACCGTTTCGATTATTTCCAAAAAACTTTGAGGGTTGGGCCGATGATTATATTAGTATGGGGGTGCATGCGGTGACGCATATCGATGCGCCCTGGCACTACTCGCCGACTACGGGGGGGCAGCGGGCCAAAACCATAGATGAAATTGATTTGGAGGATTGTATGGGGCCAGGCTTGCTGATCGATATGTCGCATAAGGCCGGTTTTGACCCCATTACAGAGGAGGATATCACTGCTTTTTTGGAGCGAGAAAACTTGGCCGTAGAAGCGGGAATGATCGTCTTGATTCGGACAGGAGCGGATCGTTATAATGGGCAGCCTGATTTTCATAAGCGGGGGACGGGCATGAGTGCAAAGGCCACGGCCTATTTAATTGATCGAGGTGTAAAAGTGATGGGGATCGATGCTTGGGGTTGGGATACGCCCTTGCCCGAGCAGATTCGGCAGGCGAAAGCGGCCAATGATGCAACTGTTTTTTGGGAAGCGCATTTAGTGGGCCAAGAAAAGGAATATTGGCATATGGAGCAGCTGGTTAATTTGGGCGCATTGCCTTATTCGGGCTTTGAGGTCGCCGTATTTCCCTTAAAGATAGTGGGAGCATCGGCGGCGCCAGCTAGAGTACTGGCCTTTTTGGAAGAATAAGCCGCTTTGTTAAGAGAGTCACAGAAAGAGAAAAAGGATGGTAATATCTTTATCGACATCAAATAATAGCAATTAGCTAAATTAAATTCAAATAACTATGGACAACCAACAAGAAGAAAATGTAGAGGTATATAACATGCCTCGAATTGGTGATCAGGCGCCTGATTTTACTGCGGTAACGACTACAGGCACTATTACTTTTTCTGATTATGCAAAAGATAAATGGGTCGTCTTGTTCTCGCATCCTGCAGACTTTACGCCAGTATGTACCACTGAAATGAGTGGTTTTGCTTTGCGTAAGGCCGAGTTTGAGGCCCTAAACACCGAATTGATGGGCTTGAGTATTGATAGTATTCATGCGCATTTGGCTTGGGTAAACAATGTACGTAAGAATACGGGCGTCTATTTGGACTTTCCGATTATTGCCGACATTGATATGAAAGTATCTAAGCTATATGGTATGTTGCAGCCCAATGAAAGTGATACGGCTGCAGTGCGTGCGGTCTTCTTTATTGATCCGGCCAAAAAAGTGCGTTTAGTGATGTACTATCCCTTGAATGTGGGCCGTAATATGGATGAAATTTTGCGTGCCCTAGAGGCCTTGCAAGTATCTGATGAGCATAAAGTAGCTATGCCTTTGGATTGGCGTAAAGGAGATAAGGTCATTGTTCCTCCGCCCAAAACATTGGAGCAAATGGATGCTCGTTTGGCTGATGATTCTTGCGAAAAAATTGACTTTTATTTAGCAAAAAAATTGCTATAGCTATTGTAGTTTAATTAGCAATAGACTATTCTAGTTTTTTATTTCTGTCAAGCAGTTGTTGATTCTGGGTCTTTTCTCTTCGGATAAAGGGCCCTTTTTATATGCGTAGAAGCCTGATTTGCAAAAAAATGAAAAAAAAGAGGGGCTGAGGGGGATAAATTAGCTTAAAAAGACGTTTAACATATTATAAGTCCCAATTCTTCCTTTGGTTACAACAAAAATTCACTAATTTTAAACTAAAGCAATAAAATTTCAGAATTACTTCACTTCACAAAATCCCAAGATATGAGATTTACCCTTACGTTAATTTTATGTGTATTTGCTGGTTCTTTTAGCCTAAGCGCACAAACCACTCTACAACCCACAGAACCCTCGGACAAGATTGCAGCGGTTTATGGGGCCAACTACCAACAGCAAAATCCGGGCATTTATGCCAAGCTGCAAGACCTCTTGCAACATCGGGTAGAGTATCTGCATCATCCGATTGAGGCTGATGAAAAATTTCCAAAACTATCAGAGCTGTCTTTACGCAATAAGAATAATCGCAGCCTGAGTAGAGACCGAGAATTTAACCAGCTCACTTTTAATCCTTTAAAATACGGAATTGAGCTGTTTCCCAAAACAAAAAAGGTCTATCGTTTTGATAATGAGCCTTATTTAATTGTCATTCTCCCCGTAGAGTAATCCATTTTTTACCTAACCCTTATTGGATATGAAACATTTTTATCTCTTTTTATTGACTGCCTTTTTTTCGGGCCTCTCTTTTTATAGTCATGCACAGACCTATACCATGACGAACGGAAGCATTACGGCTTGTTCGGGTACTTTGCTCGATCCAGGTGGAACTGGCGACTACGGCAATAATGAGCTAGTGACTTACACGATTTGCTCAGGTAGTGCTGATCAAGTTCAACTGGTGTTCAGTTCGTTCTCTACAGAAAGCTGCTGCGATGATTTGACGATCTATGATGGAAATAGCACTTCTGGAACCCTAATTGGTACTTATGCAGGGACTACAAACCCAGGCACAATTACCTCTACTACAGGTTGTTTGACCTTGGTATTTGATTCTGATGGCTCTGTAACTGATCCTGGTTTTGAGGCCACTATTAGCTGTGTGCCTTCTGGCGGCGGCGGCGGAACGAGCTATACCATGACGAATGGAAGTATTACGGCTTGTTCGGGTACTTTGCTCGATCCAGGTGGAACTGGCAATTATGGCAATAATGAGCTAGTGACCTACACTATTTGCTCGGGTAGTGCTGATCAAGTTCAATTGGTATTCAGCTCTTTCTCTACAGAAAGCTGCTGCGATGATTTGACGATCTATGATGGAAATAGCACTTCTGGAACCCTAATCGGTACTTATGCAGGCACCACAAACCCGGGCACAATTACCTCTACTACAGGTTGCCTAACCTTGGTGTTTGATTCTGATGGCTCTGTAACTAGCTCAGGCTTTCAGGCCGCAATTAGTTGTATACCTTCTGGTGGCGGCGGCGGAACGAGCTATACCATGACAGACGGCGGAAGCATTACGGCTTGTTCGGGTACTTTGCTCGATCCAGGTGGAACTGGCGACTACGGCAATAATGAGCTAGTAACCTACACTATTTGCTCGGGTAGTGCCGATCAAGTTCAATTGGTGTTTAGCTCTTTCTCTACAGAAAGCTGCTGCGATGATTTGACGATTTATGATGGAAATAGCACTTCTGGAACCCTAATCGGTACTTATGCAGGCACCACAAACCCAGGCACAATTACCTCCACTACAGGTTGCCTAACCTTGGTGTTTGATTCTGATGGCTCCGTAACCGATCCCGGTTTTGAGGCTGCAATTAGTTGTATACCTTCTGGTGGCGGCGGCGGAACGAGCTATACCATGACAGACGGCGGAAGCATTACGGCTTGTTCGGGTACTTTGCTCGATCCAGGTGGAACTGGCAATTATGGAAATAGTGAGTCAGTGACTTATACTATTTGTTCAGGTAGTACCGATGAACTAGAGCTGGTATTCACTTCTTTCTCTACAGAAAGCTGCTGCGATGATTTGACGATCTATGATGGAAATAGCACTGCAGGAACCCTAATCGGGACTTATGCAGGAACCACAAGCCCCGGTACAATACTTTCTACTACTGGCTGTTTGACGCTTGTGTTTAGTTCAGATGGCTCGGTAACTAATCCCGGCTTTGAAGCCACTATTAACTGTGTTCCCGATTTGGCAGGAGGTATTGTAATGACTAATGGCGGAACAACCACTTGTTCGGCCACCTTTACCGATGATGGCGGATTAACTGGGAACTATAGCAATAGCCAAACCTTAGAATATACCATCTGCCCAGCTACCGCTGGCTCAAAAGTACAGGCAGATTTTACCGCCTTTGCCCTAGAAGATGGCTTTGATTTCTTAGAAATTTTTGATGGTAACTCTACTGCCGCCCCTTCTCTAGGTACCTATACCGATGTGCTAGGCCCTGGCTTGGTATCAGCCACGCCTTCAAATACTTCTGGCTGTCTAACCTTCCGTTTTACCTCTGATGGTTCAGGAACCCTAGCCGGTTGGGAGGCTACTGTAACCTGTGTAAGTAGCTGCCAAACGATCAATTCGGTCCTTGTCTCTACTTCTCCTGCTGCCGATGCCGATGGTATTATCCGCCTTTGTCAAGGCCAAACGCTTTCTGTAGTAGGTAGCGGAACTTTCTCTACTTCTGGAGCAGGCGCTACTTATGATTGGACTTTTGGTGGTGGTGGAACCGCCTCTGGAACCTCAGCCTCTTATACTTATACAACGGAAGGTAGCTATGAACTCAATCTAGATATTACAGATGTAGACGGCTGTATGAATGATAATGTACTCGATCAAGTGATTGAAGTATCTACTACTCCTACATTGGCCACTACCGCCACGCCAGAGCCCCTCTGTTTGGGCGAAAGCTCTGCCCTAGATGCTACTGTAGCAATGAATACTTTTGTATTTAATTGTGCACCTCCTGTTAGTGGAACTACCTTTTTACCAGATGGCTCAGGGGTTTCTTACTCTACTTCTACAACCGTAGATTGCTATCCCGCAGCTACCACAATTAGCTCCGCTGCAGATATTCAAAGTATCTGCCTAAATATGGAACACTCTTATCTTGGTGACCTCCAAATGACAATTCGCTGCCCCAACGGACAAACAACTGACTTGCATACTTATCCCGGTGGTGGCGGAACCTTCTTAGGAGACCCTATCGATAATACTACTGGTGGACCAGGTACTGGTTATGACTATTGCTTTACTAATACAGCTACAGATTTATTAGTTAATGGTCCCACAGTTACAGCACCTACCGAAAATAGAAATACAATCGCTGCCGGCGATTATCTCCCCTCTGGTAGCTTTGCCGACCTGGTTGGCTGCCCCGTAAATGGAGATTGGACACTAGAAATTACAGATAATCTCGGTTCTGATGATGGCTATATCTTTAGCTGGCAAATGAGCTTTGGCGCTGCTGTACAAACTGTAGGTAGCTTTACACCCACTATCGCTAGCCAAGGCTGGCAGGCAGCTGCCGACCTAAGCTCAACCTCTATCACAACCGCTGATGTTACTCCTGCCACAGCAGGAAATCAGTGCTATACTTATGAGGTGGTCGATAACTTTGGCTGTAGCTATACTATTGACGAATGTGTATTGGTTAATGCACTACCCACTGGCGCCATTAGCGGAACAACCGATATCTGCGATGGAGATAATACTACCCTTACGGCTACTGGTGGAACTACCTATAACTGGGATAATGGCTTGCCCACTGGCGCAAACCAAACCGTTTCTCCGCTCAATACCACAACTTATAATGTGACAGTAACTGATGCTAATGGCTGTACGACTACGGCCGCAGAAACAGTAAATGTAACTTATAATTCTACTACGCCTACTATGGCCCCCATCGCAGGGACCTACTGCCCAAATACAGATGTTGTCCTTTCTGCCGCCGGCGGAACCGCAGGTACAGCCTCCGATATTTATTGGTATTCTGGCCCCAACGGTACGGGAACACTCCTCGGTATCGGTAGCTCAATCAATTACACGATCCCCTCTGGAGGATCTACTGTTTATGTGCGCAGAGAAGGAAGCTGTAACAGTACCGCAGATGATAGCCAACCCATTTTGGCCAAGGATTATATCTATGCCCTCAATGGTACTTCTACCAATACTTATTGTACCGATAATATGGGCTGGCACCATTTCTATAACGGAAATGAGATTATTTTCTCTGTACGTGGAGACCTCAGCGGCGCCCCCGCTGGCTATCCTATCGCTACTATTTATGATAATGGCGCTTACTACCAACAAACTCAAGGCCCAGCTACCGCAGTTGATTGTGCTACCGCTGGCGACCCCGGAGAAGAACGCTTCGAAATGGAACGTAGCTGGAACCTCGACTTTGGTGGAGGTGCACCCATCGGCGGATATGAAGTGCGCTTCTACTATGAACCCGCAGAAAAAGCCGCTATCGAAACGGCTGCCGCAAACTGGATCGCTAGCTATCCCGCTTGTGCTTATACTTACAAGTATGCTACGCCCAATGGCTTCTACTGGTTCAAAAATTCAGGCAGCAATTATCTGGCCCCTCTCTATGATGATGTCCACTATAGCGCCACTGTTGGAGCTACCACTAATGGCGTGAATTACTCAGAATGGAGCGGTATTCCCGGTTTCTCTGGTGGATCTGGCGCAATTATCCTAATTCCAGACCCCCTACTCAATACCGACTGGAGCTATCTCCGCGCAGCTGCAGTTGGCCAAATTCACCGCATTTATTGGGGCGTAGCCCAAGAAGCAGAAGTGACGCATTATGTGGTAGAACGCTCTGCCGATGGAATCAACTTTAGTGATATGCTAGAGGTCGCCGCTCAAGGCCCTTCTGCTAGCGAACTAGATTATACCGCCGATGATGTCGCTCCCCTAACGGGAATGAATTACTATAGAGTAAGAAGCTTCCTCGCTAATGGCGAAAGCGAACTTTCTGAGGTCCTTGCCCTCAATTTCGCCCGCCCCGATCAACTAGCAGCTAGTTTCTTCCCCAATCCTACCCAATCTGAACTCTTCTACCAAGTGGAGGGCAGCATGCAGGAAACCGTGGAAATCCAACTCTTTGATCTGCTCGGTAAAAAGATTCTTAGCCAATTGGTCCAAATCCAAACCGGACAAAATCAATTGCAAATCAATCTACCCGAAAATCTACCCGCAGGCAATTACTTGATCCGTGCCCAGCACCTCGAGTCTGCCCGTAGCTATACCGACAAAATTCAAATTGACTAGTAACAATTAGAATTTAAATGACAACTGCTCTTCTCCATCTTGGGGAAGAGCAGTTTTTTTATACTGAAATTCGTTCCGCTGTTTTGGGGCCTCCGCTGCGGCTTCGCCTTGCGGCGGTTACTCCCTTCGGTCGTCGAAGACGGCCTAAAGACCTTGTTGTCGTTTATTCCCGTTGGTCATCGAACTGGCGCCTCTTCGAGGCTGGTTGTCAGGGCTCGCTGCTGTTTTAGGGGCCTCCCGCCTTCGGCGGGCGCTACGTTTCGGGGCTCGCAGGTCTGCTCGGCCCTTCGCCGCTTTCAGCGGCTCGGTCTGGCCTGCGGCCACCCCTGCACATCGCTAGGCCATTTTGGCCCTATTTTCTACCCGAAAAGCTATGCAAACTCCCAACTGGGAAGTTCCATTCTGGGGTGTACAAAATTTCATCTTCCGCCAAAGAAAACCATGGACTTCCCCCAGCTTGCAAGTTGCGCAACAAATGAATTTCTTGAGCCGGCATATAGCTTTGGGCCAATAAAAATTGCTTTTTGCCTGCTTTGTTTTGCGCTACGCCCATCACCAAAACGGCATGCCCCGGAAATCCCCCCTGCAAAAATAAATCGCCAGCCTCCAATTGGGCCAAGGGCTTTTTGGGCAGCTCGGCGGCCAAAGAAGCCGTGCCCGCAAACATAAATATCCGCTTCAAATAGCTCCGAAAGTTAGCATAACTATAATCTGCCGCCCCTTTGGCCGCCGAAAAATAAACCCGATTGCCTTTGACTATCGGCTTTTTGCCCTTGGCCCAATCCGAAAAACCAACCCGGTCTCCAGAAGTGAAGTTGAAGAAAATGCGCTCATAGTCTTTTTGGGCATAGGCATATTCGGCATAGAGCCGCATGATGGCATCGGCGCATTGTTGCAAATCCGATTGGCCCACATCTATTTGGATGACTCTGGCCGCCCCCGCCTGATAGGGCTTTTCGGCCCCATTATATAAATGGACCTTATGGCCCTCAGGATATAAGGGAAGCCTGGCCAACCAAGCTCCAAAACTGCCCGCCTTGGCCGCCTGCCAATGATAGCCCGCTGGCGGAGCCATAGCATCTTCTATGCGCTCGGCAAAAATAGCTTGCTCCAACCAAGGAAATTGCATGCTGTCTTTTTTAGTTGGCGCTTGATTCACTACAGCAACCGCCCTTTGCTGGCCTTTCTCTTGGGCCGCTTCTTGCTGCAAAGCCTCAACTTTGGGCGTATCTTGGCAGGCTCCAAAAAGAAGTCCCGCTATAAGTAGGGCAAATGGTTTTTTCATAAAGCAAAGAATTTATAGATAAAGGGCCGAAGCCAAAAGCCGAAAGCAAGGAATAAAGTGGAGCGGATGAGCGCTGCGCAGCGGTGGCCGAAGGCCAGACCCAGGGCAAGCAAAGCGCAGCCCGCAGGGCCGAGCAGACCTGCGAGCCGCGCAGCATAGCGACCCGAGCCGATAGGCGAGGGGCAGCCCCAAAAAATCCCCTTACTTCTGATATAAACCCGCCTTTTGGTCCTTTTTCTTCCAGCGCAAAATGATGTAAAGCAAAATGAGAATGGACAAGCCGCTGGCAAAAACAGTAGCCAACAACATCAGTTTGGAGGACCAGAAATCAGCCGATAGTTTTATAGGATGATCGGCCCCCAACTGGATAAATGCGGCCCAAAAAGCAGGATGCTGAGCCACTCCTTCGGCATTAGATAAGTACTGAAGTTTGGCCGCCTGTAGGGCCTTGGATTTGGCCTGCCCCTCGGCCAAGTTTTTATAATAGGCTTGCATCAAATAGGCGGTGCTCACATCATTGACCTGCCAAAGAGAGACCAGCAGGGCTGGCACTTTGGCATACATGAAAGAACGGGCCAAAGAGGCTACGCCATTGCCCTGCTCAAACTTTCCGAGCCCAGTTTCACAGGCAGAAAGGACCAGTAAATCGCTGTTGAGCTCTAGTTTGGCAATTTCATGGGCCTCTAAAAAGTTGTTTTCTACACTATCGTTATTTTCACTAAAAGCCAAGGCCGATAGCAGCGGCTGCCGAGGACGCAGCAGGCCGTGCATGGCCAAGTGGATGACCGAAAAATTAGGGGCCAAACGCTTAAAATTAGCCTCATTGGCCAAGCTATCGTAGAAGAATTGTCCAGAAAACTCCTGGGCCAAAAAGTCAATCTCTTGTCGAGCGGCAGGCAAGGGACTCAGATGCGAGCGCAGGCGCTGCTCTTGCATAGAGCGCAAAGCGGAAGTTGGTCCAGCCTGCCCCTCATAGCTAGCGGCAAAGCCCAAAAACTGCCCATTATTTTTGGGCTGTTGTTGCTTGTTTTCCTGCCAAAGGGCCAAAGAATAGTTGTAGTAGATGGCATAATCCTTCACCAAATAAGGCAGCTCGGCATAGCTGCTGTTGGCCTGGGGCGCTGCCCTGAGCAGGGCCTCAAAAGGGATATGGGCCAAGGCAGCATCTGGAATAATCAGCAGTTGATCGAACTGCTTTTTCTCGCCCAAAATAGGCGCCAATAGCTGCTGATAAAGCAGTTGCCCCTCTTGGAGGTAGAGCGTTCGGGCCTTTAGCGAATCAGATTGAATAAAGGGGTAGTCACTCAAGCTTTTTCTAAAATCATTGATGCTTTTATTTAAGTCTTCTAACTGAATAGGGAGCTCTTTGGCAATCAATTCGCCCTCCTTGGGCAGCAGAAAAGCATAGATTTTTTCGGGCGTTACCATATAGTTAATCAGGGCTTCATTGGCTCGGAGCTTCTTTTGCAAAGCCTGAATATCTAGCGGTTTTATCTCTTCCAATTGGGCCAGTTGAGGATATTTTTGGGCCAATTCTAGACGCAGTTCATCAATTTTGAGTTTGGCCGTATTGGCTGCCCGCAACAAACTATCTTTTTCTGATTTTTCAGGCGTTTTTTGGGCCGCAATCCGCAGCTCTTTCCAATCGTCGATCAGCTTGGCCTGTTTTTCTTGCCATTCTTTAGGCAGTTTGCTGAGGCTGCGCCCTGCCTTTTGGGCCAAATGCTGGCGGAGCAAAACCGTTTTATTAAAGTCAGAAAAACTAAAGGCCCGAAGATAATTCTTCTCTTGCATGGCCTGTTTACTAGCCAAGAGGACCCACCTTTGCTGCGCCCGCAAACTGCGCAATTTATCGGCTTCGGCACTCATGTTTTTTCGCTCATTCTCTAGCAGCGAAATAGCCGTTTGTTCTATTTGTTCTAGGCGGTTTTTATAGTCTTGAGGCTGCTTGCGTTGCAAATAGTCATAGTAGAGCCCCAAACTCTTGAGTAAGTCGGTATTTTGTACGGGCGCATGCTCCAAAACTTGCTGCTGCCATTGTTCTTCGGCCGCCAGGCCCACATTTTTATTGGTGCAATGTCGAACCACTTGGTCAATATAGTCTAAGGCTTCTTCATCTTGCTCGTTGGCAAAGAGGTAGATGGCCAGACTGTTTTTGCTGCGGAGCAGTTTGGGGTTGTCGGGGCCCAAAACGGCCTGTTGAATGCTTAAGATTTCTCTATTGAGGGCAATGGCTTTGTCCATATCGCCCTTTTTTTCCCATAAGATGGCATAATCATATAAGATGCGGGCATAGATCAGGCTTTTTTCGCTTCTATGCTGCCGAACCCAAGCCAAAACCTCCCGATAAGCGGCATCGGCCAACTCATATTTTTCTGCTACAGTATATACATAGGCCAGATTGGATAGGTTGTTTACATAGCTGCCATGGCTGCTGCCTTTGGCTTTCTTGATGATGGCTACCGATTGTTTTACCGCGGCTAGACTTTTCTCAAATTCGCCTAAGCGCATATAAACGGCCCCAATATTATTTAAACTAGTGGCATAATCTAGATTATCTTCTCCCAAAAGGGCCTTTTCAATATCGGCGGCTTCTTGCATGAGGGGCAGGGCATCATGTAGGCGGTCGAGCTCAATATAGAGTGCCCCTAAATTACCTAAGGTGGCCGCATATTTTTTGTCTTGAATATTTTGGGTCTTATAGATTTTAAGCGCCTCTAAGAGAAGGGGCTCGGCTTCTTCATAAAAACTCAGGCGATAATAGTAAGTAGCCAAGCTATTGAGCTGACTGGCATAGGCCTTACTTTCTGGACCAAAGTTTTCTTTGGCTGCCTGCAAAGCTTGCTGAAAAAGCTGAAGGGCCTGATCCACCTTGTCTTGTTCTAGGGCCAAGTTGGCCAGTTCTTTATAGACCCGCAGCAAGTCTTTACGAGCCGCTTTGGGCTGCTTGAGCAGCCGCTGGGCCAAGTTCTTATAGCGCTGCTCAGCCTCTTCTATTTTTTCGAGCATCCGTAGCGAATAGGCCAGGTTGATCTCATTGTCTACTTTTAGGCTGTCGGCTTCACCTAGGCGATTGTAAGCTTGCTCTAAGGCCTCAAAGCGAAGAAGGGCCTGCTCAAAATCAGAGCGCTTTTGGCTATAAAAAAAGCCCAATAACCCCAAGGTTTCGGCATATTCTTTTAGGGCCTGAGGGGCATTTTTTTGCCAGTTTTCGGCGGCTAAGTACTGGGCTAGGGCCAGACTATCATCCCCAGGGCCTTCATCTAAACCCCAAGCTAAAAAGAACTGCAAACGAGCTTTGTCTCGGGGAGAAATATGGCTCATCTTGAGCTGTTCTTGGGCCAATTGGACCATAGCTTCATACTCGCCTTTATCCGCCATCTCCTCAAAGGATTGTTCCGAGATTTGGGCAAATAGGCATAAGGGGAAAAAGAAAATGAGGGCAAATAAGAATTTCATGGGCTTGCTTGTTTTGTCTGCACAAAGGTACAAGCTATTCCGAGATTTGCGGCCAACTCTAGCCGATTATTTCCCTCCTTTAGCCGATCTATTCGAGGGCCAAAACTAAAAATAGTATCTTTGGGCAAATCACCTAAAAGAGTTTTATGCCTTACTATTTATTTTTTCTATTGTTGCTGGCCCTGCCGCTTTCGGCCCAAAAGATGGCCAGTGAAGATACCTTAGTCGTTACGCCCAGAATGCTGGCCGAAGAGCCTGAGGAGCTCATTGCGCAGTTTGATACCAGCCGCCAAAGTCCCTACATTCTCTATTTTCCTATGCGCTATGCCCGCTTTATCTTTACGCCAGAAGATAAGGCGCTGATTAACAGCCTGACAGACACTATTGTGGAGCGCATTGATTTGGTCTATACCGTTTTTCGACAAGATAAAAGCTTCGATCAGGTGAAGTTGAATGAGGACCGCTACGAAATGCTGCATTGGTTTTTTCCGCAAGCTTTCAAATCTAATCTTATTGAATGGCGCTTGGTGGCCCAAGATGGCGCCATCGATTATGCCACGGCCCGCACTTATTTTCACGGCTTCGTCATTTACCTCAAACCGCACCGCCTCACCGCCGAAGATGGCAGCATCCTGCGCACAGTAGATGATGTCCGGGTAGATCGCCCGACTAGCCGCCTTTTGCCCCCAGAAGAAGAAATTGCCTTTATTGAACGAACGATGGATGCAGCCCTAGGCAAAACGGCCTATAAAACGGTCCAAGATTCTACCATCGAATGGGTGGAAAAACGAACCTGGACAGGTAAATATTTGCATAGCAACCCCAAAAAACGCAAAAACGGCAAACGCTATAATAAGAAAAAGGGCCTGTTTGGAAAAAAACGCCCAAAACAGTATGTCACCAAAAAGGTCAAGGAGGTAAAACTAAGCGAAAGAAAGATCGCTTACCGAGAGCCGCCCTCTGCCGCCTCTATTTCCGAGGCCCTAGAACAACTCGATAGCGATACGGTGGTTTATAAGTACCTCACTGAAAAAGCCGAGGATTGGTCGGGCCACCTGATTGTCCAAGATGTAACGGGCAGTATGTACCCCTATATCACCCAAACCCTGATCTTTATTCAGTCGCAGGCCAAAATGGATAGTACCAAAAAGTACCTCTTTTTTAATGATGGCGACGATCATCCCGATGGCATGCTGGGCCGCTCTGGTGGAACCTATTTTGTGGGCTCGCCTTCTCCCGACCGTATCAAGGAGGTGGCTTTTTCGGCCATGAAGGCGGGCCGTGGTGGCCGACCTTCCGAGAATGATTTGGAGGCCGTATTGGCTGGTTTGGGCCGCTATCCCGACTGTACGGGCGTGCTCCTCATTGCCGATAATTTTGCCCGAGTACGCGATATGCCGCTGCTCCGAAAAATCGAAAAAATGGGCAAAAAGATTGACGTCCTTATCTGCGAAACCGGCAAGGAGGGCCAGGTGGGCGTAGATTATATTCGCATCGCTAGCCGAACCGGCGGCTCTATCTACACCCTAGAGGGCGAGTACCTCAACCTGGGCGATATGCAAGAGGGCGAAATCCTAGAAATCGGTCCACAACGCTTCCGCAAATCTGGCAAGGATTTTATTTTATTGAATCCTTAGTTATTTAGGATTTGGGGCCTACGCTGCGGCCTGCGGCCTTGCGGCGCTACGCTTTGGGGCTCGCAGGTCTGCTCGGCCCTTCGGCGGCTTTGCCGCCTCGGTCTGGCCTGACGGCCACCCCGCCGCATCGCTAGGCCTGCGGCTCGCTGCGCTCGCCTGTCCGCCGCAAGTTTGCCCCTCCACATCGGTTACTCCCTTTGGTCGTCGAAGACGGCCTAAAGGCCTTGTTGTGGCCATTTGCGCCCTGGCCCTAAAGGGCCAATAAAAGAGCAGCCCCCTGAGCTATAGCTCAGGGGGCTGCTTGCTTGGGGCCAAGCTAGGCTTACTCTTTCACTCTAGCCAAGGCTTTGATATTGTCGCTGCCCGTTTTCATCATATTGATATAAAGGCTATCATTTTCAATTTTGACTACCGACATATTGAGGCTAACCTTCCCTTCTGGGTTGATCAATTCAATGGTATTGCCAAAAATGTGGTAAGTTCCTTTTTGAACATTGTCGCCGCCAAGTTTTAGCTGCATGCTGTCATTGGCCTGAAATTTAACGAAGATCAATTCATTTTGCCAGCTGCCAATAAGTTGTTCTTTTTCAAAGCTGCTACAAGCGGTCACTAAAAGGAAGCTAAGGAATAGCAGTGGAAACATAAGTTTAGGTAACATCTAAAAAGGGTTAAAGGGTAGTTAATAAGCCTCACAAATGTCTTGCATCAGCGCCGAGAAGTCTTTGGGGGCTTTATATAAGTGATCATTATAAGAGGTGGCGCTCAGCTTTAAGTTAATCATTTGTTCATTAACTTTAGTAAGGGTAAGCATAATATTGCCAAAAATTTGGTCCATTTGTTCTCCGTAGGCTAGGCCAAATTCTCTAGGGGGCTTGAGGTAGTAGCGGGCTACTTCTTCTTGCAGGCCATCTCTTTCTGTTACTTTGAGCTCGGCTAGTTGTAGGCGGTAGCCTGCTTGTTTAAACTGCTGCTTAAAAAAATCAAAAAGGCATTCAAAGTCCATAGGGCGCCAGCGGGCCTCATCAAAGTGGATGACAAAGCCACTAACAGAAGGAATAATCATAAAGTGGATGGCTGCTTCGGCTTGGCCGCAGCAGCAGTGGTCCTGATATTGGGCATAGAGCCAATCGAGCATTTGCTCTTTGGTATTAGAGGCTAGCCATTTTTGGAAGTAGGCCAAAAAGTTTTCTTTTCGGTCTAGGGGTTCATGCCGAATAAGCTTTTCTTCGCTATTGGCATTAGTTTCAGGCTGTTGCTGTTTATTTTCTGCAAAAAGCCCCTTAATTTGTTTCCATAAACTCATATATATTGGCAAATCCTAGTTTTTTTGAATGAGGCGATCCATATTTTTTTTTGGAAGTAGCTTCCTTTAGGGTCGCTTTTTTATTGGATTGGTCGTAATTTTGGGCCAGCTTTGCGCTGATTCTGTCTATGCAAACAGTTTTACCCCTTGATGGTTCATCTCTATCAAGGCTTGGACCAATTGCGGCGGACAGGCGAGCGCAGCGAGCCGCAGGCCTAGCGATGTGCAGCAGTGGCCGTTAGGCCAGACCGAAGCCCAAAGGGCTGAAGGGCCGAGCGAATAGCGAGCTGCGAAACGTAGCGCCTGCCGAAGGCAGGAGGCCCCCAAAACAGCAGCGAGCTGCGCAACGACAACAAGGTCTTTAGACCGTCTTCGACGACCAAAGGGAGTAACCGCCTGCCGTAGGCTGACAACAAGGCTGCAAGCCGCGGTTCGACGACTGAAAGGAGTAACGCCCCAAAAAATAACAGACATTTGAGGAGCAGATTGTTTTTGCAAACCGAGAAGAAAGAAAAAAATGAGTGATTATTTATCAGGATTAAACGATATACAATATAAGGCGGTCACGCATATAAACGGCCCACTGCTGGTGATTGCTGGCCCAGGCTCGGGAAAAACGCGGGTATTGACCTATCGCATTGCGCATTTGGTTAAAACGGGGATTCCGCCTTGGGAAATTTTGGCCCTGACCTTTACCAATAAGGCGGCGCGAGAAATGAAAGAGCGGATTGCTGGAGTAGTGGGAGATAAGGCCAATCAGATTTGGGCCGGGACGTTCCACTCGATTTTTGCTCGGATTCTGCGTTCGGAGGCCGAGAAAATTGGTTTTCCCTCCAATTTTTCGATTTATGACGCCTCGGATGCTAAAAGTGCCATTACGGCTATTATTAAGGCTCAGGGTTTAGACCCCAAAGTATATGCGGCCAATAAAGTATATAGTCGGATTTCTATGGCTAAAAACCAATTGGTTTCGCCACAGGCTTATGCGACCGATCCAGACAGAATCATGCAGGATAAGTCGGCCAAAATGCCTTATGTCTATAAAATCTATGACCTTTATGTAAAGAAATGTGCCCAATCTGGCGCCATGGATTTTGATGATTTACTGTATCAGATGCACCGATTGTTGGACTTGAATCCCGACAATGTGGTAGAAAAATATCGCAAAAAGTTTAAATACGTTTTGGTGGATGAGTTTCAGGATACCAACTCTTTGCAGTATGGGATTATCCAGTTGCTGGTGAATTATCCAGGCAGCCCCAGAAATATTTGTGTGGTAGGCGATGATGCGCAGTCGATTTATGCTTTTCGGGGAGCGACCATTCAGAACATTTTGGATTTTGAGCGAGATTATCCCGAACTAGTCGTCTATAAATTGGAGCAAAACTACCGTTCGACCAATTATATTGTGCAGGCGGCCAATGATGTGATTGCCTATAACAGCAAGCAGATTCGGAAGAAAATTTTTACGGATAAAGGAACGGGCGAGCAGATTAAGGTGATGCGGGCCGTAACGGATAAGGAAGAGGCGCGTTTGGTGGCCGAATCTATTGTGGAGATGAAAAATCGCCTGCATCTGAAGAATGAAGACTTTGCGATTTTGTATCGGGTCAATGCGCAGTCGAGGGTGTTTGAAGAAGCCCTGAAAAACAAGCGTTTGGCCTATAAGGTCTATGGGGGCATGTCATTTTATGAGCGCAAGGAGGTAAAGGATACCCTTTCTTATTTGCGGACCATTATTAACCCCAAGGATGAGGAAGCTTTGGCCAGAATTGTCAATTATCCAACAAGAGGTATTGGCGATACGAGTTTGACAAAACTCCGAAATGCTGCTGCCGAAAGAGGTTTGGGCCTTTGGGAGGCTTTGAAGGCGGCGCCTCAGTTAGGCGTTGGGGGCCGTGCTGGCCGCTCTATGGTAGAATTTGTGGCCATGATCGAAACCTTTCAGCGTTGGGCCAAAGATGATGATGCCTATGAGTTGGCCAAAAGAGTGGTGCGGATGACCGGCATTAACGATCAGCTCAAAAAGGATAAAACGGCAGAAGGAAAAGCTCGGGTAGATAATGTTCAGGAGCTTCTAGACGGCATCAAGTCTTTTGTAGAAGAGGATGAGGTGGATGAGCTGCTTGATGATGTACTGGACAAAAGTTTGACCAGCTACCTACAAAATATTGCCCTAATTACTGATTTTGACAATGATGCCAATGAAAACGATCGCGTCAAGTTGATGTCGGTACATGCCGCTAAGGGACTAGAGTTTCCCGCTGTATTTATTGTAGGCCTAGAAGAGAATTTGTTTCCCTCTACCATGGCCCTTAAGGCCAAAGATAGCCGCTCGGCCACCGATGAAGAGCGCCGCTTATTTTATGTGGCCATTACTCGGGCAGAGCAGTACCTGACGCTATCTTATGCCTCTAGCCGCTACCGTTTTGGCAAAATGCAGTATAATAATTCTAGCCGCTTTTTGGAGGAGATTTCGCCTTCTTGTTTAGCTTTGGCTCAGCCGATGGGGAATCGGGCTACGGTTTCTGGGGTGAAGCGCTATCAAAATAGCCGCCCAATGGCCAACTCTGGTCGACAATTACGCAAGAGCGAACTGCCGAAAATCAAAGATTTTCGGCCCAGCCCAGTGCAAAAGCTTCTTCCTGGCGTAAAAGTTATGCATGAGCGCTTTGGCAAGGGCAAAATTATAGCAGTAGATGGAGGCGACAAAAAAGTGGCCACGATCTTATTTGGTGAACGAATTGGCGAAAAACGCATTATGCTTAAATACGCCAAACTTATGATTATAGACTAATGGGAAGACTAGCCGTCATTTTAATTACCGTCATGGTAGTCACTACTTTTTTCTCCATTCATATTTTACTGCGCTATTATAATCGCACAAGAAAGCGATCGCTCAGTAAATTGTCGGATAGAGAGTTGCTAGCGGCTTTTGCCATGAACAATTATGTATTAAGCATTCCTCAGCTTCAAACGATGTCCTCTCTGACCTCTGCGGAGCTGAGTTTGCGCATGCAAGCCTGGATGAACTTATCCGCTTTTCGGAGCCTTTATGATGGCTCAAATAAGGTCTTGTATCAACTCAAGGCCAATTTGCCGCAGTTGGATCGGCCCTTATCTACGGCCAATAAATCGCCTAAGGAGTTGTTGGAGGCTTTTCGGCCCTTGCACTCTGGCCGAGAAATCAATGTGGCCGAATTGGTTTGGGTTTTTGATCTCGAGCTCAATGAAGCCCGTAAGTTGCTCAAAGAATGGCTAAAAGCAGATTTTCTAAAAAGCTACTACGATGGCCATTTTCAGCGCTATTATACCTTTAAGGAGCAAGAGCTAAAAGGCAATTTTAAACTGGCCAAAGAGGTAGAAGCAGAGCGCATAGAACTAGATGATGCCAGCTTGCTTAAGCTGGCGGTAGAGCATGGCGGAAAATTAACCGCTAGCCAGCTTTGCTTAACCACCAAAAGCAGTTTAGACGAAGCCCAAGACCGCCTAGATGAACTTTATGATAAGGGCGTCTTTTTCTTGGATATCGATGAGCAAAAAGGCAAAATTAGCTATGTGCTCAGAGAGCAAGATCTGAAGATTTAAATAAGCAAAGGGCCGAAAACCATAAGTTTTCGGCCCTTTTTCTTTTAGTCTGTTCCCTGCACAAACTCCCAATCGGTTAGGCTTTCCAAAAAGGCGATTAAATCGGCTTTTTCTTGGGCCGATAGCGTAAAGGCTTGCATTTGGGGACTTTTATTAAAGTGGGCTTTTCCGCCAGAGGCAAAGAAATCCACCACTTCCTCAAGGCTTTGCATACTGCCATCGTGCATATAGGGGGCCGTAAGGGCAATATTGCGAAGGCTAGGGACCTTAAATTTGCCAATATCGCTATCTAAGGCGGTCACTCTTCGGCGGCCGGGGTCACCATTATAGTCATAATCGGCATAAAGGCCAATATTAACAAATTCTTCATTGGAGAAGTTGGGGCCGCTATGGCAATCTCTACAGCCTTTGTCCTGAAAAAGCTGCCAACCTCTTTTTTCTTGGCTATCCAAGGCATTGCTATCACCCTGATAATAGTAGTGATCAAAGGCAGATTGGCCAGTGAGTAGTGTCCTTTCGTAGCTCGCAATAGCACGGGTAAAGGCAAAAGTAAGGGGTTTTCCCGGATAAGCCTTTTCTAAAAGGGCGGCATATTCAGGATGTCGAGCGAGCCGCTCCACTACGCCTCCCAAATGAAAATCCATCTCGTTTTCATCTTCTACTGGGGCCACTACTTGTAGCTCTAGGTTGGGGACACCCCCATCAAAGAAAAAGTTTTCTCGATAAATGAGGTTGGTCAAAATGGGCGCATTGCGAAAGCCCAAGCGCCCCTCTATACCTGGCGAAATTACTCGATCGTCGGCAAAACCCAATCTTCTAAAGTGGCAAGAGCCACAAGAAATGCTAGAATCTCTAGACAAAATGGGGTCAAAAAATAGCCGCTTGCCCAATTCTACCCTTAAGGGCGTGGGCAGATTGTCCTCAGGCAGATCTACTTCTGGAAAACCGGGCGGCAGATCTAGGGCATAGCTTTTTTCTTCTTTTTGGCAGCTGCTCAGCAGCAGTAGACTCAGGAATAAGAGGGGGAGGTATCGCATAGGCTTATTTTTTAGCCAGTTGAAGTAAAATTTGGCGAATTTTGAGCAGTTGGCCCATAAAAACCGCCATAGAGAGGCCCAAAAATCCTAGGGCCAATTCATAAGATTGCCCACTATTGACGGCATAAATGGCCCAAGAAGAAAAGGCGAGCATCAAGAAATGAATCAGCCAAAAAGAAGTGGCCGGCAAGGGGGCTTCTTTCTCTAAAAGCAAAAATAAAATCTTTGTTCCAATAGCCGTTCCCGCATAAAGGGCAACAGCAAAAAGCGCTAACAATAAATAGGTCATAGTTCTAAAATTAAAAAAGCCAGAACAGGCCAACGCCCGCTCTGGCCAGATGACTAAAGTACAACCTCAGTCTATCATCAAACGAATAGCATCCAATTATTCTACACCAAAGGCAGTAGCCATGTTGTCAGCCACTTTAGTAGCCAAAGGCATATTGTCCATAGTCATGGTTTGGTAGTCGGTAGCCAAGTTAGTGTTGGTGAAAATAGTAGAAAGGTCAACCGCTACATTAATGGTGTGGTTTTCTTCCATGTCTTCATGGGCAGTCAATTCTACAGCGCGCAAGAAGTTGTTTTTTCCAACATGCCAGTATGCAGTGCTATCGGTAGTACCGTCACCGTCCGTGTCGATTTCTCCCTCAAACTTCATGAAGATGTAACCAGAGTTCCAGCTCCAGTGCATACGAGGACTCTGAGCAGCCAAAGGATCATTGGCATCACGGCTAGTAAAATCAGCTTCAGTTTGGCCGTTGGTTACTGAGTCCACCCCTAGGTTAAATTTAACCATATGTAGGTGGTCGCCAAAGCTAGCGGGTACAGTTCCTAGGGCATAGTCCATCTGGCTGGGTTTGGCCAAAAGGAAAAGATCATCAAAGCTGTGCATCTCGCCAGCATCATTCATAATATTGATTCCAGAAACATAGAACTGGGCCAAAGTGAACTTCACGGCTACACCATCAATGGTATATACTTGGTCGTAGGCAAAGTCTTCTGTACCTACTTTGTAGTGCAAATGCATGCTGAGGTCTGTATCTGTGGCTGTATCCTCTTCATCTTTTTTACAAGAGCCCATAGAAAAAACCAAGGCAAAAGCAGCAATTGCTAGGCTAAATTTAGACAGTAGATTAAACATAAGTTGGTAAATTAAATAAGTGATTAAATGTAGGCGCTTTTATATTTATAGAAGAACCATAATTTTCTTTTTTTGGGGCCCGCGGCCGGCTAGGCTTCGCCTAGGTCGGCCGCCGCTATGCTTCGCCGCTCGCAGGTCTGCTCGGCCCTGCGTTTTTTTCGCTTTGCTCAAAAAAACTGGGTCTGGCCCTTTGGGCCACGGCTGCGCAGCGCTGGGCCGTTTTGCCCCTTCGGGGCATTTGCAGCTGGGCTTTGGGCTAGCGCTTCTTGTCTGAGCTTTTATTTTATCTTGTGAAAACAATCGACAAAAATCCCTATCTTTCGGCCCCTGACAAGGGCAAATATAGTGGGTGGAATAAGCATTTCACAATCTTTTTTTGCTCTCAATAAAGATAGTTTTTTTCAATTTTCTTATTAGTGACATTTGTTATATAAAACCTGCCAGTTATGCGAAATATCAGCCTTTTTTTCTTTCTCTTTCTGCTCTTTAGCCTTACGGCTTGCAAAAAGCCCCAGCCGGTCACAGTAGAGCAAAAAAGGCCCAATTTTTATCTGCCTGCCGAGCTGGGCAATATTGTGCTCAATATGAGCTTGAAAGAGTTGCAGACTAAACGGCCCAAAATGGCGCCCATCAATTATGTGCAAGATGCCCTTTCTTTCCGCAAAGAGTTTTATGAAGAAATTGGCCGAGATAGCATCAAAAGAGTCTTTTATTATATGGATAGCGATTCGCCGCAGCCGCTCTATGAAATTTTGGTCGAGTACCAAGACAAAAACTATATGAAAGAAGAAGCCGAGCGCCTTTTGGGCCAGCCCAATAGTAATAACGGCAGCGAATGGCTTTTTGATTCTCGCCAAGGCTTTAAAATTCGGGCTTGGTTGCATGAAAACCGCCTTGTTTTTGCCGGAGAGATTCCGGGGACCGAATGGAGCGAGCTCGATTAACTAATTTTTTGGCCCAACAGCCAGGCGCTATTCGGCTGAGGGATGGATAGCAGTGGCCCAAAGGGCCAGACCCAGGGCTTTTGAAGCGTAGCGAAAAAGCCCGCAGGGCCGAGCAGACCTGCGAGCTGCGACACAGCCCGACCCGAGCCGATAGGCGAGGGGCAGCCCCAAATTATCTTTAGAACAGAAAAATATGCCAACAAACGAAAGAAAAACCACCTTTACTTTTTTGGCCGAACCTACCGATGTAAATTTTGGAGGCAAGGTGCATGGTGGTGCCGTCATGAAATGGATTGACCAAGTGAGTTATGCCTGTGCCGCTAGTTGGAGCGGGCATTATTGTGTAACCGTTTATGTGGGGGGAATTCAGTTTTATCGGCCCATTCAGATTGGGCAAAGGGTCCGTCTAGAGGCCAAGGTAATTTATACGGGCAGTAGCTCTATGCATATTGCCGTAGATGTCTATTCTAGAGACCTGCGAGAAGGCGACTGGAAAAAGACCACGCATTGCATTATTATTTTTGTGGCCGTAGACGAAAATGGCAAAACCGTAGCGGTGCCCAAATGGACCCCCAAAACAGAAAAAGATAAGGCGCTTGAGGACTATGCCAAGCGCCTTATGGAACATAGACAGCGCATTCAGGAAGAAATGTCGCCCTATGTAAAAGAACAAACCGGAGCCTAAACCTCCTCCCTGCTTTCTAGGGAAATGGTGCGGTGGATGCTCTCTTCTAAGGAAATAAAGGTTTCGGTGCGTTGCACCCCATCTATTTCCTGAATCTTTTCGTGTAAGACCTCTCGCAAATGCTCGGTATCTCTACAGATAATGCGAACAAAAATGCTGTAATTGCCTGTGGTATAATGTGCATTGACGACCTCGGGGATATGGTAGAGGGCATCAACCACTTGGCTATAAAAAGAGCTGTTTTCTAGATGAATGCCTAAGAAAGCACAAATATCGTAGCCCAATTTATTGTAGTCTACATTCAAAAAAGCCTTTTTGACCAATCCAATACGGACCAGGCGCTTCATGCGAACATGAACGGTGCCCGGAGATACATGTATCCGTTTGGCAATATCTACATAAGAAGTATTGGCGTCTTTGAGTAAAATGTTGAGGATCTTTCGGTCCGTTTCATCAATGTTTTCTTTCTTTCCCTGCATCTGTAGTACTTTAGGTCAAATGATAATGGAGAAGTTGAGGTAGTGGATTGGCTAATATGCTGGCTTTGGATAATTGGGCAGCAGCAAGGGCTGCTTGCAGTTCCTTTGCAAAAACCGCAGCAATACTGCCTGTAAAATAGAGGGGGGCGTTTTTTGCGGCCTCAAATATAAGTAGCTGCTGGCAGATAAAGTCCGAAAAATGAGAATTTAAGGTCTTTTCTACATAAATATTCCTTCTGTATGAGGATAAGAATCGAGAAAACTGCCCCAAAAAGGCATTGGGTCGCTCTTGTGCATAGAGTTGGGCAATAAAGTTGGGCGCCTGAAGGATGGGGAAGTCCTGCGCAAAGGCTTGGGCCAAATCAGCGGGCATCTTTTTATAAAAGTAGTCTTTAATGAGCTGTTTCCCTAGGGCATTAGCGCTGCCTTCATCTCCCAACAAATAGCCCAAAGAGGGCCGCAGTTGTTGGATGGTTTCGCCATCAAAAAAGCAGGCATTGCTGCCTGTGCCTAAAATACAATAAAAACCAACCTTTGGCGGCCTATTAAATGCTCTAACTGTAGCCCAAAGGTCTGATTTTACTTCTATTTCTTTGGCTTGTGGAAAAGCCTGCCCCAAAATTTTTTGCATTTTATTAGCGGCTTCATGGGCTCCGCAACCCGCCCCATAAAAATGAATGGCAGAGATGGGCTGGCCTTTTTGGGCCAAAACAATGGGCGCTAGGCTTTGTTCTAGTTGGGCTTGGCTATAACTGACGGGGTTCATGCCCATGGCCTGCATCTGTTTATACTGGCCATCTTGGGCCAAAAAATACCAATCTGTTTTTGTTGATCCACTATCGGCTATTATCTGCATAGGCTCAAGGGGTTAAGGCTGTTTTTGAATGGGAAAAGGGGAAAAGCCGCCGAAATTATAAATTTTAGCATAAAAAAATAGGGCTTTTTTCATTTTCTTTGTGCTTTGGTTGCCAAAGAACTGTTTTTAGTTCTGCTTGTTCTATAAAACGCCCCCATCTTTGGCCCAACTAGTTTTCCACCCTCATCTCAAATCGTTTATGTCTCAGCACGCTCCTTCCAACGGTCCTCTTTCTTTTCTACAAAAGGTTCAAATCTGGCTGCCCGCCCTCATTGGTATTTGCCTAGCCTTGGGGCTATTTATGGGCCTGCTTTTGCGCCAACCTAGTCGCCCAAGTTATCAGTTTGATGCCGATAGTCCTCATTCGGGCGATATTAGCCGCTTTAATGGGAAGGTAGAAGAGGTGCTCCGCTTTGTCGATGCCCGCTATTTGGAGGGCGTAGAATTGGGCGAGCTAGAAGATGCCGCCATTAAAGCGATTTTGGACCAGCTCGATCCGCACTCTAATTATATTCCCAGCCAAAAACTACAGGCCGTCAACGAATCTCTAGAAGGCAACTTTGAAGGCATTGGCGTAGAGTTTTTCTTGCTCGATGATACGGTTTCTATTACAACGGTCCTAAAAGATGGCCCCGCCGATCAGGCCGGCCTAAAAGTAGGCGATAAGTTCCTGAGAGTAAATGATAGCCTTTTTGCAGGCCAAAAATTGGACAATGAGGAAATTGTCAAGCGCCTTAAAGGTCCCGCCGGCTCTACCGTAAATATTAGCGTCTTGAGAAGAGGAGAAACCGCCCCCCTAAATATCGCCATCAAAAGAGGCGAGATTCCCGTGAAAAGTGTCGATGCCGGTTTTATGTGGGACGATAAAACGGGCTACATCAAAATTAGCCGCTTTAGCAGCAAAACCTATAAGGAGTTTATGGAGGCCCTAGAGCCTTTGGTAGAGGAAGAAGGGATGGAAGATCTAGTTATTGATCTACGCCAAAACCCAGGCGGCTACCTCAAGGAAGCTACCGAAATCCTCAATCAATTGTTTAAGGATAAACGACTTTTGGTCTATACCGAGGGCCGTAGCTACAAACGCAAAGAATATAAATCTACTGGCCGCAGCTTTTTTAAGGTGGGCCGAGTTGCAGTTTTGATCGATGAAGGCTCTGCCTCCGCCTCAGAAATTATGGCGGGCGCTATCCAAGATAACGACCGCGGCATTATTGTGGGCCGCCGCTCTTTTGGTAAGGGTTTGGTCCAAGAACAATACGGCCTGAGCGATGAATCTGCTCTTCGCCTTACGGTCGCTCGCTATTATACGCCCTCGGGTCGCCTGATTCAACGCCCCTACAAAAAAGGCGATGAAGCAGGTTACGATCAAGATTTTGAAAGCCGCCTAAAATCTGGTGAACTTTATGAAAAAGATAGCATTAAAGTGCTAGACTCTACGGTCTATAAAACAACGGGCGGCCGCTTGGTTTATGGCGGTGGCGGAATCATCCCCGATATTTTTGTGCCTCTCGATAGCCTTAACCGCAATGATTTTTATGTCAATGCCCGCTTCAATTTGCCCGCCTTTGTTTATCGCTATCTCGATCAGCGATTCCAAACTTTTGAGGGCCAAAAAGCAGAGGGTTTCCTCAAAAATTATCAGCCTTCCGAAGAGCTTATGCAGGCTTTTCAGCAGTATCTAACGGAGCAAAAAGATTTGCAATTTGATGCCGCCGCCTGGCAAAAAAGCCAAAGCAGCCTCAAGCGCTATATCAAAGGCTATTTGGCCGAACAACTCTTTGGCGAAGCCTATTTTTATAAGGCCATGGCCAAAGAAGATCCCATGCTCCAAGCTGCCGTTAAGGGTTTGAAAACAGAATAAAGGGCAATTTTTAGCACATCTTTTCTATCTTTGCCCTCTCCAATCAAATATTATTCAATCGAAAATAATAATCGTATGTATCCAGAACATCTGACTACACCTATGGCCAAAGATCTTACCGATCATGGCTTTAAAGGACTAGAAACTGCCGAAGAAGTAAAGGCCATTTTGGGCCAAAAATCAGGAACCGCTCTAGTCGTGGTCAATTCTGTCTGTGGTTGCGCCGCTGGCAATGCCCGCCCCGGCGTAAAGTTGGCCCTCGCCCAAGCGAGCAAGCAACCCACCGAAGCCGTTACCGTTTTTGCCGGTGTGCACAAAGAAGCCGTAGACACGGCCCGACAGTTTATGTTGCCTTATCCTCCCTCTTCGCCTTCTGTGGGGCTCTTCAAAGATGGGAAGTTGGTCCATTTTCTAGAACGTCACCATATCGAGGGCAGTACAGCCGAAATGATCGCCGCCAATCTTAAGGCCGCTATCGAACGCTTTTGCGATTAAGCTCTTTTTTTGCCCGATAAACCCAAGCGCTCAACTCAAGCACTTGGGTTTTTTTATGCGTTTTTGACTACCTTTGTGCATATTTTGGGGCTTGCCCGCCTCTGGCGGGCCGGGCTGGGTCGGGGCTCGCTGCTCGCTCGGCCCTGCAGTTTTTTCGCTGCGCTCAAAAACTTGGGTCTGGCCTTCGGCCACCCCTTTCCATCCCTAAGCCGGCTCGCTGCGCTCGCCTCTAGACGCAAAAAATCGTTCAATAAAAATCAGATGATGCGATATTGTTTATTTTTCCTTTTTCTCTTCAGTTTTTCTTTTTCTTGGGCCAAGCCCATCCGTTTTCGGGCCGTTTTGCGCCAAGACCCCAGCCAAAGTATTAGTATTGGTTGGGAACAAGCCTCTGGCAAGGCGCCCGTGCTCTATTATGGCCCCAATGATTTGGGCCAAAAAGCCAAGGCTTACCCCCTCAAACAAATTCCCCAAAAGAGCTATAAGGTAAAGGGCATGCTGACCTACTTTGCCCGTTTGGCCGATTTGCAACCCAATACCAATTACTATTTTGTGGTTTGCGATGAAGAGGGCTGTAGCCAACGCTATTCCTTTAAAACTTTGCCCAATTCCCCCAAAGAACGGCTCTCTATTGTGGCCGGGGGAGATTCTAGAAATTATCAGGCGGCCAGAAAAAATGCGAACCGCTTGGTGGCCCGCTTGCGCCCGCATTTGGTGGTTTTTGCTGGAGATATGACTGCTTTGGGTACGCCCAAACAATGGCAGGGCTGGCTAGACGATTGGCAGGAAACCATTACGCCCGATGGCCGCATTACGGCTATGGTGGTGGCCAGAGGAAACCACGAGCTCTCTAATGAAACCTTATATAAGTTGTTTGATTTGCCCAATCCTAAGGCTTATTATGCACTGAGTTTGGGCGGCAATCTCATGCGCTTGTATACCTTAAATAGTATGATGCCCGCCGCAGGCTTGCAGGCCGAATGGTTGGCCGAGGATTTGGCCGAACATCAGGATCATGGCTGGCGATTTGCCCAATATCATCATCCTATGCGCCCTCATGTGAAGCGAAAATCAGAGAAAGAGGAGTTGGCCATGGCTTGGGCCCCTTTGTTTGAGCGCTATGGGGTGCAATTGGCCCTAGAATGCGATTCGCATACCTCTAAATATACTTGGCCCATTCGCTACAGCCAAGAGGAGGGCCATGAAGAAGGCTTTATCCGAGATGATAAAAATGGAGTGGTCTATATTGGTGAAGGCGGCTGGGGCGCCCCCCTCCGCAATGCCGATGACACAAAAAGTTGGACCAGAGCCGCAGGCAAACTCAATCAAGTGAAATGGTTGTTTGTGAGCCTAGAAAATATTGAAATTCGCACCGTCAAATCAGATAATGCTAGCCTAATTGGTTATTTAGGTGATGATAGCCGCTTTAGCATGCCCAAAAATATTATGCTTTGGCAACCCCATCAAGAAGACCATATTGATTTGGCCAATAATTATTTGTTGCGCTATAAACCTCCGACCGATAAGGCCAAAACTGCTTTAATGGAACTAAAGGCCAAGGCCGAACAACAACGCCTGCGCCTGTTTTGGGCCTGCAAATATGAAGGGCAAAATTATCGCTTCCTCATTCAGCATTCTCACAATAAAATTTATTGGTCTACCTTGGCCAATTTGGAAGGGGCTGGCCCTTCAGAAGAACTGCCCAACCACTACGAATTTGCCGATATTCAGGACCGCCCCCTAAGCCAGCAGTCTTATTATCGCATTTCGGTTTTGGATGAAGATGGAAAACTATTGGACCGCCAAGAACTGCTGGTAAAAGCAAGCCAAGAAAATGAAGAACGCATCCCGCTTCTGTCTGTCAATTTGTTGCGCAAAAAATTAGCGGTTCCTCTTTCTTTGCATCAAGCCGAAGAAAAAGTCCGCTTCGAGCTTTTTGATGTAAATAGAATTAGCCAAAGACGTTATACGATGGCCCTTGGCGCAGGCAAACAAGAGGTGGAGCTCAATATTCAAGGTCTAAAAACAGGAGATTATCTTTTAGAGATTAGCTATAATGGCCGATTGGAAAAAAGAGCGATTCGCTTATATATTCCCTAAGATAAATTTTTTATTCGCTCATAGTTGGTCCTTTTTCTAGTTTTAGCAGGCGGCGAAGCCGCCGCAAAGGAGCGTAGCGACTTGGCTTAGGGATGGAAAAGGGGGCGGCGCAGCCGCAGACCGAGCAAAAACTTGTTTTTTGCGAAGGGCCGAGCAAACCTGCGAGCCCTGACACAGCCCGGCCCGCCCAAAGGGCGGGCAAGCCCCAAAAAAAGAAAATGAAAAAAAACGCTAAAATAATTGCGCTCTCTTTGTTGTTCTGTCTAAGTTTTTCTTGCGCAGAACAGAAAGTACCTAGCAGCAAAGAAGAAAAAACGACTGCTGTTGTTCCAAAGCCTAGGCTAAAGTTTAGCTCTGCAATTACAGCTATACATCGGGATCGCAGCGGAAATTATTGGTTGGGCAGTCAAAAAGAGGGCCTTTGCCGTTATGATGGAAAAACCTTTGAATACTTTGCTGTTTCTGAGGGGTTGGCCGATAATCAAGTTCGTTCTATACAGGAAGATCAATTGGGCCGAATTTATTTTGGCACGGCTCAGGGGGTATGCCGTTATGAGCAAGGAAAAATTATTCGCTTAGTAGAAAATAGTTGGGCGCCAGCGCTAAAAGAGAAAGATTTTGGCCAATTTGACCTCTGGTTTAATGCGGGGACAAAAGAAGGGGCTTATTGCTACGATGGCGAAAAATTAAGCTATTGGGCTTTCCCTTTGGGCGACAAGCGAGATGTTAATAACGCCTATGCGCTAACCGATTTTTCTAGAGGAAAAAATGGAGCCTTGTATTGGGCCAGTTATGCTGCCGCTTTTATTTATGAGGGGCAGGGCGTTCGGCGAATTGATAATGAGGCTTTGGGCCTTAAAGCAGAAGAGGGCCTGCACATCAGAAGTATTCTGAAAGATACTAAAGGACGTTTGTGGATTGGCAATAATGGAATCGGTGTTTTCTGTATGCAGGGCGATACGGTCCAGCATTTTTCAAGAGAAAAAGGGCTGCTGATGCCGATAAAAACCTTTAGAGAAAATACAGAAAAAAGGGCGTTTGCTCAGAATAAAGGTTTGCAATCTGTTTTTCTTATTGTGGAGGACCAAAAGGGAAATATTTGGTTTTCTGACCGAGATACTGGTCTTTGGCGCTTTGATGGGGAGCATATTCAACAGTATAAAGTGGCTAAAAACTTGGCTGTAGGAATGGCGCTCAGCTGTTATGAAGAGCAAAATGGAGATTTACTTTTTGGCTTTAGTAATGGAAAAGTCTATCAATTTGATGGGCAGCATTTTTCAGAACGTTTTTAGAGCGGGTAAATTTCCTTGCTCATTTTTTTATAAAAAACGTTCTATACTGCTGTTTTTTGGGGCCCGCGGCCGGCTAGGCTTTGCCTAGGTCGGCCGCCGCTATGCTGCGCCGCTCGCAGGTCTGCTCGGCCCTGCGTTTTTTTCGCTGCGCTCAAAAAACTGGGTCTGGCCTGCGGCCACGGCTGCGCAGCGCTGGGCCGCACAGCTTTTATGTTTTTTCAGGGCTTTTTTCTTCGGCCCTCAAACGGCCCTTTCAATTAGCGGCTTTCAATTAGCAACTGGAGCAAAAAAAGGCCGAAGATAAATATCTTCGGCCCTTAGGGTTTGTAAAATGCGTAGCGCATTTTATTTTGCCTTAATTACATATTGGTAAGGCAGCAGCTCTTCTTTTAGCTCAAAATTGACAAAGCCAGCAGCTTTGAGTTCTTCTAATACTTTTTCCTTGGCAATTTTATGGTCCATAGCGGGGCCAATAGGCAATTCCTTCTTAAAAAAGTCAATAATAATGAGTTCGCCATTGGATTTAAGGCCTTTTTTGACTGCCTTAAAATAGGCAATACGGTCCTCAATATGATGGTAAGTATTGCTAATGAATACAAGATCTACTTCTTGATCCTTGATTTTGGGCGTCTCATAAGGCATGAGGCGAAGCTCTACATTTTCAATTTTATCGGCAGCAATGCGTTTCTGCAAATAATTTTGAAAGCCAGTGTCTACATCGGCGGCAATTACTTCTGCGCCAGCGGCGGCAAATTTCACAGAAAAGTAGCCAGAGCCTGCGCCAATATCCATAATTTTTTTGCCCGACAAATCGCCTAGATAATCCAAAACTTTTGCGGGTTGTTGGTATTCATCTCTTTCTTTAGACTCAAAGCGTTCCACCAATTCTTCAATTGATTGGCTGTGCATATGTGCGTTAGCCGAGCCATGATGATGTTTGTGATGATGCTTTTTTTCTTGCATGGGCTCTTTTTGGGTGGTTTTGTCTTTTGTTTCTTCTGCTGCGGGGCTAGCACAAGCGCCGGCAAAAAGCAGCAGCGCTAAACTTAATTTTTTCATATTTTATTCATTTGTTATGGGCCAAAGATAAGGAAGTTGCTTTTTTTTTCTGTGAGTAAAGGGGCAGGCTTTAACAAAAAAAAGGACTAGCGTTGAGCTAGTCCTTTTTGCTTAGCGGTTGTAGCACCACTCTACAAATTCTTTGCGGTCAATACTACTAGTGAAAACATCTTGAAGGTCTACATAATTATCTATATCATAAGTATAGTCATAGGCAAAATGCAGAAATTCTTCTCGGTCAAAAGAGCTAGACCAAAGGGTAACTAGTTGTCTAATTTGAGAGACGGTATAGCAGCCTTCTCGGGGAATTTGTGCTTTGGCCACATCCATGCGGTCAAAGCTACTACTATAGCTGGCCAAATTTTGTCGTGTTCTTTGAAATTGATTATTGGTGATTGGGGCATTGCAGCCTACTCTTCCGGTATAGCCGGGCACGGGGCCGCCCAAAACAACGCCACCGCCATTACCAATAGCGGAGGGATCGACAACAATACAAGAGGCCATAATTAGGCAAAGGCTGAAAAAAGTTAGAAAAATTCGCATGAGCGTAAATTTTTGAAAAAGTTCAATGATAAGGTCAAAGTTAAGGTTAATCTGCGGCTCCGTTTTCCAAGAGCATGCCAAAAATAAAAGCATTTTTTTGCATTGGAAATAGTGGAGAGATATTTTGGTCCACTGGGGGGGGCGAAGCCGCCCCTGGCCGCAGGCCAAATGGCCCAGCGCTGCGGAGGGGTGGCCGTCAGGCCAGAGCGAGCAAAAAAGCGCAGCTTTTTTTGCGAAGGGCCGAGCGAATAGCGAGCCCCGCAGCATAGCGGCGGCCGCCCCAGGAAAAAGGGCGGCCGCGGGCCCCAAGGGAATAAAAAAACCGTCCTCCTCGGCAAGCGAGAAAGACGGGGACTATTTTTCAAAGCAGGTTTTATAAACCTCTTTGGGCTTTTGCATTTTTCAGGATATCGTAGAGCAACTCTTTGGCCCTAAAAAGTTGGGCTTTGACGGTGCCCAGGGGCATATTGAGTTGTTCGGCAATTTCTTGGTAAGAAAGTTCTTCAAAATAACGCAGCTCAATCATTTGGCGATATTTATCGCTCATGCGCTCCATCAGTTCCTGCATAATGCGTCGGCGCTGCTGTCGGATGAAGCGCTCCTCTGGGTCCAGCAAATCGGCTTTGAGGCTATTGCTATAATCGGCCCCCCCTTCATCGGAAATGGGTTCATCGATCGAGAGCATTTTCATTCTTTTTTTTCGGATAAAGTCGATACAATTATTGCTAGCAATTTTGAACAGCCAGGTACTAAAGGCATAGCTAGGGCTGTAGCTATCGAGTTTTCGGAAAGCTTTGCCAAAGGCTTCGATGGTTAGATCTTCGGCATCATCTTTATTTCGGACCATTTTGAGCATCATGTGAAAGATGGAATTGCGGTAGCGGTCCATCAGTTGGGCATAAGCCATTTGGTCATTTTCTTCTACAGCGAGGGTAACGAGTCGGTAATCTTCTGCTGCTCTATCGGATAGTTTTTTCATTTCCAGTAGCTGGGCTTTTTTCGCAAAAATTGGAGGGCCATAAAGGGGTAATAGAGGAGGGCGAATAGTTCGGTCCAAAAAAGTTGGCTCCATAAATCTTCTTGCTCTAAGGTAAGCAAAGTTTTTTGCCAAACCCTATAAAAAATTAAAATTCTGAGGGGCCAAAGTAGGGCGAGGTAGGGGAAAGGGCCAAAGCAGAGAGCGAGGCAAAAAAACGGCAGGCCCAAAAAACTGCTCGACCAGAGGGCGAGCATCCATTTGGTTGTGTTTTGATAAAACTCGCTGCTGCTGTAGTGTCTGCGTTTTTGGCGAAAAAGCGATCGCCAAGTTTTTTTGGGGGCCGAATAGACAAAGGCCTTTGGGTCGAGGCAGTTATGGATGGGGAAATTTTGGGCAGCAGAGACCAAAATATCGTCATCGCCAGAGGGGGTATTGATGCTAGCGGCTAGGGCAGGGGCGGCGGCTTCAAATACCTTTTTGTGGTAGAGTAAATTTCGCCCCACCCCCATATAGGCTTGATTATAATGGGCGGCCGAAAAATATTGCAGGGCCACTAGGGCGGTTTCGTATCGGATCCAGCTATTGAGCCAAGTTTTTTCGGAGAGGTAGGGGCCAAAGCCTAAAACGAGGCCGGGCCCATTTTCTGGCCGGGCTTGCATCATCTTTTTGGCCCAGAGCGGAGAGGCGGCTTGGCCGTCGGCATCGGTGAGTAAAATCCAATCGTACTTAGTTTGAGGGATGGCCCAGAGCGGGGCTTCTTTTTTGCCCAAATATTTTTTTTCTCGATAAAAAAGGGGGCGAAGTTGAGGGTATTCTTGGGCCAATTGGGCCAAAATAGCGGGACTTTGGTCGCTAGAGTCGTCATCTACCCAGACGAGCTCGTAGATTGGATAATCTTGGGCTAAAAGTTTCCGTAAATTTTTCTGTAAATTAGCGCCCTCATTACGCGCTAGCACGACAATGCTCAAGGGCGGGAGCTGCTCGCAGCCCTTTGTTTGAGGCGCTTTGGCCCATTGATAAAAACGATAGGCAAAACCCATTTGGAGCCCAAAAAAAATGAAAGCCAAAGCCGAGAGCGCGATCCACATCATTAAAAAAACTTAATTGCATGCCCGAGTTGCATACAGAAATGAAATTTGAGCTAGAACATAGCGACCCGCACAGTCAGGCCCGCGTAGGGACACTACAAACGGCGCATGGCCAAATTCCCACTCCGATTTTTATGCCCGTAGGGACAATCGGAACCGTAAAAGGGGTTCATCAAAAAGAGCTGAGCGAAGATATTAAAGCCAAAATAATTTTGGGCAATACTTATCACCTTTATCTTCGTCCAGGGACCGAACTGCTCGAAAAAGCGGGCGGATTACACCAATTTATGAATTGGCAGGGCCCTATTTTGACCGATAGCGGGGGATTTCAGGTTTTTTCATTGGCCCACCGCCGAAAAATCAAAGAGGAAGGAGCTACTTTCGCTTCTCATATTGATGGAAGCAAACATTTGTTTAGCCCAGAAGGTGTGATGGATATTCAGCGTTCTATTGGGGCCGATATTATTATGGCCTTTGACGAATGTACGCCTTATCCCTGCGATTATCGCTATGCCAAAAAATCTATGGAGCTTACGCACCGCTGGCTCAAGCGTTGCTATACTCGCTTTAAGGAAACAGAACCCAAATATGGCTATCCGCAGTCGCTTTTTCCCATTGTTCAGGGAAGTGTATATAAGGACTTGCGCCTAAAATCTGCCGAAACGGTGGCCCAATATGCCGATTTGGGAATTGCCATTGGTGGACTCTCGGTGGGAGAGCCCAAAGAAGAAATGTATGCCATGACGGATTTGGTTTGTAGCCAATTGCCAACCGATAAACCTCGCTACCTTATGGGCGTGGGAACTCCCGCCAATATTTTGGAGTGTATCGCTTTGGGCGTAGATATGTTTGATTGCGTAATGCCTACCCGAAATGCTCGACATGGTTTGATTTTTACCCGAAAAGGAAAACTCAATATCAAAAACAAAAAGTGGAAGGACGATTTTTCTCCTATTGATGAGGATGCGCCCAATCCCACTAGCCGACAACATACAAAAGCCTATTTGCGCCACCTCTTTACGGTTAATGAACTTTTGGGGATGCAAATTGCTACCTTGCACAACCTCAGCTTTTATCTGGAGCTGGTCCGAGAAGCCCGCGAACGCATTTTAGATGGAAGTTTCCGCGCTTGGAAAGACGAATTGGTGCCTATTTTAGAGCAAAAACGCTAGCCTTTTATGCTAAAAATTATTGATCGCTACATTCTTTTTCGCTATCTCGCCACTTTTTTCTTTATCATTCTGCTGATGGGCATGCTCACGGTCGTTATTGATTTTTCTGAAAAGGTGGATAGCTTAGCCAATGGCCCAAAATGGACCGAGGTGGTCTTTGACTACTATCTCAATTTTGTGCCTTATATCAGTAGCATGCTTTTTCCACTCTATGCCCTGATTGCGGTCATTTATTTTTGCTCCCGCCTAGCCGCCAATTCCGAAATCATTGCCATTATTGGTAATGGAATTAGCTTTTGGCGGCTATTGCGGCCCTTTATGATGGGCGCGGCCATTATTGCCGGCTTTCATCTTTATGCCAACCACTTTATTTTTCCAGAACTCAATAAGGGCCGCACCCGATTTGAAAATACTTATATTCGGAAAAATAATTTTGATGGCCCCAAAGATAATATTCACCTTTTTGTGAGCCCTCAAGAAGAAATTTATATCCAACATTATAACCGCAAAGATAGTACAGGCCGCAATTTTGCCCTGATTCGCTACGATAGCAATGGGGTAGACCGCCCTTATACCTTAGAAGCGGGCCGCATCAAATTGATCGAATACCCCAATAAATGGGAGCTGATTAATTATCATGCCCGCTATGTGGATGATATGGAAGAGACGATTGTGAAAGGCGCAAAAATGGATACTTTACTGCCGCTCAGCTCTGCCGATTTGGCCCGAAGAAAAAACCTGAAGGATGCCATGAATAGCCGAGAAATTATGGAGTATATCGAGCAGGAAAAAGCCAAAGGCCTAGGCAGTACCACGGTTTTTGAAGTGGAATATCACCGCCGCTCTGCCGATCCCTTCAGCATTCTAATTCTTACGCTCATCGGGGTGTCTATTGCGGCCCGAAAAACCCGAGGCGGAATGGGCATGCATATCGTTATGGGCATGCTGGTTTGCGCGCTCTATATTTTTATGTCTAAGTTTTCGATGACCTTTTCTACCCATGGCGGACTCTCGCCTCTTTTGGGCGTTTGGACCCCCAATATCATCTTTACTTTTGTGGCTTTTTATCTGGTCGGTAAGGCGCAGAAATAGTTCGTTTTTTTGGGCCTCCCGCCTGCGGCGGGCGCTACGTTCGGCAGCTCGCTGTTCGCTCGGCCCTGCGGCCTGACGGCCTGGGTCTGCGGCTTTGCCGCACTGCCTACCATCGCTAGGCCGCTCAACTGCATTTTTGCTTTTGGCCTTATTCTTTGGCCTTTTAATGACTAAGGGGCAGAAAATATGATATATTTTCTGCCCCTTTTTTCTTTGGTCCTAAAAGGCCCGAAGGGCCGCAGGCTTAGGGATGGAAAAGGGGGCGGCGAAGTCGCAGACCCAGCAAAATGCGAAGCATTTTTGCGCAGGGCCGAGCAGACCTGCGAGCCCTGACCCAGCCCGGCCCGGCCAAAGGGCGGGCAAGCCCCAAAAAATAAAAAACAAGGCCTAATAATCTTTGATCAAGCCCTCGGCTAGCCAATCGGCTAAGGCTTGGCGGTTGGCGGGCAGCAAAATGCGCTTTTGGTCCTTAGGGTTTTGAATATTGCCCACCTCAATAAAAACGGGAGTGGGAGTGACCTCTCTAAGCATATGTAAATCCCTAGCTTTTACGGTGCCTTTATACTCTCCAGACGCCCGATGTTGCTTGTATTTTCCGCGAATATGTTGATGCAAACGGCGGGCGAGCTCTCGGCCACGCAGACTTTCGGGATAATGGTAGAAAAATAAATCGATGCGTTGTTTTTTAGAACGAGAATCAACATGAATTTCGACCAAACGCTGGTAGTAAAGGCCTTTGCGCAAATTTTCTCGATACAAATCGTTAATCACATCAGAGCGTTGACTGAGGCGTTCACTTTGTCCTTTTGGAATAGATTCGTTGGGCCAGCAGCGCTCATCTTCATCTTTGGGCAAATACTCCAGTTGGCGAATCCCGTCATTGGCATCTCGAACAATGAGGTAGACCAAAGCGCCATGCGAGAGCAGTTCTCGGGCCAGACGCAAGGTAATATCATAAGCATATTCGTCTTCGCAAATGGGTTTTCCCTTGTAGTTGGCCACCGCGCCAGGATCGGGCCCACCATGTCCAGAAACTAAATAATAAACAGCACCCGCCAGGCGCTTATCTTTTAGAGGCACATCGGCAAAGTTTTTCCCTAAAATGGGAAAATGTCGCCCTTTAGGGACATGTTTGTCTAGGTCTACCGCACAAGCTTTTAGATGATGAGGGTACCAAAGGGGCGCATTTTTGCTTTTGAAGCTCGTTTTTAGGCGAAAAAGCTCCATACTTTCATTGTAGCGTTCGATTTGTTTGGCTCTTTGCCAGCTCGAAATTCCAACAGTAGAGCGAATGGAGCGGCCATTATATTTATACTCTAAGATGGGGAGTTTATAGTTTTTGCCCACCATTAAATAGTCGGTTTCTTTCAGCTTATTGAGTTGGCAAAACTTTTTGAGATTGCAAGGGCTGCGGTCTAGGCCATAGCGGCCCAAAAGCACCAAAATGCCATCGCCTCTTTTGGCGGTTACGCTCAAATAAGATTGGGCGTTTAAGGGGAGCAGGCTGAGGAGAATAAGAAAAAGGGGGGCGAAAAATAATTTCATAATGAAGGATTAGAGTTGTTGAAGGAACCATCTTCTTTCGGTCAAAATGCTACAATCTTCAATTTGTTGCCGTAAGTTTTTTTTCTCTTGGCGGTCGTAGGGATTGAGCTGCAATAATTTGCGGCAGAAGCTAATAATATTGAGGTAATTTTCCTGATGATAGGAGCGCAATTTTTGCGCTCTTTTTTTTCTATTGACAAAGGCTCGAAAGCTAGCCAAAAAGGACTCCAAAAGGTCAAATTCTTCTAGCGCATAATAAATTTTGAGCAGCATTACTCTGGCGTTGAGCTGCATAAAAAGGTCGGCAAACTCTTGTTGCAAAAGCAATTCTTGCGCTTTTTCATATTGTTCTTTTTCGAGGGCGAGTTTGGCCCAAGAAAAGCGGGCATAAGCAGCCTGATAGGCTTGAGGTAGGCAGTTTTCATAGGCTGTAACAAATTGGGACACCCAATCGTAGGCCTTGAGCCAAAGGCCCACGCTCACTATGTTTTTAAAGGCAAAAGGACTAATTTGGCCTTGTTCGAGCAATAAATTTTCGCTTAGTTCAGCCCGATAAAGGGCAAACATTTCCTCAAAGTATTGTTCGTAGCCAGGCCGCTGTAAATTGACCTGCTTGGTGCAAAAGTTTATCCCCAATTGATAAAGTTCTCGCAGTTGATCGGCGGGCAAAATATTTTTTTCGCTTAAAAGCAGCGCCTTAAATTTCCGAAAATCTTCTTCGGCCTCTAAAGAGGATTGCAGACGATAGCAATGGTAATAAAGGGCCAGCGCTTTATCTTCTAATAGTTCTTCATGGGCCTCAATTTGGGCCAAAACAGCAGGCAGTAAGCCAAAATCATATTGCGTTTTATAGACAGCCTGATGCGCCAAAAATAAACAAGCTTGCCGCAATTTCCGCAAGCGATATTCGCTATCTAACCAATGCCCCAAGGCGGGCAAATTCTTAGGCGCATTTCTACTTTTTCCCGCTTTGGCCTCCTCCTGATAGCGCAATTTGGCCAAGGCATATTGCCCTTTTCGGTAGGCGGTTCCTCGTTCAGATTGTCGCTCCAATTGCCGCTCCCATTTTTGGCTTTGCTGCTTCAAATGCTTGCTCAAACCAATTTTTTGATAGGCTTGGGCCAAAAGTTCGGCCTTGTATAAAGGTTGCTCCTCCAATTGCTCGGCAATTAAAAATTCCTCTATGGCTTGCAACAAAAAAGATTGGGCATAACGCAAAAGCGAGTCCTCTTCCTTACTATAGGTTCGTCCAAAAACGGCCCGAAATACCCGCGCTTTTTCCCAAGATTTGGGCGGCGCCTCTGGCCCTTGCTCCTCCATATAGCGCCAAAGCGCCCAAAGATCTTCCCTCTGGTTATGCGCCGGAGATTGTAGCCATTTTCTGAGGCCCAAGCGCTGGCTGGCCGAAAGCAAGGCAAATAAATGAATTAACTTTGATTTATACATTTGTTTTTATTTTGGGGCCCGCGGCCGGCTAGCCTTCGGCTAGGTCGGCCGCCGCTATGCTGCGCCGCTCGCAGGTCTGCTCGGCCCTGCGTTTTTTTCGCTGCGCTCAAAAAACTGGGTCTGGCGCTTCGCGCCACGGCTGCGCAGCGCTGGGCCAAATCTAAGCGTTTTTAGGAAAACTACTTTTTGACAAAATTTAGCCAAAGGTAAGTATAAAGCTTAAAAATTAAATTTCATTTTTGACAATAGTCTAAATCTGGCCCACTCTCTTAACTCAAGATTTCTTTTATTTGTAATATGGAAGTAGTCTTAAGTAAGGCCACTAAAGAAAAGGGAAACCAATTTTTTAGTCTGGCTAAAAAGAACAGCTTTATAAATTACCCCTCCACTGCAAAATAAAATATCTTATGAAAATCAAGCTAATTTTTCTTCTGGCTCTTTTTGCCTGTCTGGGCCAAGGGCAAGCGCAAAACGCATTCTTAAGCGGCAATTTGTATCAGGATCAAGACCAAAACTGCACAGTCTCTGCTTTAGATGTTGTTTTTCCCAAAGTTCTCCTTTCCCTAACGGATTCTGTATCTGGCCAACAATATTTTGAAACGACTTCGGCCACGGGCTATTACAGTTTCAATGTGCCCGCCGGATTATATAACCTAGAGGTTCATTTTCCCTTCGAACACGATTTGTATACAGCTTGTAGCTATAATAATAGCCCTGTTTTACAGCCCAGCCAAAGTGATACAGTAGATATTTTGGTCCAAACAACTACCTATAGAGCAATTCCCTTTGTAGAATTAAGTACAGATTTTATCCCTGATTGCGGACAGGCCGATTATCAAGTTTATATGGCCAATTTAGGCACAAGACCACTTTTTAACGCCAGTCTTTTGCTAGAGCTGGATAGCAACCGCATGAGTTTGGATACCGCAACTACACAACTGCTTGCCTTAGGAAATGAGCGCTATCAGTTTAATTTGCCTTATTTGGGCCAAGGACAAGATTCTGCCTTTCATTTTACTTTTTCGGTAAATACAAATTGTAATGATGAGCCAGGAAGTATGCATAAGGTCCGAGCAGAAATAGGACCGCATAGCAATAACTACTCAGCAGGAGAATTAGCCCTTTCTGCCGATTGTTTGGGCGATTCTATTCGCTTTGTGGCCAGAAATATTGGTGTTGCGCCTCTAAATAACCAAGCGCTGATCGTTATCGAAGATGATGTGATGTACAGCCAACCCAATATTGGGACCTTAGATTCTTTGAGTAACGACACGATTATTATTCCAACAAGAACGCGTTCTACTTACCGCATTCAGGCGCCACAAACACAAAATAACCGCTTGATTTCTAGTCAAATGAGTTGGGCCAGCCTAGAAGGCTGTAAACCTGATGCACAAGGAGGATATGATACAGGTTTTGCAGGGCAGTTTTATCAGGATCATGCCTCGGCACATATTGCTTATGACGCCCAGGAAAGTCAGGCCCAAAGATCAAGCAATCTTAGCCGGGCTTTTCCAAAAGGATATGGGACTAACCAATATGTAGAGCTATTTACTCCCCTAGAATTTCAATTGGTTTATGAAAAACAAGGTACAGATACTACTGCGGTATTAACTTTGGTCGATACTATTTCGCCTTGGTTAGATCCCAGTAGTTTTCAGTTGGCCGCTCATAGTTTGACCGATTTAGATTGGAGTATTTCTCAGCAAGGAATTTTATCTTTTCGCTTTAGCAACTATAATTTGGTCCAAGGGGATCGAGTTTTTGTAAATTATCAGCTTTATCCTAAATCTAATGCCCTCAACCAATTGGCTTATCAGCAATATTTGGCCGTAGAGGATGGTTTGGCCAAACAGCCAGCGCCCCAGATTTATAGAACTTTTGGCCAAAATTTTATTATTAGTAGTTATAGCCATGAATTGGCAGCTCCTTTGGCCCAAAAAGTAAAAATTTATCCGCAGCCCGCCCGCCATAGCCTAAATGTAGAGCTCCTTTCTGGAGAAACAGGCCCTTTAGTCTTTGAAATCTACAATTTGGAGGGCCAATTGCTCCACCAACTAAGGACCGAAGGTCCCCGCGCTCAACTGAGTTTGCCCGAATTGCCCCAAGGCATTTTGATCTATCGTTTGCGCAGCGATAAAAAATTGATCGATCAGGGACAGTTGAGTATTTTTTAAAAAAGTATTGCTACAAAAGCAAAAAAGCGAGCAGGAAAACCTGCTCGCTTTTTTTAGCGCTTTTATTTTGTGTATCTGCGTCGACGTAAATAATAATAAAGCAAGCCAAAAAGGCCCAAAATAATTAGGGGAAGGCCCAGATTGATAAATTGCCAGAGACTTTCTTGATCAAAGGCGCGTTTTTGGTCCAAGGGCCGCAAACGAATCTCTCTATTGCGGAGATTGACTAGGCCAGAGTCATCCGTGAGGTATTCTACGCAGGCCAAAAGAAATTCTTGGTTGGCAAATAGTTTTGGTCCAAAATCGGGGAGAAAACCTGCGCCCAAGGGATAATGCCTTTGGCTGGGCGCATGATAATTATTATAAGCAATATCGCCATCAGAGATAACAATCATCTTGCTGGGGCGGCTGCTCATTCGGATGGGGTAGTTGCCCGCCTTTTTCCAAATTTCTTCGGCTCTTGGCGGTAGGCGATTTTTAAAGTGAGACTCAAATTCTCCTTCTAATAAAATGGCTACGTTTTGCGAGCCTTTGGTAAAAGCTTCTGGTCCAATAGCAGGATCAATAACGCCAAAGCCAATACGAGTAGGTGGATATTGTAGCTTACTATATTTAGAACTTCTTAATAAGGGCGTCTTTTTTACATTTGTTTTTGTCCCCACTGTATCAATACTAGAGGGATATTTGGTCAAGACAAAATCTAAGTTTTTTACAATCGGGTGGTCAATGACCGATTTTCCTGTTTCTAAACGTTCTTCTGGCGTTGCAAAAGGCTTGACCAAAGGATAGTAAAACCATTTTGGATTTGATTTTTGGTTGGGGCCAGATCGTAGGCCGCCAAAAGCGGCGGCATCATAAGAGGCAATTAAATTATTATTGACCCGAACACCATAATTAAAGAGCAACTTCTGAAGATCGAGCTCTCTGGGCATAGGAACATGAATGCCGTTAGCTTTTCCTAGACTATCATCTTCCATGTCTAGGGCATCGATCATCCAAAGAATGCGGCCCCCATTCATAACATATTGGTCCAATTTAAACTGATCATCATAGCTAAATTTTCGTTTGGGTTTGGCCACCACCACCAAACTCACCGAAGAATCAATTTGATTGAGGCGAGAGAGGTCCACATGTTTGGTCCCATAATTTTCAGACAGTGCTTTTTCAAAGCCATAAATATGGCGCAGCGGCAATTCTCCATGATTATTGATAAAAGCGACTACAGGTTTATTTTTTAGCTGCAATTTTTTGATGGCCGCCGCAAATTTATACTCCAAACTATTGATCGAAGCAGAAATATCGCTGGGTTGATAATAGCCATCGCCTAGCTCTACCATATTGATGACTTCAAAGTTGTAGCCAGAGCGAACGATAGCAAAAGGAAAAACCAAAATCATTCGGCCTTGTCGCGCATCTTTAATTTGTAGCGGCATAATTTTTTGCTTGGCCAATTGTTTTTGCAGGGCTTTTACCTCTTCTTCTGTACCATCTAAGGGATTGACAAAGCGATAATTGAGCATGCCGGCAGAACGCTCTTTAAATAATCCCATTAAATCTTTGAGATTATTTTGTAGGTGGCGAAAATCAGAGGGAAATTCTCCGTCTAATAAAATTTCAATGCTTACCGAAGCCGTATCATTGGGCAATTTGGCCAAAAGTTCTGCTGTAGCAGGATTGAGCGTAAATCGCTGGTCCTCGGTCAAATCAATTTTGCCATAAATAAAGCTGCCCAAAACATTCAACACAATAATGATGACGGCCATAAGGGCAAATTTTAGCAGAGAGTTCGCTGCTTTTTTAGATTTCATTGGATAACAATTAGAGATGTTTGTAGAGAACCCAAAATTTTGAGCTCAGAAATACTAAGGGCCTCAAGATACAACCCTTTGGGGATTCTGAAAAATTTGTTCCTTAGCGAAAAAGACCAAGAAAAAAAGGGGTAGAAAAATCAAACTGATTTTTCTGCCCCTCACTAATTGAAAGCCGCTAATTGAAAGAGAATTGGAGGGCCGAAGAAAAAAATAAGAGAAAAAAAGAGGGTTGTGCAAAAAAAGGCGAGCAAAGCGAGCCTTTTGGCCTAGCGATGTGCAGCAGTGGCCATTAGGCCAGACCCAGCAAAAAAAACTTGTTTTTTTTGCGCAGGGCCGAGCGAATAGCGAGCTGCGGAACGTAGCGCCGACGACCGAAGGGAGGCGGAGGCCCCAAAACAGCAGCGAGCTGCGGAACGACAACAAGAACTTTAGTTCGCAGTTCGACGACCAAAGGGAGTAACCGCCGACGACCGAAGCGAGGCGGAGGCCCCAAAAACAGCCGCTAAAAATAAAAATGCAGAGATTTATGTTCTTTTTTCCTTTTTTTCTGTGGACTACTTTATTTTTTATGCGAGATCTTTGTCATGCAACAAAAATAAAGGAACTATGCAAATGGATAAAAGTAAGCCAGTAATGGTAACGGGAGCTACAGGTTATGTAGCTGGATGGTTGGTAAAAAAATTATTGGAAGAAGGTTTGACGGTGCATGCAGCTGTGCGACAGCCAGAAAACAAGAAAAAAACAGCGCATTTGGATGAATTGGCGGCGAATAGTCCGGGCGAAATAAAATATTTTAAAGCCGACTTACTCACAGAAGGCGCTTATTTTGAAGCCATGCAGGGCTGCGCTCTTGTTTTTCATACGGCTTCGCCCTTTGTTACGGCCGTAAAGGATCCGCAAAAAGATTTGATTGAGCCGGCTGTAAAAGGAACCGAAAATGTTTTGGCTTCCGTCAATCAAACGCCATCGGTGCAAAAAGTAGTTTTGACCAGTAGTTGTGCGGCCATTTATACGGATGCTTCGGAATGCAAAGGGCATCCGAATGGGGAGTTGACAGAAAAAATTTGGAATACAACCGCTTCTTTAAAGTATCAGCCTTATTCTTACTCTAAAACTTTGGCCGAAAAAAAGGCTTGGGAAATGCAAAAGGCGCAAAATCGTTGGGAGTTGGTGACGATTAACCCCGCATTGGTGATGGGGCCGCCACTCAATCCAAAAGCAACAACTTCAGAAAGTTTTACGATTATGAAACAACTTGGCGATGGAACCTTTAAAATGGGCGCGCCAAAATTGGGAATGGGCATTGTTGATGTGCGTGATGTAGCCGAAGCGCATTTTCGGGCCGCTTTTCACCCCAATGCAAAAGGGCGTTATATTACGGTGGGGCACAATAGCGACATCTATACGGCTAGCCAAACTCTTTTGCCTAAGTACGAAAAATATCCTTTGCCCAAAAAAGTGGCGCCCAAATGGTTAATTTGGTTAGTGGGGCCAATGGTGAACTCGGCAATGACGAGAAAATTTGTGCAAAATAATGTGGGACATGCTTTTAAAGCCAATACCAGCAAAATTCGTCAAGAATTGGGCATGGAATTTTTACCCTTGCAAAAAACAATGCAGGATAGTTTGCAAGCTTTAATTGATGCAAAAGTATTGTAGAGAAAATGCTAGGCGGCCTGTCGGGATCGGTAATTTTTTGCAGTAGGCGATAAAATTTCCCAAGCTTTCATTAAAACTTGATAGTAGTTCATCAAAAAACGATCAAATAAAGCTAAGGGCGTTTTTAGGGCCAGCAATTTGTTCGTTTTTGGCTGCAGCGGACTTTTTTCGCTCTTTTTTTGAGGCAAATCTTTTTGCGAAGCCCCTTTTAATAGGCCCAACTGCAAGAGTTGTTCATAAATTAGCTGCAGTTCCGAAAGCTCCGCTGCAATTTCTTGCGGTTGGCCCAAAGCCTTAAAAATGAGTAGAAATTCGGCAAAGAGAAATTTTCTACGACCAATAAAATCCGTCAAGCCTTTGTCCCGCAATCGTTTGCGTAAGGTAGGATAAGAAATGCCGTAAAAGGCCTTAATCATTTTCTTGCTATATTTTATAGTCCCGCATTTTTTCTTGGAGCTTCATCATCGCTTGTATTTTTTTGTTGTTCCTAAAGTTAAGCTTAAAATTTTAGAGTTACAACAGTTTGAAATACAATTTTTTGTCTTTTTTGAAAAATATTTATCGCTGAGGAGATTTTTCCTCAGCGATTTTTTTTGTGTTGTTTTAATTGAAAGTGGCTAATTGAAAGGGGAGGAGAATAAGAAAAGCCCATACAGAATTTCTGTATGGGCTTTTTGATTTAAGCAAAAAACTTATCCTAGATAGTTGACTTAAGAGCCTTAGGAACAAATTTTTTCTTGTAAGTAGTGTACTCTTCTTCAGTAAGTTCTTCCACTACATAGTTACCTTTTTTGTCATAAGTAACTTTTGCATAAGCAGGGAAGTCTTCTTGCTCATTGCTAGTAAGTGAAGGATCGATAAGGGGTGTACCTTCTACAATGTAACCATTTTGGCCATAAAGGAAAAAGTAGAAAGATTTAGAATAGATAACTCCATCAGTTAGGGCAACTGCACCAGGAGTTACTTCAATAGCTCTATCAATAGCTTCTTTTAGATTAGGAAAACCTGTAGGAATAACTAAGATAATGTGAGCAATGTCTTGTCCTTTAACACGCTCTTTTCCCTTTTTGAAGTTTGCAGCATTGCTAAGATCTACATTTTTTGTAGAAATGATGGTAAAGTCAACCATGCGCTGTTGGCAAGACCCCAAGCTAAAAACGATTAGCATAAGGAGAGAAAGACGAACAAACTGTTTCATTTGTTTGAATTTATTAAGTAATTTAAAAAAAATAATATTGGCCGCAATAATAGCACTTTTTTTAAAAAAAAGTAAAACAAAATAAAAAATTACATCCGACTAGGCATTTTCATACCTAAAATAGCTCCGGCCTGCGCAATCACTTGAGCTACGGCCTGGCTAAGATCTAGACGGAAGCTACTCGCTTGAGGGGCATCTGCATCTAGAATTTTTACGATATTCCAAAACTGATGATAAGTTTTGGCTAGTTGATAAAGGTAGTTGGCAATTTCGGCGGGATTATATTGCTCGGCTGCTCTTTGGACCAAGTTAGGGAAAAGCTCAATATTTAACAGCAATTCTCTTTCAATCGGCTCCAATTTATGCTCGGCATAAGTGGTTTTGCTAAAATTTTTCTCGGCAAAAGCTCTTTGCACCGACTGGCAGCGAACAAAAGCATTTTGAATATAAGGGCCCGTTTGTCCTTGTAAGTCAATAGACTCTTTAGGATCGAAGAGCATTCCTTTTCTGGGCTCTACTTTTAAAATGAAAAATTTTAGTGCGCCCAAAGCAACGGCCTCATGAATTTCTTTTTGTTCTTCCATGGGCAAAGCGCTAAGCATATCGCGTTCATTAGAGGCTTTGGCCACCTCATCAATTAGCGTTTGCATCAAATCATCGGCATCCACCACGGTCCCTTCACGAGATTTCATTTTTCCTTCGGGCAATTCTACCATACCATAAGAAAGGTGATGGCAATTTTTTGCATAAGGTTGCCCGAGGCGGTTCAAAATTTCAAAAAGAACTTGGAAGTGATATTCTTGTTCATTGCCTACCACATAGACCATACGATCCATTTTATAATCTTCATAGCGAAGCAAAGCGGTGCCCATATCTTGAGTGATGTACATAGAGGTACCATCTTTACGTAAAACCGCTTTTTGGTCCAATTTGGCATCGGTCAAGTCAATCCAAGTAGATCCATCATCTTTTTTGAAAAAGATCGGCGAATCACTCTTCAAATTATTTTCAACCAGTTCTTTTCCTTTGAGGTAGGTATTCGACTCATAATAATTTTTGTCAAAATCTACCCCCATGCGCTTATAGGTAGAAGCAAAACCGGCATAAACCCAATTGTTCATTTTTTCCCAAAGGGCCTGCACTTCTGCATCGCCAGCCTCCCAAGCTTGTAGCATTGCCTTGGCTTTTTGGCCCAATTCGCTACTCTGATTGAAATAACTATTTTTATAAACAGACTTAAAAAAGTAAGCTTGCAGCGCTTCTTCTGTGGGGGCTGTCTTTTTATCTTTCGATTTTTTGGTCAGCTCTTTTACGGCCTTCTTATATTTTTTCTCATCGGCTAAAAAGGCAGCAAAAGCAGCTTGTCCAGCTTCAGTTGCCTGCCAAATTTTATATTCTGCCTGAAAAGCTTGCTCAAAGCGCACATAATATTTACCCACCAAATGATCGCCTTTTAATCCGCTGCTTTCTGGCGTTTCGCCTTCGCCAAACAGTTGCCAGGCCAACATAGATTTACAAATGTGAATCCCACGATCATTGATGATTTGTACTTTTTTTACCGAATAGCCCGCAAATTTGAGCAATTCTGCAGTAGAATACCCCAAAAGGTTGTTGCGAACATGCCCCAAATGCAAAGGCTTATTGGTATTGGGCGAAGAATATTCGACCAAAATTTCACTCTCTTTTCTTGCGCCTTGCCCATAATTTGGATTGCGAAGCAAATCGGCCAATAATTCTTGCCAATAAAGATCGGCAATTTCCAAATTGCAAAATCCTTTGGCCACATTAAAAGCGGCCACTTCGGGACAGTTTTCTAGCAAATATTGTCCTACCTCCTCAGCTACCTGCTCTGGTTTTTTACGAGCCGCTCGAACAAAAGGAAAAACTAAGACAGAAAGTTGGCCCTCAAAATTTTTAGGGGTTTGATTGATCTGTAGTTGTTTGTCGGCCAAATTTTCTAGGCCATAAAGCGTATTCAATCCCTCTTTCAGGGCCGTTTTGAGTCTTGTTTCTATATAAATCATTCCTTAAACTTAAATTTTTTGCAAATAAAACCTTTGTTGACGGAAAAGAAAAGCTTTGCCCCTAAAATCTTCTTTTTTTGGAGGAGTATTTTGTTTTGGGGCGTTACTCCTTTCAGTCGTCGAACTGGCGCCCTAAAGGGCTTGTTGTCGCTGCGGCTTCGCCTTGCGGCGCTACATTTACTCCCTTCGGTCGTCGAACTGCGGACTAAAGTCCTTGTTGTCGCAGCTCACTGCTGTTCTGGGGCCTCCGCTGCGGCTTCGCCTTGCGGCGCTACGTTTCGCAGCTCGCTGCTCGCTCGGCCCTGCGCAAAAAAACAAGTTTTTTGCTGGGTCTGGCCTGCGGCCACTGCTGCACATCGCTAGGCCGCACAACCTTAGTTTTTTCTCTGATCGTTTTTCTTCGGCCCTTAAATCCCCCTTTCAAATAGCGGCTTTCAATTAGCAATTGGGTTAAAAACAACAGAATTTTTTCTGCTAGATGTTATGAGCCGATGGTTTTAACCATCGGCTCATTTTTTTGGATGTAGAATGGTTCTCTTTTTTGCTGTGGGTTTTAACCCACTGGTTCTAGAAAAGCCAAAGAAAAAAACTGCCCCCAAAAAAAAGCGAACAAGGACTTTCTCCGTCAGTTCGCTCAAGTTAGCAAGCCTGGGCTTCAGCCCAGGGCATAAATAATAGCAATTGTTTTTATCCCTAAGTTTTTAGTTTAGAATTGTTTTAGGGCCATGGGCTAAAGCCCATGGTTGCAAGTCTATGCAAACTGGCGGGCTGAAGCCCTTGTTTGCTGGAAAATGGGAAAAATTTTAGCTTCAAGAAAAAACAACAGCCCCCCAACAACAACCGCAAAGAAAAATCCCCTCGAATGAGGGGATGACAATTTTTTGCTTAGCCTAGGGCCTTGGCCCTAGGGTTCCTATGAAATTTATGGGGGAGATAAAAATTTCCCTTTCAATTAGCAGCTTTCAATTAGTAATTGGGCCAAAAACTGCCCAATTTTTTTAGCGTCTAAAAAAAACAACTTTTAGCTGTAACGCTTTTATTAAAAGGCATTTTACCTTAAACTGGCAAAAAACGCCTTCATTATTAAATACGAAACAAAAAATGCACAAAATTATCCTGTTATTTTTGGGACTTTTTTTATCCTCTGCAGTTTTTGCACAAAGCTGGCAAAAAGCATACGATGCCGTTTGGCCTAGCCAAAATGGGCAATATTTAGCCAAAAGTGAAAACAAGCAAGGACTTTTGTCTGCAACTGGAAAAATTATTATTCCTCTTGAGCAAGATAGTTTGCTAGAAAAACCAACTGCTTTTTTGGGCCTTACTTTCATAAATATGGGCGGACAACCGCAGGCTGTAATTCAAACTGTTTTTGATAAAAAAGGAAAAGCCCTAGCACTAAAAGCCAACGAAAGCTGGCCCGAACCTAATGATCCTATTTGGAACGGACCAAAAATTCCAAAGGGTAAACTAATTATTCGGATTTATGACCAAAAGAAAAAAAGCTATCTATTTGAGCAGGATAGTTTTGACTTCTTTCGCTTTTTTGCTGGAGCAGAACGACATTTTGCCCTAGCCCAAAAAGAAGGCAAAACCTTTATTCTTAATTGTAAGACAGAAAACTACCAAGAGCTAAAAAATCATCATTTTTTAGCTTCTCCTTACAGCGACCCACAACTTTTTTATCAGGGAGATAGCCTTTGTTTTTATTCTTCAGAAAATGGGAACTTGCTTTGGAGTAGCACGAAAAAATTAAGCAAAATTCAATTACTAACGTTAGATAGCTATCTAATTCAGTTTGAAAATGGCCGCAAAGCAATTGTAGACAAAGGCAAAGATAAGGTCTGGCTATTGCCCAAGAGTTTTAATAAAAAAACTGTAGAACATAGATTGAATCGAGATTTTTTGATTTCCAAAGCTGGCGAAAACAAAATTTACGTCTCAGATATTTATGGTAAAAAAATAAGAACGCTCTCTGGCCAAAGCTACAAGCTATTTGCCTACAGAACAAATGAAGCTGAACGAGAAGCCTTTTTTGTTTACCAAAATGAAGGGCAAGACTATTTTTTTAATTGCTTGAATAATAGAAAAATTAAACTGCCAGAGGGAATTCCAGCCAATTCTTCAAGCCGTTGGATACATCTCCTCGATATTGGCCATAAAGAACAACAGTTTTTGTTGGGAATAGGCAGCCCTCAACATAATTATTATGTTGAAGTTGATTTTAATAATCGCAAAACGCCTAGCCAATTGATAATCAAGCAATCTTTTGCTAATGAAGAATTTTTTACGATTAAACGCCCAGAGCAAAATAATCTTTATTTTTTCATTGACCGTCGCCCTAATCCACAAAATATCCAAACGGTTTTTCGCTATGAAAATGGGCAGCTCAGCAAAGAATTGGAGGGCAAATACATTGTTGTTCCACAGAAAAATAAAGCATTTTGGGGCGTTTATAGCATTTACGAATATCCTAACTTCTATTTTTATGATGTTTTAAAGGCAAAGCCCTTATTAGATATAGATCTCAGGGGGGGATTTATCCTCGATCATGAAAAAAACATACAGTTTGCTACAGAACACTATGATCGGCCAGGGCTAATGGTCTTACATAATAAAAAAGGGATTCTCATCGACAGTTTTGTTCATATAGATGATTCTATAAAAACTAAGGAAAGGCCCTATCAGCCCAAGCCAGATTTAATAATGCTTTATACGGGAAAACTTTTGGGGCCAAACAAATTATTCAAAGCGGAGCATTCTTTTCTGCCTCAAATGATTGCCGACTATCGAGAAGGGCATAAATTTGCTAGCCTAGCCATAGGCAAGCGTACAGAACTCTATAGCTTTTCGGGCCAGCAAATTCCAATTGCTCCTATTTATCGATACAAAATGCAGCTATCGGCTTGGGCCTTGCTAAAAAATCAGGAAAAAAATTATTTGCTCCTCGATATGGCCAAAGGCAGGAGCAATGATCAAATAAAAGTGATGGAGCAGGAAGAGTTTTTTCTGGCCAGCAAAAAACACAATCAAAATTATGGACCCAATGATAAACTGCCTGCCAGAAAAGAACTCGATTATTTGGTGCATTGCTACCCAAAAGATGGAAAATTGATCCATACACTTTATCGGCTTTCCGATTTGAGTTTTTACAAAAGCTTTGCGCTCCCTCTGCAGCACCAAAAAAATAGCCAAGCTCAATTTGATTACAAAAAAGAGGTTTTTGTTGGTCCAGCACATAGCCCATCTTTTTTCACTGGCTCTATCGTTCCGCTATACCATTATAAGTACAGCTTTTTAGAGTAGAAATTTATTTTTCATTTTGGGGCCCGCGGCCAGCAAAGCTGGCCGCCGCTATGCTGCGCCGCTCGCAGGTCTGCTCGGCCCTGCAGCCCTGCGGGCTTTGGTCTGGCCTTCGGCCACGGCTGCGCAGCGCTGGGCCGCACAACCTTAGTTTTTTCTCTGATCGTTTTTCTTCGGCCCTTAAATCCCCCTTTCAAATAGCGGCTTTCAATTAGCAACTAGGCCAAAAAACAAGGACAAAAATTTCTCTTGGAAAAAACTGGCCTGATGGCGATGAATGAATTTTTTACCACAATTTTTTCTGCTAGATGTTATGAGCCGATGGTTTTAACCTTCGGCTCATTTTTTTGGATGTAGAATGTCCTCCCTTTTTGCTGTGGGTTTTAACCCACTGGTTCAAAAGAACTAAATAAAAACAAGCAGCTCGAAAAAGCGAACAAGGACTTTAGTCCGCTAGTTCGCTCAAGTTAGCAACCCTGGGCTTCAGCCCAGGGCCGAACTAATAGCAGTTGTTTTTTATCCCTGAATTTTTAGTGACAAAAACAAACAACCGCCCAACCACAGCCCCAAAAAAAATCCCCTCGAATGAGGGGATGATAATTTTTTGCTTAGCCTAGGGCCTTGGCCCTAGGGTTCCTATGAAATTTATGAGGGAGATAAAAATTCTCCTTTCAAATAGCGGCTTTCAATTAGCCAGTTGACCAAAAAACAAGGACAAAAATTTCTCTTGGAAAAAACTGGCCTAATGGCAATGAATGGATTTTTTTACCACAATTTTTTCTGCTAGATGTTATGGGCCGATGGTTTTAACCTTCGGCTCATTTTTTTGGATGTAGAATGTCCTCCCTTTTTGCTGTGGGTTTTAACCCACTGGTTCAAAAGAACTAAATAAAAACAAGCAGCTCGAAAAAGCGAACAAGGACTTTAGTCCGCTAGTTCGCTCAAGTTAGCAACCCTGGGCTTCAGCCCAGGGCCGAACTAATAGCAGTTGTCTTTACCCCTGAATTTTTAGTGTGGAGTTATTTTTCCAATAAAACAAACAACCGCCCAACCACAGCCCCAAAAAAAATCCCCTCGAATGAGGGGATGATAATTTTTTGCTTAGCCTAGGGCCTTGGCCCTAGGGTTCCTATGAAATTTATGAGGGATGAAAACTCCCCCTTTCAAATAGCGGCTTTCAATTAGCAACTAGGCCAAAAAACAAGGACAAAAATTTCTCTTGGAAAAAACTGGCCTGATGGCGATGAATGATTTTTTACCACAATTTTTTCTGCTAGATGCTATGGGCCGATGGTTTCAACCATCGGCTCATTTTTTTGGATGTAGAATGGCCATTTTTTTTGCTGTGGGTTTTAACCCACTGGTCCAAAAAAACTAAATAAAAACAAGCAGCTCGAAAAAGCGAACAAGGACTTTAGTCCGCTAGTTCGCTCAAGTTAGCAACCCTGGGCTTCAGCCCAGGGCCGAACTAATAGCAGTTGTTTTTTATCCCTGAATTTTTAGTGACAAAAACAAACAACCGCCCAACCACAACCGCCAAAAAAAATCCCCTCGAATGAGGGGATGATAATTTTTTGCTTAGCCTAGGGCCTTGGCCCTAGGGTTCCTATGAAATTTATGAGGGAGATAAAAATTCTCCTTTCAAATAGCGGCTTTCAATTAGCCAGTTGACCAAAAAACAAGGACAAAAATATCTCTTGGAAAAAACTGGCCTAATGGCAATGAATGGATTTTTTTACCACAATTTTTTCTGCTTAAACTTTAAGCACCGTCAAGGTCGTTTCAGAAAAAGCACCAATAAAAGATTTTCCACTATTACAAACTGCCCATTTCCCTTTCACTTTTAAATTGGCATCTTCTGTTACTTCATAAACAGCTTGTATACTGATGGGAACTCTTTGACCTTTTTGTCCAGTAAAATAGACACCCTTACCAATTATTTGGTCATTGACCTCAATTGCAAACCAGGTTCCTGCATTATTTTCTTTTCCATTGTTCCAAGTATCAGGAGCATTAAGTGTAATTAGGAGTTGTTCCCCTTGTTTGGCAGAAACAATAAGAGGAACATCATCTAAAGGTAAATCCTCAAATGTGGAATCATCCTGAGTATTATGAACAAGCTCTATAGATTTATAACTAGAGGCTGACTTGTATCTTTTTCTTTTGGTGTGATATAGTTTAGACATAGGAAGTGTATTGGTTTGTAAAGACTTTAAAGTAATTAAATATTTTTACAGTGCATTAGCTTTGGCTTAAAAAAATGATTTTCAATTAGCGGCTTTCAATTAGCAACTAGACCAAAAAACAATGATTTTTTTCTGTGCTAAAAAAACTGCGGTGGTCAAAACAAGAGAAAAAAAAGCGAACAAGGACTTTCTCCGTCAGTTCGCTCAAGTTAGCAACCCTGGGCTTCAGCCCAGGGCGGTAAGCATAGCAATTGTTTTTACCCCTGAATTTTTTGTATAGAATTGTTTTACAGCCATGGGCTAAAGCCCATGGTTGTGAGTCTATGCAAACTGGCGGGCTGAAGCCCTTGTTTGCTGGAAAATGGGAAAAATTTTAGCTTCAAGAAAAAAAACAAAACCAAAACCGCCGAAGAAAAACAATGGCCTGAAAAAATTAGATGAGCGGATGAGCGATGCGAAGCAGTGCGGCGCAGCCGCAGACCCAGCAAAAAACTTGTTTTTTTGCGCAGGGCCGAGCGAACAGCGAGCTGCGCAGCGTAGCGACCCGAGCCAAAGGCGAGGGACAGCCCCAAAAAAAATAAAAAAAATAAAAACTGTACAGATAGGTTGGTCAGTTCTGCTTTTTCTTTGAACTATTGAAGAAAAACTAAAACGAATGTCTATGTCAGTAAGAATTTACCTCCTCAGTGTATTTAGCTTTTTGATTTTTATGGGAAACCTGCAAGCGCAGGAAGAAAACAACCAGTTTCGACGAGATTATAATTATTATTCTGGATTTGATGGGGAAAAATGGACAGAATGGGAGCGAACTTCAGTGACCTTGGTATTTAATTACGGAATAAATTCAGATGTTTTGAAGTTTACAGCAAATGGAGAGAGAACTCTTTACAGACGAGTCTCAAATGTAGAGAATAGCTCGGTTGGAAATGGCGAAAAATGCCAATTTATAACTGTTTTAGATGAAAATGGAAATATGTTGGAGATTCAATTGTTTGAAAACCCCGACCTTGGGGTCAAGCTTATTTATGGGAATTTTGCGATTCAACTAATAAAAGGTGATTGATCTGAATGCCTTGATTTTTATGAAAAAAACAATTTGTAGCTAAACAAATGGCGAATAGATTTTTCTATTCGCCATTTTGCATAAAAAAAGCCACAACTTTCGTTGCGGCTTAAAAAAAGCGGTCTGGACGGGACTCGAACCCGCGACCCCCTGCGTGACAGGCAGGTATTCTAACCAACTGAACTACCAGACCTTATAGGTCTTCTTTTTTCTAAAAAAAATTGGCGGTCTGGACGGGACTCGAACCCGCGACCCCCTGCGTGACAGGCAGGTATTCTAACCAACTGAACTACCAGACCAATTTTTTATTTTTGCTTTCCTTTGAGAGCGGCACAAATATAGAGCGTCTTTTTGGTTTTTCCAAAAGCATTTTGGAATTTTAGGCTAGTGTTTTTACAATATATTAACAACTACTTGATTTAGAACCACATATTTTTTTAAAAAAATGTCAGTACATCTTCCAACTATATTGTCTGCCGAAAATATTAGACAACGACAAGCCCTTATTCGGCCTTATCTTAAAAAAACGCCCTTACTTCAATCGGAGAAAATAAATGCCTTGGCGGGCTGCAATATTTATTTTAAGTGTGAAAATTTTCAGCATACTGGCTCATTTAAAGTTCGGGGAGCATTTTCGGCGGCCTTGCTTTTATCTGAAGAAGAGCGAAAAAAAGGATTGTGCACGCATTCATCGGGCAATCATGCGCAAGCAATTGCCAAAGCGGCGCAGATGTTGGCTTGTCCGGCCTACATTGTAATGCCTGAAAATGCGCCAGCGTTTAAGCAGCGGGCCACGGCAGAATTGGGGGCCGAAATTCGTTTTTCTCCGCCCACTACAGCGGGACGAGAAGCGGCCTTAGCGGCTTGGCAAAAAGAAACGGCCGCACATTTTATTCATCCCTATAATGATTATGATGTGATTTTGGGCCAGGCAACTTGCAGTTTGGAAATTTTGGAAGAGCTTTCGGATGTAGATGGAATTTTGGCGCCTATTGGTGGGGGAGGACTTCTGAGCGGCGCTTTATTATCGGCCCATTATTTTCGGCCAGAACTAAAGGTTTTGGGTGCAGAGCCTCAGTTGGTTAATGATGCTTATTTATCTTTGGCGGCTGGAAAAATCATTGAAAACAAGCGAACGGATAGCCTTGCGGATGGTTTGCGCACGACAATTCGACCAAAAACCTTTGGTGTTTTTCAAGAATTGCTTTCGGAAATTATTTGTGTAGAGGAAGAAGAAATTATCTTAGCGCTGCGTCTAATTTGGGAGCAACTAAAAATAGTTGTAGAACCTTCTTCTGCGGTTCCTCTTGCGGCTTTATTAAAGCATAAAGCGCGTTTTAAGGGCCAAAATTGGGCAATTATTTTGAGTGGGGGCAATATAGATTTGGATCATTTGCCCTTTTAAATTTTGTTTATGCGTGTCAAATTACCCCTAGCCAAGCGCTATCCTTTTGAAACTCCGCTTTCTATTCGCGTCAATGATTTAAATTACGGCAACCATTTGTCTAATGACCGTTTTCTAACGCTGGCCCATGAGGCGAGAATGCGTTTTTTTGCGCTATTGGGCTATAAAGAAACCGATTTTGCCGGAGAAGATCTCATCATGTCTGATGCGGCCCAAATGTTTTTGGCCGAAGGTTTTTGGGGCCAAGAAATTGTTATTCAAATTGCCGTAGGCGATATTTACAGCCTAGGTTTTGATTTGCACTATCGCTTTTTGCGGCCCGAAGACCAACAGGAAATGGCCCGCATCAAAACAGCTTTGCTTTGTTATAACTATCAAGCACAGAAGTTAGTGCGCCTGCCCAAGGAAGCCGCCGAAAAATTAGAAAAATATCAGGGTTTTTAAAGCAAAAAAAAAACGCCTAGCCAATTTGGCTAGGCGTTTATCATTTAAACGACTTTATCGGCACAGCTTGAGCTGGCAAAAGCATGAGGTTTGGCTTTAAATTCATAACCCATACCTCGAATATATCCCATGGCTTCTTTTAAGGCCACATTAGATTTAAAATTGCTATCCGTGCTGATGTCTGCATGAACTTCCAGTTGCACCCCATGGGCCGCAAAGATGTCAGTCAATTCATAAGCCACCGCAACCGATTTGGCTACCTCTGTAATCATTCGCTCTCGAATGCTCATTTGCCCAGTTTGCAGCTCTGGCTTAATGTACATAAAACCACCCTTGCCCTTACGCAGAAAAACAATCACCGTTGCAAAACTGATTTGCTTGCCTCGCACCTGCGAGTCTGTTCCAATGCAAACCTTTACGTCATGGCCCTCGGCCAATTCTTTTGCTAGGGTTTTGTCGACGGCTTCCTTAATAGGGAGCAAAATTCGACTTCCGTTTAGTTTTTGCCAATTCATTAGAATAGGATTTTGGGCGACCTAAGCCGCTGTCATAATAATCATGTGCTTTCGTTTTTTGTTGAAACACAATCACTTAAACTATGACAAGCTTTTTCAAGTTCCCAAAGCCCTGATTTATAGGCGGTAATATATTTTTTAGTAACTAGCTAATCTATTTAAGTTGTTGCTAGCCAGTAGTTTATGTTATTTGCTTATTTTTCTTTTAAGGCCAAATATTCGGCAATAATTTTTAGGTAATCAGCTCTTTCTGCAGCAAAACTATGAATAAAAGCCAATTTGATTTCCCCCGCTTCCAAAATAAAAACACCGGGCATCTGGCTAATATTTCCATACTCTTTACTAATGCTAGGCAAACTAAAGCCCTCGGCCAAAGCTTTCATGCCACCCACAAAAACTTTTAGCCCATACAACTGACTAAAGGTCCCTTTCTTCAAACCAAAATAAGCGTACAAACTTAAATCAGGGTCCGAAACATGCCCAATATCAGGTAGTTTAAAATTGCTGAGGCGTTTTGTGGCCAGCTCCTCTTGCGCCATATGGATAATAATAGGCAAAATACCTTGGCCCTCAATTTCTGCTCGCACCTTAGAAAGGTCCGACATCGTTTGCTTGCAAAATGTACAACCAAAATGACGTAAAAAAATAAGCAAAACAGGCTGCTTTTGCGAAAGCTCCAAAAGATTTTCATCTTTCTGAGTATATATTGCCTCGAGTATTTCTGGATCTACTTGCATCATAATTGTTTGCTTCTAGCCAAATTCATTTTCCCTTGACTGATTTCTTAGCAAGATACAACAGCAAGCAGAAAAAAAAAAGCTAGCGCCCAATTAGGGACACTAGCTTGTATACTTTAACAGACTGTTATAACTTCTCTATTTAGAAGCCGTCATCTGATCTTCTACAGGTACTTCTTTGAGCTGCACCATCATAACATCTTGAATAAGAGAGAGCTCTCTGGCTACTTCTACCGGAGAATCTACCGCAGCATTAGGCGCCAAAACCAAGCCTTCACTCATATCATCTACCTCAAATTGCTGAACAATAAGCAAATTGTGACTCGCCAAAAGCTCATTAAATTGCTCATCGCCCGTTTGGCTGTAATCTCCAGTATTGAAAATTTCGGCCCAAGAAGTAGCCGCATCATAAAGCACAACATAATTGTACTCTTTTTGCTCCATTTCATTGATCTTGGATAGGGCCGTCAAGCTCAAATCTTTCTGGCTTTGTCCCTTTTCAAAAGCAACTAAAGAAGGATAGTAATAAGCCTTGGCCTTTACTTTTTTCTGCTGCCCAGCTCTGGTTTTATCCATATCCTGCGCATTAACCACAGAAGAACTCAAATCTTTGCGGTCTACATTATTTTGACAAGCCGCAAATAGGCCTACTGCAAAAAGGAACAAAAGTAATTTTTTCATAGCGGTTTAGTTTTATAAGACTTTAGTGATCAGGGGAAAACTGAATTTCTCCCCTCAAAATTGGGGCCACAAAGGTATATTATTCTCTTTTCTTATCGATCATAAACTTGGAGCTTTTAAACAATTCAAAATTAGAACAAGGCTAAATAAGTTTTCTGTTCCCCAATAGGCCATTTTTTATTTTTTTAGGGGCCTCCGCTGCGGCTTCGCCTTGCGGCGCTACGTTTCAGGGCTCGCTGTTCGCTCGGCCCTTCGCAGGCTCTGCCTGCTCGGTCTGGCCTACGGCCCCCCTTGCACATCGCTAGGCCGCTCAACAGAATTGCTCGCTAGTAACTGTCGGCTTCGGCCGTTTTATTGGGCACTAAAAAATAAACTCAGTTCCCATTGTTGCAAGGGCAGGGGCCGAGCAGCCACCAACTGATATTCTGCTCCCCAAAGGTTGTGTACCTGCAGTTGTAAGCGAATAGGATATTGGGCCATTTTGCCCTTCCAAGCCAACTGCAGTTGGCCCAATTGATAAGCCGCCAAGGATTCCTCATTCAAAGCATCCAAATAGCGGGGACTATCCCAAAGATGATGGTAACCCAAACGCCAAGCTTTATATTGGTAGTTTACAGCAAAATTAGCCGAAAAAATGGGCCGATATTCCAGTTGCTTATCTCGTAAATCTGCAGAAGGACTCTTATGTCGACTAATACGGTTGTAGTTGGCGCCAATTTGCAGTTGCAACTGGCCCAACTTTTTCAAATTAAAGCTTTTTTCACTACTCCAACTAGCGCCTCTGGCCCAAACTGCAGCCAAATTTTGGGGCTCCCATAAAGCGGTGTTGGGGTTGGGCAGCCATAAAATCCAATTATCAACTTCCTGATTAAAAAAACTGAGCTGATGCCAGCCCCATCTTTGGTCTTGCCAAAAAATATTGAGCTCTTCTTGCCAGCCTTGTTCTAGTTCTAGCTCTTCTTGGCCCACCAAAGGCCAAAAGCGGTCATTTAGGGTGGGAAAGCGAATGCAGCGTTGCAAACTAACTTCTAGGCCCAGTCCCGCAGCCCAAATTTTTCTAAAACTCAAATGACCCGCAGGAAAAACACCCAAATTAGACCGATGGGCCAAGGAGAGTTGCCCCTCTAGTTGGCCGCCCAAAACAGCCTGCCTAAGGCCTAGCGATAAACGGCTTTGCTGCTCCTTTTTTATGTCTAGATAACTACTGCTTTGGACCTGGTTTTCTCCCCAGCGCCCATTAATGAGCAAAGCGCCATTTTTTAAGGCAAAAAACTGTTGGGCCTGCACAAAAACAGCTTGGGTCAGATGTTCTTCGCTATTCAAATTGCGGCTATAGGCCATATCCTGATAGAGGTAGCCCAAACGCGCCTGAAAAACAGAATGCTTAAAGCTTTTTTTCCAGCTCAGGCTGTTCCGCCAACTCAAGGTATTTTGTACTTCGCTGCTCGCCTGCTGGGCCTGCAAAAGTGTAGGCGGCAGCTCTTGCAGGTCCTTTTGGAGCCAACTTCTTAGGCCCATTTGGCCCTTAAAAAGAGGGAGATCTAAAGTATAAAGGGCAGCTTGACGAGCAGTTTCGGCCTGTTCTCTTCTTTTCCAGGGCTTGGGAAAGCCAAAAGCTTGTAGGTCTCGGTAAGGATAATCATTCACAGCAGATTGGACCAATAAGCGGAGCGATTGCCGCCAATTATTTTTGGCAAAAGCTAAGAGAAACTGCTGCTGCTGTCGGCTAAAACTGCCCAAACTACTTCCAAATCCTGCTTGCCAGCCTGCAAGCCGAGGCGATTTGCTGCGCATCAGTAAGCTACCGCCCAAAGCTTGGGGAACACTCAAGCCGCCAGCGCCTGCCTGCCAACTCAGCTGATCGATAAAAAAGAGGGGAATGAGATTGAGGTCGCTTTGGCCCAGCATGGGGTTGGCCAAACTGAAGCCCTCCCAGCGCAGGAGGTTTTGCTCTGGACCGCTGCCGCGGCTAGAGAGGGTAGCCAGTTGTCCTGGTCCATAGGAGCGGATATGGATACCCGCCTCTTTTTGCAATAAATTGGAGAGGCTTCGGCTACTTTCTTGTTTTAGCTCTAGGGTAGAAAACTCCTTTTTGCTAAAGGGCTTTTGTTCTGTTTTCTTTTGGGCCGAGACGGCCACGGTTTCTACCGAATCGCTCATGATTTGGGCCAATAACCCACTAGGCAGTAATAGCGCAAAAAGGGCGCAAAGCGCCCGCTTTTCTAGGCCTGTTTTCTTTTGGCCTAGCGATGTGCAGCAGTGGCCGAAGGCCAGACCAAAGCGGCCTAGCCGCTGCAGGGCCGAGCAGACCTGCGAGCTGCGAAACGACAACAAGAACTTTAGTTCGCAGTTCGACGACCAAAGGGAGTAACCGCCGACGAGCGAAGTGAGGTGGAGGCCCCAAAAAAAGGAAGAAAACAAAACGATACAAACTTTTTCAGGATAACTTAAATGATTTTAACCCCAACCCAAGCGCTTATACCCCCAATACAATACCGCCGACAAACTCAGGCCCAAAAAAGCGCCACAAAGGAGGTCCAAGGGAAAGTGAACACCCACATAGAGCTGCCCATAGGCAATGCTAAAGGCCCAAAGCAAAAAGCCGATCCAGAAGTAGGTTTTATAGGCTTTGTAATCGGTAGAAAGGAGTTGGGCAAAGAGATAGGCCAAGCCAAAATGATTGGTCGCATGAGAGGAGGTAAAGCTGTAGCCACTGCCACAGGTCACCAGCAAATGCAGTTCTTCTTCTAGGCTGGCCGTGCGGCAGGGCCGCAAGCGCATCACATTCTTTTTGAGCAATTGGCTGCTGAAGGTATCAAAGAGGAGTAGGCCCAGCCCCAAGAGCAAAAGAGGCTGCCAGACTTTGCTTTTGCGCTTATAAATGAGGCTGGCTAAAATGAGAATATATAAGGGAATCCAAGTCGTTTTTTCTCGCCAAATTGGAAAAATTTGGTCCAAAAAGGGGCTGTGCCAGCCCCCATTTATGGTCGTAAATAGCTGTTGGTCCCAAGCAATGAGTTCGGCTAGCATGCTTTAGCAATTAAGATCAAACGATTAGAGCTTTCTTCAGAAAAAGGATCCAGTTGGTAGTTGCCAAATTGGTCCAGAATTTCTAAACCCGCCTGAGCAAAAAGGGCTTGTAGGTCGGCCAACAAAAAGCCGCGCACCCGCTCCTGAAAGTTAAAGTTCTGCCCCTCGGCCTCAAAGCGAATATCCTTAACAATGTAGCCGTTTTCTACATAGCGACGAAGATGAAAAAGGACATCTTCTACCTGCTTTTCTTCGGCCAAAACGAGGTTCTGAATGACCTTATGCGCATTCATAAAGTCCATCACAAAAAAGCCATCTTTGGGCAGCATGTTTCGGACCTCTTTGAGGGTTTGTAGATGCTCTTCTTCGCTTTCAAAGTAGCCAAAACTAGTAAACAGATTAAGCACCGCATCAAATTGGCCCATATTTAATGGCGCTCGCATATCATGTACGGCAAAGCTAAGCCCTTGCTGGGCCTGCTCATTGGCGGCGGCAATGCTTTCGGGCGCCAAGTCTACGCCCAAAACTTCATAGCCTTGGCTATGCAAATAAATAGAATGACGGCCCTTGCCACAGGCCAAATCTAATAGGCGACTCCCTTTGTCTAAGTTCAAATGCGCCAAAAGATTACGCATGAATTCTTGCGCTTCTGCTTCGTTTCTGTTGTTGTATAGTAAGTGATAATAGGCCGAGTCAAACCAATCGGCAAACCATGTTGTAGACATAATGTATAGTAGTTTTGTGGCCTCAAAACTACGCCTATTCTAGCAATAAAAAAAAGGAATAGCGCTCAAAGCCCTTGGCCGACCGCCCAACAAATTGCTCTACGCTAAAGCTAATGTGCGGAAACTCGCCATCTAGTTTGATATAACCCGCTGCTTGCTCATATTCTAGGCCCAAATTACTGCCCCGATAGTAGTATTGGCCTTTGCGCTGCTCCGGAATCCTCAGCTCTATAGCCGCTTCTCCTTCTAGCTCTCCCCAGGCCAAATAGGCATCTATGGCGGGTAAATTGGGTAGTTTTAAACGGACCGATTGCTCGGATAGGCGCTCTATTTTTAAGCTTTGCTGCTCTAAAAATTGCTCTTCTTGCAAAACAAATAGTTCATCGCCTTTGCTAATCTGACTTTTTTCTTCGGCCACAAATTGGCTCCGTTCAACTTCGCCAGCAGACCAAGTTCCCACTATTTTGTCTAAGGGCAGGGCTTGTTCTTTTTGGACCAATTGGCTGCTGCTTTTGGGGGCCAAAAGATAGCGCAGTCCTTCCAAAAATAGCCAAAGTTCGGCCTTATTGTGCCGCAGCTCGGGCATTTCTTTATAAATATGGTCTATGCCCGCACTATCGAGCAAACGGCGCGCATAACGCATCCCATTGAGGCGGTCGGGCGCTTCTTGCATGCCCATGGTCATAAAAAAGCGATAGTCTTTTTCCTTAAAAAGTCCTAGGGTTTCGGCGGTAGTGGGGTAGCTACAACGGCTGCCCATTACCAAGGCGCCTTGGTAGCGCTGGGGCTGCCGCTGAGAAATGGCCCAGCTCAAATCGCCGCCCAAAGAGACGCCCGTCAGATAAATGCGTTGGCTGTCAATAGGGTAGCGGCCCAGATTGTTTTTTATGTCTTTTTCCAAACGGCGTTCATAGCGTTCAAAACAGGCCTTAAATCCTCGCCAAGAGTGATCTCTGCGGCTGCCTTTTCCCGCAGGCAAGAGCAGGGCAAAGGGCTGGGCTTGTTCGCCTGGGGCGGGCAGGGCGGCAATAATGCTGGCCAGTTTTTCTTGGTCCGAATCGCTTTTTTCGCTGCCCGCGGCCTTGGCATAGGCCTCAAACATATAGCGGGCATCGCCACTCGTAAAGGGCAGCATGACCAAGAGCGGATAGGGCCCTTCTCCAAATTCTTCTGGAGGCAAAATGAGTTTGCTGGCTACTGGAATATGGCTGCCATAATATTGCGCTTGCAAGCCACTGCAAAGCAAGAGCATAAAAACTAAAATTCTCATTTCTTTTTGTTTAGGATGGTTTAGGGGCCTGCCGCCTTTGGCGGCCGCTATGTTCGGCAGCTCGCTGCTCGCTCGGCCCTTCGCAAAAAACAAGTTTTTGCTCGGTCTGGCCTTCGGCCACTGCCTACCAGCGCTAGGCCCTGCCGGACTAGATCCAAAAGCGGTATTCCTCGCTGCGCTCCTCATTCGTCTATATGTCCCCGCCCACCCACCCCTCTACGGGATTCCCTAAGGAATCCCTCGGGCTGGCTGGCCGAGCTTTTTGGTCCAATGGCGGGCGGAGCCCGCCCGGCCGCAGGCCGAACGGCATAGCGCTGTGGAGCAGTGGCCGAAGGCCAGACCAAAGCGGCAAAGCCGCTGCAGGGCCGAGCGAAGAGCGAGCTGCGCAACCTAGCGCCCGCAGCCCCAAATAAAAGGGCTGCGGGATGCCCCTAAAAAACAGCAGCTCCCTTAATAATTTTGGCCGGAACGCCAACAGCCGTTACTCCTTTGGGCAAATCTCTATGGACCACAGCCCCGGCGCCAACCACCACCTCATCGGCAATTTTGATTCCTGGCAGAATCGTCGCCTGGGCCCCAATTCGGCAATTTTGACCAATTTGGACCGCCCCCAAAAGTAGGGCCTTAGGCGAAATCTCCGTATAAGCTCCCACTTTGACCTCATGATGCAGCTGCGCCCCCGCGTTAATCAGGGCGCCTTCTTCAATGCTCACCGAATTGCTGATCCAAACGCCCTGCATCAGGTTGAGGCCCTGGGACAATTGGTTGTCAAACTGGCCGATATAGACATCTTGGGCCTGAATACTTTGGAGCTGCCCGCCTGCGGCTCGGCCAATTTGGGCCAAAATTCGGCGGACCTTAGGACTACCCACCCCCAAAACAAAATCTGGAGCCTGGGCAAAATGCGCCCGCAGCTGCTCCTCCTGGTACAAAACGGGAAAGCGATCATAGACCCAAGAGGGCGCACTTCTGGTATTGTCAAAAAAGCAAAGGCCCTCCAATTGTCCATTTTGGGCGGTCAATTCTAAAATTTCGAGGGCATGTCCCCCAGCTCCCATGATCAGCATAGGCTTATTTTAGGGCGTTATGAATCACATTAGTAATTAGCTTCATTTCGGCCTCAGAAAGCTCTACATACATGGGTAGGCAAAGCACTCGTTTAGAGATATCCTCGGCAAGGGGACAGCTTTGTTGGTCCACATAATTTAGTGAATTAAGGGCGGGATAAAAATAGCGGCGGGGGTAAATCCAGTGGCTATTTAGGGCTTTGACCGTTTGGAGCAGGGCCTCTTCTGTCTCAAAAATGATGGGATAATAAGAATAATTGGGTTGCGCTTGGGCCAAGATTTTGGGTTGGCTGAGGGGAAGGCCTTTGAGGGCCTTATCATAATAGGCTTTTTGGTCCAAACGAGATTGGCGAATGCGGGCAATATGTTTGAGATTGACCAAGCCCATAGCGGCATGAAACTCTGAGTTTTTACCATTGATGCCCACCTCCGCAAAGCTTTCTGGACCATCATGGCCAAAGTTGCGCATATAGCCGAGGCGCTGCGCAATTTCTTCGGAAGGGCTCATCACGGCACCGCCTTCAATCGTATGAAAAAGCTTGGTAGCATGAAAGCTACAAGTACTCACATCGCCAAAAGCGAAGACCGATTGGCCCTTATACTCGCTACCAAAGCAGTGAGCGGCATCATAAATGACCTTTAGATTATGTTTATCGGCAATTTTTTGGATAGCGTCAATGTCGCAGGGATTACCATAGACATGGGTGGCCAAAATAGCCGAAGTATTTGGACCAATATGCTGTTCCAATAAATTGGGGTCAATATTTAGCGTTTCGGGATCAATATCGACAAAAACGGCCCGGCAGTTCTCCCAAACGATACTGCTGGTTGTGGCCACATAAGAAAAGGGCGTGGTTAGGATCTCGCCTTGTAGGTCTAGGGCCTTGATCGCAATTTGTAGGGCAATCGTTCCATTGCTTAAAAAATGCAAATAGGGCAATTGCAAATAGTTTTTAAGCTCGGCCTCTAGTTCATTGACCAAAGGACCATTATTAGTGAGCCAGCCTCTTTGCCAGATAGCAGAAAGATAGGCTTCATATTCGGCCTGAGGGGCCAAAAAAGGTTTGGTTACGTTAATCATAGCGATAATTTGCGAATAATCTGATCATAGACTTCTGCGACTTGATCGGGCGAACGGTATTTTTGGGCCAATTCGGCAGCCTCCTCGCGCTTAGCCAATAAAGGGGCTAAAGCTTTAAAATAATCTTGATAATTGGGCTGGGGAACCTCTAGGTTAATAATAATTCCCCCTTTTTGTTCTTTTTGGATAATATCGGAATCATCTCCCACATTTAGAGAGACGAGAATAGGAAGACCTGCCGCCCAATATTCTCCATTTTTGATAGGAGAAGAAAAGGGCCGAGAGGGCGTCGGTTTAACCAAGGAAAATGCAAAATCTGCGGCAGATAGATAATTGGGCACCTCATTATGAGCTACTAAATCATGAAAGTATTGATTCTCTGGAAAATTAACTTCGGCAAGTTTAGCTTTTACTTCCGCTTTTGGTGCAGGACTCAACAGACAAAAGAAAAAGCGATCTTGATAGTAATCGGCGGCAGCCTTAAAGAGCCGAAAGGCTTCCTCATCATAGTAGTTGTCGCCAAATTTACCCAAATAGAGCCCAATAACAGTATCTTCCGATAGTCCTAGTTTGGCCCTAGTTTCGGCTCTTTTATTTTCATCAAAAGCAAAGCGCTCTAAAGGGACCGTACAAGGGACTGTATAGACCTTATTGGCTGAAATGCCTTCTTTTTCAATAAGTTGCTGCTGGTAGTTGTAGCTCACCCCAACAATTGCATCGGCGGTAGCTTTGGTTTGGGCCTCCTTCTTTCTCTGAAACTGAGTTTTGATGCCATTGGGCGACCAAACGCCTGATTCGACCATATAGTCGGCATGGGGCTCAAAAGATTCAACCATATACGGAATGCCTAGTTTCTCCTTCACCAAATGCCCAATACCACTGGCCATAGAAGAGCGGCAAATGAGAAAGTCGGGCTTTTGTGCTTTGGCAGCGGCTAGAATAGTAGACTGTATTCGCCACCAATCAGCGGCTTTGGTCAGTAAATGCAGCCCCATATTTTTAGAAAAAATAGGGTAGTGGCTGGTTTTTGGAATAGGCGGCAGCTCATCCTTAAATTTCTGGTCTTCTGCTCGTTCTACCGTAAAAAAGTGAATGGCCGTTACATCTTCTCTTTGGGCCAATATTTTCAAATGAGGATAAACAGTAGATACGGTCAGGCCCTCTTTGACGCCCCAATAAGAGATATAAAATAGAATCATGCTTTAAAATATCGTTGTAAAACTGGGCCTAGGGCCGAAAATTGTTTTGCTCGAAGGTAAGATAAAAACATGATGCGCAAAATTCGCTTTTTGAGGTAGCGAATATGAATCATCGGAACGGTTTTTAGCTTTTTCACCTCCGCCAATAATTCCCAATAGCCCATCTCTAAGCCTTTGAGGTTGCTCATGGCAGAAACATTGCCCTGACGATAGCGCAAAACGGGAGTCTGAACGGCCGCATATTGCCCACCTTCTGCCGCCAACTGAATATAAAAAAGGAGGTCTTCCGCATGGGTCATGCCCATTTTGAGCTGATAGTTTTTATTGGGCTGGCATCGAATCATCCAACTTGGACCAAAAAAAGATTGTCCGCCCAAACGAACCAAGTCAATCAAAGGGTTGCCCTTCCAATTGGGCTGCACTTCTCGAACCGTTTGCTCTAGCCACTCATCTTGGATCAAAATCTGCCCATCTACAAAAGAAAGTTGCTCATCCTGGGCAAAAAGCGCCAAACGATCCGCTAAACTATTAGGCGGCAGGGCATCATCGGCATCCAAAAAACAAAAAAAATCAGCCTGCATATCTTTTAGGGCCAAATTGCGGGCCGCACTAACCCCCTGATTTTCTTGCTTGAAATAAACAATCCGAGGGTCTTCAAATTGAAGAATGATCTCTTCCGTCATGTCCCGACTACCATCATTCACAATCCGCAATTGCCAATTAGTATGACTTTGGTCTAAGACAGATTGAATGGCTGTGGCAATATATTTCTCCGCATGATAAGCGGGCATAATGATCGCCACCAATGGCGGACTAACTGACATACAATAAGGCTTAATCTAAAAATTGGGCAATTTTTTCTAGCTGTTGCTCATACTGAAATTGCTGGGCAAAGGCCAAACGCTTGGCCTTTAAGGCCGGCTTGTTCAATTGCTCCACTTTTTTCAAACTTTGGGCAAAGCGCTCGGGCAAATCTTCTAGCTTTTCTGCCATAACCAATAGGTCTTGCCGACCTTGATAGTCTGCAGTAGGACTAGCCACAACCAAATTTCCCGTACTCAAATATTCTAATACTTTCTGTGGATTGGCCACCTTATCCGCAAATTGCTCACTATCATAGCAAACCAAAAAAAGATCCATAGTCTGAACCAATTCGGTCATGCGCTTCCGCATCAAACTACCATACATACGGACATTGGGCGATCCCATTAAATACTCTACAAAGGGGTCTTCCCAGGTTTTATTGCCCTCCAAGGCCAAGTTGCTGTTCTTCACAAATGGCCCAATCATATGAAATTCTACAGTAGGATGCTGCCGTATAAGTTGCTGAAATAACTCTGTGGCAATAAATTCATTTTGCAAATTCCCCACATAACCACAACGCAAACGCCCCGTCGTAAACTGTGTATTGGACCGAATCCGCTCCGAACGCTTTTCTGCCGTGATAAAGGCCGGGTGCAAGGCATGCTCAAATTGCATTTTTTTGGCCTTGCCCTCAGGCAAAGAGGCCAGCAATGGACTCGATAAGGCCAATACCAAATCCGCCGTCCGCATAACCGCCTGCGCATGCTCCGCCTTTTCTTGCCATTCCTCCAAATAAAAAATCGACTTTTGCGCCCCAAATACAGAAAGATCGCCAAATGCAGAACAATGAAAACTGAAAAGCAAGTCTATAGGCTTGGCAATGAGCTTTAAAATTCGCTTGGCCTGACTAAGCTCCGAGGAAGTCCCCCACAACCCAAAAATAGGCTTGGGCAAACGATAATCTACCACAAACAAATTCTCTTCCTCGGCCTGTGGGGTCACCGAATTAAATTGAGAAGGCGGATTGACAAAATATACCTGATTTCCCCTACGAGCTAAAAAACGCGCATAAAGTTGCCTTGCCGGAGAGTCTACTCCCCAGGCTTTGGGAGATAAAATGACTATTGTTTTCTCGCTAAATTCCATAAGGGCTTTGCCATCTGCTTTGTCTCAAAAGCCCAAAACTAAGGCTTTTTTCAAATTTTAAGGAATCTCTCTTCAATTTTAAAGCTTTGTTTTTTTGGGGCCCGCGGCCGCCCTAATTAGCGGGGCGGCCGCCGCTAGGCTCCGCCGCTCGCAAGTCTGCTCGGCCCTGCAGCCGCCTGCGGCGGCTTGGGTCTGGCCTTCGGCCACGGCTGCGCAGCGCTGGGCCTCTGGCCCTGCGGGCCAAGGGGGCTCCGCCCCCTATTTATTGACCCAACTCCCACTGAATGCCCTGACAGACATAAAGGGCGGCCGTTTCGGTCCGTAAACGACTATGCCCCAAACTCACCGACTGAAAACCAGCGGCCTCGGCCATTTCTACTTCCGGCCAAGAAAAGTCGCCCTCTGGTCCCAATAAAATTAGAATTTCTTCCTTAAGCCCAATTGTTTTTGGACAAGCCGCTTTCAATAAGGGCAAATCCGAAGCATGACAATGGGCAATAAACCGATGCTGGGCAGTTTGCTGAGGCAAAAAGTCAGTGAGCTTCTGCAATTCGCCCCATTCAGGCAATACCCATTTATGCGATTGCTTAGCCGCCGAAAGGGCTATCCGCTGCAAACGGTCCATCCGAACCTTTTTGCGCTCCGATTGCTGGCTCAAGAATAAACTGATTTTATTTACGCCCACTTCTACGGCCTTTTCTACCAACCACTCCATGCGATCCATGTTTTTGGTAGGGGCCAAAGCCAAATGCAAAGAAAAGGACCACGGTAAGGGCCGCTCTTCCTGCTCCAATATATCTAAGCGGGCTTCTCGCTTGCTCGTTTTGGCAATTTGGGCCAAATAATAATGCCCCCGCCCATCAAAAAGATGAAGCTGATCCCCCTCTTTTTTACGTAAGGTTTTGCAAGCATGACGAAATTCATCTTCTTCTAGTATGGCTTGTTGTCCCTGAATGTTTGGACAATAAAAGAGTTGCATAGTCTTAGTTAATAGCGTAGATGTAATAAATCTTTCCCCAAATTTGCTGCCGTAGCGCCCTAGGCCGAAAACGAAGCCGCTGCTCTATTCCAAGCAGTAAACGCCAAGCCCCCGACGAACGATAACCCAAGGAAATGGCCAAGCGGTTTTCATATTGCCCACCCTCAGGCCGCCAGCCCGGCAGTAGCTCTTCTGAGGCCTGCCAATATAGCTCTTTTGCATTGATTTTTTGGCCCATTAAGGGACGTTCTAGCGATAGCCGATACCGCAAGCGGTATTCGGGCCGCCGCTGCCCCCCCAGTTGCCCTCCAAACGAAAACGATGACCCAATTGCCCTACCGATAATTTTTGCCCCCAAGCCAGTTGCTGAATAAAACGATGACTAATGGCTTGGCCCGCATCCTGAGCCAAACGATATCCCCAAGCCAATTTTAAGCCCCTATTCGTTTTGTAATCTAGAAAGTATTGGGCGTTGAAACTACTATGCACCAAAGGCGGAAACTGCGCAAAATGCTCTAGCTTGAAGCCAGAACGCCAGTTGTTGTTATGCTTGTAGCGCAAAAGGAGTTCGGACAAAATACCCTGCTCTTGCTTAAATTCTTGAGCATAAAGCAACCCACTATTAAAGAGGAAAAAGAAAAGAATAAACCGCATAGAGAAAGAAATTGGATGGGCTTCCCCAGCTTAACACTGCACAGGACCTTTTCGGTAGGTTAAAACCCACCGCAATAATGGTATCGCTTCGCGATGATATAGAAATGAGGATTGAAACCCTCATCTATTTAGGGCCCCAAAAAATACTAATAATCTAATTGCCAGCTACTGGCGTCTACTTCTATCAACTGCTCTTGCCGAAGAATTTGGCCCTCTGCCGTAAATAGAAACTCCCAAAGCTGCCAGCTTTGGCCATCATTCCCCTTGATGATGAGTTCATAAGCAGAGGGAATAAGCGGTTTTTTAGCCTGCAATTGCTGGGCTAAATCCTGCTCTGGGCCAGTCAGTTGCAGCTGTAGCTTGCGAATGCGATAACGCTTAAATTGCTGTTCTAGGGCTTGCTCTATCGGCTGCCTAATCTCTGGCGCCAGCTTTTTCCACTTCTGGCGAACCTCAATATCTTCTAGCTGCCCCGCTGCATCATACTCCACACTATGGCAATGGCCCCGATAGCGAAATTTGGCCTCATAACTATAGCTTTCCTTTTGGTACTCTTGGTAAAATTTGGCCCTTTTGGGGAGCTGCCCATAGAGCGCTTGCAGACTTTCCTGCATGGCAGGAGGGAGCTTGTCGTAGCGAGAACGCTTTTCAAATTCTACCTTTTGGGCCAAGAGGCTAAAGGGGAGCAGCAGCAAGAGAATTAGCGGTATTTTTTCCAATACTGATCGAGTTTTTGTTTAAACTTATGCTCTTGAGCGTTTTGAGCCGGCTCATAAAGTTTATGCCCCCGCAGGGCTTCGGGCATAAATTCTTGCTCCACAAAATGGCCGGGATAAGCATGTGAGTAAAGATAGCCATCGCCAAAACCCTCTTGTCGGTCCTCCTGAGAGCGAGGGTTCCGAAGGGCCAGTGGCACCTCTAGTTGTCCGGTTTTTTCCACTAGCTCCATCGCCTTATTGATGGCCTGATAAGCGGAATTGCTTTTGGGCGAACAGGCCAAATAAATCACGGTCTGCGAGAGAATAATCCGAGATTCGGGATAGCCAATGCGGTCCACGGCCTCAAAACATTGATTGGCCAAAAGGATGGCGTTGGGATTGGCCAGCCCAATATCCTCACTAGCCGAAATAATCAATCTTCGGGCAATAAACTTGAGGTCTTCGCCTCCCGCCAACATCCGCGCCAGCCAATAAAGGGCGGCATTGGGGTCCGAGCCACGGATAGATTTGATCAGGGCAGAGGTCACGGCATAATGCCAGTCGCCATTTTTGTCATAGGCGGCCAGATTCTCTTGTAAGACCTCCGCCAATAGATCGGCCGTAATGCGCAAAGGCTGCTTGGGGTCGCTATGGCTACCCACCAACAACTCTAAGATATTGAGCAGTTTACGCGCATCTCCGCCAGCATATTGTTGCAGGGCCTCGGCATCGACAATCTCTACCTCATATTGTTGGAGCAATTCATCTTTGGCCAAGGCTTGCTCGGCAATGCTTTGTAGTTGCTGGGCCGTTAGGGGCCGCAGACGATAGATCTGGCAGCGAGAGCGCAGGGCCCGAATGACCTCAAAAGAAGGGTTTTCGGTGGTGGCGCCCAAAAGGGTAACTACCCCTTGCTCTACCGCAGAGAGCAAAGCATCTTGTTGCGATTTGCTAAAGCGATGAATCTCATCAATAAAGAGCAAGGGACTTTTCCCTTGTTGAAAGAGGTTTTGTTTTTTGGCCCTTTGCAATAATTCTCGCAGTTCTTTGACGCCAGCATCTACAGCCGAGAGGCTATGCAGTGGGCGGCCAGATTCTTGGGCCAGCAAGCGGGCCAAGGTCGTTTTACCAATACCCGGAGGTCCCCAAAGAATCAGGGAGGGCAACTGGCCCGATTGGAGCATATTGCGAAGCGGGGCGCCTGCACCCAACAAATGTTCTTGGCCCATATAATCATCTAGGCTTTGGGGGCGCAGGCGTTCGGCTAATGGTTGCATTAAAACTTAATTTTTCCAGCCTTGGCCATTTCTGCATAGGCCTTGGCAAAATAACTCAAAATCACTTTGGCCCCAGCTCGGTGGATGCTCATGAGCATTTCGGGCATGGCCTTTTCAAAATCCAGCCAACCCTTTTCGCAAGCGGCCGAGAGCATGGCACATTCGCCACTTACATTATAGGCGGCAATGGGCAGCTCAAAGTTTTGGTTAAGCAAAGCAATAATATCGAGATAAGGCAAAGCGGGTTTTACCATCAAATAATCGGCTCCCTCTGCGGCATCCAATCGTCCTTCAATAAGGGCTTCTCGGCTATTGGCGGGACTCATCTGGTAGGTCTTTTTATCGCCAGCTTTTGGGGCAGAGTCTAGGGCATCTCTAAAGGGACCATAAAAAGCCGAGGCATATTTGGCCGTATAAGACATAATGGAGGTATGCCCAAAACCGGCCTGGTCTAGGGTCTGGCGAATATGGGCCACACGGCCATCCATCATATCGCTGGGACCAATAATATCTACGCCCGCCTGAGCTTGGGCCAAGGCCATTTTGCTCAAAATGGGTAAGGTCTCATCATTTAGAATTTGGCCGTATTCGTCTACTAAGCCATCATGTCCATCCGAGCTATAAGGATCCATAGCCACATCGGTCATCAAACAAGCTTCTGGAAACTCCTCTTTGATGCGGCGCAAAGCATGCAGATAAAAATTCTCTTCGGCATAGCTATAAGAGGCCACTTTATCCTTAAAATCTTCGGGCACAGCCGGAAAAAGCACAAAGCTTTGCAGGCCCAAATTCATACAGCTTTCAATTTCCGTTAAAAGAAGTTCTAGGCTCCAGCGGTAGTTGCCGGGCAAAGAGCTCACTTCTTCTTTAACGCCTTCTCCTTGGACCAAAAAGAGGGGATACATCAAGCGATCTACCGTAAGATGATGCTCTTGAATATGGGCTCGGACGGCGGGGTTTTTTCTGTTGCGGCGGGGCCGACTTTGATTATATGGAAACATTTTTTATCGTTTTGTTCTGGCCGAAAGTTAAAAATAAGCGCCTTAAAAACGAGGGCTTCTCCCTTTTTTTACCGCAAACTGACAAAGCAGCCCTTTGAAAACTGCTCTCTGCTGTCCTTCTCCTTTTCTAGCTGCAGATTTGGGGCCCGCGGCCAGCTTTGCTGGCCGCCGCTATGCTGCGGGGCTCACAGGTCTGTTCGGCCCTTCAGGCTTCACTTCGTTTCGCCTTCGGTCTGGCCTTCGGCCACCCCTGCGCAGCGCTGGGCCGCTCAACGGTCTTTTTTCTTTTGGCTGTTTTCTTTGGCGGCTGGGCAGTTTTGTATAGGACCCTAGGGCCAAGGCCCTAGGCTAAAGGTAGAGTCGCCCCCTCTGTCGAGGGGGCTTTTTGTGCTTCGGTCAATGGTTGTTTTAGGGAAGGTGGTTAGGGGCTGGCTGGAATATGCTGTAGGTTGAAACCTACAGCCAATTAACGAATGCATTTTAATAAAAAATGGAGGGTTGAAACCCTCCATAGATAAACAGCGCTTAATTACTTTAGATCTAAAAATTTGTACTCTCTCTTGAGGTGTATGCGCTCTTGGTGAAAAATATAGTTTAATACATTTGTTACATCTGGCACAGGGATACTTTCACTAAAATACCCTCGCTGCCATTGTATTCTTTTTTCATCAGGAACAGATCTATTATAGAGAAAGCTACTACCACCTTTAAGTTGTTTAGCAATTAAACTTATTGATTGTGACCTCCTTAATTTAGCTAAGCAGTGAATGTGATCTTTATATCCATTTATAGCTAAGAGCTTAATGTGTTTTTCTTCAGCTATGGATTTAATAATTTTAGATAAATCAATAATGACTTTTTTATTTAAGACTGCCTCTCTTCTTTTAGTAGACCAAACCAAATGTACGTATTGATAATCAATAGACATTCTGTTGATGTATTAGTTGTGATATAATAAATACCTGTTAAAAGCTGTGGAGGGTTTCAACCCTCCACGCTATAGATGTAGAATGGCCCTGTTGTCTGGCTGTAGGTTTTAACCTACAGGCCCATATAGCAATGATATACCAGTCTCTACAAATTACAGGGCTAGCAGAGATATAAAAACAGCCCCCCTACATCAATTCCAATTCAACCTTAGCCATTTGGGCTGCTGGATTATCAAAGAAGAGCAAACGATGGCCTGTGGGCAGTTGCAAGCTAGCGCTTTGGTTGGGCTGCAATTCATAGATCTGAGCGGGGATATCATTTGCATTAGCGGCAGAGTAGTATTTGACAGCCTCTCCCTCTAGATGGGTAATGCGGATGTTTTCCCCACCACGGAGCAAACCTTCTAGCTGCACCGAGCGGCTTTCTGCAGCTAGATCTATCTCAAAGAGGCCATAATCTTCTTCTTCTGTGCTTTCCTCGCTGCTACCGTTGTTGCTGCGGCGGAGGTACTTGAGTTCGTAAAAGTCAGCCACCTGATTGATGTCTCGGTAGTAGTGAAACTCTAGGCGAGCAAAGCAGGCAAAGAGTCCCAAAGACAATTCTTCTCGCTGCTGCTCGAGCAGGGTAGAGTTGTTATTGTAATGGTATTCTAGCCCCTGCTGTTCGTTGCGGAGATCTTCTAGTTGTTGGCCATAGCTGGCAACGGTAGTTCCTAGGGTAGCCAATTGGGGATCTTGGAGTAGGTTGCGCCCCAAGGTTTTAACTAGTTGGATGCGAACTTCAAGACTTGATTTGCTAAAAGCATTGCGCCCTTGCGGAAAGAAGCTTTTGTACTGACGGCTCTGATTGTCATAGCTGATCTGAATCTCGGCGGCCCAACGGCGAAGTAGGGGGCCCGTTACTTCTTCTAGCAATTCCTTAAACTCTGCTGTTTTTGCATGATAAGCCGTACGCCCATCAATAGAACGCTCATACTGCTGCAAGAAAGCAAAATAAAAAGGCTCGAAAAAGGTCAAGATGTCCTGAATGTCAGGATCCGTAGCCGCTTTGATGCGTAGCTTGCTCAAATGATCTGTAGCTAGCTGATACATTTTTTTGAAGGAGCCTTTCGTACTGCTATAAAAGAAATTACTTAGGGCTGCCCAATCTGGGTTTTGAAACATAATAATAAAATTATTGGGGTTGTAAAATAAATAACGTTATAAACCTACGTAAATACTTTTTAAATGTCAAGCTTTTTCCTAAATAATTATAACTTTTTCTGTATTTGCTGTTTACGACTTATTGTTTTGGTGCGTTAAATAAGGGCTTTAGTTTGTGTTTTCAAAATGGTATATTCTATTTGGGTGGAGCTATTCTGCAGTTTCAAAACGGCATATTCCATTTGGGTGGAGCTATTCTGCAGTTTCAAAATGGCATATTCCATTTGGGTGGAGCTATTCTGCAGTTTCAAAATGGCATATTCCATTTGGGTGGAGCTATTCTGCAGTTTCAAAATGGCATATTCCATTTGGGTGGAGTTATTCTGCAGTTTCAAAATGGCATATTCCATTTGGGTGGAGCTATTCTGCAGTTTCAAAATGGCATATTCCATTTGGGGGGAGTTATTCTGCAGTTTCAAAATGGCATATTCCATTTGGGTGGAGCTATTCTGCAGTTTCAAAATGGCATATTCCATTTGGGTGGAGCTATTCTGCAGCTTCAAAATGGCATATTCCATTTGGGTGGAGCTATTCTGCAGCTTCAAAATGGCATATTCCATTTGGGTGGAGCTATTCTGCAACTGCAGAATAGGGCATAAAGGTTTTGATGGGCCGTTTGGCCTTCGGCCATGGCGGCAAAGCCGCCCTCTGCAGCCTAAAGGCCGTAGATTTTAGAGCTGTAGGTTTCAACCTGCAGGCCCATATTATATAGGGCCCTAGGTGTAGAGAAATAATAAGGTCTGATGGGATGGATGAGAATAGGTAATGAGATACAGGACGAAGTTGTTGAATAGAAACTTAAGAGTGTAGTGAGCGTATTGTTCCATGGGCTGAAGCCCATGGTTGCGGGTCTATGCAAACTGGCGGGCTAAAGCCCTTGTTTGCTATAAATGATATGGGCCGATGGTTTTAACCATCGGCTCATTTTTATTGGGCTTAGCATGGCCCCTTTTGTTGCTGTAGGTTTCAACCTACAGGTATATATATCTATCCTACAGGCCCAGATAGCAGGGCCGCAGGCCAAACGGCCTAGCGATGTGCAGCAGTGGCCGTCAGGCCAGACCGAGCCGCCCTAGGCGGCGAAGGGCCGAGCGAATAGCGAGCTGCGGAACGTAGCGCCGCAAGGCGAAGCCGCAGCGGAGGCCCCAAAAAGAGATGAAGAAGGATATTTTTAATTTTATGTTCAGATAGGATGGATAGTTTTCTGTTAATCTTGGGGAAATAATTATTTTGCTCCTCATATACATTTAAATAAAAGACAAATCTTATGCAGATAAAATCGGGACAGTATGCTTTCTTAGAGAAAGAGCTGATAGAAATATTGGAGATACAAAATATAGGGAGTTATGTGCGTTTGGAGTATACCTCTTTAGCTGATAATCAGCGGTCTAGTCGGGTTTTGCCTTTAAGTGATGCTGCGGCTTTAGAAAGTTTTGATAAGCATTCTTTTGGGGCTGACCATCGTTTTTTCAAGTTGTATGTAGAGGCGCGGCGTTTAGCCTCTGCTTATCGGTTTGATCCTTTATTTGCGGTAAACTGTAGTGTAGTTGACCCTTTGCCTCATCAGTTGGAGGCGGTGTATAAGTATTTATTGCCTCAGCCACAGATTCGATTTTTGTTGGCGGATGATACAGGAGCGGGTAAAACGATTATGGCGGGTTTACTGCTGAAGGAGATGATGATGCGAAAGCTATGTGATCGGGTGTTGATTATTACGCCTGGGGGCTTGACCAAACAGTGGCAGGAGGATGAATTGCAGCTTAAGTTTAACTTGCAGTTTCAGTTATTGGATCGCATGAGTTATAATTCGAATCCGAATATCTTTATGGACAGTAAATGTTTGGTGACCTCTATAGATTTTATTTCTCAGGATGACATTCGAGAGCAGGCTAGTCAGCATCATTGGGATATGATCATATTTGATGAGGCGCATAAGCTATCGGCATATGAGTATGGTCGTCGGACGTATCGGTCTAGGCGATATCGTTTGGCGGAGTGTTTAGCCAGTCGGTCGGAGCATTTACTACTACTCACTGCCACACCTCATCGGGGGCGGAAAGATACATTTAGAAAGCTTCTGCAGCTATTGGATGCTGATATTTTTGTTTCTGATGAGTTGACCAAGCAAAGAGTACAGGAAGAGACAGAAGGAGTCAATAAATTTTTTATTCGGAGGTTGAAAGAGGAGATGAAAGACTGGGATGGTCAGCCTTTGTATAAGGATCGTTATACCCAGACGGTGAGTTATAGTTTGAGCAAGGCGGAAAAAGAATTATATGATGCTGTTACGCATTATTTAGTTCGGCAGAAAGAGGAAGCTTCTGCGAATAGGAATATTCATGTGGCCTTGGCGCTTTCTGTGATGCAGCGTCGTTTGGTTAGTTCTATTTATGCGATCAAGAAAACCTTAGAAAAGCGGTATTTAAATTTAAAGTACTTGGTGGATGTTTTGGCTAAGCAGCCGGAGCTTTGGAACAAAAAGTACAAATTGGAGAACTATGATTTGGGGAGTATAGATGACTATGATGATTTGGAAGATAATGAGCGGGCTCTACTGGAAGATATTGCTAATGACCCGAAGAAGTTAAGGTTATTTACTACTGCTCCGGATATGAAGAGTTTGCGCAAGGAGGCAGAAGAAGTTAAGGTTTTGTTTAATATGGCCAACGATCTCTTTTCTGCTAGAACAGAAGAGAGTAAGTATAAGCAGCTGAAGGCTTTACTAGAAGAGAAGCATGTTATTGAAGGGCGGAAGTTAGTTTTATTTACAGAGCATAAAGACACCTTAGATTATTTGTACGAACGTCTGAGCAAAGAAGGAGGCGGTGGATATAATGTGGTGACTATTCATGGGGGGAAGTCTGTGGATGAAAGAAGGAGGGCTCAGTTGGAGTTTAGGAAGGCAGATACCCCTATTCTGATTGCTACAGATGCTGCTGGGGAGGGGATCAACCTACAGTTTTGTAGTTTATTGATCAACTGGGATATTCCTTGGAACCCGAATCGTTTGGAGCAGCGCATGGGCCGCATTCATCGCTATGGGCAAAAAGAGGATGTCTTGGTGGTTAATATGGTAGCGAGTAACAGTAGAGAGGGAAAGGTGCTGGGGCGTTTGTTAGAGAAGTTAGATAGTATTCGCCAGAGCATTGGTGATGACCGGGTGTATGATGTTATTCAGGATGTTTTTGAGGAGGCTAAGTTAGCGGATATTATTGCGGCCACTTTAGACGGGGAGGAAAATGATTTCACAGACTTGCTCAAAGATGAGAAAGAGCCTCAACTTAAGTTAAAGTTTGAGGAGAAGATCAAGGAGCAAAAAGAGCAGCTAAAGCACTCTTTAATCAATTATAAACAGGCTGCTGCATTAAAAGATGCTTCTGATGAGCAACGTTTGCAACCTCTTTACATTCAGCATTTTTTTGAGTCGGGTTTGGCTGCTTTGGGCGGGAAGCTAGAGCAGTTGAAGAATAATATTTATAAGTTGACTGATCTGCCTAAGTCTTTGTCTAAGGTATTGAGGGAGCGGCATAAGCGGAACCCAGAAGCTTATCTTAAAAAGCGCTATTGTTTTGACAAGAGTATTTTTTTGGCGGAGCGAGAGATTCGTTTAGGAAAAGGGGAAGAGCTTGATTATCTCAATCCTGGACATATTCTTTATGATGCCTTATTAGCTTTATTATTGGAGAAGGGCTTGGCGCATGCCATTAAAGGTTGTGTTTTAGTTGATCCTCAGGCAGAGCATCCTCGGCTCTATCATTTTGTGAGCAGTCAGGTGGTAAATAATTTGCCTAGCCGGGGGGGCGATCAGTTGGTTGATGAGGAGCTATACCTATTTTATCAGGATGAGGATGGGAACTGGCAGCGTTCTTCTGCGGCGAAGTTATTAGACTGTATGCCAGTTGGTAAAACTGCCTTTCCTGAGGATATCCCCACTATAAAGGAGGGGGATATTTTGACTGCTTGTTTTGAGGAGTATACTCTTCCGCAGGTGGAGAAGGTAGAAAAGCATATTGGTGAAGATATGCGTAATCGTAAGGCTTATTTAAAGGCTTCTTTTCAGGAGGCAGAGTATGAGCTTTTATGTAAGTTAAATGACTGTCAGTCTAAGCTTTTGGATGGAAACAAACAGGCCATCCAAAAATATGATGATTTGCAGAAGGAAATGAAGCAATTGGAAGAACGTAAAACTCAGCGTTTAGAACGCTTAGATGAATTAGCTAAAATTCTTCCTCAGTATCCTCAGCTATTGGCTACGGCCTATCTTTTACCTTTGACTGCTAGTGATGACCCCAAGGGATTTCAGATGCGAAGTTCTAAGTCGGTTGAGAATTGTGCTATGCAGTTGGTCATAAAAGCAGAAGAAGCTGCAGGTAGAAAGGCAGAGGATGTATCTAGGCAGAATTTGGGCTATGATATCCGAAGTATTGATGAAGAAGGGCAGATGCGTTGTATCGAGGTTAAGGGACGAGCTACAGAAGACGGCATTATGCTGAGTGAAAATGAAAAGCGTCGTCTTGCACATTTGGGCGCTAAGGCTTGGCTGTATATTGTAGTCAACTGCAGCCCTGCTGCCACAGCAGAGCCTGAGATTTATCGCTTTCAAGATCCCTGTCGATTGCTGCAGTTTGAGAAGCGGGTGAAAAATGTACAATATTATTTGCCCTTGGCTAACTGGAAGGCTAAGCTCTAATCCATTTCCCCTTGGGTCCGTGGAAATATAGGCTCAGGCAAAACATTCTAAGAAAAAGCCTTATTTTAGGCCCCTCAAAAAGATATCCTATATACATGTCAACAGAAGCAAAAAAGTTAATAGAAGTGGCTCTGCCCATCAAGGAGATTTCGGCAGAGAGCGTTCGCGATAAATCTATACGTCATGGGCATATTAGTACGCTGCACCTTTGGTGGGCGCGTCGGCCTTTGCCCGTATCTAGGGCTATTGTATTTGCTAGCCTAATGCCTGATCCTTTAGACCCAGTTTGCCCTTCTGCTTTTGTAGATGCGCTTGAAGATCAATTGGGACGAGCAAAGAATCCTGGCGATCCCTATGCTCCCTATGAGGATATTCCCTATACGGCAGCCATAGATAAGATGCCAGATAATTTGCGCAACCGATTGATGATGTTTATTGCTAAGTTTTCTCCTCAGTTTATCAAAAATGAAAAAGAGGGAAAATCTACAGCGGCTAAATATAAGCTCTCTGATTATAGCCTAATCAAATGGGACAATAAGAACAATCCCGATATTTTGAAGAAAGCCCGCTGCCTCATCTTTATTGCTCATCAGGCTGCTATACAAAAGGAGGCTAGCTATAAGGAACTACTAGAGGAGTTTGAGCAGCTTTATCAAGCGTTGAATGATAAGGAGCGAGCCTATTATGATCTTTTGGACCGTCATCTGCCAAGCCCCAAGCAACAGCAGGCCCTAAAGGAGCAAGAAACAGCCCTCAGTCAGTTTTTGGCTAAAATGCCTAAGGTGTTTGACCCTTTTGCAGGAGGGGGCGCTATTCCCTTAGAAGCGGCCCGTTTGGGTTGCCAGAGTTATGGGAATGATATTAACCCCGTAGCCCATATTATCCAAAAGGCTAGCCTAGAGTTTCCGCAAAAGTATGGGAAACGAATGCGCTATTCTTTGAGCGAGTTTGAACAACGCTATGGCGAGTCGGGATTGGCAAAAGCCAAAGCAGAAGGTTTGCTCTTTGGCAAAGAGGTCGAACTACCCAATCGACTCAGTTTTGATGTTCGCTTTTTTGCCGAAAAAATGTTGGCTCAGGCCGAAGCGAAAATTGGACAGTATTATCCCGCTAATGAAGAAGGCCAAAAGCCTATTGCCTATTATTGGGCCCGAACAGCGCGCTGCTCTAACCCTAGCTGCGGAGCGGAGGTCCCCCTTTTGCGACAGTTTTACCTGAGCCGAAAGAAAGGGAAAATGATCTATCTACAGCCCATTATTCAGGATAAAGATATACAGTTCGAAATCAAGGAAGGCAGTTGTCAGTTGGAAGGCTGGATGGAAAGAGCAAACCTTTCTTGCCCCTGCTGTGGGGCCGTAACGCCCAATAAACAGCTAAAGCTACAGTTTAAAGAAAGAGGAATAAAAGAACGCCTGATTGCTGTTATTGACCAGGGAGCGCAGGGTAAAAGATATCGTCTTCCAGAACAAAAGGAGCATGAAGTTTTGGATGCTATAGATGGAGTATTAAATGAATATAGTAGACCAACTGAGTCTATGTCTGTAAAATATACTCAGGCACTTCCTTGTTGTACTTGGGGAATTGATAAATGGGGCGATATGTTCAACCAGCGGCAGTTATTGGCCTTGCAAACAATAACCGAGGAGCTGAAAGCTGTGCAGCAGGAAGTTGAGAAGCATTTTGGGGCAGATTATGCCAAGGCCGTGAGTACTTATTTGGGTGTTTTGTTGGATCGAACTGCTGTGGCAAGCACTTCTTTTGGGGTATGGCATAATAAAGGAGAAAAGCTAGAACGTCCTTTTGGCCGACAAGCCTTACCTATGGTTTTTGATTATCCAGAGTCTCATGTGTTTAGTCGCCAAACAGGCAGCGCATATAATCAGTTAGATTGGTTGACTCGCTATATAGAGTCTGAATCAGATTATCCCTTTGCTGTTGGACTCAAGAATGCCTCTTCTGGTGATAAGGATCAATTTCCTGCTAAGTTTTTGGATGTGGTGGTAACGGATCCGCCTTATTATGATGCCATTGCCTATGCGGATTTATCGGATTTCTTTTATGTTTGGCTCAAGCGTTCTTTGGGGGGCTTATATCCAGAAAACTTTTCTACTCCTTTAACGCCTAAGAGTGAGGAATGCACTGCGCTTAAGCACCATCATGATAATGATAAAAACCTGGCAAAGCAGCATTTTGAAAAGAAGCTTAGTGAAATCTTTGCGGCCATAGAGAAGCAGACCAAGTCGATAGTAAGTATTATGTTTGCGCATCAGAGCACAGATGCTTGGACGACCCTTTGTAATTCTATATTGCAGGCCAAGATGAACATTACGGGTTCTTGGCCCATGGATAGTGAATTGCAAGGGGCGTTAAAGACAACAAAGTCCTACTTAGCCTCCTCTGTAACCGTTTCGGCTCGGCCTCAGCGGCAGCAGCCTTTTGGGGACTATGGGACGGTGAAAGAGAATGTTGAGCGGACTGTTCGGGCGGAGGTAGATTTGCTTTATCATTTAGGTTTTCGGGGGGCGGATTTGCTGACGGCTTGTTTTGGCAAGGCGGTACAGGAGTTTGGTCAGTATCGGACGGTCGAGAAGGCCAATGGAGACTTGGTAGAAGTAGCTGAGTTATTGAGCATGGCCAAGGATGCGGCCTTTAATGCTTTACTACAAGGGTTTAAGGGCGATGACTACAGTAAATTCTACATTGCTTGGTTGCAGTTATATGGATTTGGGCGGACTAAATTTGATGATGTGGCTAAATTCAGTCGGGTAGGTTCTAGTTTGAATGTTCAGGAGTTACTGCAGCAGGGCATCTTATTAAAGGAGAGCAATGAACTATATCTAGCCAACTACGCTGAGCGGATAGAGGCGCAGCCCAAGTTGGGGCGGAACAAGCAAACGCCTATTATAGACAAGGTGCATCAGGGCATGCACCTATATAAGTCTGGAGCTAGGGGGGAGTTATTGCGTTTCTTGAGTAAGCAAGCTGCTGAAGCCGAGGATCCTTTTTGGCGGGTTATGGCTGCTTTATTGGAGTTATTACCCAAGGGAATGGAGGACAGTAAGCAGGCGGAGGGGCTGTTGGCGAACAAAGAAAACCTATTAAAAGAAGCGCAGCAGATGCCTAAGTTAGGGCAGCAGAACGAGTTATTTTAGCGGAGCATACTAAACAACAAAAACAATGATGAAACAGATTAACAAAGGGCAGCGGGATCATTTATTTTCGGCAATGACAGAGTTTCTGCATGCCATTCGGGTATATATAGTAGATCGGATGGAGCGCAGTTATGCGGATCGTTGGTTAATCGAATATGGGGCGAGTTTATACGAGAGTCATCAGGAGAAGATCATTGAGCAACTGCGGGCGGGGGCGACCCAGGCATCGGTAATAGATTTCCCACATTTAAAATCTTGGAGTTTGCGTCAGAAAGAATTGTTATCGGAAGACTTTGGGCGGATGACGCCAAAGCTACCGACCTACTTTTCTGACATCTGTGATTTGCGTAATGATTTGGCTCATTTTTCAGATATTGATGAGAATGCTTATCAGGAGGGCTATTTAAACATGATAAAGATCATACAAGCCTTAAAGAAAGAGGAAGTAGTTCGTAAGTTGGAGGCTTTGCGTAAGGCAGGCGATGAGGAATCTGAGAAAGAGGCAGAAGATGAAGCTGTGGTATTGCAGGTAGTAGAAAAGCAGAAGCTCGAGCATGGCGAGCGTTTAGCTATTCGTCCTTGGTTTGGGAATTGCCAACCTCATTTAGATATTCGGCAAGGGCGTTTGGATGAGAGCGTATTTGCGGCCAACCTTACTGAGGTGGCTACGGCGGAGGGGCGTTCTAGTTATATTGATAGTCAAGAATTTTTTGCTAAGACCTATTTTACGGCGGGTTTAAAGAGCATTGCTCGTCGGGTGTTAAATAGTTTGAATGGCAAAGACTCTGGCGAGAACCGGGTAATATCATTGCAGACAGGCTTTGGTGGAGGAAAGACACATAGTCTGATTTCATTATATCATTTGTGTAAGGAGGGAAATAGTTTAAACAGTCGCAGAGACAGCAACTTACAGGAGTTATTGAAGGCGACAGGTCCTATTGACTTTTCTTCGGCCAAGGTGGCTGTATTTACGAATACGACAAATGATCCGGCGAATGGTCGTCTTGTTCGGGATGATGAGGGAGAGTTGCAGATACAGACTATTTGGGGGGAATTGGCCTATCAGTTAGGTGGGCGTTCGGCTTATGAGATTGTAAAAAAGAATGATGAGCAGCGTTCTGCGCCTGCTGGGCGATTTCAGCAGGTTTTGGAGATGGTCCAGCCGGCTTTAATTTTAATTGATGAGTTGGCGGATTATTGTGTCAAGGCCTCTGCGATAAAGGTAGGGAGTAGCAATTTAAGTGATCAGACCGTATCCTTTATGCAGGAGCTCACTGAAGCTGTTTCAGCAACAGCTCGGACGGCTGCGGTGATTACTTTGCCAGCTTCTGTACAAGAAGTAGGGAACACTCCGCAGGCACAGAGTATTTTAGGAAGCTTAGAGAAGCGGGTAAGTCGGGTAGGGGCAGACAGTAAGCCTGTAGCAGATGAGGAGATTTATGAGGTATTGCGTCGTCGTTTATTTGAGCAAGTTGACTTAGAAGAGGCGGAAAAGGTGGCGGATCGTTACCTACAGTTTTATCAAGATAACTGGACGGAGTTGCCAGAGATTGCTGTAAAGCAGAGTTACCGTAAAAAGATCATTAAGGCTTATCCTTTTCATCCAGAGTTGATAGATATTTTCCGTAATCGTTGGGCTAGTCATCATGACTTTCAGCGGACGCGAGGTGCTTTACGTTTGTTGGCGGCCATTATTAGCGATTTATGGAAACGCAGAAGAAACTTGTTTGGTCCGCAATACTTAATTCATCCTAGTCAGGTAAACTTTGAGAACTTAGATGCCTTGTCTAGTCAGCTCAAGCGATTGTATGGAAATGGTTATGATGCTGTAATTTCATCTGATGTGGCGGGTTCTGCTTCTAATGCATTTCGGATTGATGAGGAAAAGCCTGAGTATGGGCAGTATGATTTGACCCAGGGGCTGGGGAGTATCATTTTGATGAATTCATTTGGTGCGGACAGTACTAGGAGAGGGATTTCACTCAAAGAAATCAAGTTGCAATTATTGGGGCCTGCAGGACCTAACCATAATAGTGTTAATGGGGCTTTGTATGCTTTAGAGGGGCGTGCCCATCATTTGTATCATACGGAGCAAGGTACAGAGGGTAAGCGCTATTGGTTTCATACGCAGCCCAACATCAATATTCTAATCAACCAGTTTCAGGCTGCAATAAAGAAGGAGGCCATAGAGCAGGAGTTGATGGAGCGTTTGCGTCTGTTATCTAGGGGGACACTACCATTTCGTTTGATTGTGGATCCTCAGGAGGCCTTACCTGAGCAAAATAAGTTTACTTTGGTGATTATGCCGCCCAGAGACATCGCTCAGAATAATAAATTATCTAAGGCTGCAGAAGAAAAGCTGCGTCAGATTGTTGGGAAAAAGGGGCAAGCAGATCGAATTTATCGAAATACCTTATTATTTCTTTTTGCGAATCCATCTGTTTTAGGAACGGTAGAGTCGGCTATTGCCTTGTACCTAGCTTCTAAGCAAACAGAGCGAGAGTATAAGAATTTGGATAAGGGGCAAATGGAGGATTTGCGCAGACGTAAGCAAGAGGCCAATGATAAAATAGAGCGTAATCTTCCTGGTTTGTACAACTACTTAGTAAAGTACAGCATGAAAGATGGGGCAAAATTTCTTCTTTTACAGGAAGATGCCTTTAGCTTGAAACAGTTATTAGAGCATAAAATTATTGATCGCTTAAAAGAGGAGCAGTGGCTGTTAGATAGTTTAGGCCGTTCTCTTTTGAGTAAGCACAATCTTTGGCCTACAGAAGGTAATGCAATCTCTGTTCAGATGATTTATGAGGCCTTTTTACGTTATGATGACAAACCTTTGATTACAGGCCCAGAGGCTATTAGTCAGGCTATTCAGACCTTTTTACATCGATCTTACTGTGCTCTGGCAGAAGGGGCTTCTCCCAAGGCATTGGAGCAGTTTTATGAAGATAGTCTGCCCTTTGGTTTTCAGGCAGAGGAAGAACAATTCTATCTGATTGATTTAACCGACCTTCCTGAGGAAGAAGTAGAAGAAGTTGCCCCTGACACAAAAAGAGAGGAAATTGTAGAAGAGCGTTCGACTCCAGAAGAACTTAGCGTTCAAAAAGTAGATGAGGAGCTTAGATATACAGCATTCCAAACAACAGGTCAAGTGGGGCCCAAGGAATATACTAAGCTCTTTGATTACTTTATTCGCCCCTTCTTAAGGGAGGGAGATGAAATATCTATTGATTTGAGCTTTAATATTAAGACAGGAACTTCTTTTGATGAAAAAGACGAGCGCTATCAGCGGGCAAAAGAAGCCGCTAAACAGTTGGGCTTTAATATTCGGCTAAAACCATAGTGCATATAGCAGGCGGCGCAGTAGAGGGGGAATATAGGATTTGGGGCCCGCGGCCAGCAAGCTGGCCGCCGCTATGCTGCGGGGCTCACAGGTCTGTTCGGCCCTTCGCTTTTCGCTCTGCTCAAAGCTCGGTCTGGCCTTCGGCCACCCCTGCGCAGCGCTGGGCCTGCTCATCTTTTATGTTTCCTTTAGGCCCTCTTCTTCAGCGGTTGGGCAGTTTTATACAGGACCCTAGGGCCTTGGCCCTAGGCTAAAGGTAAAGTCGCCCCCTCTGTCGAGGGGGCTTTTTTGTGCTTCGGTCAATGGTTGTTTTTGGGGATAGCCATAACAGCAGAGAAAAAGCGAACAAGGACTTTAGTCCGTCAGTTCGCTCAGTCAAGAACCCTGGGCTTCAGCCCAGGGCAGTAAGAATAGAAGTTGTTGAAGAAGCTTAAGAGTGTAGTGAGCGTATTTTCCCATGGGCTGAAGCCCATGGTTGTGGGGCTATGCAAACTGGCGGGCTAAAGCCCTTGTTTGCTTGTATTAGGATTCGTTATGGGCCGATGGTTTTAACCATCGGCCCATTTTTATTGCAGTTAGTATGGCTTCTTTTGTTGCTGTAGGTTTCAACCTACAGGCCCATATAGCAGGCGGCGCAGCCGCCGCAGGCCTAGCGATGCGGCGGGGTGGCCGTCAGGCCAGACCGAGCCAGCTTGCTGGCGAAGGGCCGAGCAGACCTGCGAGCCCCAAAGCGTAGCGCCTGCCGCAGGCAGGAGGCCCCAAAACAGCCACCTCAAAACATATTTTAAATAACTTATTCGTTCTAGCTCTTTTTTTTTGCGAACTTTGCGCCGAACACATATTAAAAATAGAGCATGATGGATTTTGCGGCGCGCAAGCAAGCGCTAATCGATTTGGGGCAATTGTTGGCCTCTGAATATGGGCAGGGAGAAATGCGGAAACATTTCCCGCTGGCTTATCGACAAAATGGTTGGTTTCGGGCAGAGGATAGCCAAAAAGCCTTGGATGCCCTGATCAATAACTATTTGGCCGAGGAGGAGCTCAATGCCTTTTTGGCCAATTATCAGCCAGAAGATTACCCCATTAGTAAGCGAGTAGGGCTGGTGCTGGCCGGCAATATTCCCATGGTGGGCATCAAAGATATTTTGCTCTGCTTTTTGGCGGGACATAAGGCCCTCATTAAGTATTCTTCTAAGGATGCCGTGCTGATTCCCGCCCTCTTGGCCCTCTGGAAACAGCAGCAGCCCGCTATTGCACCCTATTTTGAGGTGGTGGACCAACTCAAGAATTTTGATGCCGTAATTGCTACCGGCAGCGATAATTCGGCCCGCTATTTTGAACATTATTTTAGCAAAAAGCCGCACATTATCCGCAAAAACCGTAAATCTGTAGCGGTTTTATCTGGAGAGGAAAGCGAGGAGGAAATCCTGGCCCTAGGTCGCGATATCTTTGATTATTTTGGCCTGGGCTGCCGCTCTGTCGCCAAAATTTATCTGCCCAAAGACTTCAATTTTGAACTCTTTATGCAAAGATTGGAGGCCTTTACGCCCCTAGAACATCATAGCAAATACCGCAATAATTACGACTATAACCGCTCTTTGTACTTGCTCAATGGCCAAGAACATTATGTCAATGCGGTCCTTGCGCTTTTGCCCTTGCCGGCCCTCGAATCTAGAATCGCTAGCCTGCATTATGAGGCCTATAACGATCTGGAAGAGCTAGAACAACTGCTCGCCAAGGATTGGGACAAGATTCAGGTTGTAGTCAATCAAAGACTCACACTAGCACGGCCAAGCGTAAAATTTGGGCAGGCTCAACAGCCCAAATGGACCAATTTTGCCGACGGAAAAGATACTCTAGCCTTTTTGCTAGACCTATAATTTTATTTGATAAAAAGGTCCCTTGACTGTTTCTCAAAAGGGCCAAAAAGGAGATGCAATATGCTTGTATACCTCAGTAGAAAAGAAAGTTTTAATGCCGCTCACCAACTTTGGGTGCCCAGCTGGAGCGATGAGAAAAATTTTGAAATCTTCGGAAAATGCGCCAACAAAAACTTTCATGGCCATAATTATGAGCTTTGGGTTACCCTCAAGGGAAAACCCGATCCCGTTACCGGATTTCTCATGGATGCCAAGGTGCTGGCCAAACTTATGCGCGAAAAAGTAACCGATATTCTGGACCACTCCAATATGAATATGGACCCCAATTTTCTGCCCGAAGGCGTGCTGCCCACTACCGAAAATCTAGTCTATTATATCTGGCAAGAGTTGGCGCCCTTCCTGCCCGATAATTGCCAATTGCATTGCGTGAAATTACAAGAAACACCCAAAATTTATTGCGAGTACTTCGGAGAGTAAACCGCTTTAAATCAGTATTATATAACCAGTTTGTCTGTAAAGATGAGCTGGTTTTTTTGTTTTTGGGGCCTCCGTCTCCCTGCGGTCGTCGGCGCTGCGTTTCGGGGCTCGCAGGTCTGCTCGGCCCTGCGCCGCTTTCAGCGGCTCGGTCTGGCCTTCGGCCACCCCTACACATCGCTAGGCCGCACATCATTTTTTCTTGCTTTATGGCAGTCGGCTTCGGCCCTCTTTGAAAAAAAAGAAAATCTTTAGTCGTAACCTTTGGACCAAAAAGAGATTAAGTAAACAGCTGCGCAGCTCAACCCTCTTTTCCAAAACAAAATTCTAAGCCATTATGAGAAATATCCTTTTTGTTCTCCTAGCCAGCCTGAGTTTCTCCGCTTTTGCTCAAAATTTTGAGCAATCTGTTTACTTTGAATCAGGCCAAGCTCAACTGACGAAAAAAGCAAAAGCAAAATTAGAACAGCTCTTGGCCCAAAGCCAAGAATATCCCGACCTTGTTTTGGACCTCAAAGGCTTTTGCGATGAAGCCGGTAGCCTGAGCTATAATGAAGATCTGGCCCGAAGAAGAGCCCAAGCTGTGGCCCAATATCTAGAAGCAAAAGGCTTGGAAACCGCTAGCTTTTCGCTAACGGCAAAGGGAGAACTCTCAGAAGGCGATTGGGCCGAAAACCGAAGAGTAGAGGTCCGTTTGCAGGTCTTCCAACCCAAAAACTGGGAAGAGTTCTATAGCTTTATGGACCAGCGCATGAAACAGGAGTTTTGGATCAACCCCAATAGAGATACCCTGATCTTTGGGGCCAATGGCAGCCAGTTGTTTATTCCCGCAGGCAGCTTTGTTCGGGCCAATGGCCAAGCCCTCAGCGATGATAAAGTGAAAATAGAACTGCGAGAAGCCCTCAGCCTTAACGATATGTGGATGCAGAATCTACAAACTGTGGCCCCCGGCCATGAACTGATCGAAACTGGCGGCATGGTCAATATTCAGGCCCAAGATCTGAATAATGAGGCGCTACAACTGGCCCCCAAAGCCAGCCTCAACCTTCGCCTTCCCTCCGATGAACCCCTAAACGAAGGGATGCAGGTCTTTTATGCCGATCGAGATATTAGCCAAACCACAGAAGATATTGTCTGGGAAGCCTCTGGGACCAAAGTCAAGAGCTTTAACTTTGAGAAAGATCCCCCCACTTTTAAATTTAATTTGCTAGACCTAGACTCTATTCGCATTATTGCCGCCCCGCCCATGCCTAAAATTGAGCATCTTTTGGCTATGCCCAAAAAGCCCGGCGCCCTAGCTCCCCTAGAATATATGGAGCTGCCTGTAGTGGATGAAAAGACCATCCGTAGCGAAAACCCCAAGAAACGCTTTGAAAGCGACAAAAAATATGAGGCTCGCATTGCGGGTTTAGTGAAAAAGGCGGAAAATTACCGACTACGCATTGAGAAAATCAATGCAGGTAGAGCCAAAAGCTATGCAGCGGCCCAAAAACGCCAGGAGCAGGCCTTTGCCCAATATGAAATTAACTTGGCCGCTTACTGGGCCCAGCAAGATAGCCTCGACCTCTTAGTCGATTTGGCCAAAAACAATGAAGCTGACATTAACCAATGGATGCTCGACTTTAAATGGTCGGCCGCATTTAGCGAAAGCCTAGTCGGCCTAATTGGCAATACTAAGCAGCTACAACGCTACCAAGCTTACCTAAAGGAAGAATGCCAGCAACTGGGCTTTGAGGAAGAGATGCAAACCCTTTTGGAAATTGAAGCAGCAGCCAAACAACCCGCTATCTTTTTGCAATTGGCTACATCGCTAAAGAAGTGTATTCGGACCAATTATACCTTTAATCGCAACCATAAACTCAATGAGTTGCGCGACAAACTAATGCGAGATCTTCGTGCTATCCAAACTAGAGAGGAGACAGGGGTGCAAAGAAGATTGGCCCTAAGTACTAGCGAAACCCTAAATGGCGTCTACCGACATGCGCATTTGCTCAATAAAATGATTGCCAACTATAATGAGGTCCTTTCACTGACTGGCTTTAATAAACAAGCCGAAGAGCTGCAGCAGTTTGTGGACCAACTAGACAAAATCTACCAGAAAGTCATTGCCGCAAAAATAGAAAGAGGGCAGATCTCTCCCGACTTTCAGCGCCGATATGTTGTCAATAGTATGCAGATTAACCGCTTAGGCTGGATTAACTGCGACCGTTTCCTAGACCTAAAGGAAGAAGAGAAAATGCTGGCCCAAATTAAGGTGGAGCAAGGACCTAAATTAAGAGCTGATGAGCGACTAAGTACTACCTTTAGCAAAACTCGTGGAGTGATGCAGATGTATTATAATAAAGAAACAAAAAGCTATCAAACGCCTGGAGAGGTAGACCGCAGCCAAAAAATGAAGATTACCGCTTTGCGTTTTAAAGAAAATGGTGGTCTAGAACTGGCCCAGCTGAGTACTTTTCCGGATGATTTGGCCCAGAAAAAACTGAATTATCGGCCCATTAGCTTCTCTGAACTCCGACAGCTAAAGCCTTAATAAATTAGCCTTCACTAGCTATTTTAAGCCCTCTACGGAGGGCTTTTTTATGGCCTCATCTCAACTTTTTCCTATTTCTAGCCTTTAATAGATGTATCTACAAGAATTAAAAATAGTGATGAAGAAGATGAAATTTTATCCCTTGCCGCAAGCTGGTCCTTGGCCTGCGCAAGATCCCTTTATATTTTGTGCTTATCATGAAGACGACTATCCAAAAGGGGAGGCCAATTTGGGGCCGGCAAAGACTAGCCTAAGAGGGCGACAAATGGGCAGCGATTTTAATCCCGCCGCCAATTGGCGGATGTATCATGGCCAAGAGATTCCGGGTTTCCCCTATCATCCTCATCGGGGATTTGAGACCTTAACAATTGTTGAAAAGGGCTGGGTGGACCATACCGACTCTCATGGAGGGGCGGGTCGATATAGCGCTGGCGATCTACAATGGCTAACGGCAGGTCGTGGACTTTTGCACTCAGAAATGTTTCCTTTAGTTGAGCAAGAAAAAGAGAACCCTTTACGCTTATTTCAGATTTGGCTCAATTTGCCGAGCAAGCAAAAGATGGTAGACCCGCAGTATAAAATGTTTTGGTCGCATCAGTTGGTAGAAAAAGAAGAGCAGGGGGCTCGTTTTCGGCTTTGGGCGGGGCAGTTTGGGCCTCATAAAGCGCCAGAGCCGCCAGCGGCTTCTTGGGCCAGCCAAAAGTCTAGGGACTTTATGGTCCTAAGAATAGATTTGGAGGCTGGAGCTAAATTTACAATCCCCAAAGCGAGCTCTACAGAAAGTTGGGGCCGCTTATACCTCTATGAGGGAGGCGACATTCAGGCAAATGGACAAAAAATGCCCCTTCGACATTATATGAGTTGGTTGGCCCAAGAAGAGTTGGAGTTGGTGGCTGGCCCTGGGGGGGCCAAACTCTTATATTTGCAAGCGCCTCCTATAGAGGAGCCTGTCTGGCAAAGAGGACCTTTTGTGATGGACTCTGCAGAGCGTCTGCAAGAAGCCTTTAAAGATTATAGAGCCGGGAAGTTTGGAAAATGGCCTTGGCCCGAAGACGAACATCATTTTGGTCCAAAAAAAGAACGCTTTGCCCGTCATGCCGACGGCAGAGAAGAACGATTGGACTAAGCTTATACTAGAATGTATTATGAGCCGATGGTTGAAACTATCGGCTCATTTCATGAGGGTTTTAACCCTCATTCATAGATCATTGCGAAGCAATACCATTGTTGTATGGCTGTGGGTTTCAACCCACAGATATATATCCATCCTACAGGCCCGAAGGGCCGCAGGCAAAGGCCAAATGAAAGCCCTGCCACTTCTATCCTTTGCTTTAATTTCTTGCTATTCTGCGTTATTTTTCTCAGCCATAGCTAGGGCTATGCCTTTAAAAAATGCCTTGACTAGCCTGAAATTTTTATCAAAGGATGGCCGAAGCGCAGAACTTCCATTCGGCCTAGGGGCCTGAAAGGGGGCCGCCTAGCGGCAGACCAAGGGCGAAGCCCGCAGGGCCGAGCAGACCTGCGAGCCCTGCAAGGGCCCGGCCGCCGAAGGCGGCAGGCCCCAAAAAAACAGTAATTTAATCGCCATCATCAGTATTATCGGCATAAGTGATATTGATGCAAAGGACGGCGGGCAGATCTGTTTTGAGGTAGACCACTTGGTTTTGGGCCTGAGCATAAGCGCTTTTGCAGGCCTCAAAATTGTTGCGAATATTGTCGGCTAGGCTTTGCCCATTTAGCGCATCGAGGGCGCTGCTGGCCGCATCAAACTGTTCATTGATGAGTTGGCTGATTGGGCGGCCATCTTTTTGAACTGTCGTAGCATCCAGATAATCATCTAGTCCTTGGCCATTGCCACCATTAAAAAGGGCCTGACTGGCGTTTAGGGTCGTTTGGGCCAAAATAAGCGATTGGCCGCTATAGTAGGCCTCGGTTTTTTCGGGTGCTGCAATATAGCTGACCTTGGCGCCTACGGGCGTTCCCAACTTATTATTTTTGAACAGCTCGTAATTTTGGTTGAGTTGGTTGACCAAAAGGCTGAGGGGGCTGCCCACGGCTAGGCCTTCGGTGGTTTTAAAGCTATTGGCATAGGCGCTCCAGCCATCTTGGGTCCAATCTACTTTTTGCTTGATTTGCTGGCAAACAGCCTTGAGGTAATTTTGTCGGGCGGTATCGGCAAACTCATTTAGAATTTGGGTCTCGCTATCGTGATGCAGCAGATAATCGAGAGCGGGAAAGCCGCGGGTATAGGCAAAAGAATCAATTTCGAGGTTGTAAGTTTGGCTGCTAATCGCATACTCTAGGCGGCTTGTAAAAACCGGATAATTATTGAGGCTACTGCGCAATTGGTAATCTGCGGCGGGACCAAACTCATAGATTTTGGCGCTTTGAAAAGCGATATTGGCCGACAGCCAACTGCTTTTGAGGGCCTGAAGTTTGCTGGCATCGGGCTGGGCACAAAAAGCATTTACCGCATCATTTAGGCTGTCTACCTTAGTTTGTAGATTGTTATAGGCGGGCGAAATAAAATTATCGGCTACATTTTCGAGCAGGGCCAATTGGTCAAATTCTACAGCACAGGGGTCTTCGGTTTCTGAGCCACAGCTAAAGAGGCTAAAGAGCAGGGCGGCCAGACATAAACCGCCTTGGTAGTAGTTGAAATTGAGCATAAATGGATGGTTGTGAATTGCTGAAAATATAAAAACTGCCCAGCGCCGAAGCGCCAAGCAGTCAAGAGAATGAACAAAAAACTACTCTTAAAGTTGGTCCTGAACGCTAGCTAAGGCCGGAAAAGCATTGACCAAAGCGGTCTTTGCAGCCTGAAGCTTAGCGCTTGTACTGTTATATAGATTGGCTTGTAGTGGGTCGGCATGATTACCAACTTGAACCAAAATAGCATCTACATCAGCAGTGCTAAGCGTTTGCTGTCCGCCAAACTTGAGGCCATAAACAAAGGCATAAGCTTCTGATAGGGCATGATGAGCGGCGGCGGCATCATCGCTAAGGTTAGCGATTCCCTTATTGATATAATGTAGGGCAGAGCCGGCCAAAACCAGTTCCCATTGTTCGCGAGCGATAGCAATTTGGGCGTCGCGTTCGTCTAGATCTTGGGCAGAAATAGCGGCACGGCCCTTAATCAAGGCATTCATCAAGTTGGTTCCTGTGCTTAGGTAAGTTTCGCGGCTACCGTCGGCATATTTGCCCCAAAAGCGGATGCCAGTTGTATTGCTAGGGTAGTCGGTAGGCACCCCAAAATAGCCAAAGGCCTCATCCCAATGGTGTTCCATTTCGGTCCCTTCGCCTTCTACTACAGTTTCATTGTCCACATCCATTTTTCCGCTACCCATATAAACGGCCGTGGCTTGATAGTAGAAACAAGCGCCCATAATTCCTTTTTCGATCACTTGAGCCAGCTCCAAACCGTTGGCATTGAGCAAATAAGACTTTGTGCCATCATTGGTCTGCATAATCCCGGCCTGTCCGTTGCTAGCCGTGCTATCGGTATACAGACTAGCTGCGGCAAGCGCATCCATAAGATCTTCCATAAGCGTTTGTTCTGTAGAAACCGTCTTGCTTTTAAGCTGCTTGCTGCTTGCATTGAGATCTGCATCAGCAAAGGGATCATTTTGGTTGGCAAACATATCCTTCATGCTGTTGGCATCCAAGGCATTTGCGCTCACAGCACTAGCCGATTTGGCATAAGCGGCTAGTTCGCCCAACATATTGAGGCGGTCTGTTTGTCCGCTATAACTAACGTTCTCAAAGCTGTAAGTTTCGGGCACATCATAGCTGTCATCGTCTTTTTTACAAGAGCTAAGACCGAGGCCAAAAACGGCCAAAATAAGTAGGGCTTTTTGTAAGCTCGCTAAATTCATAAGAGGTTATATTTTTATGGTAAGAATAACTTAACAGCTGCAAATTTATGCTTATCTAAACTAATTCCAAATAAAAATAAGCTTTTTTTAGATGGATGTAGGGGCCCGCGGCCAGCAAGCTGGCCGCCGCTATGCTGCGGGGCTCGCTGTTCGCTCGGCCCTTCGTTTTTTCGCTTTGCTCAAAAAAACTCGGTCTGGCCTTCGGCCCCCCCTCCGCAGCGCTGGGCCGCTCATCGGTCTTTTTTCTTTTGGCTATTTTCTTTGGCGGCTGGGTTGTTTGGGCCCATGGGCTGAAGCCCATATCATTGTGCATGGGGCTGATCCTCTCAAAGAGTTACTTTAGTTAGAGCGTTATTTTTTTGAAAAAGCTTTAGCTTTAGGGGCCGGGGAGAAATTGGGCTTCTTCAAACATTTGAACTAGAAATAAATTTATGCCGATTAAAATTGATCTACCTTATATGCTCAGAGTTAGCATTGCTGTTTTTGGGGTTATTTCTTTTTTGCTTGCCTGTTCGAGTAAAGAGGAGAAGAAATTTAGGAGCAAAGGAGACCCTGCTTGTGATTTTTGTATGTCCAAAGTTTATGAGGCTATTGATGAACCTTGTAGAAACCATTTAGATAGTCAGGTGTATAGAATAACGTATATACCGGCAAAAGATAGTGGTTTGGGAGCGCTTGTTCATTTAATTCGATTAGTAGAGCTGGATACCACAGATGAGGTTAAGCTGATCGAGAAGAAAATTGAGTTTCGTTATTGGCCAGAATGTTATGATGAATTTAGGTATTATGAGGTGGTAAAAAACGTGCTTAAGAAAAAGAATATAGCTTCTTTGTATCGTCCATTGATTGGACAGCTCAAACAGGATCCCAAGACGATAACCCTTGGTGAAGCTTGTTTTATTCTAGAGGGCTTTGGGGCTGAAGATGTCTTTGTGGGCGCGGAGCAAAACCCTAATAAATTTAATGAATTATTAAGGCTCAGAGATACTTTGAGTTGGAGTATTTTAAATACGTTTTAGTGGGAAGCAGTTTGTTTTTTGGCCCTATGTTCTAAAGGATATATAAAGTGAGATGTATAGCAAGTATAGGTAGTTTTTTACTGATTACTTGTTTAAGTATTCAGGTCGTTTTAGGGCAAAAAAAGAAATGCTTTTTTTATAAAAAGCATAATTCTGTTATTAACTTAATGTTTGTAAAGGATAAATATTATTATATTGCTAAAGCTGGTCCATTGATAAAGAAATCTTCTGGTAAGATAATAGGGGATGGATTAAGAAGTTATATAGATTCAACTAACCTATTTTTGAAAATAGAGAAGGTAGGAGTGGCTAAAGGAACTGTTTTAGATGTCGAGTTAGCTGATTTTGGTGATTTAAGTGGTAATTGTGGGTACCTTAAAATAGGCTTAGCTAGTGGAGAGGTCGATACTGTTATTTTTATGTCTCTAATCGGAGAGTCAGATTTTGATAAAGTAAATGATCGTATATATAGATATACTTCAGATGAAGAAATACAAAATATTGAAGGATTTTCATTACTAGGAAAAGGACACTATAGCGTTAAGTTGTTTTATCCTCTATTTGGGACATATTTACCGATGTATCCAGAGACATATAGCGTTCGGTTTTATAGAAAAAAAATAGACTTGATACAGATTGCTGGTCGAACTACCAGACTTAAAAGGTGTAAATGCAAAAAAGGTATTGAAGAATATCAGAAATCTATAGATTTGATTATGAATTCTGAGGAAGCAAATTAAAATACATTTTTAAGTAAGAGGCAAGGCGAGCCCTTTAAAGAGTTTAATAATGAGGCTGAATAAGTATTTACTATTGTTCCTTGTTAGTCCCTCAACTTTTTCTTGGGAGCTTAGAGGGGCGAAAGGGGTTTTTGGTCCTTAGAATCAAAAAAAGCGAACAAGGACTTTAGTCCGTCAGTTCGCTCAAGTCAGCAACCCTGGGCTTCAGCCCAGGGCGCTAAGCATAGCGGCTGTTGACTAAGCTTAAATATTCTAGCAGCTCGCCTTTTCTGCCATGGGCTGAAGCCCATGGTTGTGGGGCTATGCAAACTGGCGGGCTAAAGCCCTTGTTTGCTGTAAAAATGGAAAAGGTTCGCTCCAAGAAAAACAACAACCGTCCAACCACAACGGCAAAGAAAAATCCCCTCGAAGGAGGGGATGGCGATTTTTTAGCTAGAAACTCCAGCTTAAATGAAGGGACTTTCTGTTTAAGTGTTGGGGAGATACAACAGCCGTTCAAAATTATGGAAATCCACAAAAATATTTCAAGATACTTAATCCTTGGTGTTTTAGTTTTATTATTCACTAATTGTAGTGAATCGAATTTTATAGAAAATAAGTTTAATGTAATGAAATTTTCTGTAGAGTATAGAAGTGATACCACTGCAGAATTAAACTTTAGCGTAGACTATTTCAGTGACTCCACTGTCTCAAATTACTATTCGTCATCAATAGAAAAAGGGCAAGATGGAACTGATTATGTCACATTATTATTTGTGTTAGACTCTACTGACAATAATAGTCTTTCTAATAGTGAGTTAGAAAGAAAGCTGAATGTTGTAACAAAAAGAATTAACAATCAAGAAAAATTATTTTCTGGCGAATTTATAACTAGATCTCATAAGATAAAACTTGCTCAGAACCTAGATTTATCTAAAGTTTATCTATTACTAATAGATGGTAAAAATAATAAAATAGACACATTATACAATGGTCAATAAGGAGTTCCTCCATACTAGGAACAGCTACCATTAGTCTCTGATGTTCTTTGTTAGTCCCTCAACTTTTTCTTGGGAGTTTTGGAAAAAGGAGAGATAAAGAAAGCGGCTTTTAGCGGCCGGGCGGTTTTGGGCCATGGGCTGAAGCCTATGCTTGTGGGGCTATGCAAACTGGCGGGCTAAAGCCCTTGTTTGCTGTATATTAGAACTCATTATGGGCCGATGGTTTTAACCTTCGGTCATGGCGGCTTTGCCGCCTGCCAATCATCGCCTAGGGACAAGCCCCTAGGCTAATCCAATGGAGTCAGCCCTAAAGGGCCTCAAATTATGATCTACGTCTTTGCTCAATTGTTATTGTAAAGAAGGACCATATCCAAAGGCCCTCTTTAGAGGGCTGTCCGTAATAGCTAGCTTGGGGCTTGTCCCTAGGCAGCAAAAAGGATGGACAAAAAATGTTTAACGCACTCTTTCTCTAGTCTCTAATGTTCTTCATTAGTCCCTCAACTTTTTCTTAGTAGTTTTGAGGGAGCGAAAGGGATTTTTGTGGCTGGGCAGTTTTGGGCCCATGGGCTGAAGCCTATGCTTGTGGGGCTATGCAAACTGGCGGGCTAAAGCCCTTGTTTGCTATAAATGATATGGGCCGAAGGTTTTAACCTTCGGTTATGGCGGCTCTGCCGTTACCTGCAGCCTAAAGGCCGCAGCCATTTTTGTTGGGCCATCATTTTGCTCGCCGCAGGAGCTTAAAAGCCCCTGCTTTGTTTATGGAAAGGGAATATTTGGTTTTCAGGTCCTGCGGCTTTTAAGCTGCAGGCCAATTATTGCTGAGGAGCGAGCTCTGTTGTACCTAAATTGGCTGCTGGTTTCAACCTGCAGCCACAGCTAGCAGGCGGCGAAGCCGCCGCAGGCCTAGGGGCCTGAAAGGGGGCCGCCTAGCGGCAGACCAAGGGCGAAGCCCGCAGGGCCGAGCAGACCTGCGAGCCCTGAAAGGGCCCGGCCGCCGCAGGCGGCAGGCCCCAAAAAAATAACCCCTCATCCAAAAAAAGATGAGGAGTTATCAATAGGGGAATAGCAAAGGGATCAACTTAAACGATGGCTGTGCCGCCTTCTTGGATAGCCAAGCGGAGGGCATCTCGCATGCTGCCCGTGGTCCGAATTTCATCAATGGCAATGCCCAGCTCGACAATGGTTTGGGCGATGGGACCAGAAACGCCAGAAATCATGCATTCACTGCCCATCAAGCGAGCAGCCTTGGTCATCTTAATGAGGTGATTGGCGACGGCAGTATCCACAATAGCCACCCCACTGATGTCTAAAATGAAAAATTTAGCCTGACTCTTGGCAATTTCTTCAAGCATGGCCTCCATAACATCTTTGGCCCGTTTAGAATCAATAAAGCCCACCAAAGGCAAGAGTAAAATCCCCTGCCAAATTTGAGCAATAGGAGTCGATAACTGCTTGAGGGCCTCATTTTGCTCCTCTAAATCGTTAATTGCTTTTTGTCGATAAACTTCGGAGACAATGCTGAGGTCTATCTGGGCAAAGCCCTTTAGGGCCCGGACCAATTCGGGAGTGGGCGTATTGTATTTCATGAAAACCTGAAAAATGAGCTCATGAAATTTAGCAATCATGGCCGTAAAAGCTTCTAGACTAACGCCAGAACGCAAAAACAACCAGCGGGCCTCTGTTTGGCGTTCTACATAATCATCATTAAAAGAACCTGAAGCCATATCTTTCCAAATCTCAGATTTTCCGCTCCGAGTCATTTCTACCATCTGTTGGGTAAAAGAATTGCTGTAGGGGCCTTCTTCCATCCAAGCAATGATTTCCCTAAAGGTCCAATCCACCCCTTCCTGATCAATATTTTTACTGGCCGAATTGATCAGCTGGCTTTCTTCCTCGCTATAAAAAAATAGCTGCCTGTATAAGGCGGCAGAGTAGGTCTTTCGTTTTTCCATGCTATTGACTATTGTATTTCAAAAATGCCTTATAATCTAAGCATTAAAAAGAGGATTTTGCAGCAATTTAGAATTTAATTTTGCCTTAATTAAGTTTAACTAAATGCTGTTTTTTAGTTTTTATGTCACAATTTATTACTTATTATTTTTTTTACTGCATCTGCGGTCTGTTAGCTTTTTTGCATAAGCCTGAATCGGCTAGAGAGAAGTCCGCTAAAAAAAAAGCGCTACTTATTCGGCTTTTTCTACTAGTTCCTTAACTTACTGAGGAAGATGAATTCTTTGTTTTACCAAAATTAGTTATGCAGCCAAAAACGTCTACTCATAAATTTTCTGTAAAAGAACGCGCCCGTTATTTATTAACTACTCATGATAAAACCTACGACCTTTTAGTGGTTGGTGGTGGGGCCACTGGGGCGGGTATTGCCCTAGATGCCGCTAGCCGAGGACTCTCGGTGGTATTGGTCGAAAAAAACGATTTTGCTTGGGGAACCAGCAGTCGCTCGACAAAACTTATTCATGGTGGTTTGCGCTATCTTAAGCAATTGGAGTTGGGCTTGGTCCGTGAAGTGGGCCTAGAACGGGCCATTGTACATCATAATGCCCGTCATATTGTTCGGCCCGAAAAAATGCTCCTTCCTATTATAGAAGAGGGCTCTCTGGGAAAATGGTCGAGCTCTTTGGCGCTTTGGGTGTATGACCGCCTGGCCAAAGTGAATAAAACAGAGGCCCGCCAAATGCTGAGCAAAGAGGAAACCCTAGCAGCAGAACCCCTTTTGCCCCAAGATATTGTTAAGGCTGGAGCCATGTATTACGAATATCGTACAGATGATGCCCGCCTGACCATTGAGCTAATCAAAACGGCCGTAGAACAGGGCGCTTTGGCCCTCAATCATAGCGAAATGCTCAACTTTAGCTATGATGAAAATGGACAAGTCACAGGAGCAGCTATTCGCGATTATATCTTGGAGGAAGAGTATGAACTCAAGGCCAAACATGTAGTGAATGCTACAGGCCCTTGGGTGGATGAACTCCGCGCCAAAGATGCCGATGGGGTAGAAGGCAAACGCCTACATTTATCAAAAGGGGTGCATCTGGTGGTCGATCGGCAGCGCCTGCCCATCCAACAGGCCGTCTATTTTGATGTGCGCCAAGATGGCCGAATGATTTTTGCCATTCCTAGAGAGAACTGTACTTATATCGGTACCACCGATACCGATTATAAAGGAGCCATTGATAGCCCCCGCAGCGAACAAGCCGATGTGGATTATATTTTGGCCGCCTGTAAGGAAATGTTTCCCGAACATCCCCTAACGGAAGATGATATCGACTCTTCTTGGGCGGGTTTGCGGCCCCTGATTCATGAAGATGGTAAGTCGGCCTCGGAGCTGTCTAGAAAAGATGAGATTTTTTATGCCTCTTCTGGCCTTATTTCTATTGCCGGTGGAAAACTAACGGGCTACCGCAAAATGGCCGAAAGAGTGGTGGACCAAATTGTGAAGCGCCTAGGAATCGAAGCCAGCTGCCAAACCGAAAACTTGGTCTTGAGCGGAGGCGATTTTGCCAGCGAAGAAGAGTTTGACCGCTTTATTCAGTTGAGGGTGGGAGAGGCCAAGCAGATTTCGGCCAGCCCAGAGCAAATTGGTCGCTTGGCTAGACGCTATGGGGCCAATCTGGACCTTATCCTAGAAAATGCCTTTGCCCTTTATGCCGAGGTCCAAAATCCAGCCGATCGCCTGCTCTTTGCCGAGTTGCAATATGCCCTAGAATACGAAAGTGTAGGCAGTTTGGCCGATTTCTTTATCCGCAGAACAGGCAAGCTCTATTTCGAACGGGCCGCTATTATTGCCGAATACCCCAAAGTGATGCAGCGCATGCTCAAATACTTTAATTGGGGCCCCTCAGAGTTGCAATTGCAAATGCAAGAGCTACAACAAGCTTATATGCAAGCCGTAGATTTTGCCTAACTATAAAAGTTTTTGGTCCTATTGGCCTAGCGATGTGGAGCAGTGGCCGCAGGCCAGACCGAGCCGCTGAAGGCGGCGAAGGGCCGAGCAGGCTTGCGAGCTGCGAAACGACAACAAGGTCTTTAGACCGCAGTTCGACGACCGAAGGGAGGCGGAGGCCCCAAAAAAACAAAAAAATAATCCTATGAAAATACCATTCTTAAGTAAGCAACCCAAGCATTTTTTTAAGCCAGAAGAGGAAGACCAATTGATTGCGGCCATCCGAGAGGCAGAAGCTAAAAGCTCTGGGGAAATTCGAGTACATGTAGAGCCCAAATTTAAGGGAGAAGATGCTTTTGCCCGTGCTCTAGTCTGTTTTAAGGAACTAGAAATGCAAAAAACCAAGCAGCAAAATGGGGTCTTGTTTTATCTGGCCTATGAGCAGCACAAATTTGCCATTGTGGCCGATCAGGGCATCAATGCGGTGGTCCCCGCTAATTTCTGGGATGAAATTCGGGATAATTTGCATACGGCTTTTCAGAAAAAGCAATTTTTAGAAGGCCTCAAGGCTGCCATTTTACAAACTGGCGAGCAACTCAAGGCCCATTTTCCACATGCTGGAGATGACGATCAGAACGAATTGCCTGATGAAATTTCTAAGGCTTAGTCTTCTTTTTCTTGCAGGGCCTTTAGGGCTTTTCTAAGTGCATTGACCTCTTTTTGGAGGCGGGGCAACTGCTTGAAGACCGCCTGAGAGCGCAAGAAATCATTATAAGGGAGAGCCGGGGAGCCAAAGAGCGCCTGGTTCTCTTTTTTTACGCTCTTGTTGATCCCACTTTGGGCCTGAATTTTTGTGCCCTTGGCCAATTGGATGTGGCCAACTAGCCCCACCTGTCCACCAATAAGGCAGTTTTCGCCCACCTTGGTGCTGCCCGCAATGCCCGCCTGAGCAGCTACGGCAGTATGCTGCCCAATCTCTACATTATGAGCAATTTGGATGAGGTTGTCGAGCTTTACGCCCTGCTTAATTAGGGTTTGGCCCATGGTGGCACGGTCAATAACCGTATTGGCCCCCACTTCTACCTGATCTTCTAGAATGACAATCCCCAGTTGTGGAATCTTCTCATAGCTGCCATCGGACTGAGGCGCAAAGCCAAAGCCATCGGAACCAATCACGGAGTTGGCATGAATGATACAGTTTTGACCAATTTGACAGCCCTTCAAAATGCGAACGCCAGGCTCAATGATACTGCCTGCGCCAATTTTTACATCTGCGCCAATATAGGCTTGCGGATAAATTTTTGCGCCCGCCTCAATGACCGCATTGGGGCCAACATAGGCCAAAGCGCCCACTTCTGCCCCCTCTGCAACCTTGGCCGAAGGATCAATGACGGCCTGAGGCGAAATCTGCTGGGCCGCAGGAGCCTCCGCCTGGGCCGCCTGAAAATGCTGGAGCAAAAAGCTAAGGCTGGCATAAACGTCTTTTACACGCAGTAAGGTGGCCGAAACTGGCGCCTGCGGCTCAAAGTCAAGCCCCACCAAAACAATAGAGGAGGCGCAGTTATAAAGGTAAGATTCGTATTTTGGGTTGCCCAAAAAGCTAATAGCACCAGGCTCGCCCTCCTCAATTTTGGCGGGCTTATGGACCCGAACATTGGGGTCGCCTTCAATTTTAGCGTCGAGCAAATGGGCCAATTCGGCAGCAGAAACAGATTTCATTATGCAGATAGATTGAATGGTGGAAAAATGCGCCCTAATATGCAATTTTTGCCGCCAAAAAACAAAAAGAGATTTTTCAATGAGATAATCTTATCTTAGTAGATTCTATAACGTAAACTAAAATTTAGAAAAGGATGAGAAAATCACTACTTCTCTGGGCCTTTTTGGCCCTGCCTAGCTTGGCTCTTTTTGCCCAGCCCACTCTCTCTAACTCGATTTTTCCCGCAGCTGGCGATGTCTTTGAACGCTCAACTAGCCTCAGTAGTTTCGACTCCCTAGCGCTAGCCATTACCCCCGCTTCTAATCAGGCCCAAACTTGGAATTTTACCTCTTTGCGGACCGAAACCTTTAGCCGCGATAGTGTAGAAGCCGCCAACCGCCCCGATTTTCCCACCGCCGATATTCAACAGCCCTTTTTTGGCCAAGCTCAGGTGTTTATTGATATCAGTAGCACAAAAATGGAGTATGTAGCCGGCGCGCTGGGCTTTGGTACAATCGCCTTTTCAGGCCTGTTTAATGACCCCCTAGAGATTCAACGTGCCCCCCTCAATTATGGAGACAGCTATACCGATAGCTACCAAATGCTCATTTCAGAACATATTGATAGCGTGCCCGGCCTGCGCCCCTTTATCGATTCTATGAATTTACCCATCGATCCCGATTCGATCCGCATTAACCTAGAAGGTGACTATGAGTCGGAGGTGGACGCTTTTGGCACTTGCCAATTGCCCGATAGCAGCTATACCGTTTTGCGCCAGCATACGGTCAATTACTCGGATGTGCAGATTGAAGCCTATTTTGTGACGCCTTTTGGCGCAGGTTGGCAGGATATCAGTAGCACGATTGCAGGCCAATTGCCTTTCCCGCTCACTGATACCACGGAGCAGTTTAGCTTTATTGCCGAAGAGGAGGGCATGCCCCTGGCCAGACTCACCACCAATAAGGATAATCAAGCCGTAGAAGCTGTCGAATTTAAAGGCCAAAGACAGGTCGGAACAGCGGTGCAAAGCTTGAGCGTGCAGGAGTTTCGCCTCTATCCTCAGCCCGCCAAAAATGACGTTTATCTAGAGCTCGAGCTTTTGCAGGCGCCCTACCAACTCTATAATTTGCAGGGCCAACTCCTACAAACTGGCCAATGGCAGAACGGAACGGCTATTTCGCTGGCCAATTTGCCCGCCGGCCCTTATTTGCTCCGCCTCCAAGATGAAAAAGGCCAGTTGTATCAACAGATGCTCATTAAGGGCTAGTCTCTTTTTAAGGATTTGGGGCCCGCGGCCAGCAAGCTGGCCGCCGCTACGTTGCGGGGCTCGCAAGTCTGCTCGGCCCTTCGTTTTTCTCGCTAGCGCTCCAAAAAACTCGGTCTGGCCTGCGGCCCCCCCTCCACATCGCTGGGCCGCTCATCTTTTGGTTTTTCTCTAAACGGACCGCTTCGGCCCCAAAAAGAAAGGGCGCAAAACCTAGGTTTTGCGCCCTTTTTATGCTTGTCTCAAAAGATTAAGACCAACGAATAGTTTGGCTGGCGGTGCTGCCATCATACTGTTTGCCCTTTTTGGTTTTTAGACTTAGACTGAGCATGAACTCAAAGCATTTGTCATTCCAAATCCAAGAAGGAAGCTCCTTGCAAGCATCCCACAGATTACCTTCCGCTTTTAGCACTACAATAAAGCTGTTGTTAGCAGTTAGCGAGAGCGGCATTTGGGGACTAACGGCCTTTAAGGGTATATAAACGGGATCAATTTGCATATCGGGCTCGTCATCATAGCTGTACCAGTCTTCTTGGTCTACAACACAATTAGGAACTAGCTCCTCTACTTCTACATCTCCCTCTACGGTTACTTCCGCAAAAAGATAAATGTCATCCAATTGACGATACCCAAATTCTTCATAGGGTTTTACCCATTTTACAAAGTCTTTATGCTCTGCTTCGCTCAATACACCCTTGAGCTCTTCGTCTAATCGTTGTTTTACTTCTGCCGTTAGGGCCGTGAATGCTGTAGTCACTTTCATTTTTTAGAGTTGTTTTAGCTGTAAAAAAAATAGAATTGTTCTTTGCCTGTGACAGGCGCTGCCGAATCTAAAGAATTATTTTTTGTCCCGCTGTGATTTTTTACCTTTTTAGGAACTTTTTTTTGAGGAGCTCCCAAAAGGCTTTTCAGGCCCTCATTTTTAATTGATGGCTTTTAGGTTTTAAGGAGTTCAGAAAAAAATTTATCTTTCGCCTTCAAGGACCAAGAGGTCCAGCAATTTTGATTTACAAAAAGCCAAGATGACGAAGATTAAATTTGGTACCGATGGCTGGCGCGCCATCATCGCAGATACGTACACCAACGATAACCTCAAAAGAGTAGCCCTAGCTACCGCTCAATATATTAAGGCCGAAGGTGGCCAAGCTGTAGTGCTCGGACACGATTGCCGTTTTGCAGGAAGCATGTTCGCCGATTTGGCGGCCCGCATTTTTGCCGACCAAGGCCTGAAGGTCTATTTGGCCCAAGGTTTTGTTTCTACGCCCATGGTTTCTTTAGGGGTGGTTTTGCAAAAGGCATTTATGGGCGTGGTCATCACGGCCAGCCATAATCCCCCTAGCTACAATGGCTATAAATTAAAGTCGGCTTATGGTGGGCCCAGCATTCCCGCCGAAGTGATGGAGGTAGAGGACCGCATCGCCGATGAGGTGCCTGCTACGCCCAGCACCACTCAAGCAGAATTTGTCGCTCAAGGCAAAATCGAATATATCGATCTCGAAAAGTTGTATGTGGAGCACTGCCGCAAGGCCTTTGATATCGAGGCCATCAACAATTCTTTTGTCAATTTGGCTTATGATGCCATGTATGGCGCTGGACAAAATGTGGTTCGCCAGCTGATTCCAGCGGTAACAGAATTGCATTGCGATTATAACCCTAGCTTTATGGGCCAAGCTCCAGAGCCCATCCACCGTAACCTAGGCGAGCTTTCTGCTCTTTTGGCCAAAACGCCCGAACTCAACGCAGGCCTAGCCAATGATGGCGATGCGGACCGCATCGGCATGTATGATGAGGAGGGCCGCTTTGTCGATTCGCATCAGATTTTGTTGCTCCTCATTCACTACCTACACAAATATAAAGGGCTTTCGGGCAAGGTGGTCGTGACTTTCTCGGTAACAGATAAAGTGAAAAAACTTTGCGAACTCTATAACTTAGATTGCCAAGTGACCAAAATCGGCTTTAAATATATTGCCGAAATTATGACCAAAGAGGAGGTCCTCGTTGGGGGAGAAGAATCGGGTGGAATTGCCGCTACGGGCCATATTCCCGAAAGAGACGGCATCTGGATTGGCCTCATTCTCCTGGAGTTTATGGCCAAAACAGGCAAAACGCTTAGCCAATTGATGGACGAAATCTATGAGCTAGTTGGCCCCTTTGCCTTCAACCGCGATGATCTCCACCTCAATAATGAGCTAAAATGGCAGATTGTAGAAAATTGTAAGGCGGGCAGCTATAGCCAATTTGGTCCCTACAAGATCCAAAAAGTGGAGGATATTGACGGCTTTAAGTTTTACCTACGCGATGATGCTTGGGTGATGATTCGCCCTTCTGGCACCGAGCCCGTTTTGCGGGTCTATGCCCAAGCGCCTACCGATGAGGAGGTGCGCCAAATCCTAGATGCTACCAAAGCGGCTCTTTTAGAGGGCTAAGATTTGGGGCCTCCCGCAGCCCTTTTAAGTGGGGCTGCGGGCGCTACGTTCGGCAGCTCGCTACTCGCTCGGCCCTGCGCAAAAAACAAGTTTTTGCTGGGTCTGCGGCTTTGCCGCACTGCCTACCATCGCTAGGCCATTCGGCCTTCGGCCGCCAGGGAACTATCTCTCCACTGCTAATTGCCTAAATCGCATGAATAAAAAAGCATACTTACTTTTAGCCCTGCCTTTTTTCTGGACCGCCTGCCAATCGCCTCCCACACAAGAGGTATTGGCCCAAGAAGCGGCCAAAGAAAATGCAGCTCAAGAAACGGCTTATCGCTTCAAGCAATGGAGCCGAAAAATGGAGGTTTCTACCATTGATAGTAGCAGCCAGTCTGTACAATTACAACGTCTTAGCCTGAGCCTAGATGCTTCGGCCAAGGAGGAGGTCAAAGCTATTTTGGCCCAATATGATGACAAAGAAAACCAAGCTCCTGATAGCTTGTTTCAGGAAGATGCGCCCAGTAAAAAGACCAAATTGCCCATTGAAAATGGGGCCGTTTTGATTGGGGTGCGCAACTATGAGCAAGCTTATAAGAAAATTAAGGAGTTGGCTGCTACTTATCAGGCCGAAATTCTTTCTGAGGAAGAAAAGGGCAGTGATTTGCAGCTAGAAAATACTTTGGTCCTACAACTGCCGCCCAGCAATTTCCAGATCTTTTTGGAGGAACTGCGGGAGCTGTCTGTAGTGGTTCGGGAAAAACGCATTTGGCGCCAAGATTTGGGCGGCCAATTTGTAGAGCTCGATAGCCGCTTGAAAAATAAGTACTTGGCCAAAACTCGTTTGGAGAGTTTGCTGCGGAATGCGCAGGATGCTCAGGCTATTTTGCCTATTCAAAGAGAGTTGGACCAAATTACGGAGGATATTGAGCTGCTCAAGCAGGCGGTCAACCTCATGCTAGAAAAATCGGCCCATAGCAGCATTACCCTGACCTTTTACCAGGAGGTGAACCCAGAGGAAAAGGTACAGCAGGCTGCTTTTGGCAATCGGATGGCAGAGGGAGCGCAGACGGGCTGGACCAATTTCAAGGAGTCTTTGGTGAGCATGGCTTACCTTTGGCCCTATATTCTACTGGGTCTTATCTTTTCGCTAACGGCCCTCTTTGCAGCCCGCTCTAGTCGAAAAAGAGCGCAGCAAGCCAAACTAAAAGCTTTTCAGGCGCAGCAAGCTTGGCTCATGCAGCAAAAGCAGTTGCAGCAGCCCAAGGCGCCCAAGGACAGCGAATAGGCAGCTTGTCTGCCTTTGGGCCAGCGGCCCAAAACGGCCTAGCGATGTGTAGGGGTGGCCGTCAGGCCAGACCGAGTTTTTTGAGCAAAGCGAAAAAAACGAAGGGCCGAGCAGATCTGCGAGCCCCGAAACGTAGCGCCTGCCGCAGGCAGGAGGCCCCAAAAAAACATTAAAAAATCTCTTTTGGGAAGAATTCTTCCCGACTATAAAAAATGAGCAAGATGAAGTACGATCTCACCATCATCGGATCTGGACCTGGCGGTTATGTAGCCGCCATTCGCGCTGCCCAACTGGGCCAAAAAGTGGCCATTATTGAGCGTTATTCTACTTTGGGCGGAACCTGCCTGAACGTAGGTTGTATTCCCTCAAAGGCGCTATTAGATTCTTCGGAGCATTTTCATGCGGCGGAGAAAAAATTTCAAGACCATGGCATTAACGTTTCTGGACTTTCTGTAGATTTTGAGCAGATGGTGAAGCGTAAGGATGAGGTGGTTTCGCAGACTTGTGCGGGGGTAGAGTTCTTGATGAAAAAGAACAAAATTACCGTTTATACGGGCCACGGAAGCTTTGTGAACCGCAATACAATTCAGATTGCGCCCAAGGATGGCGAAGGCGAAACGCAGACCATCGAGACCGATAAAGTGATTATTGCGACGGGTTCTAAGCCTGTTTTGCCTGCCGCTTTCAACTACGACAAGCAGCGTGTGATTAGCTCGACAGAGGCCTTGACCTTGAAAGAAGTGCCCAAGCGTTTGTTGGTGATTGGTGCTGGTGTAATTGGATTGGAATTGGGCTCTGTTTATGCTCGTTTGGGCACAGAGGTCGAGGTGATTGAGTACCAAAATGCTGTTTTGGGTGGCATGGATGCCGATTTGGGCAAAGAAATGCGCAAAGTGCTCAAGAAAGAATTGAAAATCAAGTTCCACCTCAACCATAAGGTAGAAACTGTAGAAAACCTAGGCGGGGAAGTGAAATTGGTTGCTGAATCGCGCAAAGATGGTAAAAAACTGGAGCTTCAAGCCGACTATTGTCTAGTGGCTATTGGTCGCCGTCCTTACACAGATGCTTTGGGGCTGGAAAATGTAGGCGTTGAATTGGATGAGCGTGGGCGCATCAAAATTGACAACCACATGCAAACCAATGTAGAAGGTATTTTTGCGATTGGCGATGTTGTTCGTGGGGCCATGTTGGCCCATAAAGCCGAGGAAGAAGGCGTTTATGTAGCGGAATACATCAGTGGGCAAAAGCCTCATATCAACTACAACTTGATTCCTGGTGTGGTTTACACTTGGCCTGAAGTGGCTGCAGTGGGGCAGACCGAAGAAGAATTGAAAGCAGCAAAAGTAGCTTATAAAGTGGGTAAATTCCCCTTTAAGGCCCTTGGTCGCGCTCGTGCTTCTGCCGATACCAATGGGTTTGTAAAAATCCTATCGGATAAAGAAACTGATGAGGTTTTGGGCGTGCACATGATTGGTGCTCGTTGTGCCGACCTCATTATTGAGGCCGTAGCAGCCATGGAATTCCGTGCTTCTGCCGAGGATATGTCTCGTTATAGCCATCCGCATCCCACCTTTACCGAAGCTGTGAAAGAGGCTGCCTTGGCCGCCACCGAAGACCGCGCCTTGCATAGCTAGGTCGAAAAGAACTGAAATGAGGAGCAACAGCTCTTGGACCGGTGCCAAGGGCTGTTGCTTTTTTTTATAAGAAGCTAATAAAACAACTATGAGTTTAGCCGCATCAGAATTGATTTTGAATCCCGATGGCAGCATTTATCATTTGAATATGCAGCCCGAACAACTGGCCGATACCGTTATTTTGGTTGGAGATCCTGAGCGAGTGAGTAAAATCAGTTGCTACTTTGATCGTATAGATACGGAAATTCGCAAAAGAGAATTTGTGATCCATACCGGAGAAATGGGCGGGAAGCGCATCACGGTCATGTCGACAGGTATGGGGACCGATAATATTGACATTGTTATTAATGAGCTAGATGCTTTGGTCAATATTGATTTAAAAACAAGGACCCTCAAAAAAGAATTGCGTAGCTTAAAGCTCGTACGAATTGGCACCTCGGGCAGTTTGCGAGAGGATATTCCCGTAGGCAGCTTATTGATGAGCCGTTATTCGATTGGCTTGGAAGGCCTATTGGGCTTCTATGAGCGGCCCATGAGCGAAAAGGAAAACGTATTGGCCCAAAAAGCCCAAGCTTTGTTGGCGGAGTTGGACTTTGGTATTCGTCCGGAGGCCGTCAGTTGTGGAACAGCACTATTAGAGCAATTTCGCCCTGCTGGCTTTTTAGAGGGCATTACGCTAACGGCAACGGGCTTTTATGCTCCACAAAACCGGGAGCTCAGAGCCAAGAACCGCATGCCAGCGCTATTGTCGAAATTTAGAGCCTTAGAATTTGATGGCTACAAAGCGACCAATTTAGAAATGGAAACGGCTGGAATTTATGGCTTGGCTACGGCTTTGGGCCATCAGGCCCTTTCACTAAATGCCATTTTGGCCAACAGAGAGGCGGGGATCTTCCACGATCAGCCTAAACAATTGGTCAAAGAACTGATTGAGAAGAGCTTGGAGTTAATTTAAAGTGTACGGTAGTTTTGTATATTGTCTTTTTTAGTTTATATTGAGAGTGATTTATTTGAAGTTACCTCAATACAGACTTATGAACTGGAGTACGATTCCATTTTTCCGTTTACTTTTACCGGGCTTATTGGGCCTATTGTTAGCGTATTGCCTGCCTTGGGCGGCTGCGGCCCATTGGGGCTCATATTTATTTTGGGGCGTATTGCTTCTTCTATTGCTTGGGCAATATTTGGGGCGATATTCCCCATTTTTTTGGCGTTTTTGGGGCTTGGGTTTGCAGTTGCTGCTCATCTTGGGGGGCTATGTTTGGACCTATGAGCGGGTTTTACGGCCAAGAGAGCAGCCTATTCCCTTAGTTTGGACCGAGTTTCGGGCCAGGGTAAATAGTTTACCTCAAGCCAAGCGCAAAACCGTACAGCTGCAGTTGCAGCTAGCCCATTATTATGAAGCGGACAAAGGCTGGATAGTTTGTCAGGAGCCGCTGTTGCTCTATTTGCCCAAGGATAGTCAGGCTTTGGCCCTCAATTATGGCGATGAATTGGTCCTTTTGGGCAAGCCTAGGGCTTTTGAGGCGCCCAAAAACTACGGTCAATTTGATGCTCGGGCCTATTATGGTCAAAAGGGGATTTCGGCCCAGATGTATAGTAAAAATTGGCATTTATCGGCCAAGGCGGCGCCTAGCTTTTGGGGTGTATTAATTGATTGGCGTTTATTTTTAAAGGCGAGATTGCGGCGGTTAATTCCCCATCAGGATGCTGCTTATTCGGTGGCGGCGGCTTTGATTTTGGGCGACAAAACCGATTTGGACCAGGAGCTTCGGCAGGCATATTCGGCGACGGGGGCCAGTCATGTTTTGGCGGTTTCGGGCTTGCATGTAGGCTTGTTGGCTAGTATTTTAGGGGCCATAATCAAATTATTTAGGCGAAAATCGGCCTGGCGGTACTCTTTTCGAGAGGCTATTTTATTATTGTTAGGCATTTGGTTATTTGCCTTATTGACGGGGGCGGCGCCCTCGGTTTGTAGGGCCAGTAGTATGTTTTCGCTTTTGATTCTGGGGCAGTGTTTGGGCCGAAACTCCTCGATTTATAATAGTCTTTCGGGCTCGGCTTTTTTGCTTTTGTTATATGATCCCGCCAATTTGTGGAATTTAGGTTTTCAGCTTTCTTATTTGGCTGTTTTGGGCATTGTTTATTTTCAGCCCAAGCTTTATCGCAGGTATTATTTTTCTTTTTGGCCCATGCAGTACATCTGGGGCTTATTTACGGTTTCTTTGGCGGCGCAACTGGCTACTTTGCCGCTCACGCTCTATTATTTTCATCAGTTTCCCAGTTATTTTTGGTTATCGGGTTTGTTGGTGGTGCCTTTGGCGGGCATTCTTTTGCCTTTGGGCATGGCGGCTTTATTGTGCTTAGATATTCCCATTTTGGGCGGACTTTTATCTTGGCTGCTCGTTTTTCTTTTGCGTTTGATGAATGGGGCCATTTTGGCCATAGAGACTTGGCCAATGGCCAAAATATCGGCTTTTGAGTTGGCTTCTTGGGAGCTACTGCTGGCTTATTTTGCCATTTTATCTTTGGTATTGAGCTTAGCTTGGCGGCGGATAACGCCCTTATTGCTAGGAGCTTGTTGTTTGTTATTCATTTTGGGCCATAATAGTTGGCAGCAGTTGCGGGCCGAAAAGCAGGCGCATTTGGCGGTTTATCAGAGCAATCGAGGGCTGTATATCGACTATTTTCATGGCCGAAGGGCCTATAGTTATTATGATTCGACGGTTTGGTCTTCGGCTCGGCAGCGGGGATATTTATCGGCGGGTAGTCAGCGGCGGGCTAAAATAAAAACCTTGGAAGAGCAGCCCGTTGCTAGCAAGCAAAATCAATGGTTATTATTGGGCCAAAAGCGGATCTTGCTTCTTTATCAGTGGCCTGAGCATTGGCCCGAAAAAAAGATTGATTATCTTATCGCGGATACTCAGCTTTCGGATAGTTTGTTGTTGCCCATCATGCAGCAGCAACCCCATATACAATTGATTAGAACATCTTTAGGGAGATGATTTGGGGCCCGCGGCCAGCTTTGCTGGCCGCCGCTATGCTGCGGGGCTCACAGGTCTGTTCGGCCCTTCAGCCGCCTTTGGCGGCTTCGGTCTGGCCCTTTGGGCCACGGCTGCGCAGCGCTGGGCCGTTTGGCCTTCGGCCATGGCGGCTTTGCCGCCTGCCATTCATCGCCTAGGGACAAGAAAGGGCACACACAAGATTTTAATATTAGTCCCTCAACTTTTTCTGTGTAGAGAGGGAAGGCTAAAGTAAAGAAAAAGCCTTTTAACAGCTGAGCGGTTTTGGGCCCATGGGCTGAAGTTCAGGACCGCTTAAAGATTATATTGGCTAGCCTTTTCTGCCATGGGCTGAAGCCCATGGTTGCGGGGCTATGCAAACTGGCGGGCTAAAGCCCTTGTTTGCTATAAATGATAAAGCTGTTTATTACAACTCATTATGATATATATCCATCCTACAGGCCCGCAGGGCCGCAGGCAAAGGCCAAATGAAAGCCCTGCCACTTCTATCCTTTGCTTTAATTTCTTGCTATTCTGCGTTATTTTTCTCAGCCATAGCTAGGGCTATGCCTTTAAAAAATGCCTTGACTAGCCTGAAATTTTTATCAAAGGATGGCCGAGAAGTTCATTTTATGAGGGTTTCAACCCTCATTCATCAATCATTGCGAAGCAATACCATGCTTGCTGTAGGTTTCAACCTACAGTTAAAAGGGCCGAAGGCCCGCAGGCCTAGGGGCCTGCAAGGGTGCCGCGCAGCGGCAGACCCAGCCAGCTTGCTGGCGCAGGGCCGAGCAGACCTGCGAGCCCTGCAAGGGCCCGGCCGCCGCAGGCGGTAGGCCCCAAAAAAATCCCCTCCAAAGAGGGGATCGTATAGTTTAGAACTCTCTGCCGCGCAGCAAAACATTTTGTTGATGTTGAGCGATTAGTGGCCTCATTTCTTGGATCATGCGTTCGGCTAGCTCTTGTTGTTCTAGCAGGCTTAAATTTCGGACATTATCAAACTGTCGTTCATGCACCAACTCTTTTTGCAAATACTTATACTTCCAGCAAATACTGAGGTGCCCGGTACTGTAATGAAAGTTGATGATCTGGTTTTTTCCCTGCTGCCAAAGATTAAAAGAGCGCTGGTCTAGGGGGACGATTTTGCCCTGCCCATTAAAGGCGGCTTGGTTGAGGATATGGACTACAGTCGAAAATTTTTCGGCTAGGCTTTGCTCCTCTAGTTCGTAGCGGTCCTCGCTTAGGGCAGAAGAGAATTTGAAGAGGCTGTAGGCCAGGATAGCTAGGCCTATAATGACAATGGAGCTGAACATATAACTGCGGTTTAAAAGGCCTCTGAAAAAGAAGAGGGCCGAGTAGAAAAATTACCATTGCGCTGTAGGCGAAGGGTGTAAGTGAGTATTTGGTTAGAGAGATATTGCAGGCCATCTTTGCCTGTGAGGGTGTTTTGCAGAAAGCCGCCCTTTAGGTTGTTACAGGCATTGGAGGGCATTTTTTTATAGGGATGCCAGCTTTTGCCATAGTAGAAAAAGGGTTGGTAGGAGCCATTGGGCAGGCGAAAGGTATAGCTGCCGCCCGCAGAAATATAGGCATGGTCGACCACCTCATCCCAGCGGTCTTTAATGCTCACAATCACATCTGATTCATAAGGCGCACGCACCCGAATTTCTGAGCAATTGCTCCGATAGCCACAACTTAGTCCGCGGCCGAAGCAGTTGGCATAGGGCTGTGCTCCCGTATACAGGCTGTTGCCTTGGTATTGTTGGACCTCAATTTCTTCTACAAAACTGGAGAGGGCCGCCGCATGATAACTGCTTGTGCTGCTGGGCCAATCTATACTTAGGCCGCCCGATTGTAGCGTTTTACTTTGCCCTGTGGCGAAACTAATAAAAGCTGTTTTCCCTCGCTGATCGAGCAAGTTTTTCCCCTTGCTATTGAGTCGGCGACGATAGCTGTTCCAGTCTCGATCGAGTTGTTTTTGGGCCGCTTGCGAGCGGTTGGCGGCAATCTGCTCATCAATTTGTTGCCAAAGGGCTTCAAATTCTTCTTCGGGCACTGTTTTGATCAGTTTATAATCGGGTAATTCTAAAAACCCTTGGCCCTCTGCTTTGCTCTCACTAATGAGTTGGCGTTTGATTTCGATCTGGATTTTATCCACAAATTCGGCATCAAAGCGCTTGGCAATTTTGGCCTCAATTTGGGCCCATTGGCTATCCACTTTTGCATTTTGAAAGCTAATTTTTGCTAGCTCAATATGGTCCTGCATCTGCCGCTCAACGGGGTATTTGTTGAGCCAAAATTGCTTGTAGAAAACAAAGACACCAATGCTGGTATCATAAGGAATGCTGTCTAGCTGAAAGCTGTCATTTTGCTTAATAAGGGCCTGAACTTCTGGCGTTTGTTGCTGGATAAGTGCTTCTTTTAGCTGAAGCGCAGCTTGTTTTCTCTTGGCCAAAATTTGAGGGAGCTCTTCTTGCTCAAATCGTTTTTGCCGCTGTTGTCCATCCCAGGCCGCAACCAAAAAGACAATAATAATGGCCAAGGCGGTCAGGGTCAATACTTTGTTCTTGTTAACCATTAGGCGCGCATTCTTTTTTCTAGGTCTCTCAAAATAATTTCCTTGGCAATGCCCTCGGCAATCTGTTTTATCAGTACTTCTACCAATAGGGAGACCACTTCAGCTTTGAAGCCCAATTCCCGGGCAGTTGCTACACAGACACGGATTTCGTTTTTGTCAATATCCCCGTCAATCATCATCAGCATGACCATCTCATAAAGGTTGATCAGGCGGCTAGCATCGGAGCTAGGCGGAACATAGCTGATGATAGTCGGATCTCTAAAGATGGCCAAAAATTGATCTTTGGGAGTGCCTCTTTGAACGGCAATATGACTAATGAACTTCAGCTCTGCCTTATCTAATACTCCATCAGACATGGCTAAGCTGACCAAGAGCTGAAGGTGGCTGAGATTTTCTCTTTTTCGGCTGCTCAGGCTAGGGCTGTAGCTGCCCCTTTTGGTCGATGAAGGGCTAGCCGTTGTCGCTTTGCTTTTGATGGGGCGCTCTTCTTGGCTGTAAATCTTCCAGAGGATAAAAGCGATAACAATAAGTAGAATAATAATCATAGGTATTAATTTTTGTTTATTGAAGTGGTTTGTTTTTCTTCTTACTTTTTATAATCTTTAAGTGAAGGTCTTTTGTTATTTCTTCAACTAGTTCTTTGGGCAAATCCAATCTCTTGGCAAATCTGTAGCAGTTAATAAATTGCGCTTTAGTGGGGAGCCCCTCCACATGCATCATATGGACCAAATCTTCTAGTGCCCTCACTCGATGTTCCCATTTTCTGGGCGGGTGGTACCGAAATTTTTTGACGGGTTTTTTGAGCAGCATATAAAGCTCTTCTGTAGAGACGGCCGTAACTGTGGCTATTATTTTGAGATATTCTAGCTGTACTGGACTCACTCCCTTAGAATTACTTGATTCTGCAATAGTAATCAGTGCAAGCATATGGCTTTTTCGCACTTTTTTGGGCGAGTAGCGTCGGGCAAATAGATACATTTGCCATAGAACAAAGAGAATAATAATAATTGCTGGAACCATGTTTTACTGTTTTTTTGGGCGTTACTCCCTTTGGTCGTCGAAGACGCCCTAAAGGGCTTGTTGTGGCCGCTCAGCTGTATTTTTTTCTTTTGGCTATATTCTTCGGCGGTTAAATTTATGGGGGGGCTTTCTATTTGGCCTTTAATTTTTTACGACAATCACCTCTGCTTGGCGGATGATTTGGCTAGCCTGCATATAGCCAGGGAGAATAATGCGGAGGATTTCTCGGTCCTGATGATCTCGACTAGGTTCGCTGCCCAAGACCTTGGCATAGGATTCAATGAGTTGATTATCGGGAAACACAATAGGTCGAATACCAAAGCGGTCGAGTAAGCGCAGCATTTTTTTACGCATATTGATTAGCGTTTTAAGGGCTTTACGAGCTTCTTTGCTTTCTTCTTCCTCTTCTTTATTGTTTTGGCGCTCTATTTTTCGATCGAGGCCATCAATCATTTCAATTAGGCCCACGGCAAAGTCTTTTAGCTGTTCGTATTGGGCTCTTTCTGCCTTTTCTATTTGGTTTTTGAGTTGGATTTCTTTTCGGCCAAAGGCAACGAAATAATCCTTGAGTTCTTTTTCTATAGCTGCTTTATCCATCTTAGAAGTTGTTTTAGAGTTGGTTGGGATCAAAAGGGTTTTGGGCGAGTTGGTTTAATGCTTTGATTTTGGGCAGCTCTGGCTGCTCAAACTTTCGGGGGCGCTTGGCCCGAATACGGTCCAGAAATAGAAAGTCGGCGGCTAGGCGTTTGGCTGGATCGAGCAGTTCTTTTTGGGCCTGCATAATATCTTTGGGCGAGTATTTTTTTTCTTTGCGTTGTTTGGCTAGGGCCAAAGGCAGCGCTTTTTGAATGTCTTTTTTGCTGGCGTTTTGGTCCAGATCTAAAACATCGTATGGATTGTGTAGCATAGCTATAATTAGATTTTTGAAGTAAAGCGAGTGGAATATCTTGATTTAGGGCCCGAAGGGCCCTAAACGGCCTAGCGATGTGCAGCAGTGGCCGTCAGGCCAGACCGAGCCGCTGAAAGCGGCGAAGGGCCGAGCGAACAGCGAGCTGCGAAACGTAGCGCCGCAAGGCGAAGCCGCAGCGGAGGCCCCGAAAAAATCAACTAAAATAATCCTTAATTTCTTGGAGTCTACGGACCATTCCTTGGCCTCCATGATTGAGCGTATGGCCTATACTATCTAGCTTATGAGAAATGGAAAAGCTGTATTCATTATGCCCTAGTTGGCTAAAAATGAGGTAGTGCAGAATGGGGTCACTGTTCTCTAAGATTTCATAGCAATCGTTATAGGCTGTTTTTAGGGCTTTTTGAAGCTGGAGCTGATAGCTGTAAGGCACTCTTTTATAAAGGCTTTTGATAGTGCTCCAGCCAGAGGTGTCAGCGCTGAAAGCATGTTGGCGAGCGACAATTTCTACGATGGTTGCTAGGTTGTTCTGAATCCGATTGCTATTGGGATCCAAATCATAAGCTTCTATCATATAATTTAAGGATTGAGTTGGCTGAATTTTTTCAGCATTGTATTCCGCAATTGCTGCATTACAGATATAGTCCGCCTGGATTTGCTGTATCTCCTGATCTTGTTCAAAAACTGTTGTGCGTAAAAAATCTAGAAGTTGAACATGCTGAGGCTCTCGCGTTTTATGGTCCAGATGTTCATTAAGCTGTTGTATGCAGCTAACTTTTAAACGTTGATAGTGCTGAGGAAACTCTCTTTTTAGGGCCTGTAGTGATTTGAGCTGAAGCTTGGCCTGTCGTAGGGCCAGCTGAGGCTGCCGTTTAAGTTGCTCAAATAATAAAGGAAGGTTTTTTTCTGTCTTCTGAGCCAAATGAAATGTCTTAAATAGATCTGGGATGTATTGCTCGCTTACGGTTTGGCTATAAGGCAAGATGAGGTCGATATCCTCGGTGTTTTGCTTGAAGTGGTTGAGTTGGCTGAGACTGATTTCTAACAAAATATTTTCGGCAGATTCCATAATGTAGGGACTAGCCAGTACTATATCAGATTCCTTAAATAATTTGCAGGCTAGAGCCAAAGCCGCTTTTTCTTTTTCGTAGAAGGCTAGTAGGTCAGCGGGTAATTGATTGTTGATTAGGTCTTCCAACTTTTTAAGTAAGCGCTGTTGGACCTGGCCTAAGTCAATATTTTGTTCATTGGGTGCTCTGCTATTGATATTTTCGGGAATATATAGCTCTTCATAGCTGTATCCCAAGATATTATGCACACTAAAAGAGTAGTCATCATCCCATTCGGTATCCTCCAAAGAATCAAAAATAACTTCATTAGTATAAATCGCGGTTAGCCAGCTAGCTAGGGCTTTTTTTATTCGTTGCGTCTGACTATAGTCTCCAGCCACCAATAATCTAAAGGCGGTAACGGCTGCCAGTTTAAGACTGGAGCTGTCGTAGTAGAAGTCCTTATCTTTGGTCAATAAATCAAAGAGTTCGGCATAAGATTGATTCTTAAGGAGGAGACCTTTTATTCTATCTCCAATGTATTCTTTTATTTCTTCTAGCTCCTCTTCTCGCTCCGGATAAAAGAAGGACAAGGCCTCCGAATAAGTATCCCAGTTCTCGTCTAGGGCTTTGAGCTTTCGCAAATCGCTTCCATAAATTGTAGCATTATAGACCGCCAGCAAGCTCAACATTGTTTTTTGTTTTTGCTGTAGGCAGTAGCGTTTAAGCTCAATAATTTGGGGGTTTCGGCTATAGGTTTCTAACCAGCTAATCTGCTCTAGGGCGGCTTTAAACTGTTTCTTTTGGGCCAGTTGAAAGGCTAGTGCATAGCGGATGGCGGCCACCTCCTTTTTATCGCTATGTCGGTGGAGGTAGTACTCATAATATTGAATGCGACTAGAGGGAATATCCCCATAAATAGCCGTCAAAACATATCTAAAGTCAAATCGGCCAATATGGCTGCGGGCTTGGCTAAACTTATCTTTGAGCAGACGGGCATAGTCCGCCGCTTTTTTATAGATGGCCGCTGCCTGTTTATATTGTTTGGCTTTTTCTGCACTTTGGCCCTCTTCTAGGGAAAACTGCAGCAGATAATTTACTTTTTCTTCTAAAAAGGCTTCTAGGGCAGTTGTTTTATAGCTCAGTTTGGCTGCGGCCAAGAGTTGCTGCACAAAGCTGGCCCAATCATTTAGGTTGGCTTTTTTGCGTAGGGGGTTAAAGCTATATTCTAGTTGTTGGAGCTGTAGATTGGCTAAGGCGGTTTGTAGCTCTATTTTTTCTTGGCTGCTTAATTGACTGGGAAAGCGCTCTAAAGCTTGGAGTACTTGAGCCAGAGCTTGGGGCTTTTTTTCGGCCCTCATTTTTTTTAAATAAATGCGATTATAGAGGCGCTGGGCGTCTGCGCTTTTCTCCCAAAAAGGCTGGATAAGCGTCAAAGCAGTCGCTTCATTCTTTCTTTCAAAAAGCGCTTTGGCCTCAGCTAAGATAATCTCCTGTGCAGTTGTACTTTCTTTGGCCAACTGCTGTAGCTCGCTTAGGTAAGGGGCTAGTTCTCTCTTTTTTTGACGATTGCTTAAAAAGAGATAAAAGAGCCGCTGAGCCTTAGCTGATTGGGCCTTGTAGGTTCTAATTTCGGGCAGATATTGTTCTGCTTTTTTGTCCTGTTCAAAAAAAGGAGCCAAAAGGAGGATCCATAAACGGATAGCATTTGCCTCTTTTTGGTCTAGCAAAGGCTGTAAAAGCTGTTTTTTGTCGCTAATTTTTAGCTTGCTTTCGGCCTCAGGCAGCTCTATGTACTTAAAGAGTAGCTTTTTGGACCAGTCCGCCTCGGGGGCAGAAAGGACCAGATGCCGAAAGGGAATAAACTCTTTTTTGGCTAAGAGCTGAGCTGCATGTTCAGCCAACCAATTTTCGACGAAAGGGTAGTCTTCTGCCAAAGGAAGCAGAAAGTCAATAGCGGCCTGTTTATTTTCGCTTTGCAGTAGGGCTGGCCCATCTTGCTGCAAAAATTTCTCGGCTATTATGGGGTATTGTTTGTTCCCCGATTTAAATAGCTTTAGGGCAATTTGGGGCTGGCCTTGTTCTAGGCGTTTTTTGGCCTTTTTGAGGACCGTGCCGTAGTTGTTGTAGTAGGCGCTGTAGACTCCTGCTAGGACCAAAATGAGGGCAATGACAATAAGGTACATAGTTTGGGTTTATAGGGCTGGAATAGTCAGTTTTTGGCCTACTTTAAGCATGGCATCTAAGGCGAGCTCATTAGCTTCTAAAAGGCGCTTGTATTCTTCGTCTTGGCCATAAAAGAAACGAGCCAAGCGAATGGGCGAATCGCCTGCTTTTACGGTGTAGACATAAGCGGATTTAGGCTGTTGTGCTAAGGCTTGGCGGAGGCTGTCGCTTTCTGTTCTCAGTTGTTTAACTTGTTTTTGCAAGGCCAGCATTTCTTCTTTTGAGGGCCCTTCTTGTTTGGCCATTGGAGCGACGCTCTTTTTGGGCCAAATAAAATATAAGAGGACTGCTAGGGCCAGAAAACTAGCTCCCCAAGCAATTAAAATGGGGGTTCTGCCTTGACGTAGCGCAGCCTGCTCTCTTTTTTCGGCTTGTTGTTTAAGTTGCTCTTTTTCTATACGCTCTTGTTCATCAAGTGCTTGCAATAAGAAAAAAGGCCGCAAATCGCTTTCGCATTGGGGACATTGCTGGCGGTTTTCTTCCAAACCAGCTAGTTCACAAATAGGACAATTCATCTTCTTGAGTTTTTGGGCTAAACCTGATTTTGCAGACTAGAATAGAAACCGCCGCAGCTTGCTGCGGCGGCTCCAAAATAAAATGAGGACCTAGCCTATCGCTTGAGGCTAGTATTGATAAAGGCGGCTGAACTGTCTTCTCCCAAGTATTTTTGTCTGAGGTCCTGATGTTCATTCAATATGGCAAAGCCTTCATCAACTTGGCCCCGCTCCATTTTTCGCTCGGCTTGGTCGTGAATGTCTCTGAGGCGTCGAGAGTCACTCATGCTTCCTTTTTCTTTGGCTCGATTGGCGGCCACAATAAATAGAAAGAGGTCTAGTAGCCCCATAAAGTTACTAATGAGCTCTTCTAGCTTTTGTCGCGCCTGCTGAATGGCTAGAATGTCGTTTTCTAGCTCAATCTTTTGCAGCAACATACGGATCAACTCACTGGCCTCTCTACCGATTAGGTTTTCGTAATTATTGAGCAGAATCCGAGCAATCATCATATTGCTGTCGGCGGGCTCATGGCTGCTTTCTTCTTGATAATGCTGGGCTTGGGCCACTTCTTCTTTTACTTCATAGATGTGTTTGTCCCAGAGCTGGCTATCGTCATCTGCGGTTTGGGCCAGTTGGTTGGTGGCCTTGAGGCGTTTGACCAAATCGCTCTGTAGTTTTTGCATCTGGCTAGCATTGGCCCCAGAGCGGTTAAAGTTGTTGATCTCCTCATCAATTGTGCGGTAAAACTTCTGGTCCTTATTGCCTCGGGTAATATGAATTTCGGACTTTTGATTGGGCTTGTTCTTGGGCGCAACCAATAGCTTGAGGGTGTTGTCGGTGTCGACCTCAAAATGAAAAATAAAGCTGCTATTGGCGGGATAGTCTTCTTCTAAAACCAAAAAGCCCAAGCCAATTTCTTCTTTGCCGCCTTCCTCTTTATTAGAAAAGAGCTCCACTTTAATTAGCCTTTGCTGATCGGCTGCTGTTTTGTACTCTCTTTGCTCCACAATGGGGAGGGGAATCTGCCGCTCAACAACCCGCTCAAACTCTTCTTGGCCGTTTTCATCTTCTAGGCGCACATAAATATCATGAGAAGAGCTGTAGAGGACCTGAAATTCTTCCTCTTCTTCTCCCCAGTCTTCCTGCTGCTCCAGTTCTCCACTATTGCCCAGACGATGGGCCAAAATAGCTGCACCTTTGGCTACGGCATTCATAGGGTCTTCGCTTAGTTGTACTTTGGCGGCCCCAAATCGCTGCATCAACATCTCATTGACCAAAGGGATTCTAGAACTTCCCCCCACCAATAAAATGGCATCGATCATATTTTCCTCATAGTTCAGTTCGGCCAATAGATCATCAATCAAGCGAATGGTTTTGGCAATAGTGGGCCGAATGAGGTCCTCAAAATCAGTTCGGTTAATCTCTATGTCAATGTCAATAAGGTCGCCTTCCTCATCTTCCAACAAATCATCCAATTCAAAATGGCTCCTTTTGCGCTTACTCAAGTCCTTCTTGATGCGCTCTACTTGCTTGCGACTCTCGGCCGCAAAGGCAAAACGAGTTTTTTCTGGCGCATTTTCCAAAAACCGATGAATATGCCCTTCTTCTAAGTCAAACTCATTTTCAACTAGCTGGTAAATATGTTGGCTCAACAAGCGGTCAATATCATCGCCGCCCAGCCAACGGTCGCCGCCCGTGCCTTGCTCCATAAATAGCCCATTAGCTACCGTGAGGACCGAAAGGTCAAAGGTGCCACCACCAAAATCATAGACCAAAATGGTTTTGCTTTCTTCCGTTTTTTGGTCTACACCATAGGCAATAGCGGCCGCTGTGGGTTCTGCCAATAGTTTAGAGACAATCAAGCCTGATTTCTCCGCCGCCTTTTTGGTCGCATTTTTCTGCTTATCATTAAAATAGGCCGGGACCGTAATCACGGCATGGCTCACCTTATCGCCCAAATGGCTCTCGGCATCTCGCTTGATTTTACGCAATACCTCCGCCGAAATATCTTCGGGAGAGTATTCCCGACCATGAAGAACAATGGCTAGGGCATCTTCTGAATTGTGCTTTTTGCGAATGCTATATTTATAGTAGCCATCATTTTTTTTGCTCTCCTTAACCATTTCTTGCACCATAGGGTGGCTAAAGGGCATGCCCATCAAGCGTTTGGCCGAAAAAACGGTATTTTTGGGGTCTAGGGCCAACTTGCTATCTACTGCTATTTTTCCAATGCTCGCCTGCCCACTGCTATCAATATGCACCACCGAGGGGGTGTTTTCTTCTTTTTCAATATTGGGCAATATCTTGGTATCAAGCACCTTATAGGCCATCACGCTATTGGTGGTGCCCAAATCAATTCCAATGACTTTCTGCATAATTTGTCGCCTGTTTATAGTAATGTGAATGCAGGCAGCAAATAAAAAACTTGGCCAACTCTATAACCCTTGATTTATAGGGGTTTAGTTCTTTTAGCCTCTGCATAAACTGATAGCCCCTGTCAAATATTGATTGTTTTTTACGGGCTTATTGTATCTTGCCAATTTTAGAACTTAAGTTTATGCAAACAGAGAAAGAACGGGCGGCCTTTATGCGCAACCTACAGTACAAAGCCTATGGATTATTGGCGATAAAGCTAGTCGTTATCGGACTACTTTTCTTTTATCTAGACAATGATCCCTGGATGAATTGGCTGCTTTTGGCCTATTTGCTCTTTAGCCTCTTCCGAACCTTCCAAATGCTCAAAAAGGGCAAATCACTGATGGGAGAGTAGTAGACTGTTTTGGGGCGTTACTCCTTACAGTCGTCGAACGGCGCCCTAAAGGGCTTGTTGTCGCTGCGGCTTCGCCTTGCGGCGCTACGTTCCGCAGCTCGCAAGTCTGCTCGGCCCTGCGGCCTGACGGCCTTGGTCTGCGGCTTCGCCGCACTGCTGCACATCGCTAGGCCGTTTGGCCGCGAAGCCGCTATCTGCAGCCACAGCTAGCAGGCGGCAGTATGGAGATAGTTTTATTAGTCTCTCAACTTTTTCTTGGGTTTTTGAAAAAGGGAGAGGTGAAAAAAAGTGTCTTTTAGTGACTGGGGGGGGAGGCCCATGGGCTGAAGCTCAGGACCGCTTAAAGATTATATTGGCTAGCCTTTTCTGCCATGGGCTTCAGCGCATGGTTTTGGGTCTATGCAAACTGGCGGGCTAAAGCTGTAGGTTAAAACCTACAGCCAATTAACGAATGCATTTTAATATAAAATGGAGGGTTAAAACCCTCCATAAATAAACAGCTTTCCTTGTATTAGAAGACATTATGGGCCGATGGTTTTAACCATCGGCCCATTTTTATTGCGTTTAGCTTGGCCTCTTTTGTTGCTGTAGGTTTTAACCTACAGGTCCATATTGTACAGGACCCTAGGGTTCCTATAAAATTTATGACTATAGATGCAGAATGGGGTTGTTGTATGGCTGCGGGTTTCAACCTGCAGCCACGGCTAGCAGGCGGCGAAGCCGCCGCAAAGGAGCGAAGCGACTTGGCCTAGGGATGGAAAAGGGGGCGGCGAAGCCGCAGACCGAGCAAAATGAGCGTAGCGAATTTTGCGAAGGGCCGAGCAGACCTGCGAGCCCTGACACAGCCCGGCCGCCTTTGGCGGCAGGCCCAAAAAATAAAAATCGAACAATAAAAAAAAGGGCCAAGAACTAATAACTTGAACCCTTGCTTAGGTTTGGGAAAAGCCTGTTAGGGGAGGCCGTGGGGCCCTGAAAAAGGCGCCGAGGGCAAAAGAAAGGCGGGGCTGTCCATCCTATCTGGAAACAATTTCTTATTTTGGACAGAAATCAAAAAAAATTGCCATGCCCACAAACAAAAATGCTTTATTGCGCTATCAAGTGTTGAATAATTGTTTTGGAAACCCCTACCGCAAGTATTTTATACAAGATCTTATTGCTGCGGTTAATGATGCCTTGGCCGATGAGGGCTGTAAGGTGGGGCGAAGTCAGATTTATAATGACATTAAGTACATGGAAAGTGAGTTGGGCTATCGGGCGCCAATTAAGCGCTTGCGAGAGGGGCATAAGGTTTATATGCGCTACGACCCCATAGATTTCTCGATTCATAAAACGCCTTTGGGGCCCAAAGAAAACGCACAATTAGAAGATGCCCTGAATATTTTGGAGCGTTTGGAGAGCTTTCAGAGCTTTGATTGGTTGACGGAGCTTCTGCCCAAGATTAAGCAGAAACTAGGCTTTGCTCGCCCCGAACAAGCCTCAATCATCTTTTTTGATGAAAATAAAGATTATCAGGGCCTAGAGCATTTGCGCCCTTTGTTTACAGCGATTAAGGAAGAGCAGTGTCTGCGTATTGCCTACCAAAGTTTTCGAGAAGAATCGGGAAAAGAGGAGTTCAATTTTCATCCACAGGTCCTCAAACAATACAATAAGCGCTGGTTTGTTTTCGGTCGAGATGAAGACCGAGATTTTGACTATCGCAATTTGGCTCTAGACCGCATCCAAAAGTTAGAGGATAGCCTTTTGGCCTATAAAAAAGTGGAAATTGACTGGGAAAATGATTTCTTTAAGGACATCATTGGGGTATCTAAGGATTGGGAGCAGCAAAAAGAAGAGATAAAAATTTGGGTGGCAGCCGAACAAGCCCCCTATACCGAAAGTAAACCCATTCATTCCTCTCAAAAACTGCTAGAGCGTAGAGAGGATGGCAGTATTGTGATTAGCCTAGAGCTGCGTCCCAATTATGAACTGCAACAACAACTGCTGATGGCGGCCGAAAAATATAAGGTCTTATCGCCAGCTTCTTTACAAACTTTATTATACCATCGCCTCAAAAAGGCGGTAGAGCGTTACGAACCCTAAATTTAGTCTTATGCGATTTCTTAGCCTTTTACTTTTGCTTTTTGGCCTTGCCGCCTGCAATTTAGACCTCCCTTCTGCGGATAATCCTAGTTTTTCTAGCCTAGAGTACTTCTATCTGGCCCAAGAAAAACACAACCACGGAAAGTTTGATACGGCTTATGCACTATATACAGCAGCCATCGAAGCTATTCCGGAAGAACCCGAGTTTTATTATGAAAGAGGGCGCTTGCTCTATGATATGGACCGCTATAAAGAGGCCCTAGCCGATTATGCCCAAGCTATTAAGTTGGATGAAAGTCAGGCCAAATACTATCATGCTCAAGCCGTTATTTATGCCGAAGAAGAACAGTTTGATTTGGCTTTGCCCGCTTTGCGAAAAGCCGTGGAAATTAGTCCCGAAAATGAAAGCCTGCACTCACTTTTAGGCGATATTCATTTGCAACAAGGCGATACCTTGGGCGCTTTAGATGATTATCAGGCCTTTTTGCGTTTGCAACCTCAGCGGCCGGATTTTAGAGATAAGCTGGCCAATATTTACTATAGTTTGGGCAATATGAAAAGAGCCCGAAAAGAGGCGGAGTTGGCCCTGCGCATGGATGATAAAAATGCCAATTACTATTATACTTACGCCCTTATTCTTAGCGAACTTGGAGAAGATGCCCTAGCTTTGGACGGCTGTCGAAAAGCCCTAGAATTAGATCCCACCCAACGCGATTTCTATTATCTAGCCGCTGTCATGGCACTCAATATGGGCGAAAATGCCGAGGCTTGCGATTATTTGCAAAAAGCAGCTGAGGCCGGCGATGAGGATGCGGTCGAACTACAGGCAGAATACTGCGCTCAAAATTCTTAAGATGATTGTTTATCGTGTTATCCGACAGCGAGAAATGACTGACTTTTTGGCCCATGACCCCAGTTTTGCCGGGGCTGGGCCTATTGCGATTAGCCAAATTCGTGGCGCTTCTCATGCCGCAAATCCCCAAGCTGAAGCCGAGGACGTTTTGCTCCTTTTGGCAGAGGAAGATGGGCTTTTGGTCGGTTATTTGGGCGCCTTGCCCAATCGTTTGCAGGGAAAAGTAGGAGAGGAGCGCTTTGCTTGGTTGTCTTGCCTCTGGATTGATCCCAATATGCGGGGAAGAGGCTTGGCTAAATCACTTTTGGAGCAGATGTATACGGCTTGGTCGGGCCGCCTGATGATTACGGAGTTTACTCCCGCCGCCAAAGGACTCTACGACAAAAGTGGTTATTTCCAAGATTTGGCCCAACCCAAGGGCCTCCGTCTTTATTTGTATAGCCCCCTAGCCAAGGTGCTGCCCAAAAAAGACCCCAAAAAATGGCGACCCTATTTGCCGCTCTTCAATTTGTTGGAACAGCTGTCTTTTGGCCCCCAAAATATGCGCATGCTCTTTTTGGCCAAAGGAAAATACCGCTGCGAATCAGACAAAAATTGGCGGCCCGAAGCCAATAAGCTACTGAGCGAGCAAAAAGAGGGCTTTCTTCGGGGACCAAAAGATTTTGACTGGATATTAAATTATCCCTGGTTGCAAGAAGGTCCAGAAGATGAAGCGGCTAAACGCTATTACTTTTCTAGCAAAGCCCAAAGTCTAGACAATGGCTATCTCTATTTTTATGAGGGCCAAACGCTAAAAGCAGCCGTTTTGTATTTGTTGCGAGACGGTCATTTGCGCCTACCTTATGTCTTTATGCCCCAGGCCGATGCCAGCGAGCTCATTCGAGCGCTGCTATTTTGGATGCGCCAAAAACGAGTCATTTATCTAACCACTTATCAAGAACAACTTGTAGAGGCCCTGCAGGCCAAGAAATGGCCCTTTTTGGGCAGCCGCCCCCAAGCAAGACATTATATTATCACGCATCCCTTGGCCAAAACCCTAGGCGATCAGCCTTTTCCTATTCAGGATGGCGATGGCGATGCCGCTTTTACTTAATGATTACATTTTTTAGTCCTTCAACTTTTTCTGGAGTTAGTAAAAATAAATCTCAATAGAATTTTGCTAGGGTAGAGGGGGTATTGAGATCGTCTTAGCCCAGCTCCATTTGCAAACTGGCTAGATCTTCGGCTTTGCTAGCTAGTAATTGCAAAGTGTCGCCAGCTTCTATTTTGGTATGAGCGGTAGGGACCAAATACTGCTGTTTTCGGATAATTAGGACCACCATACAATCGGCAGGAAAGTGAATGTCGGCCAACTTTTGATCAATTAAAGGACTTTCTGCAGAAATGTAGACCTCTGCAGTTTCTACCTTACTTTCTTCTTCTAGTGCCAAAGAACGAGCTTGAGTTAAAGCAGACACTTTGAGGTCTACTAAACCTAATAAACGGGCAAAAAAGGGAATGCTCATGCCCTGCAGAGCAATAGAAACTAAGGTGAGAAAAAAGACCAAATTAAAAATGAGATTAGAGGACTGAATGCCCATGACCATCGGAATGGTGGCAAAAACAATAGGAGCCGCCCCACGAAGCCCTACCCAAGAAATAAACAATTTAGATTTAAAATCGAGTTTGGTCCAAGATAAGCCAATAAAAACACTAATTGGTCGAGCAATGAACATCAGGAAAAAGGCAAGGGCTAAGCCCATGGGCCAAACGGCCAAGAGTTGAGAAGGAAAAACCAAAAGGCCCAAACTCAAGAAGAGAATGATTTGCATCAACCAGGCAAAACCATCAAAAAATTGTCGAATACTCAGCTTCTGAGTCAATTGACTGTTGGCCAAGAAAACAGCAGACACATAAACCGCTAGAAAGCCATTACCAGACAAGAGCTCGCTGCTAGCATAGGCCAAAAAACTAAGCGAAAGGGCCAAAACAGGATACAAGCCCTTAAAATCTAAGCGAATATTATTAATTATCCATTTGCTCAGCCTGCCCATAAGGTAGCCAATAGAAACACCTACAACTAATTGCAGAATTAGTTGTAGAAGGGCCGGAGCCAAATTCATATCGCCTTTTAATACCGCTCCAGCAAGCAAACTGGTCAGAAAATAAGCCATAGGGTCATTACTCCCGCTTTCTAACTCCAAAATAGGCCGAATCCCATGCTTTAAGTGAATATTGGTCGAACCCAAAATAGAAAAAACAGCCGCAGCATCAGTTGAGGATACAATAGCGCCCAATAAAAAAGCGTCTAACCAACTCCAATCAAAAAAGTAATGAGCAAAAATTCCCACAGCCGCCGCCGTAATAAAAACGCCCAAGGTCGCCAAGGTCAATCCTTTGCCCAAAACCAAGCGAACAGCTCCCCAGCGAGTATCTAAGCCCCCCGAAAATAAAATGATGTTTAAGGCAATGATGCCTATAAATTGAGCCAACTGAGAATCATCAAAGTAAATGCCGCCAAATCCCTCAGAACCCGCTAACATACCCACCAATAAGAATAAAATTAAGGTGGGTAACCCTAAGCGAAAAGAGGTTTTCCCAGCCAAAACACTAAGCAACAATAAGAGCGCCCCAGAAAAAATAATGTGTACCGTATCCATCTTTAACTATTTAGGCCGCTATAATAGTTATTAAATAGAATAGTCATATCTATATAAGTTAATATTTGGATTACTTTAATAGTTTTTAGTCCCTCAACTTTTTCTGCCAAAGAACAACTGGCACTCTTTTCTTTTGTAATAGAAGGATTTGGGGCCCGCGGCCGGCTAGGCTTTGCCTAGCTCGGCCGCCGCTATGCTGCGGGGCTCACAGGTCTGTTCGGCCCTTGGGGCCACCCGCTCCGCAGCGCTGGGCCAAAGGGCTCTTGGCAGTAAGGGATAAATGAAATTATTAGTCCCTCAACTTTTTCTGATCTATTTGGGCCAAAAAACAATGCAAACAACCTTAGTCAAAAAGACTTCATCTTGCTGACTTATCGATTAGATAAGCAAGAACTTAGCCGCTGAAACATCGATAAACAGTAAGTTTCAGCCTTTTTAGCCCAAATAAGCCGCATTTGCATCTTCGGTCCACCCAAAACCGAATCCCTAAACAATTTGTAGAGAAGGATTTAGGCTATTTTTTTCTTAAATTATTATTAGTCCCTCAACTTTTTCTGGATTAATTCAAGAAAAATAATGTAAACGAAATTTTAAAAACAGGAATGGGCGTCGTATAAGGCGGGTAGCGTTATGCTAGATGGATAGGAGAATATTGTTTGGTAGTGGGGGAGAGGGGGACAAAAAAAAGCCCGAACTAAAGTTTAGTTCGGGGGGGTGGGGGATTAAGCCCTAGAATAATATTTTAGCTTTACTAAAATGTATTTTGTTTAGATAGCTCTAGAGCAAAACTTCCTGCAGCAGCCAGAAGTAGGGCTACGCCAAGAGCTTTTGCAAGAGGTTCTTTAGCACTAAGAGTTGTTGCTAAGCCTACTGCGGCAGCTCCTCCAGCTGCAACTTGAGTTTGTTGACTATAGGCATTTCCATATTGAACATAATTTGCAAAATGTTCGCAATTATTGAACATAAGATCATAAGGCTTTTTATTAAAAGCTTTATTTACACGCTCAAAAGCATGTTCTTTATCTTCTTGACTCCCTTCAAATTTTCGAACTCGATCCAATTCTAATCGAGCTGAAAAATTTTGTAGTTCTTCAGGAGGTAAAATGCCAACACTTTTGCTGTAATTTGCCACGATAAGAGGATATCCTGATGAATTAAAACCAGCAAATAGTGCGTAATGTCTAATTAAAGGGTAGTGAAGATCTTTGAAAATAAGAACATCAAGCGGACTGATTCCATGATGTTGAATAATTTGGCTCATTTGAGCTAGTTGTAATGAATTAACCATATTAAACTTTTTAGTTATAAAATAATTAGCTTAATACGGGTTTGTTATCGAATGAGTTTCAAAACAAGGTAGTTTAATCAAAAAACTTTCACTTTTGCACAAAAAAAACGCCCAGCCGACAACTCAACTGGGCGTTTCCTCTTCTCCAAACTACTAAACCTCCAAAGGAGCGAGCCAATCAATTCCCTTGACCAAATAGCCCAAGGTTTGTGCTTCTGCGCTGCCGGCCTCTGGCTGATGATCATAGGCCCAACCCGCAGTGGGCGGCATACTCATCAAGATCGATTCGGTGCGGCCATTGGTTTGCAAACCGAACTTAGTGCCACGGTCCAATACCAAATTAAATTCTACATAACGACCACGGCGAAGCGCCTGCCAATCCAGCTCTTTTTGACCATAAGACATCTCTTTGGTGGCAGCCACCTGCTCGGCATAAGCGGGCACAAAAGCTTTACCCACCGCAATGATAAAGTCCAATAATTCTTCCTTAGACAGCTCTTCTTCTGGACCTAAACGATCGAAGAAAATGCCGCCAATGCCTCGCATTTCTCCACGATGAGGCAAATAGAAATAATCATCGCACCAAGGCTTGAAACGCTCGTAAAAGCTAGGGTGAAACTCATCGCAAACGGCTTTCATCCGCTGGTGAAATTGCTGGGCCAATTCTGGAAATACATAATGTGGCGTCAAGTCGATTCCCCCGCCAAACCACCAAGTTCCATCGCTCAATTCAAAATAACGAACGTTCATATGCGTAATGGGCACATAAGGACTCTCCGGATGCAAAACAATAGACACTCCAGAGGCAAAAAAGCGCAAATTTTCCTCTCCTTTGGCCTCAATTTTCAAGGTTTTGAGCAAAGCATCTGGCGCCTCGCCCTCTACGGCAGAAAAATTCACGCCGCCCTTAACCAATACATTTCCATCGCCAATTAGGCGGGTGCGGCCACCGCCACCACCGGGCCGCTCCCACAAATCTTCCTGAAATTTCCCTTTGCCATCCATGGCCTCTAGGCCCGCACAAATATGGTCCTGCAAATCTTGCAAAGCCGTCTGAATCTTTTGTTGCTCGTTTTTCATTTCACTATATTTTTATGCCCGAGGGCGAGTTTAATTCTATTTTTTTGGGGCTTCCCTTCGCTGCGCTCAGGTCGGGCTGTGTCGCAGCTCGCTGTTCGCTCGGCCCTTCGCAGCTTTCAGCGGCTCGGTCTGGCGCTTCGCGCCACTGCTTTCCATCCCTAAGCCTGCGGCCGCTTTGCGGCCTGCTGGGCGCAGCTCGCTGCGCTCGTTCATGGCCTAGCGATGTGCAGGGGGGCGGCGAAGCCGCAGACCCAGCGGGCAAAGCCCGCGCAGGGCCGAGCAGACCTGCGAGCCCCGAAACGTAGCGCCTGCCGAAGGCAGGAGGCCCCAAATTCAATGCCTCAAAGATAAAACAAATTTTAGGGCTCCCTATAGGATACAGATATTTAGAATGAGGCTAATTAGGGCCAAAAAGGTCATAAAATGGTCAAAAAACAAGGGGGGCAGCACTTGAAGAAGAGTAGAAAATACCTTAAACTTGCCAACACACAAAAAAACAAAGCATGCGCAGAAAAAACGTCCAAGCCTTTCGCACAGATTGGCGCAAAGCCGAAGGCTATGATATGCAAGCCTGGGATGAAAATTTTATCGGTAGTGTCCATGAGGGCCAGCAATTCGGTTTTTACCGAATGGTCAACGGAATTGTGGATAATATTAAGGCCGATTTGAGTCCCAAACTCCAAAATGCACAGGATGAACAAGCCATTTATGAGTTTTTGCAAAATGCAGCCGATAGCCAAGCGAGCGATTGTGCCGTCATTTATGATGAGCAGTATTTTATGGTGCTCAATAATGGACGGGCGTTTACGGATAAGGACCTCAAGGCCCTACTCAACTCTTTTCAAGGGACCAAAGCCGATAAAAGTAAGGCCGAAAACTGTGGCAAAATTGGCCGCTATGGCATTGGCTTTAAGTTGGCCTACCGCCTAATGGGCAAATCTGATGGCGCAGAGGAATTGTTAAAGGATTTGGCTGGACCGCTCCTCTTTAGTTGGCAAAATGCTAGCGAATTTGAGGAGCTAATGGCCTATCAAAAAGGAGCTTGTCAAAGGACCACAGAAACTGCAGCCGATTTGCCCTGGCTGCTCAAGATTATCCTGGCTTGTTTTCCCACTGGCCTAGAGGAAGAAGTAAAAGATTTGAATTATCAGCCGCAAACGCTCTTTAAGGAAGCGGAATTGCTAGAATTACAGGCTTTTTTGCAGCGCAATCAGGAGCAACTATCGGCTTTGGACCTTTCTCAGGGCTCGCTCTTCTTCCTAAAGTTTGGACCCAAAAAGCATGAGAAGCTCAAAGAGTCTTTGCTCAATATCCAATCGGGCATTGGCTATGCCATGAACACCCTCAAAACCCTAAATAAGGTGGTTTTGCAGGACAAAGTGATCGAGCGTCAAAGTCTGCGCTTTGAACAATTTACCGTTTTGCCCAAAACAGCCGATTTTGAGCGAATTGATCCCGAATTTGCCTTTTGTCCCATTGAAATCGCCCTAGGTTTTCCGGATGATACCCTAGAGGCTAAGCGGATGAAGCAAAGTCCCTCCCTCTATCAGTTTTTTCCTATGCGCAATGAGCGGCATAATTTGGCCTATCTCATTCATGCTAGCTCTTTTGCCAAAATTACCGACCGTACCCGCCTAGATGACCAAGGCGAGGCCAATATTGAGACCTTTAAGTACATTGCTAAGGCCTTGCAAAAAAGCCTCAATAGCAAAAGAAATAAAGATTTTGAGCACTTCTTGAGCATTTATAAATCGCTACTCCTTTCTGATCCTTCTGAGGAATATGATGCGGAATTGCTCAATCAGCATTTGTATCGCCCAAATCTCAAGTACATTCAGCAATCTATTCCCACCAATAAGCGCAACTTTTATCCCAAGGACCTAGTCGTGATTAAAAAGACGGCCCTTCCCATTGATCCCATGCAATTGGGCATTGGTAAAGAATGGTTTTATTGGACCGAAGATGAGCATTTGCAAAGAGAAGCCGCTAACTCGGCCAAATTGGACCTCAAAAGCTGGGGCCTCAAAGAATTGCTGTTGCAAGGTACGCCAGCCCTCATCAATAGCTGGATCGAAAGCCTAGATGAGGAGGATTATGCGGCCTTTGTGGCCGAATTGCGCCAAATTGATTTTGATGAAGACTTTTTGGCCCAATTCCAATATATCAACTGCTTTCGCTTTAGCCAACAAGGCGGTGGCGAGGAATACCTCTCTATCTTAGACCTTAAGGAGGAAGAGCAAATCTTTTTGATGAATGCCCAAACCCTGCCTTATAAGGAAGAAATCAAGGCGCTGGGTTTCTCGGTCCTCTCTTTTGATATTCAGGATTATGCGGCCATTTTGGAGCAGCTACAAAAAGAATTGGATTACCTCAGCCAGCCCAAGGCGCTTTTCCAGAAAATTGCCGAGCGGGCCGCAGTCTCTACGCTTTCGGCAGCACAGAAAAACCGCCTATTTGCTTTCTTGAGTAGTTTGGGCCAAATTAACGCAGAAGATCTGCGGGCTATTCCCCTTTTTGCCAACCACTATCAACAGCAATTGCCTTTAGCCGCTATTTTGCCTTTGGGCCAAGCGCCCAATAGCTATTTGGAGGGCTTCGAGGTCTTGGAGTTAGAAGACAATAGTCAGCTGGCCGATTATTATTGTTCTGCAGAGGGGCCAGAGCTTTATCAAAATATCATTTGGGCCTATTGGGAGCAATTGACGGAGCACCCCAGCTTGATGGGGATCGATCAGGTGCAGGCGCTTTATGAGCAAAGTATTGCCCTATACAAACAAGCTAGCTCCCTGCCTGATTTGGCCGAGAAAAAGCTCGTTTTTGTTTCTGCCACAGAAGGTTTCCTTCCCGCCGAAAAAGTCTTTTATCACAACAGTCTTTTAGAAGTTGCCCCCAAGCAATATCCAGCCTTGCGCACCGCGGTGCGCAAACTCATGGGCCTAGAACTGCCCGATCCCGCTATTCTAGATTATCTCAATCAGGGGCCCTTTAAGATTCGGGCCAGCTCTAGCCACAAAGATTGGCGACAAGCCTCTCGGGCCATTTTGGAGCAGGCCGAAAGCCAACCCCTTAGCCCCAAGGAAAAGCAAGCCGTTTATCCTATCCTCAATGCAGCCCTGCATAGCCTAGAGCTCAAAAAGCTTTGCTTGTTTGAGAATCAATTGGGCCAAAAACGACCCTTGCAAGAGCTGTTGAGCAGCGAAGAGCAGTTTGAGCTCTTTTTGCTGCCCTACCAAATTAAGGAAGAGGAATATATGGAGGATTTGGCTCTGCTCCTCTGTGCCGAAAAGGACCTCTTTAATAAGATTATTCATAGAAACTGGAGCGAGCTTATTGAGCAAGAAGCCGTTTTGGATGCCCCAGAGGCTTTCTATGAGATGCTTAGTAAGTATAGCGAACTAGCCAATTCGGTTAAGCCGCTGATTGGCGAAAAATATGTCTTCCTCTCCAAAGAAGAGGGCTTTATTGGCGAAGGCATTTTCTATCATCAGGCCATGGAGCAGGTAGAAGATTATCCTGCTTTGGTCCGCGCCCTAGAAACCTTAACGCCTTACCGCTGCCCCAATAAGTTGGTCTTGCCCTATCTCAACCAAAGGGCCCTAAAAACTCGAGATGCTGTTTTGGGCCGTTTGCTGCATCTAGAGCCGCAGCAATTGGACAAAGATGCCGTTTTGGCCCTACAAGAGTTTTTGAGCTTGGCCAAAACGCCCCTCTTTAAGTTTATGTATGTAACCGCAGGAGAAGGTCGCCTCTATGAGCTGGGCCGTAGAGCTAAAAACACCCCCTACTATCTCGATAAATCGGCCCAGAAAATGGCCGCTGTCATTAAGGAGAATTTTGGCGAAAGCTATAAGCTATTTCCCTATAGCCTATATAAAGAAGGCCTAGATTATGAAGGCCTTTTGCTCGGTCCAAAATTATATAAGGAACTCTCTCGCCATAAAAATGCAAGTCCAGAGCTGCTTTCTGCCATGATTGTAGAATCAGGCAATGCCGCTTTGCAAGAACAGGTCTTTTCTAAAATCGAACGGATTGTCCTCAAAGAAGATCGCATTTATGATAAGGATAGTTTTGAGCATCAGGCTTTGCAGATTTTCAGAAACAAAGATGCCGAACATGCCAAAATCCGTTCTAAGGTCTTTGTAGAGGCCATTGAAGGCGGCTTGATGAAGCTGAGCAGCATCTCTTTTGCCCCGCAAACTACCGTCAGCATCGAGCGGGATGGCAAATATCAATTGGATGTAGCGGCTATTTCGCCTAAGCATAAAAAATGGCAGGCCCTGACCAATAAGTTGATGGAGCAGCTGGTGGATTATGAAGCGCCCAATAGCCTGCGCCGCCGCTGCTTCGAACTAGAGGAACTGAGCTTAGAGCAGCTTTATGATTTGCTTAAAGGCGATAGAGTGGAATTGCAAAATGCCCAACAGCTAGCCGTGGTGCTCTTGCAGGTCAAACGCAAGGAACGCCCCATTTTGGCCCGCAATTTTTGGGTCCAATTGGCCAATGAAGAATGGCTGCCCCTAGAGAGTCTAGAAGCTTTCTATTTCAATGCCCCCGATTATATCCACCCCCAAGCTTGCCTACATCCAGAGCGCTATGCCGATTTGCCCGAAATCCTTCGGATGGATCCAGAGAGCAGCAGCCGCCAAGCTTTTGAGTTCGCTGGCCAATACATCGCTTTTCAGCCTTATTTGGAACGCAACCGCTTTTTTGCTGCCCCGCTACGGGCTTTGCAAGAGAACGAACCCAAGGCCGCTTTGCTCCGCCGCTTGCTAGAGGCGGTTTATCCACTTTGGGCCGAGCAAGGAGATCCAAAGCAGTCTATAGAGATTTATTTTGGCCAAAAGCAGCAGCTAGGCGAAAAAATGGACCTCTCTGCCTATCTCTTTAGTCCAGAATATGCCCTGCAAGAAGAACAATTGCCCCCGCTTTTACAAGAGTATTTGGGCGAGGATGCCGACTCTATTCCCTATGAAGCCGAGCTCGATGCGGATTTACCGCTCAATCGACTGAGCTTTATGCTGGCCCTTGGCCTACAAGGTCCACAATCTGCAGTGGTGAATTTGCGCCGCTATTTGGCCGAAGGCCAGGGTGAAACGACTTCTCAAAAACAGATCAATGAGGTCCAAAATAGCCATGCTCCGCTCTTGCCCCAAACGGTCCGCTTCTTGGCCCAAAAAGAGCTGCTTTTTTCTTCTCAGGACGAACGCATTTTCTGGCTGCGCAAGCTCTATAATAGCTTGTCTGAATCGCAGATGAAGGGTTTGGCCCTCCCTTATATCCAATCTGCAGAAATGGGCGAAGAGGGACTTATTTTGCAGTATGCCTTGGGCCAAACAGAGGATTGGACCTATTGCTATACACCCAGTAGCGAGCTCAGCGAGTTTGTAGAAAAATACGAGCTGCCTGTCGCTAAACTACTCGGCCTTTTGGCCCAAACCAATAAACGCCTATTCGATAAAACCCTCAAGTATTATCCGCTCTTTCAGGCCGATAGCCGTGAGGAGCTGGACCGAGAGAGTCTGGAGGAAACTGCCCAAGAATGGGCCGCCCCCCACTACCTAAAATGGAAGGAAGAGTTTAAGCAAAGTATCTTTTTATTGCAGGGCGCTATTCCTTATACCGTCTATTTTCAAGAGGAGATGGTCAAGATTGTCCGCCAAGGAGATGCCGTTTTCATTGATGGGGAGATTTACCTCAATAGCCAAGCGGAGAACCTCGAAGAGGCGCTTTTTGCTATTGCTGGCCGCCAAACCGTTTCTGAAATGGCCCTTTTGCAGCTGTTGCGCTACAAAAACGAATTGAACAAAAAGGAAGAAGTGCAGGCGGTCCGCAGCCAAACGGTCCGAGAGCTCAAAGCTTTGGAAGAGGCCGCTATCCAGTCTCCAAAATTGGAGCAATTGCAGGCGATCAAGAGCAGCGAGAAGGAGGCCCAATTGTCTATGTCCTTCAACCTACAAGATTTACCCGAGGAGCTCCTCAGCCAATTGCTTAGTTTGGCCCAAAATAGCCAACTCAAAGTGAAGGAGGATTAAATAAAAGAGGCGTTTTATACTGCCCAATAGCGAAGCTGGTCAAGGACTGGTTTCGCTATTTTTTTGTTTTGGGGCTGCCCCGCCCTTTGGTCGGGTCGCTCCACTGCGCAGCTCGCAGGTCTGCTCGGCCCTGCAGCGCTTTCAGCGCTTTGGTCTGCCGCCTTCGGCGGCCCTGCTTCGGCAGCTCAGCCGCTCTTCTTGGGTTTTTCAGACTTGGGGGCTCGGCTTCGGCCCTAAAACGGCCTTTTTTTGGCCCATTTTGAGCTAATTTGTTAGGGTTTTGTTAAAAACTTAAAAAACGTAACAAAATCAAAAATGCTAAAAGTTATGTCTGGGAGTTAACTGGCTTAGTAAAAAACATAACTAGCTAATCCTGCGAGGGCCTCAACTGTTGATATACATGGTCTTGTTCAGTTGTTATCGCAGAGAAGTAGCTTATCCAAAGGCCCTCTTCAGCCGCTGAAGAATATGGCCCAAAGAAAAAAAGACAGCTGAGCGGCCCAGCGCTGCGGAGCGGGTGGCCCATAGGGCCAGACCAAAGGCAGGCTTCGCCTGCCTGCAGGGCCGAACAGCTCTGTGAGCCCCGCAGCATAGCGGCGGCCGCCTTGGCTTTGCCAAGGCGGCCGCGGGCCCCAAATCCTCATTATTAAGTTTCTTTTTATTTTAGGGCATAAATCTTTTCTATAATCTCGACCACCTTAAGTCCTTCTAAGGCGTTGGTGCTGATGTTTTTTCGCCCCTTGAGCACATCCACCACATTCTCTATCACATAAGAATGATTGGCCGCAGAGCCTTTGTAATGCCCATAATCATTTGGGGGATTAGCGGGGGGCAGTTCGGGCATTTCATAATCTTCAATTTTGCAATATTCTACCTCATTCATGTATTGGCCGCCAATTTTCAGGCTGCCCTTGGCCCCGATCACCGTCAGACTACTTTCCATATTTTGTTGATAGACGGCGGTGGAGTAATTGATACAGCCCATACCTCCATTGACAAAATCAAATTGGACCAAGCCCGAATCCTCAAAATCGGTCATTTCCTGATGCTGAAAATCGGCAAAGCGGGCCGAGATATTCTTGATGTCTCCAAAAAGCCAGTACATCATATCGACAAAATGAGAGAACTGGGTAAATAGAGTGCCTCCATCGGCTGCGGCTTGGCCTTTCCAGGGGTGCGGCTGCCCATCGGGGCGATAATAGCGCTCGTCTCGGTTCCAGTAGCAGTTGATTTGGACCAATTGGATGTCGCCCAGGCGCTGCTCCAACAGCAGTTGCTTGAGCCATTTTGCGGGGGGCGAATAGCGGTTTTGCATCACCACAAAGATCTGTTTAGACATTTGTAGGGACTTATAAATAAGAGCCTCACAATCCACTTTAGTAAGGGCCATGGGCTTTTCTATCACCACTTCTTTGCCTGCTTCTAGGCCCAAGAGTCCCTGCTCGGCATGGCAGCCATTGGGCGTACAAATGCAAAGCACCCGGACCGATTTCTCTTGCTCTAGGAGTTCCGATAAACTACTATAAAAGGGCAGTTCTTCGGCCCAATCTGGTAAATTGAGCGCTGACTTTGGCCGAATATCGCAAAGCGCAACCGCTTCTGCTTCCCTCTGCTGCCGAATCATGGCCAAATGCCGTTTGCCCACAAAACCAAGGCCCAGCACAGCAAATTTTATCTTTTCTGACATCTCTATTTTCTTAAATTTCTTGCAAATAAGCATCTATCCGCTGCAGCTGTGCCAAATAGCTATTGGCCTGCGCATAAGCTTTGCGCTGCGCCTGCAACTGCTCGCTATTGATCTTGTCTAAATTGGCCAAAGCCCAAGCAAACTTAGCGGGCAAGTCTGCATTATCTTCCACCATATAGACCCAATCTTTTCGCTTCTTATACTCATCTATAAAATGGCTGATCACGGCTTTTCCCCGACTCAAATACTCTAATATTTTATGTGGGTTGGCCATGGCCGCAGGATTTTTATCGCCCTCATAAGTCATCAAAAACAAATCGAAATGGTCCAAATAAGCGGGCAGCTCTGCCGAGGGTTTGGGGCCCAATAAAAAGCAGTTTTCTAGCTCCATCAATTGCGCAATCAATGATTTACGCTCTCTGCCCGACAAATTCCCCTTTTTATAAGGTCCAATAAAATAAAAATCAACTTCCCCTTGCTGCTTCACAATGCTCAATAAGGCCTGCTCATCCAAAAAAGGATAGTTTAAATTGCCCACATAACCCACTTTAATTCGTCCCGATCGAGGCGAAAAATCTAGCTTGGGCGCTGCAGCCAAAAAGTGCTGGGCCAAACCATGATTGATAAAATACATGGGGGTGCGCCCAGTAGCCTCAAAGCGCTCTATGATTTTATGCGAACTGGCAAAAAGAATTTGGGCCGAATTGATGACGGCCTGCTCCAAAGGACAAATATGCGGATCTACAGGATGATAGATGCGATAATCTGCCCCAAATTGCCTTAAATCCTGAAAACGAAAAGGGTCAAAACTCCAAATGAGGTCTGCCTCGGCTTCTGCCAACTGATACAGCCGCCGAATCAAGCCCGCATTGGCCCATTTTCGCAAAAAGTTGGGCCAACGCTGTACGCCTTTGCGCCAGCCGGTGCTATAATCCAAAACCCATAAATTGGGCGCCACTTTTTGCTTGGCCCATTTTTCTGAAGGCGGGTTCACAAAATAAACGCGATTGCCTTTTTGGGCCAATAAACTGGCATAATGATGCTTAGAAACAAAACTTTTGCCCCAAGCTTCGGGCGATAAAATAAAGATGCTCTTCCCTCGAAGAATATTCATAATTGCTTTTTTCTAGTTATTTTTTGGGGCCTCCCTTCGCCCTTAGGGGCTCAGGGCGCTAGGTTGCGGGGCTCGCTAGTCGCTCGGCCCTTCGTTTTTTTCGCTTTGCTCAAAAAACTCGGTCTGGCCTACGGCCACCCCTCCACAGCGCTAGGCCTGCGGGCGCTTTGCGCCCTGTACTCTGCTAGCATTAACCTTTAGGGACCAAATCATTGTAAATCTGGCCTAAACGGCTCATTTCTGTTTTTCGGTTGGCTAGGCCCTTCGCCCGAAGATAAGCCTCTTCGATCATTTCTGTTTGGGCTTGCTCCAAAGCTTTTTGAATTTCTTGGGCCAAAGATTTGGCGGTCCATTCCTTAAACTGCAGGCAGGTTCCCGAAAAAAGGTCCTCATCATAGGCCAAGGGCGGCAAGATGAGGGGCGTTTTGCTGAGCATGGCTTCTATGGCCGTTACGGGAGTTCCATCTGATTTAGGGGTCATGACCACCAAATTAGCGGACTTATAAGTTTGCCAAAGGGCGCTTTGGTCCAAATTCGGCAGCCAGATATAATTGGCTTGGCCATTTTGCATCAACTGGGCAATTTGGTCCAAATAAGCTTGCTCTTTTCCGTCTTTATTGACAAAAACGAACTGGTATTGGTCCAGAATAGACTTAGGCAAAAGCTCAATGGCTGCAATAGCCAACTCATGTTGATAAAGTGGGCGCATGGCTCTAGGAAAAAAGACAAATTGCTTTTCCTTTAGCGCTTTTGGCAAAGCCTGAGGCTGGGGCATTTCAAATAGGTCTACATCTACACCAGTGCGGATGATGGCAATTTCTTTTTGGACTTGAGGAAAATACTGCTCAATACTTTGGGCCTGTCGCAAAGAGGTAGAAACAATTTGGTCCAATTGGCCAAAGGCTCGGCCATAAAAATGGCGAATGAGACCATTTTTCCAGCCTCCGGCCTGAAAAAACTGGGGAATTGTTTGCAGCACATCGGTTCCTCGGCTGGTTAATACGATTTTGACCCCTAGGCTTTTGCGGAAATAGGCCCAAAGCGCATTAGGTTCGGCATAAAACAGATGTAATAAATCAATTTTATGTTCTTTAATCCAGCCTGCCAATTTGTTCATTTCTTGGCGGCTGCGAAAAAAGTGGCGGATAGAAAAATCTTCTATTTGGCCCAGATATTCTACCTGCTCCTCGGCCAAAAACTGCTTCCATTGTGGAGATTGGAGATGCGCTTGATGATGTGCTCTAGAGACGACAAAACAAGGATGGTCTTTAGTAAAAAAGCGCATCCATTTAAGATCGTGAATGAGGCCGGGATCGGCTAGATACAGAATATTCATAGTTAAAATGGTCCAAAGGGTCTAGGAATGTAGGCGGCAAAGCCGCCTTGGCCGTAGGCCAAATGGCCTAGTGATGTGGAGCCGTGGCCCGAAGGGCCAGACCAAGGAGCGAAGCGACGCAGGGCCGAGCAGGCCTGCGAGCGGCAAAACGTAGCGCCCTGAGCCCTTGAGGGCGAAGGGAGGCCCCAAAACAAACTAATCCAGATGTTTTTCGGCCCAAAGCTCGAAGCAGAGTAGGGTCCAAATGCGGAGTGCATCTGCGTTATTGCTTGCTTTTTGGTGGTTTTCCCAGAGCGTATCGAGATAATGGGCTTGAAAATAAGGGCGTTTTTTGAGTTGCTGGAGCAATTCTTCTCCCCAGCTTTTGGCGGCCCCGCGCAGCCAGTCGCCGATGGGAATACTAAAGCCTTTTTTGGGGCGATTTAAAATTTGGGGATCAATTTTCGTTTTGGCCAGCTGCTTGAGTAAAAACTTATTTTGGTTTTGATAAAACTTCAGTTCATCGGGCAGATTAAAGGCAAAATTGAGCAAATCGATATCGAGAAAAGGCGAGCGAACCTCTAGGGAGTGGTACATAGAGGCGCGGTCCACCTTGGGCAGATAATCGTTGAGCAGGCGGCTATGTAGGGAGCTGCGCATCAGTTGATCTAGGGCGGTTCCTGAGCCTGCAAAATTGCTCCATATTGTTTGTAAATGTTCTTGGGCGCTGGGGGCTTGTTTTTGGGTGTATAGGGCCTCTTTGGACCAGAAGCCCATTTGTCGGAAGAGGCGTTTTTCTGGCGGCAATTGCAAATAGGCATAACAGGCGCCCATATTTTCCTTTTTGCCTTTGAGTCGGCCCAGCAGTTTATCCAACTGGCTGATGAGGTATTGATTTTGGGGATGTTTTTTGGCAAACTGGCTACTTCTGAACGCCAGGCCATAATCGGGATAGCCACCAAAAAGCTCATCGCCTCCATCGCCGGAGAGGGCCACCTTATATTCTTTAGATACCGCTTGGCAGACCAGCGAAGAAGGCAAAATACTAGCATCGGCAAAGGGTTCACCGAAATAATCCATCAGGCCCTCCAACTGGTCAAAGAGTTGATCTTCCACCACAATTTCGTGATGATCGCAATTATAGCGTTGGGCCAAGGCCTTGGCCTCGGCAAATTCGTTCATATCAATTGCTTCGGCAAAGCCGATGGTAAAGCTGGGCACCCTTTGGCTAGACTCCTCGGCCATCAGGGCTGTAATCAGGCCAGAATCTACGCCACCGCTGAGAAAGCAAGCGATAGGGACATCACTCACTAAGCGTTTGCGGATTGCTTTTCGGAGCATATTTTCAGTTTGCTCTAGGGCCTCATTCAAATTGAGATCTAAGGGTTCTTTCTTTTTTAGGCTCCAGTAAGTAGACAACTGGGGCGCTCCGCTTTGCAGCTCGAGCTCTAGAAGCTGAGCTGGGGGGACTTGTTTAATCTCCTGCCAGATCGTATGCGGTTGAGGGCTGGACAACTCCGTCAAATAATAATCGAGGCTAGCGAGGTCTAGCTGTGCTTGGGGAAGTTGAGCTTTAACAATGCGGATATCGGAAGAGAAAAAAAGCGCTTGGCCGGTCCAGCTGTAGTAAAGAGGTTTTTTACCTAGGCGGTCGCGGACCAAAAACAATTTATTTTCCTTTTGGTCAAAAAGGGCAAAAGCGAACATCCCATCGATTTTATCGAGCATTGTTTGCAGGCCCCATTGTTCGTAGGCGGCCATAATGACCTCTGTATCGCTTAGTGTATTGAGTTTGACATACTCCTGGCTTAGTGCTGTTCGGATAGCTTGATAATTATAGATTTCTCCATTGAAGCTAATCCAGCAGCGGCCGCTAGCGGATGGCATAGGTTGTTGGCCTTCTTCAGAGAGTTCGATAATAGAGAGTCGGCGGTGGAAGAGTTCTAATTGTCCGGCGGGGAGAGCAAAAGATTTTTCGCCTTTGGCCTCTGGGCCACGTCTTTTTAGGGCGTTAAAGATAAACTCCTTTTGGGCGGGAGAAAAAGCTTGGCCCGAGCGATTAAATTGTCCGGCGATACCACACATAAAAATTAGTTCAAGAGGTTAAAGTTAGCTTTGCGTAAGATATAAAAAGCGGTTCGGTAGTTAATCAATTTTGTAGGATTGATTTTTATGGCCTGCAAGGCGGCATAGAATGCGGAACGATAAAGCTTTTCATACATATATGCTGCGGCATATTCTCTGCAGAGCAAATCAGGTTCTTCTTTATAGGGTTGACAAAGCTTTTCTAATTGGGCGACACAGCGTTCTACTTCATTCTTTTGCAGGGCGTCCTTTCCTTCTGCCGCTCTTTCTAAAGCCAGCCATTGGACCAATTTATAGCTGACTGCATTTTCTGCCTTTAGGGTTTTAGACAGCGAATTTTCAGATTGTCTATAATAATACAGGAAATGGGGAACATTGCTACATTTCATTTGTTCTGCGGCCCGATAAGACAGATCGTAGTCTTCATTACCAATTCGGTTGAGAAAAAGGCGATAACCTCCTAAGCGTTTAAACAAATCGGCTCGATAAACCATAGTTGGGCCACAAAATTGATTAAAATTTTTGAGCTCTGCTCGAATAACATCAGCCGAAACATGTTTCTTTTCCTTTCTTAAGACTTTATTATCATCTGATATTTTAGTGTAGAATGTTCCACATAAACCGTGGTCGGGCTCTGCTTCTAAAAACTGTAGTTGTAATTCAAAGCGATTGGGTGCGGAATAGTCATCTGCATCATGAACAGAAAGATATTTTCCTTTTGCCCGCTCTAATAGCAAACGGTTAATCGTTTTGATTTTACCGATATTCTTATCGTTGTGATCTGTTTTAAAGCGACTGTCTTTGGCGGCCCAACGGTCTAAAATAGCACGACTGTCATCGCTAGAACCATCGTCTGCTAACCAAAATTCTATGGGGCTGTAAGTTTGGGCAGCTAGGGATTCGAGGCATTCTTCAAGGTAGGGTGCTGCATTATAAACAGAGAGTACTACAGAAAGTAAAGGCTTTGTCATCTTAGTCCAGTAGTTTTTTTAGCAAATTTTCTATTCTAGAGAGAACCACCTCTCGACCATATATCTTTTCTAATTGCGCCCTATTGTGCTTCATCTCTTTAGCCTTCCCCTTAGGGAAATCCATTCCCTTTTTTAGTGCTCGGGTAGTATAAACCTTTAGGCCTTGTTCTGTACAAAATTTGTACAGCACCCCTTCTGGATGTAAATAAGTATGCATTCCCAAATAGAGCACAGTGATTAGGGTCCCTAAAGCTTCCTGTCGCTTTGTATTAAGTACGGCAATGTTGCAAGCCAAGAGCTGCTTTAAGTAATCGGCTTTGGGAAGCACTTCTTTTTGCAAAATTAGCTGTTGGCCAAAAAGCTTGGGTGCTTCTTCGGCTAGAGCGGCTTTACAATATTTATTGCCATAAGCCATAGGGATAAATATAGAATAGGGGTAGTCTAGCGCTTTGATTTGGGGTAAAATATCTAGATGATTACAGGTAAAGAAAGCAGCGTGTCCCACAAACATCCCTTGTCCCAAAGGAGTATCCTTTTTGTAGAAGTCCCCAACAAACATATCCACCGCACCATAGTTTACCCACTGATAATCCGCTTTCAGCTGAGGAAGGCTACTTAAAATTTCCTTTTCTGGTGGAAGTATGGTAGACACATAGTCTATCTTCGAAAGTGCCTGTTCTTTTAATGGCTGTTTTTCTTTGGCAATCCGCCAATTGAAATAAGCAGCTTGCAGGCTAGGAAACTGATGCAAAAGCTTGTATAGTGTTATTTTAGCTGCTCTTAATACAGCTTTTCTATTTTGCTGGTTCGCCTGATAAGATTTTGGATCTAAAATAGTCTCATCAGAGCAGTAGCTATGGTTAGCTCCCAAATCACTCCCCCAACTGCACCAAACAACCTTTTGTTGATCTCCAGCCTGAGCCGCCAACCAAAGATTGTTTTCACTCAATGAGTGGAAAATGGCCACCTCATGTTGGGCCAATGCCTCCTTAGCCTCTGCTTTAGTCAGTTTTTCCATTTCTGGCTCCAACTTAAAAGAGACATAGGCATCTTTCTCCTTGACCAAAATATAGCGGTTCTGACCTGGAGCAACTGCCTCATAAAGGTCTATAATGATTCGATGAAACACACTGTCTCGACAAAAGTGTACGATCTGTTTTTCTTTAGTCATATCCTTTTTATCTATAGTTGCTCTAAGCTCCATTTAATATCTGGCTTGACCACTCCTTCCTTGGCGCCCTGCCAACCAAAACCAGAGATTCTACGCACCACCTCAAAGTTGAGGCTGCTTCCATGACGGTAAAGGAGGCTCGCTTTGTTTTTGACAATGAATATTTTATCCAGACTATAATTTCCCTCATGTAGAAGGTTGGCAGGAATGAGGGCTTTATAGTGCAGTAGCCCCTTGCCCGACTTAGGAATGTCATTTTGCAAAGCAGAGCTGGCCATAAAAACAAAGTTGTTCATCTCATCATAAAAATGAAAGGTAAAATCTACCTGCTCTTCGCCTTCGGTCAATTTCTCAATGACAAAGTCGAGCTCTACCGCATCGCCTTGTTCAATCATTTCACGGCTGCTGCTAGCGCCTGCTTTTTTCACCTTGGCCGAAAGCAATTTGACTTCATGCGTGCCCGGCGCTTCTTCTCTGGACCACTCAATTTCTCGGCTTTCTTCTACGTAGTTGTCCAAATAGTTTTGCACTGCTGCATCTGCCGTTCCCTGAAACTGCATTTGGCCATTTTTGAGCACCAAGCCTTTGTTGCAAAGTGCCCGAACGCTGCCCATATTATGGCTCACAAACAAAACGGTCCGCCCTTCGCCACTACTCACATCTTTCATTTTACCCACGGCCTTTTTCTGAAACTCAGCATCTCCCACGGCCAAAACTTCATCTACAATTAAGATTTCTGGCTCTAAAAAGGCCGCAACGGCAAAGCCCAAACGCACCCGCATGCCCGAAGAGTATCGCTTAACGGGGGTGTCTACATACATAGTGCAGCCCGCAAAGTCTACAATTTCATCAAATTTGCGGCGAATTTCCTTTTTGGTCATCCCTATGATGGCCCCATTGAGGAAAATATTTTCTCTGGCCGTCATTTCGGGGTGCATACCCGTTCCTACCTCCAGCAAAGAGGCAATTCGGCCCTTCGCTTTAATAAATCCTTGAGTGGGGGCAGTGATTCTAGAAATCAGCTTGAGCAGGGTCGATTTTCCCGCTCCATTTTTACCAATAATGCCCAATACTTCGCCCTGTTCTACCTTGAAGTTAATATCTCTCAAGGCCCAAACAAAATCAGATTCGGCCTTTTTGGTTCGGTCATTTTCTTGGCCGACCAAAGAAAAAGGATCTTCTTTTCCCCGCATTTTGGCCCACCAACGGTTCAAATCATGGGAAATCGTGCCCGTTCCAATTTCTCCCAAACGATATTGCTTAGAGAGGTTTTCTACACTTAAGGCTATTTTTGACATGACTCTATTTTAAAGCAGATTGTTGTTAATTTTATTTTTTGGGGCCTGCCACCTGCGGCGGCCGCTACGTTTACTCCCTTCGGTCGTCGAACTGCGCCCTAAAGGGCTTGTTGTGGCCATCTAGTGCCTGGCCCTGCAGCCCAAAGCTATGGGTTCCGATGAGCGGCTTAGGGGCCCGGAATGGGTGGCCCGCAGGGCCAGACCGAAGCGCTTTAGCGCTGAAGGGCCGAGCAGACCTGCGAGCCCTGAAGGGGCCCGGCGGGCGAAGCCCGCAAGCCCCTAAACCGTATCCATAAAACTGCGCTCCGTCTTGTTAAAGATAAAAACGCCTAGAAAAAGGACCACAAAAGCAAAAACGGCCGCATAGGCAAAGCCCGTCCAGCTCAGTTCGCCACGGCCCAAAAAAGCATATTTAAAGCCCTCAATAACCTGGGCCAAAGGATTGTAGTAAATGACCTTTTTGAGCAAGGGTTGGTCAATCATGCTCATGGGGTAAATGATGGGGCTGGCATACATCAAGAGCTGCACACCAAATTGGACCAAAAACTTAAGGTCGCGGTATTTAGTGGTTAGCGAAGTGAAAATAAGTCCAAAGCCCAAGCCCAAAGCCGCCATAAGTAGAATATAAACGGGCACCAAAGCCAAGGCTGCATTGGGCGCCAAATCTACCCCTTTGATAAAAAAGTAGGCATAAACGGCTAAAAAGAGGATAAACTGAATCCCAAACTTAATCAGACCAGCCACCACCTTAGAAAGTGGCATAATGAGGCGAGGAAAATAGACCTTGCCAAACATATCTTGGTTAAGTGAAAAGGTATCAGAGGTTTGCATAAAGCAATCTGAAAAATAATTCCAGATAATAATGCCCGACAAATAAAAGAGCGGCTGAGGAATATCATCTGTGGGTAGGCCCGCAATGTTGCCAAAAATGACCACATAGACCAACATGGTCATAATGGGCTGCACAAAAAACCAGATCGGGCCCAATACCGTCTGTTTGTAAACGGTCACTACATCTCTGCGAACGAACATCTGTAGCAAATCGCGATATTGCCAAAGCTCGGCCAAATCTAGCGACCAAAGCGAGCGTTTGGGGCCAATCACTAAGCTCCAGTTTTCTTCTGTTTCTTTCATTACTTTCTTTTAAAATAAAGGCTAAGGTGATAAAGTAGGTCTTTTAAATGAAGCCAAGGGGCCTTGTATTGCCCTAGACTAAAGGCAAAACTGAAATAAGCCCATTTCTTTTTTAAGTATTCAGTCAGCGCTTTTTCTTTGAGGGCCAAGATAAGGTATTCTCGATAAAGTTGCAGTAAGAGGGCTTCAACCGCTTTTTGCTCGGCCTCGCCCTGCATGTTTTGGGCCAAAATACGGTAGGTTTTTAGGGCCTTCTCTCGGCGGCCAAATTGGGCCAGGCTAGAGAAAATTCCGCCCGCATGCAAACGATAGGTAGAAGGCAAAATACTTCGGCTAAACAGCGCCTTACCAAAATTAAGCGCATAGTAGAAGTAGAGGGTATCCCCATTGAAAACCTCTGCAAATCGCTTGGGAGCTTTCTTAGGCTTGCGAATCATAACCGTAGAGGTGTTGGGCACAATATGGCGATCAAAAAGCTCAAAAAAGCCCAAGAGTTGCCCCTCTTCAAAAGGTTGGACCAAAGGGCGAAATTCATCATCTTCTAAAAATTGAACTTCATGAAAACTAAGTACCGCTTCTGGTCTAGCCTCTAGCAAATTTAATTGCTTTTGCAACTTATGCGGGTCGGTCCAATAGTCATCCCCCTCACAAAAGGCAATATAAGGGGCCGTACAGGCCGCAATGGTTCGCTCAAAATTGGGAATTGCCCCCCAGTTCTTGTCAGAAGGGAGTAAAACGACTCGCTCTGGATGAGCTTGGGCGTATTCCTCACAAATCGCTCGGCTGTTGTCGGGGCTGCAGTCTTCTCCAATAACTAGACGAAAGGGAAAATCAGTTTTCTGCATTAAGATGCTCTCTATGGCCTGCCTCAAAAAAGGCTCATGCGCATAGGTGATCATACATACATCTACAAGGGAGGTGTTTGGCATTTTACTTTAAATGAATTTTCAAATCATGGGGCAAAAATAGAATTATCTAGGTCCAAAACTAGACAACTGCACAAAAAAACTTAGCTTTGGCACCTATACCTATTTTTTACACATCGAACTTCCAAAGGCTCAAGGCCACAGAAGTTCATTATATCTTTTACAAAATGATTGAGATTACTCTTCCCGATGGCAGCGTTCGTAAGTATGAGTCGGGAGTGAACAGCTTGGATGTGGCCAAGTCGATTAGCGAAGGCTTAGCTCGTAAAATTATTGCCGCTAAAGTAGATGGCGAAATTTGGGATGCTACTCGCCCCCTAACGAAAGATGCCAGCGTTCAGCTACTCAGCTTTCAAGATGATGGAGGCAAATATGCCTTCTGGCACTCTAGCGCCCACCTTTTGGCCGAAGCCATCGAGGCCCTTTATCCCGGCGTAAAATTCGCCATCGGCCCACCCATCGAAAATGGCTTTTACTATGATATCGATTTGCCCGAAGGGAAAACGATTGGCCTTAAGGAACTAGAAGCCCTAGAAAAGAAAATGATCGAGCTCGCTCGCCAAAAAAATCCCTATATCCGTAAAGAGATTTCTAAGGCCGATGCCATTTCCTATTTCCAAGAAAAAGGCGATGAATATAAGCTCGAATTATTGGAGGACCTAGAAGACGGAACCATCACCTTCTATGAGCAAGGTGGTTTTACCGACCTCTGCCGTGGGCCTCATATTCCCAATACCGGACTGATCAAAGCCGTCAAACTACTCAATGTAGCTGGCGCTTACTGGCGCGGAGATGAAAGTCGCCAAACCCTAACTCGGATCTATGGCATCACTTTTCCCAAAGCCAAAGAGCTCAAGCAGTATTTGGCTATGCTAGAGGAAGCCAAAAAAAGAGATCACCGTAAACTAGGTGCCGAACTCGAACTCTTTATGTTTTCGGAAAAAGTAGGGATGGGTCTTCCCATCTGGCTGCCTAAAGGGGCTGCCTTGCGCGACCGCCTGCAAGATTTTCTCAAGCAAGAGCAGGTCCGCCGTGGCTACCAACTAGTAGTTACGCCTCATATCGGCCACAAAAATCTTTATGTCACTTCGGGCCACTATGAAAAGTATGGCGAGGATAGCTTCCAACCCATCAACACGCCCAAAGAAGGCGAAGAGTTCATGCTCAAACCCATGAACTGCCCGCACCACTGCGAAATTTTTGCCCATAAACCACATTCTTATAAAGAATTGCCCCTCCGCCTAGCCGAATTCGGTACCGTTTACCGCTATGAGCAAAGTGGAGAGCTACATGGCCTTTCTCGTGTGCGCTGCTTTACTCAGGATGATGCCCATATTTTCTGTACGCCCGACCAACTCAAGGCCGAGTTCCTCAATGTACTTGACCTGACCATGATGGTCTTCCGCAAAATGGGTTTTGCCGATTTTACGGCCCAAATCTCTTTGCGCGATCCCGAGAAACCCGAAAAGTATATCGGAAGCAAGGAAAATTGGGAGGCCGCAGAAAAAGCCATTATCGAAGCTACTCAAGAGGTGGGCCTACCCACGGTTACCGAATTGGGCGAGGCTGCTTTTTATGGTCCCAAACTCGACTTTATGGTCAAGGATGCCCTCGGCCGCTCTTGGCAGCTCGGGACCATCCAAGTAGATTACAACCTGCCCGAACGCTTCCAACTGGAGTATGTGGGCGCCGATAACCAAAAGCACCGCCCCGTGATGATTCACCGTGCGCCTTTTGGCTCGCTAGAACGCTTTATTTCGGTCCTCATCGAGCATACGGCAGGAAAATTCCCGCTTTGGCTCATGCCCGAGCAGTACGCTATTTTGCCCGTTTCTGATCGCTTTGGCGATTATGCGACCAAAGTACAACAAGAATTGGCCGCCGCCGATATCCGTGGCTATGTAGATAACCGCAACGAAACTTTGGGCCGCAAAATCCGCGATACCGAACTAAAACGCATTCCCATTATGCTCATCCTCGGCGAGAAAGAAGCCGAAGAAGGCAGCATTTCGGTCCGTATTCAGGGAGTCGAAGATGGCGACAAAGGCAGTATGCCCGTGGCCGACTTCATCGCTTTCTTCCAAGAATTATTGACCAAAGAAGGCTAGTTCTTAGCAAGCAACACAAAATAATTTTAGCCCTTTCCATTTTCCTGGAAAGGGTTTTTTATTTTAATTGCCTTTTGGGGCCTCCTGCCTACGGCAGGCGCTACGTTTCGCAGCTCGCTATTCGCTCGGCCCTTCGGCGGCTAGGCCGCCTAGGTCTGGCCTTCGGCCACTGCTGCACATCGCTAGGCCAGCGGGGCTTCGCCCCGCTTCTAGATCCAAAATAATTAGCTAAGAGATTTATCTACTCCACAACCCTTATTTATGTCGCTATCTACTCCGCTAAGCGCCAGCATTGCCGCTGGCCACCAAAAAACAGCAGAAGCCGCCGCCCTAATTATTAAGGAAGGGGGCAATGCTTTTGATGCCGCTATTGCGGCTCTTTTTGCCGCCTCTGTGGCCGAGCCCTGTATGGCCTCTTTGGGGGCAGGCGGCTTTGCTTGCTTGCATACCGCTGCTGGACAAAATTTGCTGCTCGATTTTTTTGTACAAACCCCACTTAAGAAAATCGCTCCCGAGCAATTAGAATTCTACCCCATGCAGGTAGATTTTGGCTCGGCCCAAGAAACGTTTCATATTGGCATGGGCGCTATGGCTACTCCTGGCATGATGGCGGGCATTTCGGCCTTGCATGAACGCTACGCTAGCCTGCCTATTTCGGTCCTAATCGAACCGGCTAAGATTTTGGCCAAAGAAGGCCTCGCCATGACCGATTTCCAGTTTTTTGATATTCGGGTATTGCAGCCCATTATGACCCGCTCTGCAGAATCGGCAGCTATTTTTTATCCCGATGGTAAACCTTTGCCTGTGGGCCAAATACAGCGCATGCCCGGCCTGGCCGATTACTTTGATTACCTTAGCCATGAAAAGGATTGGGCCAAAGATATTTATCTGGGCGAAGCGGCTAAGCTGCTCCTAAAAGATAGTATAGCCCAAGGCGGCCTGCTCCGAGCAGATGACCTGGCCCAATATGAAGTAATTTGGCGCAAGCCCTTAAAATTAGCCTATAAAGGGCATCAGCTACTGACCAACCCACTGCCCAGCACGGGCGGGGTCCTCATTGCAGAAGGCTTGTCTGCTTTGGAGCCCCTCCCCATTGATCCGCTCCATACTAAACAACAACTGGCCCGCCTGCAAAAGGTCCTTGGTGATATTTATAGTATAGACCGCAATCCCAAAAAGCTCAATAGCAAATGGGGCAGCACCACTCACCTCAATATTGCCGATGAGTTGGGCAATGCCATTAGCATCACTCTCTCCAATGGAGAAGGCTGTGGTTATATGATCCCCGGGACCAACATCATGATGAATAATATGCTGGGCGAGGCGGCCCTTTTACCCGATGGCTTTCATAATTGGACTCCCAATAACCGTTTGTCTTCTATGATGGCGCCCACTTTGGTCCTCAAAGAGAACCAATTTCATCTGGCAACAGGAACGGGCGGAGCTAGCCGTATCCCAGGCATGGTCCTTCAACTCCTGCACCATGTTTTGGACCAAAAGATGGAACTACAAGCGGCCACCACCGCTAGCCGTCTGCACTACGAACATGGCCGCCTCAATCTGGAGCCAGAATACGCAGGCCTAGCCAATACCGAAGACCCTAAACTAGAACAATTAGTCGAATGGCCCGAAAAAGCCATGTTCTTCGGAGGACTCAATTCTATTTTACGCCATAAAAATGGCCAACTCCAAGCAGTAGGCGACGACCGCCGCGAGGGCTATGCTATCGAGCTATAAACCGTTTTGGACCAAAAATAGAAGGATATCCTAAAGGCCGAAAAGAGATTTTCTTTTCGGCCTTCAGTTCTTATCTTTGCCGCATTTCTGACCCTAGGCCCCTAAATGGCCAAACTGTGGTGTCTTCTACCCACAGCTTCAAACAGCAATACTTAAGTTATTATGCGGCTACATCCACTCTTTTTTTCTCTCTTTTTCTTTTGGGCCTTTATGCCTAATAGTTTTGCCATTCGGGCCATTAGCATCATGGCAGATGCCGAGCTTTTTGAGGTCTCTATCAGTAAGTATGCTATTGAGGATGCCAGCCGCCTTTTGGAGCAGGCTTGCCGCTGTGAGTTGAGCTACAATAAAGCCGATGCCGAAGTCCTGATTATTCTACCTTATATCAATCAGGGGCAGGCCAATAAACAAGGGACAGGCTTCTATGTTCCTGAACACGCCTATAACTGGAGCAGTAAAATGTCTGGCCAGCAAATAAAAATGGAACTACTCACTAATTCTTACCAAGGAGTGAGTATGGGCCTTTATGGTTTGTTGCAAGAGCAATTGGGCTTTCAGTTTTTTCATCCCAAAGAAAGCCTGATTCCCCAAATTACGACTTGGCCCGTAGCTGAAGGGCTAGTCTGGCAGGCTCGTCCCCGCTTTGCCAAAAAAGGCTTTCACTTACATACAATCCACCCCATTGAGCTAACAGAAGCCCTTTTGGACCCCAACTATCCCGATGCAGAAAAAGAAGTGAAAGGGTACATTGATTGGTTGGCCCGAAACCAACAAAACTACTTCGAGTTCAACTTACTCAATAGCATCGACCGCAAGAGCTGGATGCCCTACATTAAGAAAATAGTAGATTATGGCCAAAAAAGAGGCTTGTTGATGGGCATTGATATTTCTATGCATATGACCCAGCAAAAAGCTTTTCAACTCTACCAGACCTTCCCCAATAGCCTCAAGTCTAAAAAGAAGCAAATTGAGGAGAATATGGATTATCTGGCCCAAGCTGGTTGGGATGTCTATAATGTAGAATTTTCTACGACAGAGTTTAGCAAGGGGAAGCAAAAAAAGAAACAGGAACTAGAAATCTTCTTAGCGGACCTAATCAAAAACCGTTATAAGGCCCATTTTATGAGCCGAGCGCATCTGGTCCAAGAAGAGGTCATGCTAGACAAAAAAGAGGAACTGCCCAAACTATCTGCCGAAGAACAGAAGCTAGAGCGCAGCCACGGCCTAATGGTCCATACCGTCATGTTTTATGACCTGGAGGATGAACATGCGCCCGTTTACAATAACAAAAACCTAAAAGCCATCTTGGCCCTCTACCAAGAAGAGGCCAAGAAAAGGGAATGCTGGTATTTTCCAGGGTCTGCTTATTGGCTCACTTTTGATAATTCGGTCCCCATGACGCTTTTGCCTTATCTCTCTGCCCGCTTAGGAGATATTCAACTTATGGACTCTTTGAGGGCCGAAGGACATATTACTTTTAGTTCGGGTTGGGAATGGAGCTATTGGTTGATTGATTGGAGCATCGCTCGTTGGTCTTGGGAGCATCAAATTCAGGGAGAAAAGGAGGTAAATGACCCCTTGCAGTATTTGGCCGAATTGATGCAAAACGACCTTTGGACCGATCCCGTTTGGTCCATGCTCCGTTTGCAAGAGGAGTTTATTAAGGACAAAGAGCTCATTCGCTATATGGCGCCCTCTAGCACTACAGACGAGCTACCTGGCCGTTTGGGCGAAATGGAGTTCCAACCTCGTCCGCTTTATAGCTATCCCTATATCCAAAATCAGGCAGCGCCCCACCAACTAGATACGGTGAGCCAGACCGTAGTGGCCCCTTTGTTAGATTTTGCCCTAAGAACAGAAGAGCTTTTGGCCCTTCAAAAAAGACATTTTCCTAAGGCGGGGAAACAAAAGCAATTGGGAGAAGAATTGGCCAATGGGCTACAAATAACTGCTTTGCGGGCCAGACACCGAGCCTACACTCTAAATTATTTGCTAGATAAAAGACGGGCAAAACTGCGCAAAGAGAAGTTTGAAGATCCCAATAAGTGGCTGGAAAAAGCAAAAAGCTGTAGAGAAGAGGCCCAAAAACTGGTCAAAAAACAAGAAGCGCTCTATCGCTACCCCCTAGAGTATATTGCCCAGCTTAAAGAAGGGCATACGGCCTATGCTTTTGGTTACCTCTATTCGGTTTCTAATCTGCACTTTTGGGAAAGAGAAGAGGAGCAGGTCCAAACTGGTCGCTTTCAGCAGGCTACATTTAAAAACCTCTGGGGGTTGCCTCGGATTTTTGGCATTGTGAAGTAATTGCTAGCCTTGGCGGGCCGAAGCAAAAGGCCCAGCGCAAAGAATCAGGATGAGCGGCCTAGCGATGCGGCGGGGTGGCGCATAGCGCCAGACCAAGGCGGCAAAGCCGCCGCAGGGCCGAGCGAAGAGCGAGCCCCATAGCGTAGCGCCGCAGCTTTGCTGCGGAGGCCCCAAAAAAATAAAAACAGAGAAGTTGTTGGGAACTTTATCTTGAAGCGTTAAATTTCCGAGCATGGACAATTTCTCTGAGCGAAGAGAATGACTATTTACGAATTGAAAAAATAAAGGCATGAACTTTATCGAAGAGCTGCGATGGCGTGGCTTGTTGAAAGAAATGACGGAGGGCCTAGAAGATGCCCTGAACCAAGAAGGACCCAAAACGGCCTATATTGGTTATGACCCCACCGCTCCCTCATTGACCATTGGGAACTTGGTGACCATTATGTTGCTCAAGCATTGGCAAAGAGCGGGTTATCGTCCTATCGTTTTGTTGGGTGGGGCCACTGGTCGAATTGGCGACCCCTCTTTCAAGGACGAAGAACGTCAGCTCTTGGATTATGATACTTTGCAGGCGAATATTGACCGGCAAACTGCCCAGTTTAAGCAACTGCTCGATTTTGAAGGGGAGAACCCCGCTATTTTGCTCAATAACTACGACTTTTACAAGGGGATGAGCATCTTTGACTTTTTGCGCGATATTGGCAAAAATGTTACGGTCAGCTATATGATGGCTAAGGAATCGGTGAAAAAGCGCTTGGAAACGGGCCTATCTTTTACCGAGTTCTCTTACCAATTGATCCAAGGAAATGATTTTCATCACCTCAATAAAAACTACGATTGCCTTTTGCAAATGGGCGGTAGTGACCAATGGGGGAATATCACGACGGGAACTGAATTTGTCCGTAAAGGCGGTGGAAAAGGCTACGGCTTGGTTTGTCCGCTTTTGACCAAATCAGACGGAAAGAAGTTTGGTAAGTCAGAAAAAGGAAATATCTGGCTAGATGCCGAGAAAACTTCTCCTTATCAGTTTTACCAGTTTTGGCTGAATGTAGATGATGCTGATTTGAGCAAGCTCATCCGTATTTTCTCGCTTAAGAGCCGAGAGGAAATTGAAGCTTTGGAGGCAGAATATGCCGAAAACCCCAGAGGGCTCAAGGAGGTATTGGCCGAAGAGATGACCATTCGTCTGCATGGAGAGGAGGCCCTAGCTTCTGCCCAAAAAGCCACAAATATTGCCTTTAGCAAAAAGCTAAAAGCGGAATTTTTGGAAAGCCTTTCGGCTAAAGATTTTGCTGTTTTGGCCCAAGAACTGGAGGTGGTCAAGGTAGAAAAAAGCCAATTAGAAGCAGGTATTAGCTTGGCCGATCTTTTGGTGGGTAAGCATAAAAGCCTTGGCTCTAATGGCGATCTTCGTCGGGCCGTTAAAGGAGGTGCGATCGCGCTAAATGCCAAAAAAGTAACAGACTTTAACCAAGAACTAACGAGCAAGGACCTTCTTGCCGAGCGTTACCTCTTCTGCCAAAATGGAAAGAAGAATAAATTTATCGTAATTGCCGAATAGGCCATCAAGTTGATTAACTTAAAGGCGCCAAACCTTCGTTTGGCGCCTTTTTTTGACTCTGAATATCTTTTTTATGAAAATTGCTGTTTTCCCGGGTTCTTTTGACCCCATTACAAAAGGCCATGAAGACATTGTCCGCCGAGCCCTGCCTTTATTTGATAAAATTATTGTGGCCCTAGGGACCAACTCGACAAAATCCTACTACTTTTCGGAAGAGGAGCGACTTTCTTTTCTCAAAGCCAGTTTTGCCGATGACCCCAAAGTAGAAATTGATCGCTTTCCACAGCTTACCGTAGATTATTGCAAGGAGAAGGGGGCCGATTTTATCCTCAGAGGATTGCGCAACTCCAACGATTTTAATTACGAGGTCTCTATTGCCATGCTCAACCGAGATTTGGGCGAGGGCCTAGAAACCATTTTCTTATTGACCGCCCCCGAATACTCTTATTATAGCTCTACGGTGGTCCGAGAAATCCTCAAGGGAAATGGAGACGGCGCTCTTTTTGTGCCCGACAATTGCCAGCAATTGCTCCGAGATGCTCAGGCCAAGCGGTAATATTTACCAGCTAGGGCTTTGATCAGCCCCCGCATTTCTAGTTGTAATAAAAGCTCTATCAATTGGCTGTGGCCCCAAGGCAATTGGGCCAACAGCTGATTGTAATGCAATTGCTGCCCACCCAATAATAGGTCGGTAATTTGCTGCTCTTTGGGCGATAATTGCTGAAAAAGCTGTTGTTGTTGCCCTCGCTCTGGTTGGCTCCATTTCATGCTTTGGGCCAATTGCTTCCCCTGGCTTAAGAGTAAAGCTGTTTGCTGTCGAATCAATTCATTGCAGCCCAAAGACTGTTTATCATTCCAACGCCCTGGCAAGGCAAAAACCTTTCGTTGGTAATCTATGGCCTTTTGGGCGCTAATCATTGAGCCGCCTTTGGGGCCCGTTTCCACCACCCAAAGCGCATCGGATAGGCCCGCAATGATGCGGTTACGCATCGGGAAGTTACAAGCTAGGGGCTTGTTCTGACTAATAAATTCGGTCAATAATCCCCCTTGTTCCAGCATTTGCTCGGCCAAAGAGCGATGCTGCGGCGGATAAATTCGGTTGAGCCCATGGGCCAAAACGGCCACGGTTTCCAGCCCCAAATCTAAGGCTTTTCGGTGGGCGCAAGCATCTATACCATAAGCCAAGCCGCTAACAATTAGTGGCGAAAACTCCTTGATTTCGGTCAAAATGCGCTCACAAGCCGCCCGGCCGTTTTCTGTGGGTTTGCGGGTGCCCACCACCGAAAGCGTCCGCAGCTGGTCCAAAGGCGCCGAACCTTTATAATAGAGCAAAAAGGGCGCATCTTCGATCTGCAACAAACGCCTCGGATAATTGCTTTGGCCAAAGAGCAGCAGCTCGATCCCCTTTTTTTCTACAAAATCTAGCTCCCTTTTGGCCATTTCTAGCCCTTCTCGGCTCAAAATATGCCGCATGGCAGTTTTTCCAATATAACTAGCCTGGGCCAAAGCCACCGCATCTGCCTCATAAATCGCCTGAATAGAACCAAAGTCCCGCAATAACCTTCTGGCCCGAATAGCCCCCATTTGTGGAGATTGCTGTAGGGCAATGGCCCAGAGTTTTTCTTTTTCGTTGAGCATATTTTTAGTTTAATCAAAGGTAGTAACTTTGAAATATACTCTCAAGTTTTAGGGACTATTTATTTAGTTTTTTTGTTTTGGGGCCCGCGGCCGGCTAGGCAAAGCCTAGGTCGGCCGCCGCTATGCTGCGGGGCTCACAAGGCTGTTCGGCCCTTCACAAAACTTCGCTAGCGCTCGTTTTGCTCGGTCTGGCCTTCGGCCACCCACTCCGCAGCGCTGGGCCAAATGGCGCCTGGCAGTCTTTTTGTCCCCAAGGGGAGGAGGGGATAAAACCTACTGGGCGGGCACTCTAATTTTTCTGCTTTTAGTTTTTAATTTCTGTTTCTCTAGCTTCTTGATAATGGGCCGCTGTTTTTCTACTTGGTAAATTTCATCTTTCCAGCGTTTATGCACAAAAAGGGCCCCGATCTTTAGATGCACATCTATGCCCTCTCTAAAGTTATCGTTTTCTAACTGCAAATTAACTAATCCCTGCTTGGGACTTTGGACCTTAGCCATCGCCTCTGGGCCATTCCCTTTCTGAAAAACCCCCAAGGAGGAAGAAAAACTGTATTTGACATTATCTCCCAAATTAGGGTCGCTAGACAAATCTACTCCCACCGTGGCCACTTGTGCTAAAAGTCCATAACCGGAAATAGCCCCAACCACAGCAAGGGCTCCTTTAATCTTCTTATCCCTAGCTTCAAATTGCTCTAAGGATTTTTGCCCCACGCCAATCCAATAGGACCAAGCAATCAACTCTTTGCTGCTGTAGGGCCGCAGGTTGTTTGGCGCATACTGGTTATTGGGTAGATAAAACTGAACTAAACTCCGATTGCTTTTGCCGAAGGCCGTCTCAGAATGTACCCGTTCTTTTCTATCTATGATGTAGCTAAAGGAAGTATCTACCGAAACAAGAACTCTTCTGCTCTTATTGACCAAATAGTTTTCATAGCCAATAATAGTATCTTTGGTATAACTGCTGTAGCTGCTGTCAATCAATTCTTTCCAAACCCAGGCAGTATTGAAGTCTTTAGTGGCCTCGCTGGCCGCCTTCCGACTAATCTTGAGCGCACAGAGCCGACGCCCAAAGCTGCCGTGTCCAATGCGTAGGGCATAAACGCCCCGACTCATAATTTCTATCTCTTTTTCTATTTTTTCCGCCTTATAGGCCTGAAAAAGAAGCTGCCCTTCATCTGTCTCTAACTTGAGGCTCTTGATTTTCTTCCCCTTGAGCTCTTCACAGCTCAGCCGAACTTTATCTCCTTTTTCAAAGCTGTAGTAAAATACTTTTGAGCCCAAAGGCGGGATTTTAAATTGCAGATCAACCACAGGGCGGACCAAATCTTGGCCCAAAAGAAGAACACTGCTAAATAGACAAATAAATAGGGCTAAAATCGCTTTCATTTAATTTTGGTTTTAGTTAAAAACCAAATGAAGACAAAAAATAATCCCACTGATAGTAGTTTGATTATCAGTGGGATTCAAAAATAAAGGCGGTCAATATTTGCCTGTCTATATCATTTTTTGCTTACTGAATCACTCCAGAAAAGATCAGCTCATCGCCTAAATAAGCGGCGGCAAACTGCCCTGGAGTAACGCCTCTTTGCGGCTCCTCAAACAAAAAGTAAAGCCCTTCTTCCTGAGCAATCAATTCTGCCTTTTGTAGGGCTTGGCGGTAGCGAATACGGGCCATAATGCTCATTTTTTCACCCACTTTTAGGGCTAAATCTGGACGTAGCCAATGCGCATCCTCTTTAGGGATAAATAAGGCAGGGCGATACAAACCCGGATGCTGCTTGCCTTGGCCCACATAAACGATGTTTTTTTCGGTATCGGTATGCAAAACGAAAAGGGGCTCTTTAAATCCACCTAGCTGCAAACCTTTGCGCTGACCCACCGTGAAAAAATGGGCGCCAGTATGTTCGCCCACAACTTTGCCCAAATTAGGCGAAAAAGGGTAGGGGCGCGCCAAATCGGCTAAGTTATCTGTAGCAGCAGGCTTAAAAATGGGCGAATCCGCGGCTAGTTCTATGGCTTGTCCCGTTTTTGGGGCCAATTGCTGCTGCAAAAATACAGGCAATTTGATTTTACCCACAAAACAAAGTCCCTGAGAATCTTTTTTCTCCGCAGTAATCAATCCCTGTTCCTTGGCAATTTCTCGAACCTCAGATTTCTGCAAATGCCCAATGGGGAAGAGGGCCTTGGCCAATTGCTCCTGAGATAGCTGACAAAGAAAATAACTTTGGTCCTTGTTCGGATCGGCTCCAGCTTTTAGCTGATGATACAATTGCCCGTCTTTTTCAATGCTCGTTTTTTGACAATAATGGCCCGTCGCCACATAATCGGCGCCCAATTCTAAGGCCTTTTCCAAAAAGACATCAAATTTGATTTCTCGGTTGCAAAGTACGTCGGGATTAGGGGTGCGGCCCGCCTCATATTCTGCAAACATATAATTCACAATCCGCTCTTTATAGTCCTCGCTTAGGTCCACAACCTGAAAGGGAATGCCCAGTTCCTGAGCCACCAAAAGCGCATCATTGCTGTCCTCAATCCAAGGGCACTCGCTTTCTTCAATGACCGAATCATCATTCCAATTTCGCATAAAAAGACCAATCACCTCATAACCTTGCTCCAAAAGGAGATAGGCCGTTACACTCGAATCTACACCGCCTGAAAGGCCGACAACTACTCGTTTTCCATTCATTTTTTCCTACTGATTTCTGAGCTAAAAATATGCTCATTGCTAAGCGCCGCAAATATACGGCGCTAAATAGTGGATTCAACGATTAAAGGGCCTAAATGTTTGTTTAAAGCTAGTTTTTAGGGCTAATTAACTGTAAAACAGTGATTTACAAGTTTTTTTTTAGCTAAAGACTTTTTTGAGCAGATCAAAATGGTCAAAGAAGTAGAAGCTAGCCAAAATTGGGGGGATAAGCCAAATTTGGCTAGCTGAGGCCATAAAGCAAGCGCAGCGGCAAACAAAAAGAAGATGAAAATATATTAGGCCCAAGAAAATGCAGAAAAATAGCCCAGCAATAAACCCAAGGAGCCAAAAGAAACAAAGCCATCAAAATCAACCTAAAACAAATTTTATTGCGCAAAACTCAGCTGCTCAAAGTCCAGAAAACTAAAGAAATAGGCCTCTCAATAAACGCCCTGATTTCCCCAAAGGCCGATCTATAGGGCCTCTCTCCCTTTCGTGAGTCCTCTATTTGCCTATAATTTATATTATGTTAAATAGAGTGGCGCAAAATGCCCCCTATCGATAATAATTTGGCGTTTTTTCATCTATTACTGCTCTATTGCTGTTTGTTTTGGGGCTGCCCCTGCGGCCGACGGCCTTGGGTCGGGCTATGCCGCAGCTCGCAAGTCTGCTCGGCCCTTCGCTTTTTTTCGCTGCGCTCAAAAAAGCTCGGTCTGGCCTTCGGCCACTGCTATCTATCCCTCAGCCAGATTTAACTGCGCTGCTTTGGCCATAGTTTGCTATGAATTTTCTGCTAGGCCAGCTATTTTTTAAGGGCATAGCCTTCGTTATGGCCGAGAAAAATAGGGCCGACTAGCGGGAAATTGCTGCAAACTATAAAAGCGAGTGTATTTAAATCTGGCTATTACCTGCGGCCCTTCGGGCCTGCAAAACCGTTTATTGGACCAAGACTGCCGCAGCCGCTTCTTTTAGCCTCCCCTCTCCCGCTGAGCGGCTTAGTGATGCGCAGCAGTGCCGCCGCAGGCGGCAGACCAAAGGCTTTGAAGCAAAGCGAAAAGCCTGCAGGGCCGAGCAGACCTGCGAGCTGCGTAGCGTAACGCCAGCGAGCCCTCGGCGAGCTGGAAGCCCCAAATCAAAACACTACATATAAAACAAAACCTTATATTTAATTAGTCGAAATAGCTAAAACCAAATTTATTTTTAAAAACCAGCAGTTTACAAGCTTTAATTTTGAATTTAAGGCCAAAAAGCTGAATCTTTGTTTAGATTTTACTAACCTTTTTGATTCATTTTTTATGCAAAACAACCTTCCACATCTTTTGGGGATATGTCTGCTTTGTTTTATTGGTGTCGGTCAGTTATGGGGCCAAACCTCCAATGAACAAATTCAACAGCTTCTTCTTCAGCAACAAAAACAGTTGGGCCTGAAGGCTTCAGACCTATCAGAATGGCGTGTTTATGACCGTCATCAGAGCAAACAAACTGGCGTAGAACACATTTATATTCGCCAAATGTACCAAGGCGTTGAGGTCCAAAATGCCGTAATTAACCTCAATATTAAAAATGGGCAGCTGATTAGCTTGGGCAACCGCTTTGAAGCTAATTTGGCCCAAAGGGTTTTAGCCGCAAGCGCCCAAATTACGCCCGCAACGGCCATTCAAAAAGCCGCCGATGCCCTTTATTTACCCCCTTTGCAAAATCTAAGAGAACTAGAAAATAGCGGCCCAAACAGCTATTTATTTAGTCCCGCAGGCATTTCTCTAGAGAATATTCCCCTAAAACTTTGCTATCAGCCGGGGCCAGAAGGCGAAATCCGCCTTGCTTGGGACCTTAGCATCTACCAAAGGAACAAACAGCATTGGTGGTCGCTCCGCATTGATGCCCAAAACGGGAAAATTTTGGCCCAGGAAGATTGGATCAAGCATTGTAGCTTTGCCGATCATGCTTTTGGCAATTGTAGCCGACCCGATGTCCCCCATCTGCCCACAGTAAGCGGAACATTGGCCAATAATGCGCTGCCCGCACAATATCGAGTTTTTGCAGAGCCCCTAGAGAGCCCCAACCACGGTAGCCGAACCCTAGAGGTTGATCCTGCCGATACAACGGCCTCTCCCCTCGGTTGGCATGATACCGACGGACAAGCTGGTGCAGAATACACCATCACTCGCGGAAATAATGTGCATGCCTATGAGGACCGAGCCGCAGCAGATCAGCCAGGCTATTCTCCCGATGGCGGCAGCGCCCTCAATTTTGATTTTCCACTCAATATGAATCAACAACCCGCAGCCTATGAGGATGCAGCGATCACGAACCTCTTTTATTGGAATAACCTCACGCATGATGTTTGGTACCACTACGGTTTTGATGAAGCCAGCGGAAACTTTCAAGAGAATAATTATGGCCGTGGCGGCCAAGGCGGCGATTATGTCTTTGCCGAGGCCCAAGATGGCGGCGGAACCAATAATGCCAACTTCGGAACGCCCCCAGAAGGTAGCAACCCTACTATGCAAATGTTTCTTTGGACCAATGGCGGGGGATCAAGCAGCTTGCTAGATGTTAATAGTCCAAGCAGCATCGCCGGAACTTATACGGCTACTGAGGGTACTTTTGGCCCCAATGTCCCCACTACACCTATTACAGAGGATTTGGTCCTCGCCGATGATGCTACCGCTCCAGATCCCAATGATGCCTGCGACCCGCTAACCAATGCAGCTAGCCTCAACGGAAAAATTGCTGTGGTATATCGAGGAAGCTGTACCTTTGTGGCTAAGGTGCAAGCCGCTGAAGCCGCTGGAGCCCTGGCCGTTATTGTGATCAATAATACTGCAGGTGCCCCCATTACTATGGGCGGAACAGGAACCACCAATATCCCCAGCATTATGATTAGCGATACCGATGGAGCCGCTATTGTCGCCGAAATGGCCAATGGAACCGTCAATGCGAGTATCGGTAACTTTTCGGCTAACTTTGATAAAGATGGCGATTTTGACAATGGAATTATTGCCCATGAATATGGCCACGGTATTTCTACTCGCCTGACAGGCGGAGCCTCTAACTCTGGTTGCCTCAGCAATGCAGAGCAAATGGGCGAAGGCTGGTCCGATTACTTTGGTTTGATGATGACAATTGAGCCTGGCGACCAAGCCACTGATGTCCGTGGCATCGGTACGTTTGCCACCGGCCAAGCCGTTACTGGAACAGGAATTCGCCCAGCACCTTATACTACAGATATGGCCGTTAATAGCTATACCTATGGCGATGTAAATAATACGAACCTTTCTGAGCCTCATGGCATCGGTTTCGTTTGGGCAACGGTGCTTTGGGACCTCAACTGGGCTCTTATTGACCAATATGGCTATGATGCCGACCTTTATAATGGTACTGCTGGAAACAATATGGCGATGAATTTGGTCATCAACGGAATCAAGTTACAGCCCTGTAGCCCCGGCTTTGTCGATGGTCGTGACGCTATCCTCCAAGCCGATCAATTGCTCTATGGAGGGGCCAACCAATGTTTGATCTGGGAAGTTTTTGCCCGCCGCGGTTTGGGCGCTAGTGCAGACCAAGGAAGTAGCAATAACCGCTCGGACCAACTAGAGGCTTTTGATCTGCCCACTTCTTGCCAAACGCCAGTAACCGCCCCCACGGCCAACTTTAATAGCCTTTTGGTTTCGGCCTGTGGTAGCAGCGTTAATTTTGAAGACCAGTCTACGGATGTGCCCCAACAATGGCGCTGGGACTTTGGCGACGGAAATACAGATACCCTCCCCAATCCTAGCCATAACTATAGCGCCAATGGAACTTATAATGTGGTCCTTATCGTCAGCAATAGCCTAGGGAGCGATACGATTAGCAGTACCGTGACGATTAACATACCTAGCGCGCCTACCGCAGCCAATCAAACGATTTGCCCAGGCAGCACAACTATTAGCGCCAATACGACTAGCAACAGCGTGATTTGGTACGATGCCCAAGGAACGCCTCTGGATACTAGCCTCACTTTCGTTACGCCCAACCTCAATAGTAATACCACTTACCAAATGGAGGGCGTGACTTTCTACCCCAGAAGCTTTGTCGGTATTGATTCGGCTGGAGCCTCAGGAAATGGCGGTTACCATAATACTGGATTTACGGGTACCCAAAACTTCGAGGCCTTCAAGCCTTTGGTCATTGTTTCTGGCTGGATCGATGCTGGAAACCCTGGACCAAGAACGATTTATCTTTGGGATGGCAATGATGGCTCTGGAAATATTGTGGACCAAGTGACAATTAACGCCTTAGGCGGTCCCCAAAGAGTAGAACTCGGCCTAGAGGTTCCTGGTCCAGGAAATTATAGCCTTGGTGGAACCTCTATCAATCTTTTCCGCAATAATGCCGGCGCTAGTTATCCTTATGTGGTCCCCGGCCTATTGTCAATCAATAGCTCTTCGGCAACTACGGGCCCTTTAGACTTCTGGTATTATGTCTATGATTGGGAGGTAGAGGAAGCGCCTTGCCGCTCTCCCTTGGGCAATCTGAGCGTTAATGTAAACAATGGAGCGGTATTTAGCTATACGGCCAGCGATTTGGACCTCAGCTTTACGGACCAATCTGCCAATGCCTCTAGCTGGGCTTGGGATTTTGGCGATGGCAATAGCTCTACCCTACAAAACCCTACACATAGCTACAACCTGCCAGGTACTTATACCATTACACTCAGCGTTAATGGCAATTCCAGCTGTGTATATAACGAAACGATTACGGTCGCAGCAAGCAGCGTTCAGAACTTGGCCAACGGCAATAGCATGCGGCTACAGCCCAATCCCGCCAAGGAGATCAGCACGCTTAGCTTTAGCCAGCCGCTAGAAAGCGAACAAAGACTAGAGCTCATCAGTCTGGATGGTCGCCTGCTCAATAGCTGGCAGTTGGCCATTGGCCAAAGTCGCCTAGAGATAGACCTCGAGCAATTGGTTCCTGCCTTTTACATCCTTCGATTGACGGATAAAAATGGTAGCCACAGCCTGCGCTTGCTGGTCCAATAATCATTATAGACGCTTATTTTTTCTCGAGCCCCTTAACTTTTTTGTTGAGGGGCTTTTTTTGGGGCTTCCCCTCGCCCTCAAGGGCTCGGGGCGTTCCCTTTCAGGGCTCGCAGGTCTGCTCGGCCCTGCAGCGGCTGCGCCGCTTTGGTCTGCCGCTTCGCGGCCCCCTTACAGCTCACTAAGCCATCAGCCTACGGCTGTGGCGGCTGCGCCGCCTTTGGACCAAAAGCGGGGGCTGCATGTTTAAAACATGCAGCCCCCGCCGCTTCGCTCTTGGCCAAAACAGTTGGCTTATGGCTCTTGGCTTTGGTCCTTTTCCTCCTGTATGGGATTAGGCTCAATTTCGATTTGTATCTTCTGGGCATCCTCCCAAGACTGAAAGTCCTCCAATTCCTTTTGGTAATTCTTAACTAACCATAGAATTAAGGCAATATCATCCACCAAACCAATGACTAGGAAATCGGGAATAAAGTCTAGAGGCGCTACAAAATAAAGCAAGGCCGCAATAGAAAGCACCACTCCTTGCAAAGAAACGCCCTTATACTCGCCCTTGGCATAGGCTCGGACCATTCTAAAGAGTAGTTGAAATTGTTCGAGCACGTCGGCGCCTAGTTCTCGGGCGCTATCGTAGCGCTGTAGGCGCTCGGCAGATTGCTTGAGCAATTGCAGCAAAGCTAGGGGCTTGTTGAGAAAACGATAAGCTGATTTGACAAAAATCTTATATAACCAAGTTTCTGAAATCAGCAGGCCTTTGTCTTCTAAGGGTTCATCGCCATCGGCAAACTCTTTCATGGCGGGAGTCAATTCCTTTTCTTCTTCTTCTTTATGTTCTTCTTGCATATTATTTAATTACGGTAAGATGCTTCAATAAGTTGGTTTTCTGCTAGGCTGCTCGATAAATCAGCCCTTGTTTTTTGCCAAAGCAAGTTTCGGCTTTTTTGTTCCCAAAGTTGGAGATTTGGTCCAAAATCTTTCCGTCTCCAGTTATTGGCAAAGGGGGCATAAGCTTGCTGAAAGAGGCCAAAGAGCCGTTCTTTTTCGCTCTGGGGAAGTTGGCGATCGGCTAGGCGGTCTCTCAAGAGGTTGAGCTGTTCTTGCCGCTGGCTGATGAGCCATTGCAAGAGCTCCCGCTTTTCTTCTTGATTGGGCAAGCTAGTGGACCAAAGCCCCAGCTGCTTAATATCCAGCATAATGATTTCTATGGGTGGTTTTTGGGCCAATTGCTCATAGCAGTGGCTCCAATCCATAAGGTCCATTTGCAAATAGCTATTGAGCAGTTGTTTTTCGGCCAATTGGGCTTGTAGCTTTTCTTTTTCGGCCCTAAGTTGGCGCAACTCTTCTTGCTGTTTTAGGCAAAGACTACGCAATTCTTTCTTGCGCATTTTGTCTATAGCTTTGCTTTGGCCCCAAAGGGATACAAAAGATAAGGAAAAAAAGAAGGTAAATAGAGCCAGACGCATAAGATTAAACAACTTTAAGAGATTTGGAGAAAGTGTACCCCCTAAAGAGCGGAGCCCAAAAGGCGGCTTTGCCGCCTGCGAGCGAAGCGAGCAATTGGCCCAGCGCTGCGGAGGGGTGGCCGAAGGCCAGACCGAGCTGGCGAAGCCAGCGAAGGGCCGAACAGACCTGTGAGCCCCGCAGCATAGCGGCGGCCGCCCCAAATTGAAGGGCGGCCGCGGGCCCCAAAACAGCTACTCTCGGATGAGGACCATTTTGAGATTATTCATTTCGAGGAGCATCTCCTTATTGGTCCAGTACAAAATAGACCAACTTTCATTGCCGGCGGAAGTGGCAAACTGAAAGCGGTCGCCGGTATCGCTAAGGCCCCAGGCCCCTTTTTCGGTAGATTGGTCGCCCAGAAAAAAGCGCAATTCGCCATTTTCCAAAAACTCAAAAGCGGGATAATTGAGCTGTTCGGGACCTTGGCCAGAGATCTCCACAATGCGCCAGCGGCCTAGCAACTGCTTCATCTCGGAAGGCAAGACGGGGCGGCTGTAGCGACTAAAGCGGAGGCGGGCACCATTGGGGTCCTTAAATTCCATATTCTCCTTATCGATTTGGAGCAAAGACCAGCTTTCGGCCTTTTCCATATTATTGGGACCGACCATCGTCACGATCGTCTCCCTTTTGGGGCCCATCCGCCAAAAGATGCTATCTTTTTCGACCCCAGCATCAATAAACAAGCGGCCATAGGCAGAAAGCTGCAGGCTGACCGAGCGGCTATTTTGGGCGGCCACATCATTCACGGCAGAAAGCAGCCATTCGCCAAGGAGGTCCGAGGCATAGGCCTGAACAAACTGGCTATGAGGCGGAGCGGGCATGGCCGAGAGCGTCAGTAACTTTTGGCTAGTTTCCTCTCGGAGGACCAGCACCCTTTTGGGAACAAAAGCCATGAGGGTCCAGATTTCAGTGCTATCGGTTTCTACGATAAACTGCCTCTGGGGATGATTCCAAGCCCAGCGGCCGCCTTTTTGGTCCTCTCCATTGACCAACAAGAGTTGATTGCCATCAAATTGGATGTAAATGCTGGCACTTTCGGGTAGGGGCTGATTATCGACCTGTTTGAGTTGCCAGTAGCCTTCAAAATTATTTTCTATCCCAACTTGATAGGGCTGTGCAGCAAGCTGAAGGCCCAAAAAGAGGGCAAAAATAAAGGGCAAAGGGAAAAAACGCATATTTAACTTTAATTCTGAGATAAATAAATTGGGCCTATTGAGGCTGCAACATACGGAAATCGACGGGAATGACCTGAGAAACGCCCTGCTGCATGCTCACGCCATACATTACGTCTACCGCCGCCATCGTCTTCTTATTATGCGTAACGATAATAAACTGAGAATTGGCCGAAAAATCCTTGATGATATTATTGAACTTGGCAATATTGGTATCATCCAAAGGCGCATCCACCTCATCAAAGATACAGAAAGGGGCCGGTTTGAGCAGATAGAGCGAAAAGAGCAGCGCCGTAGCGGTCAGGGTTTTCTCTCCCCCCGAAAGCTGGTTAATAGAAAGCGGGCGCTTTCCCTTGGGCTTAGCAATAATCTCGATGCGAGACTCTAGTGGATTTTGCGGATCAGAAAGCAGCAGGTCGCAGGTATCATCTTCTAGGAAGAGAGAGCGAAAGACCCGAATAAAATGCTCACGGGCCTCTTCAAAGGCCTGCATAAACTTTTTGCTGGCCGTATCATCAATTTCATCAATGGTTTGCATCAGGCTGTCCTTGGCCTCGACAAGGTCTTGCCGCTGCTCGCCAATAAAATCGAAACGTTCCTTGGCCTCATCAAAGGCCTCGATCGCCATTTCATTGACGGCCCCATAATTATTGATTCGCAGGCGGAGCTGCTCTACCTTTTGGTCCAATTCCTTTTCGGGCAGTTCGCTTTGGACCTCATGCTCTAGGAGCTGAGAGAGTTGCAGCTCAAACTCAATGCGGAGGCGCTCGGCGATATTAGACAACTGCATCTTAAGTTCGGCAAAGCGTTCCTTTTGCAATTGAAAGAGCTCTTGTCGTTTTTGCAATTGTTTTTGGCCCTCTTCCCAATGTTCTTCTAGGGTTTGGATTTCGCCACGACCACTAAAGAATTGTTGCTCCACATCAGAGAGGCGAGCCTTATAGAGCTGTCGGTCTTCATAGAGCTCTTGTAGCTGCTTTTGGCTATCTTCTTGGGCCAATAACAGGCTTTGTTCTTTCTTTTCGCCCTCCTCTAAGGCTTCTTGGTCTTGCTTGAGCTGTTGCTGCAGCTCTTGGGCCTGCCGTTGGGCAAACTGCCATTCTTTGTCTAGGCCCTCTAGGCGGTTTTGTTGCCTGAGCTGCTCAATATGTTTTTGGTTGTATTGAGAAGAGGCCTGAGAAAGCTCTTGGGCTTGTTCCTTAAAGGCCATATTCTTTTTGCCCAACCGTCTTTGTAGTTGCTCCAGTTGATCTTCCTGAAACTCCAGCTCTCCCTCTATTTCCCTTTTGTCGTTTCGTATCTTTTTGAGCTCTGTACGGAGCTGCTCTTTTTGACTTTTGGTTTCTGCCTTAAATTGCTCGAAGCCCTCTAGTTTTCCCTCCAAGCTAATGTGCTTTTGCAAGAGCTGCTGATGGCCTCTTTCTGCGGTTTGGATCTCTCGGCTGCGGTCGGCTTGGCGCAATTGTTTTTGGCGCAGGCGCAACTCATCTACGGCTTGTTGTAGACTGCCCACTTCGGTCTGCAATAACTCGATTTCCTCAGCCAAAAGGGCCAGATTTTTCTTTCGCCCAATCTTTTTCCCCTCAAAGGCGCCAACAGAGCCCCCCTGCAGGCTGTAGGGACCAAAACTTCGCTTTCCGTCTTTAGACAAAAAATGTCCTGGGCTTTGAGCAGGCCGCTCTTGGCCCTCTTCCAATATATAGACCTGAGCGAATAGCTGTTGGGCCAAGGCTTCGTAATCCGCTTCATAGTCTACTAGCTCCAAAACCGCCTGAGCGCCCGGAACCGATAATTGTTTTTCGCCTTTGAGCGCCATCCAGTCTAGGACAAAGAAGTTGGCTTTTCCCTTTTCGGCTTCCTCTAGGAGCTGTACCGCCTTATAGGCTTCTTCTGCCGTTTGGACCACATAGTAGTTGAGGTAGGGAGAGAGGTAGTTTTCTACCGCTAAGCGATATTCTTCTGGACAATAAAAGAGGTCCGATAAGAGAGCCGGCTTGTCGGTCCAGCTATCGTTCTGATGCAAGAATTTTACAGATTGGGCATAGCCCTCCATGCTCTTGACCAAATCCTCTAACAACTTTTTTTCGTTGCTTTTGGCATCCAACAAACGGTTTTTCTGCTGCAAAAGCTGACTTTCGCTTTCCAGTTGTTGCTCTACGTTTTCTAGTTCGCTTTTTCGGATTTCTTCGGCCTGTTGCAGCCCTTCCAATATGCCTTTTTGGGTCTGTAGCTCGCTCGCACTTTCTCTATAGGCCAGCTCGACCGCCTTGAGCTCTTCGGCACGTTGGGCCAAACGCTCATCAATTTGTCGGTACTGCTTTTTGAGGTTGTTTTGTTCCGTTTCATAGACCGCCATTTCTTTTTCGGCCTGTACCAAACGCTCTTGCATGCTCTTTTGCTCTTCCAGAAATTGTTCTACTTCTATTTTGAGCTGCCCATGTTCCGAACGAATTTTAGCGAGTTGTTCTTGGGCCTCATAGAGGGCATCGGAAAGGATCTCTAGGACCTCTTCCTCGGTTTTCTTTTGCTGGGCATAGCGGTCGGCATTTTGTTGGGCGGCCGATAGGCGTTCTTTGCCCGAGCGCAGACGGTCCAATAGTTTTTCTTTGTTTTGCTGCAAAAAGAGGGCTTCTTGAGCTTTCATCTTTTGCTCGTTCTCTAGGCCCTTGATGCGCCCAATCAACTGGTTGAGCTTTTGCTGGGCAGCCGATAAGCGTTGTTCTTTTTCTAATTGTTCTCGCTTGGCCGAGCGCAAGCGCTCTTGCTCCAGTTCTTGCTCGCCTTGTTGTTTTTGAATTTGCTGCTGCTCTTGCGCCATCTTTTTTTCGAGCTCCGAATAATCTTTGCGCAAGCCTCTAATCCGAATGGCCTGTAGGTCAATGCTCAACTGTTTATATTCGCTTTTGAGCTCTAGATAGCGCTTGGCCCGCTTGGCCTGCCGTTCTAGGGTTTTGAGCTGTTGCTCCACCTCATGCAATAGGTCTTCCACCCGCTCGAGGTCCTCTGCGGTTTGTTTGAGCTTGCGTAGGGTTTCTTTTTTGCGAATTTTATATTTAGAGATGCCCGCCGCCTGTTCAAAAAGCTTGAGGCGGCTGTTGTCTTTATCCTGCAACAAATCATCTACCATCCCCAGAGCAATGATAGCATAAGAGTCGGAGCCCATACCCGTATCAGAAAGCAGGTTATTGATGTCTTTTAATCTACATTTGACTCCATTGAGGTAGTATTCTCCACTGCCGTCTTTATGCAACGCTCTTTTAATGGTCACTTCCTGAAATTCGGTGGGCAATACACCTCTGTCGTTTTCAAAGCGCAGACTTACCTCGGCCAAGGCGGCCGCTTTGCGCTTGCTGGTCCCATTAAAAATCACGCTGGTCATGCTGTCTGAACGGAGCTGTTTAGTTTTTTGCTCTCCCAACACCCAGCGAATCGAATCTACAATATTAGACTTTCCGCAGCCATTGGAGCCTACGATCCCAATCACATCTTCCGAAAAATTGATGACCGTTTTATCCGCAAAGCTCTTAAATCCCTTTATTTCTAAACTTTTTAGTCGCATACTTCCCCTTGATTTGAGCCCACAAAAATGCATTCTTCCAAGCAGAAAAGCAAATTTCTTTTTAAGGGGGATTTGGGGCTTCCCCGCCCGAAGGGCGGGGCGCTATGTTGCGGGGCTCGCAGCTCTGCTCGGCCCTGCAGGCAGGCTTTGCCTGCCTTTGGTCTGGCCCTTTGGGCCACCCCTTCACAGCGCTAAGCCGCTCATCCTTCTTCTTTGCGCTAATGCTGGGGCTCCGGCCGTTAAGGAGGGCTTATAAAAGGTATAGGAAATTAAAGCAGTGAGGATTTAGACTCGGTCCAGCGCATTCGCTAGAAAAATAATGGTCCATTGGAAGTCTTTTGCTGCATTCGCTGAAAAAATATATGCACCATGCAAGCCCTCAGCACATTTGCTAGAAAAATAATGCTCCATTGCAAGTCTTTTGCTGCATTCGCTGGAAAAAAAATGGTCCATTGTAATCCCTCAGCGCATTCGCTAGGAAAAAAATGGTCCATTGGAAGCCTTTTGCTGCATTCTCTGGAAAAATATATGTGCCATGCAATCCCTCAGCGTATTTGCTAGGAAAAAAATGGTCCATTGGAAGTCTGTTGCTGTATTCGCTGGAAAAATAATACTCCATTGCAAGTCTTTAGGCCTATTCGTTTTTTAGCGAAGGGGATAAAAGGCCGTTTTAGGGCCGAAGCCGATCCCCCAAGCCTGAAAAAACCCAAGAAGAGCGGCTGAGCTGCCGAAGCAGGGCCGCCGAAGGCGGCAGACCAAAGCGCTGAAAGCGCTGCAGGGCCGAGCAGACCTGCGAGCTGCGTAGCGGAGCGACCCGACCATAGGGAGGGGCAGCCCCAAATCCTCCTGCAGCAGTTTATGAATAAAAGAGAAGCCGCTTTCGTCTAGTTTAAAAAACATTGGTCGATATTATTCCTCATCTTGCCCAAGACTACTTATTATCTGAATTCATCAAAACAAGAACTTATGCAAAAGATATTTGCTTCCTTTTGGTTGCTCTTTTTACTTCCCTTATGGACCCAAGCGCAGCTACAAGATGCGCTCTGGATGCGCTATCCCGCTATTTCTCCCGATGGGCAAAGCATTGTATTTAGCTATAAAGGCGATTTATATAGTATGCCCGCCGCAGGTGGAGAGGCCAAGCCGCTCACGCAGCATAGCGCGCACGACTTCATGCCCGTTTGGTCCAAAGATAGCCGAAGCATTGCCTTTGCTTCTGACCGCTACGGCAATTTTGATATTTTCACGATGCCCGCAGAGGGTGGGGCCCCCAAGCGCCTTACTTTCCATTCTACAGATGATTACCCCTCAGACTTCAGCGGAGACGGTCACCGTATCTTCTTTAGCTCCCTGAGGATAGATGATGTCAAGAACCAACAGTTTCCCTATGCCCGCTTGCCCGAGCTTTATGCCGTGCCCGCTACAGGCGGAAGAGTAGAACAAATTACCTCTGCCGCTGCCGAATACACCAAAGTGAGCCGCAAAGGCGATATCTACGTCTTTCAAGATAAGAAGGGCTATGAAGACCCTTGGCGCAAACATCATCAATCTTCTGTTACTAGAGATATTTGGTTGTATGAGCCGCTCAGAAACAAAAGCTTTAGCCGCTTGACCGATTTTGGCGGGGAAGACAGAGAGCCGGTGCTTTCTAAAGATGCCAAAACCCTCTACTACCTTTCAGAAGAATCGGGCAGTCTAAATGTCTATAGCCTAGAGATTCGAGGCAAAAAGAACAAAAAGCAATTGACCAACTTCGATAAGCATCCCGTTCGCTTTTTGTCTATTTCTGATGAAGGCCTGCTTTGTTTCCAATACAATGGAGAGCTATATACCCTAAAGCCAGGCGCCAACGCCCAAAAACTACAGGTACAAATTGCTAGCGATTGGCGGAGCAACCCCAGAGAAATCGTCATGGCCAATCGGGCCGGGGAGTTTGCTCTTTCGCCCAATGGCAAAGAGGTGGCCTACGTTTATAGAGGGGAGGTTTTTGTCTCTTCTATGGAAGCTGGAACAACCAAGCGCATTACCAATACGCCAGAGCAGGAGCGCAGCATTAGCTTTAGCCCCGATGGTCGCAGTATTCTCTATGCTTCGGAGCGAGAAGAAAGTTGGAACCTCTACCAAACGAGTTTGGCCCGCAAGGAAGAAAAGTATTTCTTCAACTCCACCTTGCTCCAAGAAGAAACCATCTTGGCCTCAGATAAAGAGACCTTCCAACCCGCTTATTCTCCCGATGGGAAGGAGGTGGCCTTTCTAGAAGAGCGCACAAGGCTCAAGGTCATCAACCTAGAGAGCAAAAAAGAGCGGACCATCTTGGAGAAAGACCGCAACTACTCTTATTCCGATGGCGACCAATACTACCAATGGTCTCCCGATGGCAAATGGTTTTTGCTAGAGTTCTTGCAAGAAAACCAATGGATCTCTGAAATTGGTCTAGTGGCCGCCGATGGGAAAACCGCTCCCGTAAATTTGAGCCGCAGTGGCTACAATGACGGCCGCCCCAAATGGAGCATGAATGGAGAATCTCTCATTTGGTTCTCAGACCGCAAAGGCATGCGCAATCATGCCAGCTGGGGAAGCCAGAATGATGTTTTTGCCCTTTTCTTGACCCAAGACGCCTATGACCGCTACCGCCTGAGCAAAGAAGATTATCAATTGCTCAAAGAGGAGGAAGAGGAAAAGAAGAAAGCGAGCAAAAAGGACGAGAAGAAAGATAAAGAGGAAAAAGCAGCAGAGGATAAGAAGCTCAAACCCCTAAATATCGAATTGGAGGGCCTTGAGGACCGCATCGCCCGCCTAACTATCCATTCGGCAAGTTTGGCCGATGCCGTTTTGGACAAAGAAGGGGAAACCCTCTATTATCTGGCCGCCTTTGAAAAAGGCTATGACCTTTGGGCCACTAACTTACGGACCAAAAAGACGGAGATTGTCCAGAAACTGGGCGGCTCTGGCTCTTCACTAATCCTAGATAAAAAAGGAGAGAAACTCTACTTTGGCAATAGAGGACAGATCAAAGAGATGGAGCTCAAGAGCAAGAAGGTAAAAACAGTTCGCCTCAAAGGAGAAATGGAACTACAGTCTGCCGAAGAACGAGCCTATTTGTTTAACCATATCTGGAGACAGGTAAAACGCAAGTTCTACTTAGAGGACCTACATGGCGTAGATTGGGACCTCTATAAAAAAGAATATGCTCGCTTCCTTCCTCATATTAACAATGGCTACGACTTTGCCGAGATGGCTAGTGAGCTGCTCGGAGAGCTAAATGCCTCGCATACAGGCTGCCGATATACCCCCAACAGAAAAGGCGGAGACCAAACCGCTGCTTTGGGGATTTATATGGATTATGCCCATAATAAGGCGGGAATCAAAATTGCCAAAATCCTCAAAGGGAGTCCTTTGGATAAAGCCGATATAGAAGTAGCCGCAGGAGACATCATTGAGGCGATTGATGGACAAAAAATTGGCAAAGAAGATAATTTCTGGCCCTTACTCAACCGCAAAGCAGGGGACAACATCCTGCTCACGATCTATAACAGCAAAGAGAAGAGTCGCCAAGACATCCGCATCAAGCCTATTTCTTTTGGCCAAGAGTTCAACCTCCGCTATGAGGACTGGGTAGAAAGCCGCCACAAGATGGTCGAGGAGCTTTCTGATGGCCAATTGGGCTATGTGCATGTCAAAGGCATGAATAATTCGGCTTTTCAGCAGGTTTATTCTGATGCTTTGGGCCGTCATTACAACAAAAAGGCCCTAATCGTAGATACCCGCTTCAATGGTGGGGGCTGGTTGCATGATGACTTGGCCAGCTTCCTCAGCGGAGAGGTTTATCTCAAGATTCGCCCAAGAGGACAAAAGATCGGTACCGAGCCCATGTTCAAATGGTCGCGCCCCTCGGTGGTCCTCATGAGCGAAGGCAACTACTCCGACGCCCATATGTTTCCCTATGTATACAAGGCCTTGGGCATCGGCAAACTGATCGGTATGCCTGTACCAGGTACGGCCACGGCGGTATGGTGGGAGCGCCTACAAAACGGCATGGTCTTCGGCATTCCGCAGGTGGGCATGGAAACCCTAGAGGGCCAATTGCTAGAAAACACCCAACTAGAGCCCGACATCATGGTCCGAAACGATTATGAGAAGATGCTCAACGGTAGAGATGAGCAAATTGAGGCAGCTGTAAAAGAATTGCAGCGACAACTCAAAGCTCAAAATATAGATAAGCAATAGACTAAGCAGGCTATAATAGAAGAGGCAGCAACTTTAGGGTGGCTGTCTCTTTTTTTGGGGCTGCCCCTCCCGCCGGGTTGAAAGCCAGCGCAAAGCGGTATCGCTTTGCGAACTTATACAAAATGAGGGTTGAAACCCTCACGAATGATTGCTCGGGTCGCTCCACTACGCAGCTCGCTGTTCGCTCGGCCCTGCAGCCCTTCGGGCTTTGGTCTGCCGCTGCGCGGCCCTGCTTCGGCAGCTCAGCCTGCGGGCGCTTCGCGCCCTGCTAGACCCAAAGGGCCTTGGAGCAGATTATTTTTTTGCCCAAAAAAATGTATTTTGCGGCCTATTAAGGACCAATAAATCAACCTATGTTTCAATTTGAGTTTAGAGGGCGGCCCTTCAAGCTACAACGTTATCCGCAGACGACTAACCGCTCTTTGGTGCCGGTCTCTGCCGCTCAGGCTTATCTGCTTCGCCTACTAGAAGAGGGGGAGCTTCCTTTAACGGATCAGCCTTTGGTGTATAATGATCGCTTTGGGGCTTGGGCCTTGGCTTTATCGGGCTGGAAACCACAGTTGGTCCCCAATTATGCCTCTCAAAAGAAGGCTTGGACCAAAAACTTTTTGCTCAATGGCTTAGATTTGGACCAATTGAATTATTGCCTCCCTTTGGAGCAGGCTAAAGCTTGCTCGCAGGCCCTCATGTTGGTTCCTAAGTCTATGGACCTCTTTGAATTGCAATTGCAGCAGGCGCATCAGGCCCTAAAAGAAGATGGGAGCATACATGCCGCCTTTATGACTCGGCATTTTACGCCTAGCATGCTGCAAATCGCTCAAAAGTACTTTGAGCAAGTAGAGCAATCTAGAGCCTGGAAAAAAGCACGCATCTTGAGCATGCGGGGCAAAAAGTCCTTGGCTGGCCAAGCCTTGATGCGGAGCATTTATTATGAAAGTGATAGCTACCAACAATATTATGGGGTTTTCTCGGCCAGACAAGTAGACAAGGGCAGCCGCTTCTTTATAGAAAACTGGTTAGTGCAGGAAGAAGAAGGGCAGTTATTGGACCTTGCTTGCGGCAATGGCATTTTGGCCCATCAATATCTTAAGCGAGCGCCCAATATGCAGGCCCAACTAACCGATGATGCTTATCTGGCCATTGCCTCCAGCCAATTAAACTTGCCTGAGGCCTCGGCGGTCTGGACCGATGAGCTCTCGCATATTCCTGCCGAAAGTCTAGATTTGGTCCTCTCTAATCCGCCTTTTCATTTTGGGCATGAAAACAATATAGAAGTGAGTTTGGGCCTTTTTCAGGCCGTCAAACCCTTACTAAAGCCCAATGGAAGCATGCAAATTGTGGCTAATCGACATTTAAATTATAGCAGTCAGCTAGAGCGGGTTTATGCTAGAGTAGATTGTTTGGCCCAAAATCTCGCTTTTGAGGTTTTGAGAGTAGAATTGTAAAATAATAGGCAGATGAACCATTCTTGGAGCTTTATCCTCGCTCTTTTCTTATCCTTTAATCTGAATGCGCAGTATGCGCCTGCGGCTGGGCAGGCAGGAAGCACCGCCCTACATAAGGATTCTGTGCTTTGGGCCGATTGGGGCGCAACTCCTTATGTATGGAGTAGAGGACCTCAAGATATTAGTCAGCCCCAGCTGGGCTTGGCCAGTAATGGGCAGCCTGCGGCAGCAGCTGGTCCCGCTGGAGATGGGACCGTTTTCAGCCTTGGCGATGGTGGCCAAGCCACCTACTACATCCATCCACCAATTATTGATGGAACAGGGCCAGATTTCGCCATCTTTGAAAACGGCTTTAGCGATAGCTTTTTGGAGTTGGCCTTTGTAGAGGTCAGTTCTAATGGGGTTGATTTTGTGCGCTTTCCTGCGGTTTCCCTAACGGATACGGCCCAGCAAATAGGGGGATTTGGCGCCTTGGAAGCCAGTAAAATTCATAACCTAGCGGGAAAATACCGAGCAAACTATGGCACTCCCTTCGATTTATCGGAACTGGCCGATTCTAGTCGAGTAGACATTAACAATATAGCTTATGTCCGTATAGTGGATGTAGTGGGCCATATTGGCGAGTATGGAAGCTATGATAGTTGGGGGCGGGTGATTAACGATCCTTGGCCCACGCCATTTCCCTCTTCGGGCTTTGATTTGGATGCCTTGGGGGTAATTCATCAGCGGCCATTGGGCCTAAGGCCTTTGGCCCAAGCGGAGCCCTTAAAAATTTGGCCCAATCCCTTGCCTAGAGCGAAAGAACTGCAATTGAGTGTAGCCTATGAGGCTGGAACCAAACTCTACATATATAATATGCAGGGCCAATTGGTCAAAAGTATGCAGCCAAATGGGCCAAAAATTAGCCTTTCTTTGGCGGAATTGCCCGCAGCTAACTATATTATAGGCTATAAGGGGCAATTGGCCCGGCTCATCTTGCTGCCTTAGGCGGCTTTTTGCGGTTTTGCAGGGCGCGAAGCGCCCGCAGGCCTAGCGATGTGAAAGGGTGGCCCGAAGGGCCAGACCAAGGCGCTTTGCGCCGCAGGGCCGAGCGAATAGCGAGCCCTGGAACGTAGCGCCTGCCGAAGGCAGGAGGCCCCAAAAAAAAGAAATTTACTGACAATTGAATATAAACAGCTAGCTATGCAAGATCAACTATCTTCAGCGGATTTGATGGCCTTAGAAAATGAGTATGGGGCCCATAATTATCATCCTTTGCCCGTGGTATTGGCCAAGGGAGAGGGCGTCTATGTTTGGGATGTAGAGGGAAAGCGTTATTACGACTTCCTTTCGGCTTATTCTGCCGTGAATCAGGGCCATTCTCATCCGAAAATTGTGGCGGCCATGATGGAGCAGGCCAATACCTTGGCCCTGACCTCTAGAGCCTTTTACAACGATCGTTTGGGGGTTTATGAAAAGACCTTGAGCGAATACTTTGGCATGGACAAGATCTTGCCGATGAACTCTGGGGCCGAGGCCGTAGAAACCGCCATTAAGCTTTGCCGCAAATGGGGCTATGAGAAAAAGCAGATTCCCGCCAATCAGGCGATAATCATTGTTTGTGGGCAGAACTTCCATGGGCGGACCACCACGATTATTTCCTTTTCTTCTGATCCTGATGCCAAAGGCCAATTTGGTCCTTATACGCCTGGTTTTGTTTCTGTGCCCTACAACGATTTGGGAGCCTTGGAAGCAGCACTAGAAGAATATGGCGATCGGGTAGCTGGCTTTTTGGTCGAGCCCATTCAGGGAGAAGCGGGCGTTTTTGTGCCCGATGAAGATTTCATTCCCAAGGCGGCTGCGGCTTGTAAACAGCGCAATGTGCTCTTCATTGCCGACGAAATTCAGACGGGGATTGCCAGAACGGGTAGCCTTTTGCGCATCTGCGGCGATTGTAGCTGTGGTGGGCATTGTGAAAAGCAGGAAACCTACACGCAGCCTGACATTTTGATCTTGGGCAAGGCCATTTCTGGGGGCTTGTATCCTGTTTCTGCCGTTTTGGCCAAGAAAGAAATCATGGATGTGATTCAGCCAGGGCAGCATGGGAGCACCTTTGGCGGAAACCCTTTGGCCTGTGCGGTGGCCATGGCCGCCCTAGAGGTCGTTAAAGATGAAAAACTGGCCCAAAACGCAAGAGCATTAGGGCAGCGCTTCAGAGATCGCATTCAGGCCGAATTGGTGGAACAAAGCGAGCTCGTCAGCTTGGTCCGTGGAAAAGGCCTATTGAATGCTGTGGTTATCAATGACAGCCCCGACAGCAAAACGGCTTGGAACATCTGCGTCAAATTGGCGGAAAATGGCTTGTTGGCCAAGCCCACACATGGCAACATCATTCGTTTTGCGCCCCCTTTGGTCATGACCGTCGAGCAATTGGATGAATGCTGCAACATTATTATAGCGACCATCAAGTCCTTTGAGGCTTAGGTCTAAATTGCTAGATCAGCGCCGAGCTAATTGATTAGTTAGGCGCTTTTTTTATTATATTTTGGGGCTGTCCCGCCTAAAGGCGGGTCGCTATGCTTCGGGGCTCGCAGGTCTGCTCGGCCCTGCAGGCAGGCTTTGCCTGCCTTTGGTCTGGCCCTTCGGGCCACCCGCTCCGCAGCGCTCATCCTGCGGGCGCAAAGCGCCCTGTAGGACCGCAAAAAAATTCCCTTCCCATTTATTTTAGTGATTATGCAAAAAGAGAATTGCGTTTTGCCTCAGGGGCATAAAACAAGTCAAAACTACTTTAAGTCGGATAAGCTATTAGAAGATTACCTACATGCGCATTTGCCTGCGCAGGTCCTTTCTGAGCAATCAGACGCTTTGGAGCAATTGGGTCGTTTGGCGGCTGGCGTCATGAATGAACTCTCCTTAACAGCGGATAAAAATGGGCCAAAATTGCGCAAGCGCAACTATTTGGGCGAAACCATCAATCAGATTGATTTTCATCCTGCCTATGAAGAGCTCAAAGCCATAGCCGTGCATTCGGGTATGTTTCGCTTAAAGTGGGCCCCTGAATTTAGGGAGCGCTATGCGGGGCAGCGGCACCGTTTGGGTTTTGCCTTAGGTTATCTGTATGCCATGAGTGAAAGCGGTTTGTATTGTCCCTTATGTATGACCGATGGCGTTGCTTTACTGATCGATAAATATGCTTCGGAAGAGGACAAAGCCAGATTGTTGCCTAGAATTTATACCGATGAGCCCAAGGATTTTTATACAGGCGCCATGTTTTTGACCGAAAAAGCGGGCGGTTCGGATGTAGGGGCCAATTTGGTCAAGGCTAGTCCTTTGGACAATGGCTATTGGTCCTTAGAGGGCGAAAAATGGTTTTGCAGCAATGCCAGCGCCGAAATCATTTTTGCCTTAGCACGGACGGGCCCCTTAGAGAAGGGCACTAGAGGTTTGGGCATCTTCCTTTTGGAGCCCAAACGGCCAGATGGCAGCGCCAACGATATGGACCTTATACGGCTCAAAGATAAATTGGGTACTCGCTCTATGGCCAGTGGCGAATACCTCTTGCAGGGCAGTTGGGCCAAAATAGTGGGAGAAGAAGGGCAAGGCTTTAAGATCATGACCGATATGATCAACCTCTCTCGTTTGTATAATTCGGTAGCGGCTATTTCGGGTTTGCGCAGAGCCTTAATAGAAGCCTATCAATTTGCGACTTATCGAAATACCTTTGGGAAAGAACTGCTGGAGCACGCATTGGTCCGCATGAAGTTCTGGGAATTGGGCAGCATTCATCAGGGCCAGTTTTACAGCTGTTGGAAAGCCATTAGTTTATTGGACCAAGCAGAAGCGGGAGATGCGACCGCCAAAGAGTGGTTGCGCTTCTTGACCCCTATGATAAAAAAAGCCACGGCAGAGCAAGGCGTTTATGTAGCTAGGGAAAGCATGGAACTAATGGGTGGATTGGGCTATATTGAAGATGGCGTGATGCCCAAAGTCATGCGAGACATTATGGTTTTGCCCATTTGGGAAGGTGCTGGAAATATCATGATCTTAGATATGTTGCGGGCCAGTCAGAAGAGCAAAGGCTTGCTTCTGCTGCTTGAATTTGTCTATGAACAGCTAAAGCAGCGAAGAGGAACCGACAAACTAAGAGCCGATTTTGCGCTATTGAAACAAAAACTGTTTACCCTTGCGGAGGCCAAAGATATGGACCAAATTCAGTTGGAGGCCAAACAGCTTTTTGAGCGTTTGACGGACTACTTTCAGTGGGCTTGTATTGCGGAGCAGGCTGGCCTGATGCAGACTAATTATCAGGAGCTGGCTTTGCGTTATTATGAGGAAGAACGTTTATTGGCCCAAGCCTATCGGGGGCAGTATTTGCCTAGCCGAGAAGAAATTGCGGGCCTTTTGGCTTGGGAAATTTAGAAGAGATGCATAAAATAACGATTCGCTTAGAAGAAGAGGATGAAATATGGGCGTTATTTGATCAAAGCTTAGCGCATATTTTTGTTGCCGATTTTTGTCCAGAAGAAGCCGCCCGTTGGGATTTGGCCCAGATACAAATTGGTCGGCATCCTTTGCTGCAGGACATTATGGTTCGTCATCTTCGCTTTGATGTTCACACAGATTTGGAGGGCTTGCAAAAACTACTTGCTTTTGGAACGAGACATCTGCGGGTTTATCAATCTAAGCAGCCTATTTCCCAAAGTTTGGAACCCAAATACTTAAAAGCGGCATCGAGAGAAAAGATTTTGGCCCAAAACGGCATACGCCACTTTTTCTTTCTATCCTATGAATTTGTTGAGGTAGAAAGTTTTGATGCGGATTTTATTGCTAGCCTAGAAGCTCGGTTTAATTGCATTTAAAAAGATGAAAAAAGAGAGGGGCAAAAGCCCCTCTCTTTTTTTTGGCCAAGCTCATTTCAGGGCGGCTTTGGCTTCTGTTGTATAAGTAGTTTGCAAGGCTGTAATTTGAATTTTAGCTACCAACAGTCGCTTAAGCCGCTAAAAGGGGAAAGACAAAATTTCCAACCTCTTCCATTTTTTTGCTTGGCCCTCTCTCCCACTTTGGACCAAATAATATTCTTGTTTTGAGCTAGCATAACGCTACCCGTCTTATACGACGCTCATTTTCGACTTTAAAATTTTTCGTTTATATCTTTATTTTTAAATGCTAGAAAAAGTTGACGGACTAATATTGACTTAGTAAAAACAGAAGCTAAACCTTTCCTTATGAGCTATTTGTTTGCATGCTGCTTATTTTGGTCCAAAAAGCTAGAGTTTATTGGTATTTCTACGGCTAAGTTTTTTTGTTTCTGAAGACAGCTCTGCTAGATAAAGCCATTTTGTTTACTTAGGATTGCTTTTGCATATTTTACCCCAGAAAAAGTTGAGGGACCAATAACTTTTATTTATCCTTTAGGGCCAAGAGCCATTTGGCCCAGCGCTGCGGAGCGGGTGGCCCGCAGGGCCAGACCGAAGGCGAAACGGAGTGGAGCCTGAAGGGCCGAACAGACCTGTGAGCCCCGCAGCATAGCGGCGGCCGAGCGAGGCGAAGCCGAGCTGGCCGCGGGCCCCAAAACAGCCCTTAGAATCTTTCTAAACAGAAAAAACAGGCTAATCTTTATTTGTATTTCTATATTTTAGAGCCCACTAACTTAAATAAAATGAAAAAACCGAACTATACTCAAGAGCGGGTAGAGCTTCAGTCTGGAGCTTTAATTTGGCCCGAGGGCGACTTTATTGTGGAGCAGGAAATCAAGCCATCCTATTATATGGAGGACAGCGATGCCGAGGAGTCCTTACAGAGCATGCAGGCGATGGCTAGAATTAGATCGGCTAAAATTTATCTTTTGATTGACATGAAAAACATCAAGGGGGCTTCGGCTGGGGCTAGAAGAACCTTGTCGGGGATTTCTCCAGAAATTGTGAAAGGGGTGGCTACTTTGATTGCCAACCCTGTATCTCGTTTATTGAGTAACTTTATTTTGGGCTTAAACAAACCAAAATATCCCGCCAAAGCATTTTCGGATCGGGAGCAGGCTCGGGCTTGGTTGACTGAATTGCGGGCCAAGGAGCAGGCCTAGTGTTTTAAAAAGGGTTAAAAATTTAGATAAATCTAAAAAAAGTGCTTCATTTGTAATATGAGTACGGTCCAACTACATAAAGCTGGGCGTTTTTTGGCGCCTATACTTGCCCTGCTACTACTTTGTGGTTCAGTGGGTTGGAGTAGTTATTCTCATTTTTGTGCTTGTCAAGACAGTTGGCACTACAGCATTTGGGCCGAGGCCTCTTGTTGTCGGCAGGGAGTAGAAAATTCGGCTGAAAGTTGTTGTTCTATTTCGGAAGAGCAGCAGCATTGCAGTTTAGAGCAACCTTGTTGTCAGGACAATGAGGTAGAGTTTTTTTCTATTTGGGATGATTCTGGGGAGCTGCTGCCGCCAAATCTGGCCCAGTCCTTATATTCTCTTCAATTATTTTGGGCTCCTCGTCTAGTTCTCCATTGGCCCAGCCGCTCGCTTTCTGCACAGGAAGAGTTGGAGCTGGCTGCGCCCTTCATTTTTTGGCAAAAGCGGGCGCCGCTGCTTTTTGAGGGGGCCGACTATTTACAATTTATTCAGATCATGCGTTGCTAAAATTGATTTTCTGTACGAGTATTAGTTAATAATCAGAAAATCAAAAATTTATGCAATTTTACAAATATATTCTCCTGCTAGTTGGGCTAGCATGGAGCCAATTGGCCTATAGCCAATCTTATTTTTCAGGCCAGCTTGTTAATGGCCAAGGGGAAGCCATTATTTCGGCCACTATTCATTGGCAAGATAGCGCTAGTATTGGGGCGGTTACGGATTTTGAGGGGAAATTTCGCATTCTTCGCCTAGATACGGTCCAGCCACACACCCTAGAAATTCGCCATCTTTCTTATGAGCCAGTATCTGTAGAAATACTGCCCTCGGAGCAAGATTTAATCCTTACTGTGGGCGATGACCTACTCCTAGAGCAGGCCACCGTTGAAGTAACGGCTAAGCAAGGCGATGCCTTTGCTTCAACCATCAACCCCATCAATGTCGAGACCTTAGGACAGTGCGAGCTACGGCGAGCGGCTTGTTGCTCTTTGGCCGAAAGCTTTGAGAACAATGGGACCGTCAATGTAAGTTTTACCGATGCCGTTACTGGAGCCAGAGACATTGAAATGTTGGGCTTGCGGGGCATTTACAGTCAGTTGATGATAGAAAACCGGCCCAACTTTAATCGTTTGGGCTTAGCTTATGGCTTAGAATACATTCCTGGTACATTTGTCGAAAGCATTCAGATTTCTAAGGGAGCGAGCACGGTGCGCAATGGCGTAGAGGGCTTAACGGGGCAAATTAACACCGAATTGATTAAGCCACATAATGCGCCCAAGCTCTACCTCAATGGCTTTCTCAATCATTTGGGCCGCAGCGAGCTCAACCTAAACTTGGCTCATAAATTTAATGAGCGGACGGCTACTGGGCTTTTGCTACATGGCAACTACTTCAATCAGGCGATAGATCATAATGGGGACAACTTTATGGACATCCCCCTCAAGCGGCAGCTCAACGCCCTTTGGCGATTGAACCACAGGACCAAAAACCTGCATGCCGAAATCAATGCGCAAGCTATATTGGACCAAAGAGAGGGCGGACAAGTCGCTAGCTTCTTTTCTGCGGCTGATTTGCCCCAACGCTTATACCAAATCGACTCAGATATTGAGCGTTATGAGGTATTTGGGAAACTTGGATTTATTGGTTTTGATAATCCCTTACAATCTTTGGCCCTTATTTATAGCCTTAGCCAGCACAATCAATCTTCTTCTTTTGGCGATCGACTTTATGAGGGAAAGCAAAACACGGCTTATCTCAACTTGCTCTTTCAAACGCCTTTGGGCAAGGGACAAGAGCTGATGGCGGGTTTTAACTACCGCTTGGATGACTTTCAGGAGCAAGTAAATGAGCTCAATATGGACCGTAAAGAGCAGCAATCTGCTCTTTTTGCCGAATACAACTGGCAGCAGGAGCTCGATCCAGAAACCGGCCGAGGTTTTGGCCTTATTGCGGGGCTCCGTCTGGACCAGGTCCAAACCCTTAATGGCATGCAGTACTTGCCCACGGGCCGTCTCAACTTCAAATACAACTTCAATCAAGACTTTATCATTAGAGCTTCTGGGGGCCGGGGAATTCGCCTGCCCAACCTATTGATTGAAAACTTCCGTTATTTGCCCAGCAGCCGTGCCTTTATCCTAAATGAAACTCCTGCCGTAGAAAAAGCTTGGAACTATGGCCTCAATATCACGCGCAACTATATTTTGGGCGAGCGTGCGGGAAGCTTGAGTCTAGATATTTACCGCACTGATTTTGAGCAGCGTTTGGTGGCAGACATTGACCACAGCAGCAGCCAAGTTCAGTTTTACAATTTAGACGGCCGCTCTTTTGCCAACAGCATTTTATTATCTTGGACCCAAGACCTTATTGAAAACCTAGAGTTGCGTTTGGCCTACAAATACAATGATGTGTATACCACACATCATGGGCAATTGACCTGGATGGCCTTTTCTCCTCGTCACCGTGGCTTGATGGCCTTACAATACCAATTACCAAAATCGGGCTGGCAGTTTAACTTCAACAGCCAGTTAGTGGGGCCACAACGTCTCCCTACACTTTATGGCGATCTAAGCAACCTTCCCGCTTATCGACAAGAGGCCCTCTCTCCTACTTTTGCCTTGCTCAATGCGCAAGTTAGTAAAAAATTGGGCAAAGGCTGGGAAGTTTATTTGGGTGGCGAAAACCTGACGAACTACCGCCAAGAGCAACCTATTTTGGGCGCTCAAGACCCTTTTGGGCAAAACCTACAACCCCAGCTTTTTGATGCTTCGGCTGTTTATGCCCCTGTTTTTGGAACGATGGTTTATGCGGGCTTCCGCTACACTTTAGGCGAAAAAACCAAGGCAGATCCCCATGCTGGACATCATCATGGGCCCAATGAAGAGCATCATGCTACAAAAGAGCATCATCATGAAAATGGCGCCGAACTTTTGATTAAATCTGACCCTCAATGTGGTATGTGTCAAACGACAATTAGTCAGGGCCTAGAAAAAATAGAGGGCGTTTATCATGCTAGCGTTAATTTGAACAGCAAGACCGTAGAAATTCACTACGATGAGGAAAAAACCAATCCCGCTGCCCTACGCAAGGCCCTTAGCAAATTGGGCTATCCTGCCGATGAGCTCCCTGCTGATCCAAAAGCCCATGATCAGCTTCCCGCTTGCTGCCAACAGCATTAGGCCATTTTCTTTTAGCTGAAAATAGATTTGGGCGAAGAACTGCGGTTCTTCGCCCATTTTTTAGCACTTAAGGGTGGTAAGAAAAAGTTGAGGGACTAAATTCAATATATTTTATAAAACTCTTTTCTTCTCAGAAAAAAGACCAGCATCAAAATCCCTAGATAAGAGGAAGTGCCCATAATAGATAAGAACATAATTACAAAAATTAGCTTCCAGTAGTAATAGACTGTAGGTTTTGAAGCTAGATTTACCCAAGATAAAGCAAGGGGCTCTAGCTCCCTTTTTGAAATGGGCAATAAACCATCATCCGCATAATACCAGTATTGGCCACTATCGGTAACAAGATCAAAGAATAACTGACCTTCTTTTAAGGCATAACGATTTATGCTGTAAACAAAAGGCTTAGCCTCCTCTTCACTCCCAGAAGGCAGCCCAAAAGAACTCTCATCTTTATGGATAGATTGCCTTGAAAAAGAAAAATTAGCAATATATACCCCATCATCCGTAAGTCGGTAGGAACGCTTAAACCGCCCATTTCCATATTTGGCCGCCTGATTATCTAAAAAAATAAAGGATAGCAGATAAGTCAACTGAATCATTAAGATAAAGAGCAGCCATTTTTTCTCTAGTATACTTTTCAAGTAAGTAGCTAAGACGATAAGCAGAATATTTAGCCAGCGCTTTCTCAATAGGTTTTTCCAAAAGGAGTCGCTCATAATTTTAGTAAGGGTTTAAAGTTTGCCAGAAAAAGTTGAAGGACTATTTTTATTTTTGGGGGCCTGCCGCCAAAGGCGGCCGGGCTGTGTCAGGGCTCGCAAGTCTGCTCGGCCCTTCGCAAAATTCGCTACGCTCATTTTGCTCGGTCTGCGGCTTCGCCGCCCCCTTTTCCATCCCTAGGCCTGCGGGCCTTCGGCCCTGTAGGACGAATATATATACCTGTAGGTTGAAACCTACAGCAACAAAAGCGGCCATACCAAACGCAATTCGGCAAAAATGAGCCGAAGGTTAAAACCATCGGCCCATAATGAGTTGTAATAAACCGCTTTATTATTTATAGCAAACAAGGGCTTTAGCCCGCCAGTTTGCTCAGTCCACAACCATGGGCTTCAGCTCATGGCCCCAAACCGCCCAACCGCTAAAAAACGCTTTCTTTATCTCTCCTTTTTCAAAAACCCAAGAAAAAGTTGAGGGACTACCCCCCCCCAAATCTGCAAAAACAGATGAGCAAAACCAGTTATATCAGCAGTTAAGGCCCTTTAGGGCTGACTCCATGGGGTTAGCCTAGGGGCTTGTCCCTAGGCGATGAATGGCAGGCGGCAAAGCCTAGAGGTTGCACAAGCCCAAAATAGGGGTCCTCTAAGGTATAAATTAGGTCCAAGAACCCCAAAACAGTCCTTATCTACCACATTTTTTAGCTTAAGAAGCAGAAGAGGCCGCTTGTTTAGCTCAAGCTATAGGTTGAGTAACCAAAATTAGGGCTCTTCTACTGCTTTATAGACGTCTGGAACTGCATTCTATAGGTACAAAACTGCAAGGAGTAGGTCCACAACTGCTTGCTTGAGGTCGAGTAGCCCCAATTGGGGCTAGAGCAAGTCCTTAGCTGCGGTTCTTTTATCTATAACAGACCTTATGATACTGCTTAGGTGAGGTCGCTTTACCTACGCTTGAGGTTCATTATAGAAAAGCTGAGGTTATATAACTCCGCTAATCTAGTCCACCAACTGCAAGTCTAGCCTTTGGTCCCCTTAATTTACAGTTGGCTAAGGACTAGCTTGCAGTAGAAAAGCACAAACAAGGAGTTCCATAACCTATATTCTGGAGTTTTATAGGCTATGCCATGGAGTTCAGGACGACTCTTATGCAGTAAGAGGAGCTATAACGAACAGTTTAGTGACTGCATGCAATGACTTTGACAAGCTATATCGTAGAGTTCAGGACGACTAAGAAGGAGTTTTGCTAGACATTAGCCCACAAATATATAGTATATACACCTGTAGGTTAAAACCTACAGCAAGAAAAGAGGCCAAGCTAAGCGCAATAAAAATGAGCCGAAGGTTGAAACCATCGGCCCATATCATTTATAGCTTCCCGTTAAGCTTCTTCCCAAAACCACCTAACCGCCAAAGAAGACCGCCAAAAGAAAAAAGACCGTTGAGCGGCCCAGCGCTGCGAAGGGGTGGCCGAAGGCCAGACCGAAGCCGCCAAAGGCGGCTGAAGGGCCGAACAGAGCTGTGAGCCCCGCAGCATAGCGGCGGCCAGCTTTGCTGGCCGCGGGCCCCAAAGCCTAATAATAGGAAAGCAAAAAGCTATAGAATCATAATTTTTATTTTCTCTAATGCTTTTTTATCTTGGCCATCTTCACAGAACAACAACAACAGCTATGGAAAACATACAAATTTTAGAAATCCGCTCTGAATTGGGCGCAGGGACCCGTGGGGCTAGCCTAGGTATTGGCGCCATGAAAGTGGCCTCTCTCAAAATGAATGATACTTATTTTGCCCACTACCCCCTGCATTTGGTGCCCAATGAAAACGAAATTCTCTTTCGGCCCAGCTCAACTACCCGACATGCCAAACACATCAAGGGCATCCTCAAGGTCTATAATTATGTGGCCGATGCTATGGAGCAATTACTGACCGAAGGGACCCAGTTTCTTACCATCCTTTCCGGCGACCACTCTTCGGCAGGGGCCTCTATTGCTGGCCTGCGCAAGTCCTATCCAGACAAACGACTGGGCGTTATTTGGGTAGATGCCCATGCCGATTTGCATACCCCTTATACCACCCCATCGGGTAATGTGCACGGTATGCCCCTGGCTGCCTCTTTGGGTTTTGACAACCTAGATATGCGCCAAAATAACCTATCGCCTGAGCTCAATGTCTATTGGGAGCAGCTCAAAAGAGTAGGCGAAATCTCGCCAAAAATATATCCAGAAGACCTCGTCTTTATTGGCCTGAGAGATACCGAAAAAGAAGAAAACTTTTTGATCGACCAACATAAAATTAAGGTCTTTGAAGTGCCTGAGGTGCAGGAAAAAGGAGCGCTCCGCATTGCGGAGGAAAGTCTGCACTACCTCCAAAACTGCGATATAATTTATGTCTCTTTTGATGTAGATAGCATGGATTGCGAACTGGTTTCTGAGGGCACCGGCACCCCCGTCCCCAATGGATTGACCCCAGAAGAAGCCCGACAACTCCTCTGTCGATTTGCTCAGGAAGACCGCCTGAAGTGTATGGAAGTAACTGAAGTGAATCCCCTACTAGACAACAAACGCAACCTAATGGCCGAAACTGCCTTTTCTATCCTTCGGTCAGTAACCGATACGGTAGAAAAGCGACTGCGCAGCCAAGCTACAGACTAGGCAAATCCTCTTGAATATATGGATATTGGATATCCTTGAGAAACAAACCCTGAGGCGGGACCGAATAGGCTCGTTTCAGGGCTTTTTGTTGGTCCATAGCTGTTTTTAGCTCGGCCAAAGACAATTTGCCCAGGCCCACATTTAGACAAGCGCCAACAATCAGGCGAATCATGCCCCGCAGAAAACGATTAGACTGCACCTCATAGCGCCAAAGATAGGGGTCGCTAAAATCCCATTCGGACCGACTCAATTGGCAGCCATAATGCTTCACATCGCTATTGGTTTTGCAAAAAGGGAAAAAGGCCTCATAGTCGAGCAACAAAGCCGCTGCTGCCTGCATCTTTTGAGGGTCCAACATCTGCGCCCGAGGAAAATGGAAGGCCGTTTCTTGCCGAAAGGGATCGGGCCGCAGACTCAGTTGATAGACATAGGCCCTAGAACAGGCATCATAGCGGGCATGAGCCTCGGCTTCTACGGCTAATAAACGATAAACGGCAAAATCGGATCCAAGCAAACTATTGAGGCGAAAGGGAATGCGCTGGGGCAGCTCCCCTTGGGCATCAAAATGGGCAAAATACTGTAGGGCATGCACCCCCGTATCGGTGCGGCCACAACCCACAATTTGGATTTCTTGCCGTAAAACCGTAGATAGGGCCTCTTCTATTTTCTGCTGTACGCTCATTTGCTGAGGCTGGCGCTGAAAACCATGAAATCGACTGCCGTTATAGGCAAATTCTAGAAAATATCTCTTCATCATTAAAATTTGAGCCCCAAAGATATGCAAACTCTTCGAAAGACTGTTTTTTGGCCAAGCTTTGGCCTGCTATTATTCGCTATAATATATAGTATGAGCCAAGCAACAGCCTTTTTGGCCCAGATGAAAGCCCTAAATGCGGCCCTGCTGGCCAATTTTGGTCCCTTATTTAGCCTCACGAGCTTTTTAATGCTCTGCCTGCTGCTTGTCCTACTGCTTTCGCCACTAGGAAAAATCCGCATTGGCGGGGCCGATGCCCAGCCCTTGCTCAGCCGCTGGAAATGGTTTAGCATTAGCATCTGTACGACTATTGCCACGGGGATATTATTTTGGGGCACGGCAGAACCCCTCTACCATTATGGGAGCCCCCCCGCTGCCGCCAAACTGGCCGCCCAGAGCCCAGAAGCCGCCCAATTTGCCCTTTCTACCCTCTATTTGCACTGGAGCTTTACGCCCTATGCCATTTATTGCTTGCCCGCCCTGCTCTTTGCCTTGGCCCACTATAATTATGGGGCAAAATATAGCTTAAGCGCCCTTTTATTTCCCTTCTTAAAAGCCAAAAAAGAAGGCGGTTTTCATAGCTTCAAGGGCTTATCCTCTACCATAGACAGCCTTTGTCTATTTGCTTTGGTGGCGGGCATGGCTTCTTCTTTGGGGGCCGGTTTGCTCACTTTAGCGGGGGGCTTAAGCAGCCAATTGGGTTGGACGAGCAACAACAATATGCTGCTTTTGCTTTGCATACTGACGGTCCTGGCCTTTATTATTTCGGCGGCTACGGGCCTTAAGAAAGGTATTCAATTTTTATCGACGGTAAATATTTGGGCCTTTATTTTTATTGCGCTTAGCTTTTTATTTTTGGGGCCGGGCCAAAAAATGCTGCCCCTAATTGGAAGCAGTTTAGGCGAGTACTTTGGTCATTTTATAGAAAAAAACCTCTACAACATTTATCATCCAGAAGAGGATTGGGCCAATAGCTGGACCACTTTCTACTGGGCCAATTGGATGGCTTGGGCCCCCATTACGGCCCTCTTTTTGGGCAAAATTGCCAAGGGCTACACCCTTAGAGAAATGCTGCTCTTCAACTGGATTTTGCCCTCTATTTTTGCCCTGCTCTGGATGAGCATTTTTGGCGGCTCGGCCCTTTGGGCGGTGCAAACTGGCCAAGATTTGCTGGGCAGCCTTGCGGCCCATGGCGCCGAGTCTATCATCTATGAGCTCATGGCCAAATACGCCGCCCCACTAATGCCCTTTATGGCCCTGCTTTTCATTTTCACGGTCTTTTTGTCCTATGTCACTGCGGCCGATTCGAACACCGAAGCCATGGGCAGCATTAGCATGGATGGACTAAAAGCGGGGGAGTCGCCCAAGCTCTACATCAAAGTAATTTGGGGCCTTTGCATTGGTGCCGCCGCCTATATTATGGTCAGTCAAGCAGGCATAGAAGGCATCAAAATGCTCTCTAATTTGGGCGGCTTGCCCGCCTTGCTCCTGCTCTTGAGCGCTAGTGTTGGCCTACTCTACTGGATGATTAAAGAGCGTTTTGGTTATTAGGGGCGTTACTCCTTTTAGTCGTCGAACTGCGGCTTTCAGCCTTGTTGTCGCCTCCTTTCAGTCGTCGGCGCTATGGTCCGCAGCTCGCAGGTCTGCTCGGCCCTGCGGCGGCTGCGCCGCCTAGGTCTGCCGCAATGCGGCACTGCTCCCCAGCGCTAGGCCGTTTCCGCTAAGGGCTTAACAAAGCTTTTGGACCTAAAAAAAACATTAGCCCTAAAGATTGTTTATATTTAGCGCTTGGCTAAATCAATGGTCCAAACTATTGCGTCTTGCAGGCCCGGAGGGCCGCAGGATGAGCGCTGCGGCGGGGTGGCCGAAGGCCAGACCGAGCCAGCGAAGCTGGCGAAGGGCCGAGCAGACTTGCGAGCCCCAAAGCATAGCGACCCGCCCGCAGGGCGGGACAGCCCCAAAAAAATAAAAATAGGTTTTTTTTAAAATAGACTATGAGTTTTCTATATCCCAGCTTTTTATGGGCCCTTTTTGCCCTGATTATCCCTGTTATTATTCATCTCTTTTACTTTAGGAGGTACAAAACGGTTTATTTTACCAACCTTCGGTTTTTGAAAGAGGTCAAGGAACAAACCAACTCTTGGCAGCGGCTGCGCAACCTGCTGGTCCTGGCTGCTCGGATGCTGGCCCTAGCGGCTTTGGTCTTTGCCTTTGCACAGCCCTATTGGCAGAAAGCGGGCAGCAAAACCGAATTGGGCAACCATGATGTGAGTATCTTTTTTGACAACTCTTACAGCATGTCTGCCGAGGCCGAAGATTTGCGTCTGCTAGAAAAAGCTCGTCTTCGGGCCGAGGAAATTGTGGCTGCTTATGGGCCCAATGACCGCATTCAGATTTTGTCTATGGATTTAGAGGGGCGCGACCAACGGTTGTTGTCTAAGGAAGATGCTTTGCAAAGAATTCGGGAAATTCAATTGTCTTATCAGGTGCAGGATATGGAGCGGGTTTTTAACCGCCAAAAGCAAGCCCTAGAAAAAGGAGAGAATAAAAAAAAGCAGGCCTTCATTATCTCTGATTTTCAGAAAAACAGCAGTGATTTGGCCAAAATAGAGGCCGATACGCAGCTACAGTTGAGTTTGGTCCCCTTGCAAGCAGCCGCCCTAAAAAATGTGGCCATTGATAGCGCTTGGTTTGAGGCCCCCGTTCAGGGATTGAACCAAAATAACCGCCTTTTTGTGAAGATTCGCAACTATGGGCAAACGGATCAGAACAAACTGCGTCTTTCGCTACAACTCAATGGCGAAAATCGGCCAATTGGGAGCTTAGATGTGCCGGCCAACAGTGCTATATATGATACCATCAGCCTCAACTTGAACAAAACGGGCTGGTATTTGGCCGAGCTACAGCTTACTGATTTTCCGATTGAATTTGACAACAGCTATCGCTTTTCTTTTTATGTCAAGGAGAAGCTGCAGCTGCTAGAGCTCTATGAGGGCCAGGCTTTGGGCGCCATTTCTGCTGCCTTTTCTGATGATGACTATTTTGAGATGCGATCACAATCTGTAAGTCAGTTAGACTACTCTAAGCTGCCCCAAAACGACCTCATTATACTTAGCCAGCTCAGCAAATTATCTTCGGGCCTACAGGCCGAGCTCAAGACTTATGTAGAAGAAGGCGGCAAGCTGCTCATCTTGCCCAGTCGCTCGGCAAAGCTAGAGGACTACAACAACTTTTTGCAGCAATTGGGGGCCAATCGATTGCAGCCTTTAGAGCAAAAAGAGCGCAAAGTGGTGAGCATCAACTACCAAGACTTTATCTTTAGCGATGTCTATGAAAATGAGAGTGATCGGATGAAACTGCCGATTAGCCAAGCCAACTTTCCCTTGAGTAAATCGGCCCGAGCGGCAGAACAGCAGCTATTGCGTTACCGAGATGGCAGCAGCTTTTTGGGAAAATACAAGGTAAAAAATGGTTTTCTCTACCTCTGTTCTGCCCCTGCGGATAGCGAGAGCTCGGATCTGAGCAAGAATGGGGAAGTCTTTGTGCCTATGCTTTATCGCATGGCCTTAGAAAGTGGCAAGCGGCAGCAGATTGCCTATATTGTAGGCCAAGATCAAAATCTAGAATCTGAGGCCCAGGCCCAGCAGCAAGAAACCGCCTTTAAGTTAGGCTCGGGGCAATTGGAGTTTATTCCAGAGCAGCGTCGTTTGGGCAACCGCCTACTTTTGGGCCTTAATAACCAATTGCAGGAGGCGGGTTTCTATCAACTCTATTTGAATAAAGAAGAAGTATTGGACCAATTTGCCTTCAACTACAACCGTCGAGAATCGGCCCTAGAGTTCTATTCTTTAGAAGAGTTGGAAAGCAGTGCAGATGGGCGTTACAACATCATTGACGGAAACTACGGCCAAGACTTTGGCAGCTTAGTTTTGGAAGAAACAGAAGGAGCCTCTCTTTGGAAATACTTCTTGATTCTCGCCCTACTCTTTCTTTTGCTAGAAACGCTTTTGCTTCGCCTTTGGCAGCCTCAAACGCCCAAAACAAATGTCTCCTAGTTATCATCAAATTGATTTTGGTCCGCACCGCTTGCATTATGGTTGTTTTGGTCGCGGGCCCAAAGCCCTTCTGGCCCTACACGGCTTTGCCAATCATGGCGGCTACTTTGAAGAATTGAAAAGCTTGGGTGAAAGCTATCGGGTTTTTGCCCTAGACCTGCCTTTTCATGGAAAAACGCAGTGGGAAAGCGATCATTTTAGCGCCCAAGAGCTGCTAGAAATTATTCGGCTCATTTTGGCCCAAGAAAACTTTCAGCGCTTTAGCTTGGCTGGGCACAGCATGGGGGGACGCATTGCCCTGAGCCTAGCGCCCGAGCTCTTGCCCAATTTAGATGCCTTGATCCTATTGGCTCCAGCGGGCCTGCAACCTACCCCCTCGGATAGTCCCGTTTTGTTCCCACTTTTTTTGCGTCGCTTTTTGGCGGCTCGTCTGGAGCCGCCAGGATGGATTCTCTCTATTTTTGCCTGGGCCAGAAGGGCCAATTTGCTCAACAAGGCCACATACGTCCTTTTTCGCCAACAAATTGAGCAGGCTGATCGTCGGCATCGTTTGTTCAACTGCTGGATTTCACTATACGACTTTCCTGTCTATAAGCGAAAACTCAGAAAGTTGATTCAAGAAAAAGAGCTGCCGCTCTACCTCATCTATGGTCAGGAAGATGAGATTACGCCTGGCCGCTATGGGCAGCAGTTTGCCCAAAAGCTCCCTTCGGCCCAGTTTCATTGGGTGGCTGATGGGCATTTCTTTTTGCGGGCGCCCTTGGACCAGTGTATAAGAGAGATTTTAGCCAAACAGCAATACTTTTAATAGAGCTCCCACTTTATCCCCTGATCCAACAGCTCTTGATAAAGCGGCCAATCGGCCTCCTTCTCCAAATAGAGGTATACCTTTTTCAGGCGAGGGAACTGCTGCAGCAAGGGCTTCCATTTTGTTACAAATTCTTCGGGGCTCTGAGGGGCTATATAAAGCGCAACGACCTTATCCGCATAGCTTAACTTCTCGGCGGGAAAACAAATATCTTCCTGTTCACAAACTCGAAGGTCCAAAACGATATCTTCTTGTAGCTCTTTTTGGTCCCAGATATACTGGCTAAACCGCTCTGGAGCCCGCTTAAAACTAAGCGTATAAGGCATATTTCTATTTTTTCTAAATAGCTGCACCTTTTTTTTGCGCAAATCCATACTCAAACTATCTAGCTGATAATAAGAAGAGGCTCGCAGATCTCGCAACTTAATCTGATAAGCCTGCAATTTTCCCTTTTTATATTGCAAATAATGCCGCATATCGGATAGTGCATAAAGGTCTATAAAATACAGTTTTTTCAGCCGACCTTTTTTGTCTGTCTGCCAATCTACCGCTAGCAGCTTCTCTTGAGGCGCGCCATAGGAATAGCGATAATACCGACAACGGCCATAGGGCTTTCCATTTCGGATTTCGCCTTCTTCTTGCAAGCGTCCTTTTTCATCATAAGCCGTGTATTGTCCTTCCTTCAATGCGGGCAACAGCTTTTGCAGGCCTAAAAATAAGCGTTCTATATTTTCAATTGGCACTCCTGCCTTTACTCTTCGGTAAATAAAAGCTTGGAGTCGGCGAAAACCTTGGCGAGCAAAATAGGGTTTGGGATGTTTTAGGTTTCCTCCATAAAAATCGGCTGGTCCATAGCGCACAAAAAGCTCTTTGGCAGCCACATTAAAGCCATAAGTTTGGCGTTCTGCATAGCGGTTGGCATAATTGGGCAAGCTGCCCAGCTGCTGCAAGTTGGCTAAGTATTGTTCTTCTTGGGCCAGAGAAAAAGTTTGACAATAGGCGATGGCCTCCTCTATAAATAGATGCAGGGCATATTGTTCCATGGGCGTCAATTTGGCCCATTTGGCATGGATTTGATCTCGATAATAGGCTTGACTAAAAGGCAAATAATGTGTAATTCCCTCGCTTAAGCCTTGATTCAATTCTTCCGCTGGATTCTCTCTGCGCCATGTTCCAAAAGGAAAAGCCTGCGCATTTAGCAGCAGATTATCATCCAACAGCAAATAAATAGGACTTAATCCCTCGGCCTTATTTTTATCCAAGACCTGCTGAAAACTGACTAGGGGCTGCTGTCCGAAAGCCGCCAAAGCATAGGCGGTAAATAGGAGGAATAAATAGCTTCTCAAGTTCTGATTATTTTAATTTTGGGCAAAAAAAGGCCAGCGATTTTCGCTGGCCCTTTCTATTTTATTCTGCTTTCAACTCATCTTTATCGGGTACAGCCTCTTTGGGCGCTTTCCCTTTAAAGGTGCTCATGGTTTTATAGACACCAAATAGGCGGCCTGCGATAAAATCAAAAGCACGGGTGGGCAAAACACCTTTGAGCAAGGGAATTGCCTTTGTCATAAAGGGCTCCATCACCAGGATATCATCTTCCTTAACCGCCTTCATGATTTTATCCACAATGTATTCAGGTTCCATAATGGGCGTAAGTGCGGGTGCGGTCACGCCATCAAACATGCCTGTATTGATATAGCTAGGCAAAATCGTGCTCACCACTACCCCATTTTTGGCCTCTTCTTGTTCTAGACGCAAAGATTCGGACCAACCGACTACGGCCCATTTGCTGCCTGCATATACAGACATATTCGGGTTGGGAATCAGGCCAGCAGCCGAGGCAATATTAACAATATGGCCTTCGCCTTGGTCTTGCATATCGGCCAAAAACTGCAGGGCAATATGCATAGGGGCCGAAACATTGATATCGATCGTTTTCCGAATTTCTCGGTGGCTATGTTCCTCAAAGCGTTTACCGACCACAATACCGGCATTATTAAAGAGAATATCCACCATTCCCCATTGTTTTTTACAAGCGGCGGCAGCGGTCTCAATATCTTCTAAATTGGCCACATCAACTACCTGCACGGCCACCTCATGACCTCGGCCCTTAAACTCGGCCTGAGTAGCCAATAATTTCTGCTCGTTAATATCCCAAAGGATCACTTTATAGGCCCTTTGGCGCAGGCAGCGTTCTGCAATGAGCTTCCCGATTCCGGCCGCCCCCCCTGTAATCAGGACTGTTCTATTATTTATTCTTGACATAACTGATTGATTTTTGGTCCTACAAGATAAGAAGAGCGACGCAATATATTGTTTTGCAAAGCAACTTATTTTTGGCTACCCTATATGCCTTGGCCTAAGGTTTCCTATTTTCTAATGATTTTTATCTAGATGATTTTTTGGGGCCTGCCGCCTTTGGCGGCCGGGCCCTTGCCGGGCTCGCAGGTCTGCTCGGCCCTGCGCCAGCAAGCTGGCTGGGTCTGCCGCTGCGCGGCACCCTTTCAGGCCCCTAGGCCTGCGGGCCTTCGGCCCTTTTAACTGTAGGTTGAAACCTACAGCAAGAATGGTATTGCTTCGCAATCATCTATAAATGAGGGTTGAAACCCTCATAAAATTAACTTCTCGGCCATCCTTTGATAAAAATTTCAGGCTAGTCAAGGCATTTTTTAAAGGCATAGCCGTACCATCCTCAAGGCAATAAAAATGGGCCGATGGTTAAAACCCTCGGCCCATAATGAGTTATAATAAACAGCAAAAAAGGACTTCAGCCCGCTCTTTGCTCAGTCTACAAGCATGGGCTTCAGCCCATGGGCTCAAAACTGCCAAAGAAGAACAGCCTAGTAGACATAGCTTAGAAACAAGAGGCTATGAATCTGGATCTATCTTGAAGTTACTGTAAAACAAGCCTGTATCATGACGTAATTCTATCAGATATTTTAAATTTAAACTGACTGCGCTGATACCTTCATAACCAGAAGCTCTATAGAAATCGTACCAGTGCGCTATAAAAGTCGAGGTTTTTACTTTGCAAATTGGTCTATCATAGCCCATCTCTACAATTAACTCTGGATTTTCTGATAAACTAGTCTCTTTTAGCCGAGCAGTAACCCAGTCCTCATCTGTCTCCACATCAAAGGTATAATATTCTTGGCCTAAATGTTCCCAATCTATTAAATCATCTGTTCTCACTGGAATATGATGGGCCTGCAAAAAGTACTTAAAAAACCTAGACCTATAAGTCGCCAAAGGTGTTAAGTCTTTCATATAAGGCTGTAAAAAATAATTAGTAATTGTTATCATATCTTTTTGATTATCGCTGATGCTTGAAATTTTTATTAACTCCTCTATGTCGTTTTCTGTTCCTTCAAAAGGAATTTAGGCAAGGGCCAAAACCGCCGAAGAAGAATGGCCAAAAGAAAAAAGACCGTTGAGCGGCCCAGCGCTGCGCAGCCGTGGCCGTAGGCCATACCAAGTTTTTTGAGCGTAGCGAAAAAAACGCAGGGCCGAGCAGACCTGCGAGCGGCGCAGCATAGCGGCGGCCAGCTAGCCTTCGGCTAGCTGGCCGCGGGCCCCAAATCTTTATACTCATTAGGAAAAATAGCCCGCCTCAAAAATGGCATAGGCCAAAGCCATATAGCTAATTGGGACCAAAAGCGCCAGGGCATTTCCCAAAATATAGTCCTTGGGTTTCATTTGGCTAAAGGCCAAACTATAGCCCACAAAAGGCGATAATTGCATGAACGTTCTAATTACAATGAGGCTCCAATAAGGGCGCTGCTCTACCTTTTCGACATATTTTTTGAGCCAGCCCTTGGCCTCTGGTGCATTTTTTCCACCCAACAATTTGGCCCAATAAAAAGTAGCCAAGGCCGATAACCAAGCCGCAAAATAGGTCAGGGCCGCCCCCTCCCAGCTACCATATAAAAGCATGGCCAACAGCATAAAAGCAGAGCCTGGCAGACCGAGCAAACTGGCCAAAAGAAAAACCGCCACATAAATGACCGCCCCCCAAGGACCAAAAGCCTGTATGTCTTGACGCAGCTGCTCTATATCCCGAAGATAAAGCCCCAGTGGGGTTCCAAAAAGGATAATAAGGCCCAAAATAAGGAAGCCGCCAAGCAAATAAAAAGAACGATAAGGCCAAATATACTTGCGCCAAATCGCTTGTAAATCAATGGAAATCGGTTTTGCTGCCATAAGCGAAAAAGGGAGTTTGGTTGTTCTATTTTAAACTTAAGCCTTTTATACAACTCTAAATAGCTTATTGTTCCCTTTCCTTGTTATAGATCTGTTAATTTAATCTCGCCCAAAGTCCTGATTCCTAATCTTTTGCATATACTCTAAAAGCTTGGCCGCAAACTCATCCGTCAAATGGGCCGCCAAAGCGGGATGGTCCACCAAAAGGACCTCATAAAAGACGTATTCCTCCAATAAATCGGCATCTAGGGCTTGGGCGAAAGCCTCTAGGGCGGGCTCAATTCTTCGGTCCTTTTCAGGCAGGGCGCTATAGGTCAAAAAGGTGCCTAGGGTCCCTTCTAATTCGGCATGAAAAAGAAAATCAGAAACCTCTTGTCTGGACTTGATGTACTGATAGTCGGGTTCATAGGACCAAACCGCCTTGTACATGCCATAGGTCAGCCAAACCCCATCGGCTACAATGCTGACGGTATCGGCCTCTCGCTCTAGATAACATTTGGGGTCAAAGCCCCAGGCCAATTCATAGTTTTGGCCATTTAAGGCCCAAATTTCTCTCAAACGAAGCAAGAGTAGCTTATTATTCCGATTCAACAGATGGGCCTTGGCAATGGCTTGGGCTGCCTTGGCCGTATCTTTTTGCAGTAAAAAAACTTCCGCTTTTAGGCGTTGGGCCACATAATCAATAGGGTTAGCGGCTAGGGCCTGATCAAAGTACAAGAGCGCTTTTTCCCAGTTTTTTTGCCGATAATAGCTGTCGCCCATATATGTTAATATCTGGGCATGCTGCGGAATATCCTCTAAGATTTGCTGATACAGCTTGCGTATCTTTTTATACTTGGGCCGTTCCCGATTAGCCAAGGCCAAAGCTTTGGCTTTGAGGGCCTTATGCTCTTTCGTTTCTAAGGCCGCATAATCTCTCAAATGCTCTCGATTCTCCTCTAGCTCCACATAATTCCCATTGGCCAAAACAGGCCGCTCCCGCTTGGGCGGCGGCCCATACAATTGATCGATGCGGTATTGGGTGGGCGAAGCCTCCATAAATGCCATGATCTCCATGGGCGTAGACAATCTCGACTGCCCAAAAAGCAGGACAGTCGAACCAATAAATAATAAACTGACTAAAAACTTCATAGCTGATCTATTCCTCCAATAAATCGGGCCGACGCTGCTGGGTCCGCAACAAGGCTTGCTCATCTCGCCAAGCATTTATTTTTCGCTCATGGCCCGACAGCAAAATATCTGGCACTTTCCAGCCATTATAATCGGCTGGGCGAGTATATACGGGGGGCGCCAAAATGCCATCCTGAAAAGAATCCAAGAGGGCCGAAGATTCATCGCCTAATACGCCTGGCAACAAACGCCCAATGGCATCTACCAAGATGCAAGCCGGCAATTCTCCACCAGAAAGCACATAATCGCCCACAGAGATTTCCATAGTCACAAAATGCTCGCGCACTCGCTCATCAATGCCCTTGTAATGTCCACAGATGATAATCAAATTACCCGCCAAGGACAAATGGTTACAGGTTTTTTGATTCAGGGTTTGCCCATCGGGCGTCATATAAATAATATGCTCATATTCCCGCTCGGCCCGCAAATGCGCTATGGCCCGATGAATGGGCTCAATGGCCAAGACCATGCCCGCGCCACCTCCAAATTGATAGTCGTCAATTCGGCGATACTTTTCATCGGTAGAAAAGTCGTGCAAATCATGCAAAACAACCTCTAAAAGCCCCTTTTCTTGGGCCCGTTTCATTATAGAATGCGCAAAAGGGCTCTCCATCAATTGAGGCTGCGCAGAAAGGATATCAATTCTCATTTTTCTTAATCTATCGCCTTATAAATATCATTTAATTCTCGGCCACGCTTGTCATAATCTAAGCCATAACCGAGCAAAAAGTCGTTGGGCACTGCAAAACCCGCAAAGTCAATGGGCAGTTTGTATTGCATGGCATCGGGCTTGACCAATAGGCTGCAAAGGCCCACCGACAAGCAGTTTTTGGCCTTCAAGCTGGGCAAAAAATAGTAGAGCGTACGGCCCGAATCAACAATGTCTTCTACAATCAATACGGCTCTGCCCGCCAAATCAAGGTCCAAACCAATCATTTCGGTAACCTGCCCCGTAGAACTGGTTCCCGAATAAGATTGCAGCTTTACAAAGCTAATTTCTAGGGGGATGTTCAAGGCTTTGACCAAATCGGAGGCAAAGCGAAATGAGCCATTTAAGATGCCCAAAAGAACAATGGGCTGTTCTGTTTCGGCATACTGCTGCTCTATTTTTCTTGCCAATTGCTCAATCCGTTCCTCTATCTGCTGGGCAGAAATAAAGGGCGCAAATTCTTTGTCCCAAACCTTTACATTTTGACCTGCTGCTTTCATTTTGTTTGTTCTATTTTATTTTTCTTGTTCTTTTTTTTCTTTTTTTTTGGGGCCCGCGGCCGCAAAGCGGCCGCCGCTATGCTGCGGGGCTCGCAGGTCTGCTCGGCCCTTCAGGCTTCACTTCGTTTCGCCTTCGGTCTGGCCTGCGGCCACCCCTCCGCAGCGCTGGGCCAAGGACCGCCCGGCCAAGCGGCTGGCCCTCGGCTTAGGGATGGTAGGCAGTGGCCCGAAGGGCCAGACCGCGCAAAAAAGCTTCGCTTTTTTGCGCAGGGCCGAGCGAGCAGCGAGCTGCCGCACAGCCCGGCCCGCCCGCAGGGCGGGCAAGCCCCAAATCCATCGCCTAACGCAACTTATAGGCCTTCAATTCCTTGCCTTGGCTACAGAGCAAGACATTATTATTATCATCAAAAAGATCGGCCACCACAAAGGGACCATCGGCGGCAAGGGGAAAACCCTTTTGTAGTTTTCCGGCCGCATCAATCAGATAAATCTGGCCCTTTGTTGCCGAATAACTGCCCAGAAGTGCTTTTTCTTGGGCCAATAAACGAATCGGAAAAATGTCTGTTTGAGGCGCCTCATATTCATATACCGGAGCCGCTTGCAGACTTTGGGCCGTATCATAATAATGGATGTACAACTTCTGCCCCATCAGGCGCATAAAATCGGGGCGAAGGTCGCCCAAAAGATCGGCATAAGCAAATTGAACGCCCTTCATATTTTTTTCTGGGGGCGGAATGCCAAACTTTTTGCCTTGCAGGTTACAGACTTCAATTTGTCCGTTGGTGGCTCCGGCCACAATCCGCTCCTGCTCTAGGTCCAAATAAAAATTATCGAGATAATAGCCCTTAAAGCTTTTGGTCGGCATTCTTCGGTCGCCACTGCGTTTCATAAAGTACAACTGGCCCGAGCCACTCATGCCCAAAATATAATCCTTCTCGCCCTTTTCTAGGTAGCGCAAGGGAAAGCGCAGAGCGCCCATTTTGCTATTGGGGTTCCAGCCCTCTAGGGGTTTACCAAATTTATCGAAGCCATAAATATTTTTATCGGCGGCGGAGACAAAAAAGCGCAATCCTCGGCCATAGTCTACCGACATGACCGCATTTAGGGCCCGAATGACCAAGGGAATGTCCTTGAGTAGCTCGCCATCTTCTTCCCAAATATAAATCTTGCTTTTGGTGTTGGCCGCCAACTGATAATTTCCGTTGCTATAGTAATCTACCAATTGGGGTGGGCCCAATAGCTGCTCGCCCAGGGCTTTTTTCCAGAGCAATTCTCCCGCATTATTAAAAAGGTAGAGGCGCTTGGCCTTATCTTGGGCCGCAATAAAATAGCTTCCTGTTTTGGGGTTTTGCAACAGGCTAGGCGGCATCAGCAGACTGCTGTCTAGGGCGGCTCGCCAGAGCAGTTCGGCTCCGGCCTGTTCTTGCAGCGCTTGGGTAGCGGCCGAAAAGGTACTGAGGAAATGGCCCTTATGCGCCGTTAGCTGTAGGCCCATGGGATAGAGCGAGCGAAAGGCCAAAAAGCGCTGGTCAAAGGCATCTCGCCAATCTTTGCGCAAAAACTTTTTGAATAAGAGGGCCGCATTGGGCGTATTGATCAAGAAATAGAGGGTCGAGCGGTTTTTCATCTGCTCTACTTGGCCCTTAAAAACGGGATTATGGACCAGCATCTTTTTATTTTGGTATTGCTCCCACCAGCGTTCTAGCTGTCGGCGGCTATTGGCCAAAATCAGGTAGTTGTCGGCAACTAGGTAATAGGGGGTTTGCAAGGGGGCAAACTCGCCTCCAAACAAGGGGCTGAGCAGGCCATTTTTGGCCAACCTTCTAATTTCGGCCCCTTGGTATTGCATACTATCCAATAGGCCTTTTTCGCCTTCCAGTTTTTTGAGTTTCTCTTTGGCCTCCAAGGGATTTTGCAGGGCTAGCGCCACCGCATAAGCAGGCTGTAAATCTTCTTCTTGGGCGGGTTCTTGCATAAAAAAGGCCAGCTCTCGGCCCAAATAGGGCAAAATATAGCGGGAGAAATCGGGATCCAACTCTTTTTGTTGGCGGTAATAATCGCCAAAGGCGGAGATATTAACCGTTAGGGCAAAAGCCAACTGTTCGGGCAAATAGGCGGCAATTTGGCTATTTTCATTGCTAGGCGCATTTAACAAATAGCTCCAGTAATCATCCTTTTGGGCCAAATAAAGCTGTCCGCTACCTACCAGATGTTGTTCTTGGAAGCGGCAATCGAAGCCCTGCCAGCTAAAATCATTGGTCAGGCCTTCTACAAAAGGGAGGCTTTGGCCAGAAAGCAAATTGGCCAAAAGCGGTAAATTCTGAAAATTGATGTAAAAACTGAGGTCCGAATCGCTGCGATTATCTTGTAGGGCCAAAAAATCTTGCTCCCAGCTCAGGCTAGAGCGAATGCTGCCCAGTTGCTCTAGGGCGGCCTCTACTAGGGCCGACTCTCGGCTAAACAAGAGCAAAGAGCGGTACTGGCAGAGACTAAATCGCTCTCCATCAGGCAGCTCCAATTGATAAATTTGGCTCCCTCGATAACTGTGTTTATCGGTAATTGGGACCTTCAACTGGGCGGCTAATTGAGTGGGCCGCAACTCTTTTGGGAATTGGGCCGCAATATGTAGATAAGAAAGAGACTGTGCCCCATTGAGCTGAACAGCCGTAAAGATTTGTTTTTTGGCAAAGGGGTGTTTGTCTCGTTTGAGGCGGGCCAATTCTTTTTGCCAAAGGGCCAACTCATCTACCCAATGCTCGCTAGCGCCTATGGCTTTCAGGGCATTGGCATATTGGGCGGCCTGCAAGCGGTTTTGGCTATTTTCCCAATCTCTGATTTCAATTACGACGGAGCTACTTGAGGGGACTGCCGCCAAGGGAGAAAGGCTCGAAAAAGGGGCTCGAAACCAGCCCAGCTGCACCCCTGTAAAAATACAAAGGGCCAAAAAAAGACTGCTTGCGGCCAGGGGAAGCCGAAACCAGTAAAAAAACGGATATATATTGACCCACCAAAGGCGTACTAGCCCTGCTTGCATATACTTAATGCTCCACTTCACTCTGTTGATTGCTTGAGGTAGTCCAGAATTTTTTGACTAGCGCCAGCCTGCGCCTGAATATATTGCTCTGCTTTTTGGGCCAGCAGTTTGTAGTTGAGCCCATTAAAAGCGGTGGCCAATTCCTCTTGGCTGCGGATAGCTTGCGCAAGGCCTAAGTTAATTAAATCAGTTGCTTCTACAAACTTTTTGTGATTTGGTCCAAAGAAAAGGGGAATTTGATAAACTGCGGGTTCTAGTGTATTGTGAATTCCTTTGCCAAAGCCTCCACCTACATAAGCCATACTGGCATAGCGGTAGAGGCTGCTAAGCATACCGATATTATCAATAATTAAGATATTTTCTTGGCCCGATAATTCTTTTTCGCTCAGGCTAGAATAGCGGATAGCCGAGCCTTTGGGCAAGCTATTGAGTAATTTTTGGATGCGCTCCTCGCCTATTTCGTGGGGGGCGATGAGTAGTTTCCAGTTTTGGGGCTGCAAATGGTCCAGATAAAAGGGCAAACAAATTTTTTCGTCGGCGGGCCAGCTACTGCCCAGCACCCAGAGTTTATTTTCGCCTTTAAATTGTTGGACCAAGGGATAATTTTTGGCCTCTTCTCGGATTCTGAGCACCCGATCTAGGCGGGTATCGCCTGTAACGATAGCGGGGCAACTGATGCTAGCCAGCAATTCTTTAGAATATTCATCTTGCACAAAAATCTGCTGATACTGGGCCAACATTTTTCTAAACAGGCCGCCCCAAGGCTTAAAAAATGGCAGGGCGGGCCAAAAATTGGCGGAGACCAGATAGGCGGGGATATTTTTTTCGGCCAAAACCTTAAGGTAAAAATACCAGAACTCATAGCGCACAAAAAATGCTTGTTTGGGCGCCAAAAGGGCAATAAAATCTTGGGCATTTTTGGGGCCATCCATGGGCAGGTAGCCCACCCAATCGGCTAGGGCGTAGTTTTTTTGTTTTTCATAGCCTGAGGGCGAAAAAAAGCTGAGTAAAATGAGGGCCTCGGGTTCTTGGGCGCGCAGAGCTTCTAGTAGTGGGCGGCCTTGTTCAAACTCTCCTAAAGAAGCGGCATGAAACCAATAGCGCTTTTTATTTGGGGGTAGTTGGGCCAATTGTTTTGCATATTTTTTTCGCCAATTTTGGCGGCCTTGGGTCCATAGTTTGGCCTTAGGGACAAAAGGGCTAGCCAATTGTAGGGCTAGTCGATAGGCCCAAAGTCCGAGGCGATAGAAGAAAAGCGCCATGATATTATATATTTCTAGTTTTTGTTTTGGGGAGAGGGCCTAAAGCTAAGCCTTGACTGGCCTGAAATTTTTATCAAAGGATGGCCGAAAGTTAATTTTATGAGGGGCTTTAGCCCTCATCTATCAATGATTGCGAAGCAATGCCATTTTGCTGTAGGTTTTAACCTACAGCATCGGCCTAGGGGCCTGAAATGGTGCCGCGCAGCGGCAGACCCAGGGCGAAGCCCGCAGGGCCGAGCAGACCTGCGAGCCATGCAAGGGCCCGGCCGCCGAAGGCGGCAGGCCCCAAAACCCCTTAATAAAACTTCAGCTCATCGCTACGGGTATTTTCATTATAGATGAAAAAGGGAATGCAGAAACCGGCGCGGAAACCATAGAGCATATCGAACTGGCTTTCTGTATTGGCTTGGCGGAGGTGGTAATCCCAGCCTCGGACGCTAGTGGTAAAGGCCTGATTGAGATCTAGGCCCACAAAAAGATTGAGCATGCGGTTGCGGCTCATATAGCGGTAGCCCACAAACTGCTGCAAGCTCAGGCCTGCTCGGCGTTGGTCATAGCCCTTAATATAATCGCCTTGCAATTGTGGCAGTTCCTCCTCTCTGCTCATTAGGCGGATGCGCACCCAATGCTCCATATAGCCGGCGCCCAGGCGAAACTCCAGATTGTGGCGGCGGTTCTTTTTATTGAGCGAAACCAACTTTCCGATTTGGCCCGTAAAAATAAAGCCCCTTTGGCCCAATTGCGTCAGGCCCATATCGCCATAAAGGCTAATGAGCTCGCCATTGGCCTCGCGCAGGGGGGCCAGCACATCCGTTTTCACTCGATCGGCAAAAATGACCTGGCCCGAGAGGCCAAAAATCCAGTTTTTTGGGCTGAGATAGGCCAGCTGTCCACCGGCGCTATTGCTCTGATAATAATCGGCCTTCATATCGCCTTCGGGCAGATGAAAAGCATAATTGATATCGATCAGGAAGGCGGCGGGCAGACTGCCCTCCTGCTCTTCTTTTTGGGCCCAAAGCGCATGCCCTAAGAAAAGAAAGCTGAAAAATAGCGGAAAATAGAGTCGCATAAGATTGTTTTTTTGAACCCAGTAGATTGGGCTGCAAAGCTAAAAAAATAAAGTCAGTTTGAAAACGCAAGCCCATCCCAAAAGGGCCAAAACAGACATAACTTAAAAAATATATCAAAAAAATGCGTTCACAACTTGCGTTAGTAAAAATTAAGCCCTATACTTGTTATATCTTATTTAATAAACTTAAATTTTTAAGCATGAAAGATGTATCAAATGCACAGTCATCGGCTGTAGTGGTTGAGTTAGGCATGGGGCAGCTCTTGAGCAAAGGTTTTGTTTGGGGCCTCAAAAACTTTTTGTCCTTGTTGGGGGCTTCCTTACTATGGATGCTTACGATTTGGATTCCGTATGTAAACGTAGGGACCACTATTGCACTTTTTTCTTTGCCGGTAGAGATGAGCAAGGGTAAAGCAGTGAACCCCCTTGCTATATTTGATGGTCGTTATCGGAAGAACATGGGTGAATTTTTTCTTTGGGCGGGTTTGTACAATATGATTTTGGGGCCGGCTTATGTATTTGCGATTATTCCGGGGCTTATTTTGTCTTATAGCTACTCTATGAGTTTGTATATTTTGCTCGACAAGGAGCTATCGCCTTCAGAGGCCCTTAGTCAGAGCAATAAGATTACGCATGGTTATAAGTGGAGTTTATTTGCGGCTAAGGTAATCTCTTTTCTTCCCTTTCCCTTGTTTTTGGTTATTCCGGAGGTAGGTCCTTATTTGTTTTCGATTTACTACATCCTCTATTTTCCTTTTTATTTGGGTTTAGAGGCCTATAGTTATGCGCAGTTATCTAAGCGTTTGTCTTAGCATAGATTAAGTTTTGGTTTTAAGAGCTGTGGGACGAGGGTCTCATAGCTCTTTTTTGGTTAAAAGGAACTAAATTACAACCTTAGGTAAAGCTTTAAGGTCTTAATAATATACTTTAACCAAAGTGTACTATATTAAACAACACTTAATAAAATTCTCCTCATGAAACGATTTTCCCTTTCTACCTGCTATCTATTCTTATCGGTTCTATTATTTGGACAATGGCAAGATGCAGGAACCGACCTCATGCATTATGTTGAGAGTAAGCGCAGCTTGGCCCTAGGCCAGAATGGACAGCAGTTGGCTGTTAGTGAGCAAGGCATCATTAGTATTTACTATTGGGACAGCCAGGCAGAAGATTGGCGCCAAAAGGGCAGCCAAATTATTGATTCATCGGCTTGGGATGTTATAGCGATGAGTGAAGATGGGCTAACTTTAGCCCAGAAATGTAGCTATGCTGACAGTAGTGGTCGAGAGATAGGCTATGTATAAATATATGCTTGGAACGGCAGCGATTGGCAGCAAAAGGGGCAAGATTTGACAGAAAACAGCCATTTTTATAATAGCGGGAGCTTTGGCAGCAGTTTGGCCTTTAGTGCGAATGGAGAAAGTATTGTCATCTCGGCCTCTGTGCAGTATGAACTTATAGATAATGTAGGGATGCTTTATAACTACCGCTGGGAAAATAATAGCTGGCAACTCAAGGGTGTACCTATTGAGGGCCAACATTATAATGGTCGTTATGGTCGAGATATGGGGCTTAGTGCAGATGGTGAATATTGGGCCATTCTAGGTGGCTTTCATAGCCCTGCCTCAGCGAGCAAATACCTAGACTACCTTCATTGGGATGGTCAAAACTGGCAGCATCAATCGACATTAACTAACCATTATTCTTTAGTTGGCGAAATGTCTATTGCCTTTTCTGGAGCGGGAGAGCATTTTGTGATGGCTCAGGCGCAGGGAACTACGCCTAACCCCTATGGTCCTCCTCCTGCGCCAAGTCCAGGTCGTTTTAGAGCCTATGAGTTTGATGGCAGCCAATTTAACCTTAAAGGACAAGAAATAAGATCTACAGATAGTCAAGCCTTTTTTGGGGAATCCGTAACAATTAGTGCAGATGGAACTGTCATTGTGGTAGCTGCCCCAAGCGGCAATAATACGGGCTATATCAGGAGCTATGCTTGGTGCAATAATCAATGGAAAACCCCCTTTGCTCAAATTGAAGGCAACAACAGAAGTAATGGTAAATTTGGCAAAGCCCTAGCGCTATCAGCAGATGGGCGGCGAGTCGTTTTTAATGACTATGCTTGTCACTGCCTAAAAACTTACGATATGCAAAGCAGCAATAACTGCTTCGCTATTACCTCAACAAGCCCTGCATCTCATAGCTCTTCTAATATTCGCCAAGGGATTTACCCCAACCCCAATCAAGGCTCCTTTAATATTGTGCTAAACAAAGCAGCCCCAGCAACTATTCGAATTTATAATACGGCGGGGCAGTTGCTTTATGAAAAAGCCAGCCCTCAAAGTAGCTTGCATGAGGTCGATTTTCGGGCCGCTGCGGGAATTTATTTTGTAGAAGTTGAACAAAATGGAGAAAAAGAGCGCTTTAAGTTTATCCATCATGGAAAATAGTTCAAAAAATGCTTGTCGCCAGACGCTCTGCCTTTTTATTAGATCATCTCCTCATGGCCCTACTCTTGTTTTTTAGTCGAGAGTTGGGCCTTGTTTCTTTTCTTGCTGCCCTGAAGCTTCCGAGTTTCGTCCTTTATTGGGGGCTCTACCTGAGCTTTTACATTGCCTACAGTTATATTTGTCAATCTGTTTTTAAGCGAACTTTAGGCAAAATAGTTTTGGGTTTAGTTTGGGAGCGGCCCAATCAAAAACAACTACTCAAAAGGCTAATCTATAAGCTTTTTCTCCTTAACTTCCCTCTTCTTTTAATTTGCATAGAAAAGGGCTTTTTCTTAATCCTTATCCCTTACTATGCTTTTTTATTCGTTAGCTATTATCAGCTACTATTTCTCAGCTACCCCTTATATCCCGATAAATGGGCCAAACAGAAGCTAATTTCAACAAACCCAATATGGCGAAAAAAACCTTAACTCCTCCCCCTCATTTTGGCCGCCGCATTCTGGCCCTTGGCATAGATACGGCTATTCATCTGGCCGTAATTATTGGGCTGCTTATTGGGATGAAAGAGCTGCCCTTTATTGTCAAGATGATGGACAAACTGCTTGAAATTTGGGGCGGCACCCCCGATGGCAGCGATTTTACCTTTGCGCTTGGCTTTTTTATCGCCTTTAGTCTGGCCTATCAATATATGGGCTTGCGTTCTAGTTGGCGGGCCACTTTTGGGCAGCGCCTTTTGGGCCTCTATTGGCAGGCGGTGGGCAAAGAAGCCGAACAGCCCTTATCTTGGGGGAGTATCCATATTCATATTTGGAGTAAAATTCTGTTCCTGCTGCTTATTCCGATGAGCTTTGTCTTTTTTCTGGAAGATGGCTTTTTTTTAGGCGTAGGCGCCTATTATTTTCTGATGCTATTTATGTTTTACAATGAAGCTCGGCAGACATCTTTGGGCCAGCTTTTTCATGATAGCTGGTCGGGCTGGACCCTAGCCAAAAAGGAAAAGGAAGCCAAAATTTCTCTAGAGCGAATGGAGGAAGACTTTTGGGCCGAAGAAACCGAAGCGGAACGCCTTAAAGAACGCCAAAATAAATACCGATGAATAAAAAAGTTGAACTTACTGCCCGAATTATGACCTTTGCTATAGACAGCATTACTATTGTTGTCTTTTCAGTTGTTGTGATTGGCCTCTTAGAGCAGATCCGCCTGCATCCTTATGCCTCTTTGGGCCAGGAGATTCAAAATTTGCTCCCCCCAAACGATTGGCTCTATTGGTGGATCATCCAACTGGCCCTCGCCCTAGGCTACCATTATGTTTCTTGGTCGGTTTGGAGCGCTAGCCCCGCCCAACGGCTGGCCCGCCTAAAATTGGTCAATGCTCAGGAACAAAAGTTATCCGTTTTGAGCTTTCTTTTTCGCCTGTTTCTCAAAACCCTGATCATCAATGTTCCGCTTTTTTTATTTGTCTATGATGGCGACTTTTTTCTCTTTTCGGGCCTAATTTACTTGGCCATTTTCATTATCGGCAGCAAAATGATTTATGAAAACCCCAAGGGACAAATGTTTCATGGACTACTGAGTAATAGCCATTTTGTCTATTTGCCAGAGAAAAAAAAGCGCTAAATTTTATTCTTTACTTCCTACTTGAGCTCAAGTGAGGACTACAGCCCAAACAAATCATGCAAAAAGTTGAATTTAGTGTCCGTATTTTGACTTTTGTCCTAGATAGCATAATTATCGTTGCTCTTTCCATCATGGGCATCAATATTCTAGCGGATGTTAGTCCACTACTATCACAACTGTACTTTCAAGATTACTGGCTCTATTGGTGGATTATCCAACTTGGCGTGGCCCTAGCCTATCATTATACGGCTTTCTCGCTCTGGTCGGCCAGCCCAATGCAACATCTAAAGAACTTAATATTGGTCACTACAAAGGGAAAAAAACCGTCTTTTATTCAGTTTTCTATTCGTTTATTCATCAAGGCGACCGTCGTCAACATTCCGATATATATGTATGTTTATGATCAGGACCTTTTTTTCTTCGCGGGCGCTATCTACTTGGGCATCCTCCTCATTGGTAGCAAAATGATTTATAAACACCCTCGGGGCCAATTACTACACGGCCTAATGAGCAATAGCTATTTTACTTATTTGCCAGAGGAAGAAAGCTAGCTGTTTGTTTTTTGGGGCTGCCCACTCGCTTCGCTCGGGTCGGGCTGTGCCGCAGCTCGCAGGTCTGCTCGGCCCTGCGCCGCCAAAGGCGGCTGGGTCTGGCCCTTCGGGCCACTGCTATCCATCCCTCAGCCGAAGGCGGCCGCCCTGCTTTTGGCCTTTTTGGCCCCTGCTAAATTTCTTTTCCGCTCTATAAACGCTACCCCAATATGGCATTATCTAAAGACTTAAGCGACAGACTACAAAGAAGAACAATTGCCAGCTTTCTGGACCTCATTCTTTGTTTAGTGCTCTCTGTTTATCTCTCTCAGTTATTTTCAGAACAAATATATGAGCTCTATTATCAACAGCTTAGTCTAGACCCTTCTTCAGCAAAGTATACCCAAGCCCTGAATACCAATCGCTTGGGGCAAAAGCTCAACTGGATTCCCTTTTTTACGGCTATTGTTTTTGCCTACCATTGGGCCTTTGAAACCAGCCCCATGAAAGCCACTTTTGGCAAGTTTTTGCTGGGCCTATATTGGAGCTCGCCCAAAAAAAGCTACTGGCTTTGGGTAAAACGAGCTGCTCTTAAGACCTTAATTTTTTGTGGACCATTTGTTTTATTTATTCTTGGAGAACATGTACTTCTGGTTTTCTTTGTCCTCCTCGTCTTTTTGGGCGGCAACTACTTCTATGCACTTCAACAAACCGAAGAAAGCAGCAAAAATGGCCAGCAACTGGCTATTTACGACCGCTTTTTTGATTGTTTTTTACAGCAAAGACCCCAAAAGAAAAAGCAGTAAGGCCAAACCGCAGTGCAAAAATGGCTCATCCATTTTTTCTTTTGGCCTTCTTCTTCGGCAGTTCACTTTATGAGAGCTTTAGCCCTCATTTATAGATCATTGCGAAGCAATACCGCTGTTATATGGCTGCTGGTTTCAACCAGCAGCCACAGCTAGCAGGCGGCAAAGCCGCCGCAGGCCTAGGGGCCTGAAAGGGTGCCGCGCAGCGGCAGACCGAGCTTTTTGAGCAAAGCGAAAAAAGCGAAGGGCCGAGCAGACCTGCGAGCCCAGCAAGGGCCCGGCCGCCGAAGGCGGCAGGCCCCAAAAAAACATAAAAAAGCCCCCAGCTAAAACAGTTGGAGGCTTTCTTCATTTAGTGCGTTAAGACAAAGCGTTTTCGCCAGCTTTCGCCTTGCAAATGCAGCTCTAACAGGTAAAGGCCATTGGGCCAATCGTCTAACTGCAAAGCTTGTAGCTGCTGCCCAGCCGGCCAATTGGTCCGTTTGAGCAACTGTCCAGATAAATTATAAATCCGAAGTTCGCCATCTGATAAAGGGGCCGCCTTGAGCTGTACATTCAGCTGCCCCGAAGAGGGATTGGGGAAAAGCTGCAGCTCTTGATAAACTTGGACCAGGGAAAGCGTTGCCGTGCCGAGCTGGCAAGTTGCGGGATCTACCCCCAGCGGCAAAGCCTGAATAATCGTATCCGAACCGCAGTCGTTGTAGGCATAGAGACGAACCTCATAGCAGCCCGTATCGGGATAAAAATGGAAGGGACTGCCAAAACTAGTAGCCGTGCTATCGCCAAAATACCAAACTTGGCTCGTTTGATTGACCGACAAATTGCTAAAGCTCACCGAAGTGCCGCTGACCGTATAGCTAAAATTGGCCGTGGGCAAACTATCCTGATACAAAATGACCGAATCTTGTCCGCTACAGCCTGTTGGGGCCGTTACCGTCACCTCATAGACCCCAGCCGAACTGGCCAAAACGGTCTGTGTGGTATCGCCAGTAGACCAACTATAGCTATAGCCTTGGTTGCCAAAACCCGCATCGAGCAAACGGTTGTCGCAAATAGGGAGCAGCGAGCCGATATTTACAACAGGCGGACTGGCCAACTGGCTAATAAAGATAGAATCCGAAAGCTGGCAACCAAAATTATCGAGCAAACTGAGGCTATAATTTCCGGGGCTAGGGGGAATAATCTGGCTTGTTGTTTCGCCCGTAGACCAGCTAAAGCTTTGGGCCATATTATCCGTATAATTACTACTAAGTTCATCGGTACAAAGAGGGCCATCTGCGGGTAATTCGAGAGGTTCTGGTAGGTAAAAGAAGATAGAGTCATTAGTTTGGCAGCCATTTCCGGCATCCATACTCAAATAATAAAGGCCTGTTGTATCGGCGATAATACTTGCTGTTGTTTCGCCGGTATTCCAGTGATAAGATTGGGCTTGAGCAAAGCTAGCATCGAGTACTGTGGTATCGCAGCTAAACAAGCTATCGGCTAAAACAGAAGGCAGGCGTACATTTACGCTAAAGCTATCGGTTTGGTTTGCGGCACAGCCCGACATCCCATAGCCAAAATGCCAATCGAAGAAAGGACTATAGCTAAGGCCAGGCAAGCTGGTTCCAGTAAGTGTTGCCAATTGCGCATTAGAGCTAATGGGATAACTTAAGTTTTGTTGGATCAAAAAGTCGCTATTTAGACCCACTAATTCTAAGCGGTACCCATTGCCCGTCGGAATAAAGAAATTGGCGGGTAAAAACACCTTTGTTTGTGCTTGTTGGATAGTAAAGCTCTTTCGGGCTAGCTCCTGACTGCTGCTATCTCGAAGGACCAGCTCCACCGTAGTGGGGGCTGTTGCGGCATAAACCGCCACCGAATCGAGCAGCATCGGCTGCGCCACATCAAAGAGGTTGGGCAACACAAAGGGTTGATATTGGTTAAGGTTTTGTGGGTTGGGGGCCATTTGTTCGCCTAATCGGGTATAGGCCTTTGCTTGATTTTGGATAATAAAGCTTTGGCTACTATCTATATAGGCGGTATATGGAGCCCCTAAGAAGGCCACCGACTGACTATTTTGCCATTGTAGGATTCCATTGTTGGGCGGAGCCAACATATCTAATGTTCTAGAGCTACAGATACTACTATCGCTGGCAAAATAGGGCAATGGGGGTGAAAGCAGCTGCAGGTCAAAGCTTTTTCGGCTTTCGCAAAGGCCCATATTGGTCACGGTAACGCTATAGCTACCGGCTTGGTTAAGATGAACTTGATTGCTTGTATCGCCCATACTCCATTGGTATTGATAATTGGGGTTCGTTGTTGTGGCAGAAAGTGTTAAGTTATTGGCAGATCCACAGATAGCGGTATCAGAAGGCATGCTGATGATTGGTTTTGGGGGCACATTAACTTGAATGGGGATACGGTTAGTGGCACAAGCTAGGCGGCTAATTTCCCATCGGAAGAAGGCGGGGTAAGAAGTTCCTAAAGCTAGAGGGTATCCAGATTGAATAGTTAATGCAGTAGTAGTTAGTGGGTAAGAGAAACTATTTATGGTATAAATACCTTTTCCCCAAATCATCCGGATAGTTAGTCGATAACCATTAGCTTGAGGTACAAACCAGTGGGGGCTGATTATATTTTCTCCTAACTGCAAGTTATAATTTTGGCGATACAAGCTATAGCCAAAACGGTCTAGCAGTACAATTTCGACTTCTGCGCTAGAGTCTGCAAAAACAGAAAACTGGTCAATTAGTAGGGGTTCTTGGGCGTCAAAGAAGAGTCCTCTTTCGGGGTAGAAAGAGTTGCCAATTTCTTCATAAGAGCCATTTAGGGTAGGGAACTCTTGCCATCCATAAAATTGAGAAGAATGCATAAAGTCTACTCCCTCGAGCCAGATGGTTTGACTATCTGCAACGGTTAGGTGCAAGCTATCTCCGTAGCCCAAAATTTGTTGTCCGATAGAATCGGCATACCAAATTTGGGTATAGCCGGTACTGCTTGCAAAAATATCGATTCCAGAGGCACAAACTGTGGTATCATTGGGCAACTGATTAAAGCTAGGGGGGTTGGTTAGATAAATAATCAGGGTATCTTCTGTGGTACAGCTTCCTATTTGTGCTTGGACCCAGACCGTATCACTTTGACTAAGTGTAATTGTTGGGGTCACACTTCCGTCAGACCATAGATAACTAGCATTAGGGTAGCTAAGATCTAGGGTTAGGCTATTTCCGCAGGCTGTAGAGTCTCTTCCCCAGTTGGTGTTAATTGTTGGAAGGACATCTACATTCATCGCTTGTCTTTGGCTAGGGCAGCTCAGTTCGCTCAACTTCCAATTATAAAAATAGTAATACACCTGAGTAAAGGGCACCCCCTCCTGCATTTGAATCGCGCCATAGTCTAAGGGGTAAGCCGTGGGATAATCGGCATAAAGGGCCCCTGTTCCCGCATACTTCTCAAAAAGGATTTGGTAGCCGGTCCCCTGTCTCAAAAATACGTTTATATCAATGGTGAGTGCGCCAAAATGATTGAAGTTATAAAACTGCTCATGAATAGACTGGCCGTTAGGGTCCAAAATTAGTACTCGGCCATTAACTAGACCATTGGCATAAAAATCAACCGTTTCCAAATAAATATCCTCGGCCACATCAAAACGAATTCCTCTACGGTCAGAAGGCAAGATAAAATAATCGCCTTGGGTGGTATTATTATTTTGCGTAAAGCCTACTGTGGTTATCTCTGGAAACTTGGCATAGGCTTCTACAAAAAACTGGCTACTATCGTACAAAGTTGTAGTATAGTTTTGTCCTTGATGCAAAAGCTGACCAGCTTGAGCGGCATCCCACCAAAGGTAAATACCCGAGCTATCTCCATTGGCGGCTAAGGTTAAGTCGCCACCACAAGAAACCGTATCATTCAATTGAAAAGCAACGGTATCTACAATATAGAGCTGCATACTATCTTGATAACTACAACTTCCGATAGCCGCTGACAGTTCTATATTTTGAGATTGCGTGAGCTGAATGCTAGGCGAACTGCTGCCATTACTCCAATTATAGCTGCCCGCAGAAAGGTAGCTCATATCTAAGGTTACTTGTTGCCCACAAACTAAACTATCCTGAGGGAAGTCAAAAGTAGGGGTAGTCAAGGCGTCGATATTTACCGTATCTCGCTCCTCGCAGAAATACTCCCGAAGCTGCCAATTATAAAAGCAGTTGTAAACTGTGGAAAAAGGTGTTCCCCCCAATATTTCTAAATCGGCATACTGCAAACTAGACCAATTTGAATAGGGAAACTCCACAAAGACCTGCCCGCCAGTTCCAACTAGGCGCAACTCTAAATCATTGGCCGCTGGAACCACAAAGTTAAGGGTTTGTAGTAGGGTTCCCGCAGCTGTGGCATTAACTGTGGCTGTAGCCAAAATTTGCTCCGAGGCATCTAGTAGCTGTACGCTACCACTAAAAGGAGCATTAAAATCTATTTCCACAGATTCCAAGTAGAAATCAGTCAAGGCATTAAAACGAAGTCCTCGATAATTCCCCACATTATAATAACCTGCTTGTGTAGTTGTATTTCTTTGTGTTTCGCCTCTAGTGTTCAAGGCATAAGCGCCAAAAGCTTGCAAGTAAAAGCTATCTGTTTGTTGTACCAGCAAAGATAGACTATCTGTAGCGGCTAAAAGCTGCCCGTTAAAGTCTCTCCAAAAACGATGGCTGCCTGCTGATTGAGCCAAAAAGCTTATTTCTTGCCCCACACAAATGCTGCTGTCGTTCAAAGAGCTGCTGGCCCCCAAAGGGGCTACAATATTTACATAGATACTGTCTCGGCTAGCACAAGTGCCAGTGCTATCTACTAAGTCAATGGTATAAGGACCACTATTACTAACCAAAAGCTGTGGTTGTTGGCTGCTATCACTCCAGCTATACATAGTAGGCCCCAGATTGCTTGCATCCAGTAAAACATTGGCTCCACAGCTAATGGTATCTGTCGGGAAATCAACTAAGGGCGTATAAGCTGCATCCCAATGAACCAAAGCCCGCTCTTCACATTTGAAGTCCCGAATTTTCCAGTTATAAAAGCCTGCATAAACAGTCCCATAAGGAGTTCCCGTTACAAATTCTAATTCAGGATACTGTAAACTAGACCAATTACTGTAGGGGTACTCCATATACATTTGCCCACCAGCACCAACTAAACGCAATTCCATCCCATTGCCCGCAGGTACCGTAAAGTTAAGGACCAAGGTATGACTTCCAGCATTAGCCGTGTTAATAGATTGAGTCAGCAGTATTTGCCCAGAAGGCGAACGCAACTGTATCTCCCCTAAGAACCCTCCATTCAGATCTATATCCACTGATTCCAAATAAAAGTCTGTTAGAGCGTTAAATACTATTCCTCGATAATTTCCTAAGTTATAAAAGTTAGCCTGTGAAGTTGTTCCTCGTTGCTCTTCTCCCCGACTCAAGATTTCATAGCCACCAAAACTTTGTGCATAAAGACTATCTGCCCCCCTTACCGTCAGAGCATAGTTGTTGCCAATAGCCAATAGACTATCATCAGCCTGTCTACGCCAAAAGGTAGTATTAGCGGCATTATAAGCTTCTAAGATTAAGGTTTGGCCCAAACAAGCTGTACTATCCGTAAAATTTGTATACAGCCCCTGAGGCTGCAACACCTCCACATAAATACTATCCGTAAAACTACAGCTTCCGCTGCTATCTGTCATACTTAGGCTAACTTGCTGTGTACTCCCTACTAAAATGCTGCTGGTAGTCGCTCCATTGCTCCAGTTGTAAATTGTTGGTCCCGAATTGCTTGCATCCAAGAAAACAGAACTGCCACAACTCAAAGTATCTTCTGGAAAATCTGTACTAGGAGTATACAAACTTCCTAAAGCAACCCCTTGCTGCTCAGGACAAGCAAAACGCTCTATCTGCCAATTATAAAAAGAGCTATAAACCACCGAATAGGGAGTCCCCTCCACCAATTTCAACTCCTCATAATCATGACTTGCCCAATTAGAATAGGGGTATTCCATATAAGACTGCCCACCACTCCCTGTCAAACGCAGCTCTAAGCCATTGGCCTGCGGCACTGAAAAGTTTAAGGGCAAAACAAAAACACCGGGCCCTACCGTCTGCACGGTATAAGTTGCCAACGACTGCCCCGAAGCATCTAGCAAACTAATTTGGCCTGTAAAACTGCCATCAAAGCCCACCTCTACAGATCTCAATACAAAGGACTTTTTGGCATCAAAACGAATCCCTCTATAATTACCCGTTGCATAAAATCCAGACTGTGAAGTAGTTCCTCTTTGCTGCTCGCCTCGGTTATATTGCAAACTACTTGCGTAGGCATTCCAATACAAACTGTCCTCTTGCTGTAGCAGCATAGACAAACTATCTCCCTCTCCCAAAATTCCTCCTAAAGGGCTAGACCAAAACTGATATGCCGCAGAAGGATCTCCCAAAAATAATAAAGAATTCCCAATACAAACTGTGGTATCTGATAAATATGTTGGTCCCGACAAAGGCGTCACGGCCAAGAGCTCAATGCTATCTCGAACAGGACCCGAACCCGCATCCACATCTACCCAATAAATCCCTGGATTACTCACAGTTATCATCTGTCCAGTAGCTCCCGTACTCCACAAATAACTACTGCCCGAATTGCCCGCATCTAAGGTCAAACTACTACCAGGGCAAAGCGGCTGGTCCCCCCCTAAATCAACCTGAGCCTGAAGAGGCAAAAGTAAAATCATAAATAATACAAATAGATTCATCTCTCGCATAAGCTTATGTTTTTTTTCTTTTAGGGGGCTGTCCTGTGCTATAGAATGGGCCTTGGGTTATGTCCTAACTTGCTAGTCTACTCTAGACTGTAAAAGTGCGATAAAGTCCTTTCTAATCTGGCAAATATTGAAGCAAGTTAGATCAATTTCTAAGATAAAGAAATCCCATAAAAGATGTACTCTTCTACAGGATTTATACTAAAAATTTATTGTAAATAAAAAACCTAAAGTGTCCAACGAGCAGGCAAATCCTCCGCCCAATTTGCATATAAATTTTTAAGGTCCAAAATAGGTGCGCCCTCTTTGCTTATAGAACGAAAATAAGCGGCATCTAGCTGCTTGTATTCCTTATGGGCTACGGCCACAATGACAACATCGTAGTCTGTTCCGACCTCATCGGCCAATTCGATGCCGTATTCATGGGCCACTTCATCGGCTGCGGCATAGGGGTCAACCACCTCTACTTGCAAGGCATAATCTTTTAGGGCCGCAATCAAATCCGCCACTTTAGAGTTGCGAATATCGGCTACATTTTCCTTAAAGGTAATGCCCTTCACCAATACCTTGGCCGATTTGGGATGCGTATCGGTCTGCAAAATAAATTGCAAGGCCTTTTTGGCCACATATTCGGCCATATTATCGTTGATGCGGCGGCCACTCAAAATTACTTGGGGGTTATAGTTGAGTTGCTGCGCTTTGTAGGTCAAGTAATAAGGGTCTACCCCAATACAGTGGCCGCCCACTAGGCCCGGATAAAAATTGAGGAAGTTCCATTTGGTCCCTGCGGCTTTCAAGACCTCATAGGTATTGATGTCCATTTTATCAAAAATGATAGAGAGCTCATTCATCAAAGCAATGTTGAGGTCGCGCTGGGTATTTTCAATGACCTTGGCGGCCTCGGCTACCTTGATGCTGCTGGCCCGATGCACCCCGGCCTCAATAATGAGCTCATAGGTTTGGGCAATGTTTTCTAGGGCCTCTTCATCATTTCCAGAAACCACCTTGACAATCTTCTCGATAGTGCGCTCCTTATCTCCGGGGTTAATGCGCTCGGGCGAATAGCCCACTTTAAAATCTAGGCCTGCCTTTAGGCCCGATTCGGCTTCTAGGATAGGGACACAATCTTCTTCGGTGCAACCGGGATAAACCGTAGACTCAAAAACGACATAATCGCCTTTCTTGAGCACTTGGCCCACCGTTTTGGAGGCCGAGAGCAAAGGATGAAGATTGGGGCTGCGATGGCTATCAATAGGCGTAGGCACGGCCACCACATAAAAATGGGCTTGGCGCAAATCCTCTAGCTCATGGCTAAAGACAATATCGGCTCCTTCAAAAGCTTGGGCATCCAACTCCTTAGAGGGATCTTGCTGCTGTTGCATTTGGGCCACTCTTTCGGCATTGATGTCAAAACCAATAACCGATAGTTTTTTGGCAAAGGCCAAGGCGATGGGCAAGCCCACATAACCTAGACCAATAACTGCTAATTTCTTTTCTTGGGCAATAAGTGCTTGATACATTTACTTCTTTTTATGAACTCATGGAAAAAGGGCTGCTGCTTCAGATTTTGGGCCAAATTTTAGCTTTTGGGCAGGCGGCTTGGCCGCCTGCGCTCCGGGCCTTGGCCCGCGCTTTTGGCCTAGCGATGTGCAGGGGGGGCCGAAGGCCAGACCAAGCGGGCGAAGCCCGCGCAGGGCCGAGCGAACAGCGAGCCCCGAAACGTAGCGCCCGCCGAAGGCGGGAGGCCCCAAAATTACTGCATTAAACTTGGTCGCTCACTAATTTCATGGTAGCGAATGACGTCTTTTGCATAATAATGAAAGACCATGCTTTTGCGACTGAGCTCGGCCGAGGCGATGGGGCTGCCCCCATGCAATAAATTGGCATGCCAGATCAGGATGTCCCCCTTTTTGGCCTCAAAATATTCTTTTTTCAGTTGTTTTGCTCTGATTTGGGCCTCAATTTTATCCTCATAGGCTTTGTAGGCATTTTTGCCGAGCCGAAAAGCGCTGCCGCCATGCTCAAAATCGAGCTTAGAGACAAAGGGGAGTTTATGGCTGCCGGGGTAATAAAATAGGGCCCCCTGCGGAATTTTAATATCTTCTAGGGCCACCCAAACGGCAATCAGATGATGCAACGGATGAGTCGTCATGTGGATCAAATCGGAATGCGCCCGCTGCTCGCTACCCTGCAAAAAGTTGATCGATTGGAAGAGCTCTACGGGCCGGCCCAACAAAAAAGAAAGCAGGCGGATGAGCTCTGGTTTTTGGCCCAAGCTGGCTATCAAAGGCGATTTTTTCCAGACAAACATCAATTTATTGCCATAGCGAAAGGCAATTTTTTTCTGGGCCAATAACTGCTCAATTTCCTGATTGACAGCCTCGGCCTCTTGGGCAAAATAGCCTGGAATAATGGCATAGCCCTTTTCGGACCAAGAGCGAATACTATCCTGAATCAGGGGCGAAAAAGCCTGAAAATCGGCATTTTTATCGGCGGCTTGGGCCAAAGAATGTCGGTCCCAAAAAGGGAGGTCATCCTGCGGTAAATCCTTAAAATCGGCATAGGAAATAGGGGCATGCGGCGCCTTTTTGATGCCGTACTTTTTGTATAAGGGGCGCAGGTAGTCCAACTTAGAGCGGTTGAGCATATTACTCAGCTGATAGGTCAGTTTGAAAGAGCGCAAAAAACTATTGAGAGACATCTTTTGGGGAATTTAGCAAAGCGCGATTGCGGAGATCAAAATTGACCAAAATGGCCATGGCAAAAAAGAAAAAGCTACCCACCTTATCCGTTTCAATGAGGTCGTTCATTAGCAAAAAGGCCGAGATAATCACGAGCATCATCATCAGGCCCATAGTGGCTCGCTTTTGTCGAACATCTTGACTTTGATGATAGACTTTTTCGCCTAAAATAAGACCATAAAATAAGAAAAAGATGAAGAACAACATGCCCAAATAGCCCTGCTCCACCAACAACATCAAAAAGTAGTTGTGAATCCCTGAGCGTTCGGGATTATCCGACACATAGGTCTGAAAGCGATTGAGGCTATATTGCTTGTAGTAGGTATAGAAAGTACCTGGGCCAAAACCGACCCAAGGGGCCTCTGTGGACATTCGTGCACCGGCTATCCAACGGTAATAGCGCTCCGAAGTCGATACATCTTCTAGTTTGTAAGTAGCGGCGACAATATCGCCAAATTCTTTATGCGAAATGGTCCGTTCTGAAGGCGCTAGCTCCATAAAATTATTGTCCTTAATGAGGTAGCCAAAAGCCAAAACTACCGCCAAACTCGCCCCTAAAAGTGCCCAACGCATCAATTTGAGCTGGATAATAAAATAGGCTACAACAGAAAGGACCAAAGAAACATAGGCCGCCCGAGTGTAGGCCGTTAGCATACCAAAAAAGAAAAGGCAAAAAGAGGCCCCAATAAAGAGCTGCCCCCAAGACCATTTTTTCAGGTTGCGGCCAAAAAAGTAGAGAATGGGCAAAAAGAAGGTCAGCACCGCCGCATAATTGACATGATTTCGGAAAAACGGGCTGGTTGCTCGGTTAATCTCTTTAAAGCCAAAATCGAGCAAGGCATGATGCGCCACCACCTTAAAGCTAGCAAAAGCCAAGGGAATAATCACCCACCACCACAAATGATGCAGCTGCTTTTCTTTGCGAATCAAATGCCCGGTCATAAAATAAAAACAGCCAATATACCACAGCTTGGCGAGGGTAAACTTTAGCGAAATCGTAAAGCTATCAGAGAGCAAACAGCTAAAGGCCGTCCAGGCAAAATGCAAAAGGAGCAAGAGGCTGAGCGGATGCAGCCAAAAAGCGCCCGAAATCGTTTTGGGCTTGGTCAAAACCAATAAAATATAGAGCAAGAGCACGCCCACAATCAGCGGCTCGGTGGGCAAATCGGTAGCCAAGCTATCACTAAAAAACACCTCTGTAGAAAGCGGCAAAGTGGTAAACAACAAATAGTAAATGACCCGATAATCTACCAAGGCTTGATAGGCCAACAAGACCCCAAAAGGCAGGGCCAAAAAGACCAGTTCCTCCAAGAGTAAACTGGCCAATATAGCGAGCAGACTCAAAGCCGCCAAGGCCCAAAAAAGCTGTTGCTTAATGGGCTGCAAACGCGGATGAATCGTAAAATCTAAGCTAAATTTAGGCATCGAGCACTTCTTTCCAGTCAATTTTTCGGTTGAGTTCTAGGACCAAAACAGCCATCACCCCAATAATTAGGGCCAAAACGCCCGCCCCCAATACAAATAAAGAGCGACGAGGATAAGACTTGATTTTAGGGACCTCCACTTCTTCCAAAACAATAATAGAACTAGCCTGACTAGCCGCCTGCGCCTTAAATTTGGCAAACTCCGAACGAATCTCCCCAATGTCATCGGTTAGGTTTTCTACTTCGTTTTCATAGGCCAAAATTCGCTCCCGCCCCTCATTATAGGCCTTTAGGTTAATGGCCGATTGGATCGTATCCGATTCCTCATTCAATTGCTTGAGCTGCTCGCGATAACCCGCAATCTGCGCCGAAATAACCGCCACCGAGTCTTTGCGCCCTACCGACTTAAAAGCCTGCAGTTTGGCCTCGCCCTCCGCCAATTTAGCCTGCGTTTTCACTAAGGCAGAGGCCAAAAGTTCGCCCTGCCGCTTCACATCATAAATCTTATATCGAGCACGCAAGACATACAAGCTATCCGAAATCCGACGCAGCTCTTCCCGCTTATCTTTCAAGGCCTGCTCATAGGTCCCCAACAACTGCCGCTTGCTCGGCCCTGTCGCCTGCTTGTGTATCGCCTCCAATTTGGCCAAAACTGCCCGAAGCATCTCCGCCGCCTTGGCCGCATCCTGATCCTCCAAACTGATCTCAATCCCCGAAAATTCATTCTTTTTCACCTGATACAATTTCCGAAAACGCTTGGCCACCTTATGCTCCCCCTTAGGCGTGCTCGCATCAATATCATAACGCTCGGCCAACTTAAAACTATCTACCATAAAAGCCACCAAAGGCGAAGAATTGGCAAAAATAATCGAGCGGTCCACCGCATCCTCATCCCCATACAAACCATTGTTCTTCGTCTGAGAACCAAACAGGTCTTTCTCCTCATTAGCCGGCATAATCGTCACCTGCGCCTTATAATAATTCGGGATCATCAAACTAACCACAGCCGTTAAGACCATGGCCGCAATGACAAAAATAATTAGGCCCTTTTTCCAACGCCAAATACTCCCAATGACCTCCAAAAGGCTAAACGCTAACTCCTGCTTTTTGGCCGCTGCCAAGTTGTTTTCTTCCATCATGGATGTTTCTTCTAGTTTTATTGAACGCATTCGCTCTAAGTCCGCAAAGCTAATAAAGAAGTTCTTTAAATACTACTGTCTATAAATTTAGTCCCATTTTATCCGTTTTTTTTGGGGCTGCCCCGCCCTGCGGGCGGGTCGGGCTGTGCCGCAGCTCGCTGCTCGCTCGGCCCTGCGTTTTTTCGCTACGCTCAAAAACTGGGTCTGGCCTACGGCCACTGCTATCCATCCCTCAGCCGGTCGCTGCGCTCCCCAGCGGCGGCTGCGCCGCCTTTCCAACTGGACCAGTAAATTATTCCACAAAAAAACTTTCTCTAGCTAAACTTTTTTTCTAACTTATCTTTCTTGCTTCGAAGCAAGGAAACAGAAATTTGCTAACAAAGAAATATAAATCAATATGAACAAAATACGCTTAGCCATCAATGGCTTTGGCCGCATTGGCCGCCTAGCCTGCCGCCGCCTACTACAAATGCCTGAAATTCAAATTGTAGCTATCAATGATCTGGCCCCAGCCGCTAGCCTAGCCCATCTCTTCCAATATGACTCTAGCCAAGGAACGTATCAAGGAAGCGTTCAGTTGGAAGAGGATCAGCTCCTCATCGATGGACAAAAGATTCAAATTCTAGCCGAACGCGACCCCAAGGCCCTCCCTTGGAAATCCCTAGAGATTGATATGGTCCTAGAGTGTACGGGCATCTTCAGAACCCGTGAGAAAGCCCTACAGCATGTGCAAGCTGGGGCCAAAAAGGTCCTGCTCTCTGCCCCCGCCAAAAGTGAAGGCATTCCCACTATCGTACAAGGGATCAACCAAAATGAAGTCATTAGCAACCAACTGATTTACTCTAATGCCTCTTGTACCACCAACTGCCTGGCTCCTATCCTCAAAATCTTTAATGAAAGCTGGGGGATTGAACATGCCATCATGGAAACGGTTCACGCCTATACCGCCGACCAAAATCTACAGGATGCTCCGCATTCCGACCTCCGCCGTGCCCGTGCCGCTGCCCTCAATATTGTGCCCACCAGCACCGGCGCCGCCAATGCGGTCCAATTGGTTTTGCCCGAGCTAAAAGGAAAAATTTCTGCCGCCGCTATGCGGGTGCCCGTCCCCACTGGCTCACTGATCGACCTGACCATTTTGCCCAAAAATAGCGCTAGCATCGAGGAAATCAATGCCGTCTATAAAGCCGCCGCCCAAGGCGATTTTAAAGGCATTCTGGCCTATAGCGAAGCCCCTCTGGTCTCTTCTGATATTGTTGGCAATCCTCACTCTTGCATCTTTGATGCCCCACTAACTAGCCAACAAGGTCCCCTAGTTCGCCTGGTAGCTTGGTACGATAATGAATCGGGCTATGCCAACCGATTGGCCGAAACGGCTCTCTTTTTAGCCAAAAAATCTTAATATTGTGGCGGCCTTAAGGGCCGCCTTTTTTTTTGACCAAAATCTTTTTGCTTTGAAGCTTAGCGATCTTTCTTTATCCAATAAACGCATTTTAGTTCGCCTAGACCTTAATTGTCCCCTAGATGGCGAGCAAAATATTAGCGACGACTCTAGAATTTTAGCCGCCTTACCCACCATCAAGTATTTGATAAAAGAAGGGGGCCGCCTGATTCTCTGCTCGCATTTGGGCCGACCAGATAAAAAACGCCTGCCCAATGGCGATATCGATCGACAACGTTTTTCTCTGGCTCCTATCGCCCAACGCCTATCCGAACTTTTGGACCAAGCCGTGTTTTTTCAGCAAGATTGTATTGGCCCAGAGGTGCAAGCCGCTGCCGCCAATTTGAAAAATGGCCAAATTCTACTCCTAGAAAATACTCGCTTCTATAAAGAAGAAAAAAAAGGCGATAAAGCCTTTGCCGCAGAATTGGCCGCCCTAGCCGATGTTTATATCAATGATGCCTTTGGTACGGCCCACCGCGCTCATGCCTCTACAGCTGTTGTGGCCGATTTCTTTTTGCCCCAAGCCAAAGCCATCGGCCTGCTGATGCAAAAAGAGGTAGAACAGGCCAATAAGTTATTGCATGAACCCCAACGCCCCTATTTGGCTATCGTTGGCGGCGCCAAGGTATCTGATAAAATTTTGCTGCTCGAAAAATTAGTGGAAAAGGTAGATGTTCTGCTCATTGGTGGCGGTATGGCCTATACCCTACTCAAAGCACAGGGCGCAGAAGTTGGCGCTTCTTTAGTGGAAGATGACAAGCTAGATTTGGCCAAAAACTTTTTAGAAAAAGCGGCCCAAAAAGGTATTCAAGTAGTTCTCCCCGAAGATTCTTATATCGCTAATGAGTTTTCGGCTACTGCAGAAAAAAAATTGGCCAATAATAAAAATATTCCCACTGGCTGGATGGGCCTAGATATTGGACCAAAGGCCCAAGCCGCCTTTATCGCCAAAATTCAACAGGCGGCCTCCATCTTATGGAATGGCCCTATGGGCGTTTTTGAGTTTGCCGCCTTTGCCGAAGGGACCGAAAAGCTCGGCCAAGCGGTGGTAGAGGCAACTCAAAAGGGTGCATTTTCTTTGGTGGGTGGCGGAGATTCTGTGGCCGCACTCAAAAAATTGGGTAAGGCCCATGCGGTTAGCCATCTGTCTACTGGCGGTGGCGCTACCCTAGAGTATTTGCAAGGAAATGAATTGCCTGGCCTCAAAGCCATCGAGCAATAAATTACTTAGGTACAATAATTTAGGCGCAAAGAAAAAGTTTTCTCTTTGCGCCTTTTTTTGCCTTTTTATTTTTTGGGGCCTGCCGCCAAAGGCGGCCGGGCCCTTTATTCCCGTTGGTCATCGAACTGGCGCCCCTTAGGGGCTGGTTGTCAGGGCTCGCAGGTCTGCTCGGCCCTGCGCCAGCAAGCTGGCTGGGTCTGCCGCTACGCGGCACCCTTTCAGGCCCCTAGGCCTGCGGCCCTTCGGGCCTTTTAACTGTAGGTTGAAACCTACAGCCATACAACAATCCCATTCTACATCTATAGTGCGGAGAGGATTAAAATCCTCTACCGCTTTGAACAAGGGTTGTTTTTTCTTGGAGCGAACCTTTTCCATTTTTATAGCAAACAAGGGCTTTAGCCCGCCAGTTTGCTCAGTCTACAACCATGGGCTTCAGCCCATGGCCGCAAAACTACCCAGCCGTTAATAGAATAAAGCACGGACTAAAAAATGTTTATTTATGGAGGGTTTTAACCCTTCATTGAACACAAAAATGCATTCGTTAATTGGCTGTAGGTTTCAACCTACAGGCCCATATAGCAGGCCCGTAGGGCCGCAGGCCTAGCGATGTGCAGGGGTGGCCGAAGGCCAGACCAAGGCGGCAAAGCCGCCGCAGGGCCGAGCGAGCAGCGAGCCCCGAAACGTAGCGCCCGCCGAAGGCGGGAGGCCCCATATTAGATTAAGAAGTTAGCGTATATCGATTTAGGATTATTTAGCCACTCTAAAAACAATTTTCCATCTGCTGTAGCTAGTGGAAATCCTTCTACCGACTGATATAATATCTCATACCAATGTGCTATAAATGAACTTGTGGATATTTTCAAGATAGGCTCCCCATATCTCAATTGTAAAAATACCTCCTCATGTTCAGACAAAGACGATTTTTTCAAACGAGCCTCAATATCGTCTAGATCTAATAGATCCCATTCAAGGCTGTGAGCTGTCTCAAAAGTATCCCAAGCGATATTTCCTAGATAAGAGGTAGCCTGATAATTTTTAATTTGAGCTAAGTGGAAATATTCAATTATTCCCTTTCCTCTAGCCTCCTCCACTAAGCTAAAATCAGCAGCAAAGGGCGCTAATACTGGATTCTCTAATAATTCTTTCATATTTGCATTTTTGTGTGCCTAATCGTTTTGGCTAGCTGCTATGAACAGAAAAAGTTGAAGGACTATTTTGTTGTTTTACCAGTCTTCAAGATTCAGATCTTCACAAATATCAGACTCTAAATAAGAGCTTTTAGCTGAGTTATAAGAGCTGCGTTTTTGGCTATCAGCATCATATTTTATGGTTGTTTGTACGATAGTCTCGCCATAGCCTATAGGGTGACTTGTAATTTGAACTATAGTAAAGTTATCAAACAACATATAATGATCTAACTCATCATAGTGGTATCGTACATCAACAAGTTTGGCCTCTTTTCTTTGTTCATCAAAAGATATATCTACCTCTCTAAATAGAGACAGGTCAAATTCTTTTCTATCCTTACGAGAGAAAGTCCCCCCATCAAAAAAGATTACCGTCTGGCTATTTTCTCTCAGTATAAGTAATTCTATATCTGAAAATCGTAGATCATCGTAGCCTATATGATCTTTAGCGCTTCTACAATACACTTTATCCATAGTCTTAAATTATTACCTATTAAAAATTAATACAATTAGACGCTCACAATAAAAAAGGCTACTGCTCCTCAGTAGCCTTTCACTTTACTCCATTCGGACCAATTTAGGATAAAATCGGCCTAAAACATTTACTAAATCGGTTTGTGCGGCGATGACCAAAGAGGATAAGCAACTACCCTAAATCTTAACCTTAAAATATTCGTCTTTCATTACTGCATAGCCTATATCTTCCACAAAGTCATGCCCTTTTAGGAAAATACAGTCTTCTATGATAATATCACTATCAAGCAAAGTTTCTTCAAAATTAACCTCTCCTAAAAAAACGCAGTTACGAATAATTATAGGTTCACTGTTATGGCCACCATCCATCAATCTGAAACCTCCTATGACAGAGTTAATAATAGTAAGCCCTCCATATAAATGGGCTGCATATAGATCTAGTGTTGAAATCATAGAATCTTTTATCACTATTCGTTTTTGATATTGTGCGAGAGCACTGTAAATTCCACGACATACACATTGTTCTATTAAAATTTCTTCTTTATAAATCCCATCTCTTGTTCCATCTTCCTTTTCATCACTAAAAGATAAACCTATAGAATTAACATACCCTTTAGCTATCTTCATTTCACTTGTTTTATGTTTAAATAGTAAGTCATTCAGCAATCAATACCTACTAGGGAGAGGCCCCTATAACTTAACTTTAAAATATTCTGGTCTACTTACCCCCTTAGGGTACTCGATATCCTGTATAAAGTTGTGTCCTTTTAAGAAAATACAACCTTCTATAATAACATCATTATAGAATCTGACCCCCTTAAGGTGTACCTCTTCTGTAAAAATACAATTACGAATAATAATTGGCTTATAGTTATAGCCACCATCCATCATTCTAAAATACCCAATAACAGAATTGCTGATCGTAAGCCCTCCTGATAATTCGGCTCCGAATAAATCCAACTTTGAAATAACAGAATCTTTTATCTCTATTCGTTTTTCATATCCTGTACTAGTCCCTTCGACTGTATGACAAATAGATTGTCTTATTAAAACTTCTTCTTTATAAAACCTATCAGAATTTCCATTTTCTTGTTCATCAAAAAAAATAAATCTACTGTACCAACATACCCTTTAATTATTTCCATTTCATCTATTTTATAATTGGATAATAAGCTCCTTAATAGAGCCAAACTGAAATTAAGGCCAATCGCCTTTCACTTTACTCCATACGGACCAATTTAGGATAAAATCGGCCTAAAACATTTACTAAATCGGTTTGTGCGGCGATGACCAAAGAGGATAAGCAACTACCCTAAATCTTAACCTTAAAGTATTCCTCTTTCATTACCGCATAGCGTATATCTTCCACAAAGTCATGCCCTTTTAGGAAAATACAGTCTTCTATGATAATATCATTCTTAAGTACACTTTCGTCAAAATCAACCTCTCCTAAAAAAACGCAGTTGCGAATAATTATTGGCTCACGGTTGTAGCCACCATCCATCAATCTGAAATACCCAATAACAGAATTAGTGATAGTCAGCCCCCCATATATATAAGCAGCGTACATATCTAGTCTTAAAATGACAGAATCTTTTATTTCTATTCGTTTTTCATATTGCCCAGTAATAGTAGCAACTACACGACAAATACATTTTTCTATTAAAACTTCTTCTTTGAGAAGATCACTAGTTATGATAGATCCTTGTTCATCATCAAAAAGAAAACTTATACCATCAGCATATCCTTTAGTTACCTTCATTTTATTTATTTTATAATGATATATAGTAAGGTCCTTAGCAAGTAACAATTTGGAAATCAATACCTGCTAGAGATAGCTCCCTACAACTTAACTTTAAAAAATTCTGGTCTACTTACCCCCTTAGGGTACTCGATATCCTGTATAAAGTTGTGCCCTTTTAAGAAAATACAGTTTTCTATGACAATATCATAGTTAAATGTTGCCCCTTTAAAGTCAATATCTCCTGTAAAAATACAATTACGGATAATGATTGGCTCTTGGTAATGACAGCAATCCATCAGCCTAAAGGATCCAATGACCGAATTGCTGATCGTAAGCCCTCCTTCAAAATCAGCCTCAAAAAAAGTCAACTCTGAAATAACAGAATCTTTTATCTCTATTCGTTTTTTATATACTACCCGAACTCCTTTAACTGTATTGCAGATAGCTTTTTTAATTAAAACTGCTTCTTTATAAGAAAGATCAAGAATACCTTCTTCTTTTTCTTCAAAAAAATCCAATATTAATTGCTCAACATAGCCTTTAATTACTTCCATTTCATCTATTTTATAATTGGATAATAAGCTCCTTAATAGAGCCAAACTAAAATTAAGGCCAATCGCCTTTCACTTTACTCCATACGGACCAATTTAGGATAAAATCGGCCTAAAACATTTACCAAATCGGTTTGTGCGGCGATGACTGACTCAATATCTTTATAAGCATCTGGAGATTCATCCAATCCGCCACCAATAAGTTCTACTCCTGCATTTTTCAGGATAGCCTTCATTTCGGCCTTAGAAAAGGTTTCGGTTGCTCTTCGGCGAGACATTTTTCGGCCAGCGCCATGTGAAGCAGAACCCAAAGCTGCGGCCAAGCCCTTACCTTCTACCAAAAAAGCGGGAGCCGTCATAGAGCCAGGGATTACGCCTAGTTCGCCAGCGGCAGCGGGAGTTGCTCCTTTGCGGTGAACAATTAGCTCCTTGCCGTTATGGACCTCTTTCCAGGCGAAATTATGGTGGTTTTCCACTCGGACATAAGGTTGTAGCCCTAAGCCTTCTGCCATTCGGCGATGGATATGATGATGACAGGCCGAGGCATAATCGCCAGCCATATTCATGGCCATCCAGTATTCTTGGCCTTCGGCCTCCTCCATATTGAACCAAGACAGATGCGCATATTCTTTAGGCAATTGGCGTTTTTTCTGCGCCAGGCGGCTATAATGATTGGCTAAAAAGGCCCCAAAACCTCTAGATCCGCTATGCGTTAAGAGCGTTAGGTAACGGCCTTTGGGCAAACCAAAGCGCTCTGTTTCCAAATCTAAATAGCCCCATTCTACAAAGTGGTTTCCGCCACCAGAAGAGCCAATTTGGGCATAAGCCTTATCTTTTAATCTTCTCAGAATAGACAATTGTCCAAATTCGGGGCGATCAAAGAAATCATCCCCTCTTTTGTTATCTTCAAAAGTAGCTCTACCGAAGCGGCTATGCAGATTCAAGCTTTTTAGCAGCTGGGCTCTTTCTTTTTCCAGAAAATCGCTAGGGGCTTCAAAAACGCTCATACACATTCGGCAACCGATATCTACACCTACGGCATAGGGAATAATGGCATTTTCGGTAGCCAAGACCCCGCCGATAGGCAAACCATAGCCATGATGGGCATCAGGCATAAGGGCGCCCGCTTTGGTAATGGGCAAACGCATAGCATTTTTCATTTGGTCCAAAGCATTTTGAGCAATTTGTTCTACTCCAAAAATGGGGAAGTCTTTATCTACAAAGTCATATTGGGGGACCTCCGCTTGATAGTCTAGTACTTTTAGGGCCAAGGGACCAAGAACCGCATCTTGTCGATAGGCCTCGGCATCTTTCCATAGATTGGCCAAAAGGGCCATTTTTTCTTCTTTGGGCGTATACTTATAATGTTTCCCTACAGCCAACATGGCCATGCTTCTCAATACGGCATCTTTATATCCTAGAGCCGCTATTTCCTTTGATTTTAATTTTTCTTTCTTTGCCACGATATTATTTTTTTGTTTGACGGCTTGTTAAAGCTCCCCTTTGGCAAAAAAATTCCCTGAGCCTAAAAAAAAGTTAACATTATTCTTGGTCCTTACTCAAGGCGGCGAAGCCGCCTGCGAGCGAAGCGAGCCCCGGCCCAGCGCTGCGGAGCGGGTGGCCAAAGGCCAGACCGAGCTGGCGAAACCAGCGACAACAAGGCTGAAAGCCGCAGTTCGATGACCGAAGGGAATAACGGCCGAACAGACCTGTGAGCCCCCCAGCATAGCGGCGGCCGCCCCATTATAAAGGGCGGCCGCGGGCCCCCAAAAAAAAATAGAAAAACAATATTTTTTTCGTGCAGCAATAGCTGTCACAAAACGGCAGTCAAAATAAAACAAAGAAAATAGAGTAACTCAAAAACCCAAAACTTAGCAAGAGCAAAGCACCATAAACAAAACTTAATTTCCCAAAAACAAAGCAGCTCAAAAAAATAGCCCCCTAAGGCCCAGCTAGGCTAAACAAAAAGTTATCATTTTCTAAAAATGAATATTTGAAGGAAGGAACCAAAATCCCTAATTTTGCATCTAGTAGAACGTATTTTTTTATTTAACCTTTTTCTAGAACTAAAACCATGCAAAACACGCAATTCTGGGCGTTTATTTTGTTTCTTTTTCTTGGACAAAATAGTTGGGCCCAAAACTTTGACGATTACCGCTGTCTTAGATCAAGCGGTGACGTTCCCGAACGATTTTCCTTAAGCTCGGCACAAAAGTACGAGCTAGGGTTGGCCCAATTGGATGAGGGCCTGAGCAACAAAGACCGAAAAACCCAAGAAAAGTACCAGCAAAAGGCCATTTACACCATTGACGATTTGCTTCGTTCTGGTAAAGTACTATTTGGCACGCCCCTCAATGACTATGTCAATCGGGTGGGTAATCGTTTGTTGGAGCACACTCCTGAACTCAAAGGCAAGGTTGATTTTTTCATTATTCGCTCTTCTGCGGTCAATGCTTTTGCTACGGCAACGGGTTTGGTCTGCATCAATATGGGACTTTTGGCCCAATTGGAGAATGAGGCCCAACTGGCTTTTGTGCTTTCTCATGAGCTCATGCACGTACAAAAGCAGCATGGTTTGAGTCAGTATGAAAAAGACATTGCCATTCTCAAGGAGAACCGTCAGCGCAGTCTTTTTAAGAAAACCGACTTTAACAGCGCCCTGCTCGAGTCTAACTCTTACTCTAGAGAACTAGAATTTGAAGCGGATAAGGGAGGTTTAGAGATTTTCCTCAAAACGCCTTATAGCGTAGATGCATTAGAGTCTTCTTTTCAGATGCTCTATTACTCTTATTTGCTTTATGACACGACTCGCTTTGATGTTAGTTATTATAATGAAGGTAGCTGCCAGCTAGATCCTTCTTTATTTTTGGCTAAAGATAGCCTAAAACATATTTCGGCTTGGGTAGATGATGCAGAAAACACAGATACCTTAAAAAGCACTCACCCTAGTACGCTTCGCCGTTGGGAGATTGTCAAGGAAGCGATTGCGGGCAAAACTGCTGGCGATAAATTGTTTATTGAGCCTCAGGCAGATTTTGAGCGCATGCGTAAAACAGCTCGTTATGAGCTCGCCAGCTACTACCTACATAATTTCCGTTTTGAGGATGCGCTTTATGTGGTCCAATTGCTACGCAAAGAAGAGCCCAACAGCCGCTACTTGAGAGAAGTGGAAGTACAGGCCCTACATGCTATTTCTAGGTTTTCTATGTATGAGTCTAGAAGCTTTCAATCTAGTGACTATCGCCGTCAGCGAGAAACCTACAAAAACATTGAGGGTGGACAGCAGCAACTTTATTTCTTGAGCAGCAACCTTCGGGCCGTAGAGCTTTCTGCTTTGGCCCTTTATAAGGCTTGGAAACTGCATAAAGATTATCCAGAAGATCGCTATATCTTTGATTATTACCGCGATGCTATCTATGTCTTGCAACAGCATATTCCCAACTTTGAGCAATTGCCCAAAGCCATGCAAGAAGCCGAAATTAAGGCCTATTTGGCCAAGGCCCCTGCAGCACAAGACTACTCTGTACCTAAGGTGACCAAAGATAGCCTTATCGAGGTGCTTCAGGATGCAAATATTGAGGTTCTCTTTGATAGCTACCGCAAAGAATATGGCTACAGTAATTTAGACAAAGGCTATAATCTTGCCCGTTATATTCTTTCGGACCTAATGCAAGATGAGGACTTTGAGGACTATTATAGCCGTACGGAAGATTATCATGAGGCGCAGGAAGAACGAGACTCGCTCTATGATGCAGAGTCAGAACGCCGCAAAGCCGCCAAAGAAGAGGTGGACCGCAACTTGGGCATTGACTCTATTCTTTATGTCAATCCTTATATGTTGAGCTTGAAGCGCAAGCGTTTTTATCTTGCTGATAATCATTCTATTGATTTCGAGAACAATCAGAAACTACTCGATAAATACTATGCAGAAGTACATAAAAATGCCGACAAACTAGGCCTTTCTGTACAAACTCTAGATACTCGAGAAGTAGAAACACTCACGGCTGAGCGTTATGCTGATGTAGCTACTCTCAAAGATTGGATTCGTCTTCGGATGAATGTTAATGACCGCAATCATCCCATCTTTAACCAAAGAGAGGTAGATGAAATTTGCGAGAAGTACGGCAGCCATTATGTAGTTACTGGAGGCTATATGCAAGAAGGCATCGATGGGAAAAAACGACTCCGCCGCAGAGTAATTACCTATGGTGTTTATGCAGGCCTCCTCTTTGGTGGTATTGCTCTTACTAATGCTGAAGACGATGGACTAAAGAACACGGGAGCCTTCTTTGTGATTGCTGCCTCAACTGGTTTGTTTTTCCAACTTCCAGCTCACTTCGTCAACAACATGAGATCTAGAGGTAACCAAATTTACTTCTCTACCATCTTCAATACCCAAAACTCGACCTATGAGACCTTGGGTACAAATACAAAACCATATAATGGGAAGATTGGTCAATTGTCCCGATCTATCAAGAAACAAATTCGTAAAGACCTCAAACGCATCAAAGCGGAAGATAAATAAGCTATTTATATGAAATCACTAATTTGCAGCTTTTTGCTGCTTTTCCTAGGGCTACAATTGCAGGCCCAAGATATATATTATCCAGATTTGGCCGCCTTTCTAAATAATGAAGGGCAAAAAATTAGCCAAGTCAAAAAGGCAAAGTTTGTCAATATTTACGAGAACTACTTTCAATACAACATCAGCGTAGAGCTAGAAAATGGGGATAAAATCAATAGCCTTTGGAAATCCCAGGGCCCTAGTTTCATTAAGCGAAACGGCGATGTCTACTGCCTTAAAAGAACGACTATTGGTACTTATGGTTCTACTTATATTTATCAGGATGACTGCTATAAGTTAAAAACAGTGGGCCATTTTTTCTATTTCCGACAAAGCAAGGAGGCTCATCTTTTCTTGGATGAGTTTAAGAAAAAAGACCAGTATAAAATCAAATCCAATGTAAATGATGAATATGTGGCCATGCTGCTAATGGGTTCTGGCAAAAACTACTGGGGACTCATCAACCAAAACTACATCATGAACAGCCTGGCCAATATTAGCGAGATACATACGGTGGGCGCTAGCCTATTCCGCCACTGCCGCAAGTTTGTAGAAGACAAAGCAGAGCGTGAAGGTATCGAGTACAAAGATGCTTCTTTTAGTATGAAAGAATTTGAAAATATTCTTTACCAATACGAAAGAGGAGAACTCTAATCCGTAGTTAGTTAATTAGTTAAGCGTCCCTTTTTGGGGCGCTTTTTTTTGGGGCCTGCCGCCTGCGGCGGCCGGGCTGTTTCGCAGCTCGCTGTTCGCTCGGCCCTGCGTCGCCTTCGGCGCCTTGGTCTGGCCTAACGGCCACTGCTGTCCATCCCTAGGCCTGCGGCCCTTCGGGCCTGTAGGATGGATATATGGACCTGTAGGTTAAAACCTACAGCAACAAAGGAGGCCAAGCTAAACGCAATAAAAATGGGCCGAAGGTTAAAACCATCGGCCCATAATGTCTTCTAATACAAGGAAAGCTGTTTATTTATGGAGGGTTTTAACCCTCCATTTTATATTAAAATGCATTCGTTAATTGGTTGTAGGTTTTAACCTACAGTCCATGGCCGAAGGCCAAACGGCCTAGCGATGTGCAGGGGTGGCCGAAGGCCAGACCAAGCGGGCGCAGCCCGCGCAGGGCCGAGCGAGCAGCGAGCCCCGAAACGTAGCGCCTGCCGAAGGCAGGAGGCCCCAAAAACAAAAAACCCTAGCAGAAAACTACTAGGGTCGATCTAACTATTCGAGCTCAGAAGTGATGAGTTCGGTACAACAAATTGTCTTAAATCAGGGCATATTGGTTGTGTGCGATAATGCCTGTGCTACGGCGGCTAATTTGCAAAAAGCGTTTCTCGAAGCCATTGCCGAGGCTACCTTCATAGGCGGCCATACCGTCTAGGCCAGAGTTGCCGAGGACCAAAGCGAGTTTAGTCATCATCTGCTCGCTAGGGTTGGGAATGCGCAAGCCCATTTCGAGTAAACCGGTCTTTCCGAACTTGAAGAAGCTCTCCATATAGGCGGGTTCATCCTCTATCAAAACGCCCAACAAGGCCTCGGGAAAAGGATTTACGTTTAGGGCTTTGGCTTGGCTAATATGCAATTCGGCATTTTCGCGGGCATTGGCCCCAAAGAGCTCAGTGGCAAAAAAGCTGTAGGTATCGGCAGCTAGAGAGCGGCCAAAAAGCACGGCTGCATCGGCTTCATGCTGGGCGTACCAAGCTTCAATTTGATCGCGATGCGTAGAGGCGGGGACCAGCTTTAGGGTTTGGCCCAGGGGATACATTCCAGAAAGGGCCCAGCCGGTATTTTGCAGGCTTTCGCCTAGCTCTAGGAAGAGCTGCAGCTTACCTTCGCCTCCGCCAATTTGCAGGCCTTTTTTAAAGACCTTGAGCTCATTGGCATTTAGGCCGGCCATCTTCACAAATTCGGCATAGCGGTTGGCCAGCAACTTATGGTCGCTAGATTCTACCCCCCAGCAGACATCAGATTGATTGAAAGCGGTGCTATTGAGCAGCGTAGTTTGCTCTTCCATGAAAGGGCGCATTTGGCCCAGCCATTGGCGGAGGAGGCCCTCCTTATCGTCGGTCATGAAAGGGAGGCTCATGAGCGCTCCTCTCATTCTAATTACAGATTCCATTTATAATTGATTGTGGGGTTGAATAATTAGGCTTTTGCATTTTCGGGAAGCTGTTGCCAGTTTTCGTAGTAGTCAGAAATATCGGACAAATGGTAGGTATCTCCTAATTTTATGGGCTCGGTCTCTCCGTCGCCATAATCTAGGGTATATTGGCCCCAAATTTTTCCAGTTACTACATCGGATAAAAAGTTTTTATCGGTTAGGCAAAGCTTAGTAGCCTGATAAAGATCGACATACTCTTCAATGGAGTAAGTTTTGTTATCCTTTTCCATCCAAGAACTAAAGCCGGCCCAGATTGAGGTTTCTATGTTAATATAGGTAGCCATAGCGGTGCGAACAGCATCGGTTGACTCATAAGGCTGGGGCAACTTATTGCTCATGCTCAAGAGCTGGCCCAAAGAAAGGCTAGACAAATCTTGGCCAGGATCCAAGCCCATAGCGCTTAGTTCATCAGCTGATTTCTTAGCCAATTCCTTAGCCATATTCTCCTTAAAGTTGGCTTGTGCTTCTTTGAGCGAGGCCAGCATTTCGGTTTTCACCTCTTCAGGATCAGGAAGTTCAACATCTTCGGGAAGATCTAAGTTGTTGAGTTTTTCCATCTTCTTAGAAACAAACTCATCAATTTGGGTTCCTAATGAGATATCCAGATTTTCATCGGCCTCTCCTTCGAGAACACCATTAACGATATTGATGTAAACCTGAGGATTTTTCATATTGGCCGCCATAGCGCTAAAGAACTCGCTAGGATTTTCGGCAGCCACCAAATAGGTCTCTGTTCCTTCATCCTCATCTTCGCCCCAGGCGTCATCAAAATTAAAGTTACTAGAGGCATCCTCTCCAAAGATAAGGTCTAGTGCTCCATCTTTGAGTTGACCAGCCCCTTCTGCCAATACGCCCTTGAGATAAGTGGCGGGCATAGAGATAAAGAAATCCTTTCCCCAAGCCTGCAATTCAGCAGTTGTAGAGGTTACTGGATTTGTTTTCTCATGGAAGATGCTATTTGTAATAGAATCGGCAATCAGATCAGCCATATCAGAAGGAGCTCCTAGTAGAATTTCCTTGAGGGGGTTCAAGAATAGGGTATCTTTATCTCCTCCAGTGATGCCTTTTTCAAGATTAGTCAATACGCCCTTTAGGTCAATAGCATCTAAGGCAGCACCTGCCCAGAAAGTCATCATATTGGCCGTTTGGTTGGCTAGGAACTGGGCGACAAACTCGCTAGCTCCTCCATAGTTATTTCCTTTTACGGCCATTTCTACGGCCTCATTGATCACTGTAGTAATAGCTGTAGAAGTCATGGCCCAAAGCATCTGCATAAGAACTGGAGCGGCGGGAATTCCAGCCATACTAGAAACAGCCATCAAAATAGATCCAGCAACAATAGAAACCACCATACGAAGGCGGCCGTCATACTTCTCTTTAGTTTCTAGGAAGCGTTCTTGAGCGGCTTCTAGTTTTTCGCTAGCATCGGCTAGGTTTCCACTATATTTTTCCTGTTCTTCTGCCAATACTTCGGGATCTGCAGTAGCGAGCGCATCGAGTTTTTCTCTTCCTTTCCAGCCTTCTTTGAGGAAGTTGGCGCCCTCATGCTCTTTTTGCTGCGATCTAGAGCTGAGTGAGCTCCATTGGATACCTTCTTGTAGTTGACGTTGGTACTCTACAGTAGAAATAGCCTTAATATCTGCCCCTAGCATCTGAATTTCAGCATCGCTAAGTCCAGCCTCACCCAAAACCCCTCGAATATCGTCTAGCTGAGTAGGATCTTGTAGGGCGGCGGCAATCTGTTCTCTCAAGCCCTTTTTAAAGTCGGCAATTTTATCGCCAGAAGCAGTTTGATCGAGTTGTAGTTGAATATCCTTTTTGATGTCGAAGGCTCTAATTTGAGCAGAAACCTGCTGCAATTGCTTTTCTAGGGCCTCTATTTCTTCCACATCTTCCGCTGTTTGTGCAGCTTTGTCTTGGAGGGCTCTAATCTTCTCTACCAATTCTTTTTTGCTGGCAATCTGCCCCTTGAGCTTGGGAATATCGAACCAATCCTTGAGCAAGACCGTCGCATCTACTCCCTCGGTAAGTGCTTCAATATCTTCTAGGGGAACACGGCGTTGCAAGAAGGTATCATCTCGGCTATGCTTAAGCATATCGACAACAGAAGGCTTCTCTCCATGAAAAATTTGGTAGGTTAGGGCATCGACCTCTTTGCTAATCGTATAGCCTAATTTACCCAATTCTGCCAAGACCTCTTGCATGTCAATCCCTGAGTTTCTGGCCTCGTAGGCAATATTGGCCAACATGGCCTTAGAGGTATCACTTTTTTCTTCTTCGGCCATACGAGCAGCCCAGTACATTGGCGTCTCCTTACGCTTTTCTTCCTCAGCTTGAACAAGCTTAATTTCGGCCTTAGTCATCATTTTGTGCCGCTTGGGCTTGCTGATCATTTCGGCAGTAGTGCTATCTATACCCGTCGTTTCAATCTCGGGATCAGCAATTTTTGTTTGCCATTCGAGCAATTCAACAAGCTCTTGGTCAGCCGCTTTTCTAGCCTCTTCAATTAGAGAGGGAGCGGGAGGTAGGCCAAGTTTGGCCATGGCCACTTTCCACTCCGCTTTTTCGGTATCGCCCTTAAAGGTACCATTTAAGGCATTTTGTTTTAGGCGTTGGAGCATGCCGATGTCCTGCTTGATCGCTACAATTTCCTTAGAATCTGGATCTAGGTCCTTAATTACCTTCATGGCCTTTTCGGCTACAAAAAAGTTACTATCAGTGAGCTTTTCTAGTTGGCGATAGTTGTCGCCTCTAGCCCCATCACTATCTACCATATCCAGAATTTTGACCATATAGTCATCATGGATAGCGGCCTCGTTTAAGATGGGAATCAGATGCTTCTTGGCCTTATTTAAGATAGCCGTTTTCCGATTTGGATCTGTGTTGGGATTGGTAAACTCTGCCAATTCTGCGGCAGTACAGAACTTCATGATGAGGGTTTCTTGGGGAGATTCTACATTATCTCCAAAGAGCAAATCTTGCATCTTTTGGCCCATTTCCTCATTCTGTTTCCACTTGCTGTAGCTACTTTTTTGTGCCTGCTGTTTGGCCAGCTGCTTCATTTGATCAATAACGCGAGTAGACTCTTGGCCCTGAACAGGCTCTGAATGAAACTCGATCAAAGAACGCAAATAAGCAGCTTCGCTGTCTTTTAGACCTGTAAATACGCCATCAGCAGAGTCTTTTAGTTTTTTAGAAAACTCACTGTTGCTATTCAAAACAGCGGCCCGTTCTTCAGGAGTCGAGTTTTCTAACCACTCATTGATCACTTTTTTGAGGCCCTCAAAATCATTACCTAGGCGGTTGAAGCTCGCCATAAGGTAGTAGTCGCTCTTAGAGGTATAGCTTTTTCCTGTAGTATTATTGATGGTCTGCAACTCTTGGCTAATATCATCCTCTCGCTTGAGCAAAGAGAGCGCCTGCATCTGAGCCCGATATTTATCCTTGCCTCCAATCTTCTGGTTAATAGCCAGGGCAAAACGATCTGATTTTGCCTTATTGATATCTAGAATTGTATCAATTTCTGCAGAAGAAAGCTCTGAATTCATATAGGCAAAAGCATCGCCTACTTCTTTGGCAAACCAGCCCTTGCCCAAGAGGCCAAGTGCCATGGCCGGACGAACAAAGTTGGAAACGCTATCCTGATAATGCTGCTTTAGGTAGAGAAACTGCAAGCTTTCGGCCCCAAATACTTTTTGTAGATCAGGCAAAATGCCCAAGCTGTTATGACCAAAAATTTCTACTACGGCCTTACGATATTCTTGGTCCAAGGCAAAGTCATCACTGTCCACCAACCAAAGCGTAACCGCAGAAAAAAGTGTATCGGAAGAAGAAGCTTTGCCTCCTTTGAGCAATTCTGCCAATTTTCTGGCCCGTTCATCTACGCTGCTATTTAGCATTTCTGCCGCCCGCTCCGATGAAGCAGCAGAACCCGCCCGCTCTTCAAACATTTTAGTGCCCTGAGCGGCAGCTTTCTCCATATCGCTATCGCCTAGCTGGCCATTGCCTGCATTGATTTGCTGACGAAGCTGGGCAATGGCACTGGCTTGTTTACGCTCGGTGCTATTTCGGCCAGCAGCAGGGTAACGCTGCTCCCAGGCATCCATATTTGCTATTAAGCGCTTGAGCAAGGCTGGCCCCGCAATGGGGTCATTCTTCACCTTTTCATATTCTTCTAAGGCCTTACAGATGTTTTTGTACTGATCGCTCCAGCCCCAACCCGGACTTCCTCCAATACTCTTGAATGCCCCTGCAGAAAAGAGCTCTACAGGCGCTTTTTCTACATGAAGATTGGAAACAAAATCATAAACCTCATCATAAAATTTAGAGGCGGTGGTGTACTCCTCGGGCAAAGGACTAAACTTCTTTCTAAAGTTTTCTACAAACTGCTTGAGGTTGGCCACTACTTTTTGCTTAAGCTCTGGCTTACTGTCCATCACCCCAGCTTGCAATTGCTCATAAGCTTGCTTCACTTTGGCATTGATCGCCTTTTGCTCCACCGCATTTTCTTCCTCCTGAACTTCAGGCGCTTGAGCAGCAACAGCATTCTCCTCCGCGCCCAGTTCACTGCCATCGGCATTGACGAACTTGAAGTTATATTTATTTTTAAGGGCCTTTTTGAGCTGCTTCAAAATGGGCGCCTTAGAGGTTCCTTTACTCACAATCAAACAAATGGTCGCATCGCCATCTTCTGCACCTTCTATATAGGCCTTGCCCACACTGACCATCTTCTTGTTCTTCTTTAGCTCTTCTTTGGCGATTTTTTTCCAAGCTGGAGCCAAAAAACCGACCACCAAAATGGGCGTCTCCTTGGGGTTATCCGAGTACTTATAGTCTACTTTCAAAAAATATCCCGTAGCTGTTTCGGGACTGTTGTGGTCCACAGCCAGATCTTCCCCCCAAGACAGGTAGAACTTTTTATACTTTGGCCAAGCCAAGCCAGCCTGAAACTCCTCTGGCTTTATCTTTTTAATTTTCATCTAAAACGCTTTGTTCGGTTAACAAATTTTGACATGCCTCAATTTAAGGCAAGCCATAGAAAATGGCCTTTTTTCAGGGTGGACAATTGGTTCTTTTTCCTTTTTTTTGGGGCCCGCGGCCGCCCCAATTAGGGCGGGCGGCCGCCGCTATGCTGCGCCGCTCGCAGGTCTGCTCGGCCCTTCGTTTTTTTCGCTTTGCTCAAAAAACTCGGTCTGGCCTGACGGCCACGGCTGCGCAGCGCTGGGCCATGGCTCGCTTCGCTCGCAGGCGGCTTCGCCGCCTTTTTAAGGCCTAGCGCTGGGAGCTAGTGCGGCACAGCCGCAGACCAAAGCCCGCAGGGCTGCAGGGCCGAGCAGACTTGCGAGCTAGCGGACATAGCGCCACAAGCATAGCGCAGTGGAGGCCCCAAATCCCTAATAAAATTTAAGCGGTTAGTTAATTTAATATTAAAAACTAAGACTTTAACATTCGGAAGATAATTCTATAAAAAAAGGTTAGACAGAATACTGTTTCTGTAAATCAGCTTCACGCTCTAATTATTCTGCACAAAAAACACATTCAATAAAACTATAATGTATTTCGGGCCAAAATTAGGGATAGACATTCGTACGATTTTTTCCGTTCATTTTGTGACGCAGCTGCCCCCCAGCTGTCTAAACAAATGTATGAAACTAACAACAATCATGAATAAGAATTTCCATCTACTCCTAGTCCTCCTTTTTTCTCAGCAGCTTGTACAAGCGCAATTTGGCCCCGCAGGTGTGGGCAATAGTAGCAATAATGGCCTTTGGCTGGCCGCAGATGCCATTCCCGCAGTGGCCGATGGAACGCCCATTAGTTTTTGGCCCGACCAAAGCGGAAATGCCAACCATGCCCAACATGCCGTAGCGGGTCGCCAACCCACTTATGTTAGCAACTCCAATATCAATGGCCAACCGGCCCTTCTTTTTGATGGCAGCAACGACCAAATGATTGTGCCCGATGCCGATATTTTAGATGGTAGCAATGGCCTGACCTTCTTCTCTGTCGTTCGAGGCAATAATATTGATGGCAACCCAAGAGGTATTTTTGGCAAACGCATTACCTATACCGTTAGTGTGGAATATGCCTATACCTTCTTTTTTTGGAACAGCAATAATATCACGGCCGATATTCATACCCAAAATAACCGTTTTTCTACTTCAAACAGCTTTAGCAATGGCGTAAACTATATGCCTAGCCTTATTTTTGATGGTAGTCTGGCCAGTAGCCAAAGAAGTAAAATTTATGAGCGAGGACAGCTTATCCGCACAGCGGCAGAGAGCTCTAGCACGCTGCCCAACTCCAACCAAGACCTCTGTATCGGCGCCCTTAATGTTGATTATGGAACCTATTTTGGTGGCGAATATGCCGAGCTTATCCAATTCAATTATGCGCTTAATTCGGCCCAAAGAGTAATTGTCGAAAACTATCTAGCGGCCAAATACAATATGACTATCGCCCGCGACTATTTCAGCTTTAAGAATACCTATGGACATGAGGTGGCCGGTATTGGCCGAGATGATGTCAATAACCTACATGATGATGCCCAAGGCTCTTCTTTTATCCGCATCAATAATCCCTCAAATATGGAGGATGGCGAGTTTTTACTCTGGGGCCACAACAATGGCGATATTAGTACTAATAATACCAGCGATGTGGATGGAACAATCATCGAAGCCCGCCTCAACAGAAGCTGGCGCGTACAAGAAACTGGCGACCTGGGCCCAGTAGACATTATCTTTGATGTAGCCCAATACAATCAATTTGACCTCAATGACCTCCGTTTGTTGATTGACCGAGATGGCGACGGCTTTGCCGATAATGATGTCCCTGTTCGTATGGGAACTCCTGTTGGCGCCACACAAATTTTATTTGCTACCGTAGACCTAGTAGATGGCGACCGTATTACGCTGGGCTCTATCAATGAAGGAATCACTCCTTTGCCCCTAGATTTAATTCGCTTTGAGGTAAATCAAGCAGAAGAAAACAAGGCCCAATGGAGCTGGCAAACGGCCCAAGAAGAAAACCTTTTGGAGTTTGAGCTTCTACATAGCCTCGATGGCCTAGACTGGCAGAGCGAAACCCTCATTGCCGCTCGCAACCAAAACGAAACCCAAAACTATAGCTACCTACAAGAAGAATTGGGCCCTGGCCAACATTATTTCCGCCTCAAAATCTGGGAAGAAGATGGCAGTTATAGCTTCTCTTCGGTTAAATCGCTTTTTGTAGACAGTGAGCAAGCAATACTTACACTTTTCCCTAATCCCGCCAAAGATTGGGTAGAAATTAGCAGCTCTCAAAGCTTAGAAAATACTAATTTACAAGCCTTTAATCAGCTAGGGCAAGCCCTTCCGCTGCAGGTTCAACAAAATGGGCAAAATCTGCGTTTAACTATTAGTGACTGGCCCGCAGGGCAATATATCATTCGCCTAGAACAAAATGGAATTGTCCGCAATTTGCGCCTAATCAAGCCATAAAGAACTATCTGTCTATCTGCCAGTCTTCGGACTGGCTTTTTTTATGCCTCAAATGGCCCTTTTTTGGCGCAAAAAGCTTAATTTAATGGACAAACTCATCAAAATTACTAATGAATAAAGAACATCTGCTGAAAATTGGGCAGCAAGAAATTGACCTGCTTGCCCTGGCCCAAATGGCCCCAGAAGCCCTGATCCCCATTTTAGAGCAAATTTACTTTGATGGCTATCAAGCGGGCAAGGCCGCAGCCCCCAAAGCTCCAAAAACAACGGAAGAAGTCGTAATTAAGAAGGAAAGTAGCGAGGAAATTCGCATTTCCCTAGCCACAATCCAAGACGAAACGGTCTCTACCGAAGACCCGCTGCACAAAAGAATGCGAGAAATGGAGGAAATGGTCTACCGCTTCAAGCGCCCTGGTTTTGTCCTTTACCGCCTCAATGGCACCGAAGAAGAATACCTGATGGGAAAATACAATTATAGTAGCCTGCCTATGAAAGCTCTTGTTTTTGATAGCCTAGAAGAGGCCAAGGCGCATAAAGATGCCTATTGGGGCGCCTATTATGAAGAACTAAAAATACGTCAAGTCTAAATGAAAAATTGGTCCTTTTGGCAACGTTTACTTTTGGCCCTACTCCTTTGTTTTGGAGTAGCGGCCCTAGGCGGCTGGGCTACTGCCCAAGGCTTGGCAGATTGGTACCCTCAACTCCAAAAGCCCAGCTTTAATCCCCCAGGCTACCTCTTTGGCCCCGTCTGGACCCTACTCTATACGCTAATGGCCATTGCCTGGGCAATGGTAGAAGGTAAAGGCAATAGCGCCAAAGCCCGCTTTTTCTTTCTGCTGCAGTTGGGCCTAAACGGACTTTGGTCCTTTCTCTTCTTTTTTGCCCAATCTCCCGGCGCCGCTTTGGTCGAAATTGCCCTACTTTGGGCCAGCATTTTTTACTGCATCCGCCTATTTTGGTCCATACAGCCCAAAGCCGCCTACTTCCTTTTCCCCTACCTGGCTTGGGTCAGCTTTGCCGCCCTGCTCAATGCCAGTATTTACCTTCTCAACAGCTAATGGATATGCCTCAGCGAACCATCGATACCCTTCTCGAAAAGTATGGCGAAAGCCACCAAAATTCTATCAATAAGGTCATTCACTGGATTTGCGTGCCCACAATTATGTTTAGTCTGCTTGGGCTACTGTATAGTATTCCCTTTTTTATCGAGCCTGCGCCCTTGCTCAATTGGGCCAGCATTTTGGTCGGCCTCACTTTTATCTATTATCTGCGGCTATCGCTGCCCATTTTTCTGGGCTTTCTGCCCATTGGCCTCGGCCTATTGTATGGCAATCATTATCTAGCCCAAGCCAGCGCTAGTTGGGGCCTCGCCTACGGTTGGCTAGCCTTTGGCCTCTTCTTTATCGCCTGGATTGGCCAGTTTATCGGCCACAAAATTGAAGGCGCCAAACCCTCTTTTTTAGAGGATCTGCAGTTTTTGTTGGTGGGTCCCGCCTGGCTGCTGCACTTTATCTATAAGTCGATCGGTATTAAGTATTAAGTTTTGGGGCCTCCCGCAGCTTTGCTGCGGGCGCTACGTTTCGCAGCTCGCTATTCGCTCGGCCCTGCAGCCCTAGGGGCTTTGGTCTAGCCTGCGGCCACTGCTACACATCGCTAGGCCAAATGAAAACTTGCTGCGCAAGAAAAACGCCCTGCGGGCGCCCAACTACTCCCCCCACTTTTTATATAACCCCTTGAAATAAGAAAATGAAACATAGAGGAAAACACCCTCAGGATAAACAATTATTTGGACAACAAACCCAACTCTGGAGCCTACAAGAGGCCGTTAGAGATCTCTCCTTTTTATTGGACCGCGGCTATGCCGAAAAATCTGCCTCTGAACTCGTAGGCAATCGCTACCGCCTCCGCAAAAGACAAAAAAAGGCCCTGCTCCTCATGAGCTCTGGCCAAGAAGCCCAAGCCAATCGCCTCAACAAACAAATTCCAGCCGAAATGCTGGCTGGCGAAACGCTCTATATTGATGGCTATAATTTACTCATTGGCATGGAAGCCGCCCTCTCTAAGGGCTATTTGCTAGAATGTGAAGATGGCCAAATCCGAGACCTGGCCTCCGTACACGGTAGCTACAAAAAAGTAATAGAAACCCAAAAGGCTATCGAAATTATGGGCCAAGCTCTTTTGGACCTAGAAGTAGAAAAAGCACATTGGATTTTTGACCGCCCCATTTCTAATTCTGGCAAACTCAAACAAGAGATGCTGCAAATGGCCCAAGAAAATAATTAGCCCTGGGAGGTAGAGCTCGCTTTTAATCCCGATAAAGAGTTGGTGCAGCTAAATAAACTAACCGCTAGCTCCGATGCCTGGATTTTGGACCGTGTAGACCGCTCTTTCAACTTTATGAGCTATTTGGTCCGCAATTATGTCCCTGATGCTGAGCTGATTAGCCTTTACGATATGGCCTAAACAAAAAAAGAGGCTGCTCCTATTCGGAACAGCCTCCCCTAAAAACCCAAACAAATAAACACAAAGACAATACAAATGTACGGATTAGATTTTAATATGCAAATATTCCCTACTTTTTTCTCCAATTTTAACATTTAAGGGCCAAGCTCTACAGGAGCGAAGCGACTTGGCTGAGGGATGGACAGCAGTGGCCCAAAGGGCCAGACCAAGCAAAATGAGCAAAGCGAATTTTTGCGCAGGGCCGAGCGAACAGCGAGCTGCGAAACAGCCCGACCCGCCCGCAGGGCGGGGCAGCCCCAAAAAAATATAAACAGATGTCAGAAAAATTGAAAGTAGTCATTTTGACGGGTGCAGGAATCAGTGCCGAATCGGGCATACAGACTTTTCGAGATGCCAATGGACTTTGGGAGGGGCATGATGTGATGCAGGTGGCTAGCCCAGAAGGCTTTGCCCAAAACCCGGCTTTGGTCCTTGATTTTTATAACCAAAGGCGGGCGCAATTGCATGAGGTGGCGCCCAATGCGGGGCATTTGGCTCTCAAGGATTTGGAGGCGCATTTTGAGGTGGCCCTGATTACCCAAAATGTGGACGATTTGCATGAGCGGGCCGGTAGCAGTCGGGTTTTGCATTTACATGGCGAGCTGTTTAAGAAGCGCTCTAGCCTAGATCCCGAAAATATTCAGCCTTGTAAAGACGATATTTTGTTGGGCCAAACTTGCCCAAAAGGTGGGCAATGGCGGCCGCATATCGTTTGGTTTGGAGAAGATGTGCCCATGCTGGGCGTAGCTGCAGCTTGGGCCGAATTAGCTGATATTTTTATTGTGGTGGGCACCTCTATGCAGGTTTATCCCGCTGCGGGTTTGATTCATTATGTCCCCAAAGCCTCGCCTAAGTTTTATGTAGATCCCAAGCCTGCCCAACTGCCTCATCTAGATAATTTGAAAGTTTTGGCCGAGCCTGCCACAACGGGCCTGCCCGCTTTGGTGGCCGAACTGATTGAAAAATACGGATAAATGCAAGAGAAAAATCCCTGGACCTTTTTGTCGCGCAAAAAAATATATAGCAATCCCTGGATTGAGTTGGAGGAAGACCAAGTTTTGGATCCTAGCGGTAAAGCGGGCATTTATGGGGTCGTTCACTTCAAGAATATTGCGGTGGGCGTGATTCCGATAGATGCCGAGGGCTACACCTATTTGGTGGGCCAATATCGCTATCCACTTTCGGCCTATAGCTGGGAAATTCCAGAAGGGGGCTGCCCCAAAACGGAGTCGCCTTTGGCGGCCGCCCAAAGAGAACTGCTAGAGGAAACTGGCCTGCGGGCCAAAAAATGGCGGCCCTTATTGCAGCTGCATACCTCCAATTCGGTCACGGATGAATCGGGCATCGTCTATTTGGCCCAAGAGCTCAGCCAAGGCCAGGCCCAGCCCGAAAGCAGCGAAGAACTTCGGCTTTGGCGCCTCCCTTTGGCCCAAGCCATCGAGATGGCCCTAAATGATGAAATTACGGATGTGATTTCGCAAGCCGCCCTCTTCAAGCTAAAAATTTTAATGGATAAAGATGAGTTGTAAATAGATTTATCTATTTTGTGCGCCCTTTGGCCTGTTATGGACCAAAGGGCTTTTTTATGACCTTTTTTAGCATACTTCATGGGACAATTGAAAGGAATTTTGCTGGTGGCCGCTGGGGCCTGCAGCTATGGCGTTTTGGCCACTTTTGTAAAAATGGCGACCCTCAAAGGCGGCCATATTGGCAATTTGACCTTGGGTCAGTTTGTTTGGGGCATTTTGATCCTCTTTATTTTGCGCTTGCTCTTTGGTGGCAAGGCCAAAAAGGCGGTTGCGCCCGCCTCTCTAAAAGAAAAAGGGCAGCTGTTGTTGGCCGGAACGGCCATGGGCCTAACCAGTACCTTTTATTATTTGGCCATCCAATATATTCCCGTTTCGGTGGGCATTATTTTGCTCATGCAAGCCATCTGGATGGGCATTTTGTTAGAGTCTATACTAGAGCGGAAATTCCCGCCTCTCATCAAAATCATGGCTGCCGCTATCGTTTTGGTCGGTACCTTTTTAGCCACCGGGATTTTGGGCCAAGAAGAATCCCTAAGCCTAGATTGGCGTGGCTTGGCCTTTGGTTTGGCCGCCGCTTCTAGCTATACCGTCACCCTCTATTCTTCTAACCGAGTGGTGTTGCGCCTGCCCAATTTGGAGCGCAGTTATTTTATGGTTTGGGGGGGATTGATCATCACGGTTTTGTTCTGGAACCTCAGCCTAATCGACAATTTTGGCTGGGCCGATTTTGCTAGCTGGGGACTGCTGATAGCGGTTTTTGGGACCGTCCTCCCTCCTATTTTGCTCAATGAAGGCATGCCGATTACGGGCACGGGCTTGGGCAGCATCATCGCCTCTATGGAAATTCCCGTCTCTATTCTTTTTGCCTATGTTTTGCTCAATGAACAGGTGGGCGGCTTACAATGGCTGGGCGTCGGCTTAATTCTGGCCGCCGTCTTTTGGATCAACTGGCCCAAAAAGGCCAAAGCCTAATCATAAAGCGAAAACGAGCTTCAGTTCGTTTTCGCTTTTTCTTTTTTGGGGCTGCCCCTTCGGGTCGGGCTATGCGGCAGCTCGCTGCTCGCTCGGCCCTGCGGCGCTGCGCGCCTAGGTCTGGCCTGCGGCCACTGCCTACTATCCCTCAGCCAGATTTAATCGCGCTGCTTTGGCCATGGTTTGCTATGAATTTTTGGCTAGGCTAGCTATTTTTTAAGGGCATAGCCTTCGCTATGGTCGAGAAAAATAGGGACGACTAGCGGGAAATTGCTGCAAACTATAAAAGTGAGTGCGTTTAAATCTGGCTATTGCCTGCGGCCCTTCGGGCCTGTAGGACCGCAATTAACGCAAAGAAGGATCTAAGCGAATGGCCTTTTTTCTATATTTATCGGCCTCGGCCAAATTGCCCAAACGCTTATGGCTATGGGCCAAGGTCAAATAAGCTTTAGCAAATTTGGGGTCTTTTTCAATAATTTTCTCCGCCTCATCAATGGCATCTAAAAAGCGGTTGGTTTCAATATAATTGACGCAAATATGATATTGAGCATCAATGAAATAGGGATCTAAGGCCAGGGCTTTTTCAAAATTCTGGATCGAAAGATCATTTTTCTTTTTGCGCAAATAGCTCAGGCCCAAGGCAAAATAGAATTGTTTCTCTTTGGGGTTTTTAGCAATAGCTTGCTCAAAACTTTCGGCAGACTCCTGAAAGCGGTTCAGTTTATACAAGCTACTCCCTAGCTGATAGTAGCTATAAGCATCTTGCATTCCCGCCTCGATACAAGCCTTAAAATAGGCAGCGGCCTCACTATACTTCTCCGCCTGATAATGAATATCGCCTAGGGCCGAATAGGCTTTGGCATGGCCGGGAGTAAGGGCTACGGTTTTGGCAAATTCCTTTTGGGCCTTTAGGCTATTGCCCACCTCTAGGTAATTGAGGCCCAAATTAAAATGCAGGGCGGCTTCATCTTCATGTTTGGCTATGGCTTCTTCCAACACCTCAATAGCTTTTTGGTAATTTCCATTTTTTCGGTACTCACTAGCCAGTTGTCCATATTCGGCCAGATCGTTTTGGATATCCACCTGCAGCTCTCCGCTTTTGTCTAGTTTTTTGGCCGTAGCCAAAGCTTTTTGACTCTCTTTTTTTCGACCTAACTGCATCAGTGTTTTGGACCAATAATAGTAGAGCTCTGCCGATTGTATTTTGGGGGCTAGCTTGGCCAAAAAAGGCTCGGCTTTCTCCATATTATTGCCCAAATAATAGCTAAGGGCCAAATGCTTGGCCAAATCTTTTTTCTTGGGTTGCTTTTGGTAGGCTGTTTCTAGCAGGGCTTGGGCCTCTTCATAGTTTCTATCATTGTAGTAGAGAATCCCTAAATTGTAATTACTATTAAAATGCCGATCATCTAGGGCCAAAGCCGCTTCATATTGCTCAATAGCGGCCGTTCTTTCGCCCAATTGCTGCTCGCAAAGGGCCCAAAGATAATAGAAATCGGCTTGGCTCACTTGGCCCGAAAAGGCCTGCAATTGGCCCCGGGCCTGCTGGTACTCTCCTTTCCGATAAAGGGCCAAAGCAGCATTATATGCCCGATCAGAAGGGCTGCTGCGCTCCTCTTTGATCACTTGCTCCTCTTTTGGGGCCTCTTTCTGGGCCAAATAGCGCTCTATTTGCTCCAAAGATTGCAAGGCTTTTCTATCTGTAGGCGATATATCTAAACTCTGCTCCAAGGCTTTTTTGGCCGCCGCCCATTCTTCTAGCTGAATATAGGTTTGCGATAAATTGAAATGCAAATCAAAATCATGTGGGGCCAGTTTTAGTGCAGCCAAATAGGCTGGCACCGCTTTATCTAGCTGCCCCATTTGCTCATAGCAACTGATCAAACTGCGATGTGCATAGTAAAAGTCTGGAGATTCCTGAATAGCCTGCTCAAAAAGAGGGGCAGCCGTTTCATAGTCTCTACTTTGGTAATAGCTCAGGGCCGTATTATAGGCCTTTATGGCTGCCTTGTTTTGGGCCAATAGCGTTCCGCTAAACAATAACAAACTAATAAGGAGTAACTTGGGCGTCATGGCTTTTGGTTTTGAGTGGCGGGGCAAAATAAAGGGGATATCTAAAATACGTAGTTTTTCCTGTTCTGTTGTTGGCCCTTCCTCCTTTTTAGCTAAATTAGGTAGCTTGCATAGGTACAAATACAGATAACCAACTGATTAGCTTTACCTTATGTAAGCAAATTTAAAGTTAGTCTAAAGTACTCACTGCAAAAGAACAAGCTAGTAGCCAACAAAAGGCCCTCGCTTTTGTTATGGACAAAAATCAACAACTTCTAATCGTATGAGTAAGATCAGTTTAGGCGATAGCCTCCCTGCCTTTCGTTTGCAGGACCAAGATGGGCAGTGGCTCACAGAACAAGACTTTTTGGGCCAGGCTTTGGTCCTTTATTTTTATCCCAAAGATGATACCCCCGGCTGCACGGCAGAAGCCTGCGCATTTAGAGACCAATTTGAGGTCTTTACGGACTTAGGGGCAAAGGTGGTTGGCGTGAGTGCCGATGGACCAGAAAAACATAAGAAATTTGCTAGCAAACACCGCCTACCCTTCCGCTTGCTCAGTGATAGCAAAAAGGAATTACGCAAAAAGTTTGGCGTTCCAGGCAGCTTGTTTGGTCTTTTACCTGGCCGGGTAACTTATATATTTAATGCCGAGGGCAAGTTAATTCATGAGTTTAGCTCGCAATTTAATGCCGTTCAGCATATTGAAGAGGCCTTAGATAGCCTAAAAAAGGAAGCCTAAACACCAAAGGAGCAAACAGTTAACTGTTTGCTCCTTTCCTTTTCCCCTAAGCTCGCTTTCGGTATTCTTTGGGGCTCAGCCCTGTTTTGGCCTTAAACATTCGGCTAAAATAATGTGGATAATTATAGCCCAACTGATAGGCTAATTCACTAATGCTAAACGCTGATTGTAACAAAAGCAATTTGGCTTTTTCGACTACAAATTGCTGTACTTTTTCCTTTACCCCATAGCCTGTTTCTTTTTTGATGAGATCGCTGAGGTAGTTGGCCGAAAGCTGCAATTCAGCCGCAAAGTAGCCCACTGCAGGCTGCCCCTCTTCTGCAAAACGGCCTTCTTGATAATAGGTCTTTAACAACTGCTCAAAGCGGCTGAGTAGATCGCTATTTTGAGCAGAACGAGTATTAAATTGCCGTTGATAATAGCGCTGGCTATACGTCAATAGCAACTGCAGATGGTCCACAATCACGTCTTGAGTATGATCATCTATTCTACCCGCTAATTCTTCTTGAATTAAATCCGCACAGCGATTTAAGATAGTTTGCTCGGCAGCAGAAAGATGCAAAGCCTCATGCACCTCATAAGAGAAAAAATGATACTCATCTATTTTCTGCCCCAACTGCTTGTTGCGGATAAGGTCCGGATGAAAGAAAATCATCCAGCCCGTTCGTTCTCCTTTTTTCTGGCTTTCCTGCATGCTGCTGATCTGCCCAGCCGCAGTAAACAAAAGCACCCCTTCTGAAAAATCATAGCTATTTCGGCCATAATTCATCCCACAGCCCCCATCTTTTAGGGCAATACTATAGAGCTGCAAACAGAATTTTTGCGCCAGTAAGTCTTCGCCAATCTCCCACTCACTAACATCGACCACCGAAATAAGCGGATGCTGAGGAGCAGGCCATCCAGCCATTTTATGCAGCTGGCTAAGAGAATCTATTTCTATAATCATCAGAGACTTATTTTTAAGTGTTGTACTAAGGTCGGGCAAAAAAGAAGAAGAGAAAAACAGAAATCTCGGAAATTAGCACAGAAAACCCTTTTTAAGCGCCCTAAGCAGGAATGAAGCGATAAAAAACGAACCAAAAGGAGTACAATTCCTACTGATCAAGACGCCGTTTTTTTGGGGCCTGCCGCCTACGGCGGCCGGGCCCTTTCAGGGCTCGCAGGTCTGCTCGGCCCTGCGCCAGCAAGCTGGCTAGGTCTGCCGCTACGCGGTACCCTTGCAGGCCCCTAGGCCTGCGGCCCTTCGGGCCTGTAGGATGGATGTATATCCCAGTGGGTTAAAACCCACAGCAACAAAAGCGGCCATACTAAGCGCAATAAAAATGAGCCGATGGTTAAAACCATCGGCTCATATCATTTATAGCAAACAAGGGCTTTAGCCCGCCAGTTTGCATAGACCCACAACCATGGGCTTTAGCCCATGAGCCCAAAACTGCCCAACCGCCGAAGAAAACAGCCAAAAGAAAAAAGACAGTTGAGCGGCCTAGCGATGTGCAGGGGGGGGCAACGGCCAGACCCAGCGGGCGCAGCCCGCGCAGGGCCGAGCGAGCAGCGAGCCCCGCAACGACAACAAGGTCTTTAGACCGCAGTTCGATGACCGAAGGGAGTAACCGCCGCAAGGCAAAGCCGCAGCGGAGGCCCCTAGACCTCATCATAATTAAAAGGATCGCCCCAACCATAAAATTCCTCAAAAGAAGAAAACTCATAACGGGCTATAATTTCAGGCAAGTTATCAACAGCGGTTAATTTAATTACGTCCAATAAATATTCATAAGTCTCCTCTGAGTAGCCTGAAACTCCTCCATAAATATGGGCTTGACCAAGCCAGAACGTATGACATATAGCAGACAAAAAACGCTCTGGCAAAGCTTTGTACTGCTTGTGAAATTCATTAAAATCTTCTTCCTTCAAAAAATCAGCGAAATATTCTGCATCATAGCTTCCCTCATCTTCCATTATTATATCTGGCATTAGCCGATCCGTTTCCTCCATCCAATCATCTAATGTCATACTATTGGTAAATTCTTTCAGTTTACTAATTAGGATTTTTGAAGTAGGACTCTGCTGAAAGACAGGATATTTTGGTAGTTCTATTTCTAGAATACGCAAAGCTATGGCAAAGCGTCCAGCAATAGATATTTTTTTTATTCGCTCTTTTAGTTGCTCATTCATTAGTCTTTTATTTAAATAGTTGGCCAATAGCTCAATCTCCTGAAATCCATTGATAATCTATGAGTCGCACACTATCATCGCCCCGATTGGCTAAGGTCCAACTGCCTTTTTTACCATTTTCAAATAGGCGAAAACCATTATAAAATCGGCCTTTCACGGGCCACTTTCTAGCCCCTCCTAGCTGATTAACTTCTACTAAATAAGCTTGCTTGTCCTCCTTACAAAAGAGATAGATCTTTTTCTTTTCCTCTTTTAAAAAATAGCAGTCCCCACAAGCCTCTAATTTACCTGCATATTCAGCGATAAGCTCTCCATCTGTATCTAAATGTAAAGCGTTATAATGTTTCCCTAACAAAATAAAGCTGGAATCAGTAGAATAGAATTGTGTAGAAGGGTAAGGGTATTTGCAAGTTATATCTGTAAACCCCTCAAAGCTTTTGGTCCAAAGCAACTCTCCATCTTTTAACTTTTTCAAGATTATTTTAGTAGGCTGCTCGTAAAACGAATGCACTTCAACAGCCAACACAATCCCACCATCGGCCATTCTTTCAAGCTGAAAAATAAACAATCCACTCTCGCCCTCTATATCTATATTCTCTGATTCATAACGCTTTTGTTCTTTGCCATCTGCATCAAGAAAAAGAACAATAATTTTTTGATTCAAATTGAAAACTACAGCAAAGCCAGCCGAAGGTAGATCGACCATGTAGGCTGTATGTATATAATTTCCTCTAAAGATCTCTTTAAACTGATGGCTTTCTGTTTGCCGATCCCATTTGCTAAAGTACATGATGCTCCCCCCCTTATTTTTCCCTTCAAACATCTTAGTCCGACTCAGGCTATAAATATTATCTTCTTTCCATACATAATCATCTAGATAATGCCTCTTTACGATAGGAAAGTAAATACGCTCAACAGTATCTTTTCTATTTACTAATAAGACGCCCTTTTCTCTTGAAAGCTGTATCCCTAAACCTTCTGCATAACTTTGTCTCATTCGATAAGCCCCGTAAAGGCCTGCCCAACTCTTATTTTCCCCAATATAAATTGTGGTATCTCTAACAAGCGCCAAGCTAGGCGCTTTCCTTTCTATAGCTTTCTTTTCTGGAGCTTTCTGCTCGCAAGATATTAGCCACAGCAATGCGATAAACATTATAAAGTTACTTGCTATTCTTCCCTTCATGATCTTTAGTTCTATAAATTTAATCCTCAGCGCAAAACCTCAGCCTTGGAGCCCATGCACCGCCAGTAAACAGCCCCTCTTTTCCTTGGTCCACAATACTAAAATCATCTATATTTATAGAATAAAACTGATGTAACAGCGTATCGTAAACTGGAGCATAATAATCTTCAAATTGATCCTTTGTCAAAAAAAATAGCTTTACTTGATAGACATTCTCCACCTTTGTCGAGGATACTACATAAGGCCCTAATAAGGCATAAAGAACAGCTTCTTTCGCCTTGCATTCATGGCAAGTAACGATAAAATCTTCATAAGAAACATACATTATACTGTCCTTTTTATTAAAAATGGGCAGCAAAACTTCATACCCAAGGTCCATATAATTCTTGTCAATCAAATAGAGCGTAGAACTATCTTCTTTTAGCCGAACATCATTACAATACTCGCCCTTTTCATCATATACCGCATAAGACAGCTCTGTTGGTCCCTGCGGCACACAAGCAAATATAGAAAAGATTATAAGTATATATAATATATTTTTCATTTAATCCTAATTACCTTAACTAAAATTTTATTCTGTTTCAACAGATGCTCAAGCGGCTCATTTTGGCGCCAATTTCTAATATCAAATTTCTTACTGCTGTTTCTTTTTTGGGGCCTGCCGCCTGCGGCGGCCGGGCCCTTGCAGGGCTCGCAGGTCTGCTCGGCCCTGCGGGCTTCGCCCTTGGTCTGCCGCTGCGCGGCACCCTTTCAGGCCCCTAGGCCAAGTCGCTTCGCTCCTTTGCGGCGGCTTCGCCGCCTGCTCGCTGTGGCTGCAGGTTGAAACCAGCAGCCATACAACAACCCCATTCTACATCTATAGTGCGGAGAGGATTAAAATCCTCTACCGCTTTGAACAAGGATTATTTTTTCTTCGGTTGTTTGATTTTGTTTTTGTTTCCCCCATAAATTTCATAGGAACCCTAGGGCCAAGGCCCTAGGCTATCGAAAAAAACGCCATCCCCTCATTCGAGGGGATTTTTCTGTTCCACTAGGCTGCATCAGCAAAGAAGGGCTAAAATGTTTATTTATGGAGGGTTTCAACCCTCCATTGAACACAAAAATGTATTCGTTAATTGGCTGTAGGTTTCAACCTACAGGCCCATATAGCAGGCCCCTAGGGCCGCAGGCCTAGCGATGCGAAAGGGGGCGGCAAAGCCGCAGACCAAGGCCGTCAGGCCGCAGGGCCGAGCAGACCTGCGAGCCCTGAAGCGTAGCGCCGCAGCTTTGCTGCGGAGGCCCAAAAAAATAAAAAAAACAGTTCCTAAATCCCTATCTTTTAAGGAGAAGAAGCATTAACTAAAAAAGCCCGCACCAAGGCTAGGTTTTTGTGCATCTAGCCCAATAGACCGTTTAGTAAACTCATTTAATCCTCTGCTTATGAAAATCCTTAGTTTTTCGGCCCTGGCCCTCCTTTTTGCCTTTGGCTTCTATTCTTTTAGCCAATTGGGGCAAGATAAAGAAGAAGGCCGAGCCAATTATGCCAAATTTCTGGCCCAATTTGAAGAGCAAGCCCTGCCCCTACAACTGAACCAGAACCAATGGGAAAGCAGCGAGGCGCAGCGAGAATATGAAAGAGACCTCTGGCAAAATATTTCAGGTAAACGCCTCGGTAGAGAGTTTTCGGCCTTTATTCCAGGCCTAGATGATGGCATGATGAGCCGTATGGGCCCCGACCGCTATCAGTCGCAAGCTTTGGTGGCCCAAACCGAAAACTACGACCTACTGCTCTATGCTATTTTGCCCCCCTTCCGCGCTAATGAACGCTGGATCTTGGCCGCTTATAGCAAAAAAGGCGAACTGATCGACGAGATGATGGTGGCCACTAACCGCTACCAAAAACAAGTTGGCGCCCTGATTGCTGAAGATGGCGCTATCGTTTTGACCGAATGGAACCGCAAACTAGAAAACGAACGCTACAGTTATACCGAAGCCGATAGTAAGCGTTTTGTAGTAGCCGATAATGGCGAGTTTGTCCAAGAACTAGGCAATGAGCTCAACCGACAGCCCAGAAAACAAGAACTACAACAAGTTCAACAAAGCTTTGGCATGCGCTAATTGCTGCCCCCTAAGCCTATAAAAGCCCCCAGATGCAAGCATCTAGGGGCTTTCTGTTTATAAATTGGCCCTTAAAGTGAGGATGATGTTTTGCCCTGGGGCCGAAATCCCCGAAGCATAAGGCCGATAATGCCAATCTAAAAGGTTTTCTATCCCCAATTGCAACTTCCATTTGCTGCTCAACTCATAGGCCGTATAAAAGTTGATGACAAACCAAGCAGGGGTTCCGCTAGGTAAGGCTTGGTCCAAATTTTCCGAACTCTCATCCGCATAATCTTCTAGGCGCTTGGGGCCATTAAAACGAATATTGCTCTGTAGACTAAAGGCCTTTTTATGATAATGAAAGCTCCATTGGCCATATAAGGGCGGAATATGCGGCAGGGGCTGGGGCTCCGCCTCTGAGTAGTCGATCCCCTTCGTATAGACCAAACTCCATTTGAAAAAGGCAAAATTATTGAGCTCATAGGCCAAACTGGCGTGTAGGCCCCAAACTGCCCCTCGACCAATATTGACCAGGGCCTGAATGTTCCGAAAACGCCCATCATAATACATGCTATCCTGCCCATTAATGCTGTATTCTTGCTGTACAATAGCATCAAAAAGATAGTTGTAGTAGACCGTACTGCTAATTTTGAGCTTCTTGGCAAACTGCTTCGATAGGCCCAACTCCATATTAAGGGATTTTTCTGGACCAATCTCGGCATTGGGCACCGTAACATTATCTCCCTTGGCCCGCAACTTGGCCATATCATCAATATTGGGCGTCCGGAAGGCCGTAGAGGCTACCGCCCGCAGCTGAAACTGCCGACCCATATCCCAACTTAGACCCGCACTAGCCGTTAGGGCATGGGTCTGCAAACTCAAATCTTGATAAGGCAAACTATAAAGTAAGGTATCCAAGTAACTAGCCGATAAGGAGGTATAAGTGTAACGGCTCCCCAAAATCAATTTGGCCTTTTCTTGGGCAAACTTCAGGCGATAACTGCTATACAGACCAAAATTCCCCATCTGGCTGCCCCCATCGGGGTAGCGGGTCCCCAAGCCCCTGTTCGATTGCTCTCCCGTTTCAATATTCTCCGTAAAAGCGGTCGATGAGACCCAGTTGTGGGTCCATTCGGCCCCATATAATAGCTCCTGTTTATTGCAAATCTTCCGCAAAAAGTCCGCATTTAAGGTCAAGACATAAACCTGCTCGGCTTGGGTTCTGCGTAGGGGGTCATTAAACTTTCGGCTAATCCGCTCTTCATCAATTTTCTGAAAAGCGGCCACCAATTGGCCCTGCCCCAACCAACGACTACTATCGCCCTTGATATTGGCCCGCAAGGCAGAGAGTAAGCGCTTTTGTGGACCATAATTCCATTCGGCATACTCCAAGTTTTGCGAGATAATTTGCCCATTGCTAAAGCTCACATCGCCCTCTGTCAGTTGGTCGTAACGGGGCACATCGGTCGAGGTCGAATACTGAAAATTATACTCAAAATCTAGGCGCTCATTATAGCGGTACCGCAGTTTTTGCATCAGGTCCATTTGCCCATAAGCGCTCCCCAATTGCACATTGGGATTTTCGTTAATCCGAATCAGGTCTTGGCCTAATTCCTCATCTCTTTCTACATAAAAATAACGGTTCCAGTAGCGAGCCATGCTGCTATCGGCCTTGTACCGCCCCGCCCGAAGATCGCCGTATTTAGAAAAGCTCAGGCTGCTGAGGCTGGCCCAACGCTGGCCCGACCAATGGATGTCGCTATGCAAACGCCGCTCTAAATTGGCCGTCGAAAAGCGACTGTAGGCATGTATATGCCAGGCCTTGCCCTGCTCCTCCAAAAATCTAGGCGATTTGGTCTTGATGTACATTACGCCCCCCAAAGCATCGGAGCCATAAATGGTTGAGGCGGGCCCATGATGCAGCTCCACCCCTTCTATAATAGCCGGGTCAATCGTGATGATATTCTGCAAATGCCCCGCCCGATAAATGGCGTTATTCATCCGTATGCCATCCAAAACTATCAGGACCTTATTGGCCTCAAAGCCTCTAATGATCGGACTTCCGCCCCCCATCTGAGAGCGTTGCACAAAGACCTCCCCAGAGTTCTCCATCACCCCAGCCGTGGTCTGTGGCTGCAAAATCTCAATCTCTTTTTTATCAATTAGCGTTAGCTGCGAAGGCACTTCCCGCAACGGTTCTTCTCGCTTAGAAGAGCCCTGCACCAAGACCTCAATCAGATCAATGGGCCGCCTTTGCAGCAGCAAACGCCCTTTTTTGGCCTTCAACTCAAAGTAGTCGCCATAATAGCGATGATAATTCAGATGCGTAATGAGCACAAATTGCCCTTCTACAAACGAATCTAAGACAAAAAGGCCCTTTTCCGAGGAAAACAAAGGCGCAGAGAGCAAGCCTCGGCCCGCCTCATCCAAAATCTGCAATTGGGCATTGGCCACCGCCTGTCGACTATCCGCATCCAATATATATAGGCTATCTTGGGCCAGCAGTAGGTTGGCATAGGCCAAGGCAAAAAGTAGAAGTAGCTGTTTTTTCATGCTGTTTTTTTTGGGGCTGCCCCTCGCCTTTGGCTCGGGTCGGGCTGTTTCGCAGCTCGCTATTCGCTCGGCCCTTCACAAAATTCGCTTCGCTCATTTTGTTTGGTCTGGCCCTTCGGGCCACTGCTGTCCATCCCTCAGCCGGCTCGAGAGCGCTCCCTTTGGTCGCCCAAAAGGGCCTTTGGCCCAAGCTCGTTCCGCCTAGCGAATGGACCGCAGCTGCTCTGCTGATAATTGTTCTAAATAAACCGATTGCAGTTCATAAAATAGCAATTGGCTGTCTTGCATTTTGGGCCAAATTGGGCGCAAGGCCTGCAAACTTTGCTCAAGTTCGGCTAAAGAACAAGCCTCAAAGCGAATTTGATCACCCTCGTACAGATAATGTCCACCAAAAAAGCCCTCGGCTAAGACCTTATAGCGCCTAGGACCCAGTTTTTCATGGGCCAGAGCAGTAGCTAGAAAATCGGCCTCCGTCTTTTTATTGAGCAAATAGAGTAACTCCCCATTTCGGAAACAAGCCCCCCAATGAAAAATGGGCAGGGCCAAGTCCATGGGCAAAGGATAAGTAGAAAAGTTTTCTAAATAGGATTGGGCCAGTTCTAGATCCAAAATGGAGTTATCGGTTTCCCAATCTCGCAAAGCGCCCATATTATAAAACATCAGTACGGCTCTATCGGCTGGGGGGATGCCTGTCTTTTGTTGGTATTTTACTTGGTGCAGCCGCAGGGTAACCGACAGCCGCAGATCGGTCCCCAGTTCCTTTTTGAGCAACTTTAAAAACATAAAATAAGGGGCCTTGGTTTTCAGGCTCCAATCACAATCTATCTGTACTTCCTTAAAGGCCAAGCGGGGCGGGAGTTTTTCTTCATAGGCCCGTAGATAATTGGCCAGTTCTCTGGCCAAGACCTCCAATTGGCCCGGCTTATTTTGTTGCAAAAAGCTGCGGTTGGTAATAAAGACCACCGGCCGCAGCTCTTCCCAAATGGCTGGGGGCGAAAAATCTTTGGGCAACTGCAAGTTGGCAATAGGGAAAATGCCCTTTTGGCCAGGCACCCAATCTAAATCGGCCAAATGCAAATAAATGGTTTTGCTGCCCAGCGCTTGCATTGCTTGGGTTTCAGCTTCGCCCCAACTCCAATTCATCTTCCAATGGTAGAAATGTCGCTCTTCCCATTTTGGGCCAGAGGGTTGGCAGGCCAAAAGGAAAAAAAAGGGTAAAAACACCATCCACTGCTTTAGTCTTCTTCGCATGCCTCTTCTTCTATTTTGATGGGCTCGGGATACTCCTGTTCTAGACGTTTACAAAAAGCCTGAATCTTTTTTCGGCTCTTCAAGACGGCCAAAATACAGCCTTGCGGCCCCACTAAGAGTAGGCTGCCTGGGCTCCCCAACTCCTTTAGTTTTGGCAACTGATAGGCTGCGGCAAAACGAGGCTGTTCGGGCAGGCGATCTTGGTAAAGGCCAACAAACTGGCTGCGCAAACGGGCAAAAAGGGCCAACTCCTTAGGCGCTAATAAATCTACGGGATTGGCCCCTAGGCCCAAAAGGAGAAAACCCTTTTGCTTGATGGCCCAAAGTTTAGTTTTTCGCTCAAAGGCATCTTCTAGGGACAAATTGGGCAGCAAAGGATTTTTTCGGGCCGCTAGGCGCTGGGCCCAAAAGTCCGCCCCTCGCCAATACTCCTTCAGTCGAGACCAAAAAGAGGCTTGCTTTTTCAATAGCTCTTTTTGCAGGCCAAACACCTTTTGCCAATCGCGGCCCTGTTCTTCTTCCCAGGCAGCCAAAAGCGGCTCTTCAGCCAAATAGCCTGCTTGTATATAGGCCAAGCGCCAGAGCAGATTGCCCATTTCTTCCCAAAACAGACTGCTTGTGAGGCCAAAATAAGCAGGCAGATGATGGGCCAAAGAACCCAAAACAAAAAGGCGGCCCTTTCGCCAATTCTTTAGGCGATAAGCCTTCGATAATTTTTTTTCGCTTTTTAGGGCTGGGCCAGGGAGCAAGCGCTCCTCCTCTTCTGGGCTCCAATCCTGACCATAAAAGCGGTAGTGGAGGTTTTGGCCATCATCCTCTAGGGTGTAGGCTTTTTGGCCCAAAAGGAGAAGTTCTCTTTGGCGTTTTTTGTTTGTAGATTTTAGTTGATAGTGTTGGAGCGGCTTTTCTAATTGGGGCAAGGCTTGCTGCAAGAGCTCAAACTGCTCTATATATTTTTCGGGACAGCCCTTAGAGAGAATTAGGTAGCGGCAGCGAATCGCTTGCAGCTCCATACCAGCTTGGCTATGCCAGCAAATAAAACTTTCTTCCTCTTCTTCTATTGCTTCTAATTGGGCCAAGGGAAACTGCCGCAATTGGGCCGAGCTAGGCAGCCGCAACTTTTTTTCGCCCAAGGCCTTCATCTGCTGATGAGCAAAGGCTTTGCCGCGGCGACTTTGGACCTTATACCCCCAATCCTTCATTTTTCCTTCCTCCTTAAATTGCCAGAGAAAAAACTGAGCAGCAGGGCGCAGCAAAGCGAGTTCGCTTCGGCTAGATGGAGCTTTAAAACAAAAAACAGAGAGGCCCAAGGCAGCAGCATAAGCACTGAGCCATTGGGCCAGTTCGTCCTCCATCAGGAGGCCTATATCATAAACAGTAGATTCTTCTTTCAAGCTATTCTTTGGCTTTAGCCTCCAGCTCCTCAATAAACTGACGGAGTTCATCAGAAATTCTAGCTGGACGTTTTTTCACAAAGTCGAACATCACAATACTACAATGGGCCACCACCGCCAAATAGCCTTTGGCGCTATACATTTCGGCCCGCATTTTTAGGCTGCTATTGCCCATTTCGGTCACCCCTAGTTTTACTTCTAAGGTATCGGGATAAGTAACAGGGGCCTTATAATCGGCTTGTAGGCTAGCTACAACGGGCTGGACGGGTCCTTTGCCTTTTTCGCCAGTCATGAGGTCTTCAAAGTACTTGACCCTAGCGGTTTCAAAATAGCGTAAGTACTGTACATTGTTCACATGGCCAAAGGCATCCATATCGCCCCAGGCGACGGGCTGTTTCCAGATTAAAGGAAGCTTGCTCATAATACAATTGATTTTAGTGAGCTCAATGATACATTAGGCTTAGCGTCCTTCAAAAATGTTGGTTGTTTTTTGGAGAACTTTAATAATCACATACCAAACAATGGCCCCAATAAGTAGGCTATACCAAAGTGGCGACATATTGAGCCATTCTTGGCTACTGATATAGCTGCCGATGGCTTCAAAGATAAAGAAGACCAAAAAGAGGTTGAGAATACCGGCTTTTTCTTGGCGAATAATCTTGGTCCAAGAAAAGGGATAATCGGGTTTGCGCCATTGGCTAAATTTGGGCCAGAAGGCAGGAGTTTTGGCCGACCAATCGGTATAGGCTTTTCCGTATTTATCAATCAAAAAGGCTTCTTCGGCGTACATGATGCGTTCGTAGTAGACCCAATACATAAAGATAAAGGCCATAACGAACCAAAAATCTTGAGTGAGGCCAGCTAGGCCCAACCACATAAAGAAATTGCCCAAATAGAGGGGATGGCGGCAGCTAGCGTACCAGCCAGAACTATTGATATGGTCGGCAATTTGGCCCTCGGCGGTATTGCGGCCCGAGGTATTGGGGGCGGCATGGCCAATAGCGTGCATACGGATAAACAGGCCGATCAGGGAAACGGCTAGGCAGCCCCATTTATAGTATTCGGCATAATTAGGATCGATTAGCTCCTCATAGTATACATTATATACATAAGCGCCCAGGCCCAAGACAATAATCACTAAAGGGAGGTAACTGCGGTGCTTAAAGAGGAAATCGCCCTCTGTTCTTAGCTCTGTTTTTAAACTCATAGTTTGCTTTATTTTCGCCAATTTTGGCCTAGTGGCGCAAAGCTAAGAAAATCTAATAAAAAAAGGGGGCTTGGGCTATACTTTTGCGGCAGACAGGCGGCGAAGCCGCCGCAGGCTGAGCTGCCGAAGCAGGGCCGCCCGGCAGGGCGGCAGACCAAAGCCCGTAGGGCTGCAGGGCCGAGCGAACAGCGAGCTGCGAAGTGGAGCGACCCGACCGCAGGGAGGGGCAGCCCCAAAACCTCTTCGAATAGAAATCTATTTAAAAACTTATTTGTATTTTCGGCCAAACGAATCATTGAATATGCAGAAAGTACAACTTCCGTTTCCGATTATATCGCTTTATTTGGCGGGGCAAGCCAGCCCTATTCGCATTCCTTTGGCCGAGCAAGATTATTTATCTTTGGAGCGGGAGGAAGATTTGCGTCAACATTTTCAGCAGCGTTTCCAGGAGGCGGTCATGAAAGAGGGGGAATATCTTTTTATGGCGGACTATGAGTTGCCGGAGGATTTTGAGTTGGCAGAGACGACCTTATACTTTGATCATCCGAGTTTTGAGGAGCGTTTGGACCTGCAGGCCTTTCATTTGCGCTTGCCTTATTTGCGTCGGCAGCAAGAGCAGGGCTATTGGTTGATGTTGCCTCAGTTGGGTTTGGAGGGTTTTGCGGCTCGGGAGGAAGATATTCCGCAGCAGCTCAAGCAATTGGTTGAAATTGATGTGCTTCGGGCGGGTCGCTTGGAGTATGTGCAGGGCTTAATGCCTTTATTTTGGGCCGAAAAAATGAGTTTGCAAAAGGGCAGCGTTGACTTAATGGCCTACAATCTCAAGGAATTGGCCGAGCTCAAGGAAAAGCAAGAAAACAACCTCTTGCCTCAGGCGGCCAGTCTTTTGCCCAAGGCCAAAAAACAGCAACTTTGGGGACATGCCTCGGCTTTAGAGGAGCTTTTGCAACTTTTGCAGCAAGAGGGGCAATCTATTTTATTGGTCGGGCCTTCGGGAGTGGGGAAATCTACCCTTTTGTTGGAAGCGATGCGGAAGCGGAAGGCCAAAAAGCCTCAGATTTGGCGGACCACAGCGGCTCGGCTCATCAAGGAGCTAAGTGGGGAGAGTGGTTGGCAGGAGAAGCTGCATTTATTGGTGCAAGAGCTACGGCAGGCCCAAGAAATTCTGTATGTAGAGCATCTGCTTTCTCTTTTTGAGGTGGGGCAATACTCGGGCAGTGACTTAAGCATGGCCGAGCTAGTTCGCCAGTATTTGGACCGGGGCGAAATTCGCCTAATTGCCGAATGCACAGCGGAGGAACTTGCGCTGATTGAGAGTCGGAGTCCTTCCTTTTTGCAACATTTTCAGCGCTTGGAGCTTTTTGCGCCCAAGGGGGCCGAGCTCAGCGCAATAGTGAGTGGAAAAATACAGCAGAAGGCCAAAAACATGGGCCTTAAAATCTCTTCTGAAGCCATTGCAGAAGGCCTGCGCTTGCAATTGCGTTATCAGCCCTACTCGGGTTTTCCGGCCAGGAGCATTCGTTTTTTAGAGAGTGTATTGCAGCAACAAAAAGAGCAGGGCGGAAAAGTCAGCCGCAGCCAAGTGGTGCAGGCCTTTTGTCAGGAGAGCAATATGCCGGCCTTTATGGTAGACCCTGAAATCAAGCTAGATCCATTTGCTTTAGAGCAATTTTTCAGAAAGCAGCTCTTTGGGCAGGATGCGGCCATAGAGAGCCTAAGAGATGTTTTGGCTTTGGTTAAAACGGGCCTCAACCGGCCTGAAAAACCTATTGCCTCTCTCCTATTTGCGGGCCCTACGGGAGTTGGAAAAACGGAATTGGCCAAGCTACTAGCCGACTATATGTTTGGCAGCCGAGAGCGGATGATTCGTTTTGACATGAGTGAATTTTCTTCGCCTTATGATGTCATGCGTTTAATTGGGACCGACTTCAACTCGGATGGTTTGTTGAGTTCGGCTGTTCGCAGAGAGCCCTTTTCGGTCCTGCTTTTTGATGAATTAGAGAAAGCCCACCCTTCCTTCAACGACCTTTTGCTTCAGATTTTGGGCGAAGGGCGGCTTACAGACAGTCGGGGGCAATTGGTCAATTTTTGCAGTTGCATCATCATCATGACCTCTAATGTGGGGGCTGCAAAAATGCAAAACAAACGCATTGGTTGGGCCGATCAGCTGTCTAATATGGAACTGCAGCAGCATTTTGAGCAAGAACTACAAAAGTTTTTCCGTCCAGAGATTTACAACCGTCTCGATCGGATTTTACCCTTTCAGCCTTTGGGACAGGAACTGATGCTCCAATTGGTGGAAAGAGAACTGGCCTTATTTAAGGAGCGGGAGGGGCTGAAGCGTCGGCCCATTGCCCTAAGCTGCTCTATGGCGCTTAAAATCCGCCTAGCCCAGGAGGGCTATCAGCCTAAATATGGAGCTCGGGCCTTGCAGCGGAGGATGCGTAGTCTGCTCTATTTGCCTTTGGCCGAAGAGCTCAACAAATATGGGCCCGACGACCGTCTGGATGTTTTGGCCGACTATGCCCCCAAGGAGCAGCGAGTGGTCTTTCAACTCAAGGCGCAGAGTCAGGAATTTAGTGCGCTGATTGAACAACTGAGTCAGGGGCAGTATATGGATTTTGCCAGTGAGTTGCGCTACGACTTTCATTTGCTCAAAGAAGGGCAGTTTTTCATCCAGCTAGAGCGGCAACTAGAGCAAATTCGCAGAGAGCAGGCCGAACAGGAACAAGCCAATGCGGCTCGCTTCCTGAATAAGGGCAGCCAGCTCTTGGCCGAAATTCAGCAAAAGGGAGAAGAAATTGATGCCTTAGAAACCGAAATGGCCCTTTGTAGCTTGGGTTATCGGAGCTTCAATCGGCAGCGACATCAGGCCCTAAAAGATTGGGAAAAAGCCTTTTTTGAAAGCAAATTATCGCTCTATCGTTTGATGGACCAGCAGGCCGATCAACTGACTTTATCTATATATAGTACGCCTGAGGCCTTTAGCGACCTTCGGCTTCCCCAATTTATTGCTCAGGCCTGCTATGAGGAGGGCTTTCAGTTAGAGATGACCGCTATTTTGGCCCCCAAACAAATAGAAAAGCTAGAGGAAGAGGTTTGGCTAGATGCTGCCGCTTATCAGGCCCTCGAACAGTCTGAACTTTTGGAGGAAAAAGAAGAAAACGGCCAAAATTATTATAAAATCCGCCTTAGCCAATACCAATACCTAGAGCGTAGGCTACAACAGCTAGAAGAATTGGACCAGCTCGATAGCTTGGGTCGACTATTTGCCTTGCGCCTGAATATTCAGGGGCCTGGCGCTCGCCTCTTCTTTGCCCATGAGTATGGCCTGCATGCCCTAGAGTACGATTTGGATAAATTTCATTATTACTATTTGTTGCAGGGAAAAGACCAAAGCGAACTGCCCGAAGCCCCACACCGCATGAAGGTTCGCTCGCTTAGCCGTAGCCCCAAACGCAAATATCGCCTTCAGCGCATAGAGGATAGCGAATTTCAGCTCTCTAAACAAGAAGTCCCCAAAGAACAATACTTTCAACAGCTATACAGCATCTGGAAGCAGCTCTTTAGGGACCATATTGAGGCCTTAATGCAGTAGGCTTAGCGGCGCTTTTTGCGCATATAGCCCGGAAAAAGATTGGATTTGCCCTTTTTAGTGCGCTTGGCACTGAGCTCTTTCTTCTTTTTCTTTTCTACCTCTTTTTTGTTGTTGTATTTCCCCTTGCTTTTTAGGGCCGTTTCTCTGGCCTTGTCATCGGGGTTGGGGGTGCTAAAACCGGGGTCAATACCGCCATAAGCAGGGCAAGAAGGACCTCGGTTGCAACTTTGCAAACCGCTAGAAAGAATAAACAGAAAGGAAATGGCGATCAATAAATATTTCATAAGTTGGTCAATTTAAAGTAAATTTAAGAATGGCTGTGGCAAACATTTACATCGCCCTGCCGTTTGTAAAAAGTACGTATATTTAATCAAATAGAAAAACGGATTCTTCATGAAGTACCTATTTGTTTCGGGCCTAGTATTTTTTGGCCTCGCTTTTAGTTTTTTTGCATTCAAACCCAACAACGATATGGCTAAGATTTATGATTTTAAGGTAGAAACCATTGACGGAGAAGAGGTTCAGCTCAGCCAATATAAGGGCAAAACCCTACTGATTGTCAATGTGGCCAGCAAATGCGGCCTCACCCCTCAGTATGAAGAGCTACAGGCGCTCTATGAGGAATACAAAGATCAAGGGCTCCTCATTTTGGGCTTTCCCGCCAATAACTTTATGGGCCAAGAACCCGGAAGTAATGAGGAGATTAAAAGTTTTTGTCGCCTAAATTATGGGGTCGGCTTTCCCATGTTTGCCAAAATATCGGTCAAGGGCAAGGATATTCACCCTTTGTATAGCTACCTCACGCAAAAGTCAGAAAACGGGGTCCTCGATGCTAAAGTGCGCTGGAACTTCCAAAAGTTCCTCATTTCGCCAGAAGGCAAGCTGTTGCAGTCTTTTGCCCCTAGAGAAAAAGTAACCGAAAAAGAGGTGCGCCAAGCAATTGTTGCCGCCCTTCCCCAATAAGCAGTTCTCCAACTGTTTTTTTACCGCTTAGCTTTTTTAGGCTAGGCGGTTTTTTATTTGGGGCTGCCCCGCCCTGCGGGCGGGTCGGGCTGTGCCGCAGCTCGCAGGTCTGCTCGGCCCTGCGGGCTTTTTCGCTGCGCTTCAAAAGCCCTGGGTCTGGCCTTCGGCCACTGCTATCCATCCCTCAGCCGACGGCCCTTCGGGCCTTTTAGGGGGCGCCTTAGGCAAAATCTTTGGAGCGCTTCTTCTTGCAAAATGCAAAGAAGCATTATCTTGAATCTGCCTATTTTATTCCTTATTGAAACCTCAAAAAAATGAAAAACGCCCTAAGCGCCCTTTTCCTCCTACTGTTTGCGGCCCTGCTGCTAGGCAGTTGCAGTACAAGAAAATCTGTTTACTACTATCAAATGCGTTGCCCCGACCTTTATATTCCTGATAGTTTGGACCAAGTTTTAGTTTGGAACCGCGCTTTTAGCAAAAAAAAGGGCAATCAACTTTTACTCAACACCCTAGAGGGCTTAGCCTCTGGCGAAAACGTGGGCGATGACCGACAAGCCGCCAAAGGCATCCTGCAAGGCCTAGAAGAAACCCTAATAGAAGAACGAAAAAGAAAACAACAAAAAATAGATACCAGTTATGGGCGGCTACAACTCAGTGGCGAAATTCCGCCCCCTTTGCCCGATAGCTTTCTGCGGGCTTTGGCCAAAAAGGGACAACTACTAGCCAGTTTAGATATGGTAGATAGTGACCAAGAAGACCCCCACACAGAATATGCCCGCAACGGTAGTCAGGGCCGAGCCCCTAGGCCCACAGCCACTAACCAAATTTACCTAAAAGTTTGTTGGCGTTTATATGACCTTGAGCGCCAAGAAGTGGTAGACATTTGGCGGTCCGAGAAACAGTTTAGTGGCAGCTCTACAAGTAGCGACTATGATGTTCTAGGCCAAATTATTTCGCCTTGGAAAAACAAAAAAATGAAGTCTCAGGGCTATCGCTTGGGCCGACAATACGCCATGCGCATTTGTAGCACGATGGTCCAAAAAAGACGCTATATTTACCATAAAGGGCATAAAGAGATGAAAGCCGCCTATAAATTGGTCAAAATAGGCGATTGGGATGAAGCTGCTAAAATTTGGCGGCAGCAACTAGAAACCAATGAGCAAAAACTTCGGGGTCCACTCCTATTTAATTTAGCTGTTTATGAAGAGCAAAAAGGAGAACTCGCCAATGCTGAAACCCTAGCTCGAGAGGCCTTTTTCCTCAATGCCTTTCAGCCAGCGAGGGCCTACTATAAATGGTTGGCCGAGGAACAAAAACGGATTAAGAATTATCTGTGGCAGCAGGAACTACCCTGGCCCAACTAGCCCAGGGACCATCATAACTAAGGCTTAATGCTATAAGCGAGGAGCCTGTCTTTTTTGTCCAAAAAGGCAGGCCCTTTTCGTCTTTAATGAGCTGGCCCGGCCCTAAATGCTGGACCAACTCTTCTCGCAAGGCCGCCGAGCGCAAGCGAGGCGATAAGGCAAGCGCTGGCCAATGATAGACCTCATAATGAATTTGAGATAATTGAGCAAGCTGCTCGGCGGCTTGGGCCCAAAGGTAGCCTTCTGTTTGCTTGAGCGATAAGTAGATATTCCAAAGGGGACAATAAAAGTAGCCATCGGCCCTAGCTTGCAGGCTAATTTTTTTGGGGTAATAGCCCAGAGGGGCTCCCAAACGAAGGCCCAATTTATAGGCAGCCTCTTTCATGGCCCAGAGCTGGGCAAAAGCCAAAAATGGCTGGGGCGCCTGCCCCAGCCATTTTTGTTCCTCTAGGCTACAAACCTTATCCAATCGTCTGGCCCAGCGGTTGCTATGCAGCTGCTCCAAAGCAACGATATCTGTTCCGAGCATACTAAGCGGGCTGAATTAAAGCTTGAATGATATCCACAGCAGCGCCTACAGTCATCATCTTTTCGGCGGCCTCATCATCAATCTCAATATCAAAGGCATCTTCTACATCTAGGATAATATCTACCAAATGCTGTGAATTGATTTTGAGGTCATTCATCAAATGAGTGTCCTCTTGAGCGGCTTCAAAAGCAGCTTGGTCCTGAACATAAGGCGCCATAATTTCTTTTAGGGCGGCAGTTAATTTTTCTCTTGTCATGATTAAAAGTTGAGGAAATGGAAAAATAAGCTGGCGGCGGGGGGCTAGATGCCCCCCAAAGCCAGATGGCCTAGCGATGTGCAGCAGTGGCCGAAGGCCAGACCGAAGCCCGAAGGGCTGAAGGGCCGAGCGAATAGCGAGCTGCGGAACGTAGCGCCTGCCGAAGGCAGGAGGCCCCTAAATAACAGCGAGCTACGAAACGACAACAAGGCCTTTAGGCCGTCTTCGACGACCGAAGGGAGTAACCGCCTGCCGAAGGCAGGAGGCCCCTAAAAATTGAGCTGAAAGCTCAGCACAGGCAAAAAGCCCGTATTGGGATCAAGGACAATTGTTTGTAGATTTCGGTCATATTCCACCGATCTCCAGTTGTCTGTTTTATTGGTGGTATTCTGAATATCGAGGCCAATCGTATAAGAAAAGTTTTTGAGATCTTTACGGTAAGCCAGGCGAGTATCGAGGCGAAAATAAGGGGGGAAACTAGCGTCAAAAGCGGCTTCTTGGTCCTCCACAAAGGCGCCCAATTCTCGAGAAGCCTCGATATCGGCTTGGGGGTGGTGCAAGCCACCACGGAAAAAGGTTTTGACCCCTAATTGCAGAACGCCTCCATTTTTAAAGACAAATTCCTTTGTAGCCATTAGGCTGCTAGAGAAGCGGTTATCTAGGCGGGCAGAGCGATAATCTTGCTCCCAAGCCTTGAAGGTAGAACGGAAAGCCGAAGCCGTAAAGAGCATAAAAAAGCCCTTGCCAAAGAACTGTTCTAGGGTGAGGTCGACCCCATAATTTTGGCCCTTTCCTTCCGAGACCATGGGGATCGTGCCATAATTATCGCGAAGATTATAGAACCAGAAATTGCTATTTGGATCTGTAGAAATGGGCACATTATAGAGTTGCTGAAAATAGCCCTCGGCCTGCAGGCGAAGCTTGGGCGTAAGCATTTGTTCTAGGCCCACAATAAGATGATGCGCCCTTGTAAACTTAAGGTTTTTATTGGGCTGATAAAGGGCGCCATCAGCCCCTTCAAAGCTCAGCATATAGGTACCAAAAGGCTGCATTTTTGAGTGCAGGCCATAGGCAAAAGTAAACTTCGTATTTTGGCTCAATTCGTAGCGCATAGAAAGGCGGGGATCGAGGGCCCAGTCCTGATTGAGGGCCAAATACAAGAAATGAGCCCCTGCGTTAATCGTAAATTTCTCGTTGAGATGATAACTAGCCTGAGCATAAGCCTGCTGGCTAAAGGCCGTGCCTAGCTCGCCCTCCCCATCAAAGGTAGGAATATCGCCCAATTGAGCGGGGTCAAAATAGGCTTCGGTCAGTGGGCGGCGGGGACCAGGAGTAAATTGGCCCAAATAATTTTGGTAGCCTAAGCTATCGCCTTGAAACAAGCCATATTCTAGGTCCCAGAGGTGGTAGGTACTAATCAAGCCCGCTTTGATTCGCAATTGTCGATTAATTTTTCGGCTATAGACCCCATGCCAGCTAAACTTGGTCGTGAGGAAATTATTGCGTTCTAGCCAATAAATAGAGTCGGCGGCAACTGTGGGCTCGACCTGATAATCATTGAGGTAATTGGTCCCTACCCCAGCAGACATCTTAAAGAAAGACTTATCGTCAATTAGTCGGGTATAGGTAGTTCCCAAAACGCCCATATTGGTAGTATTGGCATCCCAGACATAATCTAGGCTATTTTGCCAGCGGTCTTTGGGGAGCATCCACCAGTATTCTTGGCTCAAACCGCCCATACCAAAGATGGTAAAGCGATTTTTATTTTTTGGGCCAGAAAAGTAGAGGTTAAACGAGAGGTCTTGAAAGGTATTCGAGGCATTTTCTCTAACCACATAGAGTCCTCCTTTGGCCAAAAGGCCCATAGTAGAATAGCGGTAATTGATGAGATAAGAACTTCTGCCTTTTTTGATTGGACCTTCAGCGGCAAAGTCAATACCGATCAGTCCCGCTCTAAAGGTATACTCTCGTTTTTCTAGGTTTCCTTTTCGGAAACGCACATCAAAAACGCCCGAAAAAGCATTGCCATATTCTGCGGCAAAAGCGCCAGTACTAAAATCAGAATTACTCAAAAGAGAAGCGCTAAAGACCGTAATTCCGCCCCCAGTAGTTGCTGGTCGGGCAAAATGGCTAGGGTTGGCAATATCAAGGCCTTCTACTCGCCAGAGCACCCCCACCGCAGAGTTTCCTCGGATGATGATATCGTTTTCGGTATCTTGGTTGGCTTGTACACCTGGGAAGGCCATCACCATCCGCCCGGGGTCATTGATAGAAGCCGCATAGCGCTCTGTTTCTTCTACAGAAAAAGAGCGGGTACTGACCACCGAAAGCTCGTTAATCGCTTCATTTCCGCTACTAGCTGCGGCGGCGGTGACGGTCACCTCTCCCGTTTCTTGAACTGCCTCTAGCAGTTCAATATCTAGGGTCAATTCTTTGGCGCTAGAAATAATTAGAGGTTTACTAAGAAAGGGTTCATAGCCTAAATATCGGGCTTCGATTTGTTGGCGGCCAAGAGGGACTTCTAATCTATAGAAGCCGTCAAAGTCGGTAACTGTGGCTAGAATAGGATCACTTTCAAAGAGGAGGACCGTAACGCCAACTAGTGGTTGTTTGCTCGTTTTATCAAGGACACGGCCTCGAATTTCTTGGGTATTTTGGGCCCATAAAGTGGGGAGCATAAGGCCCATAAAGATGCAGAGGTTAATCCAGCGCATAAGTTATAAAGCTTGGGTGAGATAAAAACTTAGGGTTAAAAGTACGTTTTTTAAATCTGCCTAGAGACCTAAATTTTAGTTTTTAAGGGAAACAAGTTCAATTTCTAGTCGTCGTTCTCTGGCTGCGGCAGGCGAAAAGATCGATAGTTGGGGTTGGTCGAAGCGATCATTTACTGTTTTTGGGGCTTGGCTTTCGCCCAGAGGCAAAGATTTGAGTTGGAGTTGGCCGCTGGCATAATAAGGCGCTAGGGGGCCTGCCTCCCAATTATTGATCAGGGCATCTAAGCGCCTTTGGGCCAAGTTAAAATTGTAATCCGTCCAAGAACGAGGCGAACAATAGGCTCTTAGGGCGACTTCTACCCTAGCCCCTGTTTGCAAAAGGGCCAGCAATTGTTCTTCAAACTGCTGTAGTTGCTGATAGTTGGCGCTAGCCTGCGCTTCAAACTGTTCCCAGGCGGCCAAATTGGCGCTATTTTGTTGGCGATAGCTAGGAAAAAGCTGCGCATAGCTCCCCCAAGATTGCCGATAAGTTTGGCTAGCCGATAGGGCAAGGCTATTGCTATCGGGTTCGTCATTATGAAAATAGAGGGCTAGGGGTAAAGATTGCTGCAAGGCCGTGAGGAGTTCCTCTTCTTGGCTGGGCCCTATTGGCTGGGGCGGTGCTGGACTATCTAGTTGGACCAAAAGCGGGGGCTCAGTGGGCTCAGTGGGCAAAAATCGACTAGTTTCAAATTGATAAATATCGGTGCAGCAAACGGCCTCCTTCAATTGCTGCGAGCCCTTTCGATTAGAAGCAAAATAGCCACTGCTATCGCCCTGATTAAGATAAAAATAGAGCTCATGGGCGGCAGAGTTCAGGCCTGGCCCCAAATTAAAAACGCTATCGCTACTGGCGCAAAAGATATCTAAACCGCCATAGCCCGCCCAAAAGTCTGAGGCAAAAAACAGACTATCGCCTCGTCTAAAAGGAGAAAGCTCTCGGCCGGGGCTATTTATTTCGGCCCCCAAGGAACCAAAGGCAAGCACAAGCGTATCCTCAGCTATTTTGGCCCAATAAATATCTTCCTTTTGTTGGGCCGTTTGATGAACAAAATACAGGTAGGCCGAGTCCTTGCCAAAGGCATAATAATGCGGTTGGCTCGAGCGATCGGGCAAACCTTTTAAGGCTTTGGGGAGCGAAAAACGGCCATTTTCCTGCAAATAGCTATAGGCCAAATAAGAGCTACTATCTTCGATAATCGTAAGGTATCGAGAAGCAAAGTTTTTGCCCCAACAACTGGCGCCTAGCTGCTTTTGCTGACTAATTCGCTCATCTTGCTGGGCTTTTTTTCCTTTTTCCCGCTCTCTATACAATTGGCTGCGAAAGGCCATCTCAGCATTTTTTTGTCGCAGGGCCGAAAACTGCAGGCGGTCCAAACTATCCGGATAAGCCGCATAATCTGCCGAGGGGCCGTTAATTTTTGGCCCCATATTTTGGCAGTTCCAATCTTCATCCACAACTTGCGCCTCAATCATCGCCAGCCCCTTTAAGCACTGCTGCAAATGCGCTTTTTCATAGGGAGACAGCTGCTCTGCGGCTTGTTTTTCCCAGGCCTCTTGGGCCTGCTCATACTGCCCAGACTGCTGCAGGCTCAGGCCATAGCAATAATAAAAATTTGGATACTCTTCGGCTTTTTTCTCCGCCTTTTGATAAGCGCTCACGGCCTGCTCATGGGCCAAAGCGCCAGCCAAAGCCCGAGCATAGGCCCAATAAATATCGGCTTGGGGTTTGCTTTGCAAAACCGCCTCATAATAATAAATAGCATTGTAATAATCGGCCCGATCTAGGGCTGCCTGAGCGGCCTTTTCATAGGCTTTTAAGGATTGTGCCCAAAGCGGCAATCCCCAAAATAGGAAGAGAACAAGTATAGGGTACCTCATCTTTTTTTAGGAAAGATAATGAAGTTGCTCTAGAACTAGATAGTCTGTTTGTTTTTTTGGGGCCTGCCGCCAAAGGCGGCCGGGCCCTTGCAGGGCTCGCAGGTCTGCTCGGCCCTGCGCCAGCAAGCTGGCTGGCTCTGCCGCTGCGCGGCACCCTTACAGGCCCCTAGGCCGTTTGGCCTTCGGCCATGGACTGCAGGTTAAAACCAGCAGCCAATTTAGGTACAGCAGAGCCCGCTCCTAAGCAACAATTGGCCTGCAGCTTAAAAGCCGCAGGACCTGAAAACCGAATAGCTCCTTTCCACAAACAAAGCAGGGGCTTTTAAGCCGCTGCGGCGAGAAAGATGAAGGCCCAACAAGATTGGCTGCGGCCTTTAGGCTGCAGATAGCGGCAAAGCCGCCATGGCCGAAGGCCAAACGGCCTAGCGATGTGCAGGGGTGGCCGAAGGCCAGACCAAGCGGGCGCAGCCCGCGCAGGGCCGAGCGAATAGCGAGCTGCCGAACGTAGCGCCGCAAGCGTAGCGCAGCAGAGGCCCCATATTAGATTAAAAAATTTGAGTATATCGACTTAGGATTATTCAGCCACTCTAAAAACATTCCTAATCGTTTTGGCTGCTTGTTCTGGGCGTTAGGCTTATTTTTGGTTGGTCCAAAGCAACAACATCTATGATCAAGCCTGAGAAAGCAAAAAAGTAATGTATCGCCTCTCTCCCATCTGTAGCAGCTGCAAAATTTAATCTATTGGATTTCAACAACTCTATATAAGCTGATTCTTTTGCCCAAAAGCAAAAATCTGAACCTTTTATTTGTCCTGAAACAGCCCAGTACTTGCCAGCAGTAAGAAAAAGAGATTCTTCTGTTGTCATGCTAGACAAAATACGGTCTATATCAATGACAGCCCTATAATTCTTGGTATACAAGCTAATCTTAAAACTCTGTCCAGATCTGTGAATAGATTCTATATAGAGATCATCAAGATAATGCTTATCCGTTTCATCTATAAAATCTTGACTAAGCCCTTCAAATCTATAGGGTTGAAAACCATTTAAATTCATGTTTATTTCCTTTTAACTATTATCCTTGGAAGGTCCATAGCAACAACATCGATGAGCAGAGTTGGAAAATGGAAACAGTAGTGCACAGCCTCATAGTAATCTGGATATGCCATAAAGTCCATCGTAAAAGATTTGACAAAATCTATGTATGCCGACTTTTTTGCATAAAGACAAAAACCTCCTGCGCTCCATTCTTCCGCAGCCCCCCAATAGCTCGCATTAGCCTGAAATAATGTTTTCTGGCTACTCATACTAGATAAGGTAAATCCGGTATCTATACTAGCCAGATAACTCTTCGTCTCTATATTTACAGTCAGTTCAAATTGAGATGCGTTGACTGCCTCGACCTTCAATAAGTCGTTCTGCTCTATTTCTTCCCAGAAGGCTTGTTCTACACCTTCAAACTCAAATGTTGCAAATCTATTTTTATCAGACATATCCTATTTTATTTATATGCAGAAAAAGTTGAGGGACTAGTTTTATTTTTTTGGGGCCTGCCGCCAAAGGCGGCCGGGCCCTTTCAGGGCTCGCAAGCCTGCTCGGCCCTGCGGGCTTCGCCCTTGGTCTGCCGCTGCGCGGCCCCCTTTCAGGCCCCTAGGCCTGCGGCGGCTTCGCCGCCTGCTAGCTGTGGCTGCAGGTTGAAACCAGCAGCCAATTTAGGAACAGCAGAGCTAGCTCCTTAGCAACAATTGGCCTGCAGCTTAAAAGCCGCAGGACCTGAAAACCTAATATCTTCTTCCCCCAAACAAAGCAGGGGCTTTTAGCAGGAATAGTAATAAAGAAGAACACTTATCTCCCTTAATCAAGGTCATTCCAAACCTGACCTAAACTATCCTCAAATGAAACTATTCTGCCTTTCTCAAATCTTAAACTTTTTATGAACGAGCCCTTATTATTTATAGTTATTTCAAAACCCAAATCTTTTTTCTCTAAAACATTTTTTATTCTTTTCGTAAAAAGGCCATTAGAATAAACACCATACTCAAACATTCCCTCTTTTTCAACAAAATAACTAGAAATGAACAACCCAATAGTTTCATTATAATTTGCTAAATGGTAACCATTCGCACACCCCTCCATTGAACTGAAACTAGAACTTGAAGTTTTTTCAGAAATGGTGTAGAACTCATAAACTTTAAATTCAAATGTGTCTTTACCATGAAGGTATAAGGCGTTACTATTTAATAAAAGAGTATCTATACCAAACTTACTGTAATCGACCGCATCACATTCCTTCTGAAAACTGCATCTCCAAAAAGTAAATAAAACACAAAAAAGTAATATAATTTTCATTTTTCTTGTTTTTTAGCTTCCACCTCCTTTATTGATTTTTTCAAATCAGGGAACCATTCATCAAAATTATCATCAGAAGGACAATGGTTTGAAAAATCACATGCACCTCCATTTTAGTCAGTAAAGAAAATATAGGCATCTGCATTATCAATTACAATTCCATTATCATCAAACCCTCCAAAATCACTTCCTAATTCTTGAATTTGGTCACTAATTGCATTTATTGAATATACATTCATATCACTTTCCTGAGGTAAAGTTTGCTCCCATTGATCAGATGTATTCATTGTCACAATATTTATCTCATTGGGATCTATTTTATGATCATTTATCAATATTAAGGCTGCTTCAATAACAGCATTACCTCCATGACTATGACCTACTAAAGTTATAGGCTCACTAGAAACTCTATTAGACATAACATAATTAGCTAAATCGCGTCCAGCTTGCGCCCTTGCTTTATCTGTATTATCCCCAGACCATCTAAATGCAGTACTACTGAATTGATTCCCAAAAGCTTTTGGTAATTCCTGAACTACCTTATCATAACTTTTGAAATAGTATGCCCCTGTTTGAAAATTCATCCATGCAAGATCAAAGTTGGTAGTTCCATGAACAAAAAAAGCCTCCAACCCATCTAAATCAATTGCTTGTATTGGCGTATTAGACGCAAACTGATAACAAGTCAACTCAGGATACTCCGGCGCCAACGGATCCACACTCAAAAACTTCCCTATACTCGGATTATACAACCTAAAGCCATAATCCTGAATGTTTTGCGTCCCCCAATCTCGGTCATCTTCCTTCCCATTAAACCCAAAACGATAGTCCTCCCCACTCACAAACTTGCGGCCAGGCATTTCCCAACCAAAGGGATAGTACAAACTAGCCGAAGAAACCTGCGCCAAATAATAATCTGCCTGTCCAGTTTGGCTGCTGTCTTGACCCAAAGATTTATCACTGACCGTAGCCAGTACGTTGCCTAGGTGGTTGGACAGCTCGTAGCGGCGGCGGCTTAAAGCTCATTTTATTTCAAAGAACGAGGTCTAAAGATACTATTTTTTATCTTTTTTTGGGGCCTGCCGCCAAAGGCGGCCGGGCCCTTGCAGGGCTCACAGGTTTGCTCGGCCCTGCGCCAGCAAGCTGGCTAGGTCTGCCGCTACGCGGCCCCCTTGCAGGCCCCTAGGCCTGCGGCGGCTTCGCCGCCTGCTAGCTGTGGCTGCAGGTTGAAACCAGCAGCCATACAACAACCCCATTCTACATCTATAGTGCGGAGAGGATTAAAATCCTCTACCGCTTTGAACAAGGGTTATTTTTTTCTTCGATAGTTTGTTTTTGTCTCCCCCATAAATTTCATAGGAACCCTAGGGCCAAGGCCCTAGGCTATCGAAAAAATCGTCATCCCCTCATTCGAGGGGATTTTTCTTTGCGGTTGTGGTTGGACGGTTGTTGTTTTTCTTGGAGCGAACCTTTTCCATTTTTATAGCAAACAAGGGCTTTAGCCCGCTCTTTGCATAGTCCCACAACCATGGGCTTCAGCCCATGGGCCCAAAACTGCCCAGCCGCCAAAGAAGAAAGCACGGACTGAAAAATGTTTATTTATGGAGGGTTTCAACCCTCCATTGAACACAAAAATGCATTCGTTAATTGGCTGTAGGTTTCAACCTACAGGCCCATATAGCAGGCCCCTAGGGCCGCAGGCCTAGCGATGTGCAGGGGTGGCCGAAGGCCAGACCAAGCGGGCGCAGCCCGCGCAGGGCCGAGCGAGCAGCGAGCCCCGCAACGTAGCGCCCGCCGAAGGCGGGAGGCCCCTATTCCTCAAAATCTTCATCAGCAGCTTCTACCAGCTCCTTAAAAGAATGCAATAAAAAACTTAATTTTCGGAGATCTCCAGAAGCCGAAAATACACTATCTTTGATAGCCAGCCCATACCAATCATTTTCTGATTTTTTCACTAATTGCCAGGCTATCTCGGTATCCTCTAAAAGAGTTTCTATTAGGTCTATCTGCAGAGACCAGCCGCCACTTTCGATCGTCTTTATGGTAAAGCCATATTGATGTTCCCAATCTCCGTCACAATGAAAGCTGAACCAGTCTTCTATCCAAGCTAATATGTCAGTGTTATCCTCTTCTTGCCATTTTTTACCGTCCTCAGGACTATTCCAGCCTAACTCTTTCTTTTTTTGTTCTACTAAGTCCTTAAAGCGATTCAATAACAATCGTAGCTTTCTAGGACCTCCAAATCCATCAAAAACAGCATCTACTACAGCAATTCCATGCCAGTCTCCTGTGGACCAACCATCTTTAGATCCTTCTATTCGTTCCCATTCTACACTTGCCCCATCTAAAATAGTTTCTTTTAAATCAATTTTAACACCCCAGCCTGGGTTATCAATATTACAAATGTGAATCAAGTCTTTAACTTGTTCTTTCTTAGCAGAATACAACAAAGCCCACTCTTCTAATACATCTAATGAGTTCATATTTATTTTGATTGGGAAACAGCTAAATAAGCTGGCTCTAGATTAAAAAATTCGAGTATATCGACTTAGGATTATTTAACCACTCTAAAAACAGTTTTCCATCTGCTGTAGCCAGTGGAAATCCTTCTACGGACTGATATAATATCTCATCCCAATGTGCGATAAATGAACTTGTGGATATTTTCAAGATAGGCTCCCCATATCTCAATTGTAAAAATACCTCCTTATGTTCAGACAAAGACGATTTTTTCAACAAATCCTCAATATCATCTTCTCTCTTCACTAGATCCCACTCATAGGTATGAGCTGTCTCAAAAGTATCCCAAGCGATATTTCCTAGATAAGAGGTAGCCTGATAATTTTTAATTTGAGCTAAGTGGAAATATTCAATTATTCCCTTTCCTCTAGCCTCCTCCACTAAGCTAAAATCAGCAGCAAAGGGCGCTAATACTGGATTCTCTAATAATTCTTTCATATTTTCATTTTTGTGTGCCTAATCGTTTTGGTTAGCGGTTCTTGGTTTATTTCCCCTATGAGCAGAAAAAGTTAAGGGACTAGTTTTATTTTTTGGGGCCTGCTGCCCTACTAAGTTAATGTAGATGAGAACACCTAGTTACCTTTTAATCTACGCTTTGCTTCAAGCAATGCTTCCATCAAAAGATCTAAATTAAACTTCTTAACCTTATCTAGCCCTTCTTTAAAAAATTCAACTCTTATATTATCTACTCCTTCCTCTTGATCTAAAATTGCTATACACCCTCCTTCTAAATAAACATATGCAACTACATCTTCATAATCTACTGGACTCCCAATAATAACTCTATACATAATTTTATTTTCACATATCCTAAGTTCTTAAAATCCTAATTCTAGAAACTTCCCATTTTTGTTTTGGTATCATTTATAGCAAAGAAAGGCTTTTTCTTTACTTTCTCCCCCCTCTCCACAGAAAAAGTTGAGGGACTAATATTGGAATTTAGTGTCTGCCCTTTCCTGCGCCTAGGGACAAGCCCCTAGGCTAGCTTTTTCAGACAGCCCTCTAAAGAGGGCCTTTGGATATGCACTTCTCTACAAAAATAGATGAGCAAAGCCGTAAATCATAATTTGAGGCCCTTTGGGGCTGACCCTATCGGGTTAGCCTGGGGGCTTGTCCCTAGGCGATGAATGGCAGGCTGCGAAGCCTAGAGGTTGCATAAGCCCAAAATAGGGGTCCTCTAAGGTATAAATTAGGTCCACAAACCCCATCAGGTACGTCCTGAACTCCATGAGATACGTCCACAAACCCCATTAGGTACGTCCTGAACTCCATGAGATACGTCCACAAACCCCATTAGGTACGTCCTGAACTCCATGAGATACGTCCACAAACCCCATTGGGTAGCTTCCTATACCCCAAAATAGACGTCCTAGGACGTCTATTTTGGGGTCATACAACCTATATTATGTAGTTCCACAACCTATATCGTACAGTCCCCTAACGTATATTACACACTTCTGCAACCTATACCATGGAGTTCAGGACGACTCTTATGCAATAGAGGGACCTATACCGAACAGTTTAGTAACTATATTCAATGACTTTGACAAGCTATATCGTAGATTTCAGGACGACTAAGAAGGAGTTTTGCCAATCATCGGCTATGGGCTGCAGCCCATGGGCCCAAATGCGCCGAAGAAGAGAGCCAAAAGAAAAAACAAAAGATGAGCGGCCCAGCGCTGCGGAGGGGTGGCCGCAGGCCAGACCGAAGGCGAAATGAAGTGGAGCCTGAAGGGCCGAACAGACCTGTGAGCCCCGCAGCATAGCGGCGGCCAGCTTTGCTGGCCGCGGGCCCCAAATTCTCCCTATAATTATTCTTTTAAAGATCAACACACAATAAGGGCAGGAAAGGCGTTCTAAAAAAAGAGAAGCTTTATATTAAGGACTTCTTAACTCATTTTTAAATCATTAAGCAGTAAACGCCTATGCAACTGACCTACCTCAGGTCCTTTCTACTGGCTTGGCTATTGCTCTTGGGCTCCCAATTGTGGGGGCAAACAGAGCTTTGGTCGCCAATAGCCGAGGACCAAATCCCTAAATCGGGTACTCGCTACATTTTTGCAGAGCAGTACCAAACGGTTCGATTGAACCTAGATGAAATTCGGGCCATTTTAGATGTGGCCCCTATGGAGCGAACGCCCATTGCGGCGATTAGCCAGACCCTTTTGAGCTTGCCTATGCCCGATGGCAGCTATGAAGTTTTTGACATTGTAGAGTCGCCGATTATGGAGACCGAATTGGCGGAAAAGTTTCCGGAAATTCAGACCTATGCGGGGCGGAGCATCAATGACCCCTCCAAGTCGCTTCGTTTTGATTTGACCCCACAGGGCTTTCACGCCATCATTTTGACGGCGGGCAAGGGAACCATCTATATTGACCCCTATCAATTTGGCGGGGGCGATATTGAGCACTATATTGTTTATAACCGTCGGGACTTTCGGCCAGCTGCTCCCAAGCAATTTGTTTGTGGCTTGACGGCTAACAATATTCCCTTATCTAACTTTAAGGCTGCTGGGCAGACTGCTGCTCGTTTTGGGAGCTGTGAATTGCGGACCTACCGCATGGCCGTTGCCGCCACAGGAGAATACACTCAATTTCATGGGGGTACGGTAGCCTTGGCCCTAGCGGCACAAACCACCACCATCAACCGAGTAAATAGTGTTTATGAGCGAGAGATGGCCATTCGGATGAACTTGGTGGCCAACAACAACCTCATTATTTATACTAATGCAACAACGGACCCTTATACTAATGGAGCGCCAGGCACAATGATTACTGAAAATCAGGCTAATATTGACACCGAAATTGGCTCGGCCAACTATGACATTGGTCATGTGTTTGGGACCAACAGTGGTGGATTGGCTGGTTTGGGCGTTGTTTGTAGCAACTCGGGCAAAGCCCGTGGAGTTACGGGTAGTGCTGCGCCCATTGGCGATCCTTTCGATATTGATTATGTGGCCCATGAAGTAGGCCATCAATTTGGATGTAACCACACCCAAAACAACAACTGTAACCGCAACAATGCCACCGCCATGGAGCCCGGTAGTGCCTCTACCATTATGGGATATGCTGGCATTTGTGCCCCCAATGTACAAAACCAGAGTGATGACTACTTTCACTCGATTTCATTGGAGGAAATGGGCGCCTTTATTACGGGAGCAGGCCACAACTGTCCGGCCACAACGGCCTTGGCCAATAATGCCCCTACCGTAAATGCCCCAGCGGCCAACATTAACATTCCAGCCAATACGCCTTTTTCATTGACCGCCTCGGCCACAGACCCCGATGGCAATACCCTGACTTATAGTTGGGAACAGATGGAAAATGCTACAGCGACCATGCCTCCTGTAGCTAGTTCTACGGCAGGACCAAACTTCCGTTCTTTTGAGCCAGTTACTGACCCAACTCGCTACTTCCCCAATTTAGTGGATTTGGCTGCAGGTGGACCTTTTACCTGGGAAGTACTTCCTTCTGTAAGTCGGGTTATGGACTTTAGAGTAACCGTACGCGATAATGCTGCTGGCGGAGGCTGTACTGATCATGCAGATATGCAAGTGACTGTAGATGCCAACTCTGGGCCCTTTGTTGTTCTTTATCCCTCTGCTAGTGGAATTAGCTGGAATGGAGGCGGGACAGAAACCGTAACTTGGGATGTAGCTGGCACCGATGGTAGCCCAGTCAGCTGCGCCAATGTTGACATTCTACTTTCTACAGATGGTGGATTGACCTATCCGACCGTACTAGCTAGCAATGTTCCCAATGATGGAACTGAGCCCATTAGCGTTCCTAATGTAGGCACAACCACCGGCCGCATTATGGTGCGTTGCGCCAATGGCTACTTCTTTGACATTTCGGATAATGACTTTACGATTGTTTTGGCCACTAATGACTATACGCTAAGTACAACGAATAACAGTCAGTCCGTTTGTGCAGCAGCCACGCCCAGCTACAGCATAGATGTGGGCCAAATTGGCAGCTATAGCGACCCAGTTACGCTTAGCCTTAGTGGTTTGCCGACAGGAGTTGTGGGCAACTTTAGTATCAACCCCGTTACGCCTGCATCTAGCAGCACACTAAGCCTCAATGTAAGTGGTGCAACCGCAGCGGGTAGTTATCCCTTTACCGTTAATGCGAGCAGCACCTCAGGGAACAAAAGTCTAGCTTTGACTCTAATTGTTAATGACCCTGCACCTACAGCCGTCACGCTCAACAGTCCAGCCAATGGCGCAACAGCGGTGGCCCTACCCGTCAACTTTGACTGGTCGGCAGCGGCAGGAGCTAGTTATGATATTAGCATTGCTACAGATGCAGCATTTACCAATATTGTCGACCAAGCTACAGGACTCAGCTCTCCCAACTATACTTCTAATGTATTGGGGACGGGGACGCAGTACTTCTGGCAGGTCATTGCAACAAATAGCTGTGGAAGTTCGCCAGCGGCTAGCGCCAGTTTTAGTTCTGGCCTACAAGCCTGTGATACAATTTCGAATTATGATGTAGCTAATGACAATCCAGCCCTCTATAATGCAGGTGGACCAGGTGGCTATCTAGCTGGCCACAATGGCTATGGAGATATTGCCAAGGCGGACTACTTTAATTATGGCGGAGCCAATACGCATTTGACTGGAGCCTACTTTGGTTTTGGTCAGGCCGTAGCCGCCAATGCTAGCAATAGCTTTAATGTACAAGTTTGGGATGGTACAGGCGGAACGCCAGGAGCCGTAATTGCCAGTATTCCTATCGCCTATCAGGATATTGTTACCTTGATTGCTGGCGGAAATAATGTGGCCTTTGTTCCCTTTGGAAACATTGCCTTACCCGCCTCCAATGAGTTCTTTGTCGGTATAGAATATACCTATGGCAACGATACCATTGCACTCATTACTAACACCGATGGAGAAACATCACCCGCTACCGCTTGGGAACAATGGGGTGACGGAACTTGGCACGCCTATGACGAAACCGGTAGCTGGGGAATTGATGTCGCTCATTATATTGTCCCCGTTTTAGGGACCTTGCCCTCGGCTAACTTTAGCCCCAATAACAGTACGATCTGTTTGGGCAATAGCATTACATTTAATAATAGCTCTACCGATGCGGATAGCTATGAGTGGTTCTTCCCTGGTGGAAGCCCCGCTAGCTCCACAGCAATGAACCCTAGTGTAAGCTATAACACTGCTGGAACCTATGATGTGGCCCTTGTTGCCACAAATGACTGTATTAGTGATACCCTCATTGTCCTTTCTGCTATCACCGTTAGTGAGGTAGTTACAGGAATTGGCAGCAGCGACGAAAGCTGCGCTGGAAATGATGGTACAGCAACTGTTTCTGCCACTAGCGGAACAGCTCCTTATACTTTCCTTTGGTCTGATGGACAAACTACGGCTACAGCTTCAGGATTAAGCGCAGCTAACTATTTTGTTACGGTTACTGATGCCAATGGCTGTACTGCTGTAAGTAGTGTGGCCGTCACGCTAAACTGTAGCTGTACCTTAGCCGCAACCACTAGCGCCACGGATGCCAGCTGTAATGCTAGCAATGATGGAAGCGCCACGGCTATCGCTACCGCAGGGACAACGCCCTATAGCTTCCTCTGGTCGGATGGACAAACGACGGCTACCGCAAGCAACCTAATCGCAGGTACTTATATCGTGACAGTTACCGATGCTGCGGGATGTACAACTACAGCTACTGCAGTGGTCAATGAACCTACTGCTTTGGTCGCTTCGGCCAGTAGTAGTGATGAAACTTGCGCCGGAAATGATGGTACAGCTACGGCTACAATTAGTGGCGGCACGGCTGGCTATACTTTCCTTTGGTCCGATGGACAGACTACGGCTACCGCTAACAACCTAGTAGCGGGCACTTATACCGTAACAATTACTGATGCGAATGGCTGCCAAACAACAGCCACGGCTGTAGTCAATAACAGCTGTACGCCTTGTACATTAGCCGCTAGCACTAGCGCCACTGATGCTAGCTGTAATGCAAGCAATGATGGTTCGGCCACGGCTATCGCTACCGCAGGGACAACGCCTTATAGCTTCCTTTGGTCTGATGGACAAACGACGGCTACAGCTACCAACCTAATCGCTGGTACTTATACCGTAACAGTTACCGATGCTGCGGGATGTATAACTACAGCTACTGCAGTGGTCAATGAACCTACGGCTTTGGTCGCTTCGGCCAGTAGTAGTGATGAGACTTGTGCCGGAAATGATGGTACAGCTACGGCTACAATTAGTGGCGGTACGGCTGGCTATACTTTCCTTTGGTCCGATGGACAAACTACGGCAACCGCTAGCAACCTAATCGCGGGTACTTATACCGTAACAATTACTGATGCCAATGGCTGTACGACTGTGGCCACGGCTGTAGTCAACAACAGCTGTACGCCTTGTACCCTAGCCGCGACCACTAGCGCCACGGATGCTAGCTGTAATGCGAGCAATGATGGAAGCGCCACGGCTATCGCTACCGCAGGGACAACGCCCTATAGCTTCATTTGGTCGGATGGACAAACGACGGCTACAGCGACCAACCTAATCGCTGGTACTTATATCGTGACGGTTACCGATGCTGCGGGATGTACAACTACAGCTACTGCAGTAGTCAATGAACCTACTGCTTTGCTTGCTTCGGCAAGTAGTAGTGATGAGACTTGTGCCGGAAATGATGGTACAGCTACAGCTACAATTAGTGGCGGTACAGCTGGCTATACTTTCCTTTGGTCCGATGGACAAACTACGGCTACAGCTACCAACCTAGTGGCGGGTACTTATACCGTCAGTATTACTGATGCCAATGGCTGTACGACTGTGGCCACGGCTGTAGTCAACAACAGCTGTACGCCTTGTACCCTAGCCGCGACCACTAGCGCCACGGATGCTAGCTGTAATGCAAGCAATGATGGTTCGGCCACGGCTATCGCTACCGCAGGGACAACGCCCTATAGCTTCCTCTGGTCGGATGGACAAACGACGGCTACCGCAAGCAACCTAATCGCAGGTACTTATATCGTGACAGTTACTGATGCTGCAGGATGTACAACTACAGCTACTGCAGTAGTCAATGAACCTACTGCTTTGGTCGCTTCGGCCAGTAGTAGTGATGAAACTTGTGCCGGAAATGATGGTACAGCTACGGCTACAATTAGTGGCGGTACGGCTGGCTATACTTTCCTTTGGTCCGATGGACAGACTACGGCAACCGCCAATAACCTAGTAGCGGGTACTTATACCGTAACAATTACTGATGCTAATGGCTGTACGACTGTAGCCACAGCTGTAGTCAACTACAACTGTCCTTGCAATGGTAGTCTACAGCTTACGCCTACAGATGTAAGTTGTGCAAGCAACTGCAATGGCAGTATTAGTCTACAAAGCAGTGGACTACAAGCTCCAATTAGTTATCGTTGGACAAATGGGGCCACAGTAGCCAACCCCATTAACCTTTGTGGGGGCAACTACAGTGTAACCGCCACCGATGTAAATGGCTGTGTTGCTGTTGCCAGCACTACAGTAGCTCAACCTACCGCCATGACCCTAGCCACAGGAATCAATAATGAGAGCTGTGCGGGTAGTGATGGAAACCTAACGGCCATTGTTAATGGTGGAACGACGCCTTACACTTTTGCTTGGTCTAATGGAGCGAATACAAGTAGCCTAACGGCTCTAGCGGCAGGAGTTTACCAACTCACTGTAACCGATGCTAATGCTTGTGATTTGACGGCGGCTTATACCGTGGCCCTAGACAACAGTTTAGCCAGCAATGCCATAGCTAGCCAGAATGCAAGCTGTGCAGGCTATGCAGATGGAGAGGCTCAGGCTGTGGGAACAGGCACGGGTCTTCCCATGAATTACAGCTGGTCCAATGGGGCCAATACGCAAGTAGCCAATGGTTTGGCTGCTGGTAATTATACCGTAACGATTAGTTCTGGAGTATGTAGTGCAGTGCGTAGCGTTCAAGTTACAGAGCCTGCGGCCATGCAAATCCAGCTCATGAGTACGGAGCAAAACTGTGTACCTGGCACGGGCGCCTTGGCGCTTAATGTCAGTGGCGGAGGCGGAGCGCCTTATAGCTATCTTTGGTCCAATGGAGCCACTACAGCTAATGTGAGCAACTTGGCCAATGGCAACTATAGCGTGACAATTACTTCTGCCAATGGTTGTGAGGAACAAAGAAGCGCTAGCTTTAATATTCCTCAAGGACCTGTATTGAGTAGTCTAAGCAGTAGCCCGAACTGCTCTAATACGGCAGATGGAAGCCTTGACCTCACGGTCAGTCCTGCAGGAAACTACCTCTATAGTTGGTCCAATGGCGCCAATACAGAGGATCTTCAGGGATTAGCCGGAGGTATTTACCAGGTTTCGGTAACTGATACCGCCCAAGGCTGTACGGTTGTCCTCAGCGATACGGTAAATGCACCCGCTAGTTTGCAGGTCGCCTTTTCGGTCACTCAACCACATACACCAACAAGCAACAATGGCGCTTTGGCCGCTAGCGAAAATGGCGGGACCGCTCCCTTCAGTTATCTTTGGAGCACTGGAGATAGTGTGTCGCAATTGACCAATGTAGGCGTTGGTAGCTATAGCGTTACAGTAACGGATGCCAATGGCTGTACTGCAACAGATAGCATTTTTGTATCGGCAGTAACGGGCATAAACGTCCAATGGGCAGAGGCCTTTAGCCTCTATCCCAATCCGAGCAATGGCCAGATGCAGCTAGAGCTTGTTCTTCAGCAGTCTCAGCAACTGGAGTTGGCTATCTTTGATGTTTTGGGCCGCCAGCTATATCAGCAGCGCTTAAGTGGTCAGCAGTTTAGCTTGCCGCTCTCTTTTGATTGGCCTGCAGGTACTTACTTCTTGCGCCTCTCTAGTCCGGAGGGACAAATTAGCCAGAAGTTTGTCATTCGCCGTTAAGGCCTTTTTCTAACTGTTTTTATGCCCTCTCTTTCTGTATGAAGGAGGGGGCTTTTTTTGGGGGCCTGCCGCCTGCGGCGGCCGGGCTGTTTCGCAGCTCGCTGTTCGCTCGGCCCTTCGGCGCTTTCAGCGCCTCGGTCTGGCCTAACGGCCACTGCTGTCCATCCCTAGGCCTGCGGCGGCTTCGCCGCCTGTAGGATGGATATATACCTGTAGGTTGAAACCTACAACAACAAAAGAGGCCATACCAAACGCAATAAAAATGAGCCGATGGTTAAAACCATCGGCTCATATCATTTATAGCAAAGAAGGGCTTTAGCCCGCTCTTTGCATAGATCTACAACCATGGGCTTCAGCCCATGGCCCCAAAACCGCCCAGCCGCCGAAGAAAAAAGACAGAAGAAAAAAGACCGTTGAGCGGCCTAGCGATGTGCAGGGGTGGCCGCAGGCCAGACCAAGTTTTTTTGAGCGCAGCGAAAAAAACGCAGGGCCGAGCGAACAGCGAGCCCCGCAACGTAGCGCCGCAGCTTTGCTGCGGAGGCCCCAAAAAACATCAGCCTAAACAGTTTAACTTTCACAAAAAGATTCATCCCCTATTATTTTTTTATAGCTTTACATACAAAATAAAACTTTTAGCGATTTTAAAGCTAGCAACAACTGACTTAAAGCGTATTTTATTAGAAATAAAGCTTGAACTTATGAAAAATTGGATAATGGTCTTGGGACTATTAGCGGCTCTTTTTATGGGGCCAAAAAGCTGGGGGCAGGAGGAGGAAACCCTGATCACTTTCGAGGAGGATAGCCTGCCTAAAACCCTGACCACTTTTGAGGAAGATAGCCTACCTAAAACCCTGACCACTTTTGAGGAAGATAGCCTACCTAAAGACTATATCACTTTTGACCTAGCCTTAGGGGCGGGCAGTAGCGATGGGAACAACCTCTATTATGCTGCAGTTTCGATGCATAGTGGAATCGTTATGCTTAGAAACCGTCGATTGTTGGCGGGATTGGGCTTTCGGATTTCGGCTTTTGATGCCGCCAATGAATTACTCCACACTACAGGAGAGCCAGATCTGATCAAAAAAAATTTAATTGATAGTATACGGGCGGAAACGCCCTTTTATATGAAGTTTTCCTTCACTTTTAACGTTGCTTATTTGATTACGCCCAAGCTCAAGATAGGCTATAATGCTGACATTGGAAGTTTTACGATAATGAGCAAAAGTAAAATAGGGCACTTTATAAGTAGTGATAATCGTGGTCAGTACGCTATTCGGCAAAAGGGCTACTTTTCGCAATCAACCCATGAGTTTTTTCTGGCCTATAATATCAATGAAGAAATAGGCGTTCGGGCGGGCCTAAATCTTAGCCGTCTCAGATTTAGTACGGAAGAAGAACTGACCTATAACAATAGTTGTTTTCGAAAAAGGATTCTGTTTAGCTTTTTAGGTATCTATTATACGCCTGCATAAGATGATTAGGCATCAGTACTTCATCTGGCTAGATTTTAACGCCAAAAAAATGGGCCAAGGGGATATTCCCTTTGGCCCATAAAATTGTAGTCAAGAACTTTAGTCCCCAAAAAGAGTTGGCGCTCATTACAAACATCAGTCAATCATCCGCTCTACATAGGCTGAGCTATCTATAGCTAAAACCTCTTTGATTGGACGCAAAAGGCGCTTATACATTTCTTCATCAGTAGTAAATTTTCTTGATACAAGATTAGTTTTTCCGTTTAGATTAGCCTCTATGCACCAACCGTCGCTATCATCATGCCCCTTCATTCGTTCCTCTTCAGGAATATTTAAAAAATCATTATCATTCAGAATAAGCACTACAGAGTCCCAAATTTCTTTTTTGATATTTTCTGTCTTATAGAGTACTTCATAGTCTTCATCAAGGTCAATACCACCACAAGTTTTTGCTACAAGCATAAAACTATTTTCAGACTGTTCTTTGAGTGTAAACAGATATGAAGGAGCCCCAAAATTTTGAGCTAAAAATATTCTGATTCCATTAGAGGCCAAAGAATCTTCATCCAAGGCCCCTAAAAAATTCCCATAGTAAAATAAATTATCCGGACTTCTGATTTGCTCTACTTTTTTGGGCTTAAGCTCTTCCTCTATATTGGAGGAGGGCTGTGCTTTCTCTTGGTTTTGGCAGCTAAGCATAGAAAATACAGCTAGGCATCCAATAATTGCTTTTATGTTTAAACGCATCAACTTGCAGTTTATTTAAATCCTGTAATTTATAGTTTTTTGCTTTAATAGGCTACTAGCCCTAGACCTCATCATAATTAAAGCGATTTCCCCATCCTCGATTCTCCTCAAAGGAAGAAAACTCATAACGGGCTATAATTTCAGGCAAGTTATCTACGGTAGTTAATTTAATTACCTCCAATAAATATTTATAAGTGTTTTCTGAATAAGTCTGAATTGAGGTGTAAATTTCTGTTTGACCAATCCAGAACGTATGACAGACAACTGACAAGAAACTATTTGGCAAAGCTTTGTACTGCTTGTGAAATTCATTGAAATCTTCTTCCTTTAGAAAGTCAGCGAAATATTCTGCATCATAGCTTCCCTCATCTTCCATTATTATATCTGGCATTAGCCGATCCGTTTCTTCCATCCAATCATCTAATGTAGAACTACTTGTAAAACCTTTCAGCTTACTGATTAGGTTTTTTGAAGTAGGACTCTGCTGAAAGACAGGATATTTTGGTAGTTCTATTTCCAGAATACGTAAGGCTATAGCAAAGCGTCCACGAACAGATATTTTTTTTATTCGCTCTTTTAGTTGCTCATTCATTGTTTAGTCTTTATTTACGATAATAACAGAGGTCCATCAAGCTCAAAATAGCCCTTCTAGACTTTGTTTTCAACTATAGACAGAACTATTTAAATATCCTAGGTTTTGGACCGAGCAGAGCTGCGAGTCCTTCGGAATCGATATATAACCCAGATCAAAAAAGAGGGCCATTCTACATCCAAAAAAATGAGCCGAAGGTTAAAACCATCGGCTCATAACATCTAGCAGAAAAAATTGTGGTAAAAAATTCATTCATCGCCATCAGGCCAGTTTTTTCCAAGAGAAATTTTTGTCCTTGTTTTTTAGGCAATTGCTAATTGAAAGCCGCTATTTGAAAGGGGGATTTGAGGGCCGAAGAAAAAAGACAGTTGAGCGGCCTAGCGATGTGCAGCAGTGGCCGCAGGCCAGACCCAGCAAAAAACTTGTTTTTTTGCGCAGGGCCGAGCGAATAGCGAGCTGCGAAACGTAGCGCCGACGAGCGAAGCGAGGCGGAGGCCCCAAAAATTAGCATTCCCAAATTTTTCTCTCTGCATCTTTGGCGCAGGACAAAAATCGATTTTGGTCCAATGGAAGGAGTTCTTGAATATTCGTATCATGTGCATTCTCCAAAATAAAATCTTCGCCCGTTTTTAGATTCCAAATCATGATCGAATTAGCCTGATAACTAAGGTAAAAGGATGTATTGAGCAGGCAACCTTCATTAGAAAAGCCCTGAAGACTATTTTTTATTTCTCCCGTTTTTTTGTCCCAGATAATATGCTGTCCATCTATAGATTTCGATAATAAAAGTTCATCATTGATGGGCCAAACATGAAGAAGCAGACTTTTGTGTTGCTCAAAGCAAAGAGTGAGCAAAAAATTAGTCCAAACATAAATTCTATGCTGATTATCCCAGGCAATAATTGTTTCCTTCTCTAAAACTAAGGCAAAACGAATTGGTTTTTTATTTCCCTTCAGTTCTCGTTTTAAAACTCCTTTGGGTGACCAAATTCTTAAGGCAGTTCCCCAACTAAGTAGTTCGTCTTCATTCAATAAACAAGCTCCTTCTATATTAAAATTTTCTTCCCATAGACTAATTTTTACTGCGCCGCTCAAATAATTCCAAAAATCTAGCTCAATACTTCCCCAACTTACAAGCCAGTCATATTTTTGCCAAAGCAAAAAAGGCGGCTGTAATGAATTCCTATAATAATCCATAACGGCTTGCTCCAGTATAGAAATTCCTTGCTCATTTTCTACCTCCCAAATAGATATGTCGCCCTCCGCATCCCATGCTATAATTCGTTGTTCATCCCAAGCTTGAGCCCCCAAAAAGCTTCTGTTTACATTTTCTAATAATTTGTAGTTAGAAAATGTCTTTCTGTCCCAAACGTTAATTTGTCCATCATAGGCAGTAGAAACAATAAATTGTTCTTTCCATACAAAAACCTGTGTAACAGGCGTATGATGTTGTTTAATTAGTTTTTGCCTTCCATCTTCTAAAGCATAGAGGCAAATTGTTCCTTCATCAGACCAGCTTAGTAATTCATTTCTCTTTGAAAAAAAAAGATTTCCATTAATTGTACTTTCTAGACTCCTTATCGTTTTGACAAGTTTAATCATCTTAATGTATTATCCGGGTTATCGATGTAGTTAATTCAGCTATAAATTCATCAATTTTTGAGCTGTTAGATCTAAATAAAGTATATATCTGTTCATCTCGCTCTTCTTCGGAATTTGTTGTTTCTATAATCTTTTTCCTAATAGCTTTTGCAAAATACTCTATTCGTTGCATTGTAATGTACTCTCTTGTTTCAGAAGTTGTTGTTGCAAATTGTTTGTCCATTTCTCTACTATCAGCTGTATCTCCATTTTCAGCCATAGCGCCATTGGCTCGTTGAATCAATGACTGTCCTGCAAGAAACTTTCCGACTGTATCCCCTGCGGCACTCCCCTCACAAACTTCACATTGTTTTTGAAAATCTCCCTTTGTAGGTAAAGGGGCAGAACTTCCTGTACTATTTGCAAGCCCTCTCATATGTTTGTATAATATAGTTTCTTTTGATCTTTCATCAAGTCCACCTACTAAAATAGCTTCTAAAGCTAAATCAATTGCATCCTTAGCATGTTTTGCAGTTATAACATTATGAGGGCTGGAAACACCTTCGCGTAGTCCGCAAGAAGCACAAATGGAATCTCCAGACTTTCGGCTTACTCCTAAGTATGCTGGCTTTCCTTTTTTTTGATTTGTACTTTTTTCCTTTAATAGGAATGTAAATTTATGAGAAAAGCCTCCTTTTTTAGTCGTATTTAAAATAAACCATATTTCATTCCCATCTCTCCGCGTTGCATTTAACCGAGTGACAATTATACCTATAATTGCTTCTATATTATCAATATTAGGGTGTGGCTGATGCAAATCTTCATTTTCCTTAATAGCCTCTGCTAAATCAGTAAAACTTTCATTTTCGGTATTTAAATTTATCTCTGTTTCTAAAACTTCTGTATTAGGGGCAATTTTTATTTGAACATCCACATCGCCATCTTTTTCATCCTCCTTAGCTGTACTCGTCAACTGAATACTGACCTTAATACCATCCGTTAACTTCGGTTGATATTCCTTTTCCAATTCATTGGCTCTTATTTGCACTCGTTGACGGAAATCTTCAAAAGATTCGCCCTCTTTAGGTTGAATTTTCTTTAAATCTGCTTCTATTTCAGCAGCAAAGCGTTTATGTTTTGCTCGATCTTCCTCTGTGACTTCTTTCTCATTTTCTGCTTTCCGCTTATCCTTCCCTTTTCCTTTAAACCAGGCTTTAGCCTTATCTATCAAGCCCGTAATCGCATCATCAATGCGTTTGCGAATAGAACCTACAATTTCTTGTACTTTATCTGACAGACCATCAATTCCCAATAAAGAGGCTAAAAAGTCGATTAAAATAGGTACCGTGCTTGCCATGGCCCCCTCTACAGCCTGTGCGACAAAGCCTACATCTCCTGCAGCAATAGCTGCTAAAGAGTCAATGATAGATTGCACTAAAGCCATAATTTGGCTGCCATTTTCGATAAAGAATTTGACAATATCTATAATGGCCATGGCTGCCTTAACAAAAGCACCTGCTGGAGTCAACAAACCGATAATCCATTCAATTCCGGCCTGGAATACTGCTGTAATTAAAAACTCTTGAATTCCACCAAGAACAACTTCCTGAAGATTGCCCAACTGTCCTTGAATATATTCCCAAGCACCAGCCAAGCCTTCTGTTTGTAAGATTTGGAAAATCTCAAAGCTACTTTCCATAGCAGAAACAGCATCTTCTCCAACAGCATAGACCGCTTTTTCTCGAACATAATCCCAGCTCAAGCCCAAAATCTGTGCACTGAGATCCAAAATGCCCGCAAAGCTAAAAATATCTTCGGGTAAGCTAATATTTACCCCACTCAAGGCCCCTGTCAACCACTCAATTAACCCATTGAGCAAATGATCGCTTACATTGGCAAAAAAGCCATTTACCCCTGCCGAAACACCATCAATAAGATTACTCAAAAAGCCAATGGGATCGGCTAAAATGGCCGAAATAACTTCTACCCCCGCATTGACCACATCGGTAAGCATTTGCTTAATTTCCATGATGGTCTCAATCACGCCCCCTACAGCTTCTAATGCGTGGTCAATTAAGCCTTTATTCGCTTCTTGCATGGCCGCAATCTCAGCATCTATAGCCGCTAGATTGTCTGTGTACTGTTTGGCCAATTCATTAACTAAAGCATCTTGCTTACTATTTACAGATGCATCCAATTCACCAAAACTACGATCAATAGCTGCAGCCGCTTTTTCCCCCAATGCTCGAACTGCATCCGGCAAACTTTCTACATAAGCCGTTACTTCTTCTCGCCCTGCCTGGATTCTCGCTTTAGCCGCATTCAAACCCGCCGCAATATGATCAGCAATTTGGTATAAAGCCTGACGCATTTCGGCAATATACAATTCACGCCCCTCTACATAAAACGCATTAACTTCCTCTGGCAAGCCCGTAAAGGCATCCCCCAACCAACGAGCAGCTCCCGAAAGTCCCTCATAACGCTCAGCCTTATAAGCAGCCATTTTAGTTTGAACATGGCTCAAAAATTTTGCTTTGGCCTTAGCCGCCGCTTGATTGAACATATTTTGAACCTCTTGATCCAAACTACTCAACTGCTGTTCTACCTCAGATTTACTTCGCTCATAAATACTATGTATTTCTGATGCCACCTTAGCCCGCTCCGCAGTTTGCTCGGCAGAACTGTCTTCCTGCTCACCCAAAACATTCTGTAAGAAAAGTTCTCGCTCTGTATACAAAGCATCCATCTCACTTATCGCCAATTGCTCTGAATTGCCCGCAGCAGCCGACAAAATTCCTGTTTCTTATAAACGAACAGCCGTTTTCATTTCTTCACTGCCCGTTTTTGCCCCTTCTTTCTCTCCCAAAGCAGTCAAAAAGCTCGCTTCATTAGAGGCTGCCAATTGCTCATCTTTTACCTCATTGCTCTCCATCAAGCTGTCGATTTCCCCCAAACGATCATCAACAACATTTTCTACATAAACGGCTTCTCGAGCATCGGGAATAGCCGCTCCTCCACCAACTGGCGCAGCTACAGGACCTAGTTCTGGACCTTCCAATTGTTCTACGGTTCGTGCAGAAACAGCCCCCACTTGAGGCGCTTCTTCACTAGCCCCCTCTATCGCATGTTCTGCAGCCTGCTTCTCTTTTCCTACTTCTGCAGAAACCGTCTGACTCATTTTACCCAAACCATCATTGCGCTCAAAATTATCCGCCTCTTTTTCCGTTTTAGGCATAATGGCCGCAATCCGATTCATCAAAGCCCCCACAAATTGCTCGGCATTAAAGGCAGCAGGCTCCTGAGCATCCATTTTGTTAATTTGCCCCTGCTCAGCCAAACCTTCTCGCTCCCCCTCAGCCAAAGGCGCAGCCAATTCGGCATTCTTAGACAATGAAGCTGCCGCTTCATGCTCTTTATATTGTTCTCCTCCAGCTACAATTTTTTCTTCTACAGCATTAAAATCAGGATCCTCAGTAGGCGCAATCGGTGGCGGAGTAGGCCCAACCGTTCCAGAACCACTTCCTCCCGCTCCCGCAGCATCTCCAGCCGAACTGCTTTCGCTACTCTCCACTTGCAAACCAGCACTCATTCCATCCAAACTCTCTTCTGCATTCAAAGCTAATGCTGGCGTTTGCTGAAGAGGAGCTACTCCTGTTGTTTCTACAACTACTTGCTCATTGTTTTCTTGCCCAGCTTCTACACGCTCTACTTCACCCTCCCCATATAAAGGAGGATAAGCCTCATAGCCATTTTCATAACCCGCCGTATAACTCATCGGATAAGCGGCCTCCGTAGATTCAATGCTGTTTTTTTGCCCTTGTACTGCTCCTAAACCCTGCTTCTCCTGCTGTTTTTGTAATTGCTTTGCCATGGGGATATTTTTTTGAGGATAACTTCTTTCTGTTTATTTATTTAAGATTTTGGGGCCTCCGCCTCGCTGCGCTCGTCGGCGGTTACTCCCTTTGGTCGTCGAACTGCGAACTAAAGTTCTTGTTGTCGTTCCGCAGCTCGCTGCTGTTTTGGGGCCTCCGCCTCGCTGCGCTCGTCGGCGCTACGTTTCGCAGCTCGCTATTCGCTCGGCCCTTCAGCGCTGCGCGCTTCGGTCTGGCCTGACGGCCACTGCTGCACATCGCTAGGCCAAATGCGCCCCCTTTTCTTCAACTATTTATTGTTCAACAAACTTTCATAAAAAGAAATATCAGCCAATAGTAATTCACTACCAAAAACTGCCGCTCCCTTCAAAGCCTGTTTGTGCAAAATCTTCTGCTGATAAAAAGGATGACTATTTTTAAGTAAATGGCTATAGGCCAAACGACTCTTTATATCTTGCCCAAAGAGTAAATACAAAAAAGTATTGCCCGTTGGTAAATAATAGCCCAAATTGGGGTCACGAAAAAGCGCAAATTCTAAAAATTTAGGCGTGTCATAACGCACAAAAAGAACTTTGGTCTCCAAATCATTTGTGGCCGCCTTTAAATGTGCCAGCGCCTCAGTCAAATAAAAAGGCTCAGCATGCGGAATAATACTCAAGATGAGCAATAAACGCTCAGCAATAGAAATATTATGCTTGATAATAAATTGTCCGTAGCTATCCCGCAGCAAAAAAAACAACAAAAATAACAACTCACTTCTTTTTTAGATCCAATAAAAACAAAGATAACTGTCACTAAATTACTTCTTATAATGGGAACCTTCGAACAGCGACAATACCCCCTTTAAGGCACAGTTCGACGACCAATAGGAGGACCAGAGTGACGGCTGAGCTGGACCAAAGGTTTTGGACCCTCCTAAAATTAAGGGCCGAAGAAAAAGGCCCTGAGAAAAAACTAAAGTTGAGCGGCCACAACAAGCCCTTTAGGGCGCAGTTCGACGACCAACGGGAGTAACCGATGTGCAGCAGTGGCCGTAGGCCAGACCAAGGCGGCAAAGCCGCCGCAGGGCCGAGCGAACAGCGAGCTGCGAAAAGTAGCGCCGCAGCTTTGCTGCGACAACAAGGCCTTTGGCCGCAGTTCGACGACTGAAAGGAGTAACGCCCCAAAAAAAATAAAAAAGCAAACTGCGCCTTAAATATATGCGGAGGCCTTTGCCCAAACAGTTTAGATTCCTTAGCTTGCTAAGCTTAAACTAAAACCAGTAAAATTTATGTCCTCTGTACAGCTGCAACTGCCTATTTTGGTCCAAAATATTAAGGTAGATGAGCGCTGGCAATATTATATTCGCCCGCTATTTTTCCAATCGCCCATTGCCACCGATCGTCGTTATGAAGCTGCGCTTCAGCAATTTAGAAAAGAGTTGCGGGCCTATTTTAGAGATTTCAAGTTGCGCAGAGACAATATGGAGCAGCTTTTTTGGTTTCGTTTTTCGCCAAAGATGCAATCCTTCAAGCCGCAGCTCAAGTTTCTGTTAGAGAAAGAGCAGCTCTTTCAGGGGCGTTTTCACATCCTTTATTTTCAGTTGCAGGAGCAGGGCATTGTTTGTCTGCCCAGTTTTCAGTCCTATTGTTTTTTGGTGGATGCAGAGCGGCAAAAGCCCTCTGATATTTTGGCCCAAACAAAAGAAGTGATTGAGGAATTGTTGTTGATGGAGCTGGAAGAAGGCAGCAGTTTGGAGGAGTTGCAGCAGTTTTGTTTGCAGCGTTCTGAGTTTGTGCAAGAACTACAAATGCGCATTAGCTTAGAGCAGGGAGATTTCTCTTTTGAAGCGACTGCAGGCAGTGATATGATGGCCTTTTTTCAGGCTCCTACTTCCTTTGATGGCGCCGATGAACTAGAGCGTTTGGGGCGCAACCTCAACAACTTTTACCCTAGTGAATTGCAACGCGCCTTTGAGCGAGAAGAGCTGATAAAAGAGCTTTACCCCTTGGTGTATGGACCCAACAACCAGCCTTTGGTCCTCATTGGTGAGGCCGGTGTGGGGCGGCACAGCCTAATTGAAGAGATGGTCTACCGCTATATGCAAAAAGGCGAAGAAGAGCTGCCCGAGGAGGAAGAAATCATCTGGCGGCTCGATCCCATCCGAGTGATTTCGGGAATGAGCATTGTGGGTATGTGGCAAAAGCGAATGGAGGCCATTGTGGAGGAACTGCGCTCGCCCAAAGGCTATCGCAATAAGCAACTGAGCCATAAACTCGTTATTGACAACCCTTTGGCTTTGGTCCGAATTGGAAAAACGGCCCAAAATAGCATGACCTTGGCCGATTTGCTCAAGCCCTATCTAGAGCAGCAGGCCTTTCAGCTCATCTTGATTGCTAGCTCGGAGGAATGGAAGCTTTTGCAAGAAAAAGACCGTCGATTTACCGAACTGTTTCAGCTCAAACGGATTCCCGCCGCCAAGGAGGAGGAGGCCGCCCGCATGCTTTTGGGCCTGCGCAAAGAGCTCGAGTTGCAAGAAGCTTGTAGCATTAGTGTGCCTGCTCTACAGCAGATGCTCAATATCCATCATAACTACTTTAAGAAAAGAGCCCTGCCGGGTAGTGTGGCCAAAATGATGCGGCAACTGGCCCGAAAACTACAGGGCCAAAGTATTGATGTAGAAGAAGTACAGGAAGAATTTAAGGAGTATACGGGCTTGGCCTCGCCTATTCTAGACGATAACTATCAGCTAGAGGCCGAGGAATTGCGTAAAAATATTTCGGCCCGCTTGATTGGACAAGAACAGGCCGTGGAGCGGCTCAGCCAATTGATTCATTTGCTCAAGGCCAAATTGCAAAACCCCAACCGCCCGCTGGCCTCCTTCCTCTTTATTGGCCCCACTGGCGTAGGAAAAACCGAGGCCGCCAAGGTCATTTGCGATTATTTGACCGGAGACCCCAAACAACTCATTCGCTTTGATATGAATGAGTATAATGACTATAATGCCAGCAGCCGATTGTTGGGCAGCTACAACCAACCCGAGGGACAATTGGGCGCAAAACTTCGCTATAATCCCTTTGGCATTTTGCTTTTTGATGAGATCGAAAAGGCTCACCCCCTAGTGCACGACCTGCTGCTACAAATTTTGGACGATGGCCGCCTGAGCGATGCCCTAGGTCGCCCGATAGACTTTAGCAATACCATTATCATCATGACCTCGAATATTGGGGCCGAAGATTTGGACCGCCGCCTGGGCTTTGGCAATAGTCCCGATGAGCAAGCCGCTATTTATCGCCGAGCCGTAGAGAATTTCTTCCGTCCAGAGCTCATCAATCGCATTGAGGAAATCGTGATCTTTAATAGCCTAGAACTGCCGCATATTCTACAAATTGCTCAGCTGCAAATTAAGCAGCTACTCAGTAGAGATGGCTTTGTTCGAAGAACTAGTATCCTCAATATTTCGGCGGCCGCCCTAGAGTGGGTGGCCAATAGGGGCTATAGCAAACGAATGGGGGGACGCGCCCTCAAAAGACAAATTGAACGAGACCTAACGGCCTTTACCGCCGAAGAACTACTGAAAACAACCGGAGAACAACCCGTTATTTTCGATATCCAGCTCAAGGAGGATAAACTACAGGCCCGCATCGAAGAACTGCGCTTTATTCAGCGTTTAGAGCAAAGCGGCCTACCCAATATGCAGCAGCAAAAAGGGCCTTATGCCTATAAAGATTTGCTCCGAAAGGTAGAACAGATGCAAGGCCTGCTCCGAGAGAGCCAAGAAGAGGAAAGCCACTTTTATAGCAGCCAACCCGCTCAGGAACAATGGCATTTCTTTCAGCTCAAAGAGCAGTTAGAACAAAGCAAGGAAGGCCTACAGCACCTGCTCCTCGAATTTAAGAGCCTCAGTCTGGAGGTAACGCCTCTGCGCTTAAAAAATAGTGGTACCCGAAGCCTACTCTACCAAAAAGCAGCCGCTAGTCAGGAACAGCTCAAGCAAGAGGCCGTTTTTGAAGATGCCGCCTTGGCCGAACTTCGCTATGTCTACCAAAATGCTCCCGATCAATTTGACCGCAGCCAATCGCTTTATTTGCAGCAGTTGCTTAAGGTCACTTATTTGAGTATGGCTTGCCGCCTAGCGCTGCAGGAGGAAACCGATGCGATCTGCCTGCATTTTGAGTCGGCTATTGAGGGCCAAGGACAAAAAGAAATTGATTATTTGCAGACCAATTATGCTCGCCTTTTAGAGTATTTGGACCTCAATTATCGGATGCAGCCTCAAAAGATTTGGGTAGAAGGCTATGCCCTCTATGATTTGTTCAAAAAAGAAGAGGGCTACCACCTCTTCTATCGGCCCCAACAAACGGCCCTCCCCATTCGCCTGCGGATTCAGTTTCAGGAAGAGCCCCTAAGCAGTAGCCCCCTCGAAATTATTCGCTTGTACGATATTTGGATGGGCGAAGAACAGGCCCGCTCTACCCTAACCGATCTGCGAACGGCCTATACCAATCAGGCCCAAATTAGTCCAGAAGAACTAGCCGTCTTGCTCTATATTGCGCTAGATCCCTCTGATAAACAACTTTATATTTAAGGCCAAAGAAAAGGGCGGCTCCTCATCTGAGGAGCCGCCCTTACTATTTTGCTCAATTTGCTGAGCTTACTTGAGGTAAATGCGTTTGTCGGTCAATTCATCCCAAAGTTTATTGATCTCTTGTTGCTTTTTTGCCTCTTCGGGCTTAAGGTCCAATTGCTTGACGCTATAGCTAGAGTTGATGCGCACCACATTGGGCTGCATTTGGCTCACTTTTAGGCTATAAGTAGCTTGATCATTCTCTTTTTTGGCCGTTAGGCTTTTAATTTCTTCCACCTTTCTAGGCGAGTCAAAAACCAAGAAGATTTCTTCTTCATCTTGGCCCAAAAAGCGGTTGTGATAATCTAAGGTACGCTTGTCGGCATTGCTGACCCAGCGAATGCTATGGCCCAACCAGTCTTTGAGCTTGAGCGAGATTTTACCCTCTTTTTCTTCAAAAAGACCTTTTACTTCGGCTTCATAGACCAATGAGAAAGCATAGGGCTGTACAATGTTCAATTGCTTGATTTCTACCGATTTTACGCTTACTTCACGGTCATCAAAACGGCTGCTTAGGCTACGCTCTAAAGCCAGTTTCAAACTATCTTGCCCTTCTTTATTGGCGGCTACCCAGTTGCTGCGTTGACCAGAAAACAAACCCGAAAGCTTGAGATCGCCCTTGATGACAGCATCTCCGTTTTTGGCTACGGTCAGTTGCAAACGGCGCTTGCGGCTGTTGTTTTTGCTGTCCTTTAAAACGGCATCATTAAAGTTGATTGATTGCAAACTAGCCTTTTTATCATTGAGATCGAGCATGAAACAGCTGGTGTTCTGCAGTTCTGCAGGCAATTCATTCAAGCCTCCTGTGGGCGTAATGGTAAAGAGCGAACCATTTTCATCCTTAAAGACAAAGAGGTAAGAGCTAATCTGCGTGGCCGAAGGATAGTCCTTATCAAAAGGTCCATTAAATCGGCTTTTGCCAATACCAAAATAGAACTCGATATTATGGCGCTCAAAAAAGTCGCGGTAAATACAAAGTAAACTGCTAAAGTCCGCTTTCTTATTGGTCAAGAAATAATCAATGCCCTCACTTTCTTCAAAGTCCTTAAGGCGACCCACCAATTGTAGCTCCTTAACCACAAAGTTGTTCATCAAATAGGCCTTTTCGACTACGCTTAGTTCTTCTGCCGACTTCTTAAAGGTTTTGGCGCCTTCTGCAAAAAGGGTTTCATAAAATTTGCGCACTTTCTTCTTCGAACGAATACGCACATCCATAAAGTCCGTGCTATACTGACGCAAAAGGTCGCTAAAGTTGTTCACCTTCATGCTGCGGTCCGAACGCAAGGCCGAAAAGTCTAGCTCGTAGACAAAATGCTCTAGCTCGGTCGTAAAAATGGTCCCCGAACTATTGGCCTCTGGTACCGCTTTTAGGTTGTTCATTTTCCAAGTATAAAAGCGCTGCTCGCCTCTTTCCTTAATGTCTACCGCAGGCATCCCATTATAAATCTGCCCTTTCAAGCCCACTGAGGTCGGAACAGAAATCTTAAATTCACTTTCCAATACAGGGTAGTCCTTATATAAGGTAACAATTCGCCCTTGGTCCGGAAATTTCGACTCAATCACCGTAATTTGCTCCATTTCATCGCCCGGCTCTAGCTTGGGCAATTTATAGATATATGCATTTTTTTGCGTCTCATACAACTCATCATCTTCCTCAAATTTGGGCTGCTCCAAGTCCCGAATGACCAGGTCCTCTACACTGCCATCTTTTCTGCGAATGCGCACATCCACATATTTCATCTGCACAAAATCGCCAATTCGGCCCTTAAATTTGGGAATAATCAGATGCTCATAATCCTCTGTGGCCTCGGCTTTTAAGAACTTAATATGCTGGTATTCTTTGTAGTTGGCCAGCTGCTCGATATAAGGGAAGGTCCCCGAAAACTCATTGCTACTATAGGTCGAGCTTTTCAGAATTACGGCATCTTCCTGCTGCATTTCTGCGGGAATTTCCCCCGCTTTGGGCATCTCGCCCCCCCAATCATACTCACTAAAGGTTTGCCCCATCAGGCTGTTGGCGCCCAATAGCGCAAAAGACAAGAGTAAAAGGGGATACTTTCTGTTTTTCATAGCGTTAAATCCAATTAGCTGTTGATAAACTGATTATTTTTTTTCTTTTGGGGCTGCCCCTCGCCTATCGGCTCGGGTCGGGCTGTTTCGCAGCTCGCTATTCGCTCGGCCCTGCGCCGCCAAAGGCGGCTGGGTCTGGCCCTTTGGGCCACTGCTGTCCATCCCTCAGCCGTTTTGGCCCTGCGGGCCAAGGGCGGCTAGCCGCCCAACTTCCCTGCCGCCACGATTCTTTTCCATAGCGCCCGACAATAATCTGGGGCCTTAAAAAGACGAGAACCATACCAAGAAAAAATCTCGCCATCTACCAAAAGGATCTGGCTATTGGGCCAAATTTCTTTTAGCTCGGCGATATGTTTTTCCTTAAAGGGATAGGGCTCCGAAGATAAGAAAATCAAATCAATTTTTTCTTGCTCCAATTCCTTTAGCGATAGACTGGGATAACGGGCCAAATGCCCCAGGACATTTTTAAATCCCGCCCAATTGAGCATTTCGTCTATAAAGGTTTGGCCTGCGGCCAGCATCCAGGGCTGCCGCCAAATAAAATAGGCCACCGACAAATTAGCTGCAGGCGCCTGATAAGCCGCCAAGGCCTCTTCAAAAGGGGCCAAAAGGCTTTCGGCCCGCTGGGCTTGGCCCGTAATTTGGCCCAAAGCCCGCATCATTTCTAGGGCCTGCGGCAAATTGGCGATATCCGAAATCCAAACTGGAAATTCTTGGGCCAAAAGTTCTATTTCTGCCTTTGTGTTTTCCTCTTTGTTGGCAATAATTAAATCTGGCTGAAGACTTCTGATTTTGTCTAGGTCCAAGCTTTTGGTCCCGCCAATCCGCTCTTTTTCTCGCCACCAAGAATGAGGATGAATACAAAATTTGGTCAAAGCAATGACTTCCTGCTCCAAACCCAAATCGGCCAGCCATTCTGTCTGAGAAGGGACCAGCGATATAATACGTTGAGGCCGCTCTGCAATTCTTACAGAGCGGCCCATTTGGTCGATATAAATCGGCATGTTTTAGTTTTCTTTTTTCTGGGCCATAATGCGCAAGACTTCGGCCTCTCCATTATGATATAGCCCTTCTTGCAGTTCTACCACCTCCTCTTTGAGAATAGAGAACTCAAAATCAGAGAAAATTTCGAGCATTTCTTCTTTATCAAAGAGCATTTCTACATTTTTTGGACCACCTACGGCCGGATTTTTTTCTTGATAGACGGTATGTCCCTTAGCAAAGCCCTCTAAGAGCAAAAGCCCCCCAGGCTTAATGAGGTCGGCCGCTTTGCGCAGATAATCGGCCTTGAGATGAGGCGGAAAATGCGCATAGACCAAACCCAAAGCATCAAAGCTTTCTTTGGGATAATCCAAGGCCCCAAAATCGCCTAAATCATAGCGCAAATCTAAGCCCTCTTTTTTGGCCCAAGCCAAGGCTTTTTGTTGGCCCTCCTCACTGAGGTCGCAGGCGCAAACATCCCAGCCATTTTGAGCGGCAAAAATAGCGTTTCGGCCTTCCCCCTCGGCAATGAGGAGAATTTTTCCGGGCGCTAGATCATGTAAATGAGCAGCAAAATAACGATTGGGCCGACGGCCATAAGCAAAATCTTCAGCGCCATAACGCTGGTTCCAAAATTCTTTCATCTTTCTTTTTTTTGGGAGGGGCTTTTTTGAGTTCTAATTTTTTTTACGTGCTGCAGGCAAAATAGAAGCCCTGTCACTTCTATTCCTTGCTTTAATTTCCTGCTATTCTGCCTTCCATTTATCAAAGGAGGGCCAAAAAGTTAAATTCCTGAGGGTTTCAACCCTCAGACATATATCATTGCGAAGCAATAGCATTTTTGCTGTAGGTTTCAACCTACAGTTATGGCCTAGCGATGTGGAGCAGTGGCCGTCAGGCCAGACCAAGCGGGCAAAGCCCGCGCAGGGCCGAGCGAACAGCGAGCTGCGCAAGGTAGCGCAGCAAGGCGAAGCCGCAGCTGAGGCCCCTAAAAAACAGAAAGGTCTCCAAATTCGCAAACTTGGAGACCTTAAACAAAACTTAAACCACAATATTGACCATGCGCTTGGGCACAACAATCACCTTGCGGATCGTCTTTCCTTCAATCCATTTTTGAATATCTTCTAGGGCCAAGGCTTGCTCCTTGATGGCCTCTTGGGCCAAGCCATTGGCTAGCTCGATAGCCGCCCGCTTTTTCCCATTGACACAAACGGGATAAACGATGCTGTCCTCCACCAAATAGGCGGGATTAAAGCTGGGGAAAGCCCCCGTTTTGAAGACCGACTCCTGATGGCCCAAAGCCTGCCAAAGTTCTTCGGCGAGATGCGGGGCAAAGGGAGCGAGCAACAAAACAAAACCCTCTAGAATTTCGGCCTTATGGCAGTTGAGATCGCGCAACTCATTGCTGAGCTTCATGAAATCGGAAACGCAGGTATTGAGCGAGAAGCTTTCGAGCCCATGCTGCACTTGCTTGATGCAATGGTGCAAAGCCTTGCGTTCTTTGGCCGTAGGCGTTTCTTTTTGGACCAACCACTCCCCTTCTGGGCTGTAGAACAACAACCAAAGGCGACGGAGAAATTTGGCCACACCAGAAATTCCGCTCGTGTTCCAAGGCTTAGAGTCTTCCAAGGGACCGAGGAACATTTCGTAGAGGCGGAAACAGTCGCTACCGTAAAGGGCCACCATATCATCGGGATTGACCACATTATAATAGCGCTTAGACATCTTGCCAATTTCGCTATCCGTCATTAGCTGTCCCGCTTCATTATAGATAAACTCGGCATTGGCATAGCTGGGGCGCCATTCCAGGAATTTAGCCACCCCTTCTGCCGTCAAATGAGAATCTTCTTGGCCATAATTGCTCACAAAATCGATATGCACAGGCAAAAGGGCAAAAGCCTCCTCACCACCATATTCGGCAATGCGGTCGGCAGAAACAAAGACCGTTTGGCCAGCTTCATTCTTTTCTTTGAGCATATAAATCTGCTCGATGATCCCTTGGATCATGCCTTGATTGACCAGTTTTTTGTAGGGCTCTTGCGTGGGCACTTTGCCCAAATCGTAAAGGAACTTATGCCAAAAGCGAGAATACATCAAATGGCCCACGGCATGTTCTGCTCCACCGAGGTAAAGATCGACATCCTGCCAATAATTTACGGCTTCTTCAGAGAAGGGAGCATTTTCATTTTTGGGGTCCATATAGCGGAGGAAATACCAGCTAGAGCCAGCAAAACCAGGCATGGTATCGGTTTCTCTTTTGCGTCCTTCGGGAGTGTTTACCCAAGACTCCACTCGGGCCAAAGGAGAATGTCCATCGGCTGTAGGTTGGAAGTTATCTAGCTCGGGCAATTCTACGGGCAAGGCGGTTTCTACTTGCGTGAGGCCCTCTGCATCATAAGAGATGGGAAAAGGCTCGCCCCAATAGCGTTGGCGGCTAAAGTTAGCATCATGCAAGCGGAAATTCACTTTGCGCTGGCCAATATTTAGGGCCTCTAGCTTTTCGATAGCTTTGGGAATAGCGGCTTTAACCTCTAGGCCATTCAAGAAATCGCTATTGATTAGTTTGCCGATTTTTTGGCCCATTTCTGCATTGGGGTAATCGGATTGATCGACTACGGGCAAGATATCTAGGCCAAAATGCTGGGCAAAACGCTGATCTCGTTCATCATCTGAAGGAACGGCCATGATAGCGCCGGTGCCATAACCTGCCAAAACGTATTCACTGATCCAGATCGGCACTTTTTTGCCCGTAAATGGATGAATGGCATAACTGCCCGTAAAGGCGCCGCTAATGGTTTTTACATCCATCATACGGTCACGTTCCGAGCGGCCTTCTACATAGTGTAGGTAAGCATCAATTTCTTCTTTTTGTTCGGCAGTGGTTAGTTTTTGGACCAACTCATGCTCGGGAGCGAGCACCATAAAGCTCACCCCAAAAAGGGTATCGGGGCGGGTGGTAAAGACCTCGATTTTATCCTCTTCATTTTCGGTCAGGAAGAAGAGCTCGGCCCCTTCAGAGCGGCCGATCCAGTTGCGCTGCTGTGTTTTGAGCGCCTCTGAAAAGTCTACCGTATCTAGGCCATCGAGTAGGCGTTGGGCATAGGCGGTAATGCGCAAAGCCCATTGCATCATGGGTTTTTGGACCACGGGAAAGCCTCCGCGTTCCGAGCGGCCATCCTTAATTTCGTCATTGGCCAAAACGGTTCCGAGTTCCTCGCACCAGTTCACATAGCCCACTTTGCGGTAAGCTAGGCGATAATTCATGAGGACCTCTTCCTTTTCTTGGGCCGAAAAGCCCTGCCAATCGGCGGCAGAGAAATGTTCTTCATGGCTATGGGCTGCTGCTACGGCTTCTGAGCCAGCTTGCTCAAACTGACGGATGAGTTCTGTTATGGGCAAAGCCTTATCGGCAGTGGTATCATAATAATGCTCAAACAACCAGATAAAAATCTGCTGCGTCCATTTATAGTATTCAGGAGAAGAAGTATTGACCGAGCGGTCCCAATCATAGCTAAAGCCCAATTTATCGAGCTGTTGGCGATAGCGGCCCACATTTTCGGCTGTAGATACCGCAGGATGTACGCCCGTTTGGATGGCATATTGTTCGGCGGGTAGGCCAAAGGCATCATAACCCATAGGGTGCAGCACATTAAAGCCCGAAAGGCGCTTATAACGAGCAAAAATATCGCTAGCGATATAGCCTAGGGGGTGGCCCACATGCAAACCTGCTCCAGAAGGATAGGGAAACATATCGAGCACATAATACTTGGGCTTATCTGAAGTAGTGGGAGTTTGGTAGGTCTTATTTTCTTTCCAATAGGATCTCCATTTTTCTTCGATCTCCTGTGGCCTATATTCCATTTTTTTTCTTGTCTTGAATGATACTAAAAATGAATTCGATCTAAGGCTGCAAATTAGCCAAGTTTTGGCGTTTTTCAAAGAACTGTTTCAACTGAAGGGATTTTAAGCTGCTTTATCTGTTTTTTGGGGGGCCTGCCGCCTGCGGCGGCCGGGCTGTGTCGCAGCTCGCTGCTCGCTCGGCCCTGCAGCGCTTTCAGCGCTTTGGTCTGCCGCCTGCGGCGGCCCTGCTATCCATCTCTAGGCCTGCGGCCCTTCGGGCCTGCTATACGGGCCTGTAGGTTGAAACCTACAGCCAGACAACAGTTGGTATTGCTCCGCAATGTTTTTATGAGATGAGGGTTGAAACCCTCATGTATTTAACTTTTCGGCCATCCTTCGGGGACAATATCCCATTATCACCGCTCCCTCCAGGGGCCTATATAATATTCGGTACCTGTAGGTTAAAACCTACAGCAACAAAAGAGGCCATACTAAACGCAATAAAAATGAGCCGAAGGTTAAAACCATCGGCCCATAATGACTTCTAATAGAAGGAAGGCTGTTTATTTATGGAGGGTTTTAACCCTCCATTTTAGATTAAAATGCATTCGTTAATTGGCTGTAGGTTTCAACCTACAGCTTTAGCCCGCCAGTTTGCATAGCCCCACAAGCATGGGCTTCAGCCCATGGCCCAAAACTGCCCAACCGCCGAAGAAGATGGCCCCAAAAAAAAAGACAGCTGAGCGGCCTAGCGATGGGGAGCAGTGCGGCGAAGCCGCAGACCAAGCAAAAAACTTGTTTTTTTGCGCAGGGCCGAGCGAACAGCGAGCTGCGGACCGTAGCGCCGCAAGGCCGCAGGCCGCAGCGGAGGCCCCAAAAAATAAGAAAGTCCTAAACCACTTAGAAAGGTTGATTATCCCTCTTTTTTTCTGTATAATTGGGCATTAACTCATAAAAGAACAATGATGAAAAAACAGACAACTACCATTGGTTTGGACCATGCCGAGAGCCAGCAATTGGCTGAAAAACTAAACGTACTATTGGCAAATTACCAATTGTTGTACATCAATACTCGTGGATTTCATTGGAACATCAAGGGCGATAACTTTTTTGAGCTGCACGCCAAATTTGAGGAAATTTACAGCGATTTGCAGATCAAAATCGATGAAATTGCGGAGCGGATTTTGACTTTGGGGCAGCAGCCTTTGCATGCCTACAGCCAATATTTGGAGCAATCATCTATTGAAGAAATTACCAATGTGACTGATGGAAAAGAGGGTTTGGCCCATGTACTAAAGGCCTTTTCGGTTATTATTGAGCTAGAACGCGAGCTGCTTGGGCTTTCTGATGAGGCCAATGATGAGGGCACTAATGCCTTGATGAGCGACTATATTCGGGAGCAAGAGAAATTGGCTTGGATGTATAATGCTTATTTGGGCTAGTTCTAAATAGTTTTATATCTTAAGCGCGCTGGTCAGATTGGCCAGGGCGCTTTTTTTTCGCCCAACATTTTGCTCACAAAAAAGAATCTTATGCAAAAGAAAAGTTCTTTGGTCCAAAGAGACCAAGCTGTCGTTTGGCACCCTTTTACACAGATGAAAACGGCCGAGGCGCCGATTGCGATTGCGAAAGGGAAGGGCGCTTTGCTCTGGGATGAGGACGGCAAGGAATACATTGATGCGATTGCCTCTTGGTGGATGAATTTGCATGGGCACAGCCACCCCAATTTTGCCGCGGCCCTCAAGCAGCAGGCCGAGCAATTGGAGCATGTCATTTTTGCCAATTTTACGCATGAGCCCGCCGTACAAATTGCCGAAAAAGTATTGAGTAAACTCCCTGATAATCAGGATCGTTTCTTCTTTTCGGACAATGGGTCTACCGCCGTAGAGGTGGGCCTAAAAATGTGTTTTCAGTATTGGCACAACATCGGGAACCCCAAAACGAAGATCATTGCTTTTGAGGGGGCCTATCATGGCGACACCTTTGGGGCCATGTCGGTGGGGGGACGCTCTGCTTTTTCGGCCCCTTTTGCCCCCTATCTTTTTGATGTGCTTTTTGTAGAGCCGCCTTTGCCGGGCCAAGAAGCCGAGAGTTTGGCTGCTTTTGAGCAGTTATTGGACCAACATCAGGGAGAAATTGCGGGATTTATCTTTGAGCCTTTGGTACAGGGTTCGGCGGGTATGCGGATCTATGAGGCTGCGGCCTTAGATCCCTTTTTGGCCAATTGCAAATCGGAAGATATTCTCATTATTGCCGATGAGGTCATGGTGGGTTTTGGTCGAACGGGCAGCTGGTGGGCCAGTGACTTTTTGGCTCATGATCCCGATATTTTTTGCTTATCGAAGGGCCTTACGGGCGGCACGATGGCCTTGGGCGCGACTACTTGCAGCGATAGAATTTTTCAGGCATTTTGGTCCGATGACAAATACAAAACCCTCTTTCATGGGCATAGCTGCACGGGCAATCCCTTGGCCTGCGCGGTGGCCTTGGCCAGCTTTGAGCTGACCAATTCGGAAAAAACCTGGGAGCAGATTCGCTGGATCGAGCAGCAGCATAAAGCCTTTGGGCAGCAGATCATTGGGCACCCCAAAGTGACGAATATGCGTCAGAAGGGGGTAGTTTGGGCCTTTGATTTACAGACGCCCGACTCCACCTCTTATTTCAACAACATCCGCGATGAGATTTGGCAGTTTTTCATTCAGAGAGGCTTGTTGTTGCGCCCCTTGGGCAATACGGTCTATGTTTTACCGCCCTACTGCATCACTGAGGAGCAAATGGGCAAGGTACATGAGGGGATTTTGGCCCTTTTGGATAGTGCTGTTGGGGGGTAGGTTTTGGGGCCTGCCGCCTTTGGCGGCCGGGCCCTTGCAGGGCTCGCAGGTCTGCTCGGCCCTGCGTCGCCTTCGGCTCCTTGGTCTGCGGCTGCGCCGCCCCCTTTCAGGCCCCTAGGCCGATTTGGCCTGCGGCCAACCCTAGGGTCCTGTATAATACGGGCCTGTAGGTTGAAACCTACAGCAACAAAAGAGGCCATGCTAACTGCAATAAAATGGGCCGATGGTTAAAACCATCGGCCCATAATGTCTTCTAATGCAAGCAAACAAGGGCTTTAGCCCGCTAGTTTGCATAGACCTGCAAGCATGGGCTTTAGCCCATGGCCCTAGACAATGATTGGCTAGCAGTAAAATTAAGTGATAAAAACAATGTCTATACTTACTGCCCTGGGCTGAAGCCCAGGGTTGTTGACTGAGCGAACTGACGGACTAAAGTCCTTGTTCGCTTTTTATCTGCCGTTATGGCTATTCCCTAAAACAACTATTGGCCGAAGCACAAAAAAGCCCCCTCGACGGAGGGGGCGACTTTACCCTTAGCCTAGGGCCTTGGCCCTAGGGTCCTGTATCTCGGCCCCATGGCCTGCAGCTTAAAAGCCGCAGGTCCTGAAAATCGGATGGCTGCGACCTTTCTCCAATGGAGCAGGGGCTTTTAAGCCACTGCGGCGAGAAAGATGATAGCCCAACAAGAATGGCTGCGGCCTTTAGGCTGCAGATGGCGGCTTTGCCGCCATGGCCGAAGGCCAATCGGCCCAGCGCTGCGGAGCGGGTGGCCGTAGGCCAGACCGAGCTTTGAGCGCAGCGAAAAGCGAAGGGCCGAACATCCCTGTGAGCCCCGCAGCATAGCGGCGGCCAGCTTTGCTGGCCGCGGGCCCCAGAAAAATAGATATTAAAAAGGAACGTAAATTAAGTTAGGGCTAGTGATTTTAAATGAGTTTGTAAAATTATCTTAATTTTATGGCCTAAACACAAAGACCTATGTCCTCTAACTTTTTATTTCTCTTGGCGGAGAAATCGGATCAAAGGTACTATCTAGCTGCTGCTGAAGATCGTGATTTAAGGCTTCTATGGATAGAAGAAATGCGGCGGCAGATAGACCTAGATCAACCCTTAAGTGCTGATACGAACTGGAGTTATCCGAGTTTTAGTCTACAGCTGGCTCAGCTTGTTGAAGAGCGGGGCATAACTGCTGATAGCATTATCTATGAGGCTCCTTTGCCCAAGCGTTTTCGGTCCAAACTCAGCACTATATCTATAGAAGATATTCTAGCCAGCGTTTTAGGTCAAGAAGAAGAAGACCTATTAGGCTATGCGGAGCAGGTTGGGCAAATTTTTTCTAGCTTTTTACTTTATCTAGAGCCTATTAGTATTTGGTCAAAAATTATTAGTCGGCAGCTAGCGCCCCATGAGCGAATCTTTTTATTATTGGCATTATACCGCTGGTACTTGGCGGAAGACCCCCCTATTTTGTATGCGGAATTATTCTGGATATTCCCAAAGACTGAGCTGTTTAGCTTGAAGCGAGGTAGTTCTCATGTGGTTGTTAATTTTAGGCTTGGCTATAGAAACATAGCAGCTCAAAATATTCAGTTTTACAACCAGAATTTGCAAAAAGCGATCCCCTTAAACTTTAGCGCCCAAAAGAAGAAGCATGGAGAAGCCAGTTTGAGCATTCGGCTTCCTAAGGGGCGACATTATTTTTTGGTCAAGGGGCGTAACTACAATGGGAAGGTCCAGATTTACAAAGAAATTTTGATTAAGGATTTACCGACTAATCCTGTAGGCAAAGGAGGTACTGGAGGGGGAGGATACTCTACTTCTCCCCGCCTAGATCCCGAAGCGGTATACCGTATACTTATTGACCGACCAAATCTTCCTCTAAGTAAGCAAGAGCTTCTGCTGGGGAAGTCAGTTTTTTTTCAGGGACGGCTTCTAAGTAACTCCTCATCAGCGGCGACTACAATTCGTCAGCTTATGGTAGATATCATAGCCCCCTACCCTTCCTCTTTATTGGCCAAGAAGCAAGCAAATAAGTTTAGTTTTACATTAAGATTAAGCCTAATTGGGGCAAATTATAAAGTTAGGATTAGAGTCTGGCATGCGGGCGGCATGACAGAGCGGATTATTTCATTGCAAGAGGTATGGGTAGAACAAGCAGAGCCGATAGGTCCCCTTATCAGTGAAGAGACAAAGCCCTCGGGTACAGAAAAAAAACCTTCAAAAGAGAAGCCCCGAGAACCGAAGCCCCAGGTCCCCAAGACCGAAGCCTTTCTATCTCCAGCAATGGCTATTTTGATTTACATTGTGCTCATCCTACTCCTTGGTTTTCTAGATTATTTACTTAAGCATTAAACATGAAGGCATTTTTTAATCAGACAGAGGCTGCTTTAGTGGCAGAAATTGCAAAAGCCCAGGATGCTGTTCTTTTGGTCATAGGTAATCTGCAAACGCCTAATTTGCAAGAGGCGTTACTTGATGCCCTTGAGCGAGAATGTTATGTAGAGGTTGTCTTGCCTGATGCTTCTTTTTTTCAGGACCGGCCAATTTATCTGGGCCAAGAAGATCTAGAATGGGTAGAAGAAGAAGCTGAAGAGGCTGAATTTTTATACAAATTTTGGGAGTTGGGCGGCTATCTAGGCGAGTATCAACTAAACTTACATAGAGAAAAGGGAGCCTTAGCACATAACTTTCTCATTTTGGACCTTAAGCAGCTATTTATAGGCGATTTGTCTAATCATTTAGAAGTCGTTAAACAAGAGAGTGCGCTTTTGATTAACGATCAGTCTATAGTAGAGGACTACTTTGCGCTCTTCAAATCCTTAAGGCGATATACTAAGGCAATTCTACCAAATGAGCGCCCTGCAGAAGAGCGTTCTTTTGAGGGCTACTTTAAAGCAGACCGCAAACAGCTATATATTGGCGAATCGGTTCGGCTATATTGGTATTGGCCAGAGCAATATGCCCTACGCAGTATTAAGCTCTATAAGAGTCGCTCTTTATATTTGAACAAAGCAGAGCAGTCGGAAGACAAAGTGGAAGAGCTAAAAGTACTCACAGCTAATGATTTTGAGTATAGCTTACTACTTGAAAATCTGCAGCAAAATGTAGTAGTTACCCTAGAAGAGGGGGGAGAAATACTTGCTCAGCTAGAGCTAAAGGTTTTAGCTAGACCTTCTCTCTCCTTGAGCTTTAGCATGCAAAACCAAGATATAGGAGGAGGAAAAGAGGCCGCCTTAGAAGTTAGTCCTCGGCACTTTGTAATTCCCTTAGGCTTTCACTTTTTGGTCAACTGGATTGGAGAAGGAATTAAGGCCGTAAAACTCTACCAAACAGAGTCAAATCACTTATTGGCAGAAAGCAGTAAGCATTGGGGCAGATTTGTCTTGCACCCAGAAAAAAGCAAGCATTATTATATCGTAGCAGAAAGTCCCTTAGGGCTAAAGAAACGATATCGTTTTGAGTTGCAGCCTGTTCCTAAACCTAAATTTCAGGAACACATTATTCCTTACCCCGATAATATTAGCTCCTTTGTGCTTTTTAAGTTTAGCGAAACCTCCATTCCCGCAGACTTCCAGCTACAAGGCTATAAAACCGCATTGCGACTCCCTGAAATGAAAGCCTTTAGCTTTGGGGAAACAAAAAGTCATTTTGAAGAACGACATCAGGGAAACACACTTTCTGAAGAAAAAAAGCTGCTAGATAAACTAAATAGCAGAATAAAATCTGAGCTTCCTCTACCCCAGTCGCCTTTATTAGGCCCTCCTGGAAACTGGGAGGAACTAGTAGCGCCTAGTTTTCCAAATACAGCGCAGTTTGAACCAGATTTTAATACACTAGAATTACCCCAAATGCCCGAATGGGGGCAATTACCTGAAGGACTAAAGCAAATTTTAAACCTCGACAAAGAGCAACAAGATGAACAAGAACAATAAACCACTAGATTTCTCGGCCAATAAGCTACAACAACAACAGCAGCAACTCCTTAATGCCCTGCATACTACAGGACAAAACAACCCTAAAACTCCCCCCCCTCCATTTAGTAGTAATCCCTTTATCAATGGATTCTATAACTTTTTTACTTGGTGCGCAGGGGTAGATAAAGCAGTACTAAAACAATGCTCAAGAAATGAATGGGAACGCTACTTAGGTATTGGCATAGCTGTTTTTATGGTGGCTGTTTTAGCCTTCGTTTCGGGCTCTTTTGCCATCGGACGAATCAATGCTGGCGGCAGCTCTTGGATCACTTTTTTAGGCGGCCTAATTTGGGCTATTCTTATCTTCAACCTCGATCGACTCATTGTTACCTCTACCAAACCCCTAGAAAAAGGTTGGCGCATTGCTTTCTTGAATAAAGAACTTAGACTCCCCGCCATTCTTTGCCAAGTGCTCAACCTTAACTTTCTTGTCCGAATCGGACTCACCCTCATTATATCTTTGGTCATTACCAAACCCCTAGAAATCTATATTTTCCGCAACCCCATCAATGCCCAACTGCTAGAACAAGCTGATAAAAAAGCCGCTGAACGCAAACAAAAACTCAAGCAATCAGAAGCAGAAGGTATTGCCGACCTAGCCAAGCTCGAAGCAAAAAGCCAAGCTATTCTAGATTCTATGCTGGCCAATGAGCCCCCTATTCTCCCTAAACTCAGAACCGAAAGAGAGGAAGTAACAAAATACTTCGAAAAACAAATCAATCAGGTCAATACCCAAATACGCTATACAGAATATGCACGTAACCAATTGGGCTACACAGATGAAAATAGAAGCCGAAGAGCTGACCTTAATAGACAAATCCGACAACTTATAAATAGAAGAAACGCTATCGAAATAGATCAAGACAATAAGTACAATAAAACCACTGAGCAGATTCAAACCCTAGAAAAAGAGCACAACAATAAATTCCTAACTAAAAAAGAACTACTCGATAAGGAAATCCTTGAAAAAAAAGCCGAGATAAAAGGCTTTCAAGAAAAAAGCAAAAACAGAAATAATCAATTACAAGCTATTGACGACCAACCAACACTCAGCCAGCAAATCAAGGCCCTAGAAGATGTTCGGGAAGAAGACCCCTACATGGAACTAGTGAGCAACTTTATTATGCTCTTATTTATCGCCCTAGAATTGGCCCCCGTCCTAGTAAAAACGCTTATTCCTTTTGGCCAATACGACCGACTCCTAAAGGCCCATGCCGAAAAACTAAGCGTTCAATCCGAAAACTTTAACCAGGTTATTGAAGATAAACTGGCCTTGCTTCAACTAGAAAAGAAATTTAGAGAAGAAGAGGTCCATCTGCTACATGAAGAACGAAAGTCTAGCCTCAAACATCAAGCTGAATTACTCCGCAAACTAGATGAAGAAGTACTCAAAGAAAGTGAAAAACAACTGCGTACCCAAAGCTACCTAAGTAGCCGAGAAGAACTACTGCAAGCACAAGAACAAAAAGATGCAATTAGCCTTAAAGCAGCGGTCAACCTTAGCCGCAAAGATGTAGAAGTAGAGAACAATAAGAAAATTATGAAGGAGATCTCAGACGCACATCTAGAGATTGTCCGCAGCCAAGTCAAAAAATGGATGCAAGAACAAAAGAAACGCTTAGATTTGTAAACTAGTTTTTTGAGGCGTTACTCCCTTCGGTCATCAAACTGGCGCCCCTACAGGGGCTGGTTTTCTCAGCTCACTGCTATTTTTTGGGGCCTCCTGCCTGCGGCAGGCGCTACGTTTCGCAGCTCGCTGTTCGCTCGGCCCTTCGCCAGCTTCGCTGGCTCGGTCTGGCCTGACGGCCACTGCTGCACATCGCTAGGCCTGCGGCCCTTCGGGCCTGCTATCTGGACCTGTAGGTTGAAACCTACAGCCATACAACAGCGGTATTGCTTCGCAATGATATATGTATGAGGGTTGAAACCCTCATTCTTTTAACGGACCTCTTAGCCACCGCATTTATGATTTAAACCGCCCAGAAGCTGTTTATCTATGGAGGGTTTCAACCCTCCATACCATATTAAAATGCATTCGTTAATTGGCTGTGGGTTTTAACCTACAGCTTGGCCGAAGGCCAAACGGCAGAGGCCAAATGAAAGTCCTGCCACTTCTATCCTTTGATTTAATTTCCTGCTATTCTACGTTATTTTTCTCCCCCATAGCTACGGCTATGCCTTTAAAACATGCCTTGACTAGCCTGAAATTTTTATCAAAGGATGGCCGAAGCGCAGAACCCCCATTCGGCCTAGCGATGCGACGGGGTGGCCGTCAGGCCAGACCGAGGCGGCAAAGCCGCCGAAGGGCCGAGCAGACCTGCGAGCCCCAAAGCGTAGCGCCGCAAGGCAAAGCCGCAGCGGAGGCCCCTAATCCTTCAGATGCTTTAGATAGTCTCTATATAAACCATCCAATATCATCGGAAAGATTTTCTTGTTCATGACCTTTTTATAGAAGTCTAAACGATCTCCATAATACTCGGTGACCTCATCCCGCAATAGATTGTCAAAAAAGGTCTTTTTGTCATCCTCCGAGTTGTTGCCATTCATTACCGATAACAACTCCTCATTACTAAATAGACGGTCAGAGACGTTCCTCAGGTCCAATTCGTCTTCCTTCGATAACTCTATACCGTAAACCTCATTGATTCTCTTGATAATATGCGAAAGCAAACTCATCGGCTCTTCTTGGACAGGACCCTCAGCCCCTCCATAAATTGGAGATAACTCACCCAACTGATCTTCTAATACTAGCTTAGACTCCCCCATCATCTTAATCCGCAAAGAGCTTAAATCAATAGCCTCCGTGATATTGATCCGCTCCTTGGCCCTTTTGGGCAACTTCTTATTGAGATAGCTCAAATATAAATACAGCTTTTCCCATTCTGGCTCAGAAAAGTCTATAATCTGCGAAATATAGGCATAGAGCCGAATGAAAGACTGTATCTTGGACTTAAACTCCTGTTGCGGAACTTCCCCCTCTAAGGCCTTCCAACGCGCTAGCCCCCTATTGATAATAGGCTGTAATCGCTCATCGGTGGCCTTTTCTCTCAATAACTCTTTGCAAAAAGCTTCTACCTCTTCTGTAGTAAATACATCATAGGTCGATATATCATACTGAATGTCATAGAGCTTGTCAGGATCCGTAGCCCCCACTAACTTAGTCTGTTTGTAGTAGGGCTGAAAAGCATGGACGATATCCTCTGGATCATTGATAAAGTCTAAAACAAAAGTGTCCGTTTTCCCCTTTTTGGTCCTGTTCAAACGAGAAAGGGTTTGCACGGCCTGCACCGAACTCAATTTCTTATCCACATACATGGAGTGCATCAGGGGCTCATCAAAACCCGTCTGAAACTTACTGGCTACAATCAATATCCTGAACTTTGGGTTTTTTAAGGCCGCTGGAATACTGCTGCCCTCCATCCCATTTTCTCTATTGAGCTGCTTTTCTGTATAATCGGCCTCCGCAAAATGTACCGTCCCACTAAAGGCCACTAAACAACTATAGGGCAAGCCCATGGCCTTCATCTGCCGCTTCATCTCTAGAAAGAATAAAACGCAATGCTTGCGCGAACGCAAGACCAACATCCCCCTAGCTTTTTGCCCAATCTTCTTGGCCGTTCTGTTGACAAAATGATGCAGAATGATCTTGACCTTTTGCCGAATCACTTCATCATGACTGTCCACATAGTCAAAAAGCTGCTTCATGGCCTTGGCCTCTGGCAATTCCTCATCTACCGCTGCAGTCTGAACTACCTTAAAGTAGCGCTTGTAGCTGGTGTAATGCTCCAACACATCTAAGGTAAAGCCTTCATAGATCGACTGCTTCATGCTATAACTATGAAAGGGCTCAAACTCCCCCGCCGCATTCTTCCGACCAAAAAGCTCTAAGGTCTTGTTCTTGGGCGTACCCGTAAACCCAAAGAAAGAAACATTGGGTTGCCTCCCCCTAGCCGTAATTTCTCTATTGATTAACTCCTCATAGTCCAGATAGCCTTCTTCATCCACTATCAAGTCCGCATTCAAAGACTTTTTTAAATGCTTGGCCGTCTCTCCCGTCTGACTCGAATGTACCTCATCGATAATGACCGCAAAATTACGCCCACTCAAGGCTTTAATCGAACTCGATATGACGGGAAACTTCTGCACCGTGGTCACAATAATATCTTTGCCCTTCTCCAAATAGTCCTTGAGCTGCTTGGCATTCAAATCTACAGGATGTACAACCCCCTCCGTTTGCTCCAACTGCTTTAAGGTCTGCTGCAACTGATTGTCTAAAACCCGACGATCCGTTACCACCAAGACCGTATCAAACATACGTCTAGTGTCTTCCTTAGACCGATATAAGGAGGTTAGGGCATGCGCCAACCACCCAATAGAAAAACTCTTGCCCGCCCCCGTCGTGTGCTGTATGAGGTAGTTCTGCCCCAACCCCTCTGTAGTGATGCTCTGCTTGAGCTGCCGAATTAACTCCCACTGATGATATCTCGGAAAAATTAAGGCCTCCTCTTTCTTTTCAACGACCTTCTGTAACTCATCCGACCATTCTACCTTTTTGTCTACCGCCAAAAGAACAAAGTTCTCCAATATGTCTAGCAAACTATCTGGCGATAATACCTCCTCCCACAAATAAGCCGTCTTGTAGTCATTATATGGCTGGGGGTTTTCTATCCCCTTGTTATAGGGGAAAAACCGACTGTCCTCCCCAGCCAAACGAGTCGTCATGGAGACCCGATCATTGTCTACACAAAAATGAACTAAACAACGCTTGAACTGCAATAAGGGCTCCCCCTTGGGCTTCCGATCTCGCTTGTACTGTGCCTCCGAATCAACAATGCTCTGCCCCGTAAACTGGTTTTTTAATTCCATCGTCACAATCGGCAAACCATTCAGAAACAAGACCATGTCTATGGAGTTGTTGTTCCGACTCGAATAATGCAACTGCCGAACTACCGTAAAACGATTCTGCTCATATAAGGCCTGATGCAGCGGATTCAACCCACTCTTGGGCTGAAAATATAATAATGCAAAGCTTTCCCCTCTCGTCTGTACCCCACTGCGCAATACATTTATCAATCCCCTCTTCAAAATCTGTCCATGGACCAACTTGCTCAAATGCGCCTCGGTCTTATCGCCCAATAGCTTCTCCAAACGCTCATAGGCCTCCAGCTGCGTGTCCCGAATAAATCCAAGCAAATCCGCCCGAAGCTGACAATGCTCCCGATCATATTCACTATACATTTTCGCCTGATAGCCCTGCGCCTTCAATGCCAATTCTATTTTCTCTTCAAATCTATATTCTGTGGGTTTTCGCATAGGGATTGTTTTTTAATTCTTCTCTAGTTCTAGGCAGCAGTCCGCTACCCTCTTTTTGCCTGTTACTACTTCCGATATCAAAGACTGCCGATAAGCCTTGAGCAAGGCTATTTTTTTAGCCTCCGTACGGATGAGATGATCTATCTTAGCCGTCTCTTGGTCTAAGTAGGTAATGATTTGTTGCTGCTCAAATTTTGGTGGAAGCACAACAGTAAAATCTTGCAGCATATTCATTCTCAATGAATCGACAGTCGATTTTGCGTTTTGATTTTCTACTGTCTTTAAAAAGTTATTCTTCATATATAAATATAAATACCTGCCAATAATCCTCTTAAAATTATACAGTAAATATACACGCTGATGAAAATCAAACTTACCAATGTAATGATGAAATACTTTACCTACGCCAACACCATCTCCAGCAGTAAGAATACCTTCTCCATCAAAACTAAATGTATTGATTTTTTCTATAGTTTGAGAACGTACAAAAAATGGATACAATCCATCATCTTCTCGGTCCTTAGTATCTTTCGCACCAGTTGTTATATCACACAAAAATTTCATTCGAACCTTCTCCCAGCCCTCAGGAATCTCCCCAATCCATTCCACTCCCGAGTCCTTCATCGTTACCGTCCTATCTAGCCCTTTTGTCACCACCTGATTGATTAAAGCGGTCCGCTTCTCTTGGAGGAGCTTGATTTTCTCTTCCTTCAACCCAAGCAAACGATCTAATTGGGCCGTTTTTTTATCGAGATAGGCAACGATTTGTTGCTGCTCCATCTCAGGGATGATGGGTATAACTATATTTCCAACATCCGTAGTAGAAATAGCTTTAAAAGTAGAGCCTGTTCCTAAACTATTTAGATAATCGTTAAGTGAATACAAATAGTAGTATAAGTATTGAGAATGATGCATATCAGCTCTTATCGCTGCTAAGCCTCTACCTATTCCATACTTTTGATTGGCAATGTTTAAAGCTCCAACTGGGGCCCTCACAGAAATAAGAATATCACCTTTTTCTGCACTTTTATTAACATTATCACACCATACCTTAGGGGATGGATATTTTGATCCAAACTCAGCATTTCCTTGTAAAAAAGGTTGTGCTATTGGTTCAAAAATATAATCATCAGAGCTAGGCGATTGCCCCATGATAATTTTGTTGGTATATTTCATCTTTGTAACCTCCCAATGCTCAGGAATCTCCCCGATCCATTCCACTGCTGTTTCCTTATACGCACTATACCGTTTCATCCATAATTGCTTTAAAAAGTCCTTCAGATTCTTGTTCTAGGGCCCATAGTTCTTGGGTTATTTCGGCCAGGCTACGCAGGGGGGTATATTGATAGAAATACTTACTAAAGTTAATTTCATAGCCCAGCTTATCCTTACTTCTATCCATCCAAGCATCGCTAAGATGTGGGGCCACCTCGGCTTCAAAATAGGCCTCAATATCCTGACTGAGCGGAATCCGCTCATAATCTCTAAGCTTGCTATCGGCTTTTAGGCTGCCATCTCTTTTGCGAACAGCCTGGCCGTTTTCTACTACTGGCCGCTCAATCGTGACCTTAGTATAGCCAAAGAACTCATTATCATAGATTTTAGATTGTTCATTCTCGACCATCTCCCGATAATAGCGCAAAATCTCTTCTCGCTGCTGATCGCTAACCGCCTTGCGCTTTTGTCCCAATGATTTCTTCATTGGGCTATAAAAACTAGTCGCATCAATGAGCTGGACCTTGCCCTTGCGCTTTTCGGACTTATTGTTATTCAAAATCCAGATGTAGGTAGAAATTCCCGTATTAAAGAACATCTGATCGGGTAAAGCAACAATACACTCCAAATAATCCTGCTCAATAATGTACTTGCGGATATTGCTTTCTCCGCTGCCCGCATCTCCCGTAAACAAGGGCGAGCCATTCAGCACCACCCCAATCCGCGAGCCCTTATCTCTCATCTTGGCCAACATATGCAGCACAAAAAGCAAGGCCCCATCAGAGGTTCTGGGCGTACCTGCCGTAAAACGGCCCAAGGGGTCCTTGGCCTCTTCCAAAACGGCCTCTTTTTCGGCCTTCCAAGACACCCCATAAGGCGGATTAGAGAGCATATAATCAAACTGCTTGAGCCCAAACTGATCCTCTGATAAAGAACTACCCAGCTTAATGTTATTGGGGTCTTCTCCCGAAATCAACATATCGGACTGGCAAATCGCATAGGTTTGGGGCTGCATCTCTTGGCCAAACAAATTAAGTCGGACCTCTTCATTGATGTTCTCCTTAATCCACTCCTTCGCCATCGTCAGCATTCCCCCCGTACCACAACAGGGGTCAAAAATAGAACGGATAATCCCCTCCCCCTTCAAGCTCTCTGTATTCTCAGCAAAAAGCAGCGCCACCACCAATTTCACACAATCTCTAGGCGTATAGTGGTCACCGCTCGTCTCATTAGACATCTCCGAAAACTTGCGGAGCAACTCCTCATAAATCTTCCCCATCATGCGGTTATCCACCTTATCGGGATGCAAATCCACCTCCGTAAATTTACTAATCAGCAGAAAAAGCTTATTGTTTTTTTGCAGCTTAGCCACAGGCTTATCCAACTGAAAGTTATCGAGAATAACACGCACATTCTGAGAGAAACTACTGAGATAAGTAGCAAAATTAAGTTTCAGGCCCTTAGAATCTGCCTTCAATCGCTGCAAATCAAATTTAGAGTGATTAAAGAACTTCAGGCCCGTCTTCTTTCTAATAATAGGGCTAGGCTCCACCTCTTTGGCCGTCAGCTCCTCATACAATTGATGCACAGCATCCTTATGCGGCTCCAGCACACAATCCAATCGTCTAAGCACCAAAAAGGGCAAAATCACATCCCCATACTCATGCTGCTTAAACAACCCTCTTAGCACGTCATCACAGACCCCCCAAATAAAAGATGATATCTCCTGAAAATTTTGCATAACTATATTTATCAATTTGAATTTTTGTCTTGAACTCCATCTAAGACCCTATGGTCTGCGCCTAATTTAGGAAAAAGCAGCTATATAGTCCAACTAAAAAAGAAAAAGCAGCTCTTTGTTTTCATTCAGGATAATCTTTTTGGGCCTCCTGCCTGCGGCAGGCGCTACGTTCCGCAGCTCGCTGTTCGCTCGGCCCTTCGCCGCCTAGGGCGGCTCGGTCTGGCCTGACGGCCACTGCTGCACATCGCTAGGCCTGCGGCGGCTTCGCCGCCTGCTATATGGGCCTGTATCTCATTATCTATTATCATCCATCCCATCAGACCTTATTATTTCCCTACACCTAGGGCCAAGGCCCTAGGCTATCTAAAAAATCGCCATCCCCTCATTCGAGGGGATTTGCATTCCAGCCAGCCCCTAACCACCTTCCCTAAAACAACCATTGACCGAAGCACAAAAAAGCCCCCTCCACGGAGGGGGTGACTTTACCTTTAGCCTAGGGCCAAGGCCCTAGGGTCCTGTATAATATGAGCCTGTAGGTTGAAACCTACAGCCATACAAGGGCGGTATTGCTTCGCAATGATATATGAATGAGGGTTGAAACCCTCATTCTTTTAACGGCCCTTATAGCCGCTACATTTATGATTTAAACCGCCCAGAAGCTGTTTATCTATGGAGGGTTTCAACCCTCCATACCATATTAAAATGCATTCGTTAATTGGCTGTGGGTTTTAACCTACAGCTTGGCCGAAGGCCAAACACCCCATCAAAACATTTACGCCCTATTGGACAGAGATCAAACACCACATCAAAACTTTTACGCCCTATTGGACAGAGATCAAACACCCCATCAAAACATTTACGCCCTATTCTGCAGTTGCAGAATAGCTTACCGCAACTGTAATATGCCATTTTGAAACTGCAGAATAGCTTACCGCAACTGTAATATGCCATTTTGAAACTGCAGAATAGCTCCACCTAAATGGAATATACCATTTTGAAACTGCAGAATAGCTTACCGCAAATGCAAGATGCTATTTTGAAACTGCAGAATAGCTTACCGCAAATGCAAGATGCCATTTTGAAACTGCAGAATAGCTTACCGCAAATGCAAGATGCCATTTTGAAACTGCAGAATAGCTTACCGCAAATGCAAGATGCCATTTTGAAACTGCAGAATAGCTTACCGCGGGACTGTTCAGGGTTTTCTGTATCCGAATAAAATTTGGCTCTTTAGCTTATTAGGATTTAGCCAATAGTCGCCTAGGGAAAAGCCCCTAGGGTCCTGTATAATATGGGCCTGTAGGTTGAAACCTACAGCAACAAAAGAGGCCAGACTAACTGCAATAAAAATGAGCCGATGGTTAAAACCATCGGCCCATAACAACTGCTAATACAAGCAAACAAGGGCTTTAGCCAGCCAGTTTGCATAGACCCGCAACCATGGGCTTCAGCCCATGGGAAAATACGCTCACTACACCCTTAAGCTTCTTCAACAACTTCTATTCTTACTGCCCTGGGCTGAAGCCCAGGGTTCTTGACTGAGCGAACTGACGGAGAAAGTCCTTGTTCGCTTTTTCTCTGCTGTTATGGCTATTCCCTAAAACAACCATTGACCGAAGCACAAAAAAGCCCCCTCCACAGAGGGGGCGACTTTAGCTTTAGCCTAGGGCCTTGGCCCTAGGGTCCTGTATAATATGAGCCTGTAGGTTTCAACCTACAGATGGCCAAAGGCCAAACGGCCCAGCGCTGCGCAGGGGTGGCCGTAGGCCAGACCGAAGGCGAAACGAAGTGAAGCCTGAAGGGCCGAACATCCCTGTGAGCCCCGCAGCATAGCGGCGGCCAGCTTGCTGGCCGCGGGCCCCAAATCCTTCTAATCGTTACCCCATCGACAAGAAAATGAACTAACTATTTGGCATAAAAAAAGCGACTCCTTAGAGTCGCTCCTTTCTAATTATTCTTAAAAGGCGTTTGCAAACGGAAACGAGGAACAATCACCTTGACCTCCTCCTCTTCGCCATCCAAATAACGCATGATATAATAGCCCTGCATATAGCCAATATCGCTCTGTAAAGGACAGGCCGAAACGTATTCATGAAAATCGCCAGCATATAATACCGGCTGCTGGCCCACTACGCCCTCGCCTTCTACCTCTCTTTGGCTGCCATTAGAATCCCAAATCAACCAATATCGGCTGAGTAGCTGCAAAGGACGCTTGCCCAAATTGTCAATGCGAATTTGATAGGCAAAGACAAAGTCCGAGCGCAAGGGCCGAGAGTAATCTGGCTGATAAACAGCGCTTACCGTAACCTTAATATTATGCGTGATGGCCGTTTCCATGCTTTAGTTTTTCTAAACCCGAATTACCTTCCGAAATAAAGGCTTCTACTACTTTTTCGGCTTCCGCTAAGGCGACCTCCAAATTGTCATTGACCAAAGTGTAGTCAAATTTACATTCATAGGTCAGCTCATCGCTAGCCCGAGCAATCCGCTTGCGCAGACTTTCTTCATCTTCCGTTTTGCGGCCCCGCAAACGCGCAAAAAGCGTATCGGCAGAAGGCGGCTTGACAAAAATCGAGAGCGAGCGCTCTGGATAATGCTTCTGGATATTTACGGCTCCTTTGACATCAATGTCAAAAAGAACACTTTTGCCCAAGGCCAACAAACGCTCCACCTCTTCTTTTAAGGTGCCATAAAACTGATTGTCATAGACTTCCTCCCATTCCACAAATTCATCGGCCTCGATCCGGCGCTTAAAGTCTTGTAAAGACAAAAAGTAATAATCCATTCCGTTCACCTCGCCATAGCGCTGGCTACGGGTACAGGCCGAAATAGAGAAGGCCAAATCTTTGCGGGTTTTGAGCAAATGTTTGACGATAGTGGTTTTCCCCGCTCCAGAGGGGGCGGTAAAGATGATCAGTTTGGCTTCTTGCTGCATGTATTCTGCGATATTCTGTGAGAAAGTGCTTTTTTATAAAACGCTTCCATTTTGAAATAGGCCACAAACATAGGGAAAATAGGCCGATTTTTAGAGCACATTAGCCAGTTGCTCCTTGATTTTATCGGCTTCCTCTTTCATTTGAATGACTAGGCGCTGAATGGGCGCATGATTGGCCTTAGAGCCTAGGGTATTGATTTCTCGGCCCATCTCTTGGTTGATAAAGTTGAGTTTTTTCCCTTTTTGGGCGGGCTTTTCAGCCAAAAGTACCTCCTTAAAGTACTGGCAATGTTGGGCCAAACGCACTTTTTCTTCCGAGATGTCGAGCTTATCTAAATAATATAACAACTCTTGCTCAAAGCGGTTTTCATCTAGCTCTTTTTTCAAAGAAATGCTATCTAAATTATTGTGCAAGCGCTCTCGCACATTTTGCAGCCGCTCTTCTTCATGTTTGGGCAGCTCTTGCAAAAGCGCCTCAATTTCTTCTAGTCGGCCCAACAAATCTTTTTGCATGGCCAAGCCTTCCTCGGCCCGAAAACTATTAAATTGCGCAATGGCCAACTCTACCGCCGCCAAAAGCTCGGCCCAACTTTCTTCCGACAAACTATCCTCATTGGGCACGACCACCGCAGGCAGGCGGCTTACGGTATACAACAAATCACCGGGCGGCACTTCTAGCTCGGCCCCCAAACTTTTGAGTTGCTCGGCATAAGCCATAAAAGCGCCCTCATCAATGCGGTAATCGCTTTTTTCGGCATGGCTTAATTGTAGGCTAAAATCAATTTTTCCTCGGCCCAATCGCTGTTGCAATAGGCGGCGCAGCTCCATTTCTTTGGCCTGAAACTGCAAGGGCAAACGCAGACGCAAATCACAGCCTTTGCTGTTTACGGCCCGAATTTCTACTAAATAATGGCCTTTGTTGCCTTCTTTTTGGCCACGTCCGTAGCCCGTCATTGAGTATAGCATCTCCAAATGATGTTGGTTAAGGGCACAAAGGTCGCATTATTCCATTGTCTTCCCAAGCTAGCCGCCTTTTTTTTGCCCAAAAGCTTTATCTTGGCCCAAACTGTTTTTATTTTTTGGGGCCTCCGCTTCGGCTTCGCCTTGCGGCGCTACGCTTTGGGGCTCGCAGGTCTGCTCGGCCCTGCAGCCCTGCGGGCTTTGGTCTGCGGCTTCGCCGCCCCCTTTCGCATCGCTAGGCCAAATAGCGCTTGGCGGCACAGCCCGCCGCTATTTATTTTGCAACGCTCAGAATTTTTTCTCTTTCGCATGGATAATCAAAAACTACTTTTTATTACTGGGGCCACCGGCTTTTTAGGCGCTTATTTGGTCCGAGAGGCCCTAAAAGCAGGCTATCGGATTCGGGCCAGCAAACGGCCCGATAGCCCTATGGACCTACTGGGCGAAATGGCCCAACAAATTAATTGGAGAGAAGGCGATTTACTGGACCTCTCTTTTGTAGAAAGTTGCCTAGAAGGAGTAGATAGCCTAATTCATGCAGCAGCCTTGGTCTCTTTTCAGCCCAAAGAGGCCGAAAAAATGATCCGCTTCAATGCCGATAGCACGGCTTATTTGGTCAATGCGGCCCTAAATGCCAACATTTCTGAATCGCTTTTTGTGAGTAGCATTGCCGCTTTGGGCCGAGACGAAAAAAAGTTGCGCATTGATGAACAATCCCAATGGGAAAACAGTAAATATAATTCTAATTACGCCATTAGTAAATTTAAGGCAGAATGCGAGGTTTGGCGGGGAATTCAGGAGGGTTTGCCCGCCTGCATTGTCAATCCCTCGGTGATTATGGGGGCAGGCTATTGGGCCAAGGGCACCGCCCAAATGTTTCAGCAAGTGGCCAAGGGACTTTCCTTTTATCCTGCTGGGGCCACCGGCTTTGTGGATGTGCGAGATGTAGCCGAGTTTTCCTTGGCCCTTTTGCAAAATCCTCAGGCGCAGGGACAACGCTTTATCTTAAATGGTATAAATTGTAGCTACCAAACCCTATTTAGCGAGATGGCCAATGCCTTGGGCAAAAAGCCCCCCAAAAGAAAATTGCCCAGTTGGGGCGTTGAACTCCTTTGGCGACTGGAAAAGCTCCGTAGTTGGATTAGAGGCTTGCCCCCAGTAATTACCGAAGAAATTGCCCGCAATTTGAATAGCAAATACGAATATGACAACCAAAAAGTGATTGATTTTTTAGGCAAAGATTTTCGTCCCTTGTCTGTTTGTATGCAAGATAGCGCCAAATTGTATAAATTAGCCGAGAGCGGAGAACAGCCCTTTGGCCTACTGGCCCCCTAAAGGCCTAGCGCTGTGCAGGGGTGGCCGCAGGCCAGACCCAGTTTTTTTGAGCGCAGCGAAAAAAAACGCAGGGCCGAGCAGACCTGCGAGCCCCGCAACATAGCGCAGCAAGGCGAAGCCGCAGCTGAGGCCCCAAAAAAAGAAAAATCTGCTCAGAAACAAGAACAACTATGCAACTGCAAGAAGCAAAAGAAAAATTTATTGAAGCCTGGGGCGGATTTGGCTCCAATTGGGGAATCAACAGAAGTATGGCCCAGGTACATGCCCTGCTGCTGGTCTCCGAAGCGCCCCTTTCTGCCGATGATGTGATGGCCGAGCTCCAAATTTCTAGAGGTAGCTCAAACATGAATCTCCGCGCCCTAATTGACTGGGGCTTAGTCTATAAACGCCTAAAAGCGGGAGAACGAAGAGAGTATTTTGTGGCCGAAAAAGACATGTGGAAGGTCGTGCGGCAAATTATTATTCACCGCAAGAAAAAAGAGCTGGAGCCCGCCCTTCAGGTGCTAGAAGATGTGCAAGATATTGAGGGAGAAAGCAAGGAAAAGGAGGAATTTGTCGCCATGATTCAATCTATTGAGCTCTTTTCTAAAAAAGCCGATGGTTTGCTCGAAAGATTGGTGGATGCCGATAGCGAATGGCTGATGAGCGTTTTGCTCAAGATGCTTTAGGCGCGGCCAAATTCTTTTAGGGTCGCTAGCATTTTTTGGCGCACCTCTTCTTTTAGGGCGGGGATATCGGCTCGGCTTTTTCCTTGAGTGGGAATGGGGTCGGACCAAACGCCCCAGCAAAGGCCAGGCCCTGCCTGAAACTTCTTTTTGGAGCTCAGAATCTTATCGGTATTGATGATGGTTAGTACCGCTATGGGCTGCTGGCTGTCTACCGCCAAGTTGAAAGCCCCATTATGGAAGGCCTGCAGGGGTTCATCGGAGACATTTCGGGTACCTTCAATAAATAAGTGGATGGAGCGCTGCTCCTCCAAATACTTTTGCAATTTGAGCATACTCGCTTTGCGGCTTTCTGGGCTACGGCGATCGACAAAAACGTCTCGGTAGTGGGAGACAAAACCCACCACGGGAATTTTTCGGACGCCCCATTTGGCCAAATAAGAAAAAGGCATGGGGGCGGCAGCCGCACAAACGGGAATATCCATCATAGATAAGTGATTGCTCACCATCACATAGCGTTCCTTGGGGTCAATTTTTTCCTTGCCCCGAATCCGAATCCAATGCCCAGACAAAATCCCCAACAAAAAGCCCCAAAACTTGGTAATATAGAGGGTGGTCCAGGCTTCTCGCTCTCCTTTGAGCAACTTGAAACTGAGCCAAAAGAAAGGAAAGACCAAAGCGCCAGTGAATAAAAACATCAGCAGCAGCCAAAAACAAAAGATATTGCGGAGGAGGCGAAGCATAAACTTTAGCAAGTTGGTTAATTAAATAAATTTTGGGCAAGATAAACAAGTTATAGAAAAAGAACGCTTAGGGAAAACTTAAAAAAGGGGGCTAATAAATCTCGAGGATTTATCGGCCCCTTTTTGGGCTAAAGAGAAATAAATTTAGATGCGTTGTGCTTGTTCAAATTCAAACAGCAGCTGTTCAAACTCTTCTAATTTGATGCGAATTTTTCTCTTTTTGCGTTTTTTGCTTTTGGCCCGTTTTTCTTCTAAAAACTTTTGGCATTTTTCGAGTAAATCTTCTGCCGAGCGGTCATATTCGCTCATATCGCGCAGCATCTTGATAAAATCGATTTTAGCCCCAAAAGCATAGGAAGAAGTTTTGCCTTTACCATAAAGCAATAGGCCTACATAGCCTCTTTTTTTTGGGTAAGTACTTTTTCGCCAGCTAGCAAATTTCTCTTCTCCTCCTGGAGGTAAATCTCGACGGAAATAAAGAAAGCTGCCCATTGATTTAAGGGTCATATGATAGCGTGCCAGCAATTTGGGACTCTCATTTTCTAGGAAGGCCACTTGATTGAGTCCATACATCTTTGGGCCTATGTAAACCTGAAAAAAAGCAAAGAACTCTTGATTATACTTGACAAAACTAATCTCCTCTCTATTAAAGGGGTTCTTAATCTTTTCGCCCGCTGAGGTAATAATCTGGAAGCTAAAAAAGTTTTTTTCCTTTACTTTTATGCGCTTAATATCTGCAATGCCAATGCCTTCATCTGCATTAAGGGCGTCAATATCTTCATAGTAATAGCCTTTTTGGGCAAAAAGCCCCAAGCTAAATAAGGACAATAGTAGTCCGAAATAATACTGTTTCATCATTTATTTTTTAGTGCGGCGAATTAACCGAATATCGTTAAGCAAATTATAGCGGTTGTATCTGCTTACAGCCATCCCCTTTAGTCGCATAAAACTTAACCTAGTTTCTTGAGATGTTTTGCTGTTAAACACACTACTATAATAGAGTGACTGATACTTTCTGAAATCTCTACTCAAACTAACTTGGCCCCAAGTCATGGCCACAGCTCCTCCAGCAATTAAAATTAGGCCTGTAGTCTGATTTTCACTTCCTTTCATGATTTGAGAAACACCCAAAGCTGCTGCGGCCGTCCCTGCAATCAAGGGAACCGCCCCTTGCCAAATCATTTTGGAATTAGATGGTCGCGTTTCTATTTTTCCCAACAGCAAAATATCGTGAATATTATAGCGGTCACAAATTCGGTCAACCTCCTCTTGGTTAAAAGCAGGTTGATGGCGCTTAGCAAAGGTGTTTCGCTGCTGCAACCATTTTTTTAGAATTGCGATATCACTAAACTCTTCAATATTCAAGCGATTGAGATATCGGCTATCTAGCAACTTAATTTTCAAGTTGTTTTCTTCAGCAACTTCTAAAATTTCTGCGCAAAAAGCATCTCTAGCTTTTTCTCTGTCCTCAAGTTGCGTTGCTGTTCTAAAAGGATTCTTTTTAAAATTGGGTTGAATAAATATATAGGGATCGACCAAAAGGACAGAATCTAAACCTAATCCTGGCAGGGTTTCTTGTTTAAAGGCTTTGCGGTCGGCCATCATTCGCTCTATCCGCTTTGAATTCTCCTCTTTAGAGTTATAGGCGGCTGCAACTTGATTATCATTTTTCTCGCGCTTTAGCTTTTCCGCTTCATAATCCTCTATAAAACTCGCATCCTCTACAAAATCTGACAAAATATAGCTGGCTAAGTTAAAGTCCTTACTCAGGTCAGGATATTCATATTTCGCTCGATAAACATTAAAGATAACTGGCCCTTTCAAATTTTTAAATGCTCTGGGCAAATCATCTTGCGTTATACTTCCTGGCCGAAAAGGAGGGCGACTCCTAGGATCTTGCATATATTTCGCTCGCTCGGCCGCAGACATGGCCTTGGGTAAATCTACAACGCTTGGAAAATGTTGCAAAAGCAAATGAATTGCATCTTCATAATGGGCCAAAATATATTTATCCTCTGGATAATCATTCTTTAATGCCCAAGCCCGATACATATTCAAGGCTGCCCAATCATAACTTCTTAAAGAATGCGTCAAATAATAAATTTGCTGCTGTCCTCCCTCTATTTTATTAAAGGCCAAAGAATCTTTGCTACTTTGATCTTCTAAATAATAGCTACTCAAACATTTTTCTGCATAATAATTTAAACGATGCCCCAGGGCATTCATAGCCTTAAGCTCCAAAAAACGCAAGAATTTACTATTGGGCTCCTCTTGGCGCAAGAGAAAACAACTATAAATAGCATCCTCGTAGCGATAATTATTGAGGTAGTAGAATGCCTGCTCAAAACGAGCCGTTTTACGCATTAAATCAAATCTTTCCTGAGAAATCATAAACGTTTTACTTCCGCTCTCTTTTCCAGCAGCCGCTTTTTCTATTTCTTTCCAACGTTTAAGCGTACTCGGGTGTGTACTCAAACTATCCTCTTCCTCAGTCCAGTCCGAAACAGGATGCAATTCCTCTTCCGACATAAAAATTTCTGCGGGCAACTGACAACTACCCGAATTAAAGTAGCTGCGATCAAAGGGACGATTATCATGCAACAAATGGCTGTAGTTGAGTATCTCGAAAGTTTTTTGAATGGCTTTTACACTATATTCCGTTTTCAAAAAAATATCCAAGCCCCCTTTATCCGCCTCAAACTCTAATTCTTTAGAATATCGGCTCCGCTCCAATAACTGCGCATCAAATGTTTCTTTACGAAGCACAAATCTTCGGCGATTTTCATTAAAAATGGCCCGTTCTCGCTCATATTTACTCATGCTGTGCTGCTTAATCACATGCATCAACTCATGAGATAAAATAAAAGCCAATTGCGCCTCATTTTCCAACTGCGCCAACAAGCCCATGTTTACACAAATCAACCCTGTTCCCGCCGCAAAAGCATTCACGGCTGGCGAACGCAAAATATAAAACTCTACATTTACGCCTTCCAACTCTGGACAATGCTTGAGCAAACGCTGTCCGACCTCATTCACATAGTCATTTAAGGGCGTTCCAAAAAGCACCAGTCCACTGCGCAACAAATCATCCATGCTATAAATAGAACTCGCATAAAATTGCTGCTGAATTTTTAAGCGACTCCCTTTCAAGCCCGGATCTATTTGCGACAAACCCAACTCATACTTTTTAGCGGCCGAATTTAAAAAACGCTCTGGAATCTCTCCCTGCGATCGCAAGGGCCGATAATTATCAAAATCTTGGGCCCAACTCCCCTGCTGAATAAAAAACAACAGTAAGTAGCAACAAATTAGTGCTCTTCTCATTTTTTGGCTTTTATCTTTTTTAGAATAATTGCCGCAAAAATAAAGAAAAGGATGTTTTAAAAAATATTTTTTGGGCTACACATCGCTCATCCGCTCCAGTGGCTTTTTTTCAGGCTATTTTTTTTCTTCGACTAATTTTACGTTCAATTTTTTCCTCGCCTCAAAAAATCTTCTTCTTTTTTGGGACCAAAAAAAACAGGCAGAAAAATCAAATTGATTTTTCTGCCTGTTGCTAATTGAAAACCGCTAATTGAAAGGCCTAACGGCGACCTACTTCTCCATTATTTTCTCGGATTCTTTTCTCTCTATATTTTTCTCTTCGTTTTCTGTTGTTCTTTTTGTGCTTCTGGGTTTTTGCATAAGATTTTTCATCCTCCGACATAATCCAGTCCGCCCAACGAAATAGTTTTCCAAAAATCTTAAAGGGCAAGAGCAATAGGGCAAATAAAAGTCTAAACATTTTTTGTGCTTTTAGTTAAAAAAATTCTTTGCACAAGAAACAGCAACTGAATCCAGCCTATCTAAACAGTTTTAAAAAAAATTTCTTCCCATGGCTATAAGACTGCCTTTTTTAAATGAGTTCTTATAGACTTGCGTATCTTTGGGGCGGAATGAAAAAATTATCGCAAAGTCTAAACTATTTCGGTCCAAGAGGGCGCGAAGCGCCCGCAGGCCTAGGGATGGAAAGCGGGGCGGCGCAGCCGCAGACCCAAGTTTTTGAGCGCAGCGAAAAAACTGCAGGGCCGAGCGAATAGCGAGCCGCGACACAGCCCGCAGCAAGGCGAAGCCGCAGCTGAGGCCCCAAAAAAAATAAAAACAGAAAAAATGAAAATTCTACTCATCGGATATGGAAAAATGGGGCAAACCCTAGATAAAATGGCGCAGGCTGCCGGGCATGAAGTGGTCGGAAAAATTAACCAAGCTAGCGATTGGGATAATTTTGAGTTGGAAGCAGAGGTAGCCATTGAATTTAGTCAGCCCGATGCTGCCTTGAACAACTATTTGGCTTGCTTTGAAAGAGGGATTCCCGTTGTTTCGGGCACTACCGCTTGGTTGGCTGATTGGGATAAAATGGCTGCGGCCTGCGAAGAAAAAAAGGGCGCCTTCTTTTATGCCTCTAACTTTAGCATTGGCGTCAATTTATTTTTTGCCCTCAATGAGCGTTTGGCCGAATTGATGGCCGGGCAGCCGCAATACCAATTGGAAATGGAGGAAATCCATCATTTGGAGAAAAAAGATGCTCCTTCTGGGACCGCTATTTCTTTGGCGCAGGGCGTTTTGGCCCACAACCAACGCTTTGAAGATTGGTATTTGGCCGAATTTCCCAATTTAGAAGGCAGCCAAAAAGAAAATCATTTTCCCATTTTTGCGCTAAGAGAAGCGGGAGTTCCGGGCACGCACAGCCTGAAATATGCATCTTCGGAAGATGAAATTATAATTACACATCGTGCAAAAGGCCGCATTGGTTTTGCGGCTGGCGCCCTCAAAGCGGCCGAATGGTTGGCGGGAAAAAAGGGTGTATTTGGAATGAAAGACCTTTTAAAAGAGCAATAAATGAAATTTAGTCGTTATCCCTTTGAGCAAATCTTAAAGGAGCGTCTGGCCGCCCTAGAATTTAAGCGGCCCACCGATATTCAGTATAAAGCAATTGAGCCCATTTTGAAAGGGCAGGATGTTTTGGCCGTGGCCCAAACCGGAACGGGAAAAACGGCCGCTTTTGCCATTCCTTTGGCGCAGCAACTGCTAGCGGGAAAGGATCAAAGCAAAGGACGGTCGCCCAAGGTGGTAGTGATGGTGCCTACGCATGAATTGGCCCAACAAATTGAGTCCTTTATTCATAATTTGACTCGTGGAAGTTGGATTGAAACCCTGGCCATTTATGGGGGGAGCAAGCAGGATAAGCAGTTGGCCAAATTGGAGACAGGAGTTGATATTTTGGTGGCTACGCCTGGTCGTTTGTTTGACCTACAAGCTCAGGGCGCATTGCGTTTGCAGGCTGTAAAAACCTTGGTTTTGGATGAGGCCGATAGAATGTTGCAATTTGGGTTTTATGAAGATATTCAGGACCTTTTGCAGCGGCTGCCCCAAAAGCGGCAAACCCTGTTTTTTTCGGCTACTATTGACCAGAAAATTAAGAAACTGGCCTATTCGCTAGTCTCTAATCCCATTCGGATTCAGATTTCGCCCAAAGATCCCGTCAATAAAAATATTGACCACTCCCTTTGCTTTGTAGAAATGGAAGACAAGCGCTTTTTCTTGGAGCGTTTGTATAAGGAAAATCCCAATCAGAAGATTTTGGCCTTTGTGCGTACCCGTGTGCGGGCAGAACGGCTGTTGACAGCTATGCAAAAAGTAAATATTGAGGCCAGAAGTCTGCATGGCGACAAAGAACAGCAAGAGCGAACTGCTGCGCTCAAAGCCTTTGCCGAAGGCGAAGTTCGTTTGCTCATTGCCACCGATGTGAGTGCTCGAGGCATTGATATTCCCAATGTGCATTTGGTCATTAACTATGATTTGCCCGATCAGGCCGAGAACTATGTGCATCGAGTGGGCCGAACGGGCCGAGGTCGAAAAAGAGGGAAAGCCATTTCTTTTTGTGCGCCTAGAGAAGAAGAAATGTTGGAGAAAATTGAGGACTATATGGGGCAAAAAATCAAATTGCTGGATATTCCGGTAGAGGATTATGAAGCCACCATCGACCTCAGTGATTCGCAGACATATTCGTTTAAGGACGTAATGCGAGAAATCCAAGAAGCCGAAGACAGCAAGAAAAATCGACGTAAAAAACGGAAGAAATAAAAGGAGATGGCCAAAAAGAGGCGCTTTCAGGATTTGGGTTTTGGCACCGCCCTTCGAGGGGAACAAGATCGTTTAATCTTGCCCAATGGGCAGTTCAACATTTATAGAGACAATGCTTTTTTTGAGCGTTTTCAGTCCTATCAGTGGTTAGTTGACCTATCTTGGTGGAGCTTCTTTTTGGTCCTCACTGCTTTTTATTTGCTCATTAACACAGTTTTTGCGCTTTTGTATTTGGCTGTGGGCATTGAGCAATTGAGTACGGGAAATCCCGAGCTTTCGCATTTTTGGCAGGCCTTTTTTTTTAGTGTGCAAACTCTGACCACCGTAGGTTATGGCAGTGTGAGTCCAGAAGGTTTTGCCGCCAATTGCATTGCTGCTGCGGGTGCCTTTGTGGGTTTATTGAGTTTTGCCTTGGCCACGGGGCTGCTTTTTGCCCGTTTTTCTAAGCCCAATTTAAAATTGCGTTATAGCAAAAACATCTTGATTGCGCCCTATCAGGATGGAAAAGCCCTAATGTTTCGCATAGCCAATGCCCGACAAAAAGTATTGGCCGAGGCGCAAATTTCTTTGGTGGCCAGTTGGTTGGAAGAGAATGAATTGGGCCAATTGAGTCGAAAATTTTCGCTTTTGCCTTTAGAGCGAGAACAACTGCGCATTATGCCCCTCAATTGGACCGTAGTGCATCCGCTCAATGAAGATTCGCCCATTCAAAATTTGGGAAAAAGCAGTTGTTCTCGCCAAAAACTAGAGCTTATTGTCATTTTTCAGGCCCATGATGATAGCCATGGCATCCAACTCCGGTCCTACCACTCTTATAGTAGTGAGGAAATGGTTTGGCATGCGCAATTTGTACCTATGTTTCATGCTGGCCGAAATGGGAAGACGCTATTGGAGCTGAGTAAAATATCTGATTTTGAGTATGTAAAATTATAACTCTAGATTCTAATAACTTTTCAAATAAACCAAATGCAAACTACTACTTTTTTCCTTATCCTATTTTCATTATTTACATTTAATACGGTCCAGGCTCAAAGCCTAAGCGGTCTAGAATCTGACTACAGCTCTTTGGTAAGACAATATAAAAGTATTAGCGAATGGGCCGAAAACATGGAAGATTTTGACGATAAGATAGAAGACCTTCATAGAAAAGTATCTTCCCTTGTTGGAGATATTGAAGATTTTGAACCTGACTATGAGGATGCCAAACGCCATAAAAAACTTCTCCTTTTGGTCGAAGATTTTGAAGGCTTCACTCATTCTAGCCCATCTTCTGAGTCTTTAGATCACTTCAATCAATTTCTAAAAAAACTAGGCGCAACAGTCGAACTATTAGCGAAAAAAGATGGCGTAAATATTTATGCTGTACAAATTGGGTATTTCACACATATTTGTGCTTATGCTACAAAAAAAGGACTTTATCGAGTTGATATTGAGTTTAATGCAAAACAAAATGGCTATAGTTTTGCCGCTGGACGAAATTCTTTCGGTCTACGCAATGAGATAGATATTATTGATATTTATGACCAAAGAGAAATCTCAAAAACCATTAGCAGCATCAAGGTAGAATTGAGATAGATCTATAAATTGATTTTACAAAAAGAGCCGAAGAAAATTCCTTCGGCTCTTTTTTAATGCCCTACTCCCCCACCAAAGCCTCTCGCAAAAAACGATTAACCCCCATGGCCGCCTCAAAATGTTCTAAAAGCCAAGGCAAAAGCTCCTTGCTTTGCAGAATTTCATCCATTTCTGCCTCCTCCTCATAGGTCCGCATAAAATAATATTGCTTTTGGTAAATCAGGGGCAATTCCTCGCCCAAAGCTCGAAATTGCTTGGGGATGCGCTTATGTTTTTCGCCCTGCAAACCCGCTGGATAATACTGCTCAAAAGCAGGCTGGGCCAATAAACGCTCAAAGTTTTCTCTTTGGTCCAAAATAGCTTCCCGAACAGCCAAAACTTGAGCCGGCGATAAACGATAGGCGCCACCGCCCACCCAAATTCCCGCCGGACCAATTTGCAAATAGTAGGCGGGCCAATCAATCGCTTTTCGCCCTTTAGATGATAAAATGGCCGAAGCATGCAGCTTGTACGGACTTTTATCCTTGGAAAATCGACTGTCCTTATAAATCCGAAAGATCAATTCTTTGGGCAAACGCAAATCAATGCCCGGCTCTATCCGCTGCATTTCCTGGCCCAAATCCTCAATCAAACGCGCAAAAGGCTGCTTGACCGACTCCTCATAGCGCTTTTTGCGCGCCTTAAACCATTCTCTTTCGTTGTTGGCGGCCAATTCTCGAAAAAAACCGAGGAAATCCGCATCAAAATATTGCATCTTATTTTACTTTTTAGGATAAGGCTCGCCAAATGTTTGGCGAAAATGACCATCTTCTTGGACGATAAATCGCTTAAAATCAACTTCTTTATACTGTAAAACACCTTTTTCGATCTCAATTTTCCACTGCTGAATCATCAGCGAGCCATCTTCAGATAGAATAGCGCCCAATTGTTCATGTTCTGCATTCAAAGCAATGGGCAGCTCGGTCAATAACTCCCCTTTTTTGCTATAGCTGGCCAACAGCCATTTTTCGGAGCTTCGCCAAGGGGGCATAACCACATAAAGCAGTAAATCGTAGTTGTCAGTTTGGGCCAATAAGGCCTGAGACTGAAAACGAGCCGGCCCTTCTCTAGTAAAAGTTCCCGCCTCTAATTCTGGAATAAATGGCGCAAAAACGGGCTTAATCCATTGGCCATCTATTGTTTCCCATAATTCATCCTGAAAAGTTTTTCGACTCTTTTCGGTCTCAAATTTTTCATAATTGACGACAATGGGATAAGGCTTTTTTTCAAAAAGAGCCAGAAAATCTTGATAATTCAACTCTACTTTTTCCTTTTTTCGGGCCAAGCCGTAAAGGCATAAAGCAAAAAACAACAAGCCAATAAAAGGCTGGGGAAATATACTTTTTTCATGGGTATGGAGATTTAATCGTTTCCTTTTTGGGGCAGCCTCTGGGGCTCGCTACTACTTGCTTCGCTGCGTCGACTCCCATTGGTCGGGTCGCTCGGCCCTTCGCAAAACTTCGCTAGGGCTTTTTACGCCCATTTCTACTTAAAAAAAAAAAAGCTATAAGCTAGCAACGGCGCTCTCATCCCCATCGCTCTTCAGCATAACCAAAAAAGTCTTCAAAAAACAACAGTCCTGCCGTAGGTTGTGCTTGTCGAAAAGAGAATCTTTGATTAACAAAGTCTAAACCAGCTACAACATATTCATATTCTTGATCCATAATCAATGTAATTCCATGTTTATCAAAAAATGACACTAATTTTTCGCACAAATCAAATTGTTCTTGAATAAAGCAATCGTCATAACTTTCTCGGTCAATGTATCCGCTATGAGTCCTAGGATCTGGATTTTTCACAGAACAATAAAACGTGAGTCTTACTGCATTGACAAACTTAGAAAAAGACAGGCTCGTCTGATAGTAGATTTCCAAGTCTCCAGATTTGAATTCGGAGTGGTCAATATAAACTTTCACTTTTAATCCATCATGTATTGATACATCGGCATAGTCGCTCAGTTCTTTGCGCAATTCTTCCATCAAGGGATAGGGCTGAACTATTTTTTCTATATACTTTTCTTTATCCTTAGCCAGTAAAAGCACCTCATCTATCAAGGATTGTAAATTATCAACCACCATAATTTTCATTGTTTTTCAGCTGCTTTAATCATCAAAAATGAAATGCAGTCCTTAGTTTTTAGATTATTTCTTTTTTGGGGCCCGCGGCCGCCCTTCAATTTGGGGCGGCCGCCGCTATGCTGCGGGGCTCGCTACTCGCTCGGCCCTTCGCAAAACTTCGCTAGGGCTCGTTTTGCTCGGTCTGGCCTGCGGCCACCCACTCCGCAGCGCTGGGCCAATTGGCCCTTCGGGCCAGGGCGGCTTCGCCGCCCCTAATCCTCAAAATGAACGGGCCAAGATTTTCCTGCTGCGGGCAGTTCTCTGGGGCAAGCGGGAGGCAAATGAGACCAAATTTGTTCTTTGAGTAAATCGAGTAGAGCTTGGCGCTCAAAGTTGGCGGGCCGAAGCAAACCAATTTCTCGATAAGGTTCGGGTGTAGCAAAACTGCGCAAGCTCGCCTGTTGTTTGGGCGGCAAAGCCTGGCCCGCCAATCTGGGCAAAATGGTAAATCCTCCCTGATAATCGACTAGCATGCGGAGACTTTCCAAACTGCCCGCCAAATAATTAAGCTGTCGACTTTCGCCAGTTTGCAACTGCAAGGCACAAAAATCAACCAATTGTTGGCGGAGACAATGGCCTTCTTCCAGCAGCCAAAGTTGAGAAAGGTCCAACTCTTCGGTTAAGAAGTAGTTTTTCTCCATTTCAAAATCATCTCCATATAATAAGAAGTCTTCATAAAAGAGGCTTTCTTGGACCAAAGTAGGATGGCCAAAAGGCAAAGCCAAAATGCCTAGGTCCAAATCTCCCGCAAGCATGGCCCGTTCCATCTCTTGGGTTTGCATTTCTCGGAGCTCTACTTGCAAATCTGGACAAGCGGCCAGAAAACTGGGCAAAAATAAGGGCAATAAATAAGGCGCTAAGGTAGGAATCACTCCCAAGCGCAAGCATCCGCCCAACTGATTTTGCTCCCAATCGACCATAGCTTTGAGCTGCCCAGCTTGCTGCAAAATCAAACGAGCTTGTCGCAAAATTTTTTCGCCTAAAGGCGTTGGGGCCAAAGGCTTTTGTTTTCGGTCAAAAATGGGAGCGCCCAGTTCTTCTTCCAACTTTTTGACCATCATGCTCAAGGTAGATTGGGTCACAAAGCAAGCCTCTGCCGCCTTGACAAAATGCCGATGCTCTTCTAGGGCCAAAATATATTCGAGTTGCTGTAAATTCATTTCATCATCGGTTTAGTCGATATCTGTATCAAATATATCATTTTAAACAATTAAGCAGACAAACTATATTTGCCTAAGCAAAGAAAAAATACTAAATTCAATGGTGGTCCAAGCTGGGCGACCAAAGGGAGCCTTTCTTTGCGCAGCAACTTTTAGTTGGCCTAGCGATGTGCAAGGGTGGCCGAAGGCCAGACCGAGCAAAAAACTTGTTTTTTGCGAAGGGCCGAGCGAATAGCGAGCCCTGCAACGTAGCGCCCGCCGAAGGCGGGAGGCCCCAAAACAACAGCGAGCCGTGAAACGACAACAAGGCCTTTAGGCCGCAGTTCGACGACCAAAGGGAGTAACCGCCCGCCGAAGGCGGGAGGCCCCAAAACCATATTATTTTCCTCATCCTAAACATAGCTTATATAATGAGTAAGAAAGAGCAAAACCATAAATTGCGTTCGGCTTCTGGCCGTCCTTATACGAATCACGAAAATAGTAAATCTGCGGGCCGTCGGGGTCCTCTTTTGCTAGAAGATTATATTTTGCATGAAAAACTGGCCCATTTTAACCGCGAACGGATTCCCGAGCGGGTGGTGCATGCCAAAGGGAGCGGTGCTTTTGGTACTTTTACCGTGACCCAAGACGTATCTAAGTACAGCCGCGCCAAGTTTTTGAACCAAATTGGCAAAGAGACCAAGGTTTTTCTGCGTTTTTCTACCGTAGGTGGCGAAAAAGGCAGCGCCGATAGCGAGCGAGATCCTAGAGGTTTTGCGGTAAAATTTTACACTGAAGACGGCAATTTTGACATGGTGGGGAATAATACGCCCGTCTTTTTTATCAAAGACCCCAAAAAGTTTCCCGATTTTATTCATACACAGAAGCGGGATCCTAAAACCAACTTGAAAAGTCCGACCATGATGTGGGATTTTTGGAGTTTAAATCCGGAGAGTTTGCATCAGGTTTTGATTTTATTTTCGGACCGAGGCACCCCTTATGGTTATCGCCATATGAATGGTTATGGCTCGCACACCTTTAGTATGATCAATGCGGAAAATGAGCGAGTTTGGGTAAAATTCCATTTTAAGACGCTGCAAGGCATCAAAAATATGACTGGGCCAGAGGCCGATCAGATGCGGGCCAAAGATATGGATTTCTCTCAGCGGGATTTGGTAGAAGCGATTGAGTCGGGCAACTTCCCTAAATGGCGATTTATGATTCAGATCATGACGGATGAGCAGGCGCAGGCTTTGCCTTTTAATCCCTTTGACTTATCAAAAGTTTGGTCGCATAAAGACTTCCCTTTGCAGGAAGTGGGTATTTTGGAATTGAATCAAATTCCTAGAAATTACTTTGCTACCGTAGAGCAAAGTGCTTTTGCGCCCGCTCATATTGTGGATGGCATTGGCTACTCGCCCGATAAAATGTTGCAGGGTCGTTTATTGTCTTATCCCGATGCGCATCGTTATCGTTTGGGGGCCAATTATGAGCAAATTCCCGTTAATCGTTGTCCTTTTGCGGTAAAAAATTACCAAAGAGATGGCTTGATGCGAGTAGATGGCAATGGCGAAGAGGGGCCCAACTATTATCCCAATAGTTTTGATGACATTTATGAGGATGCGAGTTATACGGAGCCTGCGGAAGAAATTAAGGATCCTGTGGCCGATTTCTTTGATCGGAATGAGGGGCCTGGCGAAAACGATCATTTTAGTCAGCCCGCCGCCCTTTTCAATGAAGTCATGAACGATTATGATCGCCATAATTTGGTGGCCAATATTGTGGGGGCTATGCAAGGCATTGCTGGTCCAAAACGAGAGACGATTATCAATCGCCAACTTTGTCACTTCTTTAGAGTAGACCCCAAATTGGGTGCTGCCGTGGCCCAAGGCCTAGAAGTTGATGTGGAGGCGGTCATGGCCAGTTTGAAACATGAATAAATTTAGTGGAGGAAGATAAAAAGCCCAGTCTGTAGACTGGGCTTTTTTTTGGGGGGTATTTCCAAAGTAAATTGCTCATCAGCAACCTAACGATACACTCCCGATTTCTCAATAATTTCTCGCACTGCATCGGGCACCCAATAACGAATACTTCCTCCATTAACTACTTGCCGACGAATATAAGTTGCTGAAATTTCTACCAAAGGCGCTTCTGGAAATAAATGAATACTGGGATGATTTTCCAGCTCGCCCAAACTTACTTTGGGCCGTTTATATACATATATAGTATGATGCGCCAAAATTTGCTCATAATTTTTCCATTTGGGCAAAGAGCGCAGATTATCGCCCCCCATCAGCAAAACAAATTCATGCTCGGGATGCTCTTCTCGCAAATAAGCCAAAGTATCTACCGTATAAGAAGGTTTGGGCAAATCAAACTCTATTGCGCAAGCTTTTAAGCCCGGCTCCTCCTCTACCGCAGCCTGCAACATTTCTAAACGCAGGTAGTCATCGGCCAAAGTTTTTCGTTCTTTATGTGGATTATGCGGACTAAGCACCAACCATAGCTCATCCAAAGGACTATGTTGCAACAAATAACTGCTAATCATTAAATGCCCGATATGAATGGGATTAAAAGAGCCGAAAAAGAGTCCTACTTTCATAATTTTTAATTTATTCTGCCGAAAATATACAGCCTTCTTTTCGGATTGCCCTAGAAGGCTCCGTTTTTTTGTGACTTTAGCCCGCCTTTAGTATCTTTAAATAAAACAGACCTTAATTATGTGGAAAAAATACCTTTTTTGGCCAGCTTTTCTGGCCCTGCCTTTTCATTTGATGGCACAAGCTCCAGAAGGATCGGGCCCCAACTTGGTTCCGAATCCCGGTTTTGAAAAACTTAGAGCAAAACCGCCTAAAGATGATCTCGATGGCTTTAAAACCTTTCGCTATAGCGTTTCTGATTGGTCTAGCCCTTCTTTATCGACGCCTGACTTAAAAATTGTGTTTCCACAAACCCTAAAGTCGGCAAAAAGAAACAATGAAATCATTGACGAACCGCATTCGGGCTATAAAATGGCTGCTATTTTAACGCACAACCCAAAATCGGAACGCAGCAGCGTCTATAGAGAATATGTGCAGGCCAAATTGACCCAAACTTTGCGCAAAGGAACCGAATATTACTTTGAATTTTGGGTCTGCCGTGCCGTTCGCTCTAAATATGTAAGCAATAATATTGGTCTGGCTCTCTCGCCTACCCGAATTACCAAAGGAAAAACTTGGGACCCACTCACCGAGATTAAACCCGATTTTAATGTGGAAGAGGTCATCAATAAAGATAAAAGAGAATGGGTAAAGTATTCTGGTACTTTTGTCTCTCCAAACCGCTCCAATTGGATTATCCTCGGCAATTTTTTCGATAATGAAAAAACAGAAATGATTGAAGGCTCTGCCGATCCCGCCGGAGATTTTGAAAATGCCTATTACCTCATTGATGATATCATGCTTTGCGAACTCAACTTTAAAGAAGAGCCCCCCGCATTGCCTCCGCCCCCGCCACCAAAAGTTGGCGATGTGGTTAAATTGGACCGCATTTTCTTTGTGACTGCAAAATGGGGCCTCTTGCCCGAATCTAACGAGCAATTGCAAGAGGTAATTGACCTGCTCAATGAATATCCAAGCATGGAAATTGCCATTCATGGGCATACCGATAGCCGCGGAGACAATAGCTACAACCAACGCTTATCAGAAAACCGCGCAAAATCGGTCTATAATTATTTGGTCCAAAAAGGAAGCGTGGCCCCAAATCGCTTAAGTTATAAAGGCTTTGGCGAAAGTAAACCCGTTGCCGACAATAATACCGCCGAAGGCCGACAAATTAACCGCCGCGTAGAGTTTACTGTCACTAAAGTAGATGCCGAAAATCTCGAAGTAGAATACGAAACAGAAGTTGATCCTTATACCGATGAGGATTAACCCCATTTCATAAGCACTTTCAAGCCCAAAAGTAAAATTTTGGGCTTTTTTTTGGGGCTGCCCCTCGCCTTTGGCTCGGGTCGCTACGCTGCGCAGCTCGCTGTTCGCTCGGCCCTGCGCAAAAAAACAAGTTTTTTGCTTGGTCTGCGGCTGCGCCGCACTGCTGCGCATCGCTCATCCGCTCATCTGTTTTTTTTCTTTGGGCTTTTTTCTTCGGCAGTTTTGGCTTCTTGTTTTTTCTATTCCGCATAAATTTCATAGGAACCCTAGGGCTAAGGCCCTAGGCTAAGAAAAAAATTGTCATCCCCTCTTGCGAGGGGATTTTTCTTGGCGCTTGTGCTTGGGGGGTGTTTTTTTTGAAGTTTTTTGGGGTCCAGTGGGTCAAAACCCACAGCAAGAAGGGAGGCCATTCTACATCCAAAAAAATGAGCCGAAGGTTAAAACCATCGGCTCCTAAAAAATTAAACTAAAACCGTTTCCTTTTTCGGGGCGGTTGTTTTTTCTCTTGTTTTGGTCACAGCATTTTTTTTAGCGAAGAAAAATTTTGTTGTTTTTTAGGCTTGAGCCTAATTGAAAGCCGCTATTTGAAAGGGGGAGTTTTTCTCCCATAAATTTCATAGGAACCCTAGGGCCAAGGCCCTAGGCTAAGCAAAAAATTGTCATCCCCTCTTGCGAGGGGATTTTTCTTGGCGGTTGTGCTTGGACGGTTGTTGTTTTTCTTGATGGTTTTGGACCAGTGGGTTAAAACCCACAGCAAGAAGGGAGGCCATTCTACATCCAAAAAAATGAGCCGATGGTTAAAACCATCGGCTCCTAAAAAATTAAACTAAAACTGTTTCCTTTTTCGGGGCGGTTGTTTTTTCTCTTGTTTTGGTCACAGCATTTTTTTTAGCGAAGAAAAATTTTGTTGTTTTTTAGGCTTGAGCCTAATTGAAAGCCGCTATTTGAAAGGGGGAGTTTTTCTTGATGGTTTTCTAGACCAGTGGGTTAAAACCCACAGCAAGAAGGGAGGCCATTCTACAGCCAAAAAAATGAGCCGAAGGTTGAAACCATCGGCCCATAACTAGCAGAACTAAATTTCTGCGTCTAGAAGGAGCGAAGCGACTGGCCACAACAAGGCTGAAAGCCGCAGTTCGACGACTAACGGGAGTAACCGATGTGCAGCAGTGGCCGTCAGGCCAGACCAAGCAAAAAACTTGTTTTTTTGCGCAGGGCCGAGCGACCCGACCAACGGGAGCCGACGAGCGCAGCGAGGCGGAGGCCCCAAAAATCAAAATCATCTTATCAGTAAAATATTTTTATTAAATTTTGTTACCTTGAGGTAACAAAAAGATTATGGAAGAGAACAACTACACAGAACAAAAAGTCATTCTTTTTTTAACTGAAACAAAAGAAGCTATCTTTTTGGCCCCTAAAGCTTTTGCTTCGGGTGGTGAAGGCAGCTTGTTTCACATTTTATCGCCAGAAAAGTATAGTGATCGGGTAGCAAAAATTTATCATCCACACAAAAGGACGGCTGAAAAATTGGCCAAATTGGATTTTTTGATAAATGATCCTTTGAGGCGAGGGAAAGAAGGAATTACGCCTAGTTTTATTTGGCCCGAAGCCATTTTGCAAAATGAAAAAGGCGAACAAATTGGGTTGATAATGCCGAAGGCCCAAGGGAAAAAATTAGAATTGCTTTGTTTGCCCCAATTGCCCAGAAAAATTGATGCCGCTTGGAAACGCTTGGCTTTTGATCAGGCCGATAGCCTAAAGTTTCGTTTGAAAATTGCCTTTAATTTGGTCAATGCCCTTCGCTACCTGCAAAGGAGAAAAAAATATGTGCTGGTCGATTTAAAAGCCGAAAATATTTTGGTCCAACCCGATGGACGAATTTCTATTGTAGATGTCGATTCTATACAAATTTCGGATGGCGATCAATTTTTTAAGGCTGCAGTAGCCACTCCAGAATATTCTGCCCCAGAATATTATCTGGAGCCAAAAATAGAACGCTTTGAAGCCAGTTGGGATAATTTTGCTCTCGCCGTTATCCTCTATAAATTATTTTTAGGAATTCATCCCTTTGCCGCCTCAGCCAAAGGAGAATATGAGTCCTGTGTTAGTTTGCATGAAAAAATTGAGGCGGGTTTATATGTACATCACCCGAAAGCTAAAGAATGGCTTAATTTTTTGCCGCCCCCCATCAAAAATATGCGGAGCTTCCGCAGGGGCTGCAAAATTTGTTTGCACAAACTTTTGTAAAGGGTTTACATCAAGCCGAAAAAAGGGCGGGTCCAGAAGAATGGTGCACAGAATTGCTCCATGAAATTAGCGGCTGGGCAATCATTTTTGGTTTTGAAGAAGTGGAAGCCACTGAAGAAGTAAAGCAGTTGGAACTATTGAAAAAAGAAATTAGGCTGCCTGAAGAAGATGAGCTAGAAAAACTGCCTTTATTTCCAGCAAGTTATCAAATGCTCCTTAGTCAAAAGAAAGATTTTTTGGATGAAGAAACGCTTAGCGCACCTTCAGGTTGCTTAAGTATTTTGGGAGGGCTCAGTTTTTTGTCCCTCCTTTGCTTATGTATAATCTTTATATTTTTTATTTACCGTTCTTTTGAAGGCTGGGCCTTTTTGTTTATCAGTTTAGTTTTTATTTTTCCGGTTTATGTTTTAGTAAAGGCCTTTACCCAAGGGGGCGACCCAAAGCGGAGCCGTTTTTTATTGGGTGCAGTAAAGTTTGGAGGTGCAGCCTTAGTCCTTGCAAGCTTTAGTTTTTTTTAGATTGACTGATTCACTTTTTATTCCTGCTGCGATTTATTTCATCATCTTGATAGCTAGTAACTTTGCTTTGGTCAAGATCTTAAATTCTCAACAAGGAAATAAAAATCCTTGGCAAGAAAACTTAGGTATTTTACTTCAGGTGGCTGCTTTATTTTTATTTGTGGCGCCAATTTTTTATGTTTTTTATTTTCCTCCCAATATTTCACTTTCTACTTTCTTTCAAATTACTGCCGTCTTTATTCTTTTTGCAGTTATTAGCTTTTTTATTGGCTGGCGATTGAAAAAAGCCTCGACCCAAGGACTTCCCAGTCTTGTTCAACTCATTGACGACTATAATAAGACCTTAGAAGAGCTACAGCTTAATTATAAAACTGCAGCGCAAAAATTTGTTGCTTTTGCAAGCAGCTATAAAGAAAGACTTGATGATCATCTTAAAGGGTGGTTTGAGCAATGGAAAACAGAACAAAGCGAAGTTTTAGGCAGTTATCAAGACCTTTTGCAAAAACAAAAAGCCATTCAACAGGCTAGCCAAAAACCTTTGCTCAATAAAGCAAGAATGCTCCACGCCTCACTCCAAAATGTACAATCTCTTGAAGAGCTTCAGGAAGAATTATTTGTTTTAGAAAAAATAGTCACTGCCAAAGAAATACAAGAGATCAATACAACACTCCTACGCCTTTTGCAAGAATATTTAGAACAGTATCGCAGTTATTTGACGCAGCAACAGGAAAAATATGAAGAAGCTCGAAAAAAATTGACTGACCTCAAAGCTAAATTGCTAAAAGACTATCAAAAAGAACTAGAAAAATATTTTGCCGCCTCCGAAGATGAGCTGCAAAAAATAAATATTATTGATGATCTGTCTTTAAATGCCTTTGCAATGCAGTTGGAAGAAAATCGTATACAAAAAGAAAAGTTGATTGCCATCACAGAGAAGAACTAAGTAGTCAGTAGTTTTTTAGAAAAAAAATTCCCAATCTTTTCTAGCAGCAAGCTCAGGGTTGGGTTACTGACTTGAGCGAAGAGCGGACTAAAGTCCTTCTTCGCTTTTTGGGGACGGTTGTTTTTTTGGCTTGTTTTGGAGCTGTGGGTTGAGCATAGGCATTCAACCATGAGCTTTAGGCTATGGCTATAAAAAAACTAGATTGTAAAAATTGAGGGATAAAAGTAACTGCTATTCTTGATGGACGAAGCTAAGCTGCTTGTTGAACAGCATATTTTTTCGTTGGGCCATATAAAAGGTCCAAACCATTTAGTAAAACTTGATAATAGAGGGCAATAAAACGATTGAGCAAAGCCAAAGGCTTTTGCAAAAGCCGTAATTTTGGCGAGGAAAAAAGAGCTTCCTCCTTTTTTTGCCCTTTTTGCGGCAAATCTTTCTGAGATTGCCCCTGCAATAAGCCCAAACTAATGAGCTGCTCATAAATAAGAGCCAGTTCTGCAACTTCTTCCAAAATGCTTGTAGGTTGGCCCAAGGCCTTAAAAATGAGGAGAAATTCGGCAAAGAAAAATTTTCTGCGGCCAATAAAATGGTCCAAACCCGCAGCACGTAGGCGTTTGCGCAAAGTGGGATAAGAAATGCCGTAAAAAGCCTTGAGCATTTTCTTGCTCAATTTATAATCCTGCATTTTTTGTTCGAGAGTCATCATGGGGCTATATTTTTTTGTTGTTTTTAAAGTTACGACTAAAAAATAATAATGTCAATAGACTGACTAATAATTTTTTAGAAAAAAAAGTGGCCGAAAAATCAATGTAATTTTTATACCCATCGCTAATTGAAAGCCGCTATTTGAAAGGGGGATTTTTTCTTGATGGTTTTCTAGATCAGTGGGTTAAAACCCACAGCAAAAAGGGAGGCCATTCTAGATCCAAAAAAATGAGCCGATGGTTGAAACCATCGGCCCATAACTAGCAGAACTAAATTTCTGCGTCTAGAAGGAGCGAAGCGACTGGCCTAGCGATGCGGCGGGGTGGCCGCAGGCCAGACCCAGTTTTTTGAGCGCAGCGAAAAAAACGCAGGGCCGAGCGAACAGCGAGCCCCAAAGCGTAGCGCCGACGACCGAAGGGAGGCGGAGGCCCCAAAAAATAGCTCTAATTTTTATCTAAAATGAAAAGTTCTGTAGTTTTAAACTTTCATTTCTTTTCAAAAGCCCTTACTTTAGGCCAAGGAAAAAAACAACGTCAAACTATGCCTCAATATCAACTCCCTGTATTATATGTAGCGGCCAACAGCGAAGAATTTCAGCGCTTGCAGCATTTTTTTGCTGGCAGCCAAGTTCAATTAGTGGCCAACCCCAGCCCCCAGCAACTAGAAAATAGTGAAGAAAAAGTTTTGCTACTGCTTAGCGATAACTTTTTAAAAGATCATCTGGCCATGCAAGCACTGAGCTCGCTGATGCTAGAAACCGAGCGAATTTTGCCCATTATTTTAAATGGTCGGCAAAAAGATGTTAACGGCCAAATTATCGAAACGCCCACACAAACAAAAACCATTCATGAACTCATGCGCTACCGAGATTTTTGGCATGAGGAATGGATTCGCCTGCGCAAAGCCAACCGAGAAGCAGCCGCTGATGAATTAGAAGAAATTGAAGCGAAAAAACTTTTTGCCAAACGTTTATCGACAAATATTGGCAGTTTTTTGCGAAAAATCAATGCGCTTTCGCCTAGTCCTTGGGCCGATTTTGAAGCCAGCGAATTTAGTCGCCTTTTGCAAGCAATCGATATTACAGCTTTGCAAAAAAGCGAAGAAAAAGAAGCGGAAGAAGAGCAAGAAGAAATTGAAGAAGCTCCAGAAATAGAAGTAGAATCTCGGGCCGAAGAAGAAATTTTGGAAGAAGAAAGCCCTGAAGAAACGCCCCTAGAAGAAAAAGAGGAGGAAGAAGAGCAGGCAGAAAATTCTGTTGAGGAAATGGAGGAGGAAGAAAAAACAGCGGAGGAAAAAGAACCCCTGGAAGCTGTAGAAGAGGAAAAAGTGGAAGAAATTCCGACCGTTCTAGAAAAAGAGGAAGAAAAAGAAGCGGCGACCGAAAAAGTAGTTTTAGAAGACGAAAATTTGGAAGCGGCCCAAGAATATTTGACCGAAGTTCGCTCTTTGGATGCACTTTTTGTCATTGCAGAAACCGAAACGGAAGAAGCGGATTATGAAGTGGCCCGTTTGGCTTATGAACGAATTTTAGTGTTGGACCCCAGTAATGGTCGCGCTTTGATTTGGTTGGCGCGTTTGTTAGATCGTCATTTTGAGGAAGAAGAGCAGCAATTGGCGCAAGAATATTATAAAAAAGCGATTTTTGTCAATGAAGAATCGGCAGCGCTTTATTATGAGTATGCTTTGCATTTGCGTAAAAGATTTGCGTCTTTATTTAGAGTGAATGAATTATTGCATCGGGCCTTAGAAATTGATCCGCAATATGAGTTGGCTTATTTGGCTTTGGCCGATTGTCAGGCTAAACAGGGACAAATTGAAGCGGCCAGAGCAAATTATTTGCAAGCTTGTTTGTTGAAGCCCGAATTGCAGGCAGAAGAATTGGATCAGTTATATAAAGTCATTCGTCCAGAAGAACAGCAACCGATAGCCGAAGAATTACAGTTGCCTGAATCGGAAGAAGAAATTTTGCGCTCGCCTCATGCAGAAGAAGTTGTTTTTATTACTGGCGCAACTTCTGGTATTGGTCGGGCTACGGCTTGGCAATTTGCTCGCGCAGGTTACCGTTTGGTATTAACTGGTCGCCGAGCAGCCCGTTTAGAAGAACTTTCGGAGCAATTGCGTGAAAATTTTGAGCAGTTGGAAGTACAAACCCTTTCTTTTGATGTTCGAAATAAAGAAGAAATTGATGCCGCCTTGGCAAAATTGCCTGAATCTTGGGGCAACATTGATATTTTGATCAATAATGCAGGCTTGGCAAAAGGTAGAGGCCCCATTCATGAGGGAAAAATTGAGGATTGGGAAACTATGATTGATACCAATCTGAAAGGATTACTTTACTTGAGCCGGGCGATTAGTCCGATTATGGTCCAAAATAAAAAAGGATTTATTATCAATATCGGATCGATTGCAGGCAAAGAAGCTTATCCTGACGGAAATGTTTATTGCGCTACAAAAGCCGCTTTAGATATGCTCACTAAAGGAATGCGTTTAGATTTGCATCGCTATGGCGTTCGGGTAGCGGCTATTCATCCGGGGCATGTAGAAACTGAATTTGCTTTGGTTCGTTTTAATGGCGATGAAGAAAAAGCAAAAATTTATAATGATTTCACGCCCTTACGAGCCGAAGATGTAGCGGAAACTATTTTCTTTGTGGCTAGTCGCCCAGAAAGAGTAAATATTCAAGATTTGCTTCTTTTTGCCAATCAGCAAGCTAGTGCGGCCGTTATTGATCGCTCTGGAAAAAAGTTTGAGTAAAACTTTAGAGAAATAAAGAGAGGTGCGCAAAAAACTTTTGTTTTTTGCGCGCTTTTTTTTTGGGGTAGTTTTTCCACCAAACGAGCTGATACAAACATCTTTTAGACAAAGCTTTTATTTCACCGCCGAAAAATATGCTCATGTACTATCGCTATTTATTTTTGCTCCTCTTTTTTGTAGGGGGAGTTAACAGTGTGCTAGCGGCAATTGCAGTGGCTGATACTTTAGTTCCGCAAACAAAAGAGAAAACAGCACTTCCTTTTCCTCCTCCACCACCTCCGCCACCGCCAAGAACAGCTGCAGCAGATCAATATAGTGGGTTTGGAATAAACTACATGGAGCCCTATTATCTTTCTGATGATTGTCCCGATGATGATTTTTGGTCAAAAAATAGATGTGCTGACCTTGCCTTACATAAAGTTTTAACAGCGGCCTTAATTTATCCTAAAGCGGCCAAAGAAAAATCTTTGGAAGCAACTGCTTATATTCGATTTGTAGTAACTACCGAGGGAAAAATGGAAAATATTGAGTTGGTCAAATTAGTAGGAGAAGAAAAAATGGGCTTTGAAGAAGCTGCATTAAATGCCGTAAAAACGGTAGCTAAAACAGCAAAATGGAAAGTAGCAAAACACAAAGGAAAATATATCCCGATGAAAATGGTTGTCCCTATTAAATTTGGATTGGAGGAGCAGGACTAATTTTCTGCTCCATTTTCCAGCAAAAAACTCATACAAACATCTTTTAGACAAAGCTTTTATTTCACCTCTGAAAAATATACTCATGTATTATCGCTATTTATTTTTGTTCCTCTTTTTTGTAGGGGGAGTTCAGGCTGCGCAAGCCGAAACAGCTCCGCAATATATTGTAGAGGCCGATACTTTGGTTCCAGAAACGGCTGAAAAAAAAGATGCTCCGTTGCCAGACGAACTTTCATTTCCAGGACACTATATAGAGGAATTCAGTTACTACCTCAAAGCGCATTGCCCAGAAGACGGAAGTTATGAAGAACGAGATAAGTGTGGCGATTTAGCTTTAAGAGATGATTTAATATCGGCCTTAATTTATCCTAAAGCGGCCAAAGAAAAATCTTTGGAAGCAACAGTTTACATTCGCTATACAGTAACTGCCGAGGGAAAAATGGAAAATATTGAGTTGGCCAAATTAGTAGGAGAAGAAAAAATGGGCTTTGAAGAAGCTGCATTAAATGCAGTAAAAACGGTAGCTAAAACGGCAAAATGGAAAGTAGCAAAACGTAACGGAGAATATATCTCAATGCAAATGATTGCCCCCATTAAATTTAAATTGGAAGAGCAGGACTAATTTTTTACTCCATTTTCCAGCAAAAAACTCATACAAACATCTTTTAGACAAAGCTTTTATTTCACCGCCGAAAAATATGCTCATGTACTATCGCTATTTATTTTTGCTCCTCTTTTTTGTAGGGGGAGTTCAGGCTGCGCAAGCCGAAACAGCTCCGCAATATGTTGTGGAGGTTGATACTTTGGTTCCGCCGCCACCACCGCCACCGCCGCCAGTTCCTCCAGCGCCAGTTGTAGAAGAAATGCCGCCGCCACCACCGCCACCACCCGCACCGGCTCCAACTATAGATTATGTACCAAAATATTGTTATTATCTTACAGAAGAATGTTCAGAAGACGAAAGTCCAGAAGAGCGAAAAACCTGTGGGCAGCTAGCGTTGATGAAAGATTTATCGGCTGCTACTATTTTTCCTAAGGCGGCCAAGGGAAAAAACATCAATTCGGTAGCTTATATTCGATTTGTGGTAACAGCTGAGGGAAAAATGGAAAACATTGAACTTCTTCGGTTTATGGGCGAAGAAGGATTGGGTTTAGAGGGAGTTGCATTAAATGCTGTAAAAGTTGTAGCCATAACGGCAAAATGGGAAGCGGCAGAAGAATTCGGAAAAAAAGTTTCGATGCGAATGGTTGTACCGATTCGATTTAAGTCAGAAAAAGATTAGCGGGTCGAACTCCTTTAAAAATTAGCAAAATTGCAACTAGCTGTCTATTTTGGGCGGCTAGTTTTTTTATGGACCTATTCAAGCTGTCATGTTAAAATCCAACATTCTCAAGTTATCTCTTTTTGCCACTGGTCTTTCGGGTATTGTGGCCGAATACATTTTGGCCACCTTGGCCACTTATTTTTTGGGCAATTCTGTTTTTCAGTTTACGATTGTCTTGTCTGTTATGCTTTTTTCTATGGGCTTGGGCAGTAGAATTTCCAAGTATTTTGAAAAGAATTTGCTGAGCAGCTTTGTTATTATTGAGTTTACGCTTTCCCTTTTGGTGGCCTTTTCGGCTTTATTTACTTATACGGCCACGGCTTATATGGAATACACTGGTGTTTTTATTTATAGCTTTTGTATTCTGATTGGTTTATTGATAGGGATGGAAATTCCTTTGGTGGTTCGGCTCAATGATGCTTATCAGGAGTTGCGGGTCAATGTTTCTGCGGTAATGGAAAACGATTATTACGGCAGTTTGATTGGCGGATTATTTTTTGCTTTTGTGGGCCTTCCCTATTTGGGCCTTACCTATACGCCTTTTATTTTGGGGGCCGTCAATTTTGGCGTAGCGCTTTTATTATTGGTCTTTTTGGGCCAACTTTTTCCCAAAGCGCATAAATTGGCCTTTAAAATTGGGGCTTTTGCCGTAGGTTTAGTGCTTTTGGCTGGTTTTTTTGCGGCAGAACCTATTATTCTTTTTGGCGAACAGAAACGTTATAAAGATAAAGTCATTTTCCAGCATCAATCTAAGTATCAAAAACTAGTTGTTACCGAATGGAAGGGCAATCATTGGTTTTATATCAATGGCAACCAGCAACTTTCTACCTTAGATGAATGGATGTATCATGAACCTATGGTCCATCCAACGGCTAGTTTGCATCCCGAGCCCAAAACGGCTTTAGTTTTAGGTGGTGGCGATGGCTGCGTAGTTCGAGAATTACTCAAATATCCCAGCATTGAAAAAATTATGTTGGTTGATTTGGACCCCAAAGTGACAGAGCTGGCCAAAACCAACCCCATTTTTTTAACTATGAATGACAGCGCCTTGCTAGATCCTCGAGTAGAAATTCTCAATGGCGATGCTTTTCAGTATATGGAAAAGACCTTAGATTTTTACGATTTGATTTATTGCGATTTTCCAGACCCAAAAAGTATTGAGTTGGGCCGTTTATACTCTTATGAATTTTATAAAATGTGTTATAAACAATTGCGGCCAGGCGGACTCATTTCCATTCAATCGGGTAGCCCGTATTATGCCAGTAAAGCTTTTGTTTGCATTGACAAAACACTAAAAGAAGCGGGATTTAGCACATTACAAATTCACAATCAAGTACTTACTTTAGGGCAATGGGGCTGGACCCTTGGCGCCAAAGATTTACCCCAAGAAGGTTTTCGAGATGCTTTAAGAAATATTAACTTAGATCAAGTAGAAACCAAATGGCTCAACAAAGAGGCGCTTTTGCACATTAGTTCTTTTGGCAAGCCAGTTGTTCCTATTGACACGGCAAAGATTGAAGTCAATCGCATTCATCATCCAGTACTCAGTAGTTATTACCGCAAAGGAAACTGGGACTGGTACTAACCCTTAAAATTAAGCCTCCTATGAAAAAGTTATTTGTTTTTTTGCTCCTCTTTTCGGCCAGCCTTTCTTTTGCCCAAAAAGAAACGGTCCCCAATGCCGCCGAAGATATTTGCCCCATCTTGGTCGGCGAAACGATTCCCGCCGGCAACCTTAAAAATGTAGAAGGCGAAAATTTAGGCATTCGCAAGTTGATTAAAAAGCAAAAGACCGTTTTGGTTTTTTATCGCGGAAATTGGTGCCCCTATTGCAATTTGCAACTCAATGGATTGCAAGAAATTGAAAAAGACATCCATGATTTGGGCTTTCAGGTTTTGGCTATCTCTGCCGATAAACCCGAAAAGCTAAAAGAAAGCGCAGAAGATGGCGAATTTCGCTACCAGTTGCTTTCTGATGCAAAAATGGAATATGCTCGAAAATTGGGCATTGCCTACCAACTAGATGACAAAGCCCAGAAACGCTATCGGGCCTTTGGTGTGAAGCTAGACGAGCAATCGGGCGAAAAACATTATCAGTTGCCGGCTCCCGCTGTTTTTGTCCTCAATACAGAAGGCGAAATTCAATTTTCTTATATCAATCCTAATTATAAAGTGCGTTTGGCCCCCGAAATTTTGTTGGCGGTGCTCAAAGCCACCGAATAAAACGACAAAAGCCAGTAGATTTTTTCTACTGGCTTTTTTTTGATCTCTTTTTTTGAGATTTTTTATGTTTTGGGGCCCGCGGCCGGCTAGCCTTCGGCTAGGTCGGCCGCCGCTATGCTGCGGGGCTCGCAGGTCTGCTCGGCCCTTCGTTTTTTTCGCTGCGCTCAAAAAAACTCGGTCTGGCCTTCGGCCACCCCTCCGCAGCGCTGGGCCAAGGCTGCTCTTTTTTCCTCTAATTTGACCCATGATTAAATAAAATAGAATCAATAATGACAGCCGCTGCCAAAATTAGTTGTTCCTCTCCTTCATAGATTTCGACGCTATAAGTATCCGTCCATGCCCAAAACTTTTTAGACAATTTGGCTAATTGTTTTTCATTTGCACTAACAATAAAGTTTCTGGACCAAAAGCCAGCCTCAACTTGGTAACTTGCCCCTCCTGAAAACCTTAAACTAAAGCAATGCCCCCAAAGGTAAAACTGCTTACGAAATTCGGCAATGACTTCTCCCTTATGTTTTATTTCAAACTGAGGCAACAGGCAAAAAAGCCGTCTTTTAATTTGAAATAACTCTTGTCCTGTTTTATAATCTTGAAAAGATAGGTCTTTACCCCAAGAAAAAAACTTCCCTTCTACCAAATAAATAATTTGGTCTAGCTCATCTCGGATTAGATAACTACTATCTAGGCTCCAAGCTTTTTCCTTGAGCTGAAAGCGCTTTGACATGACTACTTAGTTTGATTTCTTTTCAAACAGCACCAAATCAATAACAATAGCGGTGGCCAAGATAAAAGCCTCATCGCCTTCATAAATTTCAATGCCGTAGGTATCGGTCCAATTCCAAAACTCTTTAGACACTCTGGCAGAAAGGCCCGAAGCTCGGCGAAATTCAAATTCTCTTTGCCAAAAAGAGCCATCAATCGTATAATCATTTGGGCCAGGCACATCTAGGGTAAACTTTTGGCCAAACCACTGAAACTCCTTGCGGATTTCCGCCATCGAGGCCCCATCTTTCAAAATTTCAAAGCGCGGCATCAAGCTCATCAAAATTTGCTTGATGCGAAACAACTCTTGGCCAGTATTGTAGTCCTGAAAAGAAAGATCTTTACCCCAAGAGAAAACTTTTCCCTTGACCGCATAAACAGGTTCTTCATTTTGGTCTCGAATGACATAATTGCCACCAAAACTCCAGATTTTTTCTTTCAATTGAAATAGCTTGGGCATATTACTATGTTTTAAGGTTATATGAGGATAAAAAGCCAGTGAGCTGGCTACAACTCAATAATAAACAAAAAAAACAAATTAAGCAATAAAGCCGCTATTTTTCTTGCCGAAGCAAAATGCTAGCGCAAAGAAAACTGATGAGCGGATGAGGGATGGAAAGTGGTGCGGCGCAGCCGCAGACCCAAGTTTTTGAGCGCAGCGAAAAAACTGCAGGGCCGAGCAGACTTGCGAGCCACGACACAGCCCGACCCAAGGCCCAAAGGGCCGCAGGGGCAGCCCAAAAAAAATAATAACTACTATTTTTTGTGACAAAAGAGGATTATCCTTTTCTTAAAAAGTTTTTTTTATAATATAAAGACATCTATATATTTTCCTTACATTTGGAGCAGAACAAGAACCTATAAGATGCAGCCCCTTAAAGTTTTAAGTCAAGAACAAATTTTAGCTGACGATATGATTTTGCATAATTATGCCGATTTGATGCTTAGCCAACTTCCCCAGATTATAGATGAATTTTATGATCGGATGCTGAGCCAGTCAGAATTTAAGCATTTTTTTAGCTCCGAGCAGCAAATCAAACATCTCAAAGCCTTACATGAAAGTTATTGGACCGACTTCTGGACCTTAGACTTTGATGAAGCCTATCAGGAAAGGCGAAAAAATATTGGTTTGGTGCATGCGCGCATTGGTTTGCCCCTCAAATTTTATTTTGAGGGCATGGTTTTATTTGGCCATCTCTTTCGAGAAGTTTTTAGAACCCTAAAGCTAGAAGATTTTGATCTTTTAGAGGCTTTTCATATGCGTATAGAGCAAGAAATCGCCATCATTGTAGATAGCTACAACCAGCAAAAGGAAGCGGTTTTGGAAGAGGAAAATCTACGTCTGGCGGCACCACTTTCTCAAATTTGGGACGATATTTTATTTTTGCCTTTGGTGGGTATTTTGCATAAAAAGCGGCTCAAGGAAGTGAGTCGACAAGCCCTGCATAAAGTTTCAGAAGTATCGGCTAAGGTGTTTATTTTAGATATCAAAGGCTTGCATCATTTGCAATTGGAAGAGGCCAAAGGCTTGCTGCAATTGCTCAAAGCGGTGCAACTGATGGGCTGTAAGGCCTTGGTCTCGGGCATTAGCCCAATTATGGCCCAAACCTTATTGGAGCTAGATATTCAGCTGAAGAAAATTGAGGCACAAAGTAGCATGAAAGACGCCCTAAATAAAGCTTACGCTTTTAGAAACTTAAAATTGGTCAATTTGCAAGAATTGGCGATTTAAGCTGTTCTTGTTAAGCAAAACTTCCCCTTCTTCCTCAAAAACTTTATGTTTGCCTCAAAAAATAGAAAATGAAGCATTATATAGAAGAAGAGAAACTGGAGCGCAAGATGATTGCCGACGAAATTACCCAAGTGCAGCAAGAAAAATCGCTATTTTTTGATGTTCCTCCCCTACTCAACCTCAACCGTTTTCCCAAATCTTTTTTTGCTCTTCAAATCCATGAGCTCAGGCTCAGTGAACTCCCCAAAGATTTTGAATGGGAGGGCCTAGATCCGCAACCCATGCCTACGGTCAAGCGGCTTTATTTAGAAACCCATTCGCCTAAGCTCCTGCCGCGACTGCCCTATCTTTTCCCCAATTTGGTCGAGCTCCGTTTGTCTGGGCAACAGTTTGACAGAAAAACAGATTTTAGCTTTTTTGGCCAACTTTCTAAACTCGAAAGATTGGATCTACAAGCCTGTCGTTGGAAAGATACCCCGCAACTTCCAGATAGTATTTCCAAGCTTTCTCAACTGAAAGAGCTACATATTCTTTATTTTTATAGCTTGAGACGTTTAGGCAAAAACTTTTCTAAATTAACTTCCCTAGAAGAGTTTTCGGCCCCTTCTGCCCATCTAAAAGTAGACAAAAATAGCCCTTTGCTCCAATTGCCCAATTTGCGCAAGCTATCTTTGCACGATATGGCGATGATGGATCAAGCCGAACTGCTACTGCAGTTTCTAGCCCTAGAGAACTTTAAAAGAGGCTATAAATCGGATAAGGCTCCTCCTTTTTTCCAAGATTTTGTTACCCTCTTTAATGCCGCCAAAAAGAATCATTATAAAGTTGATTTTCTGCAAGATTGCATCAGTTATTTGAAGCAGCCAGAAAAAGAACTGCCCAAGTTGTCTAAGAATGAACTCATCGAGCTGCTTGATTTGCCCTTGAGCAATTTTAGAGATAAAATTTTTACTGAGCTCGAAAAACGCATTCAAGAAAACTTGCCCGAGCTAAAAGCAGGAACCGAAATTGTGCTCAAAGGAAAGTTTAAAAGCAATAAACGAGAGCTCAAAGAACAACTTAAGGAGCTAGAGTTGGTTCCAAAAAATAAAATTACCGCAAACACCCAAATTTTGGTCCTTGGCGATCTGCCCAAAATTAAGGGCGATCCGCTCACTAAATATCCCCAAATTAAAATCCTAAGTGAAAAAAGTTTGTTAGAGCTCCTCGAGCCAAAAGGAGAAGCCTACCTTAAAGAAGCCCCTAGCCAAGAGCTAGAAAAATTAAAGGAGTTGCTGCTCAACGAAGACCCAGAAATGAATCGCCTAGGGCTCTATATGCTGGAACAAGGCGGCTGCCCCACTGAGCTCCGCGCCAGTTTGTTTGTGCTCTACAAAACCAACAAAGACAAGAAAATCAAACAACTTGCTCTGGCTCAAATCGAGCGTATTAGTCCTCGTTCGTTTAGTACAGTGATCAAAAAACGCTGGCCACTCTATAATACTGGTATGCTTGGCATCACGGAAGACAAACTCAGCAAAAACCTTCAGCGTTATTTGGATGCGGCTCCCAATGAGCTGAGCCCAAAAGCCCTGATTCAAGCTATTTATAGCTTTTGCAAGATGGGCAAAAATTATGTCCTTAGCTATGGCGATGAAAGCTGGGCCAAAGCATTTTTTGCCACAGATTTAGCCCAAAACAAACTCGATTTGGCTCAGGCCCAACTGCTTGAGCTGCCCGACTATGTCTATAATTGGCAAAATATAGAGCAGCTCGATATTCGCCACAATAAATTTGCGCAGCTGATTCCACAAAATCTCTCAAAACTAAAAAACCTAAAAGAGTTACAGCTTTGCCTAACACCACTAGATACAATTGGAGAAGAAATTTTAGCCCTGCCCGCCCTAAAACACCTACATATTACGCCTATCTGGTTCCGCTTTAGCCTTGAGCAAACCCTCTCAGAGTACCCCATTTTAAGAGAACTCATTAAAAAGGGAGTTGATGTTACCGTATTTCGTTAACTCCTTGTATTTTTACACTCTTTTTTTAGGGGCCTCCGCAGCAAGCTGCGGCGCTACGCTACAGGGCTCGCAAGCCTGCTCGGCCCTGCACAAAATTCGCTTCGCTCATTTTGTTGGGTCTGCGGCTTCGCCGCCCCCTTCCGCATCGCTAGGCCGGTTCGACAAATAGCCCTAAAGGGCAAAAAGGGGCCTAAAGGCCCAAGGCTAGCTCACTAACTACAGATTTATGTCTATTACTAAAGAAAATTTTGGCCCACTTGGCCTTTCTCCTCAATATATTAAGGCCCTAGAAGATTTGGGCTTTGAACAACCCACCGGCATCCAAGAAAAAGCAATTCCGCTCATTCGTGGAGGCCAACACCTCATTGGCATTGCCCAAACAGGAACCGGAAAAACAGCGGCTTATCTCCTGCCTTCTTTGCAAAAACTGCAATATCATCAGCCTGATTTTATTCGGGCCATTATTATGGTGCCCACCAAAGAATTGGTTTTGCAAGTTTTGGAACAGCAACAAGAGCTAGCCAAATACACCGACATTAAAATGGTGGGCCTTTATGGCGGCGTGGGCTGGCAAAAACAAGCCAAAGAACTAGAAGCAGGTACCGATATGGTGGTTTGTACCCCCCGCCGCCTCTTCGAACTCTACGAAAGAATGAATTTGGACCTCAGAAAGGTAGAAATTCTGATCTTGGATGAGGCCGACCGCATGCTCGACATGGGCTTCCGCCCTCAAATCAATACCCTTTTGGACCTCTTGCCCAGAAAAAAGCAAAACTTGCTTTTTTCGGCCACCTTCTCGCCAGAAGTGGAAGAGCTCAGCTGGAACTTTATGGATTTTCCCCATAAAGTAGAAATTACCCCAGAAGCCACCCCCGTAGAAACCGTAGAACAACGGCTCTATTATACGCCCAACTTTGGAACAAAACTCAATCTTTTGGTCCAGCTTTTCCAAAAAGAAGAGGGCTTTGATCGCGTCATCATTTTTGTCCGCTCTAAACGCAGCGCCAACAAGGTCTTTGAAGCTTTACAACGGGCCAGACTAGAAGGCGAAATGCGCCTGATCCACTCCAATAAGGGCCAAAATAGCCGAATCAATGCCTTTAAGGAGTTTAAAGAAGGTTTGCTGCGCATTCTGGTCAGTACCGATGTCATGGCCCGAGGAATTGATATTCCCGAAGTAAGCCATGTCATTAACTTTGAAGTGCCCCGCCTACATGAGGACTATGTCCACCGCATTGGGCGCACTGGCCGAGCGTTCCGTACCGGAACAGCCATTAGTTTTGCCCAAGCGGCCGAGCAATATCACATTCAGAAAATCCAGAAGAAAATCCGAATGGCCATTCCCGTTTATGAGCTACCCGCCAATTTGGATATTCCAGAAACCCCTTTTGACGAAAAGCAAGAGATTGCCAAGGAAATTGACCACCAAAAGAGGAAAGACGACCCGAACTTTCAAGGGGCTTTTCATGAAAAAAAGGATTACAAGCAGAAGCAAAAACAAAAAAGCAGCAAACGCAAGCGACAGTTTAATGGAAAAGCCAAAAGCTATATTCAAAAAACTACGCCCAAGAAGAAAACCACCTCTAAGCGCAACCGCCACAAAAAGTAATGCATTTTGGACCAGCAGAATATTCGCCTACAGGCTTGGGCGGTCCTCTTGGGGGCTTTGCTTCTAGCCGCCAAGTTTATCGCCTACTTTTATACCAACTCGAGTAGTATCTTGACCGATGCCTTGGAGAGTATTATCAATGTGGTGGCGGGGGCGCTAGGGCTGTACAGCCTCATTCTAGCCGCCCGCCCCAAAGATGAAAACCATCCTTATGGGCATGGAAAAATAGAGTTTATTTCTGCTGGTGCCGAGGGCAGCCTCATTGTTTTTGCGGGCCTATTGATTATTGGCCAAGCGGGCTACCGCCTTTTTGCTGGAGACTATGAGCTACACCCTATTGACTTGGGGCTATACATTACGGCTTTTGCTGGGGCGGTTAACTATTTTTTGGGCCATCTGGCCGAAAAACAAGGCAAAAAAACGCATTCTCTTGCGCTGATTGCTAGCGGGCAGCACCTAAAATCAGATGCTTATTCTACTTTGGGGCTTATTTTGGGCCTACTGCTCATTCTCATCTTGCAATATCAGGCTGCCGATAGCTTTTGGATTCGATTCACCGATAATATAGTGGCGATTCTATTTGGGGGGCTCATTGCCTATACGGGCTATCATATTATCCGAAAATCTTTGGCGGGTATTATGGATGAACTAGATTATGAGCTGGTCCATAAAATTGTACAAGATTTACAAGATAACCGAAAAGAAAACTGGATTGATGTGCACAACCTGCGCATCATTAAGTATGGGAGCGACCTGCATATCGACTGTCACCTCTCGGTGCCTTGGTACTTTGATATCCGAGAAGGGCATGATGAAGTAGAAGCATTAGAACAACTCTTGCGCGAAAAATTATCTTCGCCTGTAGAGCTTTTTGTACATTTAGATGCCTGCCGCCCTAGCTCTTGCCCCCTTTGTAGCAAAAAAGACTGTCCCAAACGAAGGTCCAAATTTGAAGGGCAGTTAGCTTGGACCGCAGACAATATTTTGCTCAATAAAATGCACGGCCGCTAGTCCGCCCCCCTAAGCAGGCGAAGCCTGCAACGGCTGAGGGATGGAAGGGGGTGGCCGAAGGCCAGACCCAGCTTTTGAGCGCAGCGAAAAAGCGCAGGGCCGAGCGAGCAGCGAGCCCCCGAACAGCCCGACCCGACCAAAGGGAGGGACAGCCCCAAAAAAACAGATATATATATACAATAAGTTAAGGCTTCATTTTTAGAACAATTGGGCATTATGTATCTTGGGAGTCCCCACCCTATAAATTTAGCCCAAAATGTTTAGAATCCTAATCTTGAGCCTCTTCTGCTGCTTTGCCCTTAAGTTGTCTTGGGCACAACCGGTTCCTACAGCTAGCCTAGCTACTGTAGATAGCTTTTCTTTGCTGCAGATTGATCGCCTTTTTGAGCATTTAGAAGAAAATTGGTCCTCTTTATCGGCAGAAAAGCAAGAGAGTTTGCTTCAAGAAGCCGCTCTATATCTAGAAAGAGGACTTTTGTCTCCTCAGAGCCATGCGCAAAAATATAGCTGGATCCAGCAGTACAAACGGATTCGGGACCGAGCTATGTTTAAGCAGCAAGCCTTGGCCCAGCTATCGGATAGTTTGCGGCAGTATTCTTTAGCTGATTTGCAGGCCAATTTGCCAGCTAATACAGCTTGCCTAGAGTATTTCTGGGGCAATTTTATGGTTTATGTTTTTTATGTGGACCAAGAAACCGCGCAGTTTCTTCGCTTGGGCTTAGCTTCTGATCAATTGGAGGAAGAGCTAGCGCAATTTAGGCAACAATTAAGCGACCCCAAACAACTAAAACTAGGCGAGCCAGAGCTAGTTGGTCCTTTTGTCCAACAATCTTCGGCTTTGTACGAGCGGCTTTTGGCTCCCTTAAGCAGCTTGCTGCCTAGTTACAAAAAGCTACTGATTATTCCTGATGGCCCCTTATTACAGCTTCCTTTTGAGGTGCTGCTCAATCGGCCAGCGGGCAAAAAACGCTTTGGCGATCTGCCCTATTTGATAAAAGATAAAGCCATTTTTTATCACTATAGCAGTAGTCTTTTTTTAGAACAACAGAAGGACCGCCCCAAAAAAGGCGGCCAAATGCTGGCTATTGCAGGCTCTTACACAGAAGGGCAAGGCCAAAAACTAGAAAGTTTGCCCAAAACACGCCTAGAAATTGGGCGACTCGCTCGGCAGTTTGAGGGCCGTTTTTTACTGGATAGCCTAGCCAGCGAAGCTAATTTTAAGGCCAATATTAAACGTTATGCCGTGATTCATTTGGCTATGCACGGAATTCAGGATAGAGCGGAGCCGCTGCGGTCTGGGCTCGCTTTTTCTAATCTGCCTCAAAAGGAGGAAGACAATCTGCTGATGGCCAATGAAATTATGAATTTGCCCATTTCTGCCGATTTGGTGGTCCTTTCTGCCTGCGAAACAGCCGTGGGCCGCTTCCAACAAGGAAATGCAACGGCCTCTTTGGCTAGGGCCTTTATGTATGCTGGCACTCCTGCGGCTCTTGTTAGTCTTTGGCAGGTAAATGACGAGAGCACGGCTATCCTTATGGAGGATTATTACCGACAAATTGCGGCCGGGGCAGATAAAAGCAGTGCCTTGCAAAGGGCCAAATTAAAATACCTTTCGGCCAATAAAAATAGCATAGCTGCCCACCCCATTTTTTGGGCCGCTTTTGTCCAAATTGGTATTGATCAACCACTCTATTTAGCCGAAAAAACCATGGGAAATGCCCTGCTTTTTTTGGCCAGTATTTTTGCTGGGGGCATTGGCTTGCTCCTAATTTTATCGGTGATCTTTCGCTGGCGACGACATGCTGATGCAGAAGGAGTTTACCGAAAATAACTAGCTTTTGGGGCCCGCGGCCGGCTAGCCTTCGGCTAGGTCGGCCGCCGCTATGCTGCGCGGCTCGCAGGTCTGCTCGGCCCTTCACAAAACTTCGCTAACGCTCGTTTTACTCGGTCTGGCCTTCGGCCACCGCTGCGCAGCGCTGGGCCAGCTGGACCAAAAAAGGAGGAGCGATTTCTCGCTCCTCCCTGCTTGACAACTATTGTCCTCTTGCTATAACTAATACACTAAACCAAGGGTTCTTTTGCAGCCGTCCAGGCCTTAATTCCACCACTAAAGTTTTTAATATTCTTAAAGCCCATTTGGACCAAAATACTGTAACCAATAGCGGCACGATCTCCGCCCTGACAATGTAGAATAATGGCTTCATTGCGGTCTACATCTTTGGCTAGTTCATAAAGTTTGCCCAAAAAGAAATGTTCTGCGCCTTCAATATGGCCCTCTTTGTATTCTTTGGCTGAGCGAATATCAAAAATGCGATATTCTCCTTTTAGCGCTTTTACTTCTGCTAGCTCAATAATATCGGGTTGATGCAAGGCTTGCGGATAAACAGCAGTAGAAGCAACAAATCCCTTAAAGTTATCTAAGCCGATGCGCATAAGTTTTCGGCGGAGCTCATCGATTTGGTCCTCGGCGGCCAAAAGCATAAAGTCCTTATCATAATCCAGGAACCAGCCGGCCCAAGTAGAAAAGGCATTATTATGCTGAATATTTAGCGTGCCAGGAATAAAGCCCTCTTTTTCGACCTGCGTTCTGGGGCGAGCATCAATTAGAGGGATGCCCGCTTGCATAGCGGTGGCTACGGTCTGCCAATCGAGTTCTTGAGCGGGGGCCAGCTTGGTTAATAGAGGGCGTTCTACTCTATTGAGCAACTTCATTTTAGCAAAATACTTTGGCGGCTCGGGTTGGTCCTCTAGCAGATAATCGGTAAATGCTTTATCGTCATCGGCTAATTGGCAGGCCCAGTTACGGATTTTCTCATAGCCTACGGTACTGCTAGGTACGGCACCAAGGGCCTTACCACAGGCAGAGCCGGCACCATGTCCGGGCCAAAGCTGAATAAAATCGGGCAATTCTTTGAATCGGCGGACAGAAGCCAGCATTTGCTTGGCCCCTTCATCTTGGGTACCTTTGATCCCTGCGGCTTTTTCCAACAAATCGGGTCGTCCGATATCGCCAACAAAGACAAAATCTCCAGTAAAGAGCATAACGGGTTCTTCCGTTGCGGGCGTATCGGTGAGTAAGAAGCTGATACTTTCTGGGGTATGGCCAGGCGTATGCCAAACCTCAAACTTGAGGTTCCCCAACCAAAATTCGTCTCCATCTTTTAAGCCTTCATGCGGAAACTCATATTCCCAGCCCTCGCCACCTTCAGCGGAGAGATACATTTTGGCTCCAGTTAGTTCGGCCAATTCTCGGCTACCGGCCAAAAAGTCTGCATGAATATGTGTTTCTAGGATATGCGTAATCGTAAAGCCCTCTTGCTTGGCAATATCTAGATAAGTATCTACATCCCGTTTAGGATCGATTACGGCGGCCACGCCTGCTTTTTGACAAGCGATCATATAGCTAGCTTGAGCTAGACTTTTATCATAAATGTGCTTAAAAAACATAGTTCGGAATATTGGGAGGATCGGCTCCTCTGGTTTGGGAAAAAATAATTGGAGTGACAAATTTGGTCTGCTGCGTTTTGCAGGCCCGAAGGGCCGCAGGCTGAGCTGCCCGGCGGGTGGCCCGAAGGGCCAGACCAAGCCAGCTTGCTGGCGATGGGCCGAGCAGAGAGCGAGCCCAGAGGGGAGCGACCCAGCCGAAGGCTGGGGCAGCCCCTAAAAAATAATCTCTTAGAGAGACTTCTTAGCGAGGTAGAAATCTACTTTTTCGCAAGAAGTATCGGCGATGCGAGCGTCCATTTCGGCCAAAGTTTTGGGTGGAGGAACGATCACCTTATCGCCTTTGCGCCAGTCTAGAGGCATAGCCACCTTATGTTCGTCAGAAACCTGTAGGGCTTCTAGTGCGCGGAGAATTTCGTCCATATTGCGGCCCACATTGAGTGGGTAATACATAACGAGGCGAATTTTTTTGCTCGGATCGATGAAGAAAACGGCGCGTACGGCAGCGGTTTCGCTTTCATTGGGCTGAAGCATACCGTAGAGCTTAGAGACCTTCATGTCGATATCGGCGATGATGGGGAAATTGAGGTAAACGCCAGTGTTGTTGCGTACATTATTTACCCAAGCGAGGTGAGCGTGAAGGCTATCGATGCTTAGGCCAACGAGCTCAGTATTTAGAGCTTTAAACTCGTCTTGGCGGATAGCGAAGCCACTCATTTCGGTGGTACAAACGGGTGTAAAATCGGCGGGGTGAGAAAAGAGAACGATCCATTTGCCCTCTGCATACTCAGAGAATTTCATGGGGCCGGTAGTCGTTTGTGCTACAAAATCGGGTGCTTGGTCGCCGATGCGAGGCATAGGGTTGAAGTTTACTTCAGTGGGATTTTCCATAATTGGTATTTTTATTTAAAAACTTGTATAAATTAAATTTGTTCTGGGAACAAAAAATAAGAACTAAATCTGGACAAGAAGAAAATCTATTAGCTATAATAAATAATTAACGAATTATCCTTTAGTTTTCCGTCCTTGTTGATACAAAGATAAGGCAAGATAGCTATAACTAAAAATGATAAAACTTATAGGCCGTATAATAAAAACTAATAACTATCTTTTGGCCTATGGCTTTCCGTCCTTGTTGATACAAAGATAGGGCAAGATAGCTATAACTAAAAATGATAAAAACTATAGGGCATATAACAAAAACTAATAGTATGAAATTACAGCAGCTACGATACATTCTTGCCGTAGATCGGCACAAGCAATTTAGCAAGGCGGCGGAAGAATTGGATTTGAGTCAGGCCACTTTGAGCAGCATGATTGGGAAATTAGAGAAGGAATTGGGAGTGATGATATTTGACCGCAAGACGCAGCCTTTGGTCACGACAGATTGCGGCAAAGAGTTGATTATGGCAGCTCGGCGTATTTTATCGGAGACCGATAATTTTTATGATTTGGCCCGAAATGTTAAGCAAAAAGTGGCGGGACAGCTACGTTTGGGGATTATTCCGACCATTAGCAGTAGTTTGCTGCCTATTTTTCTGCGGCCTTTTTTGCTCAAATATCCAGAGGTAGAGTTAGAGATTATCGAGGCCCCCACGGCTAGTTTGACCGAGGCCCTCAAGCGGGGCGAATTAGATTTGGCCATTTTGAGTACGCCATTGAAGGATAGCAGCATAGAGGATTGGGTGCTCTATTATGAATTGCTTTTGGTTTATGGCAGTGCGGAGGAGCAGATTAAGCGCTATACAACTCCAGATATTTTGTTGGAGCGGCCGCTTTGGCTATTGGAAGAGGGCAATTGTTTGCGGGAGCAGATGTTGGATCTTTGTCATTTGCGGCAAAAGGCTAGTCCTTGGCCCAACTTAAAACTGGGGGCCAACTCTTTTGATTGTTTATTGCCTTTGGTGGACCAAATGGGGGGGCTCACCTTGGTTCCGGAGCTTTATCTCCAGCAACTTTCTGAAGAGCGGCAGCAGCGTTTGGCTTATTTTGAGCGGCCCGTTCCTGTTCGGGAAATTAGTTTGGCTTTTTATCGGCCCTATGCAAAATTGCGTTTGATGGAAGTTTTGCATAAGGAGATCAAGGAGTTGGTAAAGCCCCTGCTCAAGAGCCAGCAGTATAAGAATAATGAAATGCGTATTACTATGCCTGAGTAATTGCAACTTTAGGATTCAACTCATAAAAAATAAAGAAGATGAAACAACTCTTATTCCTCTGTTTACTGCTGAGCGCTCCCCTTTTTGGGCAATCCTACAGCCTATTCGAAACGCCAAATCAGCATGATTATCTAATCGAATTAGAGTGGGGAGAACAAGTCTGGATCAAAGAACAACCCCAAGGTAAAAGGCAGCTATTTCATCTAAATGGGCAGCCTGTTTTCAAGCAAACATTTGATCAAATTTGGCCTAGTAACTTCAAAGGATATCTAGAGCTGCAAGATGGGGATAAGTTTTATATTGGTAGTTTGGAGGGCGAACTTTGGCCCTTGGCTCGTACGATAGACGAACTAGGGCCTGAGATTAAAGCACTTGATTTTTCTGCAAAAAGCTTAGGTCCTGTTGATTATAGAGAGATTTCATTCCTTTTAGGTTTACCCAGCCAACTACTAGAGCAAGAACAAATTGAATTGCTAAATATTTCCATAAAAAATAGTCGACTTCATCGAGAAATTGGACAGCTAAAGAACTTGCGGATTCTCAGTTTAACTTACGGAAGGCTTCAACAACTGCATAAAGCTCTTGGGCAATTGACTAAGTTAGAAGAATTATGCCTTAGCTTCAATATGTTTCATAACATCCCTGAAGAATTGGCTTTAGCGCCCAAACTACATACGCTCTATCTAGATTTTTTGCGCATAGACAGTTTGCCTGATGACCTTTCTGTTTTGGCCAATATTAAACGCCTGAGTTTGGCGAGGCGTAGCTGCACTAAACTTGCCCCCTTGGCCCAACTCAAGCAGCTCAAAGCTCTAAATTTAGAATATACTAATCCGTATAAATACCGTCAAATTGAGCATCATCCCAAAGCCTTTGAAGCTTTGGCCCAACTTAGCGAGTTAGAATATCTAAATTTAGGCGCTAGTATCGAGGACAGCATCAGCCTAGATTTTTTAATCCCCCTTGAACAGCTGCGCTATCTCAACCTCTCCTCAATCAAGAGCAAAAAAATACTTGCCGATTCCCTTTGGCCCCAACTAGAACAGCTCGTTTTGGATGATACAGATTTGCAATGGGACAATCAAGTCTGGAAAAAACTATTTTATTTTAGCGCCAACGCCTCTTACGAAGCTCAAGCTTTTAGAACAAGAAGTCTAGAGGTATTTCCTAAAAGCTTGCTTATTTTAAAACTAGGCAATCGCATTTTTTCTTCTTCAGATGCCCAAGCCCTAAGCCAATTTAAAGACCTAGAATACCTCGATTTAGAGCAGAGCCAAATAGAGGCCTTGCCCGAAGACTTTGGCCAACTCAGCGAACTGTGCCAGTTAAATCTAGAGCAATGTCAGCTCAAACGTCTGCCGAGCTCTTTTGGCCAACTGCAAATGCTATCTGGCCTACAGCTTTCCAAAAACCAACTGAAAGAGCTGCCAGCCAACTTTTACGAACTCCGAAAGTTGCAATATCTCAATCTCGAAGGGAATCAGTTGAGCAGCTTGGCTCCTGAAATTGGCCAACTTCAAAAACTAAAACTACTGATCCTGGCCCATAATCAACTCAAAAAGTTACCCAGTACAATAAGCAGTTGTAAGAAAATTAAATACCTAAATATTCAGGATAATTTAGTTCGTCAAATTCAGTTTAATCTTGAAAAAATGAAGCAGTTGACCCTCCTCAACCTAAGCGACAACCTACTTCAAGAGTTACCCTCATCTATATTTCAAGCAAAAAAACTACAGTTTTTAACGCTTAGCAACAATAAAGATCTACAGCAACTGAGCCCCAAAATTGGCCAACTTCAAACGCTAGAAGTACTGCAGTTAGAGCACTGTAGCATCCAAAAACTGCCCAAAAACATAGAACAGCTAAAACAGTTAAAAGAGCTGCATCTAGACAATAATCAACTTCAAGAGCTGCCCAAAACAATTGGACAACTAGCCCAACTACAAGAACTATATTTGAGTAATAATCAACTCCAAGAACTACCCATAACTATTGGGCAGCTAACACAACTACAAAAATTGCATTTAAATAACAATCAGCTCCAAAGTTTGCCCGAAAACATTGGCCAACTAAAGGCCTTAAAGACGTTGACGCTCAACAATAACCAGCTTAAAAGTCTACCCAAAAGTATCGTTCAATTAACCTTGTTAACGGATCTTGATCTCCGTAACAATAAAGACTTCAAGGCTTTTCCAAAAGGGTTTGAGCAACTGCAACCCAAGCTGCAGTTACTACCTCTATTCGGGACTGGACTAAGCAAAGAGGAAAAATTAAGCTGGGAGAAAAAATGGAGATACCAACGGTCCAACCTTTATTGATAAGACTATTTTGGGGCCTCCGCTGCGGCCTGCGGCCTTGCGGCGCTACGTTTCGCAGCTCGCTGCTCGCTCGGCCCTTCGCCGCTTTCAGCGGCTCGGTCTGGCCTGCGGCCACTGCTCCACATCGCTAGGCCAAAAAAAACTGGCCTGCGGCCAGCGGGCAAAACCAAACTAACCGCCTGAACGCAAAAAGGGCGCTTGTCTGTGAACAGACAAGCGCCCTTTTCTTTGGACCAAATAGCTGCTTAGCAGCTATATTCTGAGTAGTCGCCCAAGCTCAAAGCTTGTGCTTGGCCCTTGTATTTTACATGTGCGCCTAGCATCGTATCTCTCAAAACAGCATCTTCTACCTGAGAGTTTTCTTGAATCAAGCTATTTTGGACAATAGAATTGCGGATAAGGCTGCCCTTGCCAATAGAAGCATGTGGACCGACTACCGCATTTTCCAAAACTACGCCCTCCCCAATAAAGCAAGGCGGAATCACTACGCTATTCGATTGCTGCAAGTCGCTAGCAATTTGGGCCGCATCCTCCTTAATCTCTAATACCCGCTGATTAGCATGAACCACAGCTTTTTTGTTGCCACAATCCAACCACTCATCAATACGGCTAGTAGAGAACTTGAGGCCCTTCGTTTTCATATTTTCCAAGGCATTAGTCAATTGGTACTCGCCTCGGTCCATAATATTATTATCAACTAGATACTGGAGTTCCTTCTCTAAGTTTTCGGCACTTTGGAAATAGTAAATACCTACAATGGCCAAATCAGAAACGAAAGTGCTGGGCTTCTCGACAAAGTCGGTTACATAACCAGATTGGTCCAATTTTACTACGCCATAAGCAGAGGGGTCGGCTACTTTTTTGACCCAAATCAGGCCATCTTCTTCCATATTGAGTTTAAAATTCGATTGGAAGAGCGTATCGGCAAAAGCGACAATAACTGGACCTTGCAAACTTTCTTTGGCACAGAGAATAGCGTGAGCGGTGCCCAACTTTTCTGTTTGCTGATAAATGCTTCCCTTAGCGCCAAGGCTTTGGGCTAGGGCTTTGAGGTCCTCTTCTACCTGCTCGCCAAAATCGCCAATAATGAAAGCAATTTCGTCAATGGGTTCTGGGCAAGCTTTGGCCAAATCTTCTACCAAGCGGGCCACAATAGGCTTTCCGGCTACAGCAACCAAAGGTTTAGGGACAGTAATTGAGTGGGGACGCAGGCGGGTTCCTCTTCCCGCCATGGGTATAATGAGTTTCATTTTTGCTTAATTTATTTCCTAGAATAGATCAATTGAAGATGATGAAAGGGCGTTATATTGGGCCAGCGGCCGGAGCCGAACGGCCAAAAGCCCGCTATATGGTTGAGCTGGCCCAGCGATGCGCAGCAGTGCCGCGCAGCGGCAGACCGAGGCCGCAGGCCGAAGGGCCGAGCAGGCTTGCGAGCTGCGGAGCGTAGCGGCGGGCGCAGCCCGCGGGCCCCAAAAAAACATAAAAATTTTCGGCCTAATATAGTAAGTTTTTCAGGGAACTAAAAAGTATTTATTGAACGCCTGTGCTACCAAAACCGCCTGTACCTCTTTCGCTTTGGTCTAGACTTTCTACGGCCTGCCAGCTAATTTTTTGGTAGGCGGCCACCACCAACTGGGCAATGCGTTCGCCGGGGGCAATTTCAATTTCGTCCTTGGATAAATTGACGAGGATCACGCCAATTTCTCCACGATAATCGCTATCAATAGTGCCGGGAGCATTGGGAACAGAAAGGCCTTTTTTGAGGGCCAAACCAGAGCGGGGACGCACTTGCGCCTCATAGCCTTGGGGCAATTCTATAAACAAGCCCGTAGGCACTACAGTCCGCTCTAGGCTGCCTAGGCGGATGGGCGTTTCGATATTGGCTCGGAGGTCCATGCCTGCGCTTCCCAAGGTTTTGTAGCTAGGCAAAGGAAAATTTGAGCGATTGATAATTTTTACTTGCATAAGTTAGGCAGATTTGGGTCGGAAGATAGACAACAGCCAGCGCCGATCCTTTAAGAAGACGAGGCCCAAGAACAAAAGGCAGCAAAGGGCCGAAAAAATGTATTGGATGGGGCCGCTGGGCAACAGATAGGCCTGAAGTCCCCAAAATAGACAAACGCTGCCGAGGGCTGCAAAGATATAAAAAAAGATGCTTTGCAGGGGATAGGGAATTGGGTAGTGCTTTTGGCCCAAAAAATAGGCCGTCATGCTCATGGCAAAATAGCAGGCCAAAGTGGCCCAAGCCGAGGCCCAATAGCCCAAAACGGGAATGAGCAAAAAGTTGAGTGTGAGTGTAATCCCCGCCCCCAAAACGGCAATATAGGCGCCATATTGCGTACGGTCAGAGAGTTTGAACCAGATAGCAAAATTGTAATAGAGGCCCAAAAAGAGATTGGCCATAAGCAGGATGGGCACCACCCCAATCCCCGCTCTAAAATCTTGGCCCAAAAAGTACTGAATGAGGTCCATAAAACAGACCAAGCCCACAAAGGCCAGCGCGCCCACCAAAGTAAACAAGCGGGCCACCTGAGCATAAATGGCTTTATCTTGCTTGGCTGCGGCCTGCCTAAAAAAGAAAGGCTCGGCGGCATAATTAAAGGCTTGGGTAAAGAGATTCATAAAAACGGCCAGCTTATAGGCGGCAGAATAGACCCCCATTTGGGCCAAGCGCTCCTCTATGGTCCCTGGCAACAAAACCTTAAGCAAACTTCGGTCGGCCAATTCGTTAATCATGCTAGCAAAGCCCGCAAGAATGAGCGGCAGCGCATAGCGCATCATCTTTTGCCAAAGTTGGGGATCAAAATAAGGCTGTCCCTTGGGCTTTTGCAGCAAAAAGCGATACTGTGGCAAAAGGAAAAGGAAGCAAATGAAATTGGCCAATAAATTGGCCACAAACAAATAGCCAATCCCCAAATTGGGGTCAAACCAATAGGCGGAGCCCAAGCTGCCCGACTGGACCAAAGTTGGTCCTAATTCTAAAAAGAAGAGTAAAGCCCCCAAATAAATCAATAAATTTAAGATTTTCAGGGCCGCAAAGGGTATTGCCTTTCCCGCCAGACGCAAACGGGCAAAAGGCAGGGCCATCAGGGCATCAAAACCAATAATACCCAGCATAAGGTAAACATAATGCGTAAATTCTGGATAAGCCAGCCATCTGGCCAAACTTGGCCCCAAAAGTGCCAAGCTGCCCAAAACAATGCCCGTATGAAAAAGGACTGAAAAGGCCGCTGTTCGAAACACTTGATTTCGATCTTCGGCCTTGGCCCCAAAACGAAAAAGGGCTGTCTCCATCCGATGCGTAAGCAGGACCAAAAGAAAAGCCGCCCAAACATAAAGGTCCGTTTGTATGGCAAAATCAACCCGCTCAAACTTGTAGGTTAGATAAGGGGTAAGGATGACAAAGGACAAAAGGCGGCTCAGGATGCTACTCAGGCCATAGATTACTGTTTGGCCCGCTAATTTTTTTAGTACACTCAATTTGCTATGATTTGAGGGCCAAAGATAAAGAAGTTGTTGGAGATCTGTAGTTCTTTTTGGGCAAACAAAAAGGCGGAGCTGCAAAAGCCACTCCGCCCCTAGTAGAAAAAGAAAGCCTTTATTGATTAGCCTCTTTTTCCATTAGCTGCTTGAGAATATTGGTTTTTTGATCTTTGGTCTGCATCACATACTCGATATCGCTACCTTTAGCGCTAATACTAGCACTCTTTAGCAGTTCTGTATCATTTTGGCTACTTCCAAATGGATTGCGTTGAGCATTCATAAAGTTTGCATACTGTTGAAAATCGCTGAAGTCAACAGCCATCCAGCCTTCACTAAGCTTTTTAAATTTAGCAGACTCTAGTTGGTCGCCACTAGCCAAACCTTTTTCTACTTGCTCTAATAGGGCAGTACTATTGGAGAAAATGGCAAAATTATCTTTGAGCAAAAGCGTGCCTGCCTCAGGCATATTCTCTGAGTAGATGCGGTTGTCTTTTTTAGTCAAAGGCAAACCATTCTTTTTGGCCAGTTGCATTAGTTTATCAATAATAGCCTGATCCTTAAGCTCTACAATAGTTAGAGAAGGAAGCTCACGGAAGTTGCTGCCTTTATTTTCATAAGAAGCCACCACAATGTTTCCAGTCAATCCGCCCAGAATCTCCTTAGTATTTAGGCCCATTTTGGCCATTTGCATATCGGCCATAGCGCTCAATCCACGGCCCTCTAAATAGTTGTATAGTTCCTCTGTATCCAAAGAAAGAGCAACTGCACCAATGTAATCTGTTTTGGGAATAAACTGACGGAAATCCTTGCTCACTCCTTTGGCAAAAAGTTTCCCAAACTCTTTTTCTAGCTTTTCATTGAAGTTCCCCTTGGCGTTCATGACCATTTTACCATTTTCAAAGTTCATGCTCATGCCAATGTTGTTATCATCTAGTTTTTTGCTATCTAGGCCGACAAAAGCCAGGCCCATTACAGCCTGTTGATTACTAGGGTCTTTTTTGGCCATATCATAAAGGCCAGTACTATTTACCCAAAGGTTGATATCATTGCCTTTGCTCAACAAGCTTTTGAGGTCGGCATTATTGGCCATAGATTTTTCGGGTTTTTTTCCAAAAAAGTTAGCTAGGCGAGTAGACAAATCGCCTTCCCCCCAACAAACCACTAGAAAAGCCCCATCAAAACCGACAGCAACATCTTTGTCGCCTTTAGATTTTGTTGAATTGAGGATGGTATAGCCCTCTTTTTTTTCTGTAGATAGTGTTTTGCTTGCCGCCACAAATTCTTCAAATTTCTTTGCATTAGCAATAGGCAGCATCACGGTCCCCATAGGGTCTTCTCCATCTAGAGAAAGGTAGCCATAAGCACTTTTCTTAACATCCAAACCCTTAGAAGCTGGGTCCTGAATCAACTCTTTGAGAATTTGAGCATCTTCCTCCTTAGATTCAGCCTTAGCCTTTTCAATCGAAGCCAAAAGCTGATCTGGCCCAGCCTTGTCTAAAAGCTGTTTCCAGTTTACAGAAAATACAGCATTTTCTGAGGCCGGAATTCGGCTCAGGCTGTCTTGGTCCACTTTGCCGCCTCCGCAAGAAATAACAAAAAAGCCAAGGGCAAAGGCCAAAACAAATAAAGATAGTGGTTGTTTCATAATGATTAGTATTGAGGTTTAAAAGTTCTGCTCGAACTTCTACAAATAAGATACAGGGGAACCCCCTTTTGCCCCTCAAAGATAAGGAAGTTGACGGATATCTTCCCTCATTTTATAGCAAACAAAAAAGGCGGGCTGCTAAATGCAGCCCACCTTCAGGGTTAGTTGACTTGATTTATCAACTGTTCTAAAGCATTTGTTTTTTTATCTTTTGCCAAAAGCAAAAGCTCCATTTGGCGGCCTTGGGCCGAAAAGCTAATGCGCTCAATAGCCTTAGATAAGGCCGAACTATTATTGGCTTTAAATATATCCATATAGGGCTTGACGTTTACAATGTCTAGCGCAAAGGCTCCCTGAGTCAATTTTTCATACTGCTTTTTAGGCAAGAGCTCGCTTTTTGACAGCCCCTCGTTAATAGCTGTGCCCAAAAAGAAATAGTTGGTAATGATGAGGTAGTTATCATGCTGAATTAGCATAACATCCAGAAACCAAGAATACTGAGCCTTGATAAAGTGCTGATCTCGCTCGACCGAAAAGTTGTTCGTAGCCAGTTGGTCCACCAACTTATCTAAATGCGCCTTATCCTTAAACTCTATAATGAGTAGAGAGCTCGGAAGCTTGTCTACAAAGGCTTCCTCAATCTCATAAGAAAGCCAGGCGACATTCCCCGTCATGGCCTCCAATAAGTTGGCTCCACTAATACTGGTTCCCGCTAAAAATTCATCAATAAGAGGACGAAGCTCTCTTGCGGCTAAATACTCACTCAGTTGCTCACTGTCCGTAGAAAGGGCAATGCCCCCAGCATAATCCTTGGCGGGAATAAAATTCCGAAAACCTTCGCCAATGCCCTCATTAAATACTGGCCCAAAAAGCTGCTCTAGCTTTTCACTGTAGTCGCCTCCTAGCTGAGCCGCTAGTTGGCCTTGGTCAAAGTTTAGACTGATGCCCAAACTGTTGTCTGCAAATTCCTCAGAAGTCACTCCCAAAAGCCCTAAAATCATGAGGTCCTCTTGCATGCTTGGACTATCTTGCCAGCTCTCATAAACGCCCTTACTGCTCAACCAAACCTTAACATCATCGCCTTTAGAGAAGAGTTTTTTCAAACTCGCATTATCGGCCATGCTGTTGGCTGGCTTTTGCTCAAAAAACTGCTTTAGATGTGCATTCAACTTAGACAAAGCCCCCCAAGAAAGCACAAGATGGTCCTCGTCAAAGCCTACTGCATAATTTAGCGGCTCACTGCTCTCCAATAAATGGTAACCCTCCTTTTTCTTTAGCGAAAAACGATCGCTACCTTCAATATAGGCTTTCAATTTCTCGACCTTGGCCAAGGGAATTATCAAAGTCCAAAGCTGCTGCCCCTCAGGCAAAGAAATATAGCCGTAAGCAGTCTGCCCCTTGGCAAAACCAATGCGCTCTGGCTTCGTTCTTAGCGTTTTTATAAACTCCTCTGTTTTGCTCTTCCCTTTGCCCGCTTTCATCAAAAAGTCCTCATCTAGCTTGCTCATCAAGGCCTGCCAGTTTAGAGAAAAAACGACTTTCTCCGAGGCCGAAATACGCGCCAAGCTGTCCTGCTGAAGTTTTCGACCACCACAAGAAATAACAAAGATTCCAAGGGTAAATGCCAAAAAAATTAACGATAATTGCTGTTTCATTATAAATAATATTGAGGTGTAAAGAGATAGCTAGCATACCTCTTTAGATAAAAAATAATGGGGCTTACGTATTCCCCACTTATGTAACTGTTACAAACATATAGAAAATGAATCTTAGATGCCACCTTTTCGTCTACTTAATTGCTTTTTTTTGTATAACAGCCTGTTCTAACCCTCAAAATACAGCGGGAGAAAATAGCACAGAAGCTAGCAGCAATCAGCCTCAGAGCGCAAAAGAGGGCTGCTACCACAGCATTGAAAAAAATTGGGAAGAAAGATTGAATATTGCCGTTTCCGATGACCGCATCTCGGGTTCTGGCTACCGCATCAACCAACAATTCAATGACCGTTTCCAAGTCGATATCCAAGGCAAAAAGATGAAGGATGGAAATTATGATGTAGAGGTTATTTGCCAATCTAAACGCCGAACCAATGAAAAGGAAACCCAATATGAAACTTGGTCCTTCCAAGGCAATAGCCTCAAAATTATTAACCGAAATACCAAGGATTTTATCGGCGACCTCAGCCTGCAAAAGGTAAATTGTGGGGCCAATAGCGCCAAAGATCCTGAATTATACGATGAGTTTTTGGGCTACAATGAAGGCTATGCCGTGGTGGCCAAAGACGGTAAATATGGCCTAGTCAATAAGGAGGGCCAACTCACTATTCCCTGCGCCTATATGGCCCTGGGCGCCGTTTCTGAAGGCACAATTATGTACTATGATGAACAAAAAGGACGTCACGGCATTCTCGATGTCAATGGCAATATCCTCATCGAACCCATTTATGATGTGATCACGCCCGTGGGCCAAGGCCTGCTCGGCTTTGTCTATGAGGGCAAATGGGGCTTTCTCAATACAAAGGGAGAGATCGTTATCGCACCTAAGTTCTTCAATGTCAACTTTTTCCAACCCAATCCGCTCGAGCTCCCCTTCAATGAAGGCCTAGCCAATGTGGCGATCGAGGACGCAAAATGGGGCTATATCAACCCCAAAGGAGAGGTCGTCATCCCTTACCAATTTATGTTTGCTGGCCCCTTCAGAGGCGGCAAGGCTAAGGTGATGCGCCAAGGCGAAAACAAATGGATTTACATTGATAAGTCTGGACAATGTGTAGAAAATTGTAACTAGACTTTTTATTTTTTGGGGCCCGCGGCCGGCTAGGCTCCGCCTAGCTCGGCCGCCGCTATGCTGCGCCGCTCGCTCTCTGCTCGGCCCTGCGTCGCTTCGCTCCTGGGTCTGGCGCTTCGCGCCACGGCTGCGCAGCGCTGGGCCAAGCCCGCCCCTAGCCCACTCTTTCTGCCTAATCTGTTAATCACTCATTTGCTCAGTTATGCCCATAGAACTCATTCGCAAAAAGCAATTGCTCGGCCATAAAGGAGCCATTTATTCTCTTTTATTGGCCCCCGATAAACAAAGCGTTTTCTCCGCCGCTGGCGATGGCTATCTGGTCCAATGGCCCCTCTCTCCCCTAGGCGATGGCCAAGTTTTGGCCCAACTAGATGCGCCCATCTTTTCTATGGCCCTGCTACAAGAAAATCGTATCCTTTTAGGCGACCAACATGGAGATATTCATCTTATCGACTATCCCAATAAACAGTTGCTCCAACAAAGAAGAGGACATGATAAGGGCGTCTTTGCCTTGCTCCCTTGGTCCAACTCTTCTTTTCTTAGCGCTGGGGCAGATGGCCAACTCTCTCGCTGGTCTATCCCTAAGTTTCGGCCAGAGGCTAGCTGGAAACTCAGCCATAAAAGTATAAGGGCACTCTCCCTGATAAGAGATCAATCTACTTTGGTGGCCGCAGGTAGCCAAGGCCACCTCTTTTTTCTCGATGCCCAAGATTTTAGCCTCCAAAAGGAAATTCCCCAAGCCCATCAGTCCTCTATTTTTTGTCTGGCCCAAACGCCCAATTATCTGCTCTCTGCTGGCCGAGATGCCTTTTTTAGAGTCTGGACCAAAAAGGAAAAAGAAGAAATTCCCAGCCAAGCCGCTCACCTATTTACGGTAAATGACCTCGCTATTTCGCCCAATAGCCGCTACCTGGCTAGCGCCAGCCGAGACAAAACCCTCAAAATATGGTCTCTGCCCGATTTTAGACTGCTCAAGGTGATCGATGCCCCCCGTGGTGGCCATATCAATTCGGTTAATGCCCTGCTTTGGGCCAATGATCATCTCCTGCTCTCTGCCTCCGATGATCGCAGCATTATTGTTTGGGAGTTGCTAGAAATTGCCGCGGATTAAAAGCGGCAAAGCCGCCATGGCGGAAGGCCAAACGGCCACAACAAGGACTTTAGTCCGCAGTTCGACGACCGAAGGGAGTAACCGATGTGGCAGGCTGGCCGAAGGCCAAACGGCCTAGCGATGTGCAGCAGTGCGGCGCAGCCGCAGACCAAGCAAAAAACTTGTTTTTTTGCGCAGGGCCGAGCGAATAGCGAGCTGCGAAACGTAGCGCCGACGAGCGAAGCGAGGCGGAGGCCCCACAAAAAAAGCAGCGAGCTGCGACAACAAGGACTTTAGTCCGCAGTTCGACGACCGAAGGGAGTAAACGTAGCGCCGCAGCTTTGCTGCGGAGGCCCCAAAAAACAATAAAAAAAGGGACCAACTAGAGCAGTTTCTAGTTCGTCCCTTTCTTCTGGGGTTATTCCCTTAACTAGCGCATTTCAATATGCACCACCACCTGAGCATGGTCAGACTGCCAATTGGGAATGCGCTCCTCCGAGATCGTTTCATCCAATAAATGGTCGTTAAAGGTGCGGACCATGGTCACTCGGCCGATGTGATTGGGGTTCTCTCGGACCAGCTCCTGGCTCACCATAATATGGTCTAAAGCCTCATGATGCCCATTGTGCAAATGCGTATAATAGGTATCGGTATAAGAATTTCGGGCCTGAATATCTTTGGCATGATAAAGCAAAACATCCCAGATTTTGCGCTTCTTGTGCATGGGCAGGTAGCGGAAAGGGGCCTCGCCAGAAATAATTCGGGTGGTCACAGACGTATGCGTATCGTTGAGGTCGCCAATCACCACCACCGGCGAATCTCGGTTTTCCAAAACCTCCATCAAAACCGTGCGTACAGCTGCCGATTCTGCCGCCCGCAAGAGCAAGGCGCGGGCTTGGCCTTTGGCCTGCGCCAAGGGATCGTCTCGGTCCTCGCCGTCTTCTAGCATGGGGCGTTTCGACTTAAGGTGGGCCACTACCACATGAAAATCTTGGCCATCAGCATATTCAATCTGGCATTTGAGCAAAGGGCGAGAAAACTCCTTGAAAGGAATCAACAAACCGTCTACCTCCAACTGCTCGGGAAACTCCCGGATCACTTCATAATCCTTAATTGGGTAGCGGCTAGCAATAGCCACGGCGGGAGAACCGCCCTTGCGATCACTCATCACAATATGATAATCTCGGTAATAGGGATTCGAGCGGATGACCGTTTTCAGGGCCTCCTCCGAGAACACCTCCTGAAAGCCAATAATATCGGCCTTCATGCTATTGAGCTGGTGGCTAATCCAAGCCTGCTTTTTCTCAAACTCTTCATAGGTATAGCTACGGTTATAATAGGGCTGCTCGGGCAACTGTAGATTGAGCAGATTAAAACTGCCGATTTTTAGTTCTTTACTCATGGCGATATTTTGAGGGGCAAATTAGGCCCATTTATAAACATATAAGCGGTAACTAAGGTAAGCAAAAATTGGCAATAAAGGCAAGGGATAAGCCTGCCAAGCAATTAACCAATTGAGCAAAGCCAAAAGGTAGCTCAGTAGCAAAAGGCCGTGAAGGAGGGCAAAAAATTTATTCGTCTTCACTTTTTTCAGGCCAAAAAGCAAGGGCAAATAGAGCGGCGAGAGCCACAAAATATTGAGATTCCATTGGGTGGCCGCATGATCGGTGCCCCACCACATAAAGCAGAGAAAAGCCCCCGCCAAACCCACTACTGTTAGCAATAAACGGTCGGCAACATAGGCATAATTGGGAAAAACAAAGGCGATGGCAAAAAACAAAGCCGCCAAAAGCGTAAAAAGCAAAAATGGATAATGGTCCTTGATGCTTTCTTGATGCGCTGCTGGCCAAGGCAACAACTCTTTTTTCTCGCCCAAAAATGGGCCCGCTGGCGTTTGACTATGGCTCAGATGTTGGGCCAGATAATCGGGCAAAAACATTTGTTCGCTCACCGAAGGGCGCTTGTCGGCGCCTCGGCCCAAAATGACCTTAATGCCCAAATCTAGCCAAGGAGAAGGAGCCGTATACTCCGCCAAATAGCTTCGGAAAGAGCGGCTGCTATCGGCCTGAGGCAAGATAAAATCTTCGGCATAAAGGAGCTGGCCCAAATCGCGGATTTGCGTAGCGCAATTATCGTAAAAAAAGTCGTACATATAATAGCGGTCCGGAGAATTGAAGCGCGCTTCTAGGGCATCAAATAAGGCCTGCTTTTTTTCTGCCGAAAGTAAAATTTCTTGCTCATAAACGCCCCTTTTCTCATAAACATAGGTTTGCATGAAGGGACCAAAAGGGGCCCGACTCAGGGCATACTCCAATTTCCCCTGAATGAATTTTAGACCAAAATTAGGCGTATCAAAATCAAAGGTCCCATAATTATAGACCAGCTCGATGCCATTAGCAGGATCACTCAAATGCAAGGCCGAATGCCCAAAACAGTTGTAGAGCTCCGTTCCAGGCGAACAGGTCAGCAAGCTAAATTTGGCTGATTCGGAAAGGGGGCGAGCCGCAAAACTCAGGCTCGAAAACAGGCAGAAAAAAAGAAGCGAAAAAAATATGCGCATAAGAAATCTTATTTATTTGGGGAGAAAATCTTGGCCAATGCTCCAACCGCCCGTCCAAGCCGCCTGAAAATTAAACCCACCCGTAATCGCATCAATATTGAGCAATTCGCCAGCTATATAAAGGCCCTTAAAGGCTTTGGTCTCAAAGGTTTTAAAATTCATTTGGTCCAAATCAACACCTCCAGCAGTAACAAACTCATCTTTGAAAGTCGATTTGCCCGCTACTTTTATTTCGCAGGCCGTCAGCTCTTCTTCTAGGGCCAATAATTCTTTTTTCGACAAATTGGCCCAGCTTTTATCTTCCTTAATCCCTGCCGCATAGAGCAAGCGCCGCCAAAGGCGGTTGGGAATTTCGCTAAAGGGACTCGTTTTGCTCAGTTGTTTTTTGGCCCAATCCTTTTTGAGCAATTGCAATTCTTCGGCTAGGGTTTGGCGCTCCCAACCCAACCAATTTACCCGCAAACTAAAGCGGTAATCTAGATCAAACAACTTTCTTGCGCCCCAGGCCGATAGGCGAAGAATACCAGGACCACTCAAGCCCCAATGGGTAATCAAAAGCGGACCGCGAGCCTTCAAATTCTTTTGGCCCAATACCTCTACTTCGGCTTGAGGGACCGATAGGCCCGGCAAGCCCTTGAAGCGAAAATCTTTGGAATTAAAAGTAAACAGAGAAGGCACCGCCGGAACGATATTCAACCCCATTTCGGCCAAAACTGCCCAAATTGGAGCACTACTGCCCGCAGCCAAAACCAATTTATCGGCCTTGTACTCGGCCCCAGCTTTGGTCGCTAAAAAATATCCGCCTTCTTCCAAAGGCTTAATTTGGCTTACTCGCTGCTGCAAATGCAATTGCACCCCAGCCGCCTCAGCCGCCTGCATCAGGCAATCTACAATAGATTGCGAGCTATTAGATTGGGGAAAAACCCGACCATCCTTTTCAATTTTTAGCGGCACGCCCCGCTTTTCAAACCAATCCATCGTATCGCCACAAGCAAAGCGATGAAAAGGCCCCAGCAAGGCTTTTTCGCCTCTAGGATAATGCTTCACCAGCTCCTTGGGCGTCCAGCAAGCATGCGTCAAATTGCAACGCCCGCCCCCAGAAATCTTTACTTTTTGCAAAAAACGCTGCCCCGCCTCCAAAATATGCACCTCCGCCTCTGGGCAGTTTTCTGCAATCTGTATGGCCGAAAAAAAACCAGCAGCCCCGCCGCCAACTATATATACTTTCATTTTGTCATTTTGGCCAAAAATACAAGCTTCCCAAAGATTGCCCTAAGATTAAGGCTTTTTTTACGGTTTTTTTGGGGCCTCCCGCAGCAAAGCTGCGGGCGCTACGTTCCGCAGCTCGCTGTTCGCTCGGCCCTGCGCAAAAATTCGCTTTGCTCATTTTGCTTGGTCTGGCCCTTTGGGCCACTGCTGCACATCGCTAGGCCATAAAAACTGGCCTTCGGCCAGCGGGCAGCTCGCTTCGCTCGCTCAAGAGTCGATAAAAAGCGGCAGTTCTGCGAGCGAATTGGCCCATTCCTATTTTTAATGCTTTCTTAAGTCCAACTAGATGTCAGTACATTTGTTTTCTAACTACTAACTTAGTTTTTTTGTGAACTCATTAAAAGGCCAAAGGCTTATTTCGTCATTACGAACTCATTAAACGTGAAAGTATATTTAACTGCAGCGCTTGTATTTATAAGTGCTTTGGGCCTAGAGGCTCAGCAAGTCTTAAGTCTAGAAGATGCCATTCAAAAAGCGCTAGAGCAAAGTTATACGGCCAAAATTGCCGCCACTAACCAAAAAATTGCGGCCGTGCAGAACCATTGGGGCGAGGCGGGCCGCTATCCGCAAATTACGGCTAGCCTAAGCAATGCCAATAGCTACAGTAATGTACAAAACCCCACCTCCTTTCTCAATGGGGCCCAGTTGCTGGGAACGGGCGGAACTGCAGCGGTAGATTTGCAGTGGGCCCTTTATCAGGGCGGCCGCATTCGGCTAACAAAAGACCGTTTGGGCCTACAAGAAGAATTGGCCAAATCAGAGGCCAACCGTAGCTTGGAGAATATCAGCCAGCAGGTGGCCAAGGCCTATTTCAATGCGCAAATTCAACAAGAGCGCCTAAAGTCGCAGCAAGAACTCTTGGCCCTTTCTCAAGATAAGATTAGCTATATTGAAGCCCGTAGAGAATATGGCCAAGCCACAGAATTTGACCTCCTCCAAATTCGAGATGCCTACCTCAACGACTCTATTCAATGGATGCTCCAACGCACTACTTTTGAAAATGCCCAGCAAAACCTAGCCCTGGCTATGGGCCAAGATTGGGCCTCGGCCAAGGAGATTGTCCTGCCCACAGAATTGAGCTATGAACTCCCTAGCTACACCTTTGACTCCCTCTTAGAAGTGGCCCTCCAAAGTAACCGAGAAATTGCCAGCGAACGCATTCGCCAGCAAACTTCAGCCATTGATATTTCTATTCAGGAGGCAGCCCTTTTGCCCACGGTAAGTTTGGGCGCCAATATTAGCGAACAACTCAACCTAACGCAAATCAATGGTAAGCAACCCCAAATTGCTGACGATTGGCAGGGAGGAACGACCCTATCTGGCGGCCTCAATATTAACCTCAGCTATAATATATATAATGGCGGCAAGCAAAGAAGAGCTATAGAATTGGCCAAACTTCGACAAGAAATTAGCCGCTTGAGCATTCTTCAGTTGGAACAGCAGCTGGGCCAAAACCTAAAAACGGTCCTGGCCCTCTATGAAAATCAACGACAGACCTATAGCCTCAGCCAAACACTGCTAAAAAACGCTAGCCGAAATCTGGAAATCGCTAGCGAAAGATTCAAGGCCAATACGCTCAACTTTTTTGATTATCGGACCATCCAAATCAATTATATTAGAGCCTACAATAATGTGCAAAATGCCTTCTTGAGCGCCAAACAAACAGAATTTGACCTGCTCTTGCTTTCAGGGCAACTCTTACGCTAAATCAGGCTTTAGGGCAAACAACAAGGGCGAGCCGCAAATTTGCGGCTCGCCCTCTCTTTTATCGTCCAAAAACTGTTAAAAAGACTTAAAATCTGACCCTAATTTATCTAGACAGTTGATTTTTAATTAAACCCAAAATAAGGCCTTAAAAACAAAATAAAAATTTTGAAAATAGATTTAAATAAAAAACTTTCAACAAAATGCCTAATTTCTATTTTTAGTCGAAAGTTGAGAAATCGGGTTTAGAATTGTAGAATTTTTATAATACCTTTGTACTGTCAGCAGTAAAAAAGCTGGACAATCACCAAAAATCAAGTCAAATTCTAATCCTATGAACGATCTATTTAAAAAGGCCATGCAAGCGGGTCTTGGTTTGGCCGTTGTCACCACCGAAAAGGTCAAAGACATTGTTGATGACCTTGTAGAAAAAGGCAAACAATACCAAGAAGAGCAAGAAGTTATGGACCAAGAAGCTCCTGCAGCTCCCCAAGAAGGGGAAAGCGAAGCTGTAGAGGGAGAAGCTGTTGCCGATGAGGCTCAGCCTGGCCAAGCTCATAACCGCCTAGAAGAACTAGAGGGCCGTTTGCGCAAACTAGTAGAAAATGCCATTGAGCGCTTCAACTTCATCAAAGGCGATGAGCATGAGCGCATCGAAAAGCGCATTGAGCGCCTAGAAGAGCGCCTAAGCGAACTAGTAAAAGCCAATACCGAATTGGCTGAGGAATGCGAGAGCAGCGAGCGTGTATAACAACAGCTGCATCACCAAAAATCAGTGGGGCCAGCTTCGGTTGGCCCTTTTTATTTACTATTAGAGTTTAATTTGTTATGATGGAGAAAATTGTCCGCAAAACTCTCTACACTGCAGTAGGGATTGTAGCGAGCACCACCGAGCGTTTGCAAAATGTAGTTGATGAGCTAGTATCTAAGGGAAAACTATCTGAGGAAGAAGGAAAAAAGGTAGTAGAAGATGTAGTGAAGAATACGGAATATAGCCGAGAAAACTACGAGGGACGATTTAGAAATATGATTGACGGCGTCTTGGCCAAATTGAATTTGCCCCAAGGCGATGCTTATGAAAAGCTAGAACGCCGAGTAAAATCACTAGAGGTAAAACTAGGTTTGTTGGCCAAAGAGCTAGAGGCTCAGCGCAAGGCAGCCAAAGCAAAAACAGAAGAAGACAAAGAGCAGTAAGCTGCAATTTGCAAAATATAAAAGAAGGGCTATCGGAAAATCCGATAGCCCTTTTGCTTTAGAAGGCGCCCTGCCCCTTATCGGGCAACAGCAATTGCATATTTTGTGGGTAGTTGATCTTAATTCGGATCTCCTCTTCTACAAGCTTGTTATTGAGCAATACCTGTTTATCAATTTTTGGCATATAAAGCGTTTGGCCCTTAATCTGCCAATCGTAGCGGCCCAAAACCAATAGCTTTTTGAGCACATTGCCATGCTCATCTCCTACTTTTACATAGGTATAAAGGCGGATATAACCCTCTCGCCAAGCTTCGGCCTCTAGGGTGTAATCTGTTTGTACCTCCAACTGATCATAAGGATCGATAAAGGTTTGTACGATGGTGCGCTCATTTTGGCCCAATAAATATATGGGAAAGAGCAGGGCCATAAAGTAAATTAAAAAGTTTTTCATGATTGGGGAAATTTGAAATTAAAAAATGGGGGTTGTGACAGCTTAACCGTCTATATATAATACGTAAGTCAGTCCAAATAAGTTACTCTTTAGACTAAAAAAGATAATTAGGGGCTAGGCGGAAATTGGCCCAGCGCTGCGCAGCCGTGGCCGTAGGCCAGACCCAGGAGCAAAGCGACGCAGGGCCGAGCAGACCTGCGAGCGGCGCAGCATAGCGGCGGCCGACCGAGGCGAAGCCGAGCTGGCCGCGGGCCCCAAAAAAATAAAAAAGAAAGGACTTAGAAACTTGGGCTGATAGAAATATCTAGGCGCTCGCCCAGTCCTCTAGTGGTGTAAGGTACAAGCAATAGGCTATCCTTGCTTTGGCCGGCCCAATTGAAATACAGCTGAAGATGGCAATCCGTTTCGATTTGGATCCAGACCGCCTGTTTATCGCCAGCGGCCAAGCTAGGCAATTGGTTTTGGCTACAGCCCTGCAGTTGTAGATTCTCGAGTTTTTCGGTTCCATTATTTAGTAGGACCAAATAAATATAATCCGTTCTTTGCAAGGCCCAGCTCCCATAAAGCAGCAGGGGCAGCAGATGCAAAATGCCCAAACAATAGCTCCAATTGGCCTGAGCGGCGCTGAGCTTTTCTCTTTTGCGTTGGCGGAAGGCCCAAAACATCAGGGGAAGTTGGAAGAGGAGAAAAAGCAGGATGCCCCAGATTTGTAGGCTGATCAGCTCGCCGGTCCATTGGGCCAAATAATCCCAACAAAAGTAGCAAGACAGCCCTAAGCTAAAGAGCGGAAAAAGGAGGAAGAATCTAAAGAGCATAGCGAAAGGCTTGTTAAGTTTAGATTAAATCTAGTGGGCTAGATCCAATAGAAAAGGGCGGTAGATAGGGCATTTGCGGTTTAGCTAAATTTTAAGCCCAGCCAAAAGCTAAGCCCAAAGTTAGCTGGGGCTTTTCGCCCTAGTAGTTTTTTGTAAATTTAGCTAAGGTCAGGCAGAAAGCTGGCCCGATGAAACGCTTTTTTTAACATTTTTTTTCATTTTCTCCAGATGCGACTACTTTTCGGTTTTCTGCTTTGTTCTGCTTTCTTCTCGGCCCTAAAGGCCCAAGAATTTGGCTTTGTTGGAGACAAAGAGCAAAATTCCCATGATTTTCAGACCTTTGAGTCTTTGATGACGGCCCTCAAGCAGGCCGATCAGGTGAAGAAACTAGATCTTTATTATAAACTAGACTATAGCCAGCTGCCTCAGGCCATTGCCGAATTGCAGGAGCTGCGCATTTTGTATTTGGGCCATAACAACCTAGAGCATTTGCCGCCCACCTTTAGAAAACTACAAAAGCTAGAAGAGCTCGATTTGGGGCAAAATCCCGCCCTTTCTATACAGGAAATCTGGCCCGAGCTTCGGGAGCTTAAAAATTTGCGCCGCCTGTTTATTCATCGCATTCAAATTGAGCAACTGCCCCAAGATTTTGGACAGCTTCAGCAGCTAGAGTGGCTCAGTTTGGAGGGCAATCATCGTCTGTCGGTAGAAAGTCTGTCGGCCTTAGACCAATGCAAGCGGCTCAAAACGCTCAATTTGGCCTGGTGCAATTTGCAAAGCCTCCCGAGTAATTTGGCCAATTTTCAGCAGCTCGAAGAGCTCTACCTCAACGAAAATCAACTGCATAGCATTCCCGAAGGCCTGCTGGCCCTCAAGCAGCTCAAGGTGCTCGACCTTAGCGATAATGAACTACCCCTTGAAGATATAGAGACCATAAAAACCGCCCTGCCCCAAACCAAGATTTATTTCTAAGTTGCGCTATCTCTTCTCTTTAAGAGGCGGTAGGCAAAAGGCTTAGCGCCTTTTTCTTTGCCCAAAATAGCCCCAGAAAAACGATATGATTAAAACTGCTTACCACTACGACGATCTCATGATCTTACCCGCTTTAGAGGCCCATCTAAACAGCCGGACAGACTGCATTCCCCATTATGCTTCTGGCCAGTTGCCGTTTTTTGCCGCCCCTATGTCTACTGTGGTTGCCGAGCAAAATTATCAGTTTTTTCTAGAACAGGGCCTCAATGTCTGCTTTCCCCGCTACCAAAATTTGCCGCCCAACTTTTTTGACCTCCAAGAGCAGTATAAGGGCCAGCTTTTTCTGGCCATGGACCTCGAAGAGTTTAATAAGGAGTTTTTGGTGCTCGGCAAAAAACTCAACCGACAACATGCCATCCTTATTGATACCGCCAATGGCCACCTCCAACGAGTCTATGAACTCTGCCTAGCCGCCAAAAAAGAATATGGCCAACAAATGCTGCTGATGGCCGGAAATATTGGCCACCCCCGCACCTTCGAGCGCCTAGCCGAAACCGGTGTCGATTATCTGCGCCTAGGCATCGGCGGCGGCCGAAACTGTAGCACCAGCAGCTTTACTGGCGTGCATTATCCGCTGGCCTCCCTCATTATCGAAAGCCGAAAATTGGCCCAACAACTGCCCAAAGCCCCCAAAATTATCGCCGATGGCGGCATCGGATCCTATGCCAATGCCATTATGGCCCTCGCCTGCGGAGCCGATTATGTCATGATGGGCAGCCTGATCAATCAAGCCCTAGAATCCGCCGGCCAAAGCTATCTATTCAAACAAATTCCCCTCTCTCAAAAACTAGCCAAACTAGCCTTCCGCCTAGGCCTGCCCCTCTACAAAGAATATAAGGCCCTACACAGCCGCCCCGCCTCCGCCCAACAAGGCCTAATCGGAAGAAGAGCCGTAGAAGGCCGCCGAAGCCTCCAAAAAGTGCAATACCAACTGCCCGATTTCCTCTTCAATTTGGGCAGCTACCTGCAATCCGCCATGAGCTATACCGGCAAAATCCAACTAGAAGATTTTATCGGACAAGTAGAACTGATTACCGACCAAAGATGATGTTTTGGGGCCTCCGCAGCAAAGCTGCGGCGCTACGGTCCGCAGCTCGCAGGGCTGCTCGGCCCTTCGCCGCTTTCAGCGGCTCGGTCTGCGGCTTCGCCGCACTGCTCCCCATCGCTAGGCCGCTCATCTCCAAAGCGCTGCTCTTGGCTTTCCGCTTCGGCAGGCTATGGGCCAAAAATAGTTTGGTCCAAGGAGAAGCTAAGGCCCAAAAAGTCAGAAAAAAAACAAAAAAACTACTATTGCCAAAATATAAGTTTAACTTAGCTCTCTGCGAACAAGCGTTCGTAGCTAAGCAGTTGATAGCGAAGCCATCAACTAAACAACACCATCAATACCCTATTTTGGGACAATAAAAGCTAGTTTATTCATGAATTATTCAGAAGAATCACTGAAACTTCACAGCTTACTGAAAGGAAAAATTGGCATCCGCAATCAAATGGATGTGCGCACCAGTGAGCACCTTTCTTTGGTCTACTCTCCCGGAGTAGCCGCCCCATGTATCGAAATTGCCAAAGATCCTGAGAAAGTTTGGGAATATACCCTAAAGAGTAATACCGTAGCCATCGTTTCTGATGGATCTGCTGTTTTGGGCCTTGGAAACATTGGCGCAGAGGCTTCTATCCCCGTTATGGAAGGTAAGGCGATGCTCTTTCGCCAATTTGGCCATATCAACGCTTTTCCCATTTGCCTCAATACCCAAGATGTAGATGAAATCGTGGAAACTGTCCGCCGAATCGCTCCCGTTTTTGGTGGCATCAACCTAGAAGATATTGCCGCTCCCCGCAGCTTTGAGGTGGAAGAACGCCTACAAGATTTGGGCATTCCCGTTTTTCATGACGATCAGCATGGTACAGCCATTGTCGTTTTGGGCGCCCTAATCAATGCCGCCAAGTTGGTAGGCAAACCCCTAGAGGAATTGTCTGTGGTCATTAACGGTGCTGGCGCCGCTGGGGTAGCTATCGCTCGCCTTTTGCGCTGTATCGATAATGAAAATAATACGGCCTGTATTCCCGTCAAAGAAATTATTCTTTGCGATAGTAAGGGGATTATTAGCCGCGATAGAGAAAACCTCAATAGCTCTAAGCAAGCTACTTTGGGCTATACCAACCCCAACAACAAATCGGGCTCTATTAAAGATGCCATTGTGGGAGCCGATGTATTTATTGGTGTAAGTGTGGGTAATATCCTTAATGCCGATGATATCAGAACCATGGCTAAAGATCCTATTATCTTTGCCTTGGCCAACCCAACTCCCGAAATTATGCCCGAAGAAGCCTATAAAGGTGGGGCTGCAGTAGTGGGTACAGGCCGTTCTGACCTGCCTAACCAGGTGAATAATGTACTTGGTTTTCCCGGTATTTTCCGCGGAGCCCTAGATGCTCGCGCCAAGGTCATTTCTCCCAAAATGAAGTTGGCCGCTGCCTATGCCATTGCCGACTGTGTGCATCCGCCCACTCGCGACATGATTATTCCTCCAGCCCTCAATGAGGTAGTTGCCTATAAGGTGGCCAAAGCCGTTAAGGAAGCCGCCCTAGCCGAAATGGGCCTACCCGATGAGATGACCGGATACAATGGCTAAGCTGTATAGCTTTCTGCCTAAATGAAAAAGACCCAATTGCCACAGCAATTGGGTCTTTTTGTCATAAAAAAAGTGGCCCTCTTGCCCAGAGCCACTTTCATTATTTTGCCTTTATTTCAGAAATTGTGCGAACAGTTTGCTGTAATTTCTTTCCTTTAAAACGAGCCCTTCTAAAAAACTGCTGCTTAATAAAGCAAAAAAAATTGAAAAATGATTAAAAAAATTTTGCCCCTCTTCTTTGGGCTCTTGGCCCTTTCGCTAACCGCCCAACATTGTCCAGATTGCCAAGCGCTGAAGGAAGCCGCCTGGAAAAAAGGCTGGGATGGCCAGGCTTTCCAAAAATCGAGTTTGCATCGACTAAAAGATATGGATGTGCTCTCTTATGCCTTGGAGTTGGAGCTTTTGGACCCTAACAAACGATTTTTGAAGGGCAAGGCCCTTTTGCGCATTCAACTTTTGCGAAAAGGCCTAAAAGAAATAGAACTGGACCTACAGGGACTCAAGGTCCAAACCGTAAAAGTTAATGGTAAAAAACGTGCGTTTAAGCATAATGATCCCCTCTTGCTCATTCGCTTGCCCAAAAAATATAGCCTAAAAAACCCCATTGAGGTAGAAGTACTGTATGAAGGAGCGCCCCAAGAAGACAAAAGCTGGGGCGGCTTTTACTTTGAGCAAGGATTTGCCTACAATATGGGCGTGGGCTTTGCCGACAACCCCCATAATTATGGACGAATTTGGTTTCCCTGCGTCGATAACTTTCAAGATAAATCAACTTACAGTATTTCGTTAATCACCAAAGACAGTCTTGCGGGCTACGCCAATGGTCTTTTGGTTGAAGACCGTCTATTAACCAATGGTTTAAGGAAAAGAAGTTGGGAACAAAAAGAGGCTATTCCTAGCTATTTGGCGGCCATTGCCGTGGCTAACTATAGCGATATAACCCAAGCTTTTGCGGGCATAAATTCGTCCATACCCATTGCGTTAGTCGTTCCAAAAAAAGACAGTCAAAAGGCGGTGGCGTCTTTTATTCATTTGCCGCAGGCGCTTTCGGCTTTTGAGTATTGGTTTGGGCCTTACCGCTGGTCCAAAGTGGGTTTTTGCATGGTTCCCTTTGAGGCTGGGGCCATGGAGCACGCTAGTTTGATAGCCTACCCCCTCTATGCGGTAGACGGCAGTTTGAAGCAAGAGCGTTTGATGGCCCATGAGCTTTCTCATCATTGGTGGGGCAATTTGGTTACCTGCGCCAAGGCCGAAGATATGTGGATCAACGAAGGCTTTGCCAGCTATTGCGAGTTTCTGTTTAAGGAAGCCTGTTATGGGCGAAAAGAGGCCTTGCCCATTTTGCAAAAAAACCTAGCCATCAGTTTATATCAGGCGCCTAAGCGAGAGGGAGGGCATCGGCCAGTGGCGGCAGTGCCTTGGGCGCATACTTATGGCAGCCATGTCTATAAAAAAGGGAGTTTGGTGGCCCATAACTTAAGACATTATTTGGGAGACAGTCTGTTTCGGCAAGGGATGCAGGCTGTTATGGATAGCTTTGCCTACAAAAACTTATCGACCGAAGAGTTTTGCCAGTTTTTGAGCAAAGAGTTAGGACAAGATATGCAGCCTTTTTTCAAAAATTGGTTGTGGCAAGCAGGTTGGCCCAGTTTGCATATTGTGCAGGAAGAAATTGGGGCCAATAGCATCCAGCTGACTATTGAGCAGCAGCTTATAGGAAGAGATAGCCTCTATGAAAAGCTTCCGCTGAAGATTCGTTTATTTTTGGCTAATGGCGCATATGTAGACCGTGAAATTCTGCTTAGCGAAAAGAAACAGCAATTTCATTGGAAAGAGTTAGCAGCCCCTGTTGTTTATGCTTGGATCAACCCCAATCAAAGTTTGGTGCAAGCTCGTTTTGAGCATTTTTTTGAAGATTGGAACAGTCAAAAGAAAGAGCTGAGTTTGCTCCAAATAAAAGACTTTCGTTTTAAGCGGCCTTGTTTAGCTGCCGAGCAGCTGCATTTGGCCTATTATCCCGAAGCGGAGGGCGAAGCCTACTGGCAAATCAGAGGACGGATAAAAGGAGCTAGCGTTCCGGCCGAGCTGGCCCTAAAACAGCCGACTCCATCGGCCCGGCTCTATTATCGTACTGCGGCGGGCCAAGACTGGCTACTTTATCCGCATTCTGGAAAGAGCCAAGCGGGCTACTACTATATAGAGCAAGTTCTTTTGGGCGATTATAAGTGGGTAGAATAAAATCTGCGGTTTTGCAGGGCCGAAGGCCCGCAGGCCCAGCGATGTGCAGCAGTGGCCGAAGGCCAGACCGAGCAAAAACTTGTTTTTGCGAAGGGCCGAGCGAATAGCGAGCTGCGCAACGTAGCGGCGGCCAGCTTGCTGGCCGCGGGCCCCTCCCCTTTATTCAATTCGTCTATAAAAAAGAGCGCTTGGGCCAAAAAGCCGAGAAGAAGTTCGATAAGGCTTAAGTTCTTTGGGCGCTTTTAACTTTAATTGCGTTTAGTAGACAGTAGTCACCCCAAGATTTCACCATCAAAATTATTACAGCATGCAATCCCTCCCTTATTTGGGCCTAGTCCTTCTGTTGTTCTGTTTTAGCAGCCAGCTTTGGAGCCAGGAAAAAGTCAGTTTATCGGGCTATCTTCGAGATGCCGAAACTGGAGAAGAACTGTTATTTGCCAATGTCGCCATTCCTGCCGAGGCCATGGGCGTGAGCACGAATGAGTACGGCTATTATGCCCTGAGTTTGCCCAAGGGGCAATATGTGGTTTCTTATTCTTATGTGGGTTATCAGACTGTTTTGGACACCATTGATTTGCAAGCGGATTTGGTTAAAGACATCGAGCTTTTGCCAGAATCGACCACCGTAGATGCGGTTGTCGTGACCGATGAGCGGACCGATGAGAACGTGAAAAGTACCGATATGAGCGTGCTTTCGCTAGATATGAAAGAGGCCAAAAAAGTGCCCGTTATTTTTGGGGAGCAAGACATTGTCAAAACCCTTCAGTTGATGCCTGGGGTGAGCCCCAGTAGCGAGGGCGGCAGTGGTTTTTTTGTGCGTGGGGGAAATGCAGACCAAAACCTAATTTTGCTTGATGATGCTCCGGTTTATAATGCGGCCCACCTTTTGGGCTTTTTCTCGGTCTTCAATTCGGATGCCCTCAAGGATGTGAAATTGTATAAAGGAGGCGTGCCGGCTGAGTTTGGTGGGCGGGCCTCTTCGGTTATGGATGTACATATGAAAAACGGAAACAGCAAAACGTTTTCGGGTTCTGGAGGTTTGGGCCTCATTTCTTCTCGGCTGACCTTAGAGGGACCAATCGTAAAAGATAAAGGCTCTTTTATTGTGTCTGGCCGCCGCACCTATGCCGATTTGATGTTTCAGTTGGTGGCCGATGATTTTGATGGCGGCTCGCTTTATTTTTATGATTTGAACCTGAAGGCCAACTATAAATTGGGCCAAAAAGACCGCCTTTATCTGTCGGGCTATTTCGGCCGAGATGTCTTTGGCTTTGATGGTTCGGGTTTAGATTGGGGAAATGCCACCCTGACGCTTCGTTGGAACCACCTCTTTAATGAAAAGCTCTTTGCCAATACCACTTTTGTCTATAGTGAGTATGATTATGGCTTTGCCGTGCGCACCGATAACTTTGATATTGATTTATCGGCTGGAATTAACAACCTCAACCTCAAGCAAGATTATAGCTACTACCTCAACCCCAATAACAACATCAAATTTGGCTGGCAGTCGCTTTATTACAACTTCCGTCCAGGCAGTTTTGAGGCTAAGGATTCGGAGACCGATGATGTTTTGGGCTCGGCCAAATTGGCCCAACAATATGCCCTAGAGAATGCGGCTTACATTAGCAATCAGCATAAAATTAATAAGAAACTGAGCATGAACTACGGTTTGCGCCTCACTTCTTTTTCCAATATTGGCGCCACTACCGTAAAAACCTACAATGAAGCCAATGAGGCCATTGATAGCGTGAGCTACGGCTCTGGGGAGTTTTTCAATACTTACTTTGGGCTAGAACCTCGGGTGAATGCGGTTTATTTGCTAGACGATAAGAGCTCAATCAAGGCCTCTTATAACCGCATTTATCAATATCTACACATTTTGTCTAATGCCAGCTCGGGCACACCCACCGATATTTGGGCCCCCTCTACCCCATTGATTAAGCCACAGTATGCCGACCAAGTTGCGCTGGGCTATTTCCGAAATTTCCTCGATAATAAGCTGGAATTTAGTGTAGAAGGCTACTACAAGCAACTAGGGAATCAAGTTGATTATGAAGATGGGGCCGAAACCTTTCTGAATGAAGACCTAGAAGCCGAATTGGTCTTTGGCCAAGGCCGCGCCTATGGTATGGAAGTCTTTTTGCGCAAACGCCAAGGCAAATTTACGGGTTGGGTTTCTTATACCCTCTCCAAATCAGAACGCCAATTTGCCGATATCAATAATGGCAACTGGTTTTCGGCTCGACAAGACCGCCGCCACGATATTTCTGTCGTTGGGGTCTATGATATTACTAAAAAATGGTCACTTTCGGCCGCTTGGGTCTATTATACTGGCGATGCCATTACCTTCCCTTCTGGAAAATATGAGGTGGATGGCCAAATTGTCAATCTCTTTTCTAGCCGAAATGGCGACCGCATGCCCGATTATCATCGCCTAGATATTGGCGCCACTTATGTCTTCCGAGATAGCAAAAAATGGTATTCTGATATCAACTTTTCGGTCTATAATGCCTACAACCGAAAAAATGCCTACAGCATTTCTTTCCAAGAAAATGAGGCCGGTACAGGCACCGAAGCCGTTCGCCTAGCCCTCTTTGGCATTGTCCCTTCTATTAGCTGGAACTTCAAATTTTAATCTTATGCGCAGTTTATCATATTGCTTTTTATGCCTTTTGGCCCTTTCTTTTACCGCCTGCCAAGATGTGATTATCCTCGATTTGGAGGAGTCCGCACAGCAGACCATTGTGGAGGCGAATATCCTGAGCGATGCCCAAAGAGCGGAGGTTCGCCTTTCTAAATCTGGCGGTTTTTACCAAAGTAACGATTTTGAGATGGTCAATGGGGCCAGCATTACGCTTTCGCTCAATGGCCAAAATTATAGCTTCCAAAGCGATAATAATGGCTACTATTGGGCCGATAGTCTGCAAATTCAGGCCGGCGATTCTGCCTTTATGAGCATTAGCCTGCCCGATGGCCGCCAAATTTCGGCCGCGGCCGCCTGCCCCAATTCGGTCTTGCTCGATAGCCTGAGCTATGAAGAGTTTAGCTTTCCCTTTGGCGGCCAAATTGGCTACCGTCTCTATTACCATTTTCAGGACCCCGCCGATACGGCCAACTACTACCGCACGAAGGTCTGGACCAATGGCGAAATAGAGGATAATTACATCCTCATTGAAGACGAACTCCGCGACGGCGATTATCTCGATTTGCCATTTTTTGGCCCACCTTTCGAGCCTGAAGATAGCATCCAATTGCAACTGATTTCGGTCAATAAGGCCTATTACGATTACTTTGAACAGGTCTCGGAGGTCAGCCAATCTGGCGCCTCGGCTAGCGTGCCCTACAACCCCAAAGGAAATTGGGACGACCCTAGTATTTTAGGCTATTTTGGCATCATCCACCGCCACCAACTCCAAATTGAAATGCCGCAATAATTCTTTTTAATAAGGATTTGGGGCCCGCGGCCGCCCATGGGCGGCCGCCGCTATGCTGCGGGGCTCGCTATTCGCTCGGCCCTTCGCAAAAAACAAGTTTTTTGCTCGGTCTGGCCTTCGGCCACCCGCTCCGCAGCGCTGGGCCTTTCGGGCTCGTAAAAAAAGGCTGCTGTGCTTATGCACAGCAGCCTTCCCTTATTTGCGCCTAAACGATATTAGTGCGCATGGCCCAACATTAGCAGACTGACTGCCATGACGGCCATTCCAGCCAACATTCCATAAATAGACAAATGGTGCGCCCCATAATCTCGAGCAGAAGGCAGCAATTGGTCTAGAGAAATAAAGACCATAATTCCAGCTACCCCAGCCAATAAAATAGACATGACCGTCTCATCTAAAGCATTGCCAAAAAGGGCAAAAATAAGAATTGCGCCTACGGGCTCTACCACCCCAGACAAAAAGGAGTACCAAAAGGCCTTAGACTTGCTGCCCGTAGCATAATAAACGGGCATAGAGACCGCAATCCCCTCGGGAATATTGTGCAAGGCAATAGCCAACCCAATGGTTAAGCCCAAACTGGGGTCTTCTAAAGCCGCTACAAAAGTAGCCATACCCTCCGGAAAATTGTGTAGGGCCAAGGCCAAAGCCGTGAGCAAACCCACCCGCATTAGTTTACCGTTTTTGCTGTTTTGCCGCTCCAATTGTCCCGGCTCCTGCTCATCCAACTCCTCTTCGGTCATCAACTCATGAGGGTTCTCCTCATGGGGAATCATTTTATCAATTAGGGCCACTAAGATCATCCCCCCAAAAAAAGCCAGTACGCCCCAATGTCGACTATGACTGTGGTCCAAATGGGCCAAAGCATGCGGAAAAATCTCCATAAAGGAAACATAGAGCATCACTCCTGCCGCAAAACCCATAGAAACCGTCAAAAAATTAAAATTGCGCCCCTTTACTACAAAAGCAATAGCGCTTCCAATACCTGTAGACAAACCCGCCAATACAGTCAGGCCAAAAGCAGCCCAAAAATGTTCGTGCATTATGTATAATGATTTATAAGGAAGTATTTATTTTAGTGTTATCTAAAAATAAGATTCGGCTAAATCTAAGGAGAAAAACCGAGCTTTCTTGCAATTAGGTTGCAAATTTAGGCAAAAGGCAGTGATTATTGCGTACTTTTGAATACAGACTTAGACTAAACAGAACCAAAGACCCTTTGTGATGAAAAACAGTAAAATTATATTTACAGGTAGCTTTGCCGCAGGCAAAAGTAGCATTTTGGCCCAACTACTAGGAGATACTTTTCAGAGCAGTTATCATACGACAATTGGTCCCCGTTTTTTGGAGCACAAAAGAGGGAAAGACCATTACTTTTTTGTGGATTTGGGCGGAGAAGTGGGCCAAGAAAAAATTCCCGCCATTCGCTTCATCAATGCCAAGCATATTGTTTATGTAGTAGACCTCAGCCGCCCTCAGCTTTTTGAGCAGGCAAAAAAAGATCTGACTTTTTTGAGCCGGCAGTATCCCGATATTCCACTTCATTTTTTGGCCAATAAACAAGACCTACTAGACGAAGATATTTTGGCCAAACGGCTGGCGGCTTTGCCCCAAGAACCCATTTTGGTTTGCAGCGCAAAGACGGCAGAAAATATTCAGGAGATTTGGAAGTTGTTTTAGGTCTAGATGTAGGCAAAAAAAAAAGAGAAAGGAGCTCCTTTCTCTTTTTTTTCGTCCAGCCTTTAGCGATTTAGAGATCGCTATTATTCATGGCCAAGTTTTCAATTTCAGTAGCCACCTTTTGAGGAATATAAAGAATAAACTTCATTTCTTCCTCTAGGGCTTGGCCTTTGAGTTTAACCACCTTTTGGCCCTTGGGCATAATAATTTTGTAGGCGGTGCCCATATCTTCTAGGGCAATTTCGTAGCGGCCTACGGCCACTAGGCGGTCCAGAATTACTTGTTGGCAGTTTTCTACGGCTACAATAGTTTGTAGTCGGGCAAAATCTTTGTCCCAAACCTGAAGCTCTACCTGGCCAGGCAGGCTAGCCAAGAGTTCAGTGCGTCCCTCTAGGGCAATAGAGCGGACCAAAGTTTTTTGGGCCTGGGCGGCCATTTGCCCTACAAACATAAACTGAAGGGCCAAGATGCTGAGTATAAAGTATAGCTTTTTCATAGGGTATATAATTTTATAGGGAATGGGAAATTTTATTTCGATTCCCTTCATTCATTTTCTTTCTTACAAAACGATCGTCGGGGGCAAATAGTTGGTAGAAAATTTAATATTTTATAAAATAAAGGGCAAAAGCCTTTTTTGTTAAATTGTAGTACTCTTTTAGCTGGCCCCGAAAGGCCTAAGCAAAATCCTTATCTTTAGGGCTCGGCCTGGCCTAGCGATGCGGCGGGGTGGCCGTAGGCCAGACCCAGGCGGCGCAGCCGCCGCAGGGCCGAGCAGACCTGCGAGCCCCAAAGCGTAGCGCCCGCCGAAGGCGGGAGGCCCCAAAAAAAATTTAATCATCATAATAAATAGCAATGCAAAAATTCAGTATTCTAGTTTGTGCCTTTTTATTGTTGGCTCCTTTGGGCTTGCAGGCGCAAAAAAGTTTAAGTTTGGAAGATGCCGTGATGCAACAATGGCGAAAATTTCGGCCAGAGCATTTGAGAGTAGCGCAATGGCGGGAAGACGGCAAGGGCTTTACGCAATCGGGGCCTCGTTATCAGGAAGTATTTTATTATGAGGGCAAAAAGGCGCCAGAATCTTTGTTTTCGACCAAGGATTTGCAGGCGGCTTTTGGGGAGCAGGTTCCTTATATTGCCAACTTTGGCTATTTGTCTAAGACAGAGATTTTCCTCTCTTTTAGGCAGGCCTACTACCGCTACGACTACAAAAGCAAGAAAGGCAAAAAGTGGGTGGCTTATCCGCAGGAGGCGGCCAATCTGGCCTTTCATGAAGAGACGGGCCGTTTGGCTTATACGATAGACAACAATATTTATTTGGCGACGGAGCAGGAGGAAAAAACGGCGGTTACTCGTTTCAATAATCCAGCAATTGTATCGGGCCAAGCCATTGCCCGCAGTGAATTTGGCATTAGCAAGGGCTTATTTTGGTCGCCTAATGGGCAATATTTGGCCTTCTACCAAAAAGACGAGTCGGAGGTATCCGATTATCCTTTGGTCGATATTAGCAGCACCCCCGCCAAATTGCGCAATATTAAGTACCCGATGGCTGGCCAAGCCAGTGAAAAAGCTCGAGTAGGCGTTTTTGATCCAGCATCTGGACAAACCGTTTACCTCAAGATTGAAGGCGATGAAGCCGATCAGTATTTGACCAATTTGGGTTGGGGCCCAAAAAGTGAAAAAATTTATTTGGCGCAGATCAATCGCGACCAAAATGCCATGCGTTTGAACGTTTATGAGGCCAAAACGGGCAAATTCATCAAAACCCTTTTTGAGGAAAAACATGAGCGTTATGTAGAGCCAGAAAAAGCCGTTTGGTTTTTGCCCAACAACCCCAAGGAATTTCTTTGGGCGAGTGAGCGAGATGGCTTTACGCATTTGTATCGCTATGAGGCTGAAACGGGCAAATTGCTCAATGCCGTGAGCAAGGGAAATTGGGAAGTAGAAGAAATTTTGGGCCTAGACAGCAGCGGAAAATCGGTCATTTGTATGGGCACCGACCCTTCTGGTCTTAATTTGTATGCCTACAAGCTTGCCCTAAACGGCAAAAAGCAAATGCAACTGACTAAGGAAGAAGGGCAGCACCACTGCCAATTGAGTCCCAACGGCAAATGGTTGTTGGATGAATATAGCAACATCAGCACGCCTAATGTCGCTCAACTGATCTCGACCAAAAACGGAAAACTAAAGCGGGAGTTCATCAAGGCCGAAAATCCCTTGAAAGATTATAAGGTAGGCACCACCGAGCTACTCACACTCAAAGCTGCCGATGGTACTGATTTGCAGGCGCGTTTGATTAAGCCCTCTGACTTTGATCCGAAGAAAAAATATCCTGTTATTGTTTATGTCTATGGCGGTCCACATGCCCAAATGGTGACCAATAGTTGGTTGGGCGGCGCTTCGCTCTGGATGCAACAGCAGGCCGAAAAAGGCTATTTGGTCTTTACCCTAGACAATCGCGGTTCGGCAAATCGAGGCTTTGATTTTGAGAGCATCATCCACCGCCAATTGGGCGAAGTGGAAATGCAGGACCAATTGGTTGGGGTGAATTACCTCAAGCAACAAGCCTTTGTAGATGCCGATCGGATGGCGGTGCATGGTTGGAGCTTTGGTGGCTTTATGACCACTTCTTTAATGCTTCGTCAGCTAGGTGTTTTCCGTGTTGGTGTAGCGGGTGGCCCAGTAACCGACTGGAAATTTTATGAGGTGATGTATGGCGAGCGCTATATGGATCGTCCAGAACAAAACCCTGAAGGCTATGCCAAAAATCGCCTCCATAATTATGTAGATCAATTGCAGGGCGATCTCTTATTGATTCATGGCAGTGTAGATGATGTGGTCGTTTTGCAACATAACCACAGCCTTATTCAAGCCTTTGTAGAAGCCGAAAAGCAGGTAGATTACTTTGTTTATCCAGGCCATCCGCATAATGTGCGCGGCAAGGATCGGGTGCATTTGATGCGCAAGGTACTGCAGTATATTGAAGATAAGTTGAACTAACTTTTGGCGGAAATAAATAGAAAAGAGCGGGCAGATTTGCCCGCTCTTTTTTTTGGGGCCTGCCCTTCCCGAACTAGGAGCGCATAAACATTAGTTCATTCTATTCAATAGTTTAGTCATGCTTATATCATTTTCATCCAAGCAATTTTCAGAAAAAAAATAGCTTCTATGACTATTTTCAGCATAACAAACTAATAATCCATCCTGTACAAAAAGATCTAAGCAAGCAAGCATTTGAGGTAATGGGATATCCTCAGCTATAGTTTCTTGAGACCTATAAAACTCTTTAAAGCTCCATAAGGATATGTACAAATCCCCCTCCCCTAATCCTACTACATTATAATCTAAATCGAAACTAGGAAATTTAAGACTACAGCCTGCACCATGATAGTTGTAATGTACAGCTTGGCCCTGTACGGAAATTACTCCTTTTGAAGGAAATAATTTTTGAAAGAAATACGGCTGACCTTTTATAGTATACTTATTCATCAATGCAAATTCAAAGCATCGAATACTCTCAGCATAGATCAATAACTGTTTCTTCAGTTTCACATACATATCAGTCTAAATATCATTTTTTTACGCTATTGTATTTGTATTTTTTGGGGCCTGCCGCCTGCGGCGGCCGGGCCCTTGCAGGGCTCGCAGGTCTGCTCGGCCCTGCGGGCTTCGCCCTTGGTCTGCCGCTGCGCGGCCCCCTTTCAGGCCCCTAGGCCGATTTGGCCTTCGGCCCTTTTTATTCGCTATAAATAATCGAAAAAGTCTTCAAAAAACAGCATTCCTGCACTAGGCTGCGCGCCAAAAAACTTCATCCCCTCATGAACAAAGTCTAATCCAGGGATTACATATTCCTCTTCACTGTAAGTGATTTTGTGAATCCCATGCTGATCAAAAAATGTAGTCAGTTTTTCGTCCAAATCAAATTGTTCTTGGGTAAAGTATTCAAAGTAACTCTCTGTATCAATCCGTTTATCCCAAGCCTTAGGATCTGGGTTTTTCACAGTACAACAAAACGTTAGGCGTACTACATCCACTAGTTTAGAAATGACTATAGTCGTACTATAGTTAATCTCTAATTCCCCATACTTAAATGTGGGGTGATTAACATAAGCGCTCACCCTTGGAAGATCGAAGTTATCATAAATTTCGGCCGATTCTCCTAATTCTGCTCTCAATGCATCTATTAGCGGATAAGGCTGCATAACTTTTTCTCGGTATTCCTCCTTAGAGAGCGCCATCACACGATCAATTAAGGGATAAAAATCATCATCCATATTTCTTACTCTTTTCAGTTGTTATTTAGTCTCTCCCCTTAAAGAATAATCCTAGCGCTAAGTTCCAATTAACGGCATAAAATAGGACTGCCTAAAGTTTTGTGTTTTTATTTTTTGGGGCCTGCCGCCTGCTAGCTGTGGCTGCAGGTTGAAACCTACAGCCATACAACAACCCCATTCTACATCTATAGTGCGGAGAGGATTAAAATCCTCTACCGCTTTGAACAAGGGTTGTTTTTTCTTCGGTAGGTTGATTTTGTTTTTTCTCCCCCATAAATTTCATAGAAACCCTAGGGCCAAGGCCCTAGGCTAGCTAAAAAATCGTCATCCCCTCATTCGAGGGGATTTTCTGTTCTACTAGGCCCCATCAGCAAACAAGGGCTTTAGCCCGCCAGTTTGCTCAGACCCGCAACCATGGGCTTCAGCCCATGGAAGAAAAGGCTAGCCAATATAATCTTTAAGCTTATTTAAGCGGCCCTGGGCTGAAGCCCAGGGTTGTAGACTTGAGCGAACTGACGGACTAAAGTCCTTGTTCGCTTTTCTTGCTTCTAAGGGCCCAAAACTGCCCAGCTGCTAAAAGACACTTTCTTTTTCTCCCTTTTTCAAACTCCAAGGAAAAGTTGAGGGACTAATAAACTAGGGCGATGGGGTTGCACAAGCCCCAAATAGGGGTCCTCTAAGGTATAAATTAGGTCCAAGAACCCCAAAATACACCTTCTAAGCTTTGCTTGCAACTATAGGCACTGCTATTTAGATGTCCAAAACTTACTGGCTAAGTTTCTTGGCCCAAGAATAGCCGTCTCTGACTGTATTCAGTAGGTCTAGAACAGCTAAATATCATTCTACAACTCCTTGAATCCTCTTCTTGACAAGATAGATACAGTGCTAAACTCCAGCCAAGAAGCAGTTTAACCCTTAGGAGCTATACTTTTACCTTTGGCTGCAGTTCGTTTATCCTCAGCTTCAGTTTTTTTATCTTCAACTCCAGTAATTTTATCTCTGCTAGCTGTCTATTATAGAAAAGGTCGGGTTCTGAAACTTTTTTAGTTTAGTTTATGAACTGCAAGCTTAGACTTCTCCAGAATTTGCTTGCAGTAGGAAAGAGAAAGCCAAGAGTTAAATTATATCTGCCATGGAGTTCAGGACGACTCTTATGCAGTAAGAGGAGCTATAACGAACAGCTAGTGACTGCATGCAATGACTTTGACAAGCTATATCGTAGAGTTCAGGACGACTAAAAAGGAGTTTTGCTAGACATTAGCCCATAAATATATAGTATATACACCTGTAGGTTGAAACCTACAGCAACAAAAGCGGCCAAGCTAAGCACAATAAAAATGAGCCGAAGGTTGAAACCATCGGCCCATAACTAGCGAGACTAATTTCCTGCGTCTAGAAGGAGCGAAGCGACTGGCCTAGCGATGGTAGGCAGTGCGGCAAAGCCGCAGACCAAGCAAAAACTTGTTTTTTGCGCAGGGCCGAGCGAATAGCGAGCTGCCGAACGTAGCGCCCGCCGAAGGCGGGAGGCCCCAAAAACAAGAAATAACAAGAGGCTTAGACTAGATTTCTGGAGCCGCTTAAATTATGACAAAAATTCCTTAGTTTCGCTGCACACTTTAAGCGCAGAAAAAACTATGGTAAACGTACAGATTTTGGCCGTGGATAGGCAGCGGGAGCATCAGGCAACTTTAGAGCAGTTTTTGGCTCCTTTAAAGGCTAGCGGACAAATTCAGATTGTGGGGGAGCAGGAAGAAAACCCCTTTGAGGCCTATGAAGAGAAAGACTTGGCCGTTAATATTTTGATCTTATTGCTTTCTCCCGCCTATTTGGAAGATGCCCAATTGGAGGCCGCTCCTTTGGCCCAATTGCTGGCCCGAAAAGCGCAGAAACGCCGCGAGTATTGGGTGCAACCCATTTTGTTGGAGGCCTGCGATTATAGCCATAAACCCTATGCGGATTATCCCGTTTTTCCCATGCCCAATGGGCAAAAAACAGCCCTGCCCGTCTTAGATCCTAGCTGGTCCTCTACCGCAGAGGCCTGGAAAAGAGCCGTGGAAGGGGTAGAATTGGGCGTGACTTATATTGAGCAGCAACGCAGCAATGCGCCTACAGCCGCTGGGCCGCAACAAAAATTGCTTTTGCTGACGGCCAACCCTAAAAATACGCAGGCCTTGGACCTCAATATTGAGATCAATGCCATTAAAAATGCACTTCGCCGCTCTGATTATCGCGATAATTTTGAAGTGGAACTGTCTTTAGACATTCAGAAAAAGGCCCTTTTAGAGACCCTTTTGCAAGAAAAACCTCGCTTTGTCCATTTTTCTGGCCACGGAAGTGGAGAAGACGGCCTACTCTTTTATGGCGCGTCTGGAGAATCAGAATTAGCAGACGGACCAAGTTTGGCCCAACTCTTTCGCCTCTTTCAAAAATACATTGATTGCGTTTTCCTCAATGCTTGTTACTCTGAGGCACAGGCCAAAGTAATTGCGCAATATATTCCCTATGTTATTGGGACCAATAACGCCCTTTCTGATCAGCAGGCCATTTTATTTTCTGAGGCTTTTTATATGGCCATCTTTAACGGTACCACGCCTGCAGAAGCCTTTGCCTTAGCTTCGGCCCAGGTCGATTTTCAAAATTTACCCCCCTCGGCCCAAGCCATGTTTTATGAGCATGGCCAACTGACCCTTTCTCAGAAAGCGGCCGCTAGCGGTGGAACGCCTGTTGGTCCCAGCCGCTCGGCAGAGGTAGAAAAAGAGGAAGAGCCAAAAGTGGAGGAACCGCCAAAAACAGAGGAGCCGCCAAAAGCAGAGGAGCCTCTCCCCCAGCCAGAGGTTTCTGCAGAAAAAACAGCCTCTTATTGGACCGATCCCAAAGATGGGCAAAAGTATCCTGTGATTAAGATTGGGAAACAAGATTGGATGGGGCGCAACTATGCCTTGGCTTTAGCGGACAGCATGCCCTCTAGTTTGGCCGATGGTGGACAGCTATACAGTTGGGAGCAGGCCGTCAAGAACTGTCCTGCCGGTTGGCGCTTGCCCAATAAAAGTGATTGGGAGGCCCTATTGATCATGGTAGATCATAAAAGCTCGGCCCTAAAGGCCAAAACGAGCTGGGTCAATAAAAAAGGGCTAGATAGTCGTCAGTTTGCGGCCCTGGCCTGCGGAGAGTATAAATTGGAGCGCAAACTGCTCTGGCAAGAAGGCCATTATGGCCATTTTTGGTCGAGTACCGATCGGGCTGGAGAGATCTATAAAGGGGAACAACTGGCTTATCGGCTGCGCTTAGCCTATAATAGCGAGCAATGTCAGTTGGCAGCCATTTATAAGAGCAGCTACTTCTCGGTCCGTTACATTAAGATCGAAGAATAATTTTCTTGAAAAAAATTAAAAAAGTTTTTCCCTGATAATCTTAGAGTTAGCTCCAAACGGGCATTATCAGGGAACTTTTCTAGAAAAAAAGATTTGGAGATTTAAAATCTTGCCGTATATTTGCAATGCATTCAACGGAAAGCAATACAAAATAAGGGCGAATAGCTCAGTTGGTTCAGAGCATCTGGTTTACACCCAGAGGGTCGGGGGTTCGAATCCCTCTTCGCCCACTACAAAAAAGAGTTACTGATTTAATCGGTAACTCTTTTTTTTGCTTTCTAGAAAGCTATATTCGCACTGGCAAAATCAACCGACAGGCGACTACCTTACCTTTATGTTTAGCGGGCTGCCAGAGATATTCTTTGTCTAGTTGTTTTAGGGCTTGAATAGCTGCTTTTTCCAGTAAGGGCGTCTTTCTTCTTCCTGGGGGATAAATAGCTTGTATTTGGCTTAAATTACCTGTTGTACTGACAACAAACTGAAGATAAACTGCCGAGAAGCGCTCCTCCCCCCTATTGGGCGGAAGATTTTTGTTCATTTCCTTGGCCATCAACTTCAGTAGGAGATGATTGCCGGCTGCTCTTTGGGCTTTGCTATATGTTCCAGCACAACTATCGGTCAATAGGTAGGGCATTTCTTCGGCAATAGTCAGCACCCTATCCTTTTTTGGAGTTTGTTCTACACTTAGCCTTGGCGGCATCCCTCTCCGTTGCCAGCAATTTGTACTATCTATGGCTTGGGCAAACCCTAAAGAAGAAGAGAGGAGCATAAGGCTTAGGCATTTAATTATTAGGTTCATCTAGCTGTCATTTTTTAGTTAGATGCCCAGCTTTAGAAAAAGGTTGCTGCCTATAGATTTTTCTTTTTTTGGGGCTTGCCTGCTAGGCTCGGTGTTTCCCTTATTCGTAAAACTAACGCCCACTAGTTTTTCACTTCAGTATTCGCACCCAAAGCCCGGCCATCCTCCATTTCAATACGTAATTCAATTTTCGTACTATGGGTATCAGCTAGTAGCTTTTTAAACTCAGCCTTAGGCATCCAAAAGTAAACTTCACTGCCCAAGAGGTCTTTCCAAGTTTTCTTAGAATTAGAATTATAGTTCCTTTTGAAATCAGTTAAACTTGAAAACACTTCTGTCCCTAAACAAGAACAACTATTGGTGCCGGAAGGATAACTCTCTGTAGTATAGGAAGTGTTTACAGCTTTTTCTATATTGACAAAACTGAAGTTTTCATTTCCTACAAGGAAGCTATCTATAGAGTTTTGATCAAACAACGTTTGTAATGATATCTTATGAATTTTTTCTTCTGTTCCATAAAAACCTTTTGGCTGATACCCAATAACTATGTAAGTGCCATTGGTTGAATCAGAATAAAACCTTTTATAAAACCTAAGGGCTATACCGCAGGAGTCATTTTTCCTCTCATTCAAATAACTATCTATGATAGCGCAGCCCATACTGTCTTTGCCAAGATAGTCAACTACTCGAATAGTTACTTTCTCCAAATAAAATCGGTCTTCAGGGTATTTCTTCTTACAGGAAAGAATACAATAGAGTGCTAGCAAGCTAATAGCCCCCAAATAAATAAAACTAATTTTTTGCATAAAATGGTCCGCAGCCTTTTAAGTAACAAATCTCTTAAATTAAGGAATTTAATTCTTACGATATCTCTTCATAAGGATACTTTTTTTGGGGCCTGCCTGTAGGACGGATATATCCCCCTACAGCTATAAGCCCTCATCTAAAATAAGGCATAGAGTTACGGTAATTTAAAACCCATGAACACTCTTGCCTCCGTATAGCTGAAGTATCATGGCTTAAAGAAACAAAGCCATATCTATAGTCTACAATAAAATTACTAGTATGAATGCTATCTGATACCCATATTTGCTTGTCCCTTTTTCTGTCTAATTCATAAGCCATCAGGCCAAATTTAAGCCCATCTAAAGCGATTTTTGCCCCTTTTATCTCTCGTTTTCCATTACTAACAGTAACAGTTGTCGATTCAGGATAAACATAAAGGATTGCAGTAGACTTTAAAGATGCAGAAACCACTAGCAACTTCTCTATGCAAAGCACTTCATCAGACATAACATCACTATTGTAAACTTCTAATCGCCTACTGCTTTTACAGCTTAACAAAAACACAAATACAATAAGTAAGGTATACTTCATATTTTTTTGTCTTGTCCTGGGCCTTGTTGCATAAATAACCCCCTTCAAATCAGCTAATTACAAAAAACCTTGCGAATTAGGCATAAAAAAAGGGACAAGCCCCGTAGATTTAAGTTTTTTCGACGAACAATAAAACCTCGAGCTGTCCCATGACAAATGTAGAAAAAACCTTACAGAATTACGCACTAACCAACAGATTTTATACCGCCCAAGGGGAGTTTATTTTTAATGTTTGGTTCCCGCCTTTGGCAAGCAAAAACCTCATAGCTAAGCCTTCAAAACGCGGCAGACCTAAAACAATTTCTGATGAATTTATTCGCTATTTATTCCGCTTAAAAGTGCTTTTTTCGTTTGGATACCGACAATTAGAAGGTATTCTAAAATGCGTTATTTCCGAATATAATTTGGATGTCAATCCAATATCTTACAGCCAAATATGCCGCAGAGTCAAAAAACTAAAGCTGAATATTAAGCCTAAAAAAACGGATACAAAAAGATCGATAGCGATAGATAGTACAGGGCTAAAAACCAAAGGACAGGGAGAATGGTTAAGAAAAAAACACCTAGAAAAACAGCGCTCTAGCTGAATTAAAGTGCATTTAGCAGTGGATGATAAAACAGGAGAAATCTTATCCGTAGAGATTACCACAGAGCGAAAAACCGATGCCTCTCAGCTTCCAAAGCTGATGAAAAAAATGAAATCCTTGCATATTACCCATGTTTACGCAGACGGAGCCTATGACCAAATAAAATGTCGAGAAGCAATTTGTGCGGTTGGGGCGGTTCCATTGATTCCCCCACGTAAAAATGCTCGCCTAAAAAAAGGAAAAAATGGAGAGCTAGTCGATAGTTATCGCAATGATGATATTTTATATATCTGGGAGTTAGGAGCCGCTGCTTGGAAACAAGATTTAGGCTATCATCGTCGAAATTTAAGCGAGACTGCAATGATGCGACTCAAGCACTTTTTCTCTGAACGGCTCTCCTCGCTCAGCTTTAAAATGCAGAAACAAGAAGTCCTGATGCGTATTCAAATTTTAAATGAGCTTAATGCTATCAAGCTAGAAGTTGCTACTAATCAATAAATTATGATTTATGCAACAAGGCCCTTGTCCTGAACAATTCTATTTTTTTGGGGCCTGCCGCCTGCGGCGGCCGGGCTGTGTCGCAGCTCGCAGGTCTGCTCGGCCCTGCGCCGCTTTCAGCGTCTTGGTCTGGCCTTCGGCCACTGCTATCCATCCCTAGGCCTGCGGCCCTTCGGGCCTGCTAGCTGTGGCTGTAGGTTTCAACCTACAGCCATACAACAATCCCATTCTACATCTATAGTGCGGAGAGGATTGAAATCCTCTACCGCTTTGAACAGGGTTGTTTTTTCTTCAGTAGTTTGATTTTGTTTTTTTTCTCCCCCATAAATTTTATAGGATCCCTAGGCTATTGAAAAAATCGTCATCCCCTCATTCGAGGGGATTTTTCTGTTCCACTAGGCTTCATCAGTAAACAAGGGCAAAATGTTTATTTATGGAGGGTTTCAACCCTCCATTGAACACAAAAATGCATTCGTTAATTGGCTGTAGGTTTCAACCTACAGGCCCATATAGCAGGCCCCTAGGGCCGCACTACAGGAGCAGCGGAGCGGATAACTAGTGAGCTTTGCGAACATGGCTATTCCGCTGAGTAGCTGCACGACTGCGAGACCGCCTCTAAGCCCATTTTTGATGAGACTGTCGGCAAAATGGACGGCGCAGTAGTAGCAAGCAGCAACGCTTTACCAAATACTATCTTCCCATAAACCAATTGTAGTTAAATATTTCAATTCACCAAAGTTTTCGAAACCTGTCCCAACGCTAAAAACACTATTTGGTTGAATTGGCTCTTTAAATACTCCGATAAATGGCACTATAAATTCAACTATTTCAATAGTATTTAATTTGAAGGTTTTTACTTCAGTTTTGAATCTCAAATATATTGAAATATGACCACCCAAATAATATGGATTGTAAATTACTACTCTAGCTCTATCTTTTAGTCTAAGAGTGTCGTTAAATTTTTTCACAAATTTTATTTCGCCTTGCATTAAAAACGATCGATCATCCATTATTTTCTTTTTTCGTATTTTAATATTTTTCTCATCATTCGTTTATAATAATACGGATTAGCAAACGCCCTAATTCCTTTTATAAGCCTGCGGCCCTTCGGGCCTTTTAACTGTAGGTTGAAACCTACAGCAACAAAAGAGGCCATACTAAACGCAATAATATGGGCCGATGGTTGAAACCATCGGCCCATAATGAGTTGTAATAAACAGCTTTATCATTTATAGCAAACAAGGGCTTCAGCCCGCCAGTTTGCTCAGACCCGCAACCATGGGCTTCAGCCCATGGGCCCAAACTGACTAACCGCCGAAGAAAACAGCCCAAAGAAAAAAAACAGCTGAGCGGCCCAGCGCTGCGCAGCCGTGGCCGTAGGCCAGACCAAGTTTTTTTGAGCAAAGCGAAAAAAAACGAAGGGCCGAGCAGACCTGCGAGCGGCGCAGCATAGCGGCGGCCGCCTTGGCTTTGCCAAGGCGGCCGCGGGCCCCAAAATAAATAGATCTAACTACTTTTCATTAAATCTTAGCTACTGTTTGGAAAAACAGGATGGGATACATAATATTTGCGCGTTCATCCTGAGGGAAATAATCTACTTGATGGAGGTAACCCAACTGAAAAGAGAATTTTTCTAAGTCGTAAGTGGCTCCAGCATACAAGCGATTGCGCATAAAATGCCATTGTGCATGATGATTATTGGCCTTGATATAGACCTCTTCATAGGCGGCAAAACCCAAAGGCGAGTTGGGCAGGCGGTAGGCTAGCTTGAGCAAATAGCGAAAACGAGGGGTGTAATTCCAGTCGTTTTGATGCCATTCGGTCCCTTCAAAGGCCCATTTTTCCTTAATTTGATGCTCATAGCGGTAGCGATGCACCAACTTAAAGCCCTTGCCTAAAGGCTGCTTAATTTTTAGCTGAGCCCAGGGACGATATTCTCGAACCGGCCGAGGAATCCCCCCACCGGGATAAGTTTGGCGAAAGGTAAAAACCCCCGAAAGTTGAATATTTTTGCTCAGTGGATAATGATAAAAACCTGCCAGCATGAGGGCATCCCAGTTTTCGACCCAGTCTTCTCGGCGGATTTGCAGCTCGGCGGTCCATTTGCCCTTACCAGCTTGGCCACCAACTTGGAAATTAAACCAATTGTTCACAGGGCGAACCGAAGTCGTGTCACTCTGCGCCCAAATAGACTGCCCCAAAAAGAGAAAAGCCAAAATAAAAAGTAAGCGAGAGGCTCCTAAAGTTTTCATAGTTATAGAGTTGTGCAAGCCCCCCTTTTGCAAAATAAAATTTTAATTTCTCTCTAGATTGTTCTCATATAAAAATAAAATGAGGACAAGCTAGCTTATAGTGAATAAAAAATGATTTTGCTTGGAGGGGTATATAAAAAAAAGCTATCCCGACAAATCTAGGATAGCTTTTTTATATTGTTTGTAGGTCCAGTCACAAAGGATCTATTAGACTAGAACAGTTGCACTAACTGAGCACTTTTTTTTTTCGATTGCTTTTTGGGCCAAATCGAGGGCCAAATTTAGTTGTTCATTCATGCTCAACTCGCTATTATCAATAGTAATGGCATCATCGGCTTTGCGTAGGGGGCTATCCTCTCGGCTAGAGTCAATCTGATCTCTTTCCATGAGGTTTTCACGAACCTCTTCTAGAGAAGCGCTAAGTCCCTTGGCTTGCAATTCGGCTAGGCGGCGTTGGCTGCGGACCTCATAGCTAGCGGTCATGAATAACTTGAGTTCGGCTTCGGGAAAAACAACGGTGCCAATATCGCGGCCATCCATCACTAATCCTTTGAAGCGGCCCATGGCTTGTTGTTGTTTGACCAAAAAGCGGCGAACAGCGGAGATCGCGGCTACGGGGCTCACCCATTTAGAGACATGCATTTTACGGATTTCCTCTTCTACATCTTCGCCATTGAGGAAGCAATGGTTGGCTCCGGCTCTATGTCGGAAATCTATCCGAATATTATCCAAAGCCTGAGCAATCGCTTGCTCATCTTCTAGGGAGATTTTTTCTTGGAGAAAATAGAGGGTTACGGCACGATACATTGCCCCAGTATCTACATAGATGTAATTTAATTTTTTGGCCAAGGATTTAGCAAGGGTGCTTTTTCCACAAGCGGCAAAACCATCTAGAGCAATAATAATTTTTTGGCTAGGCATAAGGCTGCGATTCTCTGACTGTTTGAAAATGAAACTAAGAATTCGCTCACAAAGATAAGGAAATAAAAAGGCGGCCGAAAATTTAATTTTCGATTTGGTCCAAAAAAGCCCCTAAAAAACTAAGATAAAACAAAGCTAAAGTACTGATAAACAAAAGAAAACTAAATCATCCGCATTCTGATTTGTACAATTAGTGCGGCAAAAAAGGTAAGGGCCGCAATGCCATAAAAACAAGCCGTCAGGCCAAAGAAATACCAGAGCAGAGCCGAAAAAAGCGCCCCAAACAAATAGCCCAAATCTCTCCACAAACGAAAAATCCCAATGTATTCTGCTCGCTTTTGTACAGGGCTCAACCGACTAATCGCCACCAAAAAACTAGGGTACACCAAGGCCGTTCCCAAACCCAAGAAAAAACTAGAAAGCATAAAGCTGAGAAAATCAGAACTGTAAGCAAAACCCAAAATAGCAAAAGCCTGCATATACATCCCTCGGCGAATGAGTTCTTTGGTCGGCATTTTATCGGCTTGTTTGCCTGTGACCAATTGACCCAAGCCCCAAACAGCTGGATAAAGAGCCGTGACCCAGCCTATTTCATTGGGCAGTAAGTCTTGTTCCAATAATAAGATCGGCAACAAGCCCCAAACCATGCCGTCATTGAGGTTATTGACCCAACCCGCAAAAGTGACCGAACTCAAACTGGCCTCCAAAAAACTCACCTTCTTAAAGGTCGCCCAAGCCGAGGCCGCCTCCTCTTCCCCACTCAAGGGAGGAGAAGTTGTTTGCTCTAAAAGCGCATAAGGAGCTGTTTCTCGAACAAAAACCGCCGATAAGCCCAAGCCCAAAAGCACAAAAACTAAGGCACCCCAAAATAAAAGATCATTTAATGGCCCCAAATAAGCCGCCGTGGCATAAGCCGATAAGGCCAAGGACAAATAACCCGCCGACTCATTGATGCCCATCGCTAAACCCCGATCCTTAGCCCCCGCCAAATCAATTTTCATGACCACCGTGCTGCTCCAAGCAAAACCCTGATTGGCCCCCAACAATAAATTGGCAAAAATAATCAACTCCCAACTTGGCGAAAACGCAAAGAAAAAGGGAATCGGTAAGGCCAAGGCCCAACCCAATAACAACAACCGCTTGCGCCCCCACAATTGCATCAATAATCCCGCAAAATAATTGGCCGTGGCCTTGGCCAAACCAAAAGCCATAATAAAGTAGAATAAAGCTTCCTCCGCCGCAATTCCAAAACAAGCCTCTACATAAGCCCCAAAAACAGAACGCTCCAAACCCAATAATGCCCCCACCAACGCATTGACAAATACTAACAAAGCAAACTGATAGGCATTGGCCCGCAAACCCAATTTCAAATTTTCCATGCAACTTATATTTTCCCCAAAATACAGCTATTTCCAGAACTTTAAACAGAAACTAAAATAGCGGAATTAGTTTTATTTAAATTAAATCTAAATAAATTTTGGATTTTTAATCTGGCCGCCTACATTTGCAGCTGTTCAGCTATCTGTAATTAATCTAAATAAGAATAGAGCGCCATGAAAAAATTCAACCTCCTTTTTTCAGCCCTTTTGGGCGCAACTAGTCTGTTTGCACAGACCGTAGAATCTGTTTCTGTAGGCCCAAGCTACCAAGAGGCCAGTTATTACCGCCTTTCCGATGGCCAAACGCAAGAGTTGCCTCATGCCAATTGGCAGTTTGCCTTTTCTGTTTTTGGCCAACAAGATGCCGGCATTTTTGTCAATGAAGGCGCTAGTTTGGGCGGCACAGCCGTAAAGCTACACCTCAGTAGTACTACTGATTTTGCCACCACCATAGACCCTAGTACGGATTTGGTCCAAGAGCTCTCTAATCCCGAACAGAACTGGTCGGAAGGGGCTTTTAATACGGCTAGCAATAGCTCAAATTTTGATTATGGCTGGGGGAGCTACCAAATGAGCAACCACCAAATTGTTGGCGATAAGGTATTTGTGCTAGAGCTTAGCGATGGCAGCTACAAAAAACTGATGATCGATTCTTTGGCCTCTGGCAGCTATTATTTCCGCTATGCCGATCTGGATGGCAGCAACCTGGTCCAAACTCAAGTCAATAAAGCCGATCACAGCGGCCAAACCCTAGCCTATTATTCTATCGATTCTGCCGCAACTCTGCAAACAGCCGAGCTCAATGGCGGTTGGGACCTGCTGTTCACGAGATACGGCACGCTCATCGATGACGGCCAAGGTGGCCAAATGGCCTATGGCGTCACTGGCGTTTTGGCCCATAAAGATCTAGAAGTAGCCGAGGCCGCTGGCGTTACGCCTAGCCAAGTTCAAGCAAGTAGCTACCAAGATAGCTTCGCCACCGAGCCCCTCACTATTGTTGGCCACGACTGGAAAAGCTATAGTTTTTCTTCTGGCTGGGGCGTGTCTAGCGATCTAGTCTATTTCTTCAGAACTAGCGACCAGAATATCTGGAAGGTCCAGTTTATCGACTTTGAAGGTTCTTCTACGGGCGTTAGCCGCCTACAAAAGGAAAATCTTGGCCCGCTTTCTATTTTCCAAGCGCCCAATGCCGCAGTAAAAGGCATCAAGTTGTTTCCCCAACCTGCCCGCCAGCAAAATATCCAGCTTTTGATCGAGCCTACTCAAAATGCAACTTACGAAATTCAGATTTATAATACTCTTGGCCAAAGCATTTGGTCCAAGCAGTACAACTTGCAGCAAGGTTTGCAGCAGCTAGAATTGCCCAGCGCCCAATTTTCTGCCGGGCAGTATATTCTCCAAATTCGTCAGGGAGAACAGACTAGCGCCCTACCTTTCCTGTTGCTTGATTAGTCCCCAAGCAGCTATCATTTCAATTGTCAGTGTCAGTGTGGGTCCTGGTTTCGGCCAGGGCCTTTTTTTAAAGCTGTTTTTTTGGGGCCTCCGCAGTGAAACTGCGGCGGTTACTCCCTTCGGTCGTCGAACTGCGGTCTAAAGACCTTGTTGTCGTTTCCCAGCTCGCTGCTGTTTTGGGGCCTCCGCCTCGCTTCGCTCCTCGGCGCTACGTTTCGCAGCTCGCAGGTCTGCTCGGCCCTTCGGCCTTCGGCCTCGGTCTGGCCTGACGGCCACTGCTGCACATCGCTAGGCCATTTGGCCTACGGCCAGGCGCTTCGCGCCCAAATCATCTGTCCTAATTTCAATCTTTACTTATGAAAACGATTTCTTATTCTTTCCTATTTTTTGCCCTTTTTCTCTTTGCTGCCTGCCAAAATGAACAGGCAAAACCAAATACAGAACAAGAAGCTCCAGCAGCAGAAACACCCAAACGCATTGTTTCTCTAAATGGCAGCCTTACCGAATTGCTCTACCAACTGGATTTGGGCCAAAATGTTGTGGGAGTAGATGTAACGAGCAGTTACCCAGAAGCGGCCCAAGCCCTACCCAAATTGGGCCATGTCAATAAACTAAATGTAGAGGCGGTTTTGGCCCTCAATCCCAATTATATTTTGGTCGATTCTAATGCTTTGGCCAGCCCCGCCATTCAGCAGTTGGCCCAATCTGCAGAAATAGAAGTGCTGGCCGTTCCCGTTCCCCAACGCTTAGATGGCGCAGTAGCTAGCGCCAAAGCTTTGGCCCAAAAACTACCCATTGCCCCAGAAAAAATTGAGGCCCTAGAAGAAGAAATTCAAAAAGACCAAAACGCCCTAAAGGAGTTTTTGGCCCAACAAAAAGCTAGCCCCAAGGTCCTTTTTATTTATGCTCGTGGTAGCAAAATTATTATGGCCGCTGGCCCCAATACCCCTATGGCCAAAATGATCAAATTGGCTGGTGGACAAAATGCCGTAGACGATTTTGAGGACTTTAAGCCCCTGACGCCAGAATCTGTTTTGGCTAGCCAGCCCGATGTCCTACTGCTCTTTAATTCTGGACTCGCTTCTTTAGCCCAAGCCGAAAAATCTGCAGATGAAGCCCTGCTCAGCCTGCCCGCTTTGGTCCAAACGCCTGCTGCCAAACATAAACGCATTATTAGTATGGAAGGACATTATCTCTCTGGTTTTGGACCAAGAGCCGCAAAAGCCGCTCTAGAACTCGCCCAAAACTTAGAATCAGAAATGGACAAGTAGTAGTCATTTTTTTGGAGTTTAGTTTGTCTGTGGTCGCCCAGCTTGGGCGGCCTTTTTTTGTTTTGGACCAAAGAAAAACGCAAAAACTGAAAAAAACAGATGAGTGGCCCAGCGCTGCGCAGCCGTGGCCCGAAGGGCCAGACCCAAGCCGCCAAAGGCGGCTGCAGGGCCGAGCAGACCTGCGAGCGGCGCAGCATAGCGGCGGCCAGCTTGCTGGCCGCGGGCCCCAAAAAAAACTTTTTAAAAAAATTGCCCTTCTTCGGAACGATTTGCCCCTTCCTTTAGTTTGGGTAGATGTAAGGCAATAAATCCCATCATTTTTCTGGCATTTTCAGCTAAAGAGGAACAAGCAAGTTTGCTCCTCTAATTTCCTATTGCTTAGTAAAAACAGTAGGTCAAAAAACTGGGCTCGCCTTACATATATAAAAAGTTCTTTTTTGTTAAACCTTCAAAACCATTATTATGTATAATGTAAATAAGAAGAAAATTAACTACAGTGAAGATGTTTATTATTTTGACATCTACACCAACAACTATCCCGTCACGATTCATCGGAAGGATCGGGAGCTAGCGATCAAGACATTTCGTCGTTATCAGAAAGCAGGTAAGCGTTGCCAATGGTTAGGCCGTTGGAACGGAAAAAAGTTTGAGGACAATCAAGTTTTTGCCTCTTAGCATATTTATTTTCAGGTCTTCCCCAACAGCTAACATTTTTTCATCTAAAATTTATTTATGAGCGCCTCTTTAGCCGTATTATTCTCCAACTACCAACTTTATACACATCAATTAATTCAATTGCGCTGGCAAGCCAAAAGTCTTAGTCCTTGGATTTGGGCCCCTAAATTGGCCCAATTTGCTCTTGAGGCAGAGCGAGAAAAGGATTTGCTTCTGGACATTATGCTAGCAGAGGGCCAGCTTCCTCCGGCCAGTAAAAGTGCGCAACAGCGCTTGGCCAACATCCCAGATTTGCAGGGCGTGAAAAAAACTTTGCCCAAAATTTTACTGCGTCTTAGAGAGAATAGCCAGCTTATTTTGGGGCAAATTGAGCATTGGGCCAAAGAACAGCCGCAAGAAAAAAGATGGGCCAAACTAAAAGCGGCCCTTGAGGAGCGTTTATCTAGCTTAGAAGCTGGGCCTAAGCGGCAGGAACTCTCTGCCTAATTTTGAAAGCTCTCTTTATTTGCTTAGTTTGAGCCGAACTATTTTTCAATTTTAAATACTATACATGTTAATCATCAAAGTAAAAGACAACGAGCCTATCGATAGAGCGCTCCGTCGTTACAAGCGTAAGGTGCGTAACACCAAACTACTCCGTGAATTCCGCAAGCGCAAACACTTCGAGAAGAAGTCGGTACAGCGCCGTCATGAGGTCCTAAAAGCGATCTACAAAGACGAGAAAGAAAGAGCGATGGAGGATTAGGCCTTAGTCTAAAAACTTACCAGGCCCTTAGGGGTCGCATAAAATGGACTGTTGATTTTATATCAGTTCATTTTTTTTTGCCCTTTTCAAAAAATCGAGGTAAAATTCGGTCCAGCCCGCCCAGCCTTCAGCGGCATCAAAAGAGCTATTGTGCCAAAGACTGATGCAATTGCCCGATACTTCTCGCAGCTCGGCCAATAACTGATCGCTTAGCGTTTTGGCGGTTTCCACAGAACAAGATAAATAGTTTTTCAGGCTGACATCCATTAGGGCAAAGGGATAAATTTTTAGTTCTTTTTCTTCGTTTTCCCTCAAGTCGAACCAATAAAATGGGCGGCTATAGCCTGCTCGAAAGCCAATATTGGCGGCATAGCCCATGCTATAATCCTCTTTGATGCCTAGGGCCATCAGTTGCCGATAAGTTTGGGGAAAGCGCAGGCGCAAAAAGTGCTGTCGACTCTTTTTTGGGGCCTTTTTGGTCCAAAAAGCCAAACGCTTAATTTGCTCGCCCCAATCTGCAGCATAGGCCGGATGAATTCCTATTTGATTTCCCGCTTGCTCTAGCTCTTGAATTAAGCGGCCCAAAACGGCGGCCTTCCAAGGCGTGTTTTTATCATAAGGTCCATAATCGCCTAGCAGAAAAAAATAATGCGCAGCAGCAATACCCAAAGATTGATGCGCTTTGGCTAAATGCGAAAAGACATCATAGGGGTCGGGCTCCTGCCCTACTAAAACCGCTAACTGCCGCTTTAGTTCTTTGGGCCTTTGGTGGGCGTTTTTGAGCAGTTTTCCAGCCTGTCGCCAAAGCGGCAAGCCCTTATATTTGTAGGCAAAATCGATATCGTAAGTGGGCAAAAACGCATAGGCCAGTGCTTTGACTTTGAGCGCTGGAAACTGCTGGACCAATAGCTCGCCCAAGCGATTAAAATGATAATCTAGCCAAGGTCGCCGCAAATAAGCCGCAAAAAAAGATTGCTCCGCCGAGAAGCGCCCATGTGGGTCTTCCTCAAAAGGTAGATACTCCTCATAGCGACTGAGAGCCAAAAAGGCTAGGCTCAAGAGGTCAAAACCAATAATCCCCCCTTTTGCAGCAAGGGCAAAAGGCCAGTTATTTTGGTCCATTTGCCAAACTATAGCGGGCAAGGGCCGAAGATCCTCCTGCTCCAAAACCGCAGTAACTTTTGGAATAAAAAGCTTACTCTCCGCCAATTTGCCATAGGCTAGCTTAGGGCCAGAATAAGCCAAAAAATCAGCTTTGTTGCTCAAAACATGCAGCGAAAGGCCCAAATGCTGCTCAAAAATCAGGCGGGCAATATATTGCAGACGAGCAGAAGAAAAAGGGGCGTAAAAAGCAAGTAAAGCCATTTAAATGGGATCTTTGGTCCGCAGTAGTTTTTTACCAGATTCGTCTACTCGCTCGCCCAAATGGTTAATAAAAAAGTTCTCTTTGGCCTGCCAAACCTCCGTTCGGCCATTTCGGAAATGCCCCACAAAGTCATAGACAAAAGGAATCACTTCATTGCCTTCTACATCAATAAAGCCCCATTTATCCCATTTTTTTACGGCGGCCAAGTTTTCGCTAAAATCATAGGCCGCCAAATATTTGGGGGCAATAATGACCGTTTCATCTTTCTTATTATAAAAGCCCCATCGCTTGCTTTTGGCATCCTGAAAGCGACTCACATTTTCTAGCAGCTTGACCAAGTTCAGCATGCGGTCAATTTTTTCAAAGGCCTCGGCATGCATTTCTCTAACGCCAGAGAGCAAAAGCTCCACAGATTCGGCATAGCGCTGCGCCTCATAAGATTGCTCGGCCTGTTGTTCCGATTCTTGCCAAATAGCCTCTCTTCGGCAAATTTCTATTTTATGTAAAATGACGGCCTTGCTTGGCTTAAAATCCTCTTCATAAAAATCTAGGGCCTTGCGAAATTCTTCTTTGGCCTCGCCCCATTGCAGCTCCAGAAAAAGAGATTGAGCCGCCTTGATGTGCTTATCAAAGGGCGCTTTTTTTACCGCCAATTCTTCGGCCTGCAAAAGCTGATTGACTTGCTTAAATAGGCCTTCCATTTCTGCATCTTTGCGCAGTTGCAAGGCATCTTTACAGTTAAAATAGGCGTCTTGATAGCGTTTTTGCTGCCAAGCTTCTCGGGCGGCCCGGGCATAATGTCGAAAATCAATTTCTCGATGGCAACGATCAATTTTGGCCTCTAATAGCTCCCGATGAGGCACAAATCCCTCCCGCCAATGCTCCAAAGCATCTTTGTATAGGGGCAGGGCCGAGCGCAAACGCTCTGGCTGTTGCTCCCAATTGGCAAAAAGCGCATCGGCTTCTTGCAATAAATCTTTAAAGGTATCTTCTAAATCAAATTTTTGCTGCCGGACCTTCAGCAGCTTTTGGTTGAGGTCCTGCACCAATTGGTCAAAAAGCTCGTTCTTTACGTTTTCGCTGTCATAAATAGGCAAACCCGCCCGAGGCAAAACGGCCAGTTCTCGATAAGCCGTATCCTCCCACCAACAGGTGTTCAAAATGATGGGCACGACCAAGGTTTTTTCTTTTCGGTGTAGGGCTAAGGCCGTTTGTAGGTTGCGGCCCGAAAATAAAGGGCTCAAAATAGAGGCCTCACTCAATAATAATAATAACAAATCTGCAGCCTCCATCATCTCGGCCAATTGCTCATAATCGCTGCTCTCTAATTTGGTTTTGCTGTACCAAATTTTATTCACCTGATAGGTCTCGTTTTGCTCATCCAATTCTTTGAGGTGCTGATAGAGCTCCTCAAATTTAGTCCGGTCGTCCGGATGATAAGCAATAAAAATATTGAGCGTATAAGTGGCCTTAATATACATCTAGCTAGGCTTTTGATAACGGGCTAGCTTAAGTAAGCCCCATTTGTTGAGTCGATGCTGCAAAGATACACGCAAAACCCCAAAACCATACTTCATCGACCGCCTAAAGTTAATACTCGAGGCTTCTTCAAAGTATTTGGTGGGGCAGGTCACTTCCGCTATGTCAAAACCCGCATAGACAATCTGCGAAAGCATTTCATTGTCAAATACAAAATCATCATCATTGGCATTAAAGTCAATGCCCTCCAATAATTCCCGATGAAAGGCCCGATAACCCGTATGATATTCCGATAATTTGTAGTTGATCAATAGGTTTTGTGTAAAGGTCAAAAAGCGGTTGGCCACATACTTATAAAGCGGCATTCCACCCTTCAAAGCGCCCATGCCCAAAATGCGAGAACCCAAAACAGCCGGATACAATCCCTCTCCCAAAATATTTACCATAGCCGGAATTAGCTTGGGCGTATATTGATAATCAGGATGCAACATAATCACAATGTCCCCCCCAATTTCTAGGGCTTTGTTATAAAGCGACTTCTGATTTCCGCCATATCCTTTGTTGTTTTCATGCCGAATAATATGCTGTATGCCCAGCTCTCTGGCCACATCTACGGTATTATCTCGGCTGCAATCATCACAAAGAATGACTTCATCCACTAAATCAAAAGGGATTTCCTGATAGGTTATTTCTAAGGTTTGCGCTGCATTATAGGCCGGCAAAACGACCACCACTTTTTGTCCTTTATACATGGGCTATTTTTTCTTCTTCTTTTTCTTTTTGTCGGCCGCTTTTTTCAAGTAGCAGGTTTTCAAAACGATAGCGCTACCCTCTACCTTACAATCCACTTCTTCGGGATTATCGGTGAGGCGGATGCTTTTCACTTTGGTCCCTCTTTTTACGACCATCGAGCTGCCTTTCACCTTCAAATCTTGAGTTACAGTTACGGCATCTCCATCTTCGAGCATGTTGCCATGGGCATCTTTTACTTCCATTTTCTTTGCTTTAGTTCAACGAGACAAAGCCCGCTTTTATGTATAATAATGTTCAATTTTTTTCTTTGGGGCCTCCGCAGCAAAGCTGCGGCGCTAGGTTTCGGGGCTCGCAAGCCTGCTCGGCCCTGCGGCGGCAAAGCCGCCTGGGTCTGGCCTGCGGCCACCCCTACACAGCGCTAGGCCGTTTGCCGCCCTGCGGGCGGCAAGGCGCTTCGCGCCTTTTGGATCAAGCCCTTCGGCTGGAAGTTAACTATTTTTTTAGTCTTCTTTCTTCTGTTGCTGTAAATAGACCGCTCTAGATACCGCCTGATACTTATCAGAGCCTCCAATTACCTCCTGTTCTTCTTCCTGAGAAAAGCGCTGACTAAAGGGGGCATCTAAGCCCGAGCTCTTGCAAACTGCTTTTACATGCGTAATATCATCGCAGCGTGGAATCAAGCGGCTGATTTGCTCAAAGGGCTCTCTTTTGTAGTCTCCGCTAAGGCCACAACATTCTACAATTTTACCCTGATTGGCCCAACGGTCGGCAAAATCAGCCGCATCGGGATAAAACTGAATTTCGTCAATGCAAATGACATCATAATCCTGGACCAGATCGTCTAGTTCGGCTAATTTGGTGCAAGCCGTGGCTTCATACCGCAGTTTGTCATGCGTCACAATCATAGCTGCAGAATCGTCGTAGCGGCGGTCTTTGGCATATTTTACTAATAAACAAGCTTTTCCCGCAATCCGATAGCGGCGGTAGCGAGTGAGTAAGAGGGTGCTCTTGCCCGAGAACATCGGGCCCAAAATAAGGTGTAATTTTCCGTTCATGCTGCGCTTTGGTTTAAGAAGCTACAAAGCAACAGTTTTTTATAGAAAAAGGCAAGTTTTAGCTCTAGAAGAAAAAAGCCCCAAGGCCTTTTAGGCCTTGGGGCTTTTCGCTTTTTTTTCTCTTCCTAGCGATAATCGGGTTGGTCCAGAATATACATATCTTCTTTTTTGCGGATCACCTCTTCCATTTTGGCGGTTTCTAGGTTTTCGGCATCTGTCATATCACATTTAATGAGGATGGTCCGATAGAAAGTGGTGTTTTCCATATCTGTTTCTCGCAGGCTTGCCCCTTCCAAATTGGTTTTTTCTAGGTTTACGCCCACCAAGCTTGCGCCCGTAAAGTTGGTCCCTTCACAATTGGCTTTGCGTAGGCGGGCCCCAGTGAGGTCGGCCATGCTCAGGTCGGCATTTTTGAGATTGGTGCGGCGGAGTTCGGCTACTTTGCCATTAAACTCGCCAAAGTCGGCACCAGAAAGGTTAGCCTCTTCTAAGACCGTTTCATAGAAGTTTACCCCTCTTAGGTCGGCTTCGCTCAGGTTGGCCCCAGATAGGTCCATATTAGAGAGGTCCATGCCCGAAAGATTGGCCCCAGATAGATTGATGGCCTTATCGGGAAAATTTTTGCGGTAGGCATCCCAATATTTTTTGCCCTTTTTGAGCATGCGGTATTGCTGCTCGTCCATTTCGCCTTCTTCTTGGGCCAAAAGGCCAGTAGAAAAGCTAAAAAAGCAAATGAAAAGGAGGCTAAAGAGTGAAAGTGTCTGTTTCATGGTCATTATTTTTTGTCAAAAGATAGCTAATGCCCAGCAGATAACAAATAGCGTGCAATAAAAAAGCAGGCCGAAGAAAAAAGCTGGGCTAGAAAAAATGGATGAGCGGCAAAGGCCAAATAAAAGCCCTGCCACTTCTATCCTTTGATTTAATTTCCAGCTATTCATCGTTATTTTTCTCAGCCATAGCTAGGGCTATGCCTTTAAAAAATGCCTTGACTAGCTTAAAATTTTTATCAAAGGCTGGCCGAAGCGCAGAGCTCCTATTTGGCCTAGCGATGCGGCGGGGTGGCCGTCAGGCCAGACCCAGGCGGCAAAGCCGCCGCAGGGCCGAGCAGACCTGCGAGCCCCAAAGCGTAGCGCCGCAGCTTTGCTGCGGAAGCCCCAAAAACAGCACTAACTATTTAATTTTGGATAGGCCCAAACGATCAGCCATTGGCCCAGGGTGTAGGTAGACATGATGCCAAAGCCCGCCAAGAAAAAATTGGGATAAACAAAGGCGTTGAGTCCAATCATGAGGTCGGAAATGAGGAAAAGGAAGGCTCCCAAGCCCAGGGCGCCCAAGGTTTTTGCGGCCTGTTTTTTATAGACCGTCAGGGCCAAAATACTCATGCTGCCCAGCGCCAAGGCGTAGAGTGCCACGGCAAAAGGCAAGATGGGATCTGCTAATAATTTGGGCAGGGCCAAAAAATAAAAGCCAAAGGCCAGCGACAAAATCAGGGGCGCAAAAATGGGTCGGCGGCCCAAAAAGGAGGACCAAGAGCGCCGTTGAAAGAACAAATAACTATAGAGCAACTGCATCAATAAAAAGCTGCCGAGGCCCAAAATAAAATAGGCATCGCCTAGCATGAGGGCGACATCTCCGCCCCAGGCAAAAAGCAAAGCCAGTACAAAAAGGAGGTCGTTTTTTCGGGCATTTTGGGGCAGGCTCCAATAAAAACGGAGGGCCAAAATGGGCATGAGCAAGGGCTTACAACTATAATCTAGCTGCTGATCTAGGGGGGCATCGGACAAGCGGCCCAGCAAACAGCCCAAGCTAGCCAGCGCATAGAAAATATCTAAAAGCCAAATTGGTTTTTTCATCGCTTGAGGTCTTCGGGATAATCAATGCCATGGCTTTCGTACTGCGTTTCGGCCATATAAATGGGGTAGCCAGCCTCTAGCCAGCGCAACTGCTCTAGGGACTCCGCCTGTTCTAAGGCCGAGGGAGAGAGCGCCAACAACTTGGGTAATAATTGGGCATCATAGCCATAGAGGCCAATATGTTTGTAATAATTGTGTTTGGCCAAGGGATTTTCCTCTCCTCTAAAAAAGGGAATGGGAAAACGGCTAAAATAAAGGGCCTGCTGTTGGGCATTGACCACTACTTTAACCACCTGAGGCGCCTCGAGCATTGTTTTTTGCTCAATTTTTTTCATCAGGCTGCTAATGCCGCCTGGGCGAAGCGCTCCTTTGAGTTCCTCCAACTGTTCGGGCTGAATAAAGGGTTCATCGCCCTGAATATTCACCACAAAATCAAAATCTTCTCCCTGCGCTTGCAATTTAGCCAAGACCTCTCCTACCCTATCGCTGCCCGAAGGATGATCGGGGCGGGTCATCATGGCCAGGCCACCTCGGGAGTTCACCGCATTAAAAATGCGTTCGTCATCGGTAGCGACCACTAATTTGGTCCAATTTACTTTTTGGGCCTGCTGATAGACCCGCCAAACCATGGGCTGGCCATCAATATCGGCCAAAGGCTTGCCTGGAAAACGGGAAGAGGCATAGCGGGCTGGAATTACAGCTAAAATTTTCATTGGAAAAATCAATTATAATGTGCTTGCAAGCGGTTAATAATTTTTAGCCATTGGGGGGCGCTGCCGTCTATGGTTCGGCGCAGCCAAAAAGCTAGAATTTCGGCCTCATAATCATTATCGCGGTAATCAAAGGCCTGGGGATATTCTTGGCTAATTTTCTTGCGCTGCTCCAAAGTTTGCTTAAAAAACTGCTCATAAGCCTTATTGGCCATAATTTTCTCGTAGGAAATTCCCTTTTGCATCAGGGCCTGATATTGGCTTTTGAGGCTGGTCATTTGGGCCTCATCTTTCCAAGGAAGCAGTTGTCCGTAGGCCCAAGTTTGCAAGAGCAAACGGTCAAAAGGGGCGGGCATAGTTCGGTTTTTGGCCCAATCTGCTGTTTTCAGCTCTTGGTCGAGCCCTTTATACAGCTGCTCTAGCAAGGCGGGATTATGGTAACCAAAGCTAGTTTTATTCTCCAAGTCGAGTAGTTCATCAGTTTGGCAGCCGCCTAGAAAAAAGTTGGCGGGTTTAATCTTTTGCCAATCTTTTTGCCCAATTAAAGAGCTGAGATGCAAAAGGGCTGTGCGGTAGCCTCCTTTTTCGCCATAATCTACATCTTCCTTGGCCCGCCCCATAAACATCGTTTTGGGCAGGGTATGAAAAAGATGGTCGGCCAAATCGCTAAAGCCTTGGGCATCGGCTAGTGTTTTTCCTCTGTGCATCTGCGGCAACTGTTCGGCCTGTTCGCTCAAATGCTGGCCCAAACTGGGGCCGCTAGGGGTTTCGGCCTTAGGCAAAGGCGCAATTGTTTCTGTCTTTTCTGTTTTTGGGGCCGACTCACAAGCCAGTAAAAAAAAGGGAAGGCTTCCCCAAAGAAGTAATTGTTTTTTCATGCTTTTTCTTTGGGGAAAGATAAGAAAGTTCTGCGATTCCCCTAATCTTGCATCCCAGGAGAATAATCTACTTTTTCGACCTTCAGGTCTTCATTCCAGTCTACAATCCGAACCTTCAGGTCTTCACCATAATCTACCTTTTGCCATTGGCCACAATCATCTGCGCCCCATTCTACAAATTGGACCTTAATATCTGCATCATAGTCGACATACTTGATCTTAATATCTTCTCCATGCTCTACAAACTTCACTTTACCTTTTAAGGGCAGGCCATTAAAGGCACAACGCGCCTTGGGATGGCAATAAGGCATAATGGTCGAAAACAACATCAGAAAGCTGCTCGCCATTTTAATTTCGCTTGAGGCTTCGGGCAAATTATCTTGCAAATCCCAACTTTCCCAGTTTTTATCGCCACCAATGTAGCGGGTATTAAAGGCTAGGCGGCCTGTACTTTCTCCAAAATCTGGAACTAGCTCCCATTCTTCCCAGGCTTTTTCGCTGCTGCTGTATTTGGTCCGAAGTAAATAGACTTCATCGGGGGCGGCTTCGCTATAAATTTCCCATTCTTGCCAGGCCTTATCTCCATGTTGAAACAAACTGCGCATGACAATCCGCTCTTTTCCCTGCCATTCCCATTCTTGCCATTTTTTGCTCCCAATGCCTGTTGGATTAGCTTGGGCATCTACGGTTTCTCCCTCTATTAGCCAATCTTCCCAAGCATTTTTGCCTGAATAGGGCATATAAATTTTCACTTTTTCGTTAGCGCTATTTCGCAACCACCAAGAGCGCCAACTTTCTTTGCCGATATACTCGGTTTCCAACTGTTTTAGGGGGCTGGCTTCTTGGGCCAATAGGGGCTGGCCAAAAAAGCCAAGAAGCATTAAAAGACTAATTACTGATTTCATATATTTTGTTTTTGCTGCCGATTGCAAAAATTGCGCAAAAAAAAACAGCTCTATACAGAGCTGTTTTTTATCTCGAAAGCGATGAATTAACGCAATGACTTCTCTTTATCATTGTATTTTTTCCAGTTCGCATCATCATTTTTGCGGGTGTACACTTCTTTGAGGGCACGGATGAGGCCTAGATCATCTGGATTTACTTTTTCGGCTTCTAGCAAGCGGGCCAAACCTTCATCCAAATAGCTCATGTATTCTTTTTGCAAAGCCTCGCCTTTTTCTTTTTCCTTAAGGCTTAGGCCCTTCATCTGAAGCACAAAGTAGTTAGAGTGGTTGACATAAATGGCGCCCAAACTGTATAGCGAGTTAAAGTGGTCGGCTTTAAGTGCTTTTGTTTTTTCGTACCATTTTACGGCTTTCTCAAAATAGCTTTTTGCCTCTGCATAAGCGGCTTTGTCTGTTTCGGCTTTTTCTAGGGCCTTACGGAAAAGCTCATCGTACATATTGCCCAAAACAAAATGCAGTTCTACATTTTCTTTATCGGCTTCTACAGCTTGCTTAAGTTCTGACTCCAGTTCTGCTAGACGACCCTCGGCCAAAGCGATGTTAATCTCTGCAATGAGTAGGTCAAAATTGGTAGCATATTTATCTCGGCCTTTTTTCAAGATAGTTTTGGCCGCAGCCGTATTTCCTTCATTAAAGTAACCTAAAGCAAGTTTAGAGTAAGCCGTTTGCTCATTGGCTTCAGAAAGGCTTCCCTTTTCTAAGGCAGGCAAAAGTAGGGCTTCGGCCTCTTTGCTTTTTTTGTTATTCACGGCAGCCAGACCGCCCAAAAAGCGAGCATTACTGACCATATCTACAGTATTACCTGCGGCTTCAAAGGTCAAGTCAATTTTACCTTTGGGGTCAAAGGCAGCTGTTCTTTCTGGAATAGCGGCCACTCTACGAAAGTTCTCGTAGGCTGCCGTCCAATCTTGGCCATTAAAGGCGGCTGTAGCGGTATTATAAAGAGCAATTCCCGCATTCTTAAAGCCAGTTCTAAAGTCGCCTTTTCCCTTGATTTTACTTTTGGGCTTGCCTTTGGCTTCCACTTCAGCCTCGGCCATACTCAATGCTTTTTCATAAGCATCATAGCATTCGATAGCGGCATTGGGGTACTTGGGGCCTAGTTCTGCATCCGAAGCGATTCGGTGATAAATCTGCCCCTTATACTTCCAGCTTTTTACGTCATCCTTGGTCTTTTCATGCAAAACGACTTTATCAATATTCGTTTTAGCTCGCTCTAAAACGCCTTTTTTGGCAGGCGCTCCGCTATAATCCATAAGGTCCATAAAAGCGGAAGTTCGCAAATTGTTTTGTGCCTGTACGGCTACTCCCATTCCCACAAAAGCCGCTATGGCCAGATATTGCTTCATTTTCATAATAAAAATTCATTTGTTTTTGATGCACATTTTTTGTGCTGTTGTCGGTTAAGTTTGTTCTTTTTTTGGGGCCTCCCGCAGCAAGCTGCGGGCGCTACGTTTCGGGGCTCGCTGCTCGCTCGGCCCTGCAGCCGCCTTTGGCGGCTTTGGTCTGGCGCTTTGCGCCCCCCCTTCACATCGCTAGGCCGTCGGGCCTTCGGCCCTCTTGCCAATTTTGCTGAGGCGGGGCAAATTTACGCTAAAATATTTTGTAAAAAAGGTAAAAGTGCCTTTTCCAGTTCTTCGGGCCAGGCTTCTAGCCTACTTTCTTTGGATGCGCTCTCCTCTACTTTTGGTGGATGTTTGGCCAGTTGTAACATTTTTTGCCGCTCCGAGCGACTAAACTGGCTAAAACTACGCCTTAATAAGGGCAGTAATTCCTGAAACTGTCTGGCTGGCAGAGCGCTTAGCCACTGGTCCAAAATCAACCAAAGCGACTGATTGTGAATCAACAGCAGCCCACTCCCATACAAAAAGCCTTCTATCCAGGCGGCCGCAGCTGCTCGCTCCTGACCCAAAGAAAGGGCCAAACTCATCTTGGCGGCTAGCTCCTCTAAGGGCAATACCTTTTGGTCGAAAAGTAGGCGCAAGGCCAAGCCCTGCAAATTCGCTCTCAAGCCTTTTTGCTCTCCTAGCTGCAATAGGGCCGACTGCCAAAGGGCCAGTTGCTCCTCCTCATTGAGCAAAACCACCGCTTGATGCAATTTGATTATGGCCTTAAAAAAGGCCGCAGAAGCTTCTTCATCTAGGGCCGTAGCCGCCCTAGGCAAGGCCACCACCACCCTAGCCAATAATTGCTCCACCAATTGCCCCAAAGTAGAAAGGTCCGTTTGTCGAACATCTCCATAACGCAACACCTGCACTAAGGGCGGCAAAGCATCCATGAGCATCAATACATCTTTGGTCAGAGCCGCCCGATGCTGAAATTCGGCCAAAAGTTGCTGCATCAATTCTGGCAAATGCGCCTTAAGCACCAATTCCAATAAATTGCTCAAATCCTCTAAGCGCTGCATCTCTTTGGCCTTGGCCAAACTCATTTGCTCCGCAGCCAATAGCAAAGTATTTCCGTAGGTGTTGGCCTCTATAATATGTAGGGCAAAATCTGCCTGCCATTTCAATTGCCAATATTCGTTGCGGCTACTCTTTTCACGGCCCGTTTGGGCCTCTTCTTGGCCCCAAGGCAGACCAATTAGGCAAAGACGATGCAAAAACCGACTCTGTTCTCGGTCAAATTCATTTCGCAAATCTAAGCCGCCTCTGGGCCTAGACTTTGTGGCCTTTAGCCAAAGTGCCTCCGATGATTGACGGTATTTTTTAAGCTTCAAGCTTTTAATCTGCCGATCTATATCTTCTTGCAATGGCAAACTGGGAATATCCGCAGAGACCTCCCCAAAGGCTTCCCCCACAATCAATCGCTTGCGCAAAAGGGCCAAGGCTTCGGTTTCTCCTTGTGTAAATAAGGTTTGGGCCGCCTCAAATAATTCCTGAATGCCTGGCAGCATCTGCCCTCGCAAATGGGCCGTGGCCTGGGCCAAACGAATGGCATCAATGACCTGGGCCGGACTAGCCGACAAGCCTTCCGCTCTAAATAATTGCGCCGCCCGACTCATCCAACGCAAAACCGCTTCTTCCCTATGCTCAAATAATAGGCTGTACCAAGCTGGAGAAACAATGCCGGCCCCATAACCCGCCTCTCTAGACAAACGCTCATAGGACCAAGGGATCCAACTTGCCGCCGTTTTCACCTTGGGCAAGCCCCGAAGTAAAGCATTATCTGCCTGCTCCGAAAAAGCCGATAAATCAAGTGCGGGCGTATGCCAAGCCCCACAAACCACCACTACTTTTTTAAACTGTCGGCGCTTGGCCTGACGCAAGGTTTTGCGCATATAAGCCTCCCGCAGGGCTTCTATAATTCCGTTTGCCGTGGGTTGATGCGGCATATCCTTACGCAATTCCTGCATCAAGCTCAAAATTTGGGCAAAAAGGGCCGCAGGCTCCCCATCGTATTGTTCAAAATGGACCTCCCACCAGCGCTCACTATCTTCATAACCCGCCAGTTTGGCCATATAGCCCAAGGGGTCTTTCCTGATTTCATCCTGATTGATCGACTGATTTTCTAGGGCGGGCGCTTCTAGCTGCTCGGCTGCCTGCTCCAAAGCCGAAGCCTCTGTTGTCTGTAGGCCAAAGCGAATAGATTGCGGCAAATCAAAATGCCAAAGCGGAATATTTTGCGCTTGGGCATAACGCATAGCCTGCCATTCTGGAGAAAAAGCCGCAAAGGGATAATAAACAGCTTGTTGTAAATTCTTTGGATTATAAATGAGTTGGGCCAATGGAGGCTGCATATCCTCTCGGTCCAAATAAGGCAGTAAAGCATCGGCATCTTCTACCCCCTCCAGCAAAATAAGCTCTGGCTGATAGCTTTCTAAAAAGGCAGCTAGTGCCCTAGCCGAACCTGGTCCATGATGTCGAATGCCTAACAATTGTAAATCCATAAATTCTTTTTTTGAGCAGATATTGAGCCGCTGAAAGATAAGGAACTTTGGATAGAACTCATTTCAAAATGTCTTTCTTGTCGTTTTTGAGCCCTAATTTTAAAGGAGGAGCAAGATTTATTTTTGTTTTTTGGGGCCTGCCGCCTGCGGCGGCCGGGCCCTTACAGGGCTCGCAGGTCTGCTCGGCCCTGCGCCGCTTTCAGCGGCTGGGTCTGGCCTGCGGCCACCCTTTCAGGCCCCTAGGCCGTTTGGCCTTCGGCCATGGGCCCTCTTCGAGGGTCTTTAAAAGAGATCTATCATAAATAAAATTTCACCAAGTCTCATATTTAGCTTTCATTCTTCTATCTAACAACCTTAAACTCTCTGTATTTAAAGGGTTTCCATAGACATTAAATATTCTATACCTCCTATCGAAAACAGATAGTGGAATTTTTTTAATTTTATTCATAGCTACAACAATATCAATTCGCTTATCTCGCCTCAAATTAGTTAAACAAAGAGGATATTCTGTAAAACTATTCCATGAAACATCTACTGTATACAAATACTTCAAACTATCTAATGCAGGAAGATCAGTTAGTTGATTTTCATTTAAGTTCAATGATTTTAGCTGCCTAACTCTTAGTATAGATTCAGGTAGTTGCTTGAGTTGATTTTTTTCATAATATAGTACCTCTAAATTTTTCATATTTGCTAAAACAGCAAATACTTGTTCATGATTTATATTGGGAGACTCATATATTTGAATCCAACTCAGATCTGTTATCTCTGTACAGATAGGAGGAAGGCTATCTATATCACAAGCCAAAAAACCAATTTTTATCAAGCTTTCATAATCAACTAAAGAAGTTAAAGGCGCCCCATTTAGATTACGAGCATGATAAAAATTCAGATGCTTTGTTTTAACTAGACAGGGAAGTATTAACTCTAAATTTAGATCTCCATGTATACTTGTTATTTCCAAGTTAGGAAATTGAGTTTTAAAATTTTCTACGGTAAAAAAGCTCCTATCCAAAGCTCCTACATTTTCAGCATTCAAAACAATGCCTTTGATTCTACGCTTATTTATTTTATCGAGTCGATCAAAGTCTTCAAATCTATAAATACTACAAGAACAAATCAACAAGAATAAAACACTATATTTTAACAGCTTAATTACTAACATCAAAACCTATTTTTGTTGGATATTTTGAAGGACCATATGGAAATAGTGGAGTGTGCGCTTTCTTTATCTCCTTTTTTCAAAAACCCCAAGAAAAAGCTGAGGGACTAACAAAAGCTATTATATCCTCCAGCCTAGGGACAACTAGCAGGCGGCAAAGCCGCCATGGCCGTAGGCCAAACGGCCTAGCGATGTGCAGGGGTGGCCGAAGGCCAGACCCAGCGGGTGCAGCCCGCGCAGGGCCGAGCAGACCTGCGAGCCCCGCAACCTAGCGCCGCAAGGCGAAGCCGCAGCGGAGGCCCCCAAAAATAATCCTCCTCAATAAAAAATTGGGGGAAATGGAACTTATTTAGGTAAAAAAGCAATATCAATCGCTTTTTTTGTAACTTAATGCTGCCAACATTTAACCTACTTATGGATAGCCGTGCAGGGCTAAACAGGCCATTGCCCAGCCACAGCCATTAAAACCTTAAAAATGACAAAAGTAGAACTGATCGCTGCCTTAGAAGAGGCGCAGTCGAAAGCTGATTTCTACCAATTGGATAGTTTAATTGAAGAGGCCAAAACAGAATATGGCGAAGAGGCCTTCTGTTTTTATTATCAGGCCGAATACTATCGTTTGCTCAAGGACCAAGAGCAGGCGATTGATTTTTACCAAAAAGCGATTGCCATCTCGCCCCAAGCCAATTATCGTTTGGCTCTGGCGCTGAGCTTATTGCAAAAAGGAGAAGCCAAGGAAGCCCTGGCCCTTTTGCAGGCCTTGCAAAAAGAAATTCCAGAAGAAAAAGACTTGCAATATGCCCTAGCGCTTTATTATAGCAGCCAGGGCGAGGAAGAAAAAAGCCTTTTGCAACTCAATAAGCTGTTGGCCCAAGCCCCCGATGATGTTTTGGCCCTCCGCCTAAAAGTGGATAGCCTAGAGCAATTGGGACAATATGAAGAGGCCCTCCAAAGTCTACAGTTTTTGAAGGGAGAAGAGGTCGGCGCTATCTTATTGGCCCAGCAAGAAATTGCTCTACTCAAAAAGCTAGAACGCAGCGAGGACGCCATTAAGGCCTATCGAGATTTAATTGCAAGCGACCCCAAAAACATTGAATATCGCCTCGCTTTGGGCGATTATTATATGCAGTTGGCCAATTATGAAGAGGCCGAATATTGCTTTGCCGATGTTTTGGATATCGAAAAGAAACAGGGCGGCCAAACCGCTTATACCCTCAAGAAAAAAGGCCGTGCCCTTCTCTATCGCAACCAACTAAAAGAAGCACAAGCCGATTTTAAAGCCGCCATGAAAACCGAAGGCGATGATAGCGAAAGCTACCTGCTTTTGGCCCAAACTGCAGAACGGCTCGGGCAGTTGCCCATGGCCAAAATGTACTTGGAACTCGGCCTCGATATGGCCGCCTATAACCGCTGGCCCCTCTATCAAAAACTCGGACAGATTGCCCTAGCCCTAGAAGAATGGACCGAAGCCGAAAAAGCTTTTGAAGGCATGACCCGAGAAGCCGCCGGCAAAGCAGAAGGCTTTTATCAACTTGGCCTGCTCTATATCCGCCAAGGCGATTTGGCCAATGCCTACGAAATGCTGCTAGAAGCCGATGAGGAGTTTCATGAAAAGGCCATGGATATGCTCAAGCTGCATTGTGCCGACTTCCTCGCCAAAAAGGCCAAGGAAGAAGAAGGGGAAATGCTGGACGAATTTGCTGCCGCTATGGCCGAAAATGCCCAGTCTCCCTTTATCCAAGAGGTTAATGCCAAGCTGTGGACGGTCCACCGCAAAGCCACAATTGCTCAAAATCCCTTACTCAAGGAGCTGCCCAAAGAGATGCAAAGCCTCTTGCTCAAAGCCTTTGAGGGCATGCTTTTGCAACTTACCCCCAAGGGACTTTTCCTCCTTAATTTGGGCCAAAAACCCACTCGCGCCATTTATCGCATCCTCAAAGAGGCTAGCTCTGGCGTAGCGATCGAACTACAACCGCTAGACAGTGGCAAGATGAGCCAAAATATGCAGTTCCGCCTCCGCAAAGCCTTCTTTGTGCTCTGTGGCATTGGCGAGGGAGACGCAAAACTCGACATTTATTTCCAAGAACAATCGCCTAAAGATTTGCCCGCTGCCATTAAGGCCGCTTATAAAAAAGCTCATCAGGCAGAAGAACTGGCTTTTTTGAAGTAGTTCTTTGCTCCAATATAACCGAAAGGGCGCTAGCGAATTGGCTAGGGCCCTTTTTCTGTTTAGGAAGAGATGTATTTTCTTTTGGGGCTGCCCCGCCCTGCGGGCGGGTCGGGCCATTTCGCAGCTCGCAGGTCTGCTCGGCCCTGCGTCGCTTCGCTCCTTGGTCTGCCGCCTTCGGCGGCCCTGCTACAGCCCCTCAGCCGAAAAAAAAGGCCCAAAACGATCGTTTTGGGCCTTTGCGCAATACAGCTAAACTTAGTGCTTCGCTCTATCTTTCCAAGCAGAACGCTTTGCGCCCTGATTGTTACTAGCGGTTGTAGCGCTAGCCTTATTTCCTTTTTGATCAAGCAAATGCGCCACTAGCATAGCGGCCAAAAGCTCTTCTTCTGGCGCTTCTTTTTGCAGCAATTCGGGACGGAAATAGTTTTTGACAAAATGTGTATCAAACTTTCCGCTCACAAAAGCCTCATGCTCTAAAGCAAAGCGGCCAAAGGGCAAAGTAGTAGCTGGACCATCAATTTCATATTCCTCAATCGCTCGCAACATCCGACTAATGGCCTCTTCTCTATCCTTACCATAAGTAATCAACTTGGCAATCATGGGGTCATAGTAAATGGGAATCTCCATACCTTCCTCATAACCATCATCCAAACGAACGCCCACGCCTTTGGGCGCACGGTAGCGCTCCAAGCGGCCAATAGAAGGCAAGAAGTTATTGGCGGGATCTTCGGCATAGACCCGAAGCTCTAGCGCATGTCCCTGAATCCTCAAATCCTCTTGCTTAATTTGTAGGACTTCTCCCCTAGCAATGAGAATCTGTTGGCGGACCAAATCCACTCCAGAGATGAGCTCTGTTACGGGATGCTCTACCTGCAGACGAGTATTCATTTCTAGGAAATAGTAATTATTATTTTCGTCAAAGATAAACTCTACTGTTCCGGCGCCTATATAATCACAAGCGCGGGCCACATCACAGGCAGATTTGCCCATAGCTTCCCGCAATTCCTCGGTCAAAATAACAGAGGGCGCTTCTTCAATCACCTTTTGGTGGCGGCGTTGGATAGAGCATTCCCTTTCAAAGAGGTGGATCACATTGCCATGTCCATCGGCTAGGACCTGGATTTCGATATGGCGGGGAGAGCTAATGTACTTCTCGATAAAAACGGAGCCATCACCAAAAGCATTTTGGGCCTCAGAAACGGCTCTTTTCATTTGCTCTTCTAGCTCTTCGGCCTTTTCGACGATACGCATTCCTTTTCCACCTCCACCAGCAGAGGCCTTAATGAGAATGGGAAAGCCAATCTCGGTGGCTACGGTTTTGGCTTCTTCAATATCGGTCAAAGCATAATCGGTACCGGGCACCAAGGGAATATCATAAGCTTTGGTCGCTTCTTTAGCGGCCAATTTGCTCCCCATCATTTCGATGGCCTTAGGTTTTGGACCAATAAAAGTGAGGCCTGCTGCGGCTACGGCCGCTGAAAAGCCTGCATTTTCGCTCAAGAAACCATAGCCGGGATGAATCCCATCGACCCCTAACTTTTGGGCTTCTTCAATAATTTTATCGGCCAAGAGATAAGATTGATTAGAGGGGGCGGGGCCCAAACAAATCGCCTCATCGGCATAGCGTACATGTGGAGCGAGGCGGTCAGCCTCCGAATAAACGGCCACAGTAGCAATCCCCATTTCTTTACAGCTGCGCATAATGCGCAGGGCAATTTCGCCACGGTTGGCTACCAATATTTTCTTCATTGCGTATCAGTCGTTTAAATTATTTTAATTTTTCGCAGGCCTCCGCTATGCGGCGGCAAGCTTCTTTGAGGTCTTCTTCGCCTAGGGCGTAGCTCAGGCGCAGGCAATTGGCATTGCCAAAGGCAGAGCCGCCCACTAGGGCCACATGGGCTGTTTCTAGAAGATAAAGGACCAGGTCCTCATCGGTTTGGATCTGGTAATTTCCGTAGCTTTTGCCAAAAAGGGCCGAAACATCGGGAAAGAGGTAAAATGCCCCTTGGGGTTTATTCACTTGGAATCCAGGGATTTGGCGCAGCAGCTCGATCAATAAATTGCGGCGGCGTTCAAAGGCTTCGCGCATGGCGAGGGTGGCCTCTTGTTCAGCTTCTAGGGCATAGGCGGCGGCCATTTGGCCAAAGGCATTTGCGCCAGAAGTAAACTGTCCTTGAATTTTGATACAGGCATCGGCAATCCATTGGGGGGCGGCCATATAGCCTAGGCGCCAGCCCGTCATGGCAAAGCCTTTAGAAAAGCCGTTAACGATAACGACCTGTTCTTTGATTTGATCAAATTGGGCTATACTCGCATGGGCTTGGCCACTGAAGTTAATGTACTCATAAATTTCGTCTGAAACAATGATTAGATTGGGAAATTCTTGGAGTACCTCCACCCAACTGGCCAATTCTTCTTTGGTTAGCAGGCTGCCTGTGGGATTACAGGGAGAAGAATAGATGAGCAGGCGGGTTTTATCGGAAATAGCCGCTTTAAGTTGTTCGGCAGAGACCTTAAAATCTTGTTCGATACCTGCAGAAACGAATTTCACACTAGCCCCACTTAGGTTGAGGATTTCCTTATAAGACACCCAATAGGGACTGAGAATAATGGCCTCATCGCCTTCTTCTAGCAGGGCCATAGAAAGGTTGGCGATTGCTTGTTTGGCGCCATTGGAGACCACAATTTGGCTAGGCGTATACGCTAGGCCATTATCTCGCTTAAATTTATGGCAAACGGCTTGGCGCAATTGGGGCAAACCGGCCACGGGGGTATATTTAGTAAAGCCCGTTTGCAGGGCTCGAATAGCGGCATCTTTAATATGCTGGGGCGTATCAAAATCGGGTTCTCCGAGGCTAAGGCTAATCACGGGATGTCCCTGAGCGGCTACATCTCTAGCCAATTGGGCCATCCGCAAGGTGGCCGATTCTTCCATTTGTGCTAAGCGTTGAGCTACGCGTTTTATCATGCTGTTCTTGTTTTTTACGTTCTAGAAAGAGAGCTGCTTCTCTTTTGTCTGATTAGCTGTTTTGCTTTATGTTGTTGGTTTGAGTTCGTAGCAGGCGGCTTGGCCGCCTTTGGCCTGAAGGGCCAAAATGGCCTAGCGATGTGCAGGGGTGGCCGAAGGCCAGACCGAGCAAAAATGCTTTGCATTTTTTGCGAAGGGCCGAGCGAGCAGCGAGCCCCGAAACGTAGCGCCCGCAGCTTGCTGCGGGAGGCCCCAAAAGCAGGACCTCCTACTTAGTTTTTGCTTCATTCCAGAGGGCATCCATTTCGGACAGGCTCATTTCGTCTAGTGGTTTACTGGCCTGTTCTTCAATGTATTGGAAGCGTTTAATAAACTTGCGATTGCAGCGTTCTAAGGCCAGTTCAGGATCCACTTTGAGGAAGCGGGCATAATTGATCATAGAAAAAAGCAGGTCGCCAAATTCCTCTTCAATTTTATCTTGTTCGTTATTTTCGACCTCTGCTTCTAGTTCGGCCAACTCTTCTTTGACCTTAGCAAAAACGGCTTGGCGCTCCTCCCACTCAAAGCCCACTTGCTTGGCTTTTTCTTGGATGCGATAGGCTTTGACCAAGGCGGGCAATGATTTTGGCACCCCTTGCAAGACTGATTTTTTGCCTTCTTGCAGTTTAATTTTCTCCCAATTGGCTTTGACGGTAGCCTCATCTTCGGCCTTGGTATCGCCATAAATATGGGGGTGTCTACGGATGAGTTTTTCGCAGAGATTATTCAGGACATCGGCCACATCAAAGGCGCCTTGTTCGCTAGCAATTTTGGAATAAAAGACCATATGCAGCATAATATCGCCGATTTCGCCTTTGAGTTCGTCCAGGTCATTTTCCAGAATAGCATCGGCCAGTTCATAGGTTTCTTCGATGGTCAGGTGGCGAAGGCTTTCGAGCGTTTGTTTGCGGTCCCAGGGGCATTGTTCTCGGAGCTCGTCCATAATTTTGAGTAGGCGCTCGAAGGCGGTCAATTTTTCGGCTAGAGTATGCAAGGCAAATAGTTTTGGTCCAAAAAGAGGGTTTGCTTTAAAAAACAAATGTACAAACAAAGTTTGTAGAAGCTAAATTTTTGCTTTGATAAGCTAGGGGTCGGAAAATTATCTTTAGGGGGTTGTTCTTTTTTTGGGGCCTGCCGCCTTCGGCGGCCGGGCCCTTACAGGGCTCGCAGGTCTGCTCGGCCCTGCGCCAGCAAGCTGGCTGGGTCTGCCGCTGCGCGGCCCCCTTGCAGGCCCCTAGGCCTGCGGCGGCTTCGCCGCCTGTAGGATGGATATATATACCTGTAGGTTAAAACCCACAGCAACAAAAGAGGCTATGCTAAACACAATAAAAATGAGCCGATGGTTGAAACCATCGGCCCATAACATTTATAGCAAACAAGGGCTTCAGCCCGCCAGTTTGCATAGTCTACAACCATGGGCTGAAGCCTATGGGCCCAAAACTGCCCAGCCGCCAAAGAAGAAAGCACGGACTGAAAAATGTTTATTTATGGAGGGTTTCAACCCTCCATTGAACACAAAAATGCATTCGTTAATTGGCTGTAGGTTTCAACCTACAGGCCCATATAGCAGGCCCCTAGGGCCGCAGGCCTAGCGATGTGCAGGGGTGGCCGAAGGCCAGACCAAGCGGGCGCAGCCCGCGCAGGGCCGAGCGAGCAGCGAGCCCCGCAACGACAACAAGGACTTTAGTCCGCAGTTCGACGACCAACGGGAGTAACCGCCCGCCGAAGGCGGGAGGCCCCAAAGGCAAATCAATACAGATGGGGCTACTCATGTAAAAGTGAAGTATCTTATCAACATTGATTTATAGGTATTTACCACTTCAGTATAAACTTTGAATTTGGCTTATCTCCCTCATTTCTGTAAACAACAGCTATTTCATCTTCATAAAAGATGATATTTTCCAAGCATCTGTCAAAAAAAAGGCAATTTGTTTGCGTTAAATCATACTCAACTAGCGTATCCATTTTTGTCAGTTCAATTACAGTTAAAACATATTCCTCTGGATTCATTCTGTATGTAACTACCCTATTATGAGAACTATCTACAGCCAAGGGATTTAGAAATTTGTAGCTGATTTTAAAATCATCTTGTTTTAGGTAAGCATTAAACGCATTGTCTGTTTCTAGGTAAACAGATCGTATACAAATAAGATCTTCATTTGACCACAATACTTCTATATATCTATCAAGATCTTCATATTTTTCCTGGAAAGGATAACAAAACTCAGCTAGGCTAGTCGCCTTATCATCATAGTGTATCTCAAAACAAAAATTCAAACTGTCTACAGGAGCTGCTTTAATTGTGTACATAGCATTTTGAAATGCTTTAGGTAAATTGCAAGGAGTAGACACATATTCTTTTCCATCTAAATGTCCAGGAGCATTCAAACAAGACGTTGTTGTTAAAAACAGTAAAAATACAATAACTATCATTAGTATACTTTTTTCCAATTAATTCCTATATTATAATCAATTCTAAGATTTGTTTCAAGGTCATACTTAGGGCCATCTGAAAACTTCCAAAATATCACCCCTCTTATTACCTGACTTGAAGTTAACCTAGCGCCCGCTGAAGGCGGGCGGCCCCAACTGCCAATCAATACAGATGGGACGACTAGTACGGATAAGCAGCTATTTACCCTCTTGTAGAGAAAGAAACATTGGGTAAGCCCTCTATTTTTATTTCCGAATAATAAAAGTAGAGTTTATGCCCTCTTAAAATAAAGGTAATATTTTTTACATGACTTAATTTTTTCAAAATTTCTACAGCTGCCTTAACTTCTCTTAGGGACTTTACATCCCAATAAATCTTCTCTAAAGAATCTAATTCACTCAAAATATTTACATTGTGTTCATTAATGAACAATTCCTTTATACGTAAACGTTTTAAATGTTTCATTAAAGCAAAGCTCTTTGGCAAGTTCTCATTCCATCCCAAACCTAAAAAATTTAGTCTTGGACTATTTATGAGAATATTCATAGTTGCAGTATCTGCAATATCAAAGTCACCTAATAAGGTAGTTAAACTATCACTTAAGTGACTACCTAGTAATTTAATTTGTTTTTCCTTGGGACAAACTTTATTTCTCTTGGTATGAAACAAAGATAAAGATTTGAGAGACGCTGAAAAATACTTTGTATCTATTATGTCTCCATTATTTACAGGAACAGTAAGTCTTTTAATTTTTTTTCCTCTCACTACCGTTTTAAAAGTTTCCAATGATATAGGAGCCTCTAATGCAAGATTTGTTAATTCTTCATTGGTTTTCAACCATTCCTCTAAAAGCTCATGATTTTCCACCCTACCTCTTATTTCTAATCTACTGATCTTTAAACTACAAATACATTGAGGCAAGACGGTCCTATACCTCCAACTGGCGTAAGACAGTTCTCCTATCCAAACAGTATCTAGCTTTGCTAAATCACAAATAACATTGGGCAGATGACTTTTCCTATAGTCTACAACTACGATCCTTACATTTGGACTTTCTTCAAATAAAGTAGATAAATTCTCAGGTTCCGTCATCAGTTTTATCCCATAATATTCCTCATCTTTTAGAAGACTGTAATCAATCTTTTTTTCCTCTATCCACAACCAACCATGGCCTGCATATTGTGCGCTCATTTCTGCCCAACTTATAATCATAAGGAGAATCAGTGTAATTTTTTTAATGTGCATGTTTCAGTCTATTTCTTACTTGTTTTTTATTGTTATCACGGAAGTCTCCTGCCTTAGATTTACTATTTAAGCCCATAACTAGCAAGACTAATTTCCTGCGCCTAGAAGGAGCGAAGCGACTGGCCACAACAAGGCTGAAAGCCGTCTTCGACGACTGAAAGGAGTACCCCCCCCAAAAACCTCCCTAGCCCAATAAAAAGCTCACTAACTGCATCAATAAAACGCCTAAAAAGGCCAAACTCCCCAATTTGCCGCCCACCCCCTTAAAGTATGGGGCTGAAAAACCATACAATAAAGCAGTAAAGCTAGCGGCTGCAAGCATACTCAAATAGGGCCAAGAGAGTGGCAGTTGGCTCATGCCCAAAAAGCTGCCGCAATAAAGCGCTACGGCCCATTTTTGCTGAAAAAAATGATCGAGCATGGCGCCTAAACAGCCCACTAAAGCCGAGGCCATCACCACAGAGATCCCCAACTCTTGCTGTAAAGCCAAGGCCCCTAAGGCCCCAACTATAATCGCCAAACTATCGGCCCAATCTAAACGGCCCAACTCCAGTACCCGATGATGACTGAGGTAATAAGCCAAGACTAACAAGATCCAAATAGGCCACAAAAAAAAGGCTTCTTCGCCAATCATGGCCCCCAAAAAGGCCGAATGCCCCAAGCCCAAAACCAATAAACTGCCCTTAGTCCAAAACCCCATATTCCTCTATTTTGCCCCAATCCATAGAACGCTCCCAAATTTGTTCGGCCAAAGCCCGATCCTGCGCCAAGACAGAAGGCTGCTCCACTCCCTTGGGCGTAAAATATTGTCCCTCAATGAGCAAGTATTCATCAGCAGTTAGTAATTCTAGGATTTGCTGGCCAACCTGCTCCGGCTGTCGCATAAAACGGCCCAAATGACGATACAAAAAGGCCGTAAAGCCTTTTCCCTCTTGCGAAAAATTAGTATTCACAACTCCCGGATGTAAGGCATTGACGCCAAAACCATCTGGACCAAAACGCTGGGCCAATTGCTGCGTAAAATAGAGGTTGAACAACTTACTCAAGCCATACTGATAAAAACGACCAAAGCGCTTTTCTCCCTGCAAATTGTCTAGTTCTAACTTTCGGACCAGTTTGTGGGCCGAAGAAGAAAGATTTAATATTTGCTTGCGCTCTCCAGCTCGAAGCAAACCCATTAGCTGATGCGTGAGCAGAAAATAGCCCATATGATTGAGCGCAATATGCTGCTCAAGACCATCTAAACTCAAGCGGCGCTTAGGAAAAATAGCCCCCGCATTGTTAATCAAGATGTCTAGTTTGGGATAACTTTCTCTAGCATATTGGCCAACTTTCCGAATCGATTCTTGATCAGATAAATCAGCCAATAAGAGGTCAATTTTTGGGTTTTGACTAGCCTGGGCAATAGCCCGCATAGCCGCCTCTCCCTTTTCTGGATTTCGGCAAAGGAGGACCAAATGCGCCCCTTCTTTGGCCAAGGCCAAGGCCGCCGCATAACCAATGCCCGAACTAGCCCCACTCACCAAGGCAATACTATCCTTCAGTTTCATCTTCTATTGCTTCTATATTGATGCGAATCCATTTGCTGCCGTCTTTTAGGGCTAGGCGCAATCGCTGCCCATCCTGCAAATCGGTCCAACTATGAATAATTTGGCCCTCTTCATTGCTCAATTGAGCAAAACCGCGTTTCCAAGCTTTGTCTGGAGATAAGAGCTCCAACTGCTTATCAAAATGCTCTAGTTGCTTTTGGGCCAAACGCAAGCGCTCTTGGCTACTCAAACGCAAACGGCTGTGCAATTGCTCTAAACGCAGCTCCTCTCGACGGATATGCCCTTGTACGCTAGCCCGCAGTTCTTGCTGTAAAAGGGCCAGTTGCTGCTCGGCCAAAAATAATTGATGGACCAAAAAGTCGGCAACTGCCGTAGGGGTTTTTAAGGCCGTATGGGCCACCAAATCGGCTAGACTCTCGTCAATGTCATGGCCAATTCCCGTGAGCACGGGCAGGCTGCACTGCGCCAAATCTCGGCAAAGCTCATAGTCATTAAAGCCATAGAGGTCCAGTTTGGCCCCTCCTCCACGGATGAGGACTACGCAATCAAAACAGTCCTCTTGTTCCTCAATTTCTCGAATCTGTTCCCGAATTTCCTTTTGCATTTGCTGGCCCTGCATGGCCGCCTGAAATAACTCGGTCCGAAAAGCATAGCGCTGACTATTGGCATTGAGCTGTTCCAAAAAGTCTTGCAAACCCGCCGCCTCCTTAGACGAGATAATGGCAATTCGCTGCGGCAAATGAGGCAGCTCCAAGCCCTTGTTTAGCTCAATTAAATGCTCTTGTTCTAAGCGCTTGAGGTTATTGAGCCGGCCCAACTCCAATTGGCCAATGCTAAAAGAAGCATCTAGGTCCAAAATTTCTAAACTAAAGCCATATTGCTCACTAAAATGAGCTTGGACCTTAATAAGGACCTCCTGGCCCTCTCGCATAATGCTCCAAAAGGTATCGCCTAGCTTTTTGCTAATCCGATGCCGACTACTAGCATATAGCAGGGCCTTGGCCTTGGCTTTTGGGCGCTGCTCTTCCTGCTCAATCAAATTGAGGTAGTAAATCGAACGATTCTTTTTTAATTGAGCAATTTCGGCCCGCAACCAAAGCGGCTGAGGCAAGTTTAGACTGACCAAACGCCGCAAATGCTGCATTAGGTCAAATAAACCCAGTTGTTGACTTTCTGGAACCATAGTTATTTGTTTAGCAATTTTGGACCTAGAAGCGGGCGCAGCCCGCTGGCTGAGGGATGGATAGTGGTGCGGCGCAGCCGCAGACCGAGCGGGCGTAGCCCGCGCAGGGCCGAGCAGACTTGCGAGCCACGACACAGCCCGACCCGAGCGATAATTCATGAGGGTTTTAACCCTCATTTTGTATAAGCTCGCAAAGCGATGCCGCTTTGCGCTGGGTTTCAACCCGGCGGAAGGGGCAGCCCCAAATCCTATCCTAATCCTCTGTTAACCAACTTTTGTAATAATCGCCCTGCTCAATGGCAAAGGCTTCTTCTGTCATATAAAGTGGGCGGAAAGTATCCACCATGACTGCTAATTCTAGGGTTTCTTTGGCCCCAATACTCTTCTCGATAGTGCCCGGATGTGGACCGTGGGGAATGCCCGCCGGATGCAAACTAATCATCCCTCTTTCGACATGTTTACGGCTCATAAAATCGCCATCCACATAATAGAGCAACTCATCGCTATCAATGTTGCTGTGGTTGTAGGGGGCGGGAATCGCCTGCGGATGATAATCGAACAAACGAGGCACAAAAGAGCAGATCACAAAACCGCGGCTGCCAAAGGTTTGGTGCACGGGAGGCGGCTGATGAATGCGGCCCGTAATGGGCTCAAAATCGTGAATTGAAAAGGCGTAGGGATAGCAATATCCGTCCCAACCCACGGCATCAAAAGGATGATTGAGGTAGGTGTAGGGATAAATAATGTCCTGTTTTTTGATAAAAAACTTGAATTCGCCCTGCTCATCATGGGTTTGCAAATCTTGCGGCTTGCGAATATCTCGCTCGCAGAAAGGCGCATGCTCAGCTAGTTGGCCAAACTCATTGCGGTAGCGTTTGGGCGTGCGGATGGGCGAATAAGATTCGACGATCAGCAAGCGATTGTTTTCCTCCTCAAAATCAATCTGATAAGTCGTTCCACGCGGAATAATCAGATAGTCGCCATAGCCAAAGGGAATTTGCCCATAAAGGGTTTTGAGTACGCCCTTGCCCTCATGCACAAAAATCATTTCGTCGGCATCGGCATTCTTAAAAAAGTAATCGGTTAGAGACTGTTTGGGGGCGGCCAAGATCACCTTACAATCCTCATTGGCCAAAATCACCTTGCGGCTTTTCAAATAATCGGCCTCAGGCTGCACCTCAAAGCCCATCAAACAGCGGGGCTTGAGCTGATTATCCTTTTTTAGTTTTGGGGCCACCGAATAAGGCTCGCCCAACTGCTTAATTTGGGTGGGCGGATAAAGGTGATAAATATTAGAGTAAATATCTGAAAAACCCTCGGTAGAAAAGAGTTCTTCTTGGTACAAACTGCCGTCCTCTTTGCGAAATTGAGTATGGCGTTTGGGCGGAATTTTTCCGAGTTGGTAATAATGCATAGTTGAGATTTTTATCCGTTTATTCTTCTACGGCCACTTTTTCGAGCAAGCGAACAATATCGTCTAAGGCTTTGGGATAGCTCAGATATTGTTGTTTGGCATCGGGGCCGGCATAAATGGGCAGCATCACAATTTTGCGGCCCTTATGCCCTCTACTAATGGCCAAACTGAGGGTCACCGGCCTAGGCGTTTCCTTGAGGCGGTCCATACAATTGGCCGTTTGGCAGGGGTAAATTTGTTCCCACTCAAAAAAACCTTTTTTTTCTATATACGCAACCAATTGCTCGAGTTCTGCCCGAGAAATCTGCGATTCCCAGACCCGCAAGCCCTGCTGTTCGTTTTGCAATTTGCGCTTTACCAAGCCCTCTGAGTTGATTGTCAATTGGTTTTTGCGCACAAAATCGGGTGGACCATAAAATCCGCCGCCCACCAGTTCAATTTCAAATTTGGGGGTGGTATCCAAAGGCGAATCTGGGCGAATTTGGCCCTTTTTTCCCGCTTTGGGAATCCGCCGCTTGCCAGGCTCATCCTTGAGGTAGCGATAAGGATGCGGATCGCTGCCCATAATCGTCCGCTCGACAACCGCCTCTGGATATTGGCCCAAATCATAGCGAAAAAAAGGCGTTTCGGCCTCGCTCATCCGTATAAAATGGTACTGATAGCGGCCCTCTCCCCCATTCAACTCAAACTCCAAAACCAGATGTTGCGCATTATAATTGGCCACTTTCCAATGCTCGACCTGCGCAAAATTATAATAGAGTTTGTCAAAAGGAGCCGCCAAACGCCAACGGTCCTTGCTCAAGGCCCCATTGAGGTAGGTTTGCACCGTTTCATCATACTTAAACCAGACAAAATGCTGATATTCCTCCTCGGCCCGAAAAAGCACATCCTGACTTTCGGCCTCGCAGGCATAGCTAAATTTCCAACGGCTATTATTAAAGGCTTTTGGCCAAGTTTGGGCCATAATGGAACTGCTCAAAAGCAGCAAAAAAAGGGTGAGTTTTTTCATGATCACTGGTTTTAATCGGGGCCTTTTTCTGAATGACTTTCTGCTGTTTTTGGGGCCTCCTGCCTGCGGCAGGCGCTACGTTTCGCAGCTCGCTATTCGCTCGGCCCTGCGCTGCCAAAGGCAGCTTGGTCTGGCCCTTCGGGCCACTGCTGCACATCGCTAGGCCGGTCGTCGCTTCGCTCCTCCCCAAGGGCCTAAAGCTTGGCCAAAAAGTCGAGGCAAAGCTGCAACAATTTTTGGCTATGCGGGGGCAGCTCGGCCCCTGCCGCAAAAGGATGGCGACCGCCAAAAACATGGTCTGCTCCTTCAATAATCTGTAATTCTGCTTTAGGAGAATGCTCATCTAAATAATGGGCCGAAGTGAGAGAAACCGCTGGGTCTTGACTGCCATGTACAATTAAGTGGGGACAAGATAAGTCGACTAATTTTGGTCCAAGGCGAAAGGCCTCTTCATGGGCCTTAAAGTCTTCATAAAGTTGGTAGTCCAGGGGCATATTTTGCTTAGTTCGTCCATTTCGGATAAACTGCCGCCCTTCTTTTTTCCAATGGGCCAAAAAGGCTTGATCTTGCCAGGCATAATCTAGCTCATGTACGCTGGCCCAACTAATGAGCGCTTTGGCCCCTCTTTTTAGGGCCGTTAGGGCCGCAATGGGACCGCCTCGGCTATGGCCAATGAGCACGGGAGCCCTCTTTTGGATGGGCCAATCGCTTTTTTGGACAAAATCGAGTACCGCCTCAAAATCAAAGCATTCTTTGCTATAATTGTTTTGGCCAAAGGCATCAAGATCCTCAAAATCAATTAGATTTGGACCTAAGCCATTATGCGAAAAATTAAATTTGAGAAAAGCATAACCCGCCTGAGCAAAGGCCTCGGCTAGGGCGTTCCAATGGCCCCAATCCTTAAAGCCCTTAAAGCCATGGGCAAAAATGAGCAGTGGCCAGCCTGCTTCGGGCGCCCTGCCGCTCGGAAAACTAATATCTAGGGCCAATTGGCGGCCAGCGGCGGCTGGAATCCAAGCCGTTTTCTTCTTGATCATATTCTATTTGTTCTTAAGTAATTGGATAATTTTGGCCTGAGAAAATCGGCCCAGGCAGGCCTTGGCCTGCAACGGCTGAGGGATGGATAAGGGTGGCCGCAGGCCAGACCGAAGCGCGCAGCGCTGAAGGGCCGAGCAGACCTGCGAGCCCTGACACAGCCCGACCCGGCTGAAAGCCGGGGCAGCCCCAAAACTTAACTAAAAATAATGAAATCTTACTGAAGTTGGGCATTTTCATAGAAAGCTGTTCCTCTTGCTTGAAGTTCTTTGTATTTTTGCAAAAAATAAGGGGCCGGCTCATCTTTTTAGGCTGCTTCTTGTTCTTATAGAAACAATATTATATACACTATATAGCAGCCCATGAAGACCTTGATGAGTTTGAACCAGATAAAAGCCCCAATTGCCGAAGAGCTAAAGACCTTTGAGGGGGTATTTGAGGAGGAATTGCGTTCGCAGGTTTCTTTATTGGATACCATTATGCGTTTTGTGGTCAAGCGGAAGGGCAAGCAAGTGCGGCCTTTATTTATCTTTTTGTCGGCCAAAATTTGCGGTGAAATTGGGGAGATGAGTTATCATGCCGCCTCTTTGATTGAGATGTTGCATACGGCCTCTTTGATCCATGATGATGTGGTGGATGATTCTATGCAGCGCCGTGGATTTTTCTCGCTCAATGCGCTTTGGGGCAATAAAGTGGCCGTATTGATTGGCGATTATATGTTGGCCAAGGGGCTTTTGCTTTCTTTGAAAAATGAAGCTTATCATTTGCTACAAATCAGCTCCAACGCCATTAAGGAAATGAGTGAGGGCGAGCTTTTGCAGATTGAAAAAGCTCGTCGTTTAGATATCAAAGAGGAGGTCTATTATGAGATTATCCGCAAGAAAACGGCTTCTTTGATTGCCGCAGCCTGTGCTTTGGGGGCGGCTTCTGTGGGCGCTACGGAAGAAGAGGTGGAGCGCATGCATTTGCTGGGCGAAAAAATTGGGATCGCCTTTCAGATTCGCGATGATTTATTTGATTTTGGCGATGGCGATGCGGGCAAGCCGCAGGGCAATGATATTCAGGAGAAAAAGATGACCTTGCCCTTGATTCACGCCTTGAATACGACCGATAAAAAGACCAGAAATTATATGGTCAATATCATCAAGAATGAAAATACCAACCCTAAAAAGATACAGGAAGTAACGGATTTTGTCTTGCAAAGTCCGGGCATAGCCTACACTCGTCAGAAAATGTATGATTATCAGGAGGAGGCTATAGCATTAATAAGAGCGTTTCCCGCATCGGAGGCGAGAGACGCTCTAGAAGGTTTGGTCCGTTTTGTCACGGAGCGCAAAAAGTAAGGATTTAGCGGGGGCGGCCTGCAATAACGGCCTCAATCCGATGATCGAGGCGGGCCTTATTGCCCTTCCAACTTAATTCTCTATAATTGGCGGCGTCCATGATATTGCCGATTAGGCAAAGGCCGCCCGTAAAAAAATAGAGAATGCCCATGCCTATTTGGCCCAAAATCAGGCGATGTACACCTGAAAATGCGAAGAAAATGCCAATCAGGGCAAAAGCAAGGACCAAGTTGGGATTCACTCGATCATGCTGATAGCGTGTAAAGACCTCTTCCTTTTGGGCGGGGCTGAGGTCGGCTATGCTCTTTCTGAAATAAGCAATTTCTAGGGCATCGGCCTTTGGTAATTTAGTAATGAGTTGTTCTACTTGCATAAATGGGCAAATTAAAAGACCACTCCACCACCGCCATGCAAACTGCCATAAATCTCATCGGCAATTTTGCGGTTGTGTTCCCAGGCCATACTCTTGTGATTAACCGCATCAATGATGTTACCAATCATACAAAGTCCACCCGTTAGCAAATAGAGGATGCCCATACCAATTTGGCCCATCATAAAACGATGAATGCCAGAAATACCAGCAAGAGGAGCTCCAATAGAAAGGCCCAAAACAAGTATAGGATCTAATCTTCGTCCCTTATAAATGCGCAAAAAACTCTTGCGGTCCGCATCATCCATATCGTGAACAATGCCCGCCAAATATTCAACTTCTGCGGATTCTGCTTTAGGTAGCAGGACCATAATATCTTTTCTCATGGGAATGTTTTGTTTTAAAATGTTTTCTGTGCTAAAAGATGCAACTAATTTTCTTCTTGCGCAACAAAGTCAACCAAAAGTTGAAGTTCTCTAGGGTTAAGCGGGACCCAAACCGTGGTCCACTGCCCTTCTTCAAAGTACAAACGGTCCAACTTTTTGCCCGTATAAACATAGCCAATTTTCATTCGGTCAAAAATCTCAGAATGCTGCATGCTCCCCATACGATTAAAGAGCTCTTTGGTCATTTCCTGATTATGATTGACATAAAGTTTTGGCTTGCCCAACTCAAATAACAACTCCTCGCCTTCTAGTTTCCAACTTCCTTCTACAAGGGTAAAATACTTTCCACCACCCGGAATTTCATTTTTGCTATAGCGCTTAAAAGAGTGGTCTTTTTCTAGGATCAAATAAGAGTCTGTGCCCAAGCGGCTTTGCATCCAGCCCCCAATCAAACTTTCCTCCGATTGGTCAAAGTCTGGACCACAAGAAAATAGCGCTAGGCATAAAATAATCGCTAAATATCGCATCTAGAGTTCGGTTTTTTTGCTGTGTTCTTTACGAAATTGCTCCATTTCCTGAATTTCGCTACTGCTGGCGGGCTTCCAGCCCACTCCATCCAATTGCAGTTTGTCATTTTTTTGGCCCGTACAAGAAAAGCTAACTTCTTGGTCCTCCAAGGCTTCCATATTCAGCTCTGGAGCGATCAATTCAATGGCTTTTTCAATGGTTTTTGCACTTCCTTCTGTCGCAATTTCAGGCGTTCCCTTATACTGAATGCGCAATTCCTCATTTTCCAAGCTCCAGCTTCCTCTAGCCACCATCAGCGCCTTGCCGCCCATCGGAATATTGACCTGAATATAGTTGGTTACGCTATGGTCGGCCCCAAATTCCATATAATTTTTCGAGACCAAAGTCACTTGCTTCCATTGCCCCACCACCTGCCGCTCGGCATCGCTCAATAAAAGGCTACAACTGCTCAATAAAAAGAGCAAAATAAAAGAAAAACTGTAGGCTACTACTTTCATAAAGGTTTATGGTTTAATTATTTATGTTCTTTTAGAAAATCTTCAAGCAAATCAATATTAGCCTGGCTATAAGCTGGTATAACTTGCCTCTCCTCTCCTTCTCCTATCGCTAAATCCCCCTCCTCTGTAATTTCATAGAAATGCTCCGTAGCAAAATCCTCTTCCAAACCCTTCAAAAAATCATCCCGCATTTCATTTATTTTCATCCGCATAGCAGTATTCTTCAATGCCGAGTTAATGGCTATTTCTGGAGGATCTTTTTTGTCGAAGCGCAAAGATAACTTCCCATCAATCAGCTCCCAATTCATCTTTACCTTCATAAGAAATTCACCCGTAAATAGATTCGAATAAAAAAAGTAAAAGTTTGCCTGATGATTAGGATTGAGCTGTAGGCATAATATAGCATCATCCTTCTCCTCTCCCCAATTTCCCAACAGCTGCTGCTCTTCCTGAGAAGGTTGAAAAAGACAAGTGACTACAGTAATAGCAAGTAGAACAAATACACTAATTTTAACTAAGGTTTTCATATTTTAAATTTGTTGTTTTTTGTTTGGGGCTGCCCCGCCCTGCGGGCGGGTCGGGCTGTTTCGCAGCTCGCTGTTCGCTCGGCCCTGCGCCGCCTTTGGCGGCTGGGTCTGGCCTTCGGCCACTGCTGTCCATCCCTCAGCCTGCGGCCCTTCGGGCCTGCTCACCGCAAGAGGAGCTAAGCTTTCTAGGCCAACTATTTTTTAAGGGCATAGCCTTCGCTATAGCGGAGAAAAATAGGGCCGACTAGCGAGAAATTGCTGCAAACTATAAAAGTGAGTGCGTTTAAATCTGGCTATTGCCTGCGGCCCTGCTCGCCGCAAAAGGAGCTATGCTTTCCAGGCCAGACGAATAAGTCGATAAATGCGGTGTAAAAGGATAGCAATAGCGGGCAAACCCAAAGGGTGCATTTCCCAAGATTTGGCCAAATTGCCTTGCAGTGCAAAGGCTACCGATCGGCCCAAACCACAACCCCAACAGCTATCAAAACCAATAGCTCGATAAACACAAATACTAAAATGTTCTATCGCATCGGGCTGGGCAAAGAGGGCCAAATAGATTAGCGCAAATAACCAAACAGCTAATTCAAAATAGCCGCGAAAAAGTTTCCGAAGGATCACAATAATCTTAAAATTTCTTTAACGCCCTGCTGAAAAAAAGGCAGAGGCGTCCGATGTCCATGCTCTCCCCAAAGGTAATGCAACTGCTCTTTTTTGGACCAATTGGCCGCCAAAAAGGCTTGGCTGCTAGTCGGCGCAATCAATTGGTCATTTTGGCCAAAAGCCAAAAGCAACAAAGGCGTTTTTTCTCCACTCTGATCGGCCTTTACCTTAACAGAGCGTACGCCCAAGGCGGGATTAAACAACAAGGCGGGAAGATCTAGCAAACGAGCCAGATGATAGGCAAAATAGCCGCCCATACTACTCCCTACCAAAAGTTCTATCTCTTGCTCTAGCACTGCTTTTTGGGTCATTTCAAATAAAAGGGGCTGGCTCTTATATGGCATGGGCGGCGCCCAAACCTCATGGCCCTCTGCTTGGAGCCAGTTGGGTTTGGGGCCGCCCACCTTAGATTCTAGCCCATGGAAATAGGCAATTTTCATCTGCTTATTTTTGGACAATGCTCATGGTAATTACGCCCTTGGCCTTAAAGCCCTTATCAGAAGGATCGTATTTTCTTTTGAGCGCACATTTTTCTAAAAGATCAATTTCTACCGCCTTGGTAAACTGCGCATTTTGAGGAAAATCCTTTACGCTAGCCATCTTGGCCTCAATTACATTTCCATCAGAATCTACCAAGATTTCAATATAAGCGGTACGGTTGCCCGACTCAAACTGAGAGAGTTGGTTGGCGCTCAATTCACAATTACAAGCGCTAAGACAATTTCGGCCAGCGCCCAATTCTCCTGTGCCTTCGCCTTCTTTTCCTTTACCAATTCCGCCTAGGTCATCTTTTTTCCCGGCAGGAGTTCCCTGCTGGCCGGGGCCTGTTTTGTTTCCATTTCCAGCACCAGGAAAGCTAGGCGTATAGGTATTAGAAGAGCTAGATGAAGAGGAAGAAGAATTATTATTGTTGGTGTTTTCGCTAGGTGTATTTTGAGGTGGTGTGGGTGTGGGTTCTGTTTTCACAGCCTCCGACTCCATATTATCATCCGTTTGGACCTCCTCAATTTCTTGGGTAGTTGGCGTAGGATTATTTTCCTCCTGGGGTTGAGGATCTGTAGTTGGCGTAGGATTTTCGGAAGCGCTACCGCCTGCAATTTGAACATTACCAAAAGAGGCTTCTAGTCCACCAGCCTCCTTAAGCGGATATTCATAGCTAAAGAACCGCCAAAAAATAAGCGTGAGCAGGAGAATCAGAAAGACCAGAGCCCCAATGCGGGCAATATTTCGGTCTTTGCTTTGGCTCAGATGATCTGCGCCGGGTTGAAATTCCATTTCTTGAGTAGACATAAGGCTAGATTTTCTAACTAAAATAAGAGTGGTTTGGGCCTATTTCCGCGTTTTGCAGGCCCGATAGGGCCGCAGGCCACAACAAGGCTGCAAGCCGCAGTTCGACGACCAAAGGGAGTAACCGATGTGCAGCAGTGGCCGAAGGCCAGACCGAAGCCTGAAAGGCTGAAGGGCCGAGCGAGCAGCGAGCTGCGAAACGTAGCGCCTGCCGCAGGCAGGAGGCCCCAAAACAGCAGCGAGCTGCGAAACGACAACAAGGCCGTTAGGCCGCAGTTCGACGACCGAAGGGAGTAACCGCCGACGAGCGAAGCGAGGCAGAGGCCCCAAAACAACATACTATATAACATATATAGCCCTAAGCAAAAAATTAGTTCCTCGGCAGGGTATAGAGTTGCAGTTCGGCCTGTTCGAAGGCGTTGGCGACCTGAATGAGGGGGGCTATATCTTGGGCAGTTGCTTTGGGGGGCAAATAAAAGTGGATTTGCATATTGGGGTTAAGATCTTGGTAGCGCTCGACCTTTTGTCGAAGTTTGGGGGCAAAGCCCTCAAAATCTACGGTATCTCCTTGGACCCAATAGCGGCCCTGCGGCAGGCATTCGACTCTGAGAATAGTCGTTTTGTAGCTTTGCAGCAGGGCTTGAGTAAAGAAGTAGAAGAAGCCCCCCATCCCTAAGATGACCAAAAGGAGCAAATAGATGCGCCAGGAAGACAATTTTTGCGGGGCAAGGTTTTGTCGGAATCTGGGCATAGGGCTATAATCGGGTGGCCAAAATCATTTTGACGCCCACATCATTGAGGGCATCGACGACCGAAACCAGGGTTTGGGCATCGACCTTGGGATGTACATCTAGGATGACGGTTACCTCGCCAGCGGCTCGGCCATCGGCGAGGACATATTGGCCAATTTTGGCTTTGAGGGCGGGAATATCCACCTTGAGTTGATTAAATCGAATTTCCTTAGTTTCATTAACCACAATAATTGCGGGTTTATTGGAGGAAATTGGTTTGGAACGGCTGGAGTTGGGCAACTTGAGGTTGATCGCTGTTGGGTTAACCAAAGAAGAGGTCAGCATGAAGAAAATCAACAACAAGAAGATAATATCGGTCAGCGAGGACATATTAAACTCGGCCGAAACCTCTGTACGTTTTTTCAGTCCCATAATAAATTGGAGCTTTTGAGGCCTTAAGGATCGGTGGCCAAGATGAGGCGAGCCTTATGTTTGTTGCTCAGCGCCATGATTTCGACGATGGTGCTGGTGGGCTCATTTTTGTCTAGATTGAGGACAATAGTCACCTCGGTTTTGATTCCTTTTTGACGATTCTTTTCTCTTTCCTCGATAATCCGAAGTTCCATTCGGCGGTCCAAATTTTCTTTAGTGACCAGCTCCGACTCTATAAAATACTCACCTTCGGGGGTAACCGAAAGGGCAATATTTTGGGGAGAAGGGGTAGTACTGCTAGAAATTGGGCGATCGAGATTTTTGAGATTGGGGCTCGTCAGGCTAGAAGTAAGCATAAAAAAGATGAGCAGCAGAAAGATGATATCGGTCAGTGAAGACATATTAAATTCGGCCGATACCGAGCTGCGTTTACTGAGTCCCATAAGCTAAAAGGTTTTGCTCAGGGGCCTAGGCGGGCTCCTGTAGTAGGTCCATAAATTCAACGGTGGCAGCTTCCATCTTAAAGATGACGCGGCCCATGCTTGCGATCAGTGAGTTATAGCCGATAAAGGCGATAATTCCGACAAAAAGACCAAAAGCTGTAGTAATTAGGGCTTGGTAAATACCGCCTGCTAGGGCTTCTGTACTTACATCTCCGCCGGCCATATTCATAAAAGAGAGAATCATTCCGGTTACGGTACCAAAAAAGCCAATCATGGGTGCGGCACCAGAAATAGTGGCCAAAGTAGAGAGGCGTTTTTCGAGTTGGAAGATTTCTAGGTTACCTACATTTTCTACGGCGGCATTGATATCCTCTAGGGGTTTGCCGATGCGTTGTAGGCCTTTGGCGACCAAACGAGCTACGGGCGTATTGGTTTGGCGGCAAAGCGCTAGGGCCGATTCTACATCTCCAGTTTGGACAAAGCCGCGAATTTGGGCCATAAAATTTTCGTCTAGATCACCAGCGCGCTTAATAGTAAGATAGCGCTCGATCAGGATATAAACGGCCATAACGGCTAAGAGGAGCAGAATTACTGCAATGACAACCCCAATAGGGCCACCCGAAAAAATGACCTCAATGAGGGAAAAGCTTACCTCTTCAGGAACTACTTCGCCGCCATCGGTGGCCGTAGTCGTAGGGTCTTGAAACAGAAAGAATGGAAACATAATCTGCCAGTAGATTTAGGGTTAAAAATCGGTATGATGGGCTAGGAAGCTAGCAATTTTAGCAATAATAAATAATATTTCGACAAGAAAAAGGCTTTGAAGGTTTAATTTCTATTTAAAGGCCTTTAATCTGCTGGATTCTATTTTTTACGTCTAGCAGGGCGCAAAGCGCCCGCAGGCAATAGCCAGATTTAAACGCACTCACTTTTATAGTTTGCAGCAATTTCTCGCTAGTCGGCCCTATTTTTCTCCACCATAGCGAAGGCTATGCCCTTAAAAAATAGCTGGCCTAGCCAAAAATTCATAGCAAACTATAGCCAAAGCAGCGCGATTAAATCTGGCTGAGGGATAGATAGCAGTGGCCCGAAGGGCCAGACCAAGGCGGCACAGCCGCCGCAGGGCCGAGCAGACCTGCGAGCTGCGGCACAGCCCGACCCGAAGGCCCATAGGGCCGAAGGGGAAGCCCCACAAAAAATTGATCAAAGAGAGATAAAATTAGAATATTGATTTGGTTAATAAAAGCTTGTATCAGAAGCTTAATAATAACATTTATTTATTAACGACGGCTTAATAAGAAGCCTCCACTTCTTCATGAAGAGCTAAACTTCTGCTAAAATACGGCTAAGACTAGAAGCGTAGCTTTGCAGCAGATTTTTCACCAAAATTATCTTCCATGAACTATTTTCATCTACTACTTTTCAGTTTTTGGGCCAGCTTGGCTGTTGCTCAGGGCTCCGTTGAGGGCATTTTGATTGATGCGAATACCGAACAGCCGCTTATTTCGGCTTCTGTATTTGTAAAAGGAACGGCCAAAGGGACCGTTAGCGACTTTGACGGTTATTTTCGGCTTAGCGGCCTAAATGAAGGACCAAAAACCTTGGTCTTTTCTTATTTGGGCTATGAGGCCATTGAAAAAGAGGTCGATATTAAGGCTGGCGAACCCCTAAAGCTGGGTCAGATCAGTTTGAGCCCTTCTTCGGTGGGTATTGAGGAGGTCAAAGTCATTGCTTCTTTGGCTATTGATCGTAAAACGCCGGTGGCCGTCTCTTCTGTAGATGCCGATTATATTGAAGATAAACTGGGGAACCAGGAATTTCCAGAAATTTTGCGCAACACCCCCTCTATTTATGCGACAAAATCTGGCGGAGGCTGGGGTGATGCCCGAATCAATGTTCGTGGATTTGACCAACGAAATACAGCTGTACTCATTAACGGTATTCCGGTTAATGATATGGAAAATGGCTGGGTGTATTGGTCCAATTGGGCCGGCCTGAGCGAAGTGACCCGCCAAATGCAAGTGCAGCGCGGTTTGGGGGCCTCTCGTTTGGCCATCTCTTCTATTGGAGGTACCATTAACATTATTACGAGAACAACCGACCAGAAAAAAGGCGGTAGCTTTACCTCTATGGTCGGTAATGATGGCTATCTGCGCAATGCCCTTACACTTTCTACGGGCCGACTAAAAGGCGGCTGGGCCATTACGGTTTCTGGCGCCTATACGCAAGGAAATGGCTACATCGATGGCACTAGCTTTTTGGGCGGCTCTTATTTTGCCTCTATTGCTAAAGAATTTGGCGAAAAACACCGGCTCGTTTTTACAGCCATTGGTGCTCCCCAAAGCCATGGCCAAAGAACCTTTAGAGAAAGCCTGATGACCTATGACTCTATCCGCGATTATCGCTATAACTCTGATTGGGGCTACCTAGACGGCAAAGAATACAATATGCGCCGCAACTTTTACCACAAACCCCAAATGGCGCTCAACCACTATTGGACCATCAACGAGAAACTCTTTCTCTCTACTTCTGCCTACTATTCTGTGGGCCGTGGTGGTGGAACTGGCGACCGTGGAAGCATTGATGGCCGAGGCAGCTGGGGCTACCGAGATGATCAAGGCCTCCTCCGTATGGATGATATTGTGGCCTGGAACCAAGGAAGCGATAATATCAGTGGCTTTCCGAGCAGCGGAAAATATCAGGTGGCTGGACTAGGATCTGTGGCCGGAGAAAATGATGGCCTAATTCGCCGTACCTCTGTCAACTCACACAACTGGGCCGGCTTGCTCTCTAACCTGACCTATAATATCAATGAGCAATTTACGGCCTCTGGCGGAGTTGATCTGCGTTACTATAAAGGCATTCACTACCGAGAAGTTAATGATCTTTTGGGCAACGATTATTGGTTGGACTCTAGAGATATTAACGCCCAAAGCGATAGCGTCGACCTGAATGGCGATGGCCAAATTGACCGCAGAGAAAGAGGGGCCTTAAAACAAGAAGGCGACAAAATCCAATACTACAATGATGGCGTTGTGGGCTGGCAAGGCGTTTTTGGCCAACTAGAATATGATAACCAAAGCGGACTCACGGCCTTTTTCTCTGGCGCCCTCTCCAATACCTCTTATAAAAGAGTAGATTACTTCCAATACGAAGAAGGTAATCAGGAAAGTGAGAGCTACAATTTTATTGGATATACCGCCAAAGCTGGCGCCAACTACAATATCAACAAGGCCCATAATGTCTTTGCCAACATTGGCTACTTCTCTAGAGCGCCTATTTTTGATGTGGTTTTTCCCAACTACAACAATGACGCTAATGAAGAAGCCAAAAATGAAAAAACCTTTGGTGCTGAAATTGGCTACGGGCTCCGCCTCCAAAAAGTGATGGCCAATGTCAACCTTTATCACACTCGCTGGATGGATAAGTCCTTTATCCGTGGCTACCAAGATAGCCAAGGCGATAATTTTACGGCCAACCTTACTGGCCTAAATGCTATTCACCAAGGGATCGAAATTGATGGAAAAGCCCTTTTGGCCAAAGATCTCTACCTTACTTTTATGGCCTCTTTTGGCGACTGGCAATGGACCAATAATGTAGAGGCCCTCATCAGTGATGATGATAATGTAGTCATTGATACCGCTTTTGTTTATGCCAAGGGCCTCAAGGTCGGCGATGCCGCCCAAACGACCATGAGCCTCGGTCTAGACTACAAACTTCCCTTTGGCCTACAACTAGATGCCAACTATTATTATGCGGCCAATCTATACGCCAACTTTGACCCCGTTGATTATAACAGCAGCGCAGCAGAAGGTCGCCAAGCCCTAAAATTGCCTAGCTACGGCCTACTCAATGGCGGTATTGGCTACCGTTTTGCCTTCAATAAAGTAGCGCTAAAACTTCGCGCCAATGTCAATAACATCTTGGATAGCAAGTATGTAGCCGAGGCCGACAATTTCTATGCGCCCAATATGAGCAATGAACAAATGTTGCAATCGGCCACAGGTTTCTATGGTTTTGGCCGCACATGGAATATTGCCCTAAAACTTGAGTTCTAAGTCAATTAGAGAAGTTGATATTTATCTTTTCTGCCCTAGTAGTTTATTCTACTGGGGCTTTTTTGGGGGCTGCCCACTCGCTTCGCTCGGGTCGGGCTGTGCCGCAGCTCGCAGGTTTGCTCGGCCCTGCGGCGGCTCTGCCGCCTTGGTCTGGCCCTTCGGGCCACTGCTATCCATCCCTCAGCCTGCGGGCCTTCGGCCCTGTTTACTGCAGCAGGAAACCCAGAGGAGAGTATAATATTTTGTATCTGCCCTTTCCTGCGCCTAGGCGATGATTGGCTGAATTAGGTCCTCTAAGTCCATTGGGTACGTCCCTATACCCCATTGGGCACGTCCTGAACTCCATGAGATACGTTCCTATACCCCATTGGGTACGTCCTGAACTCCATTAGATACGTCCCTAAACCCCATTGGGTACGTTCCTATACTCCATTAGATACGTTCTGAACTCCATCAGATACGTCCCTATACTCCGTCAGATACGTCCCTATACCCCATTGGGTACGTTCCTATACTCCATTAGATACGTTCTGAACTCCATTGGATAGGTTTCTCAACCCCATTAGATACCTCCCTATACCCCATTGGGTACGTTCCTCAACCCCATTAAGTAGGTCTAGGGACCTCCAAATAGACGTCCAGGGACGTCTATTTGGGGTCTTACAACCTATACGATGGACTTCCACAACCTATATGATGGACTTTAACCACCTCTATCATACAGTAAAGGACCGCATCAGAGCAGTACAGCTACTGCATAGCAACAGTAAATGAGTAGAACCAAAGACTAAAGAAGAGGAATAAGGGACTGTTCAGGATGTTGTGTATTAGAATAAAATTTGGGTCTTTAGCCTATTAGGATTTGGCCAATAGTCGCCTAGGGACAAGCCCCTAGGCTAATCCAATGGAGTCAGGCCTCAACTGCTGATATACAAGGCCTTGTTCAGTTATTGTCGCAAAGAAAAACCTCATCCAAAGGCCCTCTTTAGAGGGCTGTCTGAAAAAGCTAGCCTAGGGGCTTGCCCCTAGGCAGCAAAAAGGCGAAACACAAAATGTTAAACAGTTTTTCTTTTCCAAATCTAAGCAGCAAAGAAGCGGCGAAGCCGCCATGGCCGAAGGCCAAACGGCCCAGCGCTGCGGAGCGGGTGGCCGAAGGCCAGACCAAAGGCAGGCATCGCCTGCCTGCAGGGCCGAACAGACCTGTGAGCCCCGCAGCATAGCGGCGGCCGACCTAGGCGGAGCCTAGCCGGCCGCGGGCCCCACCCCCCTCCCTTTATCCTCCTAGCTGTTAAAAAAAACTAAAAGCTTGTTCAATTTATAGGGGCTTGGGGATAGGGTTCATCTTTTGGGCAGAAACAACTTTAATTGAAATCATGAAAGCACTAAAATTTGACAAGAGCCAGCAGCTCGAATTTGTGCGCCAGCTCAGGGCGCGGGTACAAGATTATTTTGCAGAGCAGGAAAAGCGGCCCTCTGGAAATCGGCAATTGTACTTAAAAGCAGTTTTGATGTTGGCCCTTTATGTTCTGCCTTTATTGGCTCTTTTTATTTTTCAGCCTAGTCATTATGTCCTTATTTTGGGCCTCTACTTTTTGATGGGTTTGGGGATGGTTGGCATTGGGGTGAGCGTGATGCATGATGCCGTGCATGCCTCTTTTTCATCAAAATCTTGGGTCAATCGCCTATTTGCCCATAGTATGGAGTTGGTGGGGGGCTCCTCCTTCAATTGGCAGGTGCAGCATAATGTTTTGCACCATAGCTACACGAATATTTCGGGTTGGGATGAAGACATTAGTCATAAGGCGATTTTGCGCTTAGAGCCCGAAGAGCCTTGGCGGGCGATGCATCGTTACCAGCATATTTATGCCTTACCGATCTATAGTTTGCTCACTTTGAGCTGGATCATTTGGGGAGATTATCAGTCGCTTTACCGTTATACCAAAAAGAATTTGCTTTTGGGCAAAAAGCCCTTGGCCGTATGGGCAAAACTGATTGCTTTTAAGCTAGCCTATCTTTTTGTGCAATTTATTTTGCCCATTTTTATTTTGGGGATACCTGCTTTGGCGGTCATTTTGGGCTTTCTGCTCATGCACTTGGTAGCGGGTTTTCTGCTCTCTAGTATTTTTCAGTTGGCGCATGTGGTAGAAGGACCAGATTATCCTCAGGCCGATGAAAATGGGCGTCTTGCGAAAAGCTGGATGGCTCATCAGCTAGCCACCACAGCCAATTTTTCTAGAGGAAAAGCCTGGATATCTTGGTGTATTGGGGGACTCAACTACCAGATTGAGCACCATCTTTTTCCACATATTTCTCATGTGCACTATCCCAAACTGGCTCCTATTGTCCAGCAAACGGCAGCCGAATTTGGTCTACCCTACCATGAGCATCCTAGTTTTTTCAAGGCCTTACAATCGCATTTGCGTTGCCTAAAAAGCCTGGGAAATCAGCCTTAGTGGGTAAAAAGAGAAAGCCAAGGACAGAAGTTCTTGGCTTTTTCTTTTTTTGACGCAAATTTGGGCCTAAAGGCCAGCGGCTTCTCTTTGTTTTTTCAGCCAGGCGATAGCTTCGGCCTCATTAGTAAACATCTTGATAGGATGCTTATGTTTGTTGATGCGAATCATAAAATTGCCTAGAATTTTAGATGCTCCGCTATTGATCAATGCGGCCACGGCATGAAAGTTTGCGTCCTTGGCATCTGCGGCAGTCACTTTACGGGCTTCTTTGCTCATTCCTTTTACTGCACGCATATCGGAAAGGAAATAAATAGGTTCCTTTCCCTTGAGCTGAAAACACTGATCAAAGCAATCGTAGGAATCTTGGGCTTCCAGATAAGCGCCCTCATCCATTCTTTGGATAACAATTCCATTAGCTTCATCTACAATCAGCCAGCTTTTTTTTAATCGTACTTTTTTTTCCATTTTCTCTTATAGTGTGTTTAGCTGACAAAGATAAGGGTTTTCCTTCATTTTTCTAGCTTAAAACTGGACAAAATAGGCTGACGAATAAAGCCTTCTTAAAAAAAGCATAGCCTTAGTTGCGCTTTAGCTAAAATGCCTTTATATTTAAGAAAGACCCAAAACACCTAAGACAATCAGCGACTTTGCCTTTTCGGCTAAGTTTGCCATCTATTTAAATACAGAAGCAGGAGCGCAGCAAGCGTTTCTGCCAGCTACTTTATAACTGGGTCTAGCTGCCAAATGGCAGCTAGGCCTTTTTTTTTACCTCAAACAATAAGATTATGACTTACCCTCATCATTTGCTTCCTGATTTTCAAGCACGTCTTCAAGACTTACCGCAAGAAGACCAGATTCGAATCCGTAAAAGAATTCAGTTTATCAAAGAGAACTTTGACCGAAATTCGAGCCGATTTCAGGGAAAGCATTTCAACAAGGACATTCGGAAAGAAAAAGTAGGACGTTCAGAAAACGTCTATCGGTTAATTTATAAAATTGAAGCAGAGCAACTTTTTTTTCTCACAATTTTTAAGCGAAAAGATAAAAATTATAACAAGATCTATCCTGAAACAGAGAGTTGGTACAACAAGCATTTTTTGGAAGATGTGGAGGCGCTAAAAGCGCAGCAAATTAGTCCGACTAATAAAATGCAGGCCCTAAGAGAAGCACTGCCGCCACCTTTTGACAAAATGCTACAAGAGGTAAAAAACGAAAAGCCCATACTTTCTTTTTTTGAGGCCAAAAACTGGCGCAAAACCATCAGGAAGCACTTTAATGCTAGTTCTAGGATCAAGGTCTTTCTCTATGACCTAATTGAAGCCAATTTAGACAGCTACGATTATAAGGAGTATAATCACAACAGTCTGATCTTTGGAAAGGAAGGACATTATATTTTGGCTGCTCAATTGGCCCAAGACGAAAGCGAGCAGCGGGTGGGCTACCTGCTCTATGCCTTTGGGACCAAAGCAGAAATGGAGAACTACCTAGCCACCTTTGAAAAGCAGCTCATTAGTTTTAAAGAAGACAGTCAGGCCAAAAAACTAGACCGTTTGGCGGTTCGGGCCTATGGCGAGGAAGTCTTATATTCTGATGAACTTTGGGAAATGATTGTGCCCAAACAAATTCAAGACTTTAAGGAAAACATCAACTTGGCCCTTAGTCCGGAGCAAGAGCAGCTTTTGCGTACATTTGACTTTCCGCTAATGATTGATGGACAGGCGGGCAGTGGAAAATCGACCATGCTCTACTATTTATATCGCAACATTCTCAAGGTCTACTTAGAAAAACCTGCTCAGCTTTCCGCTGAGGGCTGGTCGCTACATATTGATCCACCGCTCTACCTCAGCTATAATAAAAAACTGCTCAAGGCAGCAGAGAACACGATTCGCAACCTCTTACGCAGTTCTTCTGAAGAAAGCATGGAATTAGAAAAGAGAATCCAGGCCGAAGACTTTCAACGCTTCTTTTCTTCTTTTAGAGACCTCTTACTAAAGATTTATCGACAGGCCAGCGAAGACCGACAGCAATACAAAGCCCTAAAGTATGTTGATTTTGCCCGCTTTTCTGAGGAATATGCCGCAGACTGTAAAGACGCCAGCAAGGTTTCGGCAGAAGTAGCCTGGTACATTATCCGTAGCTATATCAAAGGCTATCAGAAAGAGATTTTAGGAGAAGACGACTTCAATTTGATTAGTAAAAAGGACCGAAGCATTATCAATCCAGAGCTCTTTAAGCGAGTACATCAGGGGCCCTACAAATGGTATAAGCGCCGTTGTGAGGAGCGTGGGCTTTGGGATGAGCAAGACCTTGTTCGAGAAATTTTAATTAAAGGCTGGTATACCGATAGCAGCTATAGTTTTTTGGTTTGCGATGAGTCGCAGGATTTTTCTCGGCTAGAAATCAACCTCTTACTGCGTCTTTCTCAGTATAGCAACTTCAATTTAGAAGATGTTCGACAATTGCCGCTCATTTTTGCAGGAGACCCCTTTCAGGCGGTCAATCCTACAGGTTTTCGTTGGGCTTTGCTCAAAGGAAGTCTAGGCAATTTGTTGGGCGAAATGCAAGAACAACTCAGCCGAGAGCATTTGTCTCCGCCCGATATTGAGCCTTTGCACCACAACTACCGCTCGACCAGCAGCATTATTCAGTTGGCCAATATTATTCAGTACAAAAGGAGAGATTTTCCCGCCAGCAAAGATATTCTCCCCCAAACCGTATATAAAGATGCAGAAGGGAGCCTAGCCCCCTCGGTCTTTTGTTTTGGCCCGGCAGAACAGGAGGTCAATAGTGAGCTGCTCAAGCGCTTAGATGCCACCACCTTTCTGTTGCCCTTTGACCGTATAGAAGGCGTACAACTCAGTGAACTAGAAGAGAGCGCTATTCCTATGTTTGAGGCTTTGGCCCTAGCTTTTGGGCAGGAGGAAACGAAGAACAAACCCATTTCTAACCTAGAAACGGCCCTTTCGGCCAAGGGACTAGAGTACCCCAACATTATTCTCTATGGCTTTGGGGCCTATTTGGCCGAGCAAGGGCTCAGCCTAGACCTGCTTATTGAGCAACTGAGCGATGAGCAACAGTTCAAACTCAACTATTTTTACAATAAGCTTTATGTGGCCCTAACTAGAGCCAAAGACCGCCTTTATATCATTGATAACCAAGCAGGTATTTCGGCCCTTTGGAGCATTCTCCAAAAAGGCAGAACATTGCTAGAAGAGAAGCAAGAAAACCATAAAGACTGGCTCAACTTTGAATTTGAAGACCGCCTGATCCAACTCAATACCCCCGCCCAAGAACTCGATCATATTGAGCAAAAACCTCTAGAAATTGCTGAAGAACACCGCCAACAGGCCGAAAATGCGGACAATAAGCAGATTGAGGCCAATGCCTACCGCAAAGCGGTCTACTTTTACAATAAAGCCCTCGATAATCCAGAATACAATAATGTCTATAAAGAGATTAGCAGCAAGCGAGATGAGTCGGAAGCCAAAATGCTCTTGGCCGAAGGCCAATATGAGGCCGCCGCTGAAAAATTCAAACAGATGGGCAATCGAAAAGCCGTTTTAGAAGCCTACCTCTGTGGTTGTCTGCTAGACAATGCCCTCAAAGTAGCCAAACAACAAAATGATAAGTTTTGGGAGAAAGTACTAACCTTTATGCTACAGCCCAAAGAAAGAAATCTGGCCGTCTGCCTAGAGCAGCATATACAAAGTAAATTGTTTTTCGAGCTCGACCCCCTGGTCTATCCCAAACGCCAAGCCCTTTTGCTCGAAATGCAAAAGCAATTATTGGCCTTTTTCCAAAAGCAAAAAGATAATCATCGCTTTGATCGCTATGCCTTGCTGGCCCGAAATATCGCCCAACTAGAGGAAGAAGAAATTTCTAAACAGCTACAACTGCATTTGGCCAACAGATACTTCCAAATGCAGCAATACCAAGAAGCACTTGAAATTTGGCAGTATGTTGACCCCAAAATGAAAAGTACTGAAAAACTACTGGCCCAAGTCCGAACGACTAAAGACCCACAAGAAAAAGTACGCATTCTAGACCGAAATGCCAGTGAACCCGCCCTCCTACAAGAACTCTACAGAATCTGGTTGCTAAAAGTAAAAGACAATATACAATATAGCGAGGCCCAACAAAGAGAACTCATCCGCTTAATGATTCGGAAAGAAGAACGCTATATCACCATCATTGAGGCCCACGATATCAAACGAAATATCAAGTTCGATATCTTGTCGCTAGATACCCAAATCAACTACCGAAGTAAACAACAGCTTGCACTCAAGCGCAAACTACTCGACTATTATTTGGAAAAAGAGGACCGCCTAGAACGCCTAGAAGCAGGCAAAAACTTAAGCTGGCTGCTCGAAATTTTAGCCGACCACAAACAGCTAGAAGAACTGCTCTCTGATCAACTCGTTTTGCCCCTCTTCGCTAAAATTCGAGGAAAAAAAGAACGGGCCTACTTGCTCCCCAAATTCCTGAAGTTGGTCCAAGAACGCATGGCTATGCAAAAAGACCCCAATGCCTGGCGATTCAATATTGAACAAGAACCTATGGACCCCAACCTCCGAGGCGAATTGCTAGCCGGTATGCGCCTCTGGCTGGAAGATTTGGCCATAGACAAAGATTGGAGCAATTTTGCCACATATAAAGAAGAGGTTTTCGACTTCTTTGAATGGGTCCAAATGCGCCCATACAAAAAAGGCCGCTTTGGCAGCCCTAGCGATAAGTTTGAAGAACAACTCCAAAGCGTCAACCCCAACATAAAAACATATATCCGAAAACGAAAAGAGCAGTTCAATAAAGACCTACAGCGCTACAAGCAAAGCATTAAACGCAATAAGGACCAAGATGAACTGAACGAAAATAAGCAAGGACAAACTTCTGCCTGGGAAAACCTATTCCCCATTATCATCGACCCCAAACAAGCCAATTTTAGCCCAAGCCTCATGCACTTCGAAAAACAACGACTAGAGGCCAAATGGGGCGATATGAAACTTAAATTCTACCCCAAAAAACTTAAAATTAGCTGGAGTAGCCCAGAGGGAGATGTCGACCTTACCGTTGATTGGAACCAAAGCCCAAAACTCCTCTCCGATGATTATGAAATTGAACACAAAAATGACCGCTACCTCGCCAAGGAAATCGATTTTAGCCTGCAGATTATCTCTACGGAGGTCCTAGAACTTCAAGCCGAAAACAAAAAACTTCGCTTCCAACTAAAGTAAGTTAAGCCAAAAGCAGCCCCCCAAGGGCTGCTTTTTTATTTTAATCCTTACTGTTTAAATAGAGTGGACTATTCTTCTTGATCTTTGAGTTAAATCATTATTTAACCATTATCTAGTATCAAATGAAACTATCTTACCACTCTTTACTTCCCTTATGTCTAGCCCTAATTTTCTTTAGTAGCTGCGAACCAATCAACACCACACCCCCCAAAATCCAAGTTAATACAACGCCCAGTATAACTGCTACCAGCAGCCCAGCAGCTCAAAAAGAAGAACAAAAAAAAGGGAAACCCCTAAATTTAATTGCTCATGACCTACTCATGGAGCAACAAGAATACTTGCATCCATCTTTTGATAGTTTAATTAAATCAAAAAAATTCTATGAGGCCATTGAGGTCCTTAATTTGGCTGCAGAGATGAGCGCCGAACAAACCTTTCAAGACCAACTCAGTGTTCTTCGCAAAAAAGTTTACTTCTTACAGGAAACAAAATTTGACTACGCTTACTACGGTGTTCCTAACGATAGCCTTATCATTGTTGAATCTAAAGGAAAATATGGACTATACAGTACAAAAGGTAAAGAGCTATACCCTCCAACTTTTGACGAGTTAATGCCTTACTTTACTGACAGCTTGCTTATTGTAGAACAAAATAACCTTACTGGATTTCTAAGCTATGAAGGTAAACTTATCCATCCTACCGTATTTTCAGCTATTGATCCCCAAAGCTTCCATCCCCTAATTTTGGTTCATAAAAACAACCGATTTGGCTTTTTAGACCAGTCGGGCAAGGTCGTTCGCCCACTGCAATATAAAAATATTGGCATGGGCGTCTCTGATGGAGTTATCTTTGTCCAAGAAAATAATCTTTGGGGCGGTATAGATACATTCGGACAAACTATTTTTCCCCCTAAGTTTGACAGCCTAGATTTCTCTTTTAATCCTGATGGCCTCGCCCTAGCCCACTTAAATGGTAATCAGTTTTTCATTAACACAAAAGGCGAAAAAGTAGAAAACCCCGCTTTTAAATAATTTTTTCACATTCATATAAAACCACAATATGAAGAAACTTTTATTTCTACTACCTATTACGCTTACATGCTTAGCCTGTGAGAATCCTAATGCACGTAAAGAAAAAGAGTTAATAGAAAGAGAGTTGGCCGTAGCCAAAAAAGAACTTGCCTTAAAAGAGAAAGAGCTCCAAAAACACAAAGACCAAGCAAGCAAAACCTTGGTTTTTACCACAAAAGACCTAAAACAAAAGCCTGATAAAGCACTCTATATTTCAGGACGTCCCTATGAATTAGATGTTGTTCAAAAAAAAACCTCTGATGGCAATCCACCATTTTCTACCCAAACCACTTTTGTCTTTACAGAGATGAATGTCCATCAGTTTGAACAAGCCTCCTCTTTACCTAATTTAAGAATCAATAGTGCGGCGGGAACTCCCATAGCAAAAGACCTAAATGCAGATGGTTTAGAAGAGCTTATCTTCCCCCTTTCTCCTGGGAATGGAACCTGGGGCTCTATTGCAATCTATGCACTAAACAAACAGAAAAAATGGCAACTTGTTAGTAGCTTTTCTCGATGGGCCTTTAGTGAATGTGACGCAAAAGTTTATTGGTTGCCCGCAAGCCAGCAATTAGAAATTTTTAGCGACCAAATGACAGATGAAACTGTTGACTGTAATAAAAAAGAAGTTGTTAACTGGAACATAGATTAACTTTGCCAGAAGCAGCCCCCCAAGGGCTGCTTTTTTACGCCCTCTATTCCCTCTCCTTCAGCAAAGAGACAAGCAAATTCAAGCTATCGTTCTTTGAAAAATGCTCCATATAGCTCCTAGGAAGACTTTGGGTTTTCTCATAAAGAAATCCATAATCAACAGATACATAATATAATGGATCATCTAGCCCCGCCCGCTGCTGACGCAACTCATAAACCCAAAATTCTCGCCCATCCCCAAGCCGATAACGTTTATAGGCCTGAACATAGAGCGGAATGCTGTCTACAGTCAAATCCTCCAAATCATAGGCAATCAATAAGGCAGCTTTATTCTCCTCTTGCCTAGGCAGTTGATACTCCATTTTGTAGCCCTGCAACCCATAAGTATAAATATACAGACTGTCGGTCGTCCAACTTTCCTGATCCAAAATGCTAAACTGCTTAAGCTCTATTTTTTTATCCCTACCCAAACTAATCGTCACTCGCCTAAAATAAGCTGCCGAAGCGCCTTCCCTTTCACAAGAAAATAAAGTGGTTGCCAGAACAAATAGACTGCTGCACAAAAGGAGGATACATCTAGTTTTCATTTTTCTATTTTTTGGGGCTGCCCCTGCGGCCTACGGCCTTGGGTCGGGCCATTGCGCAGCTCGCAAGTCTGCTCGGCCCTGCAGCGGCTGCGCCGCTTTGGTCTGCCGCCTGCGGCGGCCCTGCTACAGCCCCTCAGCCAGATTTAATTGCGCTGCTTTGGCCATGGTTTGCTATGAATTTTCTGCTAGGCCAGCTATTTTTTAAGGGCATAGCCAGCGCTATGGCCGAGAAAAATAGGGCCGACTAGCGGGAAATTGCTGCAAACTATAAAAGTGAGTGCGTTTAAATCTGGCTATTGCCTGCGGCGGCTTCGCCGCCTGCTAGCTGTACCTCTAGGCGGAAACCTAAACACAATGATTTAAGGGCCAAAGAAGAAGGCCCAAAGTAAAAACGCCCCGATGAGCGGCCCAGCGCTGCGGAGGGGTGGCCGAAGGCCAGACCGAGCTTTTGAGCAAAGCGAAAAAGCGAAGGGCCGAACAGCCTTGTGAGCCCCGCAGCATAGCGGCGGCCGGCTTGCCGGCCGCGGGCCCCAAATCCCTATCCTACTCCCCTTTCAAGGCTTTCATTTCTGCCAATCGCTCTTTGGCCGAACGAGGCTGTTTGTTGTAGTTATCGGTTTCTACCAAACCATCTTTTAGGCGAATAATGCGGTGGGTATGCTCGGCAATATCGGGCTCATGCGTCACCACAATAATGGTGTTGCCCTGCGCATGCAGCTCCTCAAAAAGGGCCATAATTTCTACCGAAGTGCGGCTATCGAGGTTTCCCGTGGGTTCATCGGCCAAAATAATCGAGGGTTTATTGACCAAGGCCCGAGCCACAGCCACCCGCTGCCGCTGCCCCCCCGAAAGCTCATTGGGCTTGTGGTCCATACGGCTGCCCAAACCCACAGCCGTCAAGACTTCGGCCGCCCGCTCTAGGCGTTTGCGCTTGCTCATGCCCGCATAAATCAAGGGCAAGGCCACATTTTCTAAAGAAGACAGGCGGGGAATCAAATTAAAGGTCTGAAAAACAAAACCAATTTCTCGGTTCCGAATCTCGGCCAGCTCATCCTCCGTCATCCCACTCACATCCTGCCCATTGAGCAGATAATGCCCCCCGCTAGGCGTATCCAAACAACCCAACATATTCATTAAAGTCGATTTGCCCGAGCCCGAAGGCCCCATCAAAGAGACATAGTCGTTCTCGTAAATATCCAAACTAATTGATTGCAAGGCCCGCACCTCTTGGCCACCCATCTGGTAAACCTTGCTGATGTCTTGAATATTAATAATGCTTTTATTAGAGTTTGCCATAGGGAATCTGCTGATAATCAAAAAGGTAAAGAAGCCGGCCCCAAAAAGAGCTAGCTAAAAGTACAAATTAGAATGGTTTTTTAGGGATAAAAAAATTATTTTAGCCGCAAATTAACGCTTATCGTAAATCAAAATACCTTATGTCTAAAGAGCAACTGCCCTACAAGCATATTGTAGTGGCCGGAAATATTGGGGCCGGAAAAACCTCACTCTGTCGTTTGTTAGGAGAAGAATTTGGCTGGACCGTCAATTATGAATCTACCGATGACAACCCTTATCTAGAAGATTTTTACAATGATATGGGCCGCTGGTCCTTCAACCTACAGGTCTACTTCCTCAATAGCCGATATAGACAGGTACTGAAAATCAAGGCGGGCAATGAAGTGGTCATTCAGGACCGCTCTTTGTATGAAGATGCCCATATCTTTGCCGCCAACCTCCACGAAATGGACCTGATGTCGGTCAGAGATTTTAAAAACTATTTTGACCTCTTCCTCCTCATGGAGTCGCAAATTACCCCTCCCGACCTCATGATTTATCTCAAGTCTAGCGTGCCCACTCTGGTCAAACATATCCAGAAAAGAGGCCGTAGCTATGAGTCGAATATGAGCCTGCACTATCTGCAATCCCTCAACGATCGCTACGAAAACTGGATCGCCGAATACTCCGCAGGTAAATTGCTCACCCTCAGCGCCGACCAACTCGATTATGTGGGCAATGAGGAAGACCGCAAAAAAGTGATTGCTCAGGTCAAAGCCGCCCTAGACGGCTAACCCCCAAAATAACTATCCCCCTAAATCACTAAACTCTATATCTTATGAAAGTCCGAAACCTCTTTTTTGTCCTCCTTTGGCTCCTTAGCCTGACGATTGCCTGCAATACCCAAGAAGCCCCCAAAACCCCAGAAAATGCAGCCCTAGAAGAAGGCCAACTCAGCCAAACAGAAACCGCCCCGCAAAATAATTCTAGCCTAGAAGGAGAAGAATTTCCCGACCGCCCCGGCTTTAAAGGCCGACACAATGATTATGTCTTCTTTATCGAAATGCTCGACAATCAAGAGGTCAAGGGCTTTGTCCGCCATAAAGACCAAAATATCGAAAATGAACTCTCTGGTAAAATGTCCTCTCCCTTCGCCTTCGAAGCCGAAGAATTAGGCGAGGACCCAGATGGCGACGAATTGGTCTGGGCCAAGGTCCGTGGCAAAATCTCGGATGACCCCAACAAAATTGAATTAGACTACAACGATAGCCAAAGCGCTAGCTCTTTTCGCCTAGACCTAAAACGTTAAGTTTTTCGTCTAAGTTCTGAAATTATTGCTTAGCTTTGCCTAGACAAGCAGTGGACGCTTCCGCTGCTTTTTTTTATCTACTGACCAAATGTAAATTATTATGGAAGTACGTAACGATTGGACTACGGCCGAGATTGAGGAAATCTACAACCGCCCCATTCTAGACTTGGTCTATGAGGCCGCTACGGTCCATCGAAAATATCACGAGGCCAGAGAAGTACAGGTTTGTACTTTGCTCTCTATTAAAACCGGTGGCTGCCCCGAAGATTGCGCCTATTGCCCTCAGGCCGCCCGATACAATACCGATGTAGACCACCAATCTCTGCTAGAAGTAGATGAGGTCCTCACTAAAGCAAGTATCGCAAAATCTAATGGCGCTACCCGCTTTTGTATGGGCGCCGCCTGGCGACATGTCAAAAATAATAAGCAGTTTGACCGCGTCCTCCAAATGGTCCAAGGCGTAAATAGCCTCGGTATGGAGGTTTGCTGTACCCTCGGTATGCTGACCGAAGAACAGGCCCAACGACTCAAAGAGGCCGGCCTCTACGCCTATAACCACAACCTCGATACCTCTGAGGAAAATTACGAGAATATTATCACTACCCGAGAGTATCAAGATCGTCTCGATACCATCGATAATGTCCGTAATACGGGCATCTCGGTCTGCTCTGGCGGTATTATCGGCCTTGGCGAAACCGACCAAGACCGTATCGCTATGCTGCACACTCTAGCCAATATGCCTAAGCATCCCGAATCTGTGCCCGTGAACGCCCTCGTCCGTGTGCCTGGCACGCCTCTAGAGGACCAAAAACGGATCACGCTTTGGGAAATGCTCCGCATGATCGCTACCGCCCGCATCATTATGCCCCTCTCTCAGGTCCGCCTATCCGCTGGCCGCGAGGAAATGAGCATCGAGGAGCAGGCCTTCTGCTTTATGGCTGGCGCTAGCTCTATCTTTGCCGGCGAAAAACTACTCACTACCCCTAATCCCGATGTGGATCAGGACCGCCAGATGTTCCAGCTGCTCGGCCTACAACCCCGTGCAGCCTTCAAAGGACAAGAAAACGAAATGGAAGCCGGTAAGTTTGTCTAAACTCCTCCCCCTTCTATAAAAGATACAGATTAGCAGAAAGGCTTTGGCTTTTCTGCTTTTTTTTGGGGGCTGCCCCGCCCTGCGGGCGGGTCGGGCCATTTCGCAGCTCGCAGGTCTGCTCGGCCCTGCGGCGGCTGCGCCGCCTAGGTCTGCCGCCTTCGGCGGCCCTGCTACAGCCCCTCAGCCGGCGGCTTCGCCGCCTCTAGACGCAGAATGGCTTCCTCCTCTTTACAAATGCCGTTTCACAAATTGCGAATAGCGTACCCCGCTTTACAATTGCCATTTCACAAATTGCGAATAGCACACCCCACTTTACAATTGCCATTTCACAAATTGCGAATAGCACACCCCACTTTACAATTGCCATTTCACAAATTGCGAATAGCATAACCCACTTTACAATTGCCATTTCACAAATTCCGAATAGCTTAGCCCGCTTTACAATTGCCATTTCACAAATTGCGAATAGCTTCCCCCGCTTTACAATTGCCGTTTCACAAATTGCAAATAGCTTCCCCCGCTTTACAATTGCCATTTCACAAATTGCGAATAGCACACCCCACTTTACAATTGCCATTTCACAAATTGCGAATAGCATCCCCCACTTTACAATTGCCATTTCACAAATTGCGAATAGCATCCCCCACTTTACAATTGCCATTTCACAAATTGCGAATAGCATCCCCCACTTTACAATTGCCATTTCACAAATTGCGAATAGCTTAGCCCGCTTTACAAATGCCGTTTCACAAATTGCGAATAGCATAACCCACTTTACAATTGCCGTTTCACAAATTGCGAATAGCATCCCCCACTTTACAATTGCCATTTCACAAATTGCGAATAGCTTAGCGCAACTGTAGGATACTGTTTTGCAGCTGCAGAATAGGGCGTAAAGGTTTTGTTGGGCTATTTGTCCTTCGGCCATGGCGGCTGCGCCGCTATCTGCAGCCTAAAGGCCGCAGCCAATTTAGTTGGGCCATCATCTTGCTCGCCGCAGGAGCTTAAAAAGCCCCTGCTTCCAAGATAGAAGGCAGGGGCTTTGGTTTTTCAGGACCTGCGGCTTTTAAGCTGCAGGCCAAGGGGCAGCCAAAAGCTTGCTTAGCTGTTCCAAAATTGGCTGCGGGTTTCAACCCGCAGGTCTATATGTCCATCCTACAGGCCCAAAGGGCCGCAGGCCTAGCGATGCGAAAGGGGGCGGCGAAGCCGCAGACCAAGGCCGTCAGGCCGCAGGGCCGAGCGAGCAGCGAGCCCTGAAGCGTAGCGCCCGCCGAAGGCGGGAGGCCCCAAAAAATAAATAGCTTTCAATTCAAACTGAAAGTTTTAAAAACTGTTAGTTAGGCAAGCCACTAAAAAATGCTAAATTTGCGGCGCATTAGCCATGAAACGAAAACTAGAGATATGTCTACAGCCATTGATACCTTACTGAATGATAGCGCATTAGATGCAGGACTACGTCAGATTGCCCAAGCGGTACAGCAAGAAAAACGCTTGACCGTAGATCAGGGCATTTACTTATATGAGCATGCGCCCTTGGGCTACCTAGGGGTTTTGGCCAACTTTATTCGGGAAAAGAAGCATGCAGATAAAACCTACTTCAACCGAAACTTTCATTTGGAGCCCACCAATGTTTGTTTATATACCTGTACCTTTTGTTCTTACTCTCGCCGAATTAAGAAGCGGGAAGATGGTTGGGAACTGACCTTAGAAGAGATGATGGAAATCATCAAAAAGTATGATGAGGAGCCAGTTACCGAGGTGCATATTGTAGGTGGGGTTTTGCCGCAGTACGATCTAGAATTTTACAGCCAGTTGTTTAGCCAAATCCGTGCACATCGTCCCGACCTGCATGTAAAGGCCCTCACGCCAGTAGAATATCACTACATTTTCAAAAAGGCCAAGGTCTCTTATGAAGAAGGTATGCGCCTAATGAAAGAGGCCGGTTTGCAGTCTATGCCCGGCGGAGGAGCCGAGATTTTCCATCCCGAAATTCGAGAGCAAATTGCAGGCGGAAAATGTACGGGCGAGCAATGGCTGCGCATTCATGAAATCTGGCATGAGCTGGGTATGCGCTCTAATGCTACCATGCTTTACGGACATATTGAAGAGTTTAAGCATCGGGTGGACCATATGGAGCAATTGCGTCAGTTGCAGGATAAAACGGGGGGCTTTCAGACCTTTATTCCCCTTAAGTTCCGCAACCAAAATAATGAGATGTCTCATTTGCCGGAGTCTTCTGCCGTAGAGGATTTGCGCAACTACGCCATTGCCCGTATTTATATGGACAACTTTGAGCATATCAAGGCCTATTGGCCCATGATTGGGCGCACCACCGCTCAGCTTTCGCTAGCTTTTGGGGTAGATGATATTGATGGGACCATTGATGATACCACCAAAATCTATAGTATGGCGGGTTCTGAAGAGCAAAACCCCGCCCTAAGTACCGAAGAATTGGTGCAATTGATTAAGGCCGTGGGTCGCCATCCTATTGAAAGAGGCACCCTATATAATGTGGTCCAAGATTATCAGGATTTTGATTTCAGCCAGCAGCCCAAAAAGGTCAAAAAAGGCTTTGTGGGACTGCCCGTCATTGATAAGACCAAAGCATAAATGACCAAAAAAACGCTATATATCTACCGACATGGCCGCACCCAATACAATTTAGAGCATCGGGTGCAGGGTCGTGGCGTCAACTCTTCCTTAGATGCCCATGGCTTGGCCCAAAGAGATGCCTTTTTTGAGCATTACAAAAGCGAGGGCTTTGAGCTCTTGCTGGCCTCTTCGCTCAAGCGTAGCCAAGAAAGCATAGCGCCCTTTGGGCTAAAGTTGGAGCAAGATATTTGGCATTGGCCCGAATTAGACGAGGTCTCTTGGGGCATTTTTGAGGGGCAGGCCTCTACTCCCGAAATGCACCAAAACTACAAAGCCCTGATGAATGCTTGGGGCCGCGGAGAATATAGCGCCAAAATTCCGCAGGGCGAATCGGCCCTAGAAATGGCGGGCCGTCTGCGCCTTGCCCTACACAAAATCGAACAACTCCCCCAACAGAAAATCTTAATTTGTACGCATGGGGCCACCCTCTCCTTTTTATCGGCCCTGCTTCAGGGGCAAGAACTCAAGGCCTTGCGACAATACAAACACCATAATACGGGCCTCTCTATTTTTGAACAAGATGGGCCGCATTATCGCCTGAAGGCCCAAAACGAAATAGAGCACCTCAGGCTTAGAAATCTGCTCGATTGAGCCCTAGCACTATGAAGAAAAAAATCCGCCTCTCCATTGTCTCCTACCTCAACTCCAAACCCTTTTTATACGGCCTGTTTCGCCACAACCTCGATCAAGAGGTCGACCTTAGCCTAGATATCCCCGCCGATTGTGCCAAAAAACTACTAAACAATCAGGCGGACTTGGGCCTGGTCCCCGTGGCTATTTTGCCCCAATTGGCCCATTATGAATTGGTTAGCGACTATTGCATTGGGGCCTCCTCCCCCGTCAAAACGGTCTGCATTTATAGCCAATGCCCCATAGAAGAAATAGAAACGCTTTACCTAGATTATCAATCGAGAAGCTCGGTGGCCCTGGCCCAGATTCTTCTTAAAAAGTACTGGAAACTTAGTCCCAAAATTGCCCAAGCGAGCAGCGACTATATCCAAAAGCTAGGCGGCAAAACGGCTGGGGTCGTCATTGGCGACCGCTGCATGGGCCTAGAAAAAGACTTTGCTTATGTCTATGATTTAGCCGAAGTTTGGATGCAATATAGCGGCCTGCCCTTTGTTTTTGCGGCCTGGGTGGCCAATAAAACGCTGGCCCCTAGCTTTGTCCAAAAATTTAATGCCGCCCTAGCTGAAGGACTAAATCAGCGACAACAATTGCTGGCCCTACTCCCTCCCCAAAAACAATTTAGCCTAGAGGAGTATTACTATAAAAACATTGACTATCAGCTAGACGAGGCCAAAAGAAAAGGCCTAGAGAAATTTCTTCAAGAGGGTGTAGAACTGGGGTTGTTGTAAGTTGTTTTTTGGGGCCTCCCCCTCCCTTCGGTCGTCGGCGGTTACTCCCTTTGGTCGTCGAACTGCGGCCTAAAGGCCTTGTTGTCGTTTCAGGGCTCGCAGGTCTGCTCGGCCCTTCGCCTGCTTGGTCTGGCCCTACGGGCCACTGCTGCACATCGCTAGGCCATTTACTACAATCGTCAAGAAAAGGTCAAGAAAATAAAAAAGCTTTTGCATCTCTGCTTTATGGCCTATCTTGGCCCTTGCTCAGAGAGCCAAAAATAAAAGTCATCTATGCGCGAATTAGCTTATTTAAATAAATACTTTTACAAATACCGCTGGCGATTTTTGCTGGGGGTTTTGTTTGTTTTGGCCTCCAATTACTTTCGGGTTTTGCAGCCACAGGTCATCCGCTATGCCCTAGATTTAGTCATTGACAATGTCTATTTCTACCGCTTATTGGAGGGCAGCCGCTTACAGGCTGATTTCTTTGGGCAGTTGGCTAAGATTTTACTCTTTTTTGGGGGACTCACGCTCTTGTTTGCCCTTCTGATGGGCCTATTTATGTATTTCATGCGGCAAACCCTCATTGTTATGTCTCGTTTGATTGAGCGCGACCTCAGACAAGAGATTTTCCAGCATTATGAGCGCCTACATCTAGCCTTTTATCGCAAAAACAATACGGGGGACCTCATGGCCCGCCTCACCGAAGATGTGAGTAAGGTCCGTATGTATTTGGGACCAGCCGTAATGTATGGGGTCAATCTCGTCTTTCTGATGGTCATGGTCATTGGGGCCATGCTTTCGGTGAGTGTAGAGCTCACGCTCTATTCCTTGATTCCCTTGCCTATTCTCTCCTTCTCTATTTATTATGTCACCAGCATTATCAATAAAAAGAGTGAGGCCATTCAGGGGCAGCTCTCCACCATCAACAGTTTGGCCCAAGAGGTCTACTCTGGCATTCGAGTGGTCAAATCTTATGGGCGAGAAGAAGCCATGGCCGACTTCTTTGATGAGGAGATTGAAGACTATAAAGAGAAGTCGCTCAGTTTGGTCCGTGTAGAGGCCATGTTCCGCCCCTTGATGATTATTTTGATTGGGGCCAGTACTATTATTAGTGTGCTAGTGGGCGGTATGCTTGTGATTGATGGGAAAATCTCGGCGGGAAACATTGCCGAGTTTATCATTTATATTAACATGCTCACTTGGCCCGTCACTTCTATTGGTTGGGTGGCCTCTATTGTTCAAAGAGCGGCCGCTTCTCAAAAGCGCATCAATGAGTTTTTAAAAACTGCCGTAGCCGTAGAAGATGAGGCCCAAGGACAAACAGCTCCGCCCTTGAAAGGAGCCATTGAATTTAAAAATGTAAGCTTCCGCTATCCAGATACGGGTATTTTGGCCCTAAAAGACCTCAACTTTAGCCTAAAAGCAGGCGAGCGCATGGCCATTATTGGCCGCACGGGCTCGGGCAAAAGCACCATAGCCGACCTTTTACTGCGGATGTACGATATAGATGAAGGCCAAATCTTGGTGGATGGCCAAAGCATTCGGGCCTATCCCTTGGACCAATTGCGGCAGCAAATTGCCTATGTTCCTCAGGATGTCTTCCTCTTTTCTGATACCATTAGTAATAATATTGCCTTTGGTGCTCCCGGAAAAAGCCAGGAAGAAATTGAGCAGGCCGCCCGCTATGCCGCCGTATATGAAGATATCATGAGTTTGGACCAAGGTTTTGCTAGTCAGGTGGGCGAAAGAGGCGTCACCCTATCGGGGGGACAAAAACAGCGGGTATCCTTGGCCCGCGCCCTGATCAAAGACCCTAGTTTGCTCCTATTAGATGATTGTCTTTCTGCGGTGGATACCAAAACAGAGGCAGAAATTACGCAGTACCTCAAAACGGTTTGTGCAGACAAAACCACCATTATTATTACCCATCGGCTATATGCCTCTTTGGCCTTTGACAAAATTATGGTCCTAGAAGAAGGCCAAGTAGTAGAGATAGGCAGCCATGAAGAACTAATTGCAAAAAAAGAAGGCTACTATTACGAGCTTTACGAAAAGCAAAGAGTAGAAGAATTAGAAAAATAAAACAGTAACTACAATGAAATCAACTAAGTCAGCAGCACTATACGCAGAGGCCAAAGGCTATTTTCCGGGTGGAGTGAGCTCTCCTGTACGGGCCTTTAAATCGGTAAAAGGAGTACCTCTTTTCATTAAAGAAGGAAAGGGCGCCAAAGTATGGGATGAAGACGATAATGAATTCATCGACTTTTGTGGCTCTTGGGGTCCCCTTATTTTGGGCCACAACAATGATGAAATCCGAGAGAATATCTATGCCGCCGTGGCCAAAGGGACTTCTTTTGGCACCCCCACTCGTTGGGAAAACAAATTGGGGCAGTTGCTTCTAGAAAACAACCGCTTTGTAGAGAAAATCCGTTTTGTTAGCTCTGGAACAGAAGCCGTGATGTCGGCTATTCGTTTGGCCAGAGGAGTAACGGGCAAAGACAAAATCATCAAGTTTGAGGGTTGTTATCATGGGCATGTAGACTCGCTTTTGGTGAAGGCGGGTTCTGGCTTGGTTACTTTTGGAGAAAGCACCAGTGCGGGTATTCCCGATTCTTTTGCCAAAGAAACCTTGGTCCTCCCATTAGACCGTCCTGACCTCTTGGAAGAATGTCTCAGAGAGTATGGCGAAGAAGTAGCTGCCGTAATCATTGAGCCCGTACCAGCCAACAATGGCCTTTTGCTTCAGCAAAAGAGCTTTTTGGAAGAATTGCGTCGCTTGACCAAAGCTTATGACTGTCTCCTTATTTTTGATGAGGTGATTTCGGGTTTTCGAGTAGGTTTTGAGGGAGCGGCTGGCTACTATGGCATTCAGCCCGACATCATTACTTATGGTAAAATCATTGGTGGAGGAATGCCTGTGGGGGCCTATGGTGCTTCTGCTGAAATCATGGGCCATGTAGCCCCTGATGGTCCAGTTTATCAGGCGGGAACCTTATCGGGTAATCCGGTGGCTATGGCTGCGGGTTATGCTTCGGCCAAACAGTTGTTGGTCCCAGGTTTTTATGAGGAGATGGAAGCCAAAACGCAGGCTTTTGTAAAGAATATTCAGGATTTCTGTGATGAGCGGGAGTATCCTGTACATATTTCGACCATTGGTTCTATTTTCTGGATGGCCTTTGACCGCAGTACGATTCGCCGGGCAGACCAAATTGATGCGGCGAGCATGGAGCACTTTAAGGCTCTACATGCTGATCTTTTGGACCATGGCGTTTATTTGGGTCCTTCTGGTTATGAGGTAGGCTTTATTTCGGCAGCACATACGCCCGAGATTTTAGCCGAGGCTGCCGAAAAAATCAAGGCGAGCTTGGGCCGTGTATTTTAGGTCCTTGCGCATGTATAGCTAAAGCGCCATCAGCCTGAGGCTGATGGCGCTTTTTTTGGGCCCGAAGGGCTTTTGTTTGGCCTAGCGATGTGCAGGGGTGGCCGCAGGCCAGACCGAGGCGGCACAGCCGCCGAAGGGCCGAGCAGACCTGCGAGCCCCGAAACGTAGCGCCGACGAGCGAAGCGAGGCGGAGGCCCCAAAACAGCAGCGAGCCCCGCAACGACAACAAGAACTTTAGTTCGCAGTTCGACGACCGAAGGGAGTAACCGCCGCAGCAAAGCTGCGGAGGCCCCAAAAAACAGTAAGAAAGGGGCAGAAAAAAGCCCCAATTCACGCTTGTAAATTGGGGCTTAAAATCGAATTAGCTTATGGATTAGGCAACAAAGTGATCTTCTAGATTACCTTCTTCATTACCAAGACCTTTAGGATTGCGACCATATTGGTTTTCGCCATGTTCACTATCAGAAACAGCCAAGATGAAGTTGTAGATAGGAATTAGCATAAACCAACCGCTTTTTCCTACATCATGCATACGGCGAACGGCCACAGCGATAGTGGGAACAAGCGTAACGAGCGAGAATATGCTGCCTAAAAAGACACCTGATTCGCCCATAATAGCGATACCTACTCCTGACAATACTTGTTGAATAACTGCGTTGATGATGACGAACATCCAGTACTCTTTTCTTCTGGCTCTACCAGAGAATGTGGCAAACTTTTGCCATGGGGCTAAATACCATTCCATAGATTAAGGTTTTGTTGGTTAGGGATTAAACAATAGTTTAATTTATGGCTAAATATTTAGACTTGCAATTGTTTTTGTGAAAATTATCACAAAACTACAGAATTAAGGCTAATTGGCATCGATAACTTGGCCAGAGCCAGTTGCTGTAACAGTTTTGGCGGGGTTGCCTTTATAATAGAGATTTCCGCTTGAGGAGAGGTTGGCATCTAATAAACTAGAGACCTGGCATTCAATCTGGCCGCTACCTGCATGTTGGTAGCTTCCGTTTTGGCTCAGGAAGTTGAAGCCTGCATAGCTACCACTACCGCTAATATTGACGGATTCGCTGGGGCTATAGCCGCTAATATTGCAGCTACCGCTCCCATTTAGGTAGGCCTCCCATTGATTAGTTTGCAGATCTGGGATCAGGATATTTCCGCTGCCTGTAATTTGGCCGACAGCTCGGCTAGCGCTACCTTCAAAAGAGATATTTCCGGAGCCTGTTATTTCTAAAAAGAGCGCATCTTGTACTGTAATTGCATTTTGGCAATTGATATCACCGGAGCCAGAAGTTTTGAGAACAAGGCTATCAAAATTGGCGGTTCCATCGGTAAAGAGCTGCATATTTCCGCTGCCAGAATTTTCAAAATAGAAGCCTTGGGGGGTATAGACGGTCACCTTTAGTTCGTAGGCGCCATAATTGCCTTGGTCTAAATCTAGCTCTAGGATGCCCTCACTATTGACGGTCCAGAAAATGCGTTTAATAAAATTGGCATGTCCTTCTGCAATCACTTCTAGTTGGGGGCCATATTGGACATCGACATCATAGTCGGCTTCTAGCTCTACGCCAGCCAGGGGACCTTCTACGGGCAGTTGGCTATCGACAATATCGCCTTCCCCTTCAATAGTGCAGCTCATGAGGCTAATAAAAAGGGCCAAAAACAAAAAGGAGTACTTCATAGGGGTTGTAATTAGTGAATAAATTGTTCTAAGCGCTGGCCATCCTCTACTTTATGGATGCTCAGGCGTTTTTGATTGGGGCTGAGTTGCTCAATCAATAACTTATCTTTGTAGGCCGATAGCCAGAAATAGTTATAAAAAGCTTGGCCTACTTTGGGGCGTTGACTTTTGGGTTCAAGCAATTGGCGCCAAAGCAATTTTTCCTCGCTTAGGGAAATGGCCAAGAGCAGCGCACCGGGGGCTCTTTCGTTAAATACGATGGCGTAGAGGGTATCATTTATCAACAAAGTCTTCATTTCTTCATAGCGTTGGATCTGCTCTATGGGCAGGGCAAAAGACTGTTGTTTATAAAGGATTTGAAGTTGTTGATTATCTGGAAGAATTTGCAGAAAGCCTCTAATTTCGCTATCTGTGGCCTCATCCCAAATGAGTCCATCAAAACTAAAGTCGTATTCGCTCAGCTGTCCTTTCTCTAGGTCTAGGACCACCGATTTTTGTTTGCTCTCTAAATAGGAATTGAAGACCAGTTGCTTGCTGCTGTGGCTAAAATAGTTGAGATAGGGCCGAGAGTAGCGCAATTGGGCGTAGCTCACGGAATCGGAATGGGGAATTTTCAGGCCAAAGACCTCTTCGCCTGCAGCATTATATTTATAGACCTTATAGCCTTCGGCTCCTTTGAGGTGCTTAACGCAAACGGCCCCATCTTGGGCCAAAAGCAAAAAGTTTTGGCCCCCACTCAAGGCTTTTTCTTCTCGGTTGAGCAAAGGTTTAGCGGCCTTAGAGCTGAGGTCGGTCATCAGAACGCCCTGCCCAGCAGTGAGCTCAAATAGTTGGCCCTTAAAGGCAATTTTATCTATAGATAAGCCATCAAAACGGCTATGGTATTTGCTTTCGGTCTTAAAGCTCTGGGCGGCGATGTTCTCCGATTCATAGGGCCGCAGTTGGTCCAATTGTACATAACGGCCCGCAAAGGGATAAATGGATAGGGCCAGACTATCTTGGGCAGCCAAGAGGCCCGGCAAACACAAAAGAAGGCAAAAAAAGAAGATCTTATTCATAGTTAAGCTTAGGCAGGTTGAAAATACTGCCCAAAGATACAGAAGTCTCGCCAATTTAGGGCAGTAAGATAAAAAAGGAGCTGGCATTAAGCCAGCTCCTTTTCCTTTAGCGATAAGGCTTTACCACCCCAAAACCAACGCTCGTTCCCTGCCCCAAACCGATAAAGTTGGGCAAAAAGACATTGGTCTCAAAGTCTAAGGTATAGGCCTCTTTCTTGATGCCTTTATAAGATACCCGCTTCAAATCTAGCGGCTCGGTAATATGCACCTCTAGCTCTTCTTCTAAATGCACGCCCATGGCCCCATAAAAGTTGAGGATGTGGTTGCGCAAAATCCGCTCGAGCAGCTCCAAACGCTCCCGCAAGCTGCGGCAAGCCTTTATGGCCCGATAGTTTTCACTGTTTAGGGCCAGCCAATTGTGGAGGCGATACAAACGCGGATGCTCCCAATAATGTAGGTTGTACTCCTGCAAATGCAAGCGATGAATCCGCATATCATGCTGCTTGTCGCCAATCTTAAGGCTCCAATCCGATTGCGTAAAAAAGTGATGAGCCTCCTCTACCCCCCGATCAATGCAAAGCAATAGGGGCCGTCTTTTGTGCAATTTGTACTGAATCAAAGGGTAGCGATAATGAAAACTCTCTTCTTTTTGCTCATCTTCATTGTTGTGGTTGTGAAACCAGTCGTTTTCTAAGCCCACCTTATGGGCCATCGCTCCTCTAAATTTACTCAGTTCCCAAGGCTGCAAATAGGTCTGAAAACTCACTTCTAGCATCCTTAGTTTTTTTAGGGAGGTCTTGTTGTTTGTCATATTGATTGGTTTAGTCAAAAGATTTAGTTCCATACCGGAATCGGCATTTGCGCCATCACACTATAACGATCGCCCAAATTTTCCAGCACGCTTTTCCATAATAATTCATTCTGTGGCTGAAAGATGTAGTTGCGGTCGCTCTCAGCCAATATCCAAGTCTGCACCTCTATTTCTTCCTGCAATTGGCCCTCGCCCCAACCACTATAGCCCACAAAAAAAGTAATGTCGTTTTGCTCCAATAATCCCTGCCGAATCAAGACCTTGAGCTGCTCATAGTTCCCGCCCCAATACAATCCTTCCTCAATTTTCATGGCCCCTTCCAGTAATTCTCCCTTGGTATGCACATAATGTATGCTGTCGGTCTGCACCGGCCCGCCAAAATGTACTTCCGCAGAAAAATCCGGAAAATCATTGACCAAATCCTTAATATCTAGCCCCATAGGCTTGTTCAACACAAAACCTACGCTGCCCTCCCGCTCATGGTCGCAGAGCAAAATTACGGCCCGCTTAAAATGATGATCAGACATAAAGGGCTCGGCCAATAATAAACGCCCCGCCTGCAAACTCAACTTCTCGATGACTGCTGTTTTTAGTATAAAAAAAGATGCCCCTAAGGGCCTTGGGCTAATTTAGTAGAATTCAACTAATTTTTCGCTTTTTCTTTTTCATTTCTACTTTTGGGGCCTTACTCCTTTCAGTCGTCGAAGACGAACTAAAGTTCTTGTTGTCGTTGCGCAGCTCGCTGCTGTTTTGGGGCCTCCGCCTCGCTGCGCTCGTCGGCGCTACGTTTCGCAGCTCGCAGGTCTGCTCGGCCCTTCGGCCTGCGGCCTCGGTCTGGCCTAACGGCCACTGCTACACATCGCTAGGCCAAGCCCCTCTAGGCCCCCTAGCCCAGCCCCTAACAACCAACTCCGCCCCTCCCTTGGTCGAAAAAAAAGCAGGCCCTTGCTTTTTCTCTTAAATTAGCCCTATTTTTCGACCCATTTACACGCCTAGAAAAACTACCTTCAGATTTGAAGCCTTCTACTATATATTATAGCGTCCTTCTTGGACTTTTTTGCCTTTTTGCCGCTCCCCATCTCGCTGCCCAAAACTGCCCCCAACAGGATAGTAGCCAAGCCTTTGCCGCCTTTGAATCCGCAAAAAAGGCCATGGGCCAAGGCCAAGCCGGCCAAGCCTTTGACCAAATGGAGAAGGCCAAAAACCTACTGGCCCAAGCCGGCTGCTGGGAAAACTGGACCCGCATCTCCTATAATAAGGCCATTATGCACAAAAGAGCCGGCCAAATGCAAGCCATGAAAAATGAGCTCCGCCTGGCCCAAACTACCGCCCTCCAACAATTGCCCGAAAATGACCCCTGGCAGGGCCATATCGCCTACCTCTTTGGCCGATTTTATATGGGCCAAGGTGCCCTAGATACCGCCAAACTCTATTTCCTGCAGTCTCGATTTACCTATAAGTTTGCCCAGTCTTGGAACGATTACGCCCAAGCCTCTAGAGCCCTAGCCGAAACGAGCCTCTATATGCAGGATTATAGACTCATGGAACGCTATTTAGATGATGCCTTTACCGTTACTCAAGAACAGCTCAATAATGATTTGCCTTCTTTGCGCAAAATCCTACAGCTCTATGGGGCCCTCTATTACCGAACTGGAGATTATGAATCGGCCCTAGACCGAACCAAAACTACCCTAGAAATTGTCAAGGAAGCTATGCAGTCTAGACAAGATTCTATCGAGGTGGCTTCTTATTATAATAATATTGGCCTGCTCTATATAGAAATTGGCGATGTGGATAAGGCCGAGGATTATTGCCGCAATGCCCTCAATTTGTCTAGCCAATTAGGCGACCTTTTCCGCATTGCCAATACCTACACCAACCTGGCCGAACTCACTCGCAAAAAGGCCGCCTATAGCCGAGCCTATAATAACTTTAAGAAGGCCGAAGATGCCCTCAATAGAATGTCGCCCAAAGAACAGGCCGCCAATGCCGCTATCCAAGCCCGTATCCAACTCAATTTGGGCTGGGCCGAGGTGGCCTGGGAAATCGGAAAGAAGAAAGAGGCTTTTGCCCTCTTGGCCCAAACCGAAAATTGGCAAAAACGCCTGCGCTTCAAAACCGAATCTACCTTTTTGCTCTATGGCCGCTTTTTTCGCCTGCAAAAAGATTGGGAACAAGCCAAAAACAAACTCGATAAAGCCCTAGAAGAAGGCCAAAAGACCTATAGCTCGGGCAAACATCCCGATTTGGCCCGCATTTACCTAGAACGCGCCCTGCTCTTTGCCCAACAACCCAAAACCGAAATCGGCCAGGCGCTTATGGCCCTAGAACAGGCCACAGAAGCCCTGCAAATGAAGGCGGGCCTAGCCGCTACCGAAGAACTCTCTGCCGTTTCGGACCGAGAACTGCTGCTAGAAGTCATGGAGGTCCAAATTAAACTCTACGACCAAGCCGGCCAAGAAGAAATGGCCTACCGCCTCGCCCTAAAGGCCGCTAGCCTCGCCTATGAACTCCGAAATAGCTTTAAGTCGGAAGGCTCTCGCCTCTTTTTGCTCCAACGCCTGATTCCTATCTATGAGCAGGCCCTGGCCATTGTCTATAAACGCTACCAAAAGCAACCCAAAACAGACTATCTCTTAGAGGCCTTTCAGTTGGTGGAACGCAGCAAGGCCCTACTGCTCTTAGAGGCCCTACAAACCGAAAATGCCCGCGCCTTTGGGGGCCTACCCAAAAAGCTCCTCAAAGAGGAGCGCCGCCTCAGCCGAGAATTGGCCAAAAAACGCAAGCAGTATTTTGAAGCCCAATTGGCCAATAATGCGGCCCAAATGGATGCCCTAGACAAAGAACTGCTGGCCCTAAAAAGAGAAAGCCAACGCCTACAAGATACCCTAGAGGCCAATTACTACGATTATTTCCGCCTTAAGTATGAGGATAAAACTCCTAGCCTAGAGCAACTGCAGAAAAAACTCGATACCGGCGAACGCTTCTTAGAGTATTTTTCGGCCCAAGATGGCTTTTACCTACTGGCCCTTAGCCCCCAGTCTGGAGAGCTCTTTTATTTGCCCAAAGGCGAAGATTTTAACCGCAAAATGCGCAACTTTCGCCTAGCACTGACCAATAGCAGCTGGCTCAAGGAGGAACAAAAAACCTTGGCCCTCAAGCAGCTCCTCATTGCCGAGGGCTGGGACCTCTACCAGCAGTTTGTAGCTCCCGCCCTAAAAGCTGAGGGCATCGATAAAATTCTCTTGGTCCCCGATGGCCTCCTCAATTATATTCCCTTCGAGGTCCTGCTCTCTGAAGCCCCCGCCCCAGAAGAAGTCCGTCAGCCTAGCTTTAAGACCCTGCCCTATTTGCTTAAGCGCTATAATGTGCATTATCATTATTCGGCCGCCTTGCTCTTATATGAAAGGCCCAAAATTAAGTCAGGCCGAGTGCTGGGCATGGCCCCCTCCTATGCCTATGATGCCCAGGCCCATGCCTCGGGAACCGATAGCCGACAGCATCATATTCGCAGCTCGGTAGATGATCTGCCTGGGGCCAAAGCCGAGATTCAGCAGCTCAGTAAGGCGTTTAAAGGGCTCTTTTTGTATGGCCAACAAGCCAATGAGACCGAATTTAAAAAGCAAATTAGCAAAGAAGAATATGCCCTGATTCATTTGGCCATGCACGGCTGGGTAGATGAAGAGCGGCCCGAATACTCTAATTTGGTCTTTAGCCACCGCCACGATAGCCTAGAAGATGATCTCTTACATGCCTATGAGCTCAACTTACTAAAGATTAGGGCCAACTTGGTGGTCCTCTCGGCCTGCGAAACGGGCTTTGGCAAATATGAAAGAGGCGAAGGGGTGGTCAGTCTGGGCAGAGGCTTTATGTATGCCGGAGTGCCCGCCCTAGTCATGACCCTTTGGCCCATTAACGACCAAGCTACAGCCATCTTGATGCAAGACTTTTATGAGGGACTGAGCGCAGGAAAAAGCAAATCGGAAGCCCTGCGACAAGCCAAGCTCAACTACCTAGATGCGGCTGGCGATATCAGTAGCCACCCCTTCTTTTGGGCCTCCTTTATTGAGCTGGGCGACGACCGCCCGATCAAACTTAGTCGGGCCGGCAACTGGAAACTCTATTTGCTGCTCACTGCCCTGATTATCCTGCTTTTGGGCCTTTTGGCTCGTTATTTTCGGCCACAATCAGGAAATTAAAGGCAGTATTTGGATATGCCAAGGGCTTTTTATATTATTGCGCCCAATTAAACAGAATACCTTTTACTACAATAATAAAAAACAAACTAATGGCAACTAATAAAACGCTGACCATGATCAAGCCCGATGCTGTAAAAGCTGGGCACACTGGCGCTATCTTGGCCCAAATCAATGAAGCAGGTTTCCGTATTGTGGCCCTAAAAATGACCCAGTTGAGCACTGCTGCTGCTGAGCGTTTTTATGCTGTACACAAGGAGCGTCCCTTCTTTGGCGAACTCGTTGAGTTTATGACTTCTGGTCCTATCGTGGCCGCCATTTTGGAAAAAGACAATGCCGTAGCTGACTTCCGTACGCTTATCGGTAGCACCAACCCTGCTGAGGCCGCAGAAGGTACTATCCGCGCTAAGTATGCTACTAGCATCGGAGAAAATGCTATCCACGGTTCTGACTCTGACGAAAACGCCCAAATTGAAGGCGATTTCCACTTTGCTGGACTAGAGCAGTTCTAAGCGATTTTTTCCGCTTGTGCATTAAGCCAAGTTCTCTTTTTAGAGGACTTGGCTTTTTTTGTTTTGGGGCCTGCCGCCTTCGGCGGCCGGGCCCTTGCAGGGCTCGCAGGTCTGCTCGGCCCTTCAGCCCTGCGGGCTTCGGTCTGGCCTACGGCCACCCTTTCAGGCCCCTAGGCCTGCGGCCCTTCGGGCCTTTTAACTGTAGGTTGAAACCTACAGCAAGAATGGTATTGCTTCGCAAGAATCTATAAATGAGGGTTGAAACCCTCATGAAATTAACTTCTCGGCCATCCTTTGATAAAAATTTCAGGCTAGTCAAGGCATTTTTTAAAGGCATAGCCCTAGCTATGGCTGAGAAAAATAACGCTGAATAGCAAGAAATTAAAACAAAGGATAGAAGGGGCAGGGCTTTCATTTGGCCTTTGCCGACGGGCCTTCGGGCCTGTAGGATGGAGTCTGTTTAAAATTTTGTGTTTCTCCTTTTTGCTGCCTAGGGACAAGCCCCTAGGCTAGCTTTTTTAGACAGCCCTCTAAAGAGGGCCTTTGGATAAGATTCTTCTTTGCTATAATCATTTAGCAAGACCTTGTATATCGGCAGTTGAGGCCCTTTAGGGCTGAAGCCTAGGGGCTTGTCCCTAGGCGACTATTGGCCAAATTCTAAGCAGCTAAAGGCCAAAATTTTATTATGATACACAAAATCCTGAACAGTCTCCAGCCAGATCTACTCGGCTAGCAGCCAGACCTACTCGGCTAGCAGCCAGACCTACTCAGCTAGCAGCCAGACCTACTCAGCTAGCAGCCAGACCTACTCAGCTAGCAGCCAGACCTACTCAGCTAGCAGCCAGACCTACTCGGCTAGCAGCCAGACCTACTCGGCTAGCAGCCAGACCTAACTTTTGCCCTTTTTGATTTTGTTACATTATTTCTATTTTTAACAATTCACTAACAGTTGGTCCTAAAATTCCTGTTTCTGCAGCCTAAAGGCCGCAGCCAGTCTCTTGGGCCATCATCTTTCTCGCCGCAGGAGCTTAAAAGCCCCTGCTTCATTGGAGATGGGCGAAAGCATTTGGTTTTCAGGTCCTGCGGCTTTTAAGCTGCAGGCCATGGGGCGGCCAAAATCTAGCTTAGTCGTTCCGAAATTGGCTGCGGCTTTTAAGCTGCAGCTATCATGGCCGTCAGGCCAAACGGCCTAGCGATGCGAAAGGGGGCGGCGAAGCCGCAGACCAAGGCCGTCAGGCCGCAGGGCCGAGCAGACCTGCGAGCCCTGAAGCGTAGCGCCGACGACCGAAGGGAGGCGGAGGCCCCAAAAAATAAAGCAGTATCAAATCCGTTTTAAATGCGGCTCGGGAAAAAGCGGAAGGCCTACAAATTGGGTCAACTTGTTTATCTTTGCGGGCAGTTATTCTATTTGGTCGCTATATCAAGAACTTTCATGCCCTATTCTTCGCTACTTCTTCCGTTTCTTTTTCTTCTCTCTCCCCTATTGTTGTTGGCTCAGGAGCGGCCGAGTTTTGCTTGGGGGCAAATGTTATCTAGTCAGACGCAGTATGGGGGGCAGGCAGAAGGTTTGGATCTTTATTTGGGGCCTCGTGGCGAGCTTTATTTGCTGGGTTACTTTAATGGCAGCATTGATTTTGATCCTTCGGCGGATAATCAGGCCTTGCGGAAGGCCAAGGGGAAGAACGATTTATTTGTGGCCAAATACAACCGTCGGGGGGATTTTCAGTGGGTATTGCCCTTGGGCAGTTATGGCAATGATGCGGCTCAGGCCATTGATTTGAATGCGCAGGGGGAGCTCTTGGTGACCGGTTATTTTTCGGACAGCTTATATTGGTCGGAGCAAGACTATTTATTGAGTGCGGGGGCGGAAGACGTCTTCATTCTGCGCATTTCGGAGGAGGGCGAGGCCTTGGAGGCGGTTTCTTTTGGGGGCAAAGGTAGTGATCAGGGATTAGACATCAAGGCCTACAACCACAGCATTTATATTACGGGAGAATATCGGGAAGAATTTAGTGCTTTGGGGAAGAAGCGGCCGGCCTTTGGGGGCTCGGATATTTTTGTGGGGCAGATTGAGGGCTTTTCGGATTGGCGTTGGTTGCGGACCTTGGGGAGCAAGGGGGCGGATTTGAGTACGGCTCTTTCCTTGAGCAGTTTGGGGGAGCTTTATTTGGCGGGGACGGCCAAGGGGAGTTTTATCTATGACGACTTTAGTCTAGACAGTTTGCAGGCGCCAGAGAGCGGGGCCGCCCTTTTGCTCAAGTACTCTCCTTTGGGCGATTTAATTTGGAAAGAAACCCTAGCGGCCACGGAGGGAATGGAGCTGAGAGACATTGTAGTCAACTCGGTGGGGGAAGCCTTTATGACGGGTAGTTTTCGGGGAGAGCTAGAGGGGTTAAAGAGTCGGGGCGAATCGGATATTTTTCTGGCCCAATTTCACAGAAAGGGGCAGTTGAATTGGATCAAGCGTTTTGGTGGAGCAGGAGATGATCGGGGGCAATGTATAGAAATTGTGGGACGAAAGCTCTTGGGGATAGCGGGGCGTTTTTCGGGGCAGATTTTGGAGGGCCAGCAAGAAATTCGGGCGCAGGGCGAGCAGTCGGACCTCTTTATTGCCCAATACAGTTTTGAGGGGGACTTTAAGCGGATGCAAGCCTTTGGGGGCCCCTTGTATGAGGAAGTGCAGGCCATGAAACTCAACCTAGAGGGGCAAGTCTTTTTGACGGGCAGTTTTGAGGGGGCGGCAGATTTTGATCCCTCGCCCAAGCAGGCCTTATTGAACAGCAATGCCATACAGACCTTATTTGTGGCCCATTATCAGGCCGAGAGTTTGGCCTATGACTTTGCCTTTGCCATGGGTTATCGCTACGATGCCTCTTTATCGAGAATAGAGGCCCTTTATCCTAGGGCATCGGGAGAAATTCTGACGGCGGTTTATTTTGAGGGGGCCCTCTCTATCAATTCCGATAGTTTGCTCAAGAGCAAGGGACGTTGGGGCGACATCTTGATTAGTCAGTACGACTCTTTGGGGCGTTTGCGTTGGTTTCGGCAATTTGGGGGCTTGGGGGCCGACAAGGCCGAGGCCTTATATCAGAGCGAGGCGGCAGAAAGTTTTTTGGGGGGAAGTTATGGGGCCGACTTCTGTTTGTCGGACAGTCTTTGTTGGCAGGCCGAGGGCAAGCAAGACGCCTTTTTGCTCAAGCTGGATAGTTTGGGCGAGCTCCTTTGGGCCAAAGAATGGAAAAGTTTGGGGGTGGTAGATTTGCTGGCCATCAAGCAGCAGCCCAATGGAGAGCTATTAGTTTTGCTGAGTCATCGGGGCGATCGTTTAGTGTATGAGGGGCAGACCTTATTGGATAAATCGGGGTTTTTGCTCTTATCGCTTTCGGTAGATTCGGGCCGCTTGGGCTGGTTTAAAACCTTTGATTGTGTGGCGCCGAATCGGGGGCGTTTGGCCTTAGATGAGCAGGGGCAGATTTATTTGGGCTTATCCTTTTCGGAGCAGCTCAAGTTGGGGCATCGGCAGAACCAGCTTTTGCGGGCTGCTGGCGAGCAGGACCTGGCCATTTTGGCCTTAGATCGGGGGGGAGATTTTCGATGGGCGCGGCTATTGGGCGGCCGTTCGGATGAGCGCTTGGGGGAGCTCCTATACCTCCCTAAGTTAGGAGTTTATTTGGGCGGAAGTTTTGAGGGGACGGCCGCATTTGGTCCGAGGACCTATAGTGCTAAGGGGAGTCGCGATGCCTTTTTGGTCCATTACAGCAAGGCGGGAGATTTTCGATGGGTCAAGCCTTGGGGCAGTGATCAGAAAACGAGAATTACGGCCATGGCGGCGGTAGACAGTCAGCAAATTTTGTTGACGGGTTATTTTCAGGGAGAAATGCCTGCTTCGGACAGCCTCATCTTGAAGACCAGCAACCTCTTAAAATCAGATATTTTTTTGATGGAAGTATCGGCCAAGGATGCCCGCTTGAGTTGGGCCAAAGCCTTGGATGGCAGTGGGAACGACCGGACCAAAGCCCTGGTGGTCAGCAACAAAAGCAGCATTTACTTAGGGGCTTCTTTTGAGTCTCGTTTTGATGCCGATCCGAGTAAGGGCGAGCGGATTTTTGAGAACAAAGGCTTGGTATCTACGGCCTTGCTGCTCAAATACCTCAACTTTGCCTTTCAGAAGCTGGAGTTAGTGGCTTTTCGGGCCAAGCGCAAAAACATCAGGGAAGTAGAGTTGCGTTGGACCACCCCTAGAGAGACCGAGAACAAGGGATTTTTGGTAGAGCGTCGTTTGGAGGGCAGTGAAGACTTTCATGCGGTGGGATTTATTCCGGGTTTTGGCAACAGCGAGGCGCCCACCAACTATCGGTTTACGGATGTCAATGCTTTTGATGGGAACAGCTACTATCGGTTTCGGCAATTGTCTAATCATGGGCAGGAGGCCTATTCGGAGGTAGTATTTGTGCGGGGATGGAAGAGCAAAGAGGGGGGCAGTTGGCCATTTACCCTAATCCGGTGCAAAAAGAATTGAATTTGCGCTTTGGTCGTTTGGGCAAGAAGATGAAATCGGCGAGGATACGGATTTACGATCAGCAGCGGCGGATCAAACTGGAGTTAAAGGCGGGTTTGAGTTCTAATGAATTATTGATCTTGGAGGATGTTTCGGACTTAGAGGCTGGGGCTTATATTTTAGAAATCAGGTACAACAACAGGAAGAAGCGGGAGATTGAGTTTATTAAGGCCTAGGGGCCCGCGGCCGGCAGGCTTCGCCTGGCCTGGCCGCCGCTATGCTGCGGGGCTCACAGGTCTGTTCGGCCCTGCAGCCGCCTGCGGCGGCTTTGGTCTGGCCTTCGGCCACCCCTCCGCAGCGCTGGGCCGCTCATCGGGGGGGGGAACTTTTGGGGGAATGCTTTGGCCGTTTAAATTTAGGGGGAACCATGTTAAACTGCTCCCCTATTTGCGGTAGATTTGTTTGCAGATAGCAGGCTGAGGGGCTGTAGCAGGGCCGCCGCAGGCGGCAGACCAAAGCGGCGCAGCCGCTGCAGGGCCGAGCGAGCAGCGAGCTGCGCAATGGCCCGACCCAGCCGAAGGCTGGGGCAGCCCCTAAAAAAGAAGATAATTGTTTATACAATAAAAAATATGACAAGAAAATATGCGGTAAGAGATTTAAAAACAGCCAATTAAGTGGGCTTAGGTATTTTGCCTATAGAGTTCGGGGGAATACACTTAAAAATCGGGGTTAGAAATTGCTTATATTCGGGCGTCAAAATGCAAAATTACCAACAAAGTTTAGGGCAAGAGAAGCTATGAGAACAGAAATGCAATTAAAAAAGAGTTTGCTTTATATGGATGAGCAGACTGGGATTTTGGTCCAGCGAGTGGGCCAGGGAGCTTATTTAGAGGCCGAGGATTCTTTGGAGTGGATAGAGGCCGCCTATCAGATTCGGGGGAGTCAACCATTATATTTTTTGGTGGACATGCGTGGATTGAAGGGGCAGTCTAAGGAATCTAGGCGAGTATCTGGGGACAAAGACCCGCGATTGAACATTGCTGCGGGGGCTGGATTGATTAACAATGGGGCTTCTAAAATACTGGGGAACTTCATGTTAAGTTTAAACAAAATCTCGCATCCGATTCGGTTATTTACCAATGAGCAAGAAGCTATAGATTGGTTATTAGAGATCAAGAAAAAGAACGGGCATTAGCCTAGTTAGCGAAAGAGAGCGGGATAGCGTAGGGGCTATTTCGCTCTTTTTTTTTTGTTTTTGGTTTTGGGGGGAAATGGCTATATTGGGTTTGCATACTAAACCCTTTGCAGGCGAAGCAGCAAAACCCAAAAAGGGGCAGCGAATGATCATTCGCTGCCCCTTTTTTTGCCCCCCCCTCCCCTAGGGGCAAAAAAAAAGCACGCAAGATGCGTGCTTAGCGGTCTGGACGGGACTCGAACCCGCGACCCCCTGCGTGACAGGCAGGTATTCTAACCAACTGAACTACCAGACCAAATTGGTTATTCCCTCTGGGAACGACACAAATATAGGCGCTCCTTTTGGCTTTTCCAAACCTATTTTTTAACAACAGCTTAAATATAAGAATAACCCACTGATTTTGAGTAAACTATTTTTTTATTTTTTTTCGGGCCGAAGATAACTGCCAAAACTGAAAAAATAAGTTGTGCCGGCCCAGCGCTGCGCAGCAGTGCCGCGAAGCGGCAGACCAAGGCCGCAGGCCGAAGGGCCGAGCAGACCTGCGAGCTGCAGAGCATAGCGGCGGCCAAGGGAGGCCAAAGGCCGAACTGGCCGCGGGCCCCAAAACAAACATAAAAAACTCATAGTGAACAGATTAAAACAAAAGTACCGCCTAAAACTATTAGTTTAAACAAAAAATAAAGCGCAGCAACAGCTATTATTTGACAATATTCATAAAAGGTTGTACTTTAGGAACGCTATTGTTCTACAAAAACTAAAGACTAAAATATGGATGCGATCAGCCAGCGCCTAAAAGGGCAACTGACACATATTATCTACCGAAATGAGGAAAATGGCTATACAGTAGCTCGTTTTCAGCCAGATGATGGGGGGACACAAACGGTGGTGGTCGGTAGTCTTTTGGGAGTAGAAAAAGGCGAAAAACTAATTTGTCAGGGCTATTGGACCAATAATAAACGGCATGGCAAACAGTTTCAGGTAGAGCAATTTGAACAACAACTGCCCCAAAGTCCCGAAGATATTGAGCGCTATTTGAGCTCGGGCCAAATTCGAGGCGTTGGCCCAACTTTCGCTAAGCGAATTGTGGCCAAATTTGGTAAGGAGACCCTTGATGTTATCGAAAATTCGCCAGAAAAACTGCTGGATGTTCGAGGGATTAGCCAAAATAAACTGGACCTCATTATTAGCTCTTGGCAGGAGCAACAAAAGGCCCGTAGCCTCATTATTTTCTTGCAAAAAAATGGAATTTCTCCAGCTTTTGCCCAAAAAATATACAAAAAATACGGCTCGGAAAGCATTGCTAAAATTAAGCAAAATCCTTACTGCCTCGCCAATGATATTGAAGGGATCGGCTTTACAAAAGCAGATGAAATAGCAAAGAAAATGGGCCTGCAACAAGAGGACCCCAAACGAGTTTCGGCCGCTTTGCTCTACCTTTTGCAAGAGCTAGCTAGCCAAGGACATAGCTGCTATCCGCTTCAAAGTTTTTTGCAAGAAGGCGGCCAAATGCTGGCCCTTGGACAAGAGCAATTGCAAGGGCCATTGGCCCAACTCAAAGACAAAAAGGAGGTTTTTGTTGAAAGATTTTGGGATGAAAGTAAGGGGCAGGATGAACGCCTGATTTGGAGCAAAAGCCTCTATTATCAAGAAAAAGATATTATTGAGCAGCTCGATCGCCTGAATAAATATCCCCAAACTTGGGCCGAAGATATTGATATTGAGGCAGAACTAGAATTGGCCCAAAAAAATACGGCCATTGACCTAGCCCCCGAACAACTAGAGGCCGTCCGCCGAAGCCTGAGCCATAAGTTACATATTATCACGGGGGGACCCGGGACGGGCAAAAGTACGATTACCAAAATTATCCTCAATATTCTTAGCCGACATAGCGATACGATCTGCTTGGCCGCACCCACCGGCCGAGCCGCAAAACGCCTAGCCGAAGTGACCGGTCAGGAGGCCAGCACGATCCACTCTCTGCTTTCGATTGGAATTGGCGCCTACTACAATCAGCATATTCGCAATATGGAAGAGCTGGATTGTGACGTACTGATTGTGGATGAGGCCAGTATGATTGATACTACCCTGATGGCGATTTTGCTGCATGCCCTGCCGCATCATGCCAAACTCATTTTGGTGGGCGATGTGGACCAGCTGCCTAGCGTGGGGCCCGGCAACGTTTTAGATGATTTGATGGGCTCGGATAAACTAGCCGTGACCCGCCTCAAAGAAATTTTTCGACAAGCGGCTAATTCGAAAATTGTACGCAATGCGCACAAAATCAATCAAGGTATTTTTCCCGATATTCAGACCGAAGCCGATGCCGACTTTTTCTTCATCCCTAAAGCCGATGCCGCAGAGGCCGCCCAGATGATTCCGGAACTTATGGCCAAACGACTGCCCAAACGTTATAATTTTGATGCAAAAAAGGATATTCAGCTCCTCTGCCCTATCCATAAAGGCGATCTGGGCACCCGAGCCCTCAATAAAAGCCTACAAAAAGCCCTCAATCCCAATGGGCCAAAAAAGGACAAAATTGAAAGGGGCGAACAGGTTTTTTATCTGGGCGATAAGGTCATGCAGCTAAAAAATGACTACGAAAAAGGCGTTTATAATGGCGATATTGGCTATATCCGCAAAATTACTCCCGCCGAAAAGACGTTTATGGTCGAAATGGATGGAAAAACCATGATTGAATACCAATATCAGGACCTCCAAAATATGGACCTCGCCTATGCCGTTAGTGTACATAAGTACCAAGGGAGCGAGGCGCCCTGCATCCTGATGCCCATACATGAGTCTCAATATAGCCTGCTTTTCCGCAATTTGGTCTATACCGCAATCACCCGAGGCAAGCGGCTGGTGGTCCTTATCGGCAGCAAAAAAGCCCTGCATATTGCCGTGCGCAACCAAAGAATGCGCAAACGCTATTCGGGTTTGCTCTGGCTGTTGCAAGACCCTAGCGAAAAAAAACTACCTGCTATTCAAATTGCCCCCCTACCCAATAGTCCCGAATATCCCGACTGGTTAGAGCGGCATTTTCCCGATGAAGTCTAAGGCCTATGTCAAATCTACGCCCCAAAAAGTTAGCTCAGTTTACCACACTTTTTCTGCTTTTATTGGGCAGCTTTTTTGTGCTCATCATGCTCAATATTGCCCTGCCTTATCTGCTGCCCCCCTTCCCTACCGATATCGATTTTTTGGCCAATAAAGAGGATTATCTGACCCAAGATGCCTTTTATATGTCGGCTTTTTATACCCATATTACTAGCAGTTGCCTGGTTTTGGCCTTGGGGCTCCCCCTTTTTTGGCCCTATTTTTTGCAGAAATTTCCGCTTTGGCACCGCCGTTTGGGCCGTTATTATAGCTATTTACTGCTTTTTTTGGCCGCTCCTTCTGGACTCATTATGGCTTTTTCGGGCAGTGGCGGAATATGGGCCAAGGTTGCTTTTGTTTGCCAGGCCTTGCTTTGGTGGGCCCTCACGGCCCAAGCGTTTCGACTCGCCTTGGCCAAAAATTTTCGGGGCCATGCCGCTTTCATGATCCGCTCCTACGCCTTCAGCCTCTCGGCCATCAGCCTGCGCCTCTTCAGCTACCTCATCAGTTATTTGCGCTACCAATACGATATTCCCTGCCCTTCCGAGAGCTTTCCCTACCTCTGTTTTCCCCAAATTTACGTTTTCGAGGCCTGGGGCAGCTGGCTCTTCAATGCCCTCATTGCCGAAATTCTAATCGCCAAAGGACTCATTCGCCTCTATCTTGGTCCAAAATTTAATTAAGTTTTTTATTTTTTTGGGCCTCCCGCCTACGGCGGGCGCTACGTTACGCAGCTCGCTATTCGCTCGGCCCTTCGCCGCTTTCAGCGGCTCGGTCTGGCCTGCGGCCACTGCTCCACATCGCTAGGCCGCACAACAGCCGTTTTCACTTTTGGCCTTTCGGCTTTGGCTCCAAAGCAAAACAGCCCGCTCTTTGCAGAGCGGGCTGTTTTTTTTATCCTCTATTAAACTAGATATCTCTATTGAGGTCAAAAGCTTCTAGATAATCTCCTACACGACGAAGGAAAGAACCGCCAAGCATACCATCCACCACTCGGTGGTCATAAGATAGCGAGAGGAACATCATATGGCGAATACCAATGGTATCTCCAGTAGGGGTTTCAATTACTGCGGGCTTTTTGCGAATTGCGCCCACGGCCAAAATAGCCACCTGAGGTTGGTTAATAATGGGAGTGCCCATTACATTACCAAAAGTACCGACATTGGTCAAAGTGAAGGTACCGCCTTTAATTTCTTCGGGCTTGAGTTTATTTCCTCTAGCGCGATTGGCCAAATCATTTACCTTTTTGGTCAAGCCCACCAAATTGAGCATATCGGCATTCTTAATCACGGGCACAATGAGGTTGCCAGTGGGCAAAGCTGCCGCCATACCAATATTGATATCTTTATAGCGAACAATTTGGTCTCCTTTTACGGCTACATTCACCATAGGATAATCTTGTAGGGCCTTCGTTACGGCTTCTACAAAAATGGGCGTAAAGGTAATTTTCTCGCCATATTTTTCGGCATAAACGGCCTTGGCCTTTTTGCGCCATTGTACGATATTGGTTACATCTACTTCTACAAAAGAAGTCACATGCGGAGAAACATGCTTAGACATGACCATATGATCCGCAATGAGCTTGCGCATGCGGTCCATCTCAATAATTTCTACATTTCCAGAAGTATCTACTGGGGGCAAATTGAACTGCTGTACCGCCATTTGCTGCCCATTATTGGCAGGAGCTACCGCTTTGGGCGCTTCTTTTTTCACAGGAGCCGCCGCTTGAGGCGCTTTTTTGCGATTTTCCAAATAGGCCAAAACATCATGCTTCGTCACTCGGCCATTTTGGCCCGTTCCGCTAATGTTGTCCAATTCGTCTAAGCCAATCCCCTCTTCCTTAGCAATGCTTTTCACCAAAGGAGAGTAAAAACGATCCGATTGGCTAAAATCTGTAGCCACAACAGCCGCCGTCTCTGGCTGAGGAGCTGCACTGCTTTCTTCTTTGGCCTGAGGCGCTTCCGCCACAGCAGGAGAAGCTTCAACGCCCTCCGCTTCTGTTTCAATAATAGCAATTGGGGCTCCCACGGCCACCGTGGCGCCATCAGGATGCAGAATTTCCAGCAAGACCCCTTCCACAGGAGAAGGCACTTCTGTATCCACCTTATCGGTGGCAATCGTTAAGACGTTTTCGTCTAGCTCTACGCTTTCGCCTACCTCTTTTTCCCAAGATAAGATAGTGGCCTCAATGATACTTTCTCCCAATTTGGGCATGATTAACTCAACTTTTGCCATTGCTGATTTCTGTTTATGTTGAACAACTTTGAGCAGCGGACTGCACAAGGCGGTTCAGTGGTTGCTAACTTATTTTTTCTTCTGCCCAAAAGCTGCTTGGGCGCCCAAAGTTAAAAAATCTCCTCTGTTATTAAAAATCTTATAGTAGGCTTCTCTTTTTTTTAATAGAGCAGGCCTCTATATTTTTATTTGGAACAGCCATAAATAAAAAATGTTCGACCAATTTATCTTTGGCCGAACATCTAAAAATCTAAATATAATTCCCAATTACTCTTTATAATTAAAACGGACGCAGCCAAAACCCATTGCATTTTTAGCGCCTAGGCCACCTAAATAAGCCAAACGCAAAATTTCTGCTGGTCCTTGTAGCTCAAAATCAAAGAGATAGCCAATTACTCGTTCTGCAAATCGGGGATTATGCGGTTGCAGGTCGGTCCCTTTTCGGCTAATATCTTCTTTTTTAGAAAGCAGCTTAAAGTTTAATTCTGGACCATTGATGAGCTCTTGAGCTGGGGCAAGTAGCCCATGCGGAGAAGCCAATTGATAATTATCAATCAAACGATCGAGCAAAATCTTATGATACCCTTGGTCCATTGGATGCAGATACTGCGGCACCATTTTGCCCTTATGTTCCTCCATACGGCTCAAAATCATAGGGGTTTGGGTGCGCATAGGCGCCGCCCCATCTTCAATATTGGGCATTTGGAGCTCTTCCACCTTAATCACTTCTAGCTCAATGCCCATGCGGCCATCGCCAAGGCGAAGGCGGCGCTGCTCAAAGGCCATCATGATATTTTCCTTTTCCTCTTCTTGGACCAAAAAGCGCAGCTCTAGTTTGACCTCCTCGGCCCAAACTTCCAAGTAGCGCTTAAAGACCTTCCGTCCCTCTTGTGGAATAGACAAGCGAGAGAAGCTCATCAGCTTAAATTGATGTTTGGAGCGACGAAAAGCCCCATAATACAAAAATTTAGAAAAGTTGCGCTTGCCTCGGCTCAGGCAGTAGTAAATCCATTCCGCCAAATTGTATTGGTAGGAAAAGGGGAGCTTTTGTCCCGGTCGAAGGACCTTAAAAGTGAGTTCAATTCGCATTTAATTTGGGTTTTTAACTACTCTAAATATTAAGTTTATTCTAAGGTAGGTAATAATATCTAGATGTTCAAGGGCTCCCCTATTTTTTTTAAGCGCTGGCCGACTTAATTTAAGGGCAAGAATTCGGTTCGGCGGTTGGCTTGTCGCCCCTCTGCCGTATTATTATCGGCAATAGGTCGGCTTTCGCCAAAGCCCTGAGCTTCTAAGCGATCGGCGGCAATGCCTCGCTCAATAAGGTATTGGCGGACGGCCTCTGCTCGACGTTGAGAGAGGGCGAGGTTATCGGCCTGCTCTCCTTCATTATCGGTATGGCCCTGCAAGCGGATGCGCATTTTAGGTTGTTCTATTAACAGGCTTCTTAGCTGTTCTAGCTCTGCTCTGGAGCTGGGCTGCAAGCTAGCCGAATTTGTAGCAAAAAAGACATTTTTCAGTAAAATGGGCGCCACAGAATCTGTTTTACTGGGGTTGGTTTTTAGGGCCTGCAAAGGCATTGGTAGCTGATAGGGCGTTTGGCGGCTATTCGCTGCAGAGAGCTCAAAATGTTCGGAGGCAAAGAGGTAGCCTTTTTCCTTAACGTGTAGGGCATAATCTTGGCCTAGGGGCAGGCAAAGCAAAAACTTTCCTTCTGCATTGGTCCGAATGGCACAAACGGTATCCTGAGCCTGCAAATCAATCAAATAGACCAGTGCTTGATCTAAATTGGCCTTGCTTTCTGCATCAAAAACATGGGCCTCTAAATAAGTAACGGCTTTGGGCCGCAGGGCTTCGGGCAGTTCAAAGCTGTATAGGTCCAAAGAGCCATAGCCTCCAGCTCTTTCGGCAGCCAGATAGGCGAGCTCTCCAGAAAGGCCCACCACAATGGCTTCCTCAATGCCTTCGGTATTGATGGGATAGCCTAAATTGACCGGGGCGCCCCATTTGCCATCTTCGCCTTTTCGGCTAATGAAGAGGTCCTTTTTGCCCATACCGGGATAGCCCTCAGAGCTAAAGTAAAGAGTTTGGCCATCGGGATGGATACAGGGGGCGGTTTCATCATAATCGGTATTGAGCTCAGACAATGGCTGAGGCGTTCCCCAACTGCCGTCCAAATTTCGGTAGCTCATCCAAAGGTCCTTATCGCCTTGGTTGCGGGCGCCCCCACGAGTAAAGTAGAGGGCTTGTGCATTGGCAGAAAGAGAGGGTTGCGACTCCCAATTTCCCGTATTGATATTGGGCCCCATATTTTGGGGGCGGCTCCAGCCTTGGCCCTCCCAAACGCAATAATATAAATCGCAGCTTCCATAATCGCCGGGGCGGTTGCAGACTGTAAAGACCAGATATTGGCCATCGGCGGAGATGCTTTGGGCTCCTTCATTTTCGGGGGTATTTACTTCGGGCAAGGGCTTGGCGGGGGTCCATTCTCCATTGACTTTAAAGCTTTGGTAGAGGTCCTCTTGGGCCTGACGGCCTTCGCCAATGAGTACATTAAAGACAATCTTTTTTTCGTTGGCTGTTACGCTAGGAAAATACTCTCTTTGGTGGCTATTGATATTGGGCCCCATATTTTGAGGTTGAAAAGAGACGGGATTGGCCATGGCTTGGGGCCGAAAGCGGGCATCGGCCAAAAGGCGTTCGGCTGCGGGCCGCAATTTGCTGTTTTTGGGGGCTTTTTCTAAGAACAAGCTCAGCTGCTGCCCCGCCTCTACATAAGTGGCCGATTGCATGGCCAATTGGCCCAAACGATAATGCGAAATCGGCTTATAATCTGGTGCAATTTCTAGGGCCTGCTCAAAACAAGCCTTGGCCTTTTCCCACTCTTTGAGCAACAAATAGCAATCGGCCTCCAATAAATAGGCATTGACAAAACGAGGAGCCTTTTTCTGAATCTTGTCCAGCTGCTTTATGGCCTCCTTATATTTAAAGGCATTATAGCTAGAGAAGGCCTCTCGGTACTTTTTCTTGATCTTATTAGAAATGTCTTGGGTGGTCTGATAGTCTTTTTGCGCCCAAAGCGAAGTGGAGGTCAAGAATATCATCAAAAAAAGGAAGTATCGCATAAATTAGTATTAAGGAATCATCTAAATGGATGTAGAGGCGAGCGCAGCGAGCCTGGCCTAGCGATGTGGCGGGGTGGCCCGAAGGGCCAGACCTAGGCGGCAAAGCCGCCGCAGGGCCGAGCAGACCTGCGAGCCCCAAAACGTAGCGCCCGCCGCAGGCGGGAGGCCCCAAAAAACAGTTATCTACAGGCTCGTTCACAGGCTTCTAAACTGCCATATTGGGCGCTATCTAGGGCTACCTGCAAGCAATTTTGGCCATCGCAAACATAGCCAATGGTATCCGGGACACAGCCCAGTTGCATACAAAGTTCGTAGCTGCTATACTGTGCATTATCGGCAATGGGAATGCAGTTGCCACCCACGCAGCTATAGCCTTGAGTGCCTGGTGTACAGGCAAAAATACTGAGCAAAATACTCAGTGAAATAAAAAGTCGCATAGTTGTAATTTTTCTCAAAAACACAAAAAAAAAGCCGAAAACAAAAATGTTTTCGGCCCCTTAAACAGAATATTTTGAGCGCGCAAATTACTTACCGCCTCGGCTAGAAGAGCGAGAGCGAGAAGAAGAGCCGCTGCTATAGCGAGAAGAAGAGCGAGAGCGTTTAGAAGAAGAGCTACTTACGCTACTGCGTTTGCCTCCTGTGGCCCGAGCGCTGCTTCGGCTAATGCTATTGTTTACTCGGCTTTTTAGGGCAGAGTTGCTTTTCATGCGTTGAGCAAAACTAGGGTTGCTCTTGGCGGCATGGGCAGAACCCGTTCCGTAGCTATATTTTCCAGAAGAATTTACGGAACCATAATAAGGGCGGCGGCCATAATAGCCCCCATAATAGCTGCTATATCCGCCATAACGAACGGGGCTCATGAGGTTGAACATCGTATTGAGGAACATATAACGGCCATAAAATGCCCAGAAAGAATCTCCTGTGCTGGGGTTGGTTTTCCATTGTCCGTAGCGAGAATTGCCCACATATTGGCTGTAGCCGGGAGGGGCTGCTACCTTGGTCAAATCGCCCTCTTTTTTCGACATGATTTCCATGCCCATATTGCTAGAGTGATAGTCAAAATCGGAAGGGCTAACCTCTTTCCAGTCGGTAATTTTTTCTACAATGCCCAAATCGGCGGGACTGGTGGTGCTATCTGCTAGGGCCGTGCTATCTAGGCTAGTGGCTTCGGGAATTTCGGCAGTTTGTTGAATGACCTTATACTTATGGTAGTATTTTTTGTCCTTCACATCCATATCATACAAGATGATTGAAAAGTTCTTGACCGAATCCATAGATTGGGCGATTTTGTCGGCGGGAAAAGCCATGTATTTTTCGTCAGCAGAGCTCCCGCAGCTGCTCATGCTTAGGGCCAAGGCCAAAAATAGAAAGGCCGAAAAAGAAAATATTTTTGTTTTCATTGTTAAAATTTAGTGGTGTTTTAGGCTTGTTCTCTAGGTGTCAAATTACTAAAGGCTTGTTCGGGCTTCCAAGTTCCCAAAGCGGCCTCAAAAGTATTATCGTCCCATTGTTCAATATTTAGGCATTTTTCATCACTATCATCCCAATAATCCCAAAGCATAAATTCCTGAGATTTGGAGTCCTTAATATTCCGCCAAAAGCCTGGATATTCGCCATCAAAATAGTAGCGAATGCCATTCACTTGTAGTTGGCGGGGGGGCTTGCCATTGCTTTTTACGGCGGCCTCAATTTCATCGGCCTGTGGCAGAGTTGAAAAGCGCATTTTTTCAAAAATGACACAATTCAATCCATCATCTTCCTCAATAGACAAAAAGAGTTGTTGGCCGCTGCCATTGTCTAACAAAAACTCATAGGAAAAGTCCTGGTTTCCCCAGTCATATTCATATTCCTCAATGGCCTCCCAGGTCTGAAAATCATAATCGACAAACCAACCTTTGCGCAGGTCGGTGATCCGCAAATTTGTGGGGTCATAATGCGGTTCTTCCTTTTTTTTCTTTCTTCTAAAGAATCCAAACATAGTATACTGTAGTTTATGTTCTATTTATTTTAAGCAATTTTTTGGGGCCTCCCGCCTTCGGCGGGCGCTACGCTGCAGGGCTCGCAGGTCTGCTCGGCCCTTCGTCGCTTCGCTCCTTGGTCTGCGGCTTCGCCGCCCCCTTTCGCATCGCTAGGCCAATTGGACCTTCTTCGCTTCCATCCCCAAAGTTCGCCTTTAAATTAGAATAATTCTGCTAGATAAGCCACCAAAACCCCTAAATAGTTCGCTAGGGCGAGGCCCAAAAGTGAAAAAGCAATAGCGGGCGCTAGTAAGCTCCTATTTTTCAGGCTACTAGAGATCTGGGCCACAAAAGGCGGGCCCATGACCGTAGCGGTAGAGCAAATCATAAAGCTATCTCGATCGATTCGGAAAATATAGGCCCAAAAGAGCTGCAGCAGCAGTAAAAGGCCCAAAAAGCTAGCATTGAGCAGTAAATAACTAGCTCCATCTTGGGCCAATTCTGAAAAATTGGCCAAATAACCTGCGCCTAGACCAAAAACCAGGAGTAAATAATCGGCAAAGGGGTAAACGCCCTGCCAGTTTTTGGTTGGTCCAAAAAACGACAGCAAGATACTGCCTGTTGTGATCGCCAACAACAAAATACTGCTATTGATTTCTCCTTGGGCATTGGGCCAATAGAGGGCCGGCAAGACAGAAAGGCCCAAAATGACAAGGGCCAGCCCTAAGGCCCAAATAATTTGTTTGACATTATATTGCTCTACGCTTATAGCGGGCGCTTCTTCTTCCCCCTCTCCTTTTGGCTTAAATTTAGGCAGCAAACGGCCCAAAAGGCTATTGCCCAAACTGAGCAGCAATAAAAAATAAAGGCCCGAGCAAAGTACATCTGTTGCATTTAATAGTACAAAGAGTCCATCTTCGGCCTCCAAAGCCTGCGAAACAGCCACCATATTGGGTGTGCCGCCAATATAGACGCCCGTAAACATGCCCAAAATAGTGGGCAGCTCTTCATAGGGACCATCGGCTAGGGCGTAGGCAAAAGCCAGGGCCAAAATTAGGGTAGAGCCCAGCATGATAAAGAATACTTTTCCCAAATGGCCCAAATAGCGCAGCCATGAGCGCAGGTCTGAAGTCATGAGTAAAAGCGGCAAGGCCAAAAGCACCGACACAAAAGCGATCAATTTGGCTGTTTCTGCGCTTTGGGCGCCCAGACTTTCGCCAAGGAGTAGCGGCTGCGCATTGCCCAGCAACATCCCCAAAGCATAGCAAATAATAATATTACTCAGGTACTTTTGAAGGCCCAAAAAGGCGTTGATTTGGGCCAAAAGGTAGGGAAGCGCAAAAAACAAAAGCAATTGCGCCAAAAGAAATAAGAGGTCCATAAAACTAAACAATTGTTCAATTTTAAAGCTAATCATTTTTGCCTAAAAAAAGCGCCAGCTCTAAAAAGAACTGACGCTAAAGTTAAGCAATTATTTTGCGTCTTGCAGGGCCGAAGGCCCGCAGGCCTAGCGATGCGAAAGGGGGCGGCGCAGCCGCAGACCAAGGCCGTCAGGCCGCAGGGCCGAGCAGACCTGCGAGCCCTGAAGCGTAGCGCCGAGGAGCGAAGCGAAGCGGAGGCCCCAAAACCAACTACTTTTTGGTCCCTGTCCAGTCTTCGCGCCATTCTCCAGCACGGCCATAGCGCCATTTTCCGGTAAAGCTTTTTTTATCGGCAGAGAGGATGAGTTCGACCTCTCCCCCATCGTCGGGCATGCTATAGCTGGGTGATTCGGACCAAGTTCCGAAGAAGCGGCCATTGCGGAGTTCGCCTTCAATTCGGCCATTATCATGGGTATAAGTTCCTTGGATTTTGCCCTCTTTAAACTCTATGCACATAGTTCCCCAGCTACTTTCCCAGCAGCCCAGATAGGGTTCGATAGCGGCCATATCGTTGCCTGCATCATTTTGGCCAATTTGGCCCATGCTGCCGTCTTGGCAAAGGCCTTGCCCTAGGGCTTGGATGCCTCTATTGGTTTTGCCCAGCACATCCACTAAGAAAACTGCTGGATCATTTTCATGATAATAAGAAATGGCGACGACCACAATTTGGCCATTTTTTTCGTAGCTGCTATACATACATTGAAAGGAGCCAAAATCGTAGAGATAATCGGCAGGAGCTTTGGCGGCATTTGGCGCCGACTCCTTCTCGAAATGTTCTAGGAAAAAGCCCGTATCATCGTAGTGTTTGCTATATAAGCGCTTATAATTTCGGTCTTTGACCAGAATGCTATCAATCAGATAATGCAGATATTTGGGCTTTAGGCCCTCAGCGGTATAGAAGGTAGAAGTTTGGGCCGTTTTGAGGCTGATTTTCTTCCCTTTAGCGCCAAAATAATAGTAATCTGTATTTTTGAGTACATAGGCATCTCGGGCCTTAATTTGTTTGGGTAAATCCCAGCCCACCCCATTTTCTAGGGCATAGGGAAAGCCTTGGTAAACTACGGGCTTATTTGCTTTCACTGTTTCTAGGACCACTCGGGGAAATTCTTCGGGATAGGCGGCAGAGACCATCAGGACCGCCAGCGTTTTGCCATTGGTATAGAGGCTATACCAGACATGATTGCCATAAACTCCTTGATACAATTTGCTGAGCGACTCGGCATTTTTAGGGTCTTGGCCGGTATACAAATAATCAATCATTTGGATCCCGCATTCTTCTTCGCCACGGCAGCGATAAAACTGTTTGTATCCTGCTTGGCAGAGTTGGTCCTCATAATAGGCCTGTAATTTTTCAGCCGAAACTCCTTTGGGCATTTTGTGATTTACGCCTTTCCAACTTCCGCTAATTTGCTGCATATCTTTTTCGCCATCGCCAAAATTGGCTTTACGATGCGGGCGAACGCCTAGGGTATAGAGGTAGGCGGGCTGCTCTTTTTTGGCAGAAAAGACCTCGGAGCCTCCGGGATAGGGCTGGATGTTTTGGCTCCAGCTCTGGGGAGCAAACAGTAGGGCCATCATGGCCAATAACCATAGTTTTTTCATGGGAAAAAATTTAAGTAATGAGATAAAATAGGGGGAGCTAAATTTAATAACATTCATATTTTTGGACTGAGAAATAGCGCATTTCGCCAGGGGGGCAAGGCGAATTGGGGTCTTCTTCCCGAGTTTTGCTGCTATACTCGCCCCAAACGCGGATATTTTCGCAAGAGCGAGGCGCTTCTTCCTCGCCTTCCCAGCAGAGGTAGGTTTTTTCTCCTTTTTGGTCTACTAGCTCGCCAGCTTGAAAGCAATAGCAACTAATTTTTGACTTTACGCCAGTGCGGTTGCGGTACTGCCCTTCTAGCTGGATCGCTTGGGGTTCATTCATATTTGTTTGTTGTGTTTGTTCTGGAGTTTGGCAGGCTAGAGCCGTTAAGCTGAGGCCAATAAGTAGCATTTTTTTGAGCATCTTATTTTCGTTTTCTTAATAATACAAATAGGGCAAAAAGGAACAGCGGTAGGGCCAATAAAATATAATTCCAAGAGCTCTCTTTTTCTTTGATGAGCAAGCTTTTTTCGTCCCCTAATAAAATAAAGGCCGACCAGAGATTAGGGTGTTTGGCCAACTCCTCTGTTTGTTCCTTAAGGTAAGAAAGTTTGGCCTGTTGTAGGGCTTCGGCTTTATTCGCTCCTTGGGCCAACTGAGCATAAAATTGATGCATAATATAGGCCGTTGATTGATCATTGACCTGCCAAAGCGAGACCAATAAGGCGGGGCTACCCGCGTACATAAATGCTCTGGCCAAAGAGGCGGTTCCATTGCCTCGCTCAAAGCGTCCTTGCCCTGTTTGGCAGGCAGAAAGGACCACCAAATCGGCCTGCAGTTCCATTTGAGCAATTTCGTAAGCTTGCAAAAAGTTATTTTCGCTACTATCGTTATCTTCGGTAAAGGCCAGGGCCGATAAACTAGGGTTTTGCTCGTCTAATAGGCCGTGCATGGCCAAATGCAAAACGGCATAATCTCTTGCTTTTTCCTTAAATAGTGATTCTGTAGCCGACTCTCCAATAAAAAAGTCGCCTTGATAGTAATGACTTAGGTGCTTAATTTCTTCTTTGGCTGCGGGCAAATCTTGCAAAACAGATCGCCAATTTTGAGCTTTGGGCGCCCTTTGCTCCGCGGCTTCTCCTTGATAGCTAGCGGCAAGGCCTAAAATTAACCCATTGTTCTTTCGCTTGCTACTATTTTTGTTGTCTAACCAGAGTGCCGCCGAGTAATTATAGCTTATCGCCAAATCTTTGAGGTAGTAAGGCAAATCGCTGTAATTATCCGCTTTGGCTTGTTCAGATAATAGCAGACCAAAGGGAATAAAGGAGAGCTCGGCATCGGGCAAAATGAGCAGCTGCTCAAGTTCTGCAGGAAGAAAACCGAGCAGTTCCTCCCCTAATGTTTGGGCCAACTGCATATAGCTAGTTTTTAGGGCTAGAGCCTCCTCTTTTTTGCGGGGTTTATAATGGCTTAAATTCTTATAGAGTTGGTTCAGCTCTTTAATCAACTGCCCATTTTTTAGGGAGCGACTAATTAAGCGGCTATTATCTTTGTCTAGATAAAGAATGTAGAGCTTTTCTTGCCCCATAAAGTAATCGAGCAGGGCCATTTTTGGCCCCAAAGCGGCCTGTAGATCCTTTATTTTGGGGGTGGCTGTTTGGTAGTAACTAGCGGCTAAGTCTGGATAATTGCTCTGTAGTTCTTTTCTAAACTGATCCAGCTCTCGGTTGCTTTGATTCAAGGCTGCCAAAAGTGCTTCCTGCTGCTTCGCTCCAGCATTCAAATAGGCGCCCCTTAAATTGGCTTGTTTTTGCTCCAACTGATCTTTTCTCTGCTGCCAGTCTTTGGGCAAAGCAGGAGCCGATTGTGCCTGCAAAAGCAAAACGGCCTTGGTCCGTTCTATTAAATCAATGGCCTGATCTACTTCTTCTTCAGCTAATAAGGAAAGGCCTTTTTCTACCCAGCTAGCAGTCTCTTTCAAAAAAAAGAACTGATTATTGGCCTGAGTGGTATTGGCCCGTTCGTTCTCTAGTAGATCCAAAGCCAAATCTACAATAGCTAGTTGTTGCTGCTTTTGTCCCTTTTTGCTGGCCAAAAGGTCTACCCAAACCGCCAAGCTAGACAAATATTCTTCTAGGTAGTTGCTGGCCGGAAAAGCATGAGCTCGCATTTGGTCCAAATAATCCGCTCCCGCCTCCATAGACCAAGAAAGCGAACTATTGGCCACTAGGGCCTCTTTTAAAACCGGAACTGCTTTTTTCGACTGCCCTAGGGCAATAAACATACTGGCTTCTCGATTTAAAGCCGCTAAACGATAATAATGCTTTGGCCCCAAAGCCTGAAGATATCGCTCTTCCGCTCGGCTATAAATAAGCAGTGCTTTTTGATAGTCGCCTTGTTTACTCAAGACATTGGCTTTTCGCATCATGCAGCTGGTTATTACATGATGATCAGCCGGATATATTTGCTGATAAATCGCTATCGCCTGAGTACTTAGGCTAATCGCTTCGGCATAATTTTCCTGAATTTCTGCATTTCCCGACATAGAGAGCAGCAAGCCCGCATACTGGGCCGTTACGGTCCAATTATTCGCTATAAATATGGCCTGCGCCCGCTGATAATATTCCTTCCCCTTTCTCCACTTTCCCATCGTCGAATAAAAGCGAGCCAAGCCCATTAAGGTCACCCCATAGTTCAAATCCTTGGGGCCCAATACCTCTCGGTCAATTTTCTCCGCCTCTAAAAGTAAGGGCTCGGCCTCCTCCATTCTCCGCATCCGCATATAAAGGTCTGCCAAATTGAGCAAACTAGCCGAATAATTCTGATGCTTTTTCCCCAATTCCCGTGCATCTACGGCCAAACTTTCTAAATAATAGTCCTCGGCATCCAACCAACGCCCTTCTGTTTTGGCTAAGTTAGCCAAGCTGTTTAAGCTGTTGCTATAGTCTAACTGATTTCCATTTTTCTGAACCCCCAATGCCATTTTATAAAAGGTTTTTGCCTTGGCCAACTGCCCCAACTGCTCCTCTACATTCCCACAATAAAATAACAATAAGGCATAGTCAACCAGATGTTTTTCACGCACCGCCTCCAAACTCTCTAAGGCTTGCGAATAGTAGGCTTTTGCCTTTTGAGGGTCTCCCAATGCCACATCATAACAATCGCCCATCGCCATTAAGGTCATGGCCAAATCATAGGCCGGCGCCCCAGAAGCTAGCTGCCAATCTACGGCCTGCTCATATAAGGCTAAAGCCCCCTCTGCATCTTCCAAAACATAGTCTATTCCATAGGCTTTATAATAAAGTAAACGCGCCAAACTGCTATCGCCTGCAGGCAAGACCGCCTTTCCTTTTAGGTAGGCCGCATCGGCATAGACTTTCATCAAGGCATAATCTTCTGCCTGCTGGGCCAAAAAGGCTTTTGCCGCTAAATCGGACCAATGATAAACCTGCAAGCTGTCTTGCGCCTGCAATTTAAATAGGACCAAAAAGAGTAGGCCCAAACTAAAGAAAATCTGTTTCATCTGTTTTGAATATGGTAAAGCTATAGGGATTTATTTTAACGCCTTTTTTTCCTAAATAGACTTAGCAAAGCTGTTATTTTTTTAACTATTCTCGATTTTTTGGGGCCTCCTGCCTGCGGCAGGCGCTACGTTTCGCAGCTCGCTATTCGCTCGGCCCTTCGCCAGCAAGCTGGCTCGGTCTGGCCTGCGGCCACTGCTGCACATCGCTAGGCCGTTTGGCCTGCGGCCAAGGGGCTTCGCCCCTGCTGGACCAAAAAAAAATACTCAGCAGACAAAACTACTGAGTATTCAACTTATTTTCTGCGCTTTTTATAAAAACGGCGATACTTCCGCTTTTTCCAGCAACCCATCTTTATCGCTTTGGGCGCCGGAAAGCTATAAGGCGCTCGACAATCCGTTTTTTCATCGGTCATGCCGTTTACCTTATATAAGGTTACCGCTTTTCCTTTTTGCAAGGTATAAGCATAATTGGCCGCTACTGGCCAAGGTCCCTCTGCTCCTGGAAAATCAGCTAGATCTACCTTGGCATCTGGCTCAAAGGTTCCTCTTTCTACATAGCCCGAACTCCAGACCTTATGTTCGGTTACCTGCACCGAATAGCGCTCGGCATCCCAAGAGCAAGGCACAATTTCTAGAGACTTAATTTCTACTAAATACCCCTTTACCTTTTTATTATCGTATTCTCTAGCCACATCATCGCAGCAATCACAATAATCAAGGATAAAAGGATTTTTTTCCAAATAGGTTTTTAGGGCTTCCGCCTCTGTTTTGCTCATACAATCCCAAGGATCAGCCGAGGCCAAAAAAGGAAGGCTTAGCGCCAAAAAGAGCAGGGATAATTTTAGGTAATTCATTGAAGGATAAGTTTAGCGTATTCTCGATAATATTCACTATTTGCAAGGATAGGACCAAGTCTTTCTCTGCCCACAAACAGTATTGTCCAATAAGCACTCTAATAAAAAAAGACCGCTACAATAAAGCAGCAGTCTTTTTTAGATTCGTTTCAGCTAAATTGAATTAGCCAGCTACTACCTTATTCACAAGGTCAGCCGCTTCTTGAAGCGTTACTGCAGAGTGAACAGCTAGGCCAGACTCATCAATAATTCCCTTCGCTTTGTCGGCGCCATTACCTTGAAGGCGAACCACGATAGGCACATTGATGTCTCCAATATTTTTGTAGGCATCTACCACACCCTGAGCAATGCGCTCACAGCGAACAATACCTCCAAATACATTGATCAAGATAGCTTTGATAGCTGGATCGCGCAAAATAATGCGGAAAGCATTTTCTACACGCTGAGCATCGGCAGTACCTCCAACATCAAGGAAGTTAGCAGGCTCTCCACCAGAAAGCTTAATGATGTCCATAGTCGCCATGGCCAAACCAGCGCCGTTTACCATACAACCTACATTTCCGTCTAGTTTAACGAAGTTAAGGCCATACTTTTTAGCTTCTACTTCTGTAGGATCTTCCTCTGTTTCGTCATTCCATTCTGCCAAGTCCTTGTGGCGATACAAAGCGTTCTCATCTAGAGACACTTTAGAGTCAGCCGCAACGATTTTGTTGTCAGAAGTTTTGAGACAAGGATTGATTTCTACCAAAGAAGCATCGGCACCAACGAAAGCAGCATAAAGGCTGTTTACAAATTTGGTCATGCTCTTGTAAGCAGCACCACTAAGGCCCAAGTTAAAGGCAATGCGGCGCATTTGGAAACCTTGTAGGCCCAAATGAGGATGTACATACTCTTTGTGTACAAGATGAGGCGTCTTTTCAGCTACCTCCTCGATGTCCATTCCACCTTCTGTAGAATAAACGATCACATTACACTCCTTGGCACGGTCAGTTAGGATACTCATATAGAATTCATTGGTATCCATTTCGCCCGTTTCAGGATCGGGGTAATACACATCTTCTGTTAGTAGTACCTTACGAACCAATTTACCAGGACCCTCAAGGCCACCTGGAGTTTGAGGCGTTTTTAGCATCATGCCTAGAATATTGTCGACATGCGTCTTCACCTCATCTAGGTTTTTGGCCAATTTAACTCCTCCGCCTTTGCCACGTCCACCTGCGTGAATTTGTGCTTTAACAACAGCCCAAGTGGTTCCTGTTTCTTCTTGGAGCTGAGCGAAAGCTTTTTCGGCATCTTCTTTTTGCTCAATCAGCACCCCTCTTTGGATAGGCACACCATAGCGGTTGAGGAGCAATTTTGCCTGATATTCATGTAGATTCATTACAATTGGTTGTATTAGGTTAGCAATAGAAGTCTGATACAATTGTTGTTGCCCAAAACTAAAAGATTTCGGCTGCTTTTCAAAGAAAGGATAACTTTAATTTCCAGCTTTTATCTAATTTCCTCTATATAAAATGCCCTTCTTTTCTGGCCCTAAATCAAATTAAATCACTAGTTTAGGGGCCTATATTTTCTATCTTTTTAATGCTTTTACCCATGAAAAAAATCTTATTCCCCGCCTTGCTCTTGCTATTTTTAGCCTGCCAAGGCCCAAGCCCAGAAAAAGAAGTAGAACAAGCCCCTAGCCCTAAGGAAGAGGTCGAGCCAGCCCCCTCCAAGGAAGAGGCCGCCCCAAGCAAAAACCTAAGCCTTAATGCCTATAAGTCGGGCGAACAAGAAACTAAGGTCCTTAGCGAAAATGGCTGGCCCAGTAAAGAAGGCGAAACGGTAGTTTGGACAACTGCAGAACAATCGGTGGCTATCCGCTATCAAACAGAGTTTCAGCCAGGCGGAATCTCAGAGTTGCTGCATTTTCAACTGCAAGATGAAGCTGGACAGCCCCTTGGTCCTCCTCTCCTACTCTATATTGGCGAATATAGCGATAGAGATGCCCCAAGCAGCATTATCCGTAGCCAAGCTCAACTAAACTTGAGTTCTGCTGGCCTAGTTTATGAATTTCAGTCTTATGAAGAAAATCTAGATACAGAGGAAAAAACCATTTTACAAGAACGCAATAGCCATTTCCTTTTTGGCGGCAAAGAAGGCTTTCAAGAGAAAAAATAAGGAGCGTACAGGGCCAAAGGCCCGCAGGCCTAGCGATGTGAAAGGGGGCGGCGAAGCCGCAGACCAAGGAGCAAAGCGACGAAGGGCCGAGCAGACCTGCGAGCCCTGAAACGTAGCGCCGCAAGGCGAAGCCGCAGCGGAGGCCCCAAAAAATATCCCTCAAAAAAAGAAGGGCTAGCCAAATCATCGGCAGCCCTTCTGTTATTTTTTAAAATCGGTTTCGGGGATCATCAAATGGTCGGTCTATGGGCTCTTTGAGCAGGTCGCTTTGGGCCATGAGCTCGATCGGCAGACTAAGTACGAGATGATCTGCGGCCCCATCGCCTTTTTTGCGAGACAATACCGCTCTGTTTTGTGAGCTGCTCGCCGCATAGTCCTTCTCCTTGGGCAAAGGCAGGCCTTCTTGCAGCCAATTCGAGGGATCAAAACGCTTGTAGGCCACTAAAAACTTATAGACTACTTGGGCCTTTTTGTGTGTCACAGCAATATGTCGGCTATCAAAAATAGGTGGATATTTTTTCAGCTCTCCAATATCTACTTTCAACTGATTATTTTTGGCCGTTTGGGCATCATAGGCCGCAAATTCGGTACTGCCCAAGGGCGTTTTGCAAATGATAGAATAATCATAACCCAAAAAGAGCGTAGAAGCAAAAATTGGACTGGCCGAAGAAGAAGATTGTTGGCGCAAAATCATGCTGCTCATAAACTCTTTTTCATAGCCTCCTTCTGCTAATAAGTAGCTCAATTTCAGGCTTTCTACTTTGCGGCCCTCTGCATCTTCCCAATAGTAAAAGGGCGATTGATCTTGCGTACGGATATATAAAGTATGCCAGTTATTCTGCAACTTAAAGCTCAAACTAAACTGATAATCGGCCAACATGTTTTTAACTCCCGGATGAGGGTTTTCTAGCCTTTTGAGCTGCTCCCAACGACTAATGCTCCGCAATTGGGCCAAAACGCTAAAGGCGGACTCCTCTGAGGTGTTTGCGGTTCCTCTAAGCAGTACAATTTCGGGATTTTTACCGTCACAAATATAATAGCGGCCATCATCGATACGAAGCTGATAAGGCGCTTCTGGCCCAGCATTCCAATCGATAAATTTACGATAGTAATTGGCTGCGGGACTCGCCTCAATCTGCTGCTTAAAAGGGTTGTCAAAACCAGCTTCAGGCTCCAAATAGGCCTTTTCGCCCAGCGTCCAAAGCATAAGCGCAATTTGTTGCTGCGCCTGCATGGCATCGGGGACCCAAAGGTCTTCTAGATCTAGTTGCTCGGCCACTTTGATGCTGTCTCCAGATTCATTGAGGAAAAAGCCATTGCCCGATCCTAAATTGATTTTGAAGAAAGCCTGTCCGCTAGATCGGGGTTTAGCTTTATTGTCTTTCCAAGCCGTATGCAATCTGCTCCAAAGACTGTCCTGATTGGGGCCATTTTCCTGCGGCTGGATATAATCGCCCAGGTTTAGGCTGCGAAAAGCTGGCTTTTTGTAATAGACAAACTCAACAAAAGCCTCGGCTTGCCCCTTAGGATAAAAACGGAAATTTCCATTTTTTAGCTCAATAGTATAGCTGGCCTCCGCCTGATTTTCAGTCAAATGTGGACGCAAACTATCACTCACAATCACCTCATAGCGGTTGCTCTTGGGCAAATGCAGCGGAAGCTGTTGGCTGCTGTATTTTTGGTCCACAAAGGCTTTTAACCCAGTGGTTGAACTGGGAGGCGCCTGCTCAAACTCCACCACAGAAGCCTCGGCCATCACATAAGTAATGCGGCCATCAAAAACCAAATTGGGGCGGGCAGGATCATAAGCTTTTAACGGAATAAATTGGCCTTGACGCAAAACAGGCAGGCCCAAAAAGGCGCCCATATCAATTCGCCATTGCTGACTCTCTTTTTTATAAATGAGGTTAACTTCTCCCTCTTTTTTGCTCATTTGTCCACCCAAAAAGCGCTCGTAACGCCGACCAGCTGGACCTTTTACATACAAACTAGGCGATTGCTCAAAAGCGCCATCAATGCTCAGTTTTGCTTGGTTGAACAAATCATGATAAGAGATCTCTCCCTGATATTTTGAGAGAATTTTGATAATTGTATTGGTAAACACCCCTCCTTTTTGGCCATCGGCATGCCGAATTTCATAGGCATACTCTTCTTTTCCACAGGCCGACATATGAATTTGGTTGCCTTCGGGATAAGCTATTTCAAAAGGGGGCTTTTTTGAGCCTCTAGCGCTTGGGGCGGCCGAGCGGCTGCTTCCTCTGCCAGCGCTTCGGCTTGTACGGGCTGTTTCTTCGGCTTCTTTCATGGCCGAGCGGGCCTCTTCATCAAAGAAATCCATTTCTTCCGCTTTGCGATATTGGCCCAATTGTTCGGGCTCGGCGGGGAGCATGCGAGCTTGGACCAGCAATTCCTCGCCGCTATTTTCTGTAGGCTCTGGCCCTTCTTCCTGAAGTTCACTCAAAAAGTCCATGCCCCCATCTTCAGTAGCAAGCTCGGGGGCCTCGGGCGTTTCTTCAAAGCTCATTTCTGCCGTATTCCCTGGCTCTTTCCCGCTCATTACGCCAGAAAGCTCCTTCATTTTCTTTTCCAAATCGCTACGAGTTGCTCCCGCCGAATGGCAACTATCTTGCACAAAAACAATATCGACCTGCTCCTGGCCCGCCACCCAAATTTGGCGAATCAAAAAGCGAATTTCCTTGTCCAAGACATCCTTCACCTTTTTGCCATCTTTAATAGAGCGAGAATCTGCCGCCACTAAGGTCTGCAACTGCCCTGGAGACTCCTCAAAATAAGGATGCGCTTTTTCGGTAGAACCATGGCCTGCGTAAAAAAGAAAAAAAGTATCGCCTGGCTGTACTTTTTGCACATAGCTTTTGATGCTAGACAAAATAATATTTCGATCAGGAGCCTTAACCTGAGCAAAATCGTATTGATATTTTTGCAAATCGGCGGCAATACCCTCCTTTTTACTTTCCGGGGGGCTCAACAAAAGCTGGGGCTCAAATTGATATTTATTGCGGTCCAGATTTCTGGCCAAATACTTAAACATAGACAGGGCATCATTCACGCAACCATTTAGGGAGGTCACGGCAGGATTATAGGCATCGATACCTATAAAAAGGGCATGGAACTTTTGGCTCATAGGAATTTTAGATTTTTTATTTATTGTTTTGGGGCTGCCCCGCCCTGTGGGCGGGTCGGGCTGTGTCGTGGCTCGCAAGTCTGCTCGGCCCTGCAGTTTTTTCGCTACGCTCAAAAACTTGGGTCTGCGGCTGCGCCGCCCCACTTTCCATCCCTCAGCCTGCGGCCCTTTGGGCCTGCAATGCGCAATTTAGTTGCCTCCTAGGGCCCGTTTTTTGGCGGCATTGGTTAATTTGCCATAGCGGGCTTTATAGGTCCGAATAATTTGGTCGGCTCTTCGTTTTGGGCTATTGCTTTGGCCAATATAATCATTTCTAGAATTGACCACTTGATTAAGCACAGTGGTCGCTTCGGTATTTGTGGGGTCCATTTCATAGGCTTCTCTTGCCAACTGAAAGGCCAATTTGGGGTTTTTATCTTTATCTAAAGCATAATGTGCCTTAGAGGAAAGGATCCGAGACTGACTTTTGACCAAAGAGGCCTCTCTATTTTTGAGTTCTTTTTCTTTTTTCTCGATTTTCTCTTGCAAATTATTGCTTCCTCCTCTTTGGGTCTGAGCTTCTAAGGTCCGGGCTCTAGCTTTAAGGGTTACATTTTCCTCGGTTACCGTTTCTAGGGCTTGTTCTAAAGAGTCTCTAGAGGCCACCAACTGTTTGATTAACTCTTCTTTTTCTTTTTCTGAAATTTGGAGCAGGCCTTCGCCTTTTTCTAAAGTTTGGGCCAGAGAATCTACTCTTCTTTTTACTTTTCTGAGGCTATCGAGGACCACCCTATTTTCATCATTAGAGCGTTTGAGCGAGGCCCGAGCTTCTTCTACTTTTGCCCGGCTAGCCACGGCCCAAATGGCCAGGGCGGCCAGAATAATAATAATACTACCGACCAGAAAATTTTTCCAGAAAATCTTATTGGCTACGGCTTTTCTAGATTTATCGACAAAAGCTCTTTCTTCTGGGCGAAGATCTAGGCGATGCAAATGCTTTCTAGAGCCTTGGTCAATATAGCTGAGGTCCTCTTTGGTCAATAAATTTTTATTGTCCAAATAGAACTGATAGCGGCTTCGGATAAAGCCCAAGATTTTGAGGCGTAACTTATCCTCTGTAGAGGCTCGCTCGTAGATAGCGCGGGCGATAGTATCATGCGAGAGTTCAAATTTCACGGTAGTTCTTAGCTTATAGTGGTAGTAGCGAATTATTTCTTGCGTCTTCGAAGGATGGGGGCACCTTTGAGGCCCTCCAATTCTTTACGCCAGGCTTTAGCCTCATCTTCTATTTCCTTTACCTCGGAGCGCAGTTCATTTTTTTCTTGGTTGCTGGCTTTGAGGGCTTCTTTTAAGGAGTCTTGTGTTCGTTGTAGTTCGAGCAGCAGGGCATTTTTTTCATCTTCGCTCATATTGAGTAGGCCTTCCTGTTCCAGTTTTTCTTTTTGGGCCTTTCGGAGTTCGTCAAAAGTTTGTCGGAGTCGGTGGTGGGTCTCATGCAATTGATCATGTGTTCTTTGGGCCTCATGCCAACCCCAAAGGGCAAAGGCGGCACTGGCTGAAAGCAAAAGCACTGTAGAGGCGACAAGCCCCACCCTAATTTTATATTTTCGGTTGACGGCCAGCTCGCTATTTCGGATAAACTGCTGCACCTCCTGCTCTAACTCTAATTGAGGAAGGTAGCGTTTAATATATTCCAGGTCCTCTTTATTCAGTAAGCTTTTATGCTCATTAAAGTACTGATGGCGGCCTTTAATAAAGTTAGCGACTTTGAGTCGCATTTTATCTGCCGTAGAAGCCTGATCGTAGACCACCTTGGCTAGGGCATCATGAGAGAGTTCAAATTTCACAGCAAGATATTCTTTTTGGGTAAGCCATTAAAGGAGGCCGTTTTAACAATGGGGAGAGCTCTGCCGATGAAGGCCTAGCGATGTGCAGCAGTGGCCGTTAGGCCAGACCGAAGCCCGAAGGGCTGAAGGGCCGAGCGAATAGCGAGCTGCGAAACGTAGCGCCCGCCGAAGGCGGGAGGCCCCAAAACATTATTATTCTACTTTTTCTAAGGCAATATCTAACTTCAGTTCAGGTTGAATTTTGATGGCTTCCTCTTTGGTGCGGTAGCCTTTTCGTTTGACTTCTAGGACAATATTTTTCTTGGTCAGGTCTATGGGGTGCAGGACCAGATTGAATTTAAAAAACCCTTTGGGGTCGCTGCGAACCTGGGCGCCCATAAAGAAAATTTGGGCATTGGAGAGGCCTTGGCCATTTTCGTCTTTAACTTGGCCCTCGATAAATAGGCTAGCGTAGCCAATTTCGAGTTGGGCGGTGCCGCCTTCCGATTCGGGGGGCAGGGGTTTAATTTTGAGGTTGCCACTTTTGGTAATTGCTTTGCGGAAGACCTCATTTTCCTTTTTAACTTCCTCGGCTTTTTTGTGTGCCATGGCGGCTTCAGTTTGGGCCAAAGAGGCATTATACCAGCCCCAAACGGCAAAGGGAGTCATGATGAGGGTGGCGCCCATTAGGATAATCGCATTTTTGCGCATCCTATTTTGGCGCTCTTGGCGGTCTAAGATTGCTTGGCTTTTACTAATAAAGGCTCGTTCTTCGGTCCGAAGATTTAGCTCTTCAAGAAAGGGGTTAATGAAAGAAAGTTCGGCTTGGCCCAGGACCATATTTTCATTCATTTTATAGTAGAAAAAGCGATTTTGGAGCATACTAAGGGCTTTCATCCGGGCTTTCACTTCCGCAGATGTTTTCTCATAAATAATGAGGGCGAGGCTATCGTGTACGATTTCTACTTTCATATTGGGGGAATTTTATTCGTTCAATTCGCGAAGAATGCGCATCTCTTTAAAACGAGAGATGCAAAAATCGACCACCTTGGGGTCAATGTTCTTTGCTCTTTTCAACTCTTTTTTGACATTATCGAGTTCCACCGCCTGTTTGGTCCCATTATCGGTGACCATGCTAAAGAGAATATCCATAGGGATGCCCTCTTCAGAGACGCCCATTTCATTTTGCAACTCTTTTTCTAGTTCGCTCAATTGTTCTTCAAGGAAAAAGGCCATTACATTTTCGAGGTTGCCACTTTTTTTGAGCAGTTCCAGATCAAAGCGGATCGGGCGATCCTCCTCTCCTCTTCTTTCGACATCTAGGCGATAAAGTCGGTCCAAATACACTTGCAGGGTGGCCAAATCGACCTGTTTATCTTTACCTTTTACCTTTTCGATCATTTTTTGGACCAATTCCGCTTCATTTTTGACCTGAATATCAAAGGCTTTGAGCGTATTGAGGATCACATCCTGCAAATTTTTGAGGCTCATGCGTTCAATGCGTAGGCGATTATCCCAAAGGCTGGGATAAATATTCTCAAATTCGGAGAGTTGAGCGATATACTCCTCCCGCATCGAGATAATGATCTTCACATTGAGATCCCGCTCTTCAATTTGATACAATAACTCGAAGAAATCCTCTTGTTCTTGGCGGCTGCCCAGAATAAAAATCTCTTCAAACTGATCAAAGATCAGGTAGATGGGTTTATAATAATCGAGGTACAAAGAATGCAAAAGGTGGATAGAATTGCTTTCTTCGGGTAATTTTCTTACGGCATGTCGATGTAATTCTTGTTTAATCGACTGCATAATATTATCGCGGCGTCGGATAAAAATGGGGAACCAATCGCTGGCTCTAAATTCATTTCCTAAACCACAGTTAATCAGGCTGGTTTTTCCAGTTCCAGAGGCTCCATATAAGAGGACCACATTGGTTTCAAAGAGGCGGTCATAGAGCTCTTGTGTTTCTTGTTCACGGCCAAAGAAGATATCTCGATCAGATTGATCGTAGGCATCTAGAAATTTAAACGGACTTTTTATCTGCTTCCCCATAAGGCTACATCTATATTTAGAAAACTGCGTGGGCGATGAATGGAATTAAGTTTGGGTTTATCGGCTGAGGTCTTCTTCAAAGAGAGAAAACAATTCTTTGAGGATATCCAATGGGCTTTGTGGTTCCTCTTCGTTTCTTCTTCGGTTTCTGGAAGATCTTCTTCGGCGATCTCGGCCGCCTCTAGCCGCTCTGGGCTGTTCGCTGGCGGTCGTAAGTTGGTCTTTGGGCCGTTCATGCACCCGATAAATGGAGTAGATGGTACTAAAGTAGCGAAACTCTTCTCCTTCTCGGTAGGCGTAGGTAAACAGCTGCTGTTCTGTGGCTCGATCTTCTGTCATCCCTTCGCCAAAAGCATTTTTATCAATGATAAAGGGAGAAAGATTGAGAAAATCTTTAGGATCTTGCATATTTCGGCTCAAAATGACCGAAGCATTATTGGCGTAATCCTTATAAGAGCGAGCTTGTAGGGCCTTGCTCACGGCCAAATCATTTACTTTGGCATTGAGGCGAGCGATATAGTGGTCAAACTTAGGATCTTGATAGCGATAGCTAATCACTCGAATATCTCGGATGGTCAGTAAATCATAATTGACCAAAAATGCCGATTTAATCAAAATAGCCGACAAAAAATATTCGCCATCGGCACAAAGCTGCGGCAGTTCTGCCGCCAATTGTTCGGGCGTTTGCTGACGAATTTTCGCTCGTAGCGACTCTAAATAGAGGTAAGCATCATAGAACTCATTTTTATCTTCAAAAGCTTGTTGCATCTCTGCAAATTCCTCTACAAAAAGGGCTTTATTTTCTTTTTGCAACAGCTGCACAATAGAGATAAAATGCTTGAGATAATCAAAGTGCTGATAAGTTCGAGCATCATGATGCAAAAGGTCCATGAGGTAAGGCCGCACACTGATGTTGCTCTTCCGTTTTTCGTCCCAAAGCTGAGAGAGCGCAATGTAATAGAGAAATTGGGTGGTATAGACATAAGTGCTCAGCAACTGCTCTAAGCGCTCCATCGATAATTCATCTATAGCCGATTCTTTAGAGAGCAACAAACGCACTTGCACCCCAATGGGCCAAGGAAAATGTTCGATGATTAGGGCCAAGGCCAAACGCTCATCCAATTCGCCACTAAAAGAATCTTCCGCCAAAGGTTTAAGCTTAGGGTCATAATGACACATCTCGTCAAAAACATCCAGCATATAGGTATTTACGGTATAGTCTGGATTGGCTGGCGGCTTGATATTATCGATTTCCGTTACAGAAGTAGGCAAACTCCAATCTAAAACAGCTCTGGCTTCTTTATTTAAGAACAACCCCCAAGGCATGGCCGCAGAACGGTCAAATTCCTCGCCCTGAATAAATATTCGGGCCGTAAAGCTATTGCCAAAATGGGTGCGCAAAGCGCCTACAGCAAATTGAAAAGCCGAATCGATAGTCGAGCGATTGGCTAGAGCGCGATAAAAGGTTTCAGAAAAAAGCAAAGCTTTATCGTCTGCAATGGCCACAGAAGTAGCAATCACGGCCTTTACCCCTTTTTCCAACAAATAATCTACCTGGGCTTGCGTAGAGCAGCCATTGAGAAATACAAATTTAAGATTGGGCAATTGGCCCAACAACTCGGCCAAACCCACCGCTTCGGCAGTATCTCCATCAAAATGCAGGCTGTTGCCATCGGCATGGCCCGCATAATGAAAAACAATAATGCGCTCCTTAAAACGATTGAGGGCCTTGATCAACTGATCCACATTAACATTCTCCTCTCTATAGAGTTCTATGCTGCCCTGATCATGAGCGATGCTCAAGATATCATTGAGGCGGCTACTCTCCTCTTTGAGTAGATCCAAATGCGCATCTTGCTGATTGGCAAAGTTGAGTAAAATAACTGGACGTTCGTTCATGATAGTCTGTAGAGTACTAGAAATTCGTACAATTAAAGGCGTTTATTATGCGAGTAACTTTTTTGCACTTGCCGCCCATTGGTCCAACAAGTCTTGCGGAATGTTGAGCTCCTGAGCCACCGCCTGATAACTTAAATGTACTATTTCCTGATAGCTATGTACTCCCGCTTTTTCCAATTTGGCTTGCCAAGCGGGACTCATACCTTCTATTTTAGATAAATCATCTTTTTGTTCTTCTCCCAAAAGTTCATCTTCGGGAATGCTGCCATAAAAACCTTCTTGATTCAAGGCAGCCTCGGCCAATTGCAAAGCCGATTGCATTTCTAGTGCTTGGCCTTCATCCACCAAAATTTCTTCTTCTTTTGGGGCCAAACCTCTAGCGGCGGGTTCTTCTTCGGGCAAAAGCGCCAGTTGTTCTTCCAACTTGGCCATATCTTCTACCACTTCTTCTTCGGCTTGTTCTAAAGCGGCATTATCCTGGGCCATCAATAAAGCTTCTTCGGCTTTTTCTTCTATAGATAATTCTTCTTCGCCTAAAATTACCGCTTCTTGCATGGGCGCAAAAAATCCTTCGGCCTGCATGCTTTCGCTGGCTCGACTAAGGGCGGCTTCCATCTGCGCCGCTTCTTCTTCAGAAATTTCGATAGCCGCTGCTAATGCTCTTGTTTGAGGCTCTTCTTCCGGAACCTGGGCCAATTGTTCTTCCAATTTGGCCATATCTTCAATAAAATCAGTTTCTTCCTGTTCTATTTCCATATTGGCCGCCGCCAATTCCAAAGCCGCTTGCATTTGTTCTTCTTCCGAAAGCGTTTCGCTATTTTCGGCTTCTAAAATGACGGCTTCATCAAAGGCTTCAAAAAATCCAGCCAGTTGCATGCTGTTTTCCGCCTGAGCCAAAGCTTCTTCTAGGGCAGCTGCTTCTTCGGCTTCCAATTCTTCTACAAATTCAGCTTCCTCTTCTGCTTTCTCCAATGAAATTTCAGCCAGTTTTTCATTCAGTAGTTCTTCATCTTCTACCAAATTGGCTTCTGGAATTTCTTCATAGAAATGCGCTTCGGCCATGGCGCTTTGGGCAAATTCAAGCAGCTCATCAATTCTTTGGTCCAATTCGGGGTCTTCGGGCAAAGTTTCTTCCTGAAATTGGTCCAATTGCTTGAGTTGGCTCTCCAATTCCTCAAAAGCTTCTTTGAGCTGTTCGTTTTCTTCTGCCAAAATATTGGGCTGCTCGGCCTGAGCCGCCAATTCATTCAAAGCCTGACCCAATTCCGTTTGCAAGTCTTCAATTTCGCTTTTGCGCATCTCCAACTCTTCTTCCGCCCAATGCAAGGCCGATTTTTGCTCTTCATACTGGCGCAAAAGTGCTTCTCTTTCTTCCTCAATCTGTTTCATCAAGGCTTTTGAGCTATCCATTTCTTTTTGCGCCTTGGCCTGAATCTCTTCCGCCAATGCTTCGGCTTCTTTGGCCCCCAAACTTTCGCGCTGCGCATGTTTATAGAGCTGTTTTAACTCGGCCAATTCTTGTTCGGCCGCTTTTTTGGCCTGTTCTGCAGCCGCCTTGGCTTGCTTCAAAGATTTTTCTTGCGCACTTAAATCCTGCGCCATTTTTGTCTGTATCGCCAGCGCTTTCTCTCTTTTGCGCTCTTCTACTTGCAACTGACGCAATTCGGCAGACAAAACCTGTAGCTTGTCTTCTGCTTCTTCCTGTTCTTTGCGCTGCTTGAGCAATTCTTCATTCAATTGCGCCAATTTGCGTTCATAACGCTTTCTTTGCGGTCGCTGCACAATCAGCCACCAAAAGAATAGGCCCAACAAAAAGCTGAGCAATAAAATAAAGCCAAAGGCTAGGCCTTGACTAGAGCTGTCAAAGCTAAAAAGGTTGTTGAGGGCTTCTTGAAAAGTCATTTAGTTCAATTCAATGGTTGTCCAATGGAGAAACCCTAAAATATAAAGTTTTCTTAGAAAAACACTGTTTTTTTTCATCTCCTTTTGCCCCAATAAACAGATGCCTTTTATTTTCAGCCGCTTTTTCTCTGCCCCCCATTTTTTTAGGGCCTCTCTCTTTTTTATACCTTATATATAGTATCCCTTTTTGTTATTTTATTTTTTGGGGCCTCCCGCCTGCGGCGGGCGCTACGCTTCAGGGCTCGCAGGGCTGCTCGGCCCTGCGGCCTAACGGCCTTGGTCTGCGGCTTCGCCGCCCCCTTTCGCATCGCTAGGCCGCTCATCTATTTTTTTTCTTTGAGCTTTTTTCTTCGGCGGTTTTGGTTTTGTTGTTTTTTTCTTGGAGCCAATTTTTTCCCATTTTCCAGCAAACAAGGGCTTTAGCCCATGGCCGTAAAATAATTCCATACTAAAAATTCAGAAATAAAAACAATTGCTATTATTTCTGCCCCATAAATTTCATAGGAACCCCAGGGCCAAGGCCCTAGGCTAAGGAAAAAATTATCATCCCCTCATTCGAGGGATTTTTTTTGTGGGTTGTGGTTGGGCAGTTGTTTTTTTGAATCTGTGGGTTGAAACCCACAGCCATACAACAATTCCATTCTACATCTATAGTGCGGAGAGGATTAAAATCCTCTGCCGCTTTGAACATGATGATTTTTGGTCCATTGATTTTTTCCAAGAGAAATTTTCATCCCTGTTTTTTTATGGAGGTTTTTAAACCTCCATTTAAAATGAAATGCCTTTTTGTTGTCTGGCTGTAGGTTTCAACCTACAGACCACCGCAGTTTTTCTGCTGCAGAAAAATTTTGTTGTTTTTTAACCCCATTGCTAATTGAAAGCCGCTATTTGAAAGTTTTTTTTCTTGGAGCTAAATTTTTTTCCATTTTCCAGCAAACAAGAGCTTTAGCCCGCTCTTTGCATAGCCCCGCAACCATGGGCTTCAGCCCATGGGCCAAAACTACCCAGCCACTAAAAGACGCTTTCTTTATCTCTCCTTTTTTCAAAACGCCCAAGAAAAAATTGAGGGACTATCAGGCAGCTATCCTTACCACCCTAGGCTGAAGCCCAGGGTTATTAACTGAGCGAACTGACGGACTAAAGTCCTTGTTCGCTTTTTCTACTTGTAGCTTTCCATTAAGCTTCAGTCCAAAACCGCCCAGCCACTAAAAGATGCTTTCTTTTCCTCCCTTTTCCAAAACGCCCAAGAAAAAGTTGAGGGACTAATATTAAAATATTGTATGCGCCCCTTTTTACCGCCTAGGGACAAGCCCCTAGGCGATGAATGGCAGGCGGCAAAGCCGCCGCAAAGGAGCGAAGCGACTGGCCTAGCGATGGTAGGCAGTGCGGCAAAGCCGCAGACCAAGCGGGCATTGCCCGCGCAGGGCCGAGCGAGCAGCGAGCTGCCGAACGTAGCGCCGACGAGCGAAGCGAGGCGGAGGCCCCCAAAAACACCAAAAAAATGTATCTTAACATCTAGAGGAGTATTAAAGAAGTATTGAGAACATTAAAAACTAAAAACATGAGAACATTTATTGCGCTCCTCTTCCTTGGATGGAGTCTCCCTATTTTTGCCCAAATTGAATTTTCTTCCGATAAAGTCCGAGACCTTTATGAAAAGGGGCTAGAGCGACATGATGCGGGGAATTATGACAAAGCTATTGAGCTCTACCTAGAAGGGCTAAAGTTTTGCAGCAAAGAAAACAAAGACCTGTTTTACAGCGAATTATCTTTTAGCTACGGCCTAAAAAATGAGCTCGATCAATCGAATAAGTATGCCTTTAAGGTACTAAAGAGTAGCGACCGGCTTTATAACTATGCCTTTCAGCGTATATCCAATAACTATTTGGTGCAGAAAGAGTATAAAAAGCTACGCAAGCTGACCAAAAAAGCGATTAAAAAGCATGGTGAACGGGTCATTTTTTTGCGCAACTACGCTTTTCTTGAGCTAAGAGCAGAGCAGTTTGAAGAAAGTCAAAAATGGCTAAAAAAGATCTGCCTAAGCGGCGATGGGGTTGGTCGCGACTTTGTTTTATTAGGTATGGTAGAAAATAAGTTGGCTCATATGGATGCAGCTCTTATGGCCATGACCTTCGGTCTTTTTTTGGACCCAGAAAACAGCAAGGCCGATGTGGCCATCAGTTTTTTAGAGCAATACCTTTTTGGCAAGAGTTGGGAAAAAGATTGCCAAGAACTGCTAAAGGCCAAAGAAGAAAAACGAGCTCCGCAAATGAATATCACACTTCCTCCTCTATCGGAGGGAGAGGATTTTAATGCCAACTCCTTAGAATTTATGATGCCGCTTAGTCGAGCAGTCTTATTGAGCAATGATGAAATTAACATCTGTGCAAAAAATCATTTTGAGCAATTGGCAGTATTAACCGAAACGGCCTGGGGTATCCTCTTATCAGAAGGTAGCGCCTTGCAAGAAGAAGAAAAAGAACTGTACACCGAGGTCTATCAGCCCTTTTTTAAGGAATTTGAAAAAGAAGGACGGAAGAAACTCTACTCCTACTATATTTTTTCGGGCACCGAAGAAGGGAAAGACAATATGCTCAATGATACCGAGCTGCGGGTTATCATTCAGAAAATAGAAGAAGAACGAGGGCAAGATTAAGAGAGAAATGGCCGCTAGATAGAAGTCTAGCGGCCATTTTTTAATGGTCTATAACTTAACACCTGTCAGTTCGTAGGCCGTAGAAAGAGCATCCTTCATACTGCCTCTAGTGCTAATTTCTTCCGTATTGACGCCTAATTCTACCACCGTTTGGGCCACTGCAGGAGAAATTCCCGAGATAATACAATGGCAGCCCATCAAGCGAGCCGCTTTAGAGATCTTAATAATATGATTGGCCACTGCGGTATCGACCACCGCCACCCCAGAAATATCTAAGATAAAAACCTTGGCCTGAGTTTCCCCAATTTTAGACAAGACCGTCTGCATAATATCCTGAGCCCGTTTAGAGTCAATAATACCCACAATGGGGAGCATCAAAATATCGTCCCAAAGCTGAGCCACTGGCGTAGAAAGCGCCTCATTTTGGGCCTTGAGCACCTCATTGGTCATCGCATTATAGCTATCGACCACCAAGGCCACATCTAAATCCTGTCTTTGGCTATAAGCCGATAGTAGTTCGTAGCTCGCAATACCCAAGCGCTCAAAAAGCTGCTTAAACAAATGATTAAACAAGACCACCCCATCATAATAAAGATCTAGTGGAAGGCCAATGCGGGCATGCACTTCCCCAATTCGCTTGCGGTCAGTAATATAAGCCTCATCCACAGCGGCCTGCCAGAAAGAGGTCCAATACCCTTTATGCAAGCCCTCTAAGCGCTGAATATGCTGTTGAGAGCTAAAGTATTGTGAAAAGTCGGGATGCTTAAGCATTTCTTCATAAAAGGCCTCAATAATTTTGGGCAGCTCGGGCATAATCTTAGGGGCTGCAGCTCCAATTTGTGCAATGGTCCAGTCCGTTACATAAAAGCGGGCGCAATACTCTTGAGCAGTATATAAACTCATATGGGGCAGTTGAAAAAGTAGAAGGAAATGTTAACTGAGATGGAGTATAAACAGGCAAAAGAGTCAAGGGTTGCAATTTTGTTTAAGTTTTTGAGCTGAAAACCAAATTAAGTTTAGACAAAGCTGGGCCAAGGCGGCATGTTCTAGAATTTTCATCAAACATCTATAAAATAAAGGGACTCATCTATTTTTTAGCGGCCTAAAACCTTAGTTAAAGGCCGTAAATTGCTGTCTATCAATTTAAAAGGGCAAAAACTTAAGAAATCATAAAGTTTTGTAAATGGATGTATGCACAACAAAAAAAAAGCGAAAACTGTTAGCTTTGCGCTATTGATAACCAAAATGATGTTTGAAACACCCTTTATATGCTTCGCCAAATTATTATTGCTGCAGTAGCAGTGCTTATCTTAGTTCTTTCCTTCATTATGGCAGGAGGACTATCTAAGCGTGCAGAAACGCCAAAGAAGGCTGAGACAGCCGCTATTTTGAAAAAGGTTCAGGCCATTCCGGTAGAGAACCAGGAGATACAGACCGAGGTACAGTTGTACGGTCGCCTTATTCCCTTTGAAAAGACCGAGCTTTTTTCTGAGGTGGGCGGTCGTTTACTAGCTAGCTCCAAGCCCTTTAGAGTAGGGACTCGCTTTGCCAAGGGCGAACTGCTCATTAAGGTGGACCAAAAGGAGGCCGAGCTCAACTTGAGTGCCCAGCGTGCTCAGCTATTGAGTACGATTACCAGTATGTTGCCCGATATCAAGATTGATTTTCCGGAGAGTTTGGAGCAGTGGGAGAGCTATCGCAGCCAGCTCAATCCCAAAAGTTCTATTGCCGATTTGCCCGAGCCTAAATCAGAGCGGGAGAAAGACTTTTTGGCCCTCAAGAACATCTATAATCAATATTATAGTATTAAGAGTGCCGAAGAGCGATTGAGTAAATATGAATTGCGGGCGCCTTTTTCTGGGGAGCTCACAGAGGCCCTGATCAATACGGGTTCTTTGATTCGGGCAGGCCAAAAGATTGGCAGTTTGATGAACATCAATGCTTATGAGTTGCAGGCTTCTGTTCCTTTGGTCGATCTGAAGTACATTAACTTGGGCGATAAGGTCCAATTGCAATCGGAAGATATTGCTGGGCAATGGGATGGCAGCATCAGCCGAATTTCTAGTACCATTGATGCGAGCAGCCAAACCGTAAAAATCTTTATCCGAGTGGCTGGTCCAAAACTCAAAGAAAATATGTTTTTGACTGGAGAGGTGGCCGCCAGCCGCCTAGCCAATGTGGTTGAGATTCCTCGTAAGCTTTTGCGTGGAGATACGGCCGTTTTTGTTATTCAAGGCGGTAAAGAGAAAAGCTTAGCCTTGGCTGCTGTTCAGACGGTAAAAATCTCGGAGCAAACGGCCCTTGTTAGAGGTTTAGAAGATGGCCAAGCCCTATTGGCGGAGCCTTTTCCGGCAGCCTATGAAGGCATGAAAGTAGAATTGGCCCAATAAGGCGGCGCAGCCGCCTCAGGCCCGAAGGGCCAACGGCTGAGGGATGGTAATGGGTGGCCGAAGGCCAGACCGAGCTTTTTGAGCAAAGCGAAAAAAGCGATGGGCCGAGCGACCCGACCAACGGGAGCCGACGCAGCGAAGCAAGTAACAGCGAGCCCATGCACAGCCCGACCTGGCCAAAGGCCAGGGCAGCCCCAAAAACATATTCTAACGATAAGCTCATTATGAAATCTATAGTATCCTTTTTTATTAAAAACTCGATTGCGGGCAATATCCTGATGGTCGTGATTTTACTCTTTGGCTTTTTTGGCCTGAAGAATATGAAATCGACCTTTTTTCCGCCTGCCCCCGAGAAATTTATTAACATACAAGCCGTTTTGCCCGGGGCCTCTCCCGAAGAAATTGAGCAAGGGATTGTATTAAAAATTGAGGAGAACCTCAAAGGTTTGACCGGTATTGAACAGGTCAATTCGGTCTCTTCTGAAAATGCCGCCTCCGTTACCGTTGAAATCAATAGTAGCTTTAATATTGATTTGGTGAAACAGGATGTGGAAAATGCCGTGAATCAGATTAGCTCTTTTCCGGCTGGTATGGAATCGCTGCGGATATTCAAGCAAGAAAACCGCAACTTTACCTTTAGCTTTGCCCTGAGTGGGAATGTGCCCCTGAAAACTCTAAAAATGGAAGCTCGGCAGATTGAGGACGAGCTCAGAGCCACCCCAATTATGTCTAAAGTGACCCTTTCTGGCTTTCCAGAAGAAGAAATTGAAGTGGCTTTTCGAGAAGAGGACCTCATTCGCTACGGCATTAGCTTTCAGCAGGCGGCCGCAGCCGTTCGAGCCAGCAACCTAGAGATTACTGGAGGAAGCATTAAGGGCCAAGAAGAAGAGCTTTTGGTGCGGGCCCGAAACAAAGGCTATTATGCTGAAGAGCTGAAGAATATTCCGGTCCGAAATACAGCCGATGGAGGGATTATTTACCTTTATCAATTAGCCGATATTGAGGATAAATGGGCCGATGACCCCGAGCGCAGCTTTATGAATGGGGAGGCATCGGTGGTGATCACCATTCAAAATACCGATGAAGAGGACCTTTTGACCATTGCAGAATACATGCGCAATTATGTCGATGAATACAACCAACAAGCAGGCCCTATTCGAGCCACGACGATCCGAGATGGCTCGGTGACCTTGCAGCAACGGATTGACCTCTTGGTAGAAAATGGGGTGATCGGCTTTATTTTGGTCCTTTTGGCCCTAGGCTTCTTTTTGCACTGGAGTATTGCCTTTTGGGTGGCTGCGGCCATTCCCATTTCCTTTGCCGGTATGTTTATTATTGGTAGCTCTGCCGATTTGACCATCAATGTCGTCTCGCTCTTTGGGATGATCCTCGTGATTGGTATTCTGGTTGATGATGGAATTGTAATTGGCGAAAATATTTATGCCAAATATGAGCAAGGGATGGACCGAAACCAAGCCGCCTTAGAAGGGACCATGGAGGTTTTGCCCGCTGTAATTTCAGCCATTTTAACGACGGTGGTTGCCTTCTCTATGTTCTTCTTTATTGAGGGCCGAATTGGAGATATCTTTGGCAATATGGCCTTTGTGGTGATCATGACGCTCATCTTTTCTTTGGTGGAGGGCATGCTCATTTTGCCGGCCCACTTGGCACATTCTAGAGCCATGGCCAGAGATGCTAAAAAGACGCTTTTCGAGCAGTTTTTTGACCGCCTAATTGGGGGTATGGATGCCCTGATGGGCTGGATGAGAGACCGTCTTTTCTCTCCTGTTCTTCGGCTTTGCCTAACGGGCCTACAAAGAAGTTTGCCCGTGGCCGTTTTGCTTGGCCTGATGATTCTATCTATTGCAGCAGTCCGTGGGGGCTTGGTCAAAACCACCTTTTTCCCATTCATTGAGCGTGATAATGTAGATGTCACGCTGACTATACCCGCAGGAACTCGAGAACAAAGTACCAATGAACTCCTTACTTATATCGAGAAAAAAGCCTGGGAGGTCAACGAAGATTATAAGGCCCAAAGAGAAGATGGCCAAGATATTATTGAGAAAATTGAACGCAGTCTAGGTCCCGCTAGCTACAATGGCAAACTGGCCATTACGCTGATGGATGGCGAGCAACGCGCTACCCCCGTTCTCGAAATTCAGGATGCCATCCGCAAAAAAGTAGGGCAACTCATGGGGCCCGAAAGCCTCTCTTATGGAAGTAGTTCGGTCTTTGGCAAGCCCGTTTCGGTGGCGGTTTTAGGCGATAATCTCAAGGATTTGGACCTAGCCGTAGAGGCCCTCAAAAAGGAGCTTGACGCTATCGAGGGGCTCAAGGATGTATTGGATGACAACCAGCCTGGCCTCCGAGAAATCAATGTTTCTCTCAATGATAAAGGCCGCCAACTAGGCCTGAATCTCCAAGAGGTGCTGGCCCAGGTTCGTGGCGGTTTCTTTGGTGCCGAGGCCCAACGCCTACAAAGAGGCCGAGATGAGGTCCGCGTTTGGGTGCGCTACAAAACAGAAGACCGCTCTAATATCGGTCAGCTAGAGAATATGCGCATTCGCTTTGCCGATGGCCGCGAATTCCCCCTCTCCGAAATTGCCAACTTTAAGGTAGAACGCGGGGTGGTGAGCATTAAGCACCTCGACGGAAAAAGAGAGGTGAAGGTAGAAGCCGATATTGCCAATAAAAAGGTCTCGGTTTCTGATATCACTACAGAAATTAAGGAGGAAATTGCCCCCCGCCTAGAGGCGCAGTTCCCCTCTGTAGAGTTCTCTTTTGAAGGCCAAAATAAGGAGCAAATGAAGAGCGCCAACTCTATCAAACAGGTCTTGCCGATTATCCTCATCCTGATGTTTATCATCGTGGCCCTTACTTTCAACTCTATCGGCCAAGCGGTGATTGTCTTTGCCATGATTCCCTTTGGACTGATTGGTGTGGTTTGGGGACACTGGTTTTTGGATGCGCCAATTAGCTTTTTCTCGGTGCTCGGAATTATCGCCCTGATCGGAATTATGGTCAATGATGCGCTGGTTCTCGTTTCGGCCTACAATGGCTTTATCAAAGAGGGCCTAGAACCCATGCAGGCCGCCTTTGAAGCGGGCCGCTCTCGCTTCCGGGCGATTGTACTGACCACTCTAACAACGGTTTTGGGCCTCGGCCCACTGATGCTAGAAACTAGTTTCCAAGCGCAGTTCCTCATTCCGATGGCTATTTCGGTGGCCTTTGGTTTGTTGGTGGCCACGGTGGTTACGCTCTTGCTTTTGCCCGCCTGTCTGCTCTTGGCCAACCGCTACAAATGGTTGCTGGCCCAGTTCTGGACCGGAGAGCAGTTTTCGCCCATCGAGGTGGAAGCCGCCCACAAAGGCCGAAGAAACCACTTTTTCCTTTGGCTTTTTGGCCTAGTGGTAATCATCGCTTTCTTCGTCCTGATTATGAATTTATTCTAATCCTACTCAACTAATTTTAGAAGCCTCAGCTTTTGCTGGGGCTTTTTTTGTTTTTGGGGCCTCCGCTGCGGCTTCGCCTTGCGGCGCTACGTTTCGCAGCTCGCAGGTCTGCTCGGCCCTGCGCCGCCAAAGGCGGCTGGGTCTGGCCTTCGGCCACTGCTGCACATCGCTAGGCCGTTTGGCCTTCGGCCATGGCGGCTTCGCCGCCTGCCATTCATCGCCTAGGGACAAGCCCCTAGGCTAATCCAATAGAGTCAGCCCTAAAGGGCCTCCACTGCTGATATAGCTGCTCTTGCTCTCTAAAGGATGGCCCAAAAGTTAATTTCATGAGGGTTTTAACCCTCATTTATAGGTCATTGCGAAGCAATACCATCTGGCTGTAGGTTTTAACCTACAGGAAAAAGGCCCGAAGGGCCGTCGGCCTAGGGGCCTGAAAGGGGGCCGCGCAGCGGCAGACCCAGGGCGAAGCCCGCAGGGCCGAGCAGACCTGCGAGCCCTGCAAGGGCCCGGCCGCCGAAGGCGGCAGGCCCCAAAAAAAGACAAAAAAATAGCCCTAACTTTCGCTAGGGCTATAAAAAGCTAAGTAAATTCTCTTAGACTATCGGGCATTGCGGATCAGGTGAATTACGCCCTTAAGTGGGGCCACCTTATCGCAATCCATACAATTAATTTGCAATTTGCAAGTGTAATAATACACATCTTCGGCTAGGTCTTGGCCCGTCTGCTGGTCCTTTCCATCCCAATTGATGGCGGGATTTTCTGTGCGGAAAACCTCCTGGCCCCAGCGGTTAAAGACCCGGAAATCTACGGCCTCGATATAGCGACTAGGCAAACAAGGACCAAAAAAGTCGTTGGCGTTGTCATTATTGGGCGTAAAGACATTGGGCAGCTCATAGAAGGGACAGTTATCGCTTTGGACCACTGTACTGGGCACACTCTCATTGCCGCCCCCATTGGCTTCTACAGAATCTACAGTAGTTACATAATAGCAGCCCGCTAGATTGTAATCGGCAGGTTGGTGGATAAAGAAGGTATCGCTAAGATCCGTAATTTCGGCTACCAATTCATAGGCTGTGCTATCACAATAGGGGGCAAAATATAGGCGATAAGCAGCAATATCGAGTCCACAACTATCCGTAGGCCGCTGCCAGCTAATCGTATTGGCCATATCGGTTTGTTCTCGGATAAAGCCCTCGCAAAGTCCGCGATTTTCTTTATCAGAATCATCATCAAAAGCCTCACAGCCCGAAAGCGCCGCCACCGCAATAGGGGGGCAAGGGGCCAAGGTATCTAGCGGAGAACCACAGGCCCGCTGCGATTTATTGAGCAAAGGCGAAAAGACATCGGGAATGCCGTAGCTACCGATACTTTCTACATAATAGCAGTAGGTTTCTCCATTTTCTAGCTCTTCATGCACATAAGTGGGGCTGTTCACGGTATCGAGGACCGTATAGCTATTGCTGCCTGTGGGAGTTTCTAAGAAAACGACATATTCCGTATTGGTCCAAGGCACATTTTCGGTCCAGACCAGCTCATTGGTTTGGTCTGTAGCATTGACCGTTAGGTAGATAGAAGAGGCCAGACTAGTGGCGCCAACTGTATCCCCATTGGCATAAAAAGCGACCCGATAAGAGTAGGCATTTTCCTCAGTATTTAGTCCTGTATCCAAAAAGCTAAGGGTATCGGCTAGGGCCGAGTAGCTATTAAAGTTAGTGGAGCTAAAGATGGGTGTAGACAGAAAATTAGCGCCATTTTGTCCTTCTGAGCGGAAGAGCTCGTAGCGATAAGGTGGCACCGTAAAGTTGGTATCTAGTTCGGCGGCTCTAGGTTTGGCCCAACGGACCAAGATATCGCCATTGGCCAAATCGGTACTTTCTACATCTGCATTTGTCATTAGGGGAAGGTCTTGGGCCATTTGCACACAAAGCTCGGCAGAGCTACGGCCAGAGACAGGTCCTAAAAAGTTATTGGTTCCAGGAACGGGGGTCGCAAATTCAGGCAAAACCCGATAACTATAAATCCCGCCAGACTGCACGTTGGGGTCGGTAAACTCAAAATTCCCTGAGGTTGCGGCTGTAGTGACTAAGGCCCCAAAGTTAATTTGGGTATAGCCCAGGCCAGGCAGGCCAACCGTACAAGAATCTAGTTCGGTATTATCGCAGCTAGATTTTCGCCAGACCGAAAAGCCCAAAAAGCCTGCAGAGCTCTCACAAAGATAGGGGGCATCCCAGCTAAGGTCCACTTGGCCGGGACTAACAGTAGACTGTAAGTTTTGGACCGGAGGGGCTACTACTTTAATGCGCAGCACCTTAAAGGTGGCCAAAGAGGCATCTAGGCCATTATTGGTCATCAAAGAATCTCTAGCTTTAAATACCACCTGCCAAGCCTGTTGTTGGATATGCTCGCAATTGGTTTGCCAGCGGAAGCGGCTAGAAACGGGGGTAAAACCAGTAGTATTACTAAAGGTAGCGGCCCCATTGGTCAATTCTAGAGGGCCACCTGTAGCGGTAAGCGTAATGGGTTGAACGGGGATATCGCTATCTAGGGCGATGGCATCAAAATCGATGAGTTCGCCAGCCTCCACACAAATTTCCTCGGGTACTTGTAGTTCGGGGGGGGTGTTTTGGGCATTTCTAATTTCGATTTGGATATCTCGGATGATACCGCCTAAGTAAGCGCCATTTCGGTAAGATTTGACGCGGATAGCGATGTTATACTCTCCTGCCACCTGCGGGGTATTCCAAGTAAAGAGCCCTGTTTGTTGGTCAAAGGTATAAGTATTATTAGCGCCTGGGCCAATAGCGTTTACGGGTAAAAAGCCAGGAACTGGATTATTCAGATCGCTAAGGCAGGTCACTAATTCGTAGGCCACACTATCTCCATCGGGGTCATAGCCATTGGGCGTATGTTGAAATACTTGGCCCACCACCCCAAAATCGATTGGGGGTTCGAGTAAGATGGGCGAGTTATTATTGCCATAAATAGAAGTGGGAAAAAGGAAAACCTCTGTTTGCACATAGAAGGCTACATTCACCGAGTTTCCGTTATTTACATTAAGAATATCGGCATTTCGGTTAGGATCTTGCATGCCCATTACATAAGGTTGGCCGCCGGGGTTGGGGCCGGGATAGCTATGCGTAGCGGTATAGACATTCATCCGAATATCTTGGTGTAGCATAACAAAATAATCTCTGGGCACCGTAGAGGAAGTCCCATCTCCCCAACTCAAATCGAGTTCGGTGCGATCGGCATGAATAGACTGTCCACTAATCTTTGTATAGGTAACAATAGTGGCCTCGATACTGAGGGGACCAGTTTGGCGGTAAGTAATTTCTCCTGCACGGTTATGAGTAGCCCAGAGCATAGACAAATTGGCGAGGAGAAAAAGCGATGATAAGAAAAGCTGCTTCATAGATAATAGTTAGAGCGTTTAAGGTCAAGCTAGGGAAAAAGTTTTCTTTTTTTAGTGACCAGACTGACAAGTTTAGCCATTTATTGGCTATAGCCATATTATAGGAAGAAGTGGCTAATAGAAAACGAACAGCTGATAGCCTTTGCTAAGGATTCAACAAAAATTGTCCCACATAGGTTTAACGTACCATGTGGGACAATTAGTTAGGCCAAGGCCTTAATTTAAGGGCAAGCCCTTAATTCTTTGTTTTTCGGAGTTGGTCTAGGGGCAGCTTATGAATTAGGTCAAAGCAGCTTTTGAGCTCGGCAAAGATGCGTTGCAGCATTTCATTATCGGCGGTGAGGCTTTTGTGTAGTTCTGGTTCAAAGAGGCGTTCATGGCTTAAGGGGATTGCAATATAGAGTTGTTGATCTTGGAAGGCCAAAGAAATTTGGCTTTCAAAGGTTTCTCGGATCCAAAGCACAGAGTTGATGAGTTCTTGAGTAAGAATCATCTTAGCTTCTGGAATATTTGTAGAATAGATAGCAAATTTATTCTCAAAATCGGGTGCATTGTCAAGATGGAGCAAATCGCCCTCTCGGAGTACATCCAGTTGGTCCTGAATTTTAACGGCTAGTTGGCCCAACCACTGTTCATAGTTATCGGGAACAATAAAGGTGGCTCCTTTTAGTTGGGTTTCAATATCTAAGACCATAAAGATCCCGTTAAATAGGGTTACTTCATTTTTGCCTACTAGCTGCTGAGCATTTACCTCTGAAAAGCGCATATTCATGCCTGCTACTACGCCAGAAAAATAGTCCTCTCCAGTGTAGCCCTCATTGGCTTTACCATGAAAAAGGTGGCTTTTGTAGAAATCTACCTTGGGCACATAGTTATTGGGTTGATAGTGCATACTGGGGTAGAAATTGGCGACCATTTCCTTAAAGAACTGTGATTTGAACTGTTCTCTATACAGCTGTTTGGGTTTTTGGAGTTGTTGGACATACATCCAGCCCAAAAGTGCCGAAGCGCCTACCATTAGAGCAATGGCCAAATACCAAAACTGAGGAATAATGAGCATACTTGCTGCGGCAGCAACAAATAATACAATAGGAATAACAAGGAGCTTTTGAATGAGCTTAAAGGCGGACAATTGTCGTTTCCGCTCTGTTTCTAAGCGCTCGATGACCTCTTGCATAGAGGATTTTAACTGTTCAAGGTTTTTCATCAATTAGGTCTTATGATAATACGAATCGCAAATATAACTTTTCCCTTTGTTTTTTCCCTAAAATGATGGGTCTAGCTTTTTTAAAATTCCTTTAATCTTCTTCTGCTTTGCCTAGAGCGAAGCCGTTCCTCGGCCCAGCGCTGCGGAGCGGGTGGCCGCAGGCCAGACCCAGGGCGAAACGAAGTGGAGCCCGCAGGGCCGAGCAGACCTGCGAGCCCCGCAGCATAGCGGCGGCCAGCTTGCTGGCCGCGGGCCCCAAAAAAACAGTTAAAAGAACTGTAAAATTGTACTTAAGACAAAAAAAATATCCCTTAAATTAGAGTAGAGTTCCCCCAGCTATTATTTACCCTTTAATCCTTTTTTCATGCTCAAACCATTGCAGTTTTTGCTGGTCTACCTCCTGTTTTCGACCAGCCTTTGGGCCCAGTATCCCCAAGCCAAAGTAGCTGATAACTACGCCTATGTTGAATCTTCTAAGCGGGGGCTCGACCCTCAGTATGCCGAGGATGGATTTAATGGCCTTATCTTTAGCAAAAAGAATAAATGGGCTGGTGAATTTATTGAAAATTACAAAAATCAGTTGGTCTATTTGGGTTTTGCCTATAAGAAAATGGCGATTCCTGAAGAGGTGGCCAAGCTTGAGCGCCTAGATGAATTTGAACTAGGGCAGGATGCCTTGAATGCCAAAAAGCGGAGCAAGCAAAAGTATCAGTTGCCCAGTAGTATTTCTGCCTTAAAGGTAAAAAAGCTCCAACTTGCTGGGCAAATTACGCCCTTTTCGACCTTAGAAGAATGGCTATTGAAAAATGATGCCTTAGAAGAATTGGATCTAGGATTTGGGACCGCTTTTCGGGCAAGCAAACTACAGGCCTTGCTCGAGCAGCCCAAACTTAAGCAAGTCAACATTGTTGTAGATGGATCCGCTCAGCTAGCTAGCGCAAGTATAAGTCCCCAACTAGAGGTCCTAAAAATCTTCCCTAAAGACAGCAAAAACCCCTTGCCGATTCGCCTATCGGGAAAAGGATTGCCCTTGCTCAAAGTTGCTTTGGCTCCCTTTGACCTCAATGATAAGGCTACGGCGGCTGTTTTGGCTGCTTCGCCAAACTTAGAAGAGCTGACGCTTGCCGAAAGTGCAAGCCTAGCCGATGGTCTGGCCCTGCTACAACAAATTAAGTCATTGCGTTGCCAGCTGAGCAATTTGAGCAGTACAGAAATTGAGCAACTGGCCAAATTGGGCCAACTGAAAGAACTCTATATTGTTGTTGGCAACAAAAGTATAGCCGTCAGCACCCTAGCCGAATTCAAGCAATTAGGCCAATTGAAAAAGCTGACTATCGCTTATAAAAAGAGCAGCAAAAAAGTGAAAGCCGACAGCCTAAAGGAGCTACAGAAAGCCCTCCCTACGGTTGAAGTACAGGTATTTTAGTCTAGCTTAAGGATGAAAAACAAAAAGCAACTAGCCCTTTCGGACTAGTTGCTTTTTTATGTTCCTAAAACTAACTTAATGCCTAGGCATTAGCAATTTCTTCACGGATTTTATTGAGGGCAGAACCAGCCTTCACCCATTCGATCTGCTGTGCATTGTAAGAATGTTGTACCTCGATGTTATCAACGGTACCATCAGCATGCTTGAGCTCGATATTGAGGGTTTTGCCAGGCGCAAAAGTCTCAAAGTTAGTGATGCTCACCAGGTCATCTTGGCGAACCAAGTCATAGTCGGCAGGATTCACAAAAGTGAGGGCCAACATTCCTTGTTTCTTCAGGTTAGTTTCGTGGATACGGGCAAAAGATTTTACCACAACGGCCTTAACGCCCAAGAAACGGGGCTCCATAGCCGCATGCTCACGAGAAGAACCTTCACCTAGGTTATCTTCACCGAAAACGATGGTTCCGATACCTTTTTTCTGATACGTTTTGGCTGAATCGGGAACGGCCATGTAGTTAGCTTCTGCGCCTTCAGCGTAGTTAGCTACATTGTTGGTTTCTTCATTGAAGAAGTTTACCGCACCGATATAGCAGTTACCAGAGATATTCTCTAGGTGACCGCGGTAAGTCAACCAAGGACCAGCCATAGAGATGTGGTCGGTAGTACACTTCCCTTTGGCTTTGATCAACAAGCGCATGCCAGTTACTTCCTCTTTTTGGATGGGCGTAAAGGGCGTAAGCAATTGTAGGCGATCAGATTCGGGATTTACCGTTACATTGATTCCAGAACCATCTTCGGCAGGAGCAACATAGCCCGCATCTTCTACATCAAAGCCTTTGGGAGGAAGCTCCACACCTGTGGGAGGATCGAGCATGACTTCTTCGCCATTCTCATTGATCAATTTGTCTGTGAGGGGGTTGAAGCACATATCGCCAGAGATCGTCATGGCGGTTACCAACTCAGGAGAAGCTACAAAAGCTTGGGTGTTGGGGTTACCATCGGCACGTTTGGCAAAGTTACGGTTGAAAGAGTGAATGATAGCATTCTTCTCTTTTTTCTCGGCACCAACACGGTCCCACATACCAATACAAGGACCGCAAGCATTGGCCAAAACCATACCTCCGATTTCCTCAAAATTGTCTAGCAAACCATCGCGCTCGGCAGTAAAGCGAACCAATTCCGAACCGGGAGTGATAGTAAACTCTGCCTTAGCTTTAAGGTTTTTGGCAGCAGCCTGACGAGCCACAGAGGCCGCACGGCTCAAATCTTCATAAGAAGAGTTGGTACAAGAACCAATCAAACCTACAGACAATACTGAAGGGAAGTCATTTTCTTTTACCGCTTTGGCAAACTCAGAAATAGGCCAAGCACGGTCGGGAGTGAAAGGACCATTGAGGTGGGGCTCCAACTCAGTCAAGTTGATTTCAATCACTTGATCAAAGTATTGGCTAGGATCTGCATAAACAGCAGCATCACCAGTGAGATGCTCTTTTACGCCCTCGGCCAATTCAGCTACATCGGCACGGCCAGTAGCCTCTAGGTAGCGCTTCATAGAAGCATCATAACCAAAAGTAGAAGTAGTAGCTCCAATTTCAGCCCCCATGTTACAGATGGTTCCTTTACCTGTACAAGACATGCTCTCGGCACCTTCACCAAAGTACTCTACGATATAACCTGTACCGCCTTTGGCACCAATAATACCTGCTACTTTGAGGATAACATCCTTGGGCGAGGTCCAACCACCCAATTTACCTGTCAATTTTACCCCAATCAATTTGGGCATTTTAAGCTCCCAAGGGAGGCCAGCCATTACGTCTACGGCATCGGCACCACCAATACCAATAGCAACCATACCCAAACCACCAGCATTTACAGTATGAGAATCGGTACCGATCATCATACCACCGGGGAAGGCATAGTTTTCCAAAACAATCTGGTGAATGATACCCGCTCCTGGCTTCCAGAAACCAATACCATATTTATTAGAGACAGAGCTAAGGAAGTCATAAACTTCTTCGTTCTTGTCGTTGGCTACTTCCAAATCTTTGTCCGCACCCACCTTAGCCTGAATCAAGTGATCACAGTGTACAGTAGAAGGTGCAGCCACCTTGTCGCGGCCCGCCATCATAAACTGCAAAAGCGCCATTTGGGCAGTAGCATCTTGCATCGCCACTCGATCGGGAGAGAAGAATACATAATCCTTGGCCCGGCCATAATTCTCCAAAGGAGAAGCTTGATCCAAGTGAGTGTAAAGAATTTTTTCGGTTAGCGTGAGCGGACGGCCCAAACGTTCGCGCACAGCCTCAATTTTTTTGGGTAAAGCAGCATAAACCGCTTTGATCATATCAATGTCGAATGCCATAGGATACGCTAAATTTTTGCAATGAAAAAAAAGGTGTTCAGAACCCCAGACCAAATAATGTTCGCCTGAGGTTCCCTATTCTAGTCGTTGCGAAAATACATTTTTTTAGTCATTTTTCAGCGCCAAATCTTTTTTTTCGTTTTCCTTAATCTATTTTTTTAGATATAGTTTTTGCTTTTCTGCTGCTGCTGCTTTTTTTGGGGCCTCCGCTGCGGCTTCGCCTTGCGGCGGTTACTCCCTTCGGTCGTCGAACTGCGGCCTGAAGGCCTTGTTGTCGTTGCGCAGCTCGCTGTTCGCTCGGCCCTGCGCGGGCTGCGCCCGCTTGGTCTGCGGCTGCGCCGCACTGCTGCACATCGCTAGGCCGTTTGGCCTTCGGCCATGGCGGCTTTGCCGCCAGCTAGCTGTAGCTTAAAAGCCGCAGGGCCTGAAAACGAGACTGTTTAAAATTTTGTATTTCTCCTTTTTGCTGCCTAGGGACAAGCCCCTAGGCGATTATATAATGTGAAGATCTCTGGGGTAAAACCATCGGCCCATAACAAGCTCTAATAAACAGCAAACCAGGGCTTTAGCCCGCCAGTTTACATGGCCCCACAAGCATGGGCTTCAGCCCATGGCCAGAAAACCAACTAATTCTAAAGAGGTTACTCCCCTCTCTAAAGGCACAAGAAAAAGTTGAAGGACTAATGTCCTGCACCTAGGCGACTATTAGCCTAAGCTAGTTTACTCCCAGACATAACTTTTGCCTTTTTTCATTTTGTTACGTTTTTTCAGTTTTTAACACAACCCTAACACATAAGCCTAAAAACGGTCCTTATTCTGCGTCTAGAGGCGGCGAAGCCGCCGGCTGAGGGGCTGTAGCAGGGCCGCCGAAGGCGGCAGACCGAGGAGCCAAAGGCGACGAAGGGCCGAGCAGACCTGCGAGCTGCGCAATGGCCCGACCCGCCCGATAATTCATGAGGGTTTCAACCCTCATTTTGTATAGCTTCGCAAAGCGATGCCGCTTTGCGCTGGGTTTCAACCTAGCGGAAGGGGCAGCCCCAAAAAAAAAGCAAGCAGCTTCCCCAAGCTACTTGCTATAGAACTCTAGTGAGTTCAAATGTTAATCCCCATGATTTACCCCAAACTTAATTGGATGACAAGGTATTTCCGTCTTGTCTATGACAAAGATAGGGCAGTGATTCGGTGGTTTTCTCTTTAGATTACCTAATGCCTAAAAATGGGTTATTTACCTAAGGGCCTAGCTATTTGACCATTTCCTCTAGGCGGTCGAGGGCGGCTTGATTGGCGGGCAGGAGGATCGCTGAGAGGATATCTAGTTTTTCTCTGGCCGTTAGGTGCAGGCTCAAAGAGGCCTTTTGTTCTAGGGTGGTGGGGCGATAGACAAAGCGAACAATATCCAGTTGCTCCTCCCCCATTTGGGCCTGCAATTGGCCCAGCATAGCATCCTGCTGATAATCTTGGAGGTTGCCCACATCGAAGACGGCAGAAAGCGGGCTAAAAATAGTGCTGCCTAGGCCGGGGCGCTCGGCCTGCTCGATGGGCTCCACCTTTTCGTTTCCTCGGATCGAAATAATGAGGACCCCAGAGGTATTCTTCTTGATCCATTCTTTAAAATTGGCTGAAAAGCGCAGGGCCGTTTCTACCCCATAATTATCTCTAAAGCCGGCATCCATGGCCTCTAAAACGGGGGTAGAGGGTAGTTGGACATTTGGGAAGATCACGGGAAAGGTCGAGCTCATCCGCAGGGCCGAGCAAAAGCGCAGATTATAGGGATTTTGTTCTTGAAAAAGGGCCCCAAAATCTACGGCATCCACCTCTGCATAATCTTTGGCAAAGGCGGGCCGCATCATATAGCTCAGGGGTTGGGGCGAGATATAGAGGTAGCGGCCATCATTGATAATAATGGGGCTAAGAATCATCATGGGAATTTGGCCATTAAACTCGGGCTCCATATAATCTTGGAGGTTGCGGTTCATTAGGCCCTCTGTATTTTCTATAAACTGTTGCTCCCAGCTATAGCCTCGGTCTTGTTTGTAGGTATAGCCATTTACCTTTCGTTTGACCCAAGGCACAAAGGCATCATTGACCAAAAAGGTAAACATGGGCGCATTAGACAGGTCTTTGCCCACATTGACCAAATAGCTACTATCTAAGAGATTAACCTCTCGGCCCAACTGTTTTTGATAATAGAGCTCTCGGAAATAGGCCGAGCCCCACATGCCCCCAGAAGCGCCCGTCATCAGGACCGTATGCGGCATGAGCTTGCCCTCTAGGCGCTTTTCAATTTCTCGGAGCACATGCATACTCCAAAGGGCCGCCCGTTGTCCGCCTCCGCTCACGGCCACACAGATGAGTTTGGGCTTGCGCAAAAAGCGGCCCTTAGGAAACTGCTTGCGCCAATTTTCTAAAATCTGCAACTGATGTTTTTTGTCCGCAATCATTTGCTCGGGCCGAGCAAGACTATCTAAAACTGCATAATTGTAGCGGGCCTTTTTGCTGTAATCCATACCATAGGCGGCATTTTCATAGCTCAGCCAGCCATCTTTGAGCAAAGAATTGGTCAGCAAGAGCAAAATGACCAAAACCGGGCTGCGCCAAGCATTTAGCCAATAGCTGAGCGCTCCCAAAAAGGTCGTCAGCACCGAAAGCAAAATGAGCACACTAGCCGCCGTGGGAATCCGAAAATAGGGAACATCCACAAAGGCACTCATGAGAATGAGGGCCGTAATGCTCAGGCTTTGGATAAGCAGGGCATTGGCGTGATTTTGCTTAAAGATTTGCTCCAATAGCTTAAAATCATAATGCTTTACCGAGCGAGTTGGGCGAAAATGCAGGCGCTCCGTCAAATAATAATCGGTTCTTAAAGCATTAAGGTAGGGATTGGCCTTGGCCTCGGCCAGCATGCGCTCATTTTTGCGCAAAATGAGCGCTTTGAGCGGAGCCGAAAGCTTTAGCTGTTGTTTTTGCTGCAAAAAATACAGCTCGCTATTGGTCCAGCGAAAATACAAGAGGCTCAAAAAAATCAGGCTCGAAAAGCCCAAAATAAGGCCCAAACAGTAGTAAATCAGGCTGTACTCATCGGCAAACTCATTATACCACTGAAAATGAATTAGGCTGCCCAAATAATAAAGGATAAACAGGCCTGGCAAAGCAAAGTTATTGAGGCTAAACTTGGCAAAGGGGCGCGACAAAGAGGCCAAAAAGGGAAACTTAGGACTATATAATATATAAGTCGTGCTGTTCCAGGCCATATAGAACATACCCAGTGTTAGCCCAATAATAAAAAAGCTCCAAAAGCTTACAGCCCCCATATATTCGGGGTCTAGCATAAAATAACGAAAGCCCATACTGCTCCCAAATTGCCCGGCTAATACCCCAAACAAAAAGAGCCAAAGGAGCAAAAAGAGCAACTGGCTTTTAAAGTGCAGGAGCAGGAGCTGAACAGGAAAGCTGTACATCAAGAGGCTGAGGTACTTGCGAAAAAAGGCTTGCATCTTCGGCATTAGATCTAGATAAATTTGGATCTATTGGGGTCAATAAAAAAAGGCTAGCCCGCAAGAAGCAGACCAGCCCAAAAATAAGCATATCTCTGAAATAAGCGTTTATTTTGCCTTAATCGCCTCTACTTTTTTAATCAAAGCAATATTATCCTTTTCTAAAGGACTCAAAAAGGCGGTCACATCAGAGGCCAAAGCCTGATAGCCCTGCGCTTTAAAATGAGCCTTCAAGCGCTCATCCTTAAACTTATAGCCATAGGCCGCAAAAACCTCATTGCGCATCAAGCTCAGTTCTTCCAAGCTTTTATCCTTGAGCTCCGAGGGCTGCAAGGGCCGAGTGGAAATAGCCATCTCTTTGCGCTCTGGATTGGCTATATTTTGCAAACTCAGATGAATATTTCGCTTTGGATTATTGAGCGGTTGCCCGACCTTAAGCACATCCTCCACAATAAGGGGCTCCATCTCTTCGCTAGAGTTCTCTACCCGCATGACATAATCCTCATAAGAAGAAGGACCAACATCAGTGGGGATTTCTTTGCCATTGGGCTTACCATAATAGTGGCGTTGGGTCTTAAAATGAATCTTATCCCCTTTTACTTCCCATTCGCCAGTATATAAAGAAGGCTTATATTCGTCTGGGCTAAGGCTATAAATAAAGCGGCCATCATCTAGTAAGTAGTAGTACTCAAAAATTTTCATATAATGGTCGCGCGCATAATACTTGCCCGCTACCGGATGATCTCGCTTGGCCCTTTGCTCTTCTTTGGGCAGTTCGGGGGCCTTCAAATCGGCATAAGGACCGCTCAGCTCTTCTTGGGCCTCTCCTTCTATCTCCGAAACGCTAGTTGCCGTGTTTTCTCCCGCACAGGCGGCAAGTAGTAGGAGCAATAAGGCCCCTAGAATAGTCTTTTTATACATGAGTTTAATGTTTAGTTTGTTCCTTTTTAATCGTTTCTACCTGCTTAATCAAAGCAATATTATCCTTTTCTAAGGGACTCAAAAAGGCGGTTACATCAGAGGAGTGGCTTTTAAAGCCCTGCGCTTTAAAATGCGCAGCCAAGGCCTTATCCTTAAACTTATAGCTATAGGCCGCAAAGACCTCATTGCGCATCAAACGCAGCTCTTCCAAACTTTTGTTCTTGAGCTCCGAGGGCTGCAAGGGCCGATTAGAGACCTCTGCAGAACTCCGCTTGCTATCCTTTGCACGCAAAAAGGTATGAATATCCGAACTTTTCAGCCCATGCTCATAGACCTCAAAGGGTAGTTCCTCGCCCTGTCCCTCTTTAATATCTATAGGGTCTATAGCCCTGCTGTAGCTCTTCATTTCCATAATGTAATCTGCATAGGTACAGCTGGAGCCGCAGGGCGGAATTATTGGTCCATTTGGCTTACCATAATAATGAGCATCTGGTTTAAAGCTAATTTTATTGCCTTGGGCACTCCACTCACCAGTCATGACAGAAGGAATATAATCCGAATTTATGGTATACATAAAACGGCCATCATCAAAAAAGTAGTAGCTCTCAAATGTAGAGGCATAGGCCATTGCATAATGTTTGCCCACCACCTCATGCTCTACCTTTGGCCCTGCTTCTTTTTTGGGCAGTTCGGGGGCCTTCAAATGGGCATAAGGATCGGCGGCTGTTTCTGTTTGTACAGCGCTTTCGCTGCTTGTTGAGGTAGTGGTTGTTTCGGCTTCGCCAGCACAGGCGGCCAAAAACAGGCCTAAAAAGGCCAGGGGGATCATCTTTTTGTACATCTTTTATCTAGATTTTTAGCTTATTTCTTTTTAATGGCTTCCACCTTCTTAATCAAGGCAATATTATCCTTTTCTAAGGGACTCAAAAAGGCATTTACATCAGATGAATGTCCATAAAATCCTTGGTTGCGAAAATGTTTTTTTAGGGCCTCATCCTTAAACTTATAGCCATAGGCCGCAAAAACCTCATTGCGCATCAAGCGCAGCTCCTCCGCGGTTTTATCCTTCAATTCGGAGGGTTGCAAGGGCCGCTCAGAAACCTCTAGGTAGCTTCGCTTGCTGTCTGCGGCTCGCAAAAAAGCGTGAATATCAGAGCTTTTTAGGCCATGTGGAGACACATTAAAGGGAAATTCATCGCCTAGGCCCATATCAATGTCTATAGGGTCAATGCCTTGGCTGTATTTTTCTACTCGCATGCCATAATCATCATAGGTGCAGACAGAGCCACAGGGCGGAATCATCTTCCCGGTCGGTTTGCCATAATAATGAACCACATTCTTAAAGCTAATTTTAGGGCCTTCGGCGGTCCAATCGCCAGTCAGTATAGAGGGGCTATACTCCGAGCTGCTCGCATAAACAAAGCGGCCATCATCAAAAAAGTAGTAATTGTCTTCGGTAGAAGCATAGGCCACCGAATAATGCTGGCCCACCGCCTTATGTTGCACCTTAGGCCTTTGTTCTGTTTGAGAAATTTCTGGCGCCTTCAAATCGGCATAAGGATCGGCGGCTGTTTCTGTTTTCATCGGGCTTTCACTGCTTGCTGCCGCTTTTTCGGCCTCGCCAGCGCAGCTCGCTAAAAATAGGCCCAAAAAGGCCAGGGGGATCATCTTTTTGTACATGGGAATATTGGTTTTAGTTAACTATATAAAGTTATTATAAATATCTTAAGATTGCAAAGCTTTTTGATTTTTTGGGGCTGCCCCGCCTAAAGGCGGGTCGGGCTGTCTCGCAGCTCGCAGGTCTGCTCGGCCCTGCGCCGCCTTTGGCGGCTGGGTCTGCCGCTTCGCGGCCCTGCTGCCCATCCCTCAGCCGGGCGCTGCGCGCCTAGGCGGGCCTTGCCCGCCTTTGGTCCTTTTTGGGCTTGGGTCTCCCCTTCAAAAGCTAAAAAATCCATATCTTGCAAAAAACAATTACGCTATGGCCAAGGAACAACAATCTGTTCTGCTCGAAAAATACGTAGAGCAACTGCTTGCCCTGCAAGCCAAAAAACAAGAAGCGCCCCTCAATCTTGCCGAGCTCAAGGAAATTGCCGAGAGCATTGGCCTTTCTGAATCAGATTGGCAGGAGGCCCAAAATACGGTGCGCCAACAGACCAAAATTGGGCAGCAACATATTGCGGTGGCCAATTTTCCCGCGGCCATTCAGGCCCTACAGCTAGCCGTCAATATTAACCCCCTAGCTGAACAGGCCCTTTTTTATTTGGCCCAAGCTCATCAATTGCAGTTTGCCCAAACGGGCAAAAAAGAAAACCTTTTGGCCGCCCAAGAATATGCCCAAAGGGTACTGCTCAATAGTAACCCCCAACTCGATAGCGCTAGCATCGAGCTGATGAAAACGATTAAGGATAGTGAGCAAAAGCAGAAAAAAGGAAAATGGCTGCGCTTGGGCATTTTTAGTGCTGTTCTGCTACTTTTTGGCCTAGGCCTCAACTTCTATTACTTTAGTAGCCGACAGGCTGTTTTGCAAGAAGAACAAGAAGTACAAAAACAATGGGCCCAGGTCGAAAATGTCTATCAGCGGCGCTTAGATTTGGTCCCTAAATTAGGACAGCTTTTGTCTCAGGAAGAAAGCGCTAGCCAAGCCAAATTGGCCGAAATCCAAGCCCTAGAACGCCAACTCAAACAAACAGATTTGGAGCAATATGCCCAGCAACAAGCCGAGCTGAGCAAAAAAATCAATGAGCTGCTTCAAGGGATAGAACAAAAAGGTCAGCTCTACCGAGATATCCAAATCCAAATTGAAGGGGCCGAAAATAGAATTTCGGTAGAAAAGCGTAAGTACAACGAAAAAGTAGGCGAATACAATCAGTTTATTATTCAGTTTCCCTACAACCTCATGGGCTATACCCCCAAAGCCTATTACCAAACTTCGGCGGCGGGTAAAGATGCCCAGCTCATCCACTAAACAAACTGCGGCGGACAGGGCGCAAAGCGCCCGCAGGCTGAGGGATAGAAAGCAGTGGCCGAAGGACAGACCCAGTTTTTTTGAGCGAAGCGAAAAAAAACGCAGGGCCGAGCAGAACTGCGAGCTGCGATATAGCCCGACCCGAGCCAAAGGCGAGGGGCAGCCCCAAAAACATCCCCTTCCAACCTTCAGAAAATTCATATCGTCAGAAGAAAAAAACAATAGCACAGCATGTACCTCTTGCTTTCTCCAGCCAAAACGCTGGACTTCTCGCCTACGGCTATTTCTCAGTTTACGGAGGCCGATTTTTTAACCCAGTCTGCTGAATTGATTGATATTTTGGCTGATTATGGACCAGAAGATATTGCTCATTTGATGAAAATTAGCGATAAACTGGCCGAGCTCAACCATCAGCGCTTTGCCGATTGGCAGCCGCCCAAGGAGCTAAACCCTGGCAAACAGGCCCTTTTGGCCTTTCGGGGCGATGTATACAAAGGCTTGCAGGCCGATGATTTTGGACCAGAAGAACTGGCTTTTGCTCAGGAACATCTGGGTATTTTGTCGGGCCTCTATGGCTTGCTGCGTCCCTTGGACCTCATTTTGCCTTACCGCCTAGAGATGAAGACCAAATTGCCCAACCCCAAAGGAAAAAACCTTTATGCTTTTTGGGGCGAGCAACTCACCAAGGCCGTTAATGAGCGTGCTCAGGGCCCTATTGTCAACCTGGCCTCTAAAGAATATTTTTCGGCCCTACAGCCCAAGGCCCTAGAACAGCCCCTTTATCAAATTGATTTTAAGGAGGTTAATGCAGAGGGCAAGGCTCGAATTATTGCCGTGCATGCCAAAAAAGCGAGAGGGCTGATGGCCCGTTATATTATTCAAGAGCAATTAGAAAAAATAGAAGACCTCAAGGGCTTTGCCGAAGCAAATTACGCCTTTGATGAAGAGCGCTCTAGCGATTTTCACTGGGTCTTTAGTCGTTAATACCGCCCCTCCCCGCTTCCCTATCAAAAAGCATTGTCTATGAAGATTTTACAGCTCAGCAAAAAGTTTCCTTATCCGCTAAAAGATGGCGAATCCTTGGCCATTACCTATATGGCCCAGGCTCTTCATGAGCTAGGGGCAGAGGTAGATTTGTTGAGTATGAATACCAGTAAACACTATTTTGACATCAAAGAGCTGCCCGAAGATTTTAGGCATTATGGCAAAATAAAACTGGTGGATATTGATAATCGCCTAGATCCTAAGGCGGCTTTGCTCAACCTTTTTTCTAATAAGTCTTACCATATAGAGCGCTTTGAATCGGCTCATTATGCCGCGGCCCTAAAAGAGCTTTTGCAGGCCAAAGACTATGATGTGGTGCAATTAGAAACCCTTTATTTGGCCCCTTATATTCCCGTGATTCGGCAGTATTCTAAGGCCAAAGTGGTCATGCGTTCGCATAATGTAGAGCATGAAATCTGGGAGCGGATTCGAGACAACTGCTCTTTTGGGCCAAAAAAATGGTACTTACAGCTACTGAGCAAGCGTTTAGCGGACTATGAGCTCAAGCAACTCAATAATTACGATCTCTTTTTGGCCATTACGGCCAGAGACCTGCAGCGCTTTCGGGATTTGGGCCTAAAAACAGCTGCGCAGGTGGTGCCTATTGGTCTAGACCTCAGCAAATACCCCAAGCGGCCCCTGCCTGCTGCGCCCAAAAAAATTCGCTTTAGCTTTATTGGTTCTTTAGATTGGATGCCCAACATTGAGGGCCTACGCTGGCTACTCGATGAGGTCTGGCCGCAGTTTGTGGCCCAACATCCCGAGGCCGAATTTCATGTTGCAGGCCGAAACAGCCCCGATTGGCTAAATAATCTGCGCCTAAAAGGCCTAAAAGTGCATGGGGAAGTCCCTTCTGCCCAGTCCTTTATTCAAGAATATGAAATTATGCTGGTGCCCCTCAAATCGGGCAGCGGAATGCGGGTAAAAATCCTAGAAGCTATGGGCATGGGCCGCCTGGTCCTCAGTACTAGCATTGGCCTAGAGGGCATTCATGCCCAAGATGGCCAAGAGGTCCTCATTGCCGATGATGCCGCCGCCTTTTTGCAGCAGATGAAGAGCATTTATCAGCAACCCTATAAGTTATCAGAATTGGCCGCCAAGGGCCGGCAGTTTATTCATCAAAATTATGATAAACTGCGGATCGCCCAAGGCGTTCTTGAGGCCTACGAGCGACTACAGCCGCAGCCGGTCGACTAAAAAGAACGGTTTATTTTCAAAAAGCCAAGCTAAAAAGCTTGGCTTTTTTCATATCTTAATGGCTCAACAAAAAACAGCATATGGCGGTCCCTCCCCAACACAAACTGATTAAGAATTCCCTCAAAGAGCGCTATCATATTGATTTGGAGCGCTACCGCACCGATGTCATTGCCGATAGCGTCATTGGCTACATCGATGCCCCTTTCACGATTATGGTCCACCTCATCCTTTGGCCCGTTTTGACCATTGGTCTTTTGGGCTATTTGGGCATTGCCTACGTTTGGCCAATCAGCTATATTTTGGGCATTGTTTGGCTGCTCTTGGCCATTTTGCTGGGGGGAGTCAGTAGCCTGATTACCGCCGCTTTTTTTGTGGCTTGGAACCTAATGGACCATACCAAAAACCTCTATGAGGCCACCGCCGACACCCTAGAGGTCATTATTGATGACATGCGCGACCGACAGGTCCAATTGCCTCCTCACCAACGCCACTACCCTACTTTCAAAGAATGGGTGCAGGTGGTTCGGCTGGGGCTCTTTGTCCCCACGATCCGAGAGGTCATTCGGGCCAAATTGGGCTGGCCCATTGGCGACTGGATAGGCAATTTGGCCGTTAAGATTTTGGGTGGCAGTACCGACCGCAGCTTGTCGGCCATGCCGCCAGAGGTCCGTGATAGCCCCGATTATACCCCCGACCGCCTAGATGTTTATTGCGACAAAATGAAGGGCCGCATTCAGCTATTCAAAAGTAAATCGGAGAAAGTGTATACCGCTGCCGCCTGGGTTACGCTCATGCCTTTGCGCATCCTGATGTTTGTCTTTTTGGCCCTAGATGTTATCTGTTTTTTGGGCCTTTGGTGGTTTTTAGTGGGCTAATGATTTGGGGCCTCCGCCTCGCTACGCTCGTCGGCGTTACGCTTTGGGGCTCGCAGGTCTGCTCGGCCCTTCGTTTTTTCGCTACGCTCAAAAAACTCGGTCTGGCCTGCGGCCACCCCGCCGCATCACTAGGCCGCTCCACTGCCGTTTTTTTTCTTAATAGTAATTTTACAGCCGCAAATAGCAACTTCTTTGTTGGGCCTTTACCTTTGTAAAAAAAAGAAAAGGCCATGCAAAAAAAATTAGGCATTTTAGGGGGCGGACAATTGGGGCGCATGCTCATTCAGTCGGCCACAGATTTTAATATTCAGATGGGTATTTTGGATAGCCAGCTTGAGGCGCCAGCTTCTTCTTTGGCCAAGCATTTTGTCCAAGGCGATTTATTGGATGAGGAAACGGTATATGCTTTTGGGCAAGATTACGACTTAATTTCTATAGAAATCGAGAAAGTCAATACAGCGGCCCTCAAGCGATTGGAGGCCGAGGGCAAGGAAGTTTATCCGCAGGCGGCTATTATTGAGCTGATTCAGGACAAAGGCAAACAAAAAGAATTCTATCGGGCGCAGGGCTTTCCTACGGCCGATTTTTTATTGCTCGCCAATAAGGAAGAGCTTTTGGCACAAACAGACTTTTTGCCAGCGGTCCAAAAGCTCCGCAGAGATGGCTATGATGGCAAGGGGGTCCAAGTTTTGCGGCAAGAAAGTGATTTAGGAAAGGCCTTTGAGGCCCCTTCGGTCCTAGAAAAACTGGTGGATATTCAGCAAGAGATAGCGGTCATTGTGGCTCGTTCTGCATCTGGAGAAATACGGACCTATCCTGCGGTAGAGATGATTTTTCATCCAGAGGCCAATTTGGTAGAATATCTATTTAGCCCCGCCAGAATTGAGGAAAATATGGCCCAAAAAGCCGATCAGATGGCTAAAGATTTAATAGAAAAGCTGGGCATGGTGGGGTTACTGGCTGTAGAGTTCTTTATTGATCGATCGGGGAACTTATTGGTTAATGAGGTGGCCCCTCGTCCGCATAATAGTGGGCACCAAAGCATAGAGGGCAATGTTTGTTCTCAGTTTGAGCAGCATTTGCGGGCCATTTATGATTGGCCCTTGGGCGATAGTCAAATACAGACTCCTTCTATTCTCCTCAACTTATTGGGGGAAGAGGGCTTTCATGGTCCGGCCAAACTAGAGGGATTGAAAGAGGTATTGGCCATTTCGGGGGTGCATTTGCATTTGTATGGTAAAGAAGACTGCAAGCCCTTTCGGAAAATGGGCCATATTACGGTAACCGACCAAAACTTAGAGCGCTTAATGGAGAAGGCGCGCTTTGTAAAAAACACATTAAAAATCCGCGGCTTGCACCGCATCTAAAACGAGATAAAAATGAAAAAAGTAGCCATTTTGATGGGCAGTGATTCTGATTTGCCCGTCATGCAAGCCGCCGCCCATTTTTTGGACCAATTGGGTTTGCCTTATGAGATGAGTATTATTTCGGCGCATCGTACGCCCCAACGTTTATTTGAGTTTGCTCCCAAGGCGAGAGAAAAGGGTTATGGGGTAATTATTGCGGGGGCTGGCGGGGCCGCCCATTTGCCTGGGATGCTTGCCTCTTTGAGCAGCTTGCCGGTTATTGGTGTGCCGATTAAGTCGAGTAATTCTATTGATGGCTGGGATTCTGTTTTGTCTATTTTGCAAATGCCCAATGGGGTGCCTGTGGCTACCGTTGCCTTGAATGGGGCCAAGAATGCGGGCATTTTGGCGGCCCAAATTCTGAGCGTTAATGATGTAAAAATTGCTCAAAAGCTAGATGCATTTAAGGCTAAAATGAGCGAGCAAGTCATGGCCAAGGTCCAGCGTTTGGATGAAGAACAGGCCGACAGACATGAGGCGCCAAAACTTCGGCCTTAAGGCCAAGGGCTGGCTGGCCTAGCGATGTGCAGCAGTGGCCCGCAGGGCCAGACCGAAGCCCGAAGGGCTGAAGGGCCGAGCGAACAGCGAGCTGCGCAACGTAGCGCCGCAAGGCGAAGCCGCAGCGGAGGCCCCAAAAACCAAAAAAAATTGATATCTTGAGGGATGAACAGAAGAATCCCCCTAGCAGCTATTTGTGTAGTTTTGTTTGGCCTCCTTTTTTTGTCGAGCTGTCGCTCTTCAAAGGAGCTCAGTTTATCCCTAAAAGAAGAGAATATGGAAAACAAAGCCTTGATTGACAAGTTTTACAAGGCCTTTGCGGCGGCTGACTATGAGACGATGGCCAGTTGTTATCATCCTGAGGTTGTTTTTGAAGATCCTGCTTTTGGTCGTTTGCAAGGCGATCGGGCCAAAAAAATGTGGGAAATGTTGTTGACGCAGAGCAAAGACAGCATTTTGATTCGGCATAGCGAGCTATCGGCTGATGCGGAAAAGGGGCAGGCCAAATGGGTTGCGGATTATAAATATGGCGACAAAAGGCGGCCCGTTCATAACATTGTTCAGGCCCAATTTCGCTTTAAGGATGGTTTAATCATTGAGCATCGGGATCAATTTAACCTTTGGCGTTGGAGCAAACAAGCCTTGGGGACGACTGGGCATTTGCTGGGTTGGTCGGGTTTTTTCCGAAAGAAAATGCAGCAAACGACCAATGGAATGTTGGATAAATACATGGCGAAGCAAGAAAAATAAAGAAAAGGCGATTGGAGGGTTTCCAATCGCCTTTTTGCGTTTTAGAGTTGGTTTCCGCTTTCCTTGATGGCCCATTTTAGGGCATCTTTCATGCTGCCTGTGGTTTCGATTTCGTCAATAGCGATACCGAGTTCGACAATTGTTTGGGCGATATTGCCTGAAATGCCCGAGATGACACATTTTGCGCCCATCAGGCGGGCGGCTTTGGTCATCTTGATGAGGTGATTGGCTACGGCAGTATCGACAATAGCCACTCCAGAAATATCGAGGATAAAAAACTTAGCTTGTTTGTCGGCGATATTGTCTAGCATGGCCTCCATAACATCCTTAGAGCGCTTAGAATCGATAAAGCCGACTAGTGGAAGCAGCAGAATATTTTCCCAGATTTGGGCCACGGGAGTAGAGAGTTCTCTTAGGGCTTCATTTTGTTTTTCGAGGTCTCTAGTCATTTTCTCTCGATACTCCTTGGCTAGAATATCGAGATCGACCTGGTTAAACTTTTTATAGGCTAGAATAAGGTTTAGAGCATTTTTATTATGCTTAATAAAAAGCTTAGTAATGCCTTCATGGAAGCGGACCAAAAGCTGAGTAAAAGACTCTAGGCTCACGCCTGCTGCCAAAAAATTGCGTCTAATTTCTGAGTGTCGTTCAATATATCTGGCAGATAGACGGGCACCAACTAAATCGGCTAAAATATCCTCTTTATGAATAACTGAAGCTGTAATTGTAATTTCAGGAAAAAGATTGGATGCCTCCATCCAATCAATTATGCCTTGAAAAACAACTTCCTTTTCTTTATAAGGAATTTTATCCGCAGCTAATTGTAATGCCTCTAGTTCTTCTTCTGTCAGGAAGTAAGTCGTTTTGTAATAGTCATAAAGTTGTTCGTAGGTAGAGTTTTCCTGCATATTATTTGCCTTTTGTCTTAAGATAGGCAGTAGTTATTTATTATTTGAATGTTCAACCTAAAAACTATTTATAGAAAATAGTTGGGCTTTTCTTAGAGTTGATTTCCGCTTTCCTTGATGGCCCATTTTAGGGCATCCTTCATGCTGCCTGTGGTTTCGATTTCGTCAATAGCGATACCGAGTTCGACAATAGTTTGGGCGATATTGCCCGAAATGCCCGAGATGATACATTTTGCGCCCATTAGGCGGGCGGCTTTGGTCATTTTGATGAGGTGATTGGCTACGGCAGTATCGACAATAGCCACTCCAGAAATATCGAGGATAAAAAACTTAGCTTGTTTGTCGGCGATATTGTCTAGCATGGCCTCCATAATATCCTTAGAGCGCTTAGAATCGATAAAGCCGACCAGTGGAAGCAGCAGGATATTTTCCCAGATTTGGGCCACGGGAGTAGAGAGTTCGCGTAGGGCGGTATTTTGCTCTTCTAGGTCCTGCAGTGTTTTTTTGCGGTATTCTTTGGCCAGAATATCGAGATCGATGAGATTGTATTTTTTGCAAGCGATGGCTAGTTGGACATCATCGGGATAATGCTTTTGCAAAACGGCATAGACACTCTCATGAAAGCGGACCAGCAGGGTGGTAAAGGCCTTGAGGGTAACGCCTGCCTCTAGATATTGCCGTCGGATGCCGGCATGCCGTTCCAGATAGCCCTCGCCGAGAACCTCTAGGCTAGAATCCGTAATAATAAAGTCTCGCGCTTGAATGGTTGCTTGAATGATTGGCTCGGGGAAGCGGTCGCTCAGTTCTCCTTCTCTCATCCAAACCATAGTGGCATCAAAGGTTTGTTGAAAATCTTCAAAGGGGATTGCTTGACTTCTTTTTCGGATGAGTTGGATTTCCTCTTCAGAGAGAAAATAGGCCTTTTTATACTCATCTAGGCTGTTAAATTCACCTTGAATGTAGTGCATGTTGGAGTAGGGTTGTTGCTATTTAGCGGGGTTAGCTAGATAGAGGGGAACAATGGTATCTACTAGCTTTAAAATACAAATTTTTCATTGTAAATAGCATTCAACGCAAAATACTTTTTGATGAAAAAAGCAGCCACAGCTATATATTTTTTCCTAGGGCCAAAAGTAGTCCTTTGGCCTTGAGCAGGCATTCCTCATATTCGGCTTCAGCAATTGAGTCATAGACAATGGCGCCCCCCACCTGAAAAGAGAGGTACTCTTTTTCTTGTTGATAGACTAAGCTTCTGATGACCACATTAAAATCGGAATTTCCCTCTGGCGAAAAATAGCCTACTGCGCCAGAATACAAACCTCTTTGTTGCTGTTCGTAGCGCTCAATAATTTTCATACTCATAATTTTAGGCGCGCCGGTCATTGAGCCCATGGGAAAAGCCTTTTTTAGGGCCTGCAGGGGGCTACAATCGGCTCGCCGTTCGGCTTCTACGGTAGAGATCATCTGTTGCAATTGGGGAAAAGCGTAAATGCCAAACAGCTCGCTCACTTCTACGGTGGCAGGCGCTGCTGATTGGGCCAAATCGTTGCGCAGCAGGTCCACAATCATGACATGCTCCGCCAAATCTTTTTCGCTATGTCTCAGGCTATTGGCTAGTGCTTGATCTTCGGCTTCATTTTTTCCTCGGCCAATGGTTCCCTTAATCGGTTGGGCGATGAGTCGGCTTCCTCTTTGGGCCAAAAAGCGTTCTGGACTAGCCGAGATTAAATGCTCATTTTCCCATTGATAGTAGGCCGAAAAAGGGCTGGGGCTCAATTTCATTAGTCGCCAATAAAGAGGCAATGGGGCAATTTTGGCCCCTTCCATAAAAAACTCTTGGCAAAAATTGACCTCATAAATGTCTCCCGCCAGAATATGTTCTTTAAGAGCGGCAATGGTCGCTATATAGTCGGCCTTAGTAATCCGAGCTTGTAATTCGGGCAAAGCTAGGGGCTTTTCTCCTTGTAAAGCCGATGCCTCCAAACAGTTTTCCCAAACCGCCTGAGGATCTTCTGCCTCTATTTCAATCGCTCCATTTGGCCGAATCAAAATCCGAACCGCTGGCTGAAAAAAAGCCAATTTTGGAAAGCTCAAGGGATCGATATTCTCCGAGCTCAGCTCCTCCAAATCGTTTTTGAGCTCATAGGAAAAATAGCCCAACCACCAAGCCTTGGGATCGGCCTGCATCGCGGCCTCTAGAGGGGCAAAACAATCGGCCCGAAGGCTACGACGAGCAGCAGCACCCAGCAGCCATTCCACTTCATGAAAAGCATCCTCCTTAAATTCATTATTATCAAGGACCAATAGGGGCTGATCATCTTGAAAAACGCTTAGGGCTTGCGCCTTAAATTGGGCCAAAGAAAGTCCCTGGGGCAAAGAAAAATGAGCTATCGCCATTAAGTATAGGTTTTGAACAAAAAGATGAGCAAAGGATACAAAATTAAGAGGCCATCCCAATAAAAAGAAAAGAAGAAATCATTTTGTTGCGCATGGGTTCTAGAAAGCAGGACAAAGATAAGCAGCAAACAAATGCTACTGGCCAATAGCATAAAAAAAGGGGCGGTATAGGCCTGCATTCCCCACCAAATTAGGGCTAGGGCAGCAATGAAGTAGCGACTCCTTTTTTCGCCCAAACTAGAAACCAGAGTGGGCACTCCTGCCTTGGCTTCTTGTTCCAAATCTCGCAAATCAAAAGGCAAGGTAATCAATAAAACAAAGAGGGCCCGTTCAAAAAATAAGTAAGGAGAAATGGGCCGTCCCAATTCTAAAGCGGGCAGCACCGTAGCCACAAAAGACCAGACCCCAGCAATCAGAAAAATTTTCAGCCAGGGAATATCTCTCAGTCGCCAGCCCTTATAAATAGGCAGCACATAGGCCAAAGAAAGCAAGGCGGGCAAAAGCAACCATCGGAGCAAGGCAAAAGGCAGTTGACTAGCTAAATACAGCAGGACCCCAGGCAGCAAAAGCAGCAATCCCCAATTCCAAGCACGATATTTTTGCAAAATAGCTTGTCGCTCCGCCTTCATCTTATCCGAACGGTTCGAGTAAATTCGGTGCAGGGCATAAATCCACCAACAGGCAAAAAAGGCCAGCGGCAAACTCCAGCCCTCTATTGGCCGTCCCCATTGCCAAAAACTACTAGCGGTCAGCAGGGCAGCCCCTAGGGCAATGTGCAGGTGAGTATAAACAGAGAAAGAAAGCAGGCCGCGCATGGGTAGTATTTAGAAAATCAGGCCCTAAAATAGTCATTTTTGCAGGGAGTTTATGGTCCTTTTTCCCCTCTCCTCAAAATCTTCTACTCTTTATTTTTTCTTTTTTGGGGCCTGCCGCCTTTGGCGGCCGGGCCCTTGCAGGGCTCGCAGGTCTGCTCGGCCCTGCGCCGCTTTCAGCGGCTGGGTCTGGCCTGCGGCCACCCTTTCAGGCCCCTAGGCCGTTTGGCCTTCGGCCATCCCTAGGGCCAAGGCCCTAGGCTATTGAAAAAATCGCCATCCCCTCATTCGAGGGGATTTGCGGTTTCACTAGGCTCCATCGGCAAACAAGGGCTTTAGCCCGCCAGTTTGCATAGTCCCACAACCATGGGCTTCAGCCCATGGGCCAAAGCCGCCCAGCCGCCGAAGAAAACAGCCCAAAGAAAAAAGACAGTTGAGCGGCATAGCGATGGTAGGCAGTGCGGCAAAGCCGCAGACCCAGCAAAAACTTGTTTTTTGCGCAGGGCCGAGCGACCCGACCAACGGGAGCCGACGCAGCGAAGCAAGTAACAGCGAGCTGCCGAACGACAACAAGAACTTTAGTTCGCAGTTCGACGACCGAAGGGAGTAACCGCCGCAAGGCGAAGCCGCAGCGGAGGCCCCAAAAAAAAGGAGAAAAAGCCAAGCTTCTTCTCCTCTTCCGCCCGCTTATTGCGCAGGGGGATTGGGTGGGGTGTCCTGATCTGGATCAGGATGTTCAGTGTAATTTTTCATAGAAATTGTGTTTTTGTTAAAAATTAGGTTGTTTAGTTTGGTTAGATTTATTTTACTTATTTAGGCTACTCATCCTCTGGATTATTTTTTTCCATATTGCTGCTAAAAGCCGCGATATCCATTCCCGGATAAAATTGCGCCATCTCCTGCAGACAATCCTCCACCTTGTCCAGAGCGCCAGTCACTTTATACAATTTTGTCTGCATCCGCAGGCCTTCCACACTCAACTGATGGCGATTGGCTTGCTCGCAAAAAAAGAGTGCCCCCTCATGCAAACCCAAAGCATAAAAATCTTGGGCCTTCTCCAGAAAAATTCGGTCCTGGCTCATTTGGGGTTGCTGCAAACTGTTGTGGTAGCTGCACCAAGCCTGGGCCGCCGCCAAATCTTGTTTTAGGTCCTGCAAAAGCTGCGCATATTCCGACATATAGCCGATCGGATCTGCCGCCTTTTCGGTCAAGGTTTTTAAATAGGGAAGCGCTTTTTCGCCCTCTCCAAAAGCAATATGCAAGCGGCAAAGCAGCTCAAAACAGTCTTCCTCAAATTCGGTGTTACAAATCGGCGATAAGAGGGAAATTCCCTGCAAATATTCGCCTTCTTCCAAGGCAATAGCTGCCAAAAAATAGCAGCTTTCTGCAGTGGGCGCCGCCAAATTTTCGAGCAAAATTTTGGCCTTGGGCAGATCTTCTTCCAACAAAAAAAGCAACTTGGCTTGGGCCAAATCGGCCTGTTCATCGCCCTGCCCCTGCTCATAATAATGAAGCGCCAAATCATAGCGCCCCTCTTCTTCCATCAATTGGCCAAACAAAAAATACAGGGGTCCTTTTTCAGCAGAACGCTTTTGGCCCAACTGCAAACAACGCTTGGCATTCAAATAGTTAGGCGATTCTTTTTCGAGCTCCACCTTCACCCAATAATAATATGGCGCTGAGCTTTTTGCTCCTGCAGCCATTAATTTTTCGGCTAATTCCTGACAAGCCGTCAGCTCATCTAGGTCAAATAGTTCGGTTAATAAGGTCTCATTTTTTTTCATGCTGTCTTTTTGCCCCATGCTAGAGCATGGGTTTGGGAAAAAATCTTTTGGGAAAACTACGCCCTCCAATTAAAACCATTTTCAACTTGCGCCTCCACTCTTGGCATAGCTGTTAAAGCATTTTATTAAAGTCCATCATCTACTAAAATGCCGATCTATTCTTTAATGTCACTTAAGTCCATTTTGTGAACTTTATTTTCCGATTTTTTTAAAAAATTTAATTAAAACTGCATTTCTGCCACAAAACAAATAGCTATTTAGCTCTAAAATTAGTTAAATTCGGTTTGAAAAACAAGCTATTTAAACCCTCCTTTACAACTGATTACCAAACAGTTAGATCTATATTTTATTTTTCTTTTTCTGGGGCCTGCCGCCTTTGGCGGCCGGGCCCTTGCAGGGCTCGCAGGTCTGCTCGGCCCTGCGCCAGCAAGCTGGCTGGGTCTGCCGCTGCGCGGCACCCTTTCAGGCCCCTAGGCCAAGTCGCTTCGCTCCTTTGCGGCGGCTTCGCCGCCTGCTAGCTGTGGCTGCAGGTTGAAACCAGCAGCCAATTTAGGTACAGCAGAGCCCACTCCTGACCAACAACTGGCCTGCAGCTTAAAAGCCGCAGGACCTGAAAACAAAATAGCTCCTTTTCATATACAAGGCTTTTTTTTCACTTTCCCCTCTCCTCTTTACACAGAAAAAGTTGAGGGACTAATGAAAAGTCGCAGGACCCAAAACCTACTAGTTCTGAAGAGACTCATCTCCCCTCTAAAGGCAGAAGAAAAAGTTGAGGGACTAATAAAGGAGCTATTTAGCATCTTCTTCTACAGCTTGGGGCTTGTTCCTAGCCGATGAATAGCAGGCGGCTAAGCCGCCATGGCCGAAGGCCAAAGGGCCACAAAAAGGGCTTTAGCCCGCCAGTTTGCATAGTCCCACAACCATAGGCTGAAGCCCATGGGCCCAAAACTGCCCAGCCGTTAAAAGACGCATTCTTCACTTTTTCCTCCTCTTCTATCTCCACAGAAAAAGTTGAGGGACTAGGTTTATTTTTTGGGGCCTGTAGCATGGATATATGTACCTGTAGGTTGAAACCCACAGCAACAAAGGAGAACAGACTAAGCGCAATAAAATGAGCCGATAGTTTTAAAACCATCGGCCCATAACACATTCTAATATAAAGCTTTATCAGTAAAAGGCTTATTCTCATTCCTCTCCCTTCCTTCAAAAATCTCAAGAAAAAGTTGAGGGACTAATAAAAGCTATCTCCATACGGCCTCCTGCTCCGCTGCTTAGGGACAAGCCCCTAGGCTAGCTTTTTTCAGACAGCCCTCTAAAGAGGGCCTTTGGATATGGCCCTCCCCTGCAATAACAATGGAGCAAAGCAGTAGGTCATAATTTGAGGCCCTTTAGGGCTCACTCCATTGAATTAGCCTAGGGGCTTTTGTCCCTGGGCGATTATTGGCTGAATGGGTTTAGTATCGTAAAAGCTTTTTACACTCCTACGATCTAAAAAGTTTCAATGCTGCTTCGCCTGCAATGGGTTTAGTATTATCAAGCAGTTAGTTTCTTTAGTGGATATTGCTTCGTTTCAATGCTGCTTCGCCTGCAATGGGTTTAGTATCACCATCCTTGTGGATGAGGTACACGAGCAGAATAGTTTCAATGCTGCTTCGCCTGCAATGGGTTTAGTATGTGAGAGAAAATTCTACCTGTGGGTTGCTCTGGCCCGGTTTCAATGCTGCTTCGCCTGCAATGGGTTTAGTATCGTAGCGTAGCTCACGCTTATTGTTGGCTACGATTCAGTTTCAATGCTGCTTCGCCTGCAATGGGTTTAGTATATGGGGAACTTGGGGTCACGTATTTCCGTAGGCAGTTTCAATGCTGCTTCGCCTGCAATGGGTTTAGTATTTGCGCAGGGCTAGGTTAGAAAACGCAATTTTGCGGCACAGTTTCAATGCTGCTTCGCCTGCAATGGGTTTAGTATTAAGTAATCAGAGATCTCCCGACCTTTGTCTGGAGAAGTTTCAATGCTGCTTCGCCTGCAATGGGTTTAGTATGAAATAAAGAGTCATAAGAAATAAAATTTAAAAATGTTTCAATGCTGCTTCGCCTGCAATGGGTTTAGTATAGAATTATTGATTTTTGCCTGAAATTGTTTAGGGCGTTTCAATGCTGCTTCGCCTGCAATGGGTTTAGTATTATATATTTGGTGTGTAGCCCCTCATCTTTCCCAGGTTTCAATGCTGCTTCGCCTGCAATGGGTTTAGTATATCTCCACGTGGGGAGGTGCTGATTTCCCAAGCGTGGTTTCAATGCTGCTTCGCCTGCAATGGGTTTAGTATTAAAACATTTCAGCGACGTAAGGAGTAACCCAAGTTTCAATGCTGCTTCGCCTGCAATGGGTTTAGTATGGCAAAGAGCTATGCGTCGATAGCTCTGCTCAGAGTTTCAATGCTGCTTCGCCTGCAATGGGTTTAGTATGCTGCCTCTTTCTTAATTTCAGACTCTGTCCCTAGTTTCAATGCTGCTTCGCCTGCAATGGGTTTAGTATAAGTAGCACTTACAGTACAGCGAACCCAATGCTGCAGTTTCAATGCTGCTTCGCCTGCAATGGGTTTAGTATTGGCTTTGATGGCAATGAGAGCTGATGCGGTAACAGTTTCAATGCTGCTTCGCCTGCAATGGGTTTAGTATTTAGCCCTTCCCTCTACAGCCCCCTTAGCGTTAGTTTCAATGCTGCTTCGCCTGCAATGGGTTTAGTATAAAAGACTTATTCCTTTCTCCTACAGCCTGGGAGAGTTTCAATGCTGCTTAGCCTGCAAAGGGTTTAGTATTTGGACTTGTTAAGCCCTAAGCTTATGCCGTCCCAGTTTCAATGCTGCTTAGCCTGCAAAGGGTTTAGTATACAAACGACAACTGCCATCTTCGTTAGGAGCAACGAGGAAGTTTCAATGCTGCTTAGCCTGCAATGGGTTTAGTATGCAAATTAGACTCAGAATCAACTAAAACTGTAAATGTTTCAATGCTGCTTTGCCTGCAATGGGTTTAGTATTTGTACCTGCACCATCAGGCAAGCATTTGGCTGAGTTTCAATGCTGCTTTGCCTGCAATGGGTTTAGTATATCAAGGAAGCTCCGAAAAGGACTACACCCTTAACTGTTTCAATGCTGCTTTGCCTGCAATGGGTTTAGTATGGGGCTGGCATCGGCTGCTCTGCTGATATTATGGAGTTTCAATGCTGCTTTGCCTGCAATGGGTTTAGTATTGGACAGTAATATCTCTAAATTTAAAAATTATAGTTTCAATGCTGCTTTGCCTGCAATGGGTTTAGTATGAGTTATCACATGTGTTGTACCGTTCGTGGTACGGTTTCAATGCTGCTTTGCCTGCAATGGGTTTAGTATTAATATCAAGAGATTATTACACAGGTACAGAAGGTTTCAATGCTGCTTTGCCTGCAATGGGTTTAGTATTACGTCCACAAAGATTTGTATGAACCTACAAGATGTTTCAATGCTGCTTTGCCTGCAATGGGTTTAGTATGGGGCTGGCATCGGCTGCTCTGCTGATATTATGGAGTTTCAATGCTGCTTTGCCTGCAATGGGTTTAGTATAGAAGTACGTCGCAGACGGAGAGCTGCGCAACGGAAGTTTCAATGCTGCTTTGCCTGCAATGGGTTTAGTATATGCCTAATAGCTATCGCTATGATAGCTATGATGTTTCAATGCTGCTTTGCCTGCAATGGGTTTAGTATATAGGCTTGAGCTGAGACTGCTGTTCGTCCCAGCTGTTTCAATGCTGCTTTGCCTGCAATGGGTTTAGTATTCTATACGCCCCGGAAAACCACGGGACGTTAGATGTTTCAATGCTGCTTTGCCTGCAATGGGTTTAGTATAGAAATAACAGGCTCAGGAGGAGCCACGACGGGCGTTTCAATGCTGCTTTGCCTGCAATGGGTTTAGTATTATTTCCCAGAAATGGGGACTACAAGTAGAGATGTTTCAATGCTGCTTTGCCTGCAATGGGTTTAGTATGTCTGCAGTTCAATATCTTCTGGTACTGCTACAAAGTTTCAATGCTGCTTTGCCTGCAATGGGTTTAGTATTTGTCTCTGCGTCATAAAGACAGTACCATCTTCGGGTTTCAATGCTGCTTTGCCTGCAATGGGTTTAGTATTCCACCAGCTAGGCATATAGGAAACTAGTAAGGATGTTTCAATGCTGCTTTGCCTGCAATGGGTTTAGTATTCTCCAGATTAAGGAGGGATCTTCGGGATGCGGAAGTTTCAATGCTGCTTTGCCTGCAATGGGTTTAGTATATATATAATGTCCAAAAAACCCAAATATTTGGGACGTTTCAATGCTGCTTTGCCTGCAATGGGTTTAGTATATTTTAATAGGAGTATTACCCAAATAACCTATGAAGTTTCAATGCTGCTTTGCCTGCAATGGGTTTAGTATTAGTAATTTTAATATATTCTTCATAAGCTTTTCTTTGTTTCAATGCTGCTTTGCCTGCAATGGGTTTAGTATAGCAATTAAAAACACTCATAATTCAGATTTAAAAGTTTCAATGCTGCTTTGCCTGCAATGGGTTTAGTATTTGGCTCTCGATAGAGCTGCTGCTGTGTTGGCTCTTGTTTCAATGCTGCTTTGCCTGCAATGGGTTTAGTATTGCAGCAGTGTTGGTGTAACGGTAGTCCCCACCAAGTTTCAATGCTGCTTTGCCTGCAATGGGTTTAGTATTCGATATTGTAAATAACTAAAATTAAAATAATGAAGTTTCAATGCTGCTTTGCCTGCAATGGGTTTAGTATAGTTGCTCCAGCAAAATATATTTTCCAAGGCGATGTTTCAATGCTGCTTTGCCTGCAATGGGTTTAGTATAAATACTTCCTGTAGGATCAGGAATGAAATCTGTTGTGTTTCAATGCTGCTTTGCCTGCAATGGGTTTAGTATTTTTAAAGGTTACGGAGGACTGACTTTTAAAAGTTGTTTCAATGCTGCTTTGCCTGCAATGGGTTTAGTATATTGCCAACGAGGCAAAAGATGTCTTGAGAGAGTGTTTCAATGCTGCTTTGCCTGCAATGGGTTTAGTATTCAAGTTGAGGTGTTGATTCACCATCACCGTATAAGTTTCAATGCTGCTTTGCCTGCAATGGGTTTAGTATTTTAACCAATATAAGAAGTATAACAATATTCTTATGTTGTTTCAATGCTGCTTTGCCTGCAATGGGTTTAGTATCTGGTATCATCTGTCTTCTCTAAGCAGACTCTTAGTTTCAATGCTGCTTTGCCTGCAATGGGTTTAGTATTTGCGGGATGAGCGTATCAGTCTAGAGGAACTAGAACGTTTCAATGCTGCTTTGCCTGCAATGGGTTTAGTATACAACATAAGAAGGCAAAGGTACTTCTTGCTTATGTTTCAATGCTGCTTTGCCTGCAATGGGTTTAGTATTGATTCCTTTTCAAGACTCAATGTTTGACCTTGAAGTTTCAATGCTGCTTTGCCTGCAATGGGTTTAGTATTCACCAACAGACTTACATATTGTTGAATATAGATGGGTTTCAATGCTGCTTTGCCTGCAATGGGTTTAGTATCAATGATAAAAGACCTCCTAAATTTAAGAAAATGTGTTTCAATGCTGCTTTGCCTGCAATGGGTTTAGTATGACACTGCTGTCTCTCCCTATAGGAGGTCATACAGTTTCAATGCTGCTTTGCCTGCAATGGGTTTAGTATTTTTCTGGGGAGAAAACAAAGATTGTAGTAGCTAAGGTTTCAATGCTGCTTTGCCTGCAATGGGTTTAGTATAGTACTCCCTCAATATAACAAGTAGTACTAATTCCGTTTCAATGCTGCTTTGCCTGCAATGGGTTTAGTATAACAAATAATTAGGGAAAAAATTATAAAAAAGTTGTTTCAATGCTGCTTTACCTGCAATGGGTTTAGTATCTGGTAGCCAAACTAGGCTATCGGGCAGTTCAATGCCTGTTTCAATGCTGCTTTGCCTGCAATGGGTTTAGTATTTTTATTTACCTTTAATCATAGCTGATATGATTAGAGGTTTCAATGCTGCTTTGCCTGCAATGGGTTTAGTATAAGACAGTATTGTGGGACTCGGAGTTTAGTCGACGTTTCAATGCTGCTTTGCCTGCAATGGGTTTAGTATTAAATATTTAGGCAATTTGCCTTTGATGAGTTTTTGCCTGTTTCAATGCTGCTTTGCCTGCAATGGGTTTAGTATATAACGATCCAAGTCGGCCCCACACTCGCAAGGAGGTTTCAATGCTGCTTTGCCTGCAATGGGTTTAGTATTTGCCTATGCAATCAGAGGACATCCCACACCTTAGTTTCAATGCTGCTTTGCCTGCAATGGGTTTAGTATCTCTAAGCATTTTACACCCCAGCCCCCGTTCTGCACAGTTTCAATGCTGCTTTGCCTGCAATGGGTTTAGTATACTTAAACTCCGTTATCTGCTGCATACGGTAGCGGTTTCAATGCTGCTTTGCCTGCAATGGGTTTAGTATAAGCCTAAAAGGGTTTGTTGCTGAATTGGCTCAAGTGTTTCAATGCTGCTTTGCCTGCAATGGGTTTAGTATTTGTGGTACTAAAGCAAGCGAAGCAAGCACGTGGCGGTTTCAATGCTGCTTTGCCTGCAATGGGTTTAGTATTCTCTATTGCTAATTTACTTAGAAATACTAGGTTACAGTTTCAATGCTGCTTTGCCTGCAATGGGTTTAGTATCTTTCTTTCATTTTAATATTATTTTTGTTTTGGTTTGTTTCAATGCTGCTTTGCCTGCAATGGGTTTAGTATTTGATTTGGCTAAGGCGATGTTGGCGGCTAAGCGTAAGTTTCAATGCTGCTTTGCCTGCAATGGGTTTAGTATGTACTTTTCTTCAGACTTAGCTTATCCAAGGCAAGTTTCAATGCTGCTTTGCCTGCAATGGGTTTAGTATTGTCCAAAGGCCCAAACAAAGCAATTCTCAAGCGTGTTTCAATGCTGCTTTGCCTGCAATGGGTTTAGTATAGGTTCCACTTCACTGAAAAAGATTGGGTAAAATTCGTTTCAATGCTGCTTTGCCTGCAATGGGTTTAGTATCAGCAATCGCACTAAGGCGACCAATTCTACTGCGTTTCAATGCTGCTTTGCCTGCAATGGGTTTAGTATCTAACCACTGGAAGCTTTCCTTATCTCAGAGGTAGTTTCAATGCTGCTTTGCCTGCAATGGGTTTAGTATATGAAATCATCCGCCGTATTGAAACTTCTTCAGGTTGTTTCAATGCTGCTTTGCCTGCAATGGGTTTAGTATTAGTAAAGAAACTGATCAACCGCTTTGGCGGTAGTAGTTTCAATGCTGCTTTGCCTGCAATGGGTTTAGTATCCTCTCTATCATAGAACATGATGGAGAGCGAATAGTTTCAATGCTGCTTTGCCTGCAATGGGTTTAGTATAATATCCCTTTGTCTAATAAGACACGTATCCCAATAGTTTCAATGCTGCTTTGCCTGCAATGGGTTTAGTATACCCCATGAATGTACAATTGTTAAACAAAGAGTTGTTTCAATGCTGCTTTGCCTGCAATGGGTTTAGTATAGAGAGCGCCTTCTTTTACTTTCCGGACGAAGAAGTTTCAATGCTGCTTTGCCTGCAATGGGTTTAGTATTTAGATAGTTTGTTATTTCGCCTGTCTTCGAATTGTTTCAATGCTGCTTTGCCTGCAATGGGTTTAGTATATTGTTTTGCCGTCTCAATACCCATTCCTAATAAATGTTTCAATGCTGCTTTGCCTGCAATGGGTTTAGTATTAGACAATTAAGGCCAAAGCGGCGCCGCCTCCCAAGTTTCAATGCTGCTTTGCCTGCAATGGGTTTAGTATATGAGAAGCAGCAAAAGATCTGCTAAAGTTTTCTCCTGTTTCAATGCTGCTTTGCCTGCAATGGGTTTAGTATTCTAGTGGCGTAGAGATTATTAAAATTGTGGGGGTGTTTCAATGCTGCTTTGCCTGCAATGGGTTTAGTATCTGGGAAACTAGGTTTCTCAGTGTAACTTTCATTGGAGTTTCAATGCTGCTTTGCCTGCAATGGGTTTAGTATTGTTGTTGGAATTAATTTGTCCAACAAATAATTTGTTTCAATGCTGCTTTGCCTGCAATGGGTTTAGTATAAAACACGGACGTTTTTCAAAAGACGATGACGGGTTTCAATGCTGCTTTGCCTGCAATGGGTTTAGTATACAGAAAATCTTTCTGAATTTAAAGAACATCTTGTTTCAATGCTGCTTTGCCTGCAATGGGTTTAGTATATAACCTCTCTTTAATTTATTAAAAAAAACTTTATGTTTCAATGCTGCTTTGCCTGCAATGGGTTTAGTATGATCTTTTATCGAAAAGATGAACCAAGGTGGGGAAGGTTTCAATGCTGCTTTGCCTGCAATGGGTTTAGTATACAGTAATTAAAATATTATGGACTTAGTCAAGCAGTTTCAATGCTGCTTTGCCTGCAATGGGTTTAGTATCAAATTGCCCGATTTGCGGGAATGGGGCCAGAGGGTTTCAATGCTGCTTTGCCTGCAATGGGTTTAGTATTTGAAATGATTAATAATTGTTAATTAAAAAAAGAATATAGTTTCAATGCTGCTTTGCCTGCAATGGGTTTAGTATTGAATTGCGTGTAACTGCTCGGGCCGATGCGGAGTTTCAATGCTGCTTTGCCTGCAATGGGTTTAGTATACTGCTTTTATTCCTCTCTTCTCCAGCCTGTCCATGTTTCAATGCTGCTTTGCCTGCAATGGGTTTAGTATTCCAAGAATAAGAGGGTGTTGATCAGGTGTGGATAAGTTTCAATGCTGCTTTGCCTGCAATGGGTTTAGTATGCATCGGTATGGTGTTCGTTGCACTCACTTGTTTTTGTTTCAATGCTGCTTTGCCTGCAATGGGTTTAGTATTTACATAGTCCTTAGCGATTTGCTCAAGCAAGTCAGTTTCAATGCTGCTTTGCCTGCAATGGGTTTAGTATAGAGGAATCTTGGAGATGGGGGCGAACTAGCCCCTGTTTCAATGCTGCTTTGCCTGCAATGGGTTTAGTATACGACTTCCCTGGCTCTCCCTTTTTCCAGTACGAAGTTTCAATGCTGCTTTGCCTGCAATGGGTTTAGTATAAATAGCATTTAGGCTCAGAGCGTTGCCTTCGGGCAGTTTCAATGCTGCTTTGCCTGCAATGGGTTTAGTATAAGACTGGGTAAAGGTCGTAACTTCCAGTTATTGCGTTTCAATGCTGCTTTGCCTGCAATGGGTTTAGTATGGATCTGCATAAAGGAGTCAACATAGTCGGAGAAGGTTTCAATGCTGCTTTGCCTGCAATGGGTTTAGTATTAAACTCTATGATGAGTTGATGTCTAAATTTTACAGTTTCAATGCTGCTTTGCCTGCAATGGGTTTAGTATTGTTGTACGTTAGATAGGATTCGAACCTATTATATGGTTTCAATGCTGCTTTGCCTGCAATGGGTTTAGTATTGGCGCAGGTTGAAGCAGAAGTAGAACGGGGTATGGTTTCAATGCTGCTTTGCCTGCAATGGGTTTAGTATAGGCTTCAACAGACGACCTCAGCAACCCCAATATTGTTTCAATGCTGCTTTGCCTGCAATGGGTTTAGTATTTTGGCCGCCGCCGCATCTTTTTTGGCGGCTGAAGTTTCAATGCTGCTTTGCCTGCAATGGGTTTAGTATCTGTATCCTTTTCTAGAGGACGATGCTGGGAAAGTTTCAATGCTGCTTTGCCTGCAATGGGTTTAGTATGTAGTTGTTCTGTAACCACAGCGAAGCGGTTGATGTTTCAATGCTGCTTTGCCTGCAATGGGTTTAGTATGAAATCCTTTCTAAACCATTTACCATGCAAAAAAGTTTCAATGCTGCTTTGCCTGCAATGGGTTTAGTATTTTGGAGGGGAGCCTTTTTTCCTTGGTTTGTTGAGCGGTTTCAATGCTGCTTTGCCTGCAATGGGTTTAGTATCCTTTTAAGTCTCTATGAGTCAACAAAGACATTGTAGGTTTCAATGCTGCTTTGCCTGCAATGGGTTTAGTATTGCCTTCACAGGATTTTGGAATGCTGCCAGAAAAGTTTCAATGCTGCTTTGCCTGCAATGGGTTTAGTATTTATCTGGCTCGGTCGAGGATGTGGTGGATAAATTGTTTCAATGCTGCTTTGCCTGCAATGGGTTTAGTATAAAAGTATCTGTAGCATAATCATAACCGTTTAGATGTTTCAATGCTGCTTTGCCTGCAATGGGTTTAGTATTTTATCCACCTCCCCCAGTGCAATGCTGGGGGAGTTTCAATGCTGCTTTGCCTGCAATGGGTTTAGTATGCCGTTGAAGGCCGTGCAAATTTCGAGATTTACGAAGTTTCAATGCTGCTTTGCCTGCAATGGGTTTAGTATAAGCTGCAGGTGCAGCAAACGCTGCTTGCCTGCATGTTTCAATGCTGCTTTGCCTGCAATGGGTTTAGTATTAAACTTCTTCCATATAGATATATTTTAGAAGTGTTTCAATGCTGCTTTGCCTGCAATGGGTTTAGTATCTGATGTAGCTGTAATTTTCCACAGCTTAGACCAGTTTCAATGCTGCTTTGCCTGCAATGGGTTTAGTATGGCTTCTGTTACGCCTTCTGTTTCGGCGGGCGGCGGTTTCAATGCTGCTTTGCCTGCAATGGGTTTAGTATCGCTCAGGGTCGGTCGTGTAGCAGGTTCCGTACGTAGTTTCAATGCTGCTTTGCCTGCAATGGGTTTAGTATACAGAGTCAGTCCATACTAAAGAGAAAATTATGTCGTTTCAATGCTGCTTTGCCTGCAATGGGTTTAGTATAGTAAAACTATCATATAATTTAAAAAGCCATAAGAGCGCCACAGCCTACAGTAGAGCTATGCAACCCCAAAATATACCGCAAAGCCTCCAAACACCTTTTTTTCATTTTAAGAAAGTTTTAAGATTTAGATTTCTCCTCCTCTTAGCGCTAATTTCTGCCACAATATAAAACTTCTCCCCTATACTTCCTAATTTAATTTCATCCCCCTTTCCGCGCCCTACAGGCGGCAAAGCCGCCGCCGGCTGAGCTGCCGTAGCAGGGCCGCGCAAGCGGCAGACCAAGGAGCAAAGCGACGCAGGGCCGAGCAGACCTGCGAGCTGCGAAGTGGAGCGACCCGAGCAAAGCGAGGGGCAGCCCCAAATCCCCCCTCCCAACAGACAAAAAAATAGGAAAGCCCCTCTCCTAGCTCCCCTATTTTCGCATTTTTTCTAGCCCTTACTGACGGACAAATTTTAAACTCTGCTGGCTTCCCCCAGCCCGAATCCGCAACAAATATACACCCTTGGCCAAATCCGTAGGCAAATCAAATTGCCACTGATAATCGCCAGCCGACAAATTAGCGGTCTCCAAAATGCCCAAAGAACGACCCAATACATCCAGTAATTCTAGCTCGATCGGCTGGGCCTCCAATAAGTGAATAGATAAGTTTAACTGATTGCCCGACAAGGGATTAGGCCACAATTTAGCCTCCCCCAAACTGCTCCCCAAAACCGCCAAAGCAGAAGGCGCACAGCCCGCCGCCTGATTCGGACAATATAAACGCTTGGCCAAACTGCAATCCAAAACAAAGGGATTCGCCTTGCCATCCTGATAAGTCGCAATCAACTGGCTGCGGTCCCATTCCGCCTGATCCACAGGGTCCAATTCATGCCAATCACAAAGCACCGCCTGCTGCGGCCCAAAAAAATTGGGATCGCTGCCCTGCGCCTCATTGCGGTAAATCGTGTAAAAATAAAACATGGCCCGCGCCACATTCCCCTTGAAATCCTCCCGGGGCTCAAATGCCTGATTCATGACCAATTCACTGTAGTTGTCCCGATCAAAAACAGGCACGCCCTGCGCATTATAAGTCAAATAAAACCAGTTGGTTACAGCCGTATCCGCCAGCTCCGCAAAAGGCAAATTGCCCCGCATATTGTTGGTCTCATTTCGACATGCAAAAAGATGATGCAAATCACTGCGCGCATTGCCATTGGCCGCCCCCCGACTCTGCGGATAAGTATGCTCCACATTCATCCCATTGGGCGCATTATTGTCCGACATATAACTGTCCGGATCCTGCGTCGGATCCAACCATTTTTGCAAACCCGTATATACACAAGTCACCGTATCATTCTGATTATCAATGACTTTAAACAAGGTATCCTTGGCATTATTCCAAGCCAAAACCGTATCGGGCCGATAATGCAATTGCACAGAATCTAACAAATCTGCCGTGCTCAAACCCGGAAATACATCCTGATGCTGCCCCCATAAAATAGGTCCCGCCCCCAGAAAAATCATGCAGTAAATTAATCGTTTCATCGCTTTTTTTTATTGGTCAATAAAGCCCAATTTACCGCTTTTTTGCCCCTCTCGCAGCCCCAAATTATAAATTAAAGTTGATTTAATTTTTCTACTGTTTTTTTGGGGCCTCCGCTGCGGCTTCGCCTTGCGGCGCTACGCTTTGGGGCTCGCTATTCGCTCGGCCCTGCGGCGGCTGCGCCGCCTGGGTCTGGCCTGACGGCCACCCCGCCGCATCGCTAGGCCAGTCGCTTCGCTCCTTCTAGACGCTAAAAAAGGAAAAGCCCAACAATAATTTGCAGTTTACAAACAAAGGTTATATCTTTGTTCAGGTACAAAAATAAAAGATATGCTCATAAAAGCCTTTGCAAGCGCCGTTCATGGCGTAGACGCACAAACTATTACTATAGAAGTAGATACAGGCGGCCCCTTGGCCCAAGGAAAACCGGGTTATTCTCTAGTCGGTTTGCCCGACAATGCCGTTCGAGAAAGTTATTGGCGGGTAGAAAGCGCCATTAAAGCGATTGGTTATCGCATTCCTCGCATTCGCATTGTGGTCAATATGGCCCCAGCGGACCTCAGAAAAGAGGGCTCGCATTATGATTTGCCCCTAGCCTTGGGCATTTTGGCCGCTACAGGCCAGATCCAAAGCGATTTACTCGAAAAATACATCCTCATGGGAGAGCTCTCCCTAGATGGTAGCATCCGCCCGATCAAAGGCGCTTTGCCCATTGCCATCCAAGCCCGCAAAGAGGGTTTTGAGGGCCTCATTCTCCCCAAAGTCAATGCAAGAGAGGGGGCCATCGTCAACCAGCTCGAAGTCTTTGGGCTCAGCCACCTAGCCGAGGTGGTCGCCTTTTTAGATGGGGGCGAAAAGCCAGAAGCCGTCTTTGTCGATACTCGCAAAGAATTTGAACAACAAGCCCCCCACCTCCTCGTCGATTTTATGGATGTAAAGGGCCAAGAACAGGTCAAAAGAGCCTTAGAAGTGGCTGCAGCGGGAGGCCATAATGCCATCCTGATCGGCCCACCCGGCGCAGGCAAAAGTATGTTGGCCAAGCGCCTGCCCACCATTCTCCCCCCGCTTTCGCTCAAAGAAGCCCTAGAAACCACCAAAATTCATTCGGTGGTGGGCCTCATGCCTGAAAATGCCTCCCTAATTTCTAAGCGCTCTTTTCGCAGTCCTCACCACACCATTAGTGATGTGGCCCTAGTGGGCGGCGGGGTTCACCCCAAACCCGGAGAAATCTCTCTGGCCCATAATGGCGTCCTCTTTATGGACGAGCTGCCCGAGTTCAAACGGACCGTTTTGGAGGTCTTGCGCCAACCCATGGAAAGCCGCCAAATTACCATCTCTCGCTCTAGATTCACCGTAGATTATCCAGCCAATTTCATGCTCCTAGCCGCCATGAATCCCTGTCCCTGCGGCTACTACACCCACCCTACTAAAGATTGCGTTTGTGCGCCCCAGGCCGTGCATCGCTACCTCAACAAAATCTCTGGACCGCTATTGGACCGCATCGACATTCATGTAGAAGTAGAGCCTGTAGATTTTGAGACCATCAGTTCTTCTCAGCTCAAAGGCGAAAGTAGCGCCTCCATCCGAGAGCGAGTGAATCGGGCCAGAAAAATACAGGAAGAGCGTTTTGCCAGTTATCCCGGCATTCATTGCAATGCCCAAATGAACAGCCGCCTCATCCGAGAGTATTGCCAATTGGACCAGGCGGGCAGTAAATTGCTCAAGCAAGCCATGCAGGTCCGGCAGCTTTCTGCCCGCGCCTATGACCGCATCCTCAAAGTGGCCCGCAGCGTAGCCGATTTGGCGGGCTCGGCCCGCATTCAGCTAGAGCACATCGCCGAGGCCGTAGACTACCGCAACTTAGACAAAGAAAACTGGGTCCAATAAGGACCAAAGCCAAAGGCCCGCAAGGAAAATTCCTTGCGGGCCTTTAGTGTTTTTTGGGGGCTGTTAAGCCTCATCCTCTGCTAGGCAAGCAAACAAAAAGGCATACTCTAAAGCGAGCTCCTTATAGGCTTGGAAGCGGCCAGAAGCACCTCCATGACCAGCTTCTAAATTGGTATGTAGCAAAAGCGTATTTTGGTCCAACTTTTTGTCTCTTAATTCGGCGACCCATTTGGCGGGCTCCCAATATTGCACCTGAGAATCATGATAGCCCGTAGTGACCAAGATGGCGCAATAATATTGCGCTTGTACATTTTCGTAGGGAGAGTAGGACAAAATATAGCGGTAGGCCTCCTCTTCTTCGGGATTGCCCCATTGGTCATATTCATTGGTGGTTAGGGGAATACTAGCATCTGACATCGTGTTGAGGACATCCACAAAAGGGACAGCCGCCACTAAGCCCCGAAAAGCCGTAGGGGCCATATTGGCCACAGCGCCCATCAGCAGGCCGCCAGCGCTACCGCCCATACCAAAGAGCTTTTCGGCAGAGCTATATTGTTGTAGGCAAAGGCTTTGGGCCACATCAATAAAGTCGTAGAAGCTATTCTTTTTATTAAATACACGGCCCTGCTCAAACCAATCTCGGCCCAAAGCCTGCCCACCCCGAACATGCGCAATGGCAAAGGCAAATCCTCGGTCCAAAAGGCTGAGGCGAGCAGCACTAAAATACGGATCAATAGTATGCCCATAAGCGCCATAAGCATAGAGCAAAAGGGGGCTCTTGCCATCTTTTTTAAAGCCTTTTTTGTAGACCAATGAAACGGGCACCTTGGCCCCATCTCGGGCTTCTACCCAAAGGCGCTCCGTTTGGTAATTGGCGGGAGTATGGCCACCGACCACCTCTTGCTGCTTGAGCAATTCTTTGCGCCCATCCTCCAAATGATAGGCATAGACGCTATTGGGCGTGGTCATCGAGCCATAGATATAGCGGAAATTTTGCTCTTCAAAATGATGATTTTGGCCCATAGAAACCATATACACCTCTTCCTCAAAAGAGAGATATTCGTCTTTATCTGCAGTGATTAGGCGAAGATGCGTTTGACCTTCCTTGCGTTCTTGCAGTACATAAAAATCTTTAAAGACCGTTAGGTCCTCTAAAAAGACGGTGGGGCGATGCGGTAAAATGAGGCTCCAATTGGCTTGTTGGGCCGTATTTTCCTTGCTAGCGTGCAAGAGCTTAAAGTTGGGGGCCTCCTGATTGGAGAGGATATAAAAGCCGCCTTGGCCATCTGCAGCAATACTATACTCATGATTGGCTTGGCGGGGCATAAAGTTCCAAAACTGGCCCAGCGGCTGATCGGCCTCTAGCAGCTGATAATCGCTACTGAGGGTGCTGCTGTTCCAGATAATAATGTATTCTTGGCAGCGGCTTCTATACACCCCAGTATAAAAACTTTTATCTTCTTCCTCATAGACCAAAACGGCTTCCTCCTGCTTTTGGCCAAGGCGGTAGCGATAGACCTTTTCGGAGAGTAGGGTTTCGGGATTGCGGGCCGTAAAAAAGAGATGTTCATTATCACTGGCCCAGGCAATATCGCCGCTACAGCCTTGGAGGACAATGGGGCTAGTCGTTTTGCTTTGCAGATCGACAAAGGCCATTTTATAGATACGGCGGCCGCTATCGTCAAAAGTGTAGGCTAGTTTTTGGCCATTGGGACTCACCTTAAAGCTAGCGAGTTGAAAAAAGGCTTTATCGGCCGCTAGGGCATTGAGGTCCAAAAGGATTTCCTCTTCTGTTTGGCCCGCCTTAATGCGGTAATAAATAGGATATTCTTGGCCCTCTTCATAGCGTTGGCCATAAGTATAGCCGCCCATTTGGTAAGGAACAGATTCTTCTCTTTGGGGCAGGCGGCCAATCATTTCTTGATAAATCTCTTCTTGGAGGGCTTTAAAAGGGGCCATTTTTTGGGCCGTATATTCATTTTCGGCCTGTAGATAAGCTAAAACCTCTTGGGTTTGGGCATCTGGGGTTTCGGCCATTTTTTGGGCATCGCTAAGGCGCATCCAGTGATAATTATCGATGCGTTCTTCGCCATGTTGGCTTATTTTATATGGCCGTTTATTGGCCTTGGGTGCATTTAGCATATCGTCTATATTTTTAGAAAACTCCTTTAAAATTGTGTGCTGTTTAGGGAGGCTCAAAATAGCTTTTCTTTTGGCATCTTGCAAATTGCGTTTGGGCATTTTGGAGGGTACAGGCGGCGAAGCCGCCGCAGGCTATGCCCTCAAAAAATAGCTGGCCTAGCCAAAAACTCCTAGCAAACAATGCCCAAAGCAGCGCGATTACATCTGGCCTAGGGATGGAAAGTGGGGCGGCGCAGCCGCAGACCCAGCGGGCGCAGCCCGCGCAGGGCCGAGCGAACAGCGAGCCACGACACAGCCCGGCCGCCGCAGGCGGCAGGCCCCAAAAAAACAGCAGAATAATTCAGATAAAGGCCTAAAATAAAGCCGTCTAAAGCATAAAAGCTAATTTTAAATTTATAAATTGGGAGAATAAAATCATTAGTAGGTCATGAAAGAACAGCAAGAAATAAGAACTCCGATAGCCAAGGTTAAGCCTATTGCGCCCGGCATTGTCAGGGTAACCTACAATGAGGCTGTTTTGGACCCTGCCGATGTATATGCGCATATTGAGCAGCTGCGACAGACATTTGGGGAGGGGCTTTGGTTGCTTTCTGACTTGCGGCAGATGAAAAAAACGAATCAGGAAGTGCGCTCGGCCCTGAGTTCGGGAAAAATTGTGGCCATAGGTGCCGCAGTTATGATGGGCAGTGGCCTATCTAAAATTATTGGGAACCTTTTTCTGAAATTTAGCAAACCTAACATTACAACTCGTATCTTTACCGATGAAGAGAAGGCGATTGAGTGGTTGAAGGAGCAAGTAGCTAAATAAATAAGGTTTGAAAAGAGATTATTCTGCCCCCAAAATTGAATTTCCCCAAGCAAAATTGCAGTGGTCTGCAGAAGCAGAAGGCGTATTAGAGCTGTATTTTGAGGAAAAGTTAAAGATGAATTTGGAGCAAGCCCAAGACTACTATGAAAGTCTGTGCAAAATGGCGGAGGCTCAGGAAAAAAACATCTTCATTTATATCGATGTATCAACTATTGGCGGTATTTCGGCGGATGCCCGGAAATACTTTGCCAAGGCCGTTAACCCTAGATCTAGAGCCTGTGCGCTTTTGGTAGGTAGTGGAATTAGCCGTATATTGGGCAACTTTTTGGTGGGCTTTAATAAACCGCCCATTCCCACTCGTTTGTTTAGCAATAAAGAAAAAGCCCTGCAGTGGTTGGCCGAATGGCAGCGCAAAACTCCTTAGAAATTATTATCCTAAAAGCTCCCTAAACAAAAATGACTTGAAAAGAGATTATTCTGCCCAAGAGCTACGATTCCCCCAAGCAAAATTGCAGTGGTCTGCAGAAGCAGTAGGCGTATTAGAGTTGTATTTTGAGGACAAGCTGAGCATGAACTTAGAACAAGCGATTAGTTACAATGAGGCTATTAAGGAAATGGCAAAAGCTCAAAATCAAAATATTTTTATTTATATTGATGGGAGTGGCTTAAAAGGAGTGTCGAAAGAAGCTAGGCAATACTTTGCCCAAGCTTCAACCTCAAGATCTAGAGCCTGTGCGCTTTTGGTAGGTAGTGGAATTAGCCGTATATTGGGCAACTTTTTGGTGGGCTTTAATAAACCGCCCATTCCCACTCGTTTGTTTACCGATAAAGAAAAAGCCCTGCAGTGGTTGGCCGAATGGCAGCGCAAAACCCCTTAGAATGGAAAAAGAACTGATGATCACCCCTATTGCCAAACTTTGGCAGTTGGGTCCTAAACTATTGAGGGTAGAATACCTGCCCGTAGTGACCGAAACAGAAAAAATAGACGCTCATTTTGCGCTTTTGACCGAGCATTTTGGCAAAGAGCTCTATATGCTCGTAGATATTCGGCAAGTGCGCTCGGCCAATGCCAAGGCGCGGCGACATATTGCCAAAAATAATGATGTGACCGCCGCCGCGGCCATTATTGTAAACAATGGCCCCTCTGCAATTATTGGCAACTTTTTTTTGCGCTTTGATGGCCCTCCTTTCCCCGCTAAATTGTTTACCCAAGAAGAAAAAGCCCTAAATTGGCTGAATAAACAAAACTAACCCCCCATAATTAAGATGAATCCCCAAACCGACAATGAAGTAGCCCGCACCTTTTTGCTAGAAAAGCAAATTGTAGAAGAAGTGTATAAGGCTGTAACCATCGACTTAGCCATGATGAAAAGCCATATTGAAGACTCTTTGCAGGCCTATGGCCGAGACTGCTGGTACCTTTCAGATATTAGCCTGCTCAAATCTACAAAACGAGAGGCCAGAGACTATCTGGCCAAAAACTCTATTGCCGCAGGGGCCGCTATTCTAACCAATAGCCCCATTTCTAAAATGGTGGGTAACCTATTTCTCAAGTTCAATAAACCCGACTTTCCCACCAAGCTATTTACCGATAGAGAAAAAGCCCTGCTCTGGATCAAGGAACAAATAGAGCTAGCTAAAAAAGTATAATTTCCTTTATTGATTGAATAACTATTTAATTACCTTTGCGGCAGAACAAATTAGCTCTTCAATTCATGCGCGAACTAAAAATTAGCAGCCCGCTAGCCACCACAAGGCAGCGAGAAGATGGGATCATTCATGAAGTTTATCATCCCGTCAAGGTCAATTTAAAAGATTTAGAAGCTCATATCGAGGCCTCTCGCCAAGCTTTTGGCACAGAAGGCTATTATATTTCCGATATTCGGCAACTGAAATCCGTTTGTCAGCAATCTAGAAAGCATCTGGCCCATCATTCGGTGGCCAAGGCCAGCGCAGTCATTGTGAGCAGTGGTTTTTCTACCATTGTCGGCAATATTTTCCTCAAATTCAACCAGCCTAACTTTGCCAGCAAGCTATTTACTAGCGAAGAAAAAGCCTTGGCTTGGATTAAGGAACAACAGGCTTTGGATAAATAACAAAAAGCGCCCTAATGGGCGCTTTTTTTAGTTTAACTTCAGCTGGCCATTGGCCTGTTCGACCAGCTCTTCATTGTCTAGAAGTTGCTGCAAAACCGCAAGGGCCTTATTTTCTAAATTGGAGGGGAAACGCCCAATCAATTCCCGCAAAGACTGAGGCTGCTTCCCAATTTGCTCCAGCATATAGCTCCGCATTTTTTTATACTCCTCTGGGCTGGGGCGACTATCATGTCGGCCCAGACAGACATCGCATTGCCCGCAGGCGGGCGCATCCAATTCATTAAAATAGGCCAAGAGCATTTGCGAGCGACAGCGCTTTTCCTCCGCATAGGCCAAGGCCGCCTGCATCCGCTTTTCTTGCCGCTCTTTCAAAAAGCGATAGCTGGCCCCATCAAAGAGCAGATCGCCCTTGGCCAAACGCGGCTTGAGATAATAGATATAAGGATTCTCTTTTTGTGGATGATAATAGAGCAAACCCGCCTGCTGCAATTGGCCCAACTGCTTTTTCACTTCGGAAATGGTCGACTTGGTTCCCTTGGCAATTTTCTCTTCTCGAATATTGACCGATTGCTGAAACGCCCCCTGATAGGTCCGCAAGATAAACTGGACCAAACGCTCATAGGGCTTGTAGCGCAAAGCAAAGTCATAAACCTGCCGATTGTTAAGCCGAAACTGAATGCTGGCGGGAAAAAATAGGGATTCCGATAAGATCAAATACTCATTTTGCATCAAGATGCGCAAGGCCGAAAGGACCAAAATAGGATTCATTTTATAGTGCTGGCAAAAGCCCCCCAAAGGAAAATCAAAGCTCTGCCCCTCTCCCCCACCAATGGCCAACTGGAAAAAACTCCCCAAAGCCTGATAGACCTGCCGAACAAGGTCTAAGGTCGGATAACTCTGCTCATATTGCTGCAATAAACGGGCTTTGTCGGTGCTGTTGTACAACAATACCGCATAGGCCTTTTTTCCATCCCGGCCCGCTCGGCCCGCTTCCTGAAAATAAGCCTCCAGATTATCCGGCAAGGTCAAATGCACCACCAAACGCACATCGGGCTTGTCAATCCCCATCCCAAAGGCATTGGTGGCCACAATGACCCGAATATCATTGGCGATCCAAGCCTGCTGAATCTGCGAACGCTGCTCTACCAAGCGGCCCGCATGATAGTAGTCTGCCGAAATATTATTCTTTTGTAAGTAGCTGGCGATTTCTCGACAAGCACGGCGGTTGAGCACATAAACGACGGCCGTTCCCGGCACTTTTTGTAGCATATCGAGCAGCTTGGCCAGTTTGTTCTCTTCTTCCAAAACTACATAGGCCAGATTATCTCGCCCAAAGCTCTTTCTAAATACTGCCTTGGCCTCTTCTCTAAAGGCCAATTTCTCTTGTATATCGACCACCACCTGCTCGGTGGCCGTGGCCGTTAGGGCAATGACGGGCACCTTAGGCAAAGCAGGCCGAATCTCCGCAATTTTGAGGTAGGCCGGCCGAAAATCATAGCCCCACTGAGAAATACAATGCGCCTCGTCTACCGCCAACAAACGAATAGGCAGACGGTCCAAACGCATTTGCAACATCTCGGTCCCTAAACGCTCTGGAGAAACATACAAAAAGGAAATATGCCCATGTACGGCCAATTCCAATATCCGATCAATATCCGAGCGACGCATACCCGTATAAATGGCCTCGGCCGAAATGCCCCGCCGCTTGAGCTGCTCCACCTGATCCTTCATCAGGGCAATCAAGGGAGAAACCACCAGACAAAGCCCCCCCAAACAAAGGGCCGGTACCTGAAAACAAACCGATTTGCCCCCACCCGTCGGCAATAGGGCCAAACAATCTTGCCCCGCCAAAACTGCATCTACAATATCTTCCTGCAAGGGCCGAAAACTCGGATAGCCCCAATACTTCTTCAATATTTCTCTTGCCGCTACTGACATCCTTTTTTCTTCCTTATTTTTGAGTTTTCTAAGGGCCAGCTTGGCCCCTTTCAACAAATCTAATCATTTTTTCTATGAAGTCGACTAGGCAGACATCACTCTTGTATATATTTTTTTTCGGACTTTTATTCACCGCCTGCAAAAAAGAAGAGCCCAGCCAAACCAACAAGGGTTTTGCCCAAGGCATTCTGATCACTAATGAGGGCTTATATAACCAAACCTCCGGCACAATCAGCCATTATGATCCCGAACAGCAGTTGGTCCAAAATCGCATTTTTAAAACGACCAACCAAAGAGACCTAGGCAATGTGGTCCAATCCCTCAACCGCTTTGGCGAGCATACTTATATTGTGGTCAATAATTCCAATAAGATCGAATGGGTCAATCCCCAAACCTTTGCCGAAGAAGGCCAGCTCCTCCAGCTCCAACAACCCCGATATATCAGCCCCATCAATGATAGCCTCGCCTATATTAGCCAATGGGGCAACGATCTGCTCTCGGGCAGTATCGCCATTTTTAATTACCAAAAAGGCGAACAAATTGGCCAAATTGATGGCCTCGGCAAGGGCCCCGAACGCCTGCTGCCCTACAATAATATGGTCTTTGTCTGTCTAGTGGGCGGACTCGATACCGACCAACGCCTAGCCGTCATCAATAGCCAAACGCATCAAATTGATCAGTATATTACAGTAGATGATGCCCCCAATAGCTTGCAACTAGACCAAAACGGCCTGCTCTGGGTCGCCTGCTCGGGCAAAACCATCTACAATAATTATCCCCAAATCGATACCGCCAACAGCACAATGGGCAGCCTGATCGCTATAAATCCCAATACAAAGCAAATTGTACATCGCCTAAATTTAGCCAAAGGCCAAGGCGCCAAACAGCTTATCCGCAATGCCAACGGCAACCAGCTCTTTTTTATCCACAAAAATGCCATCTACCAACTCGACCCCAATCTGCAAACGATCCGTGAAATTAAATCTGGCCATTATTACGGACTTGGCTTTGATAATGAAAACAATATACTTTATGCCGCTCGCTATATGGGCACCGAATCCGCTTGGGTCGATCGCCTAAGTTCCCCCAATTTTATCCTGCAAGATTCATTTAGAGCTGGAATTTTTGCCAATGATTTTCATTTTCAGTAGGTTTTTTATAAAAAAATCGTGTTATTTAAACTGCATTAAAAAGTAGAACTTTTTGCCTCCGTTCTGCCTTTTTATAGTAGAAAAAATCAAACCCTACCTTATCAAAAGTAAAGTATTATGAGTAACCTATCTGACTTTATGAACCGCCCGGTCAGCGATATCATGACGACCAAAATTAAAGCGCTTATCCCTACGGATAGCCTCGAAAAAGTAAAGGAGCTTTTCGATAACAATGAGATCCACCACATTCCCGTGGTCCGCTTCAAAGAGTTGGTCGGTATCATCAGCCATAGCGATTTTGAAAAGGCCATCCATGGCGCCCGCCTTCATGGCGAAGCCCAAGCCGAAGCCGATAACAAAGAACTTTTGGCCAAGTATACCGTTGCCGATCTCATGACCACTAAGGTGGTGCATATCGCCCCCGATGCCAAAATTGGCGTAGCCGCCGAACTCCTCCTCATTAACTATTTTCACGCCCTACCCATCGTCTCTGAAGAAGGCGAACTAGTAGGAATCGTTAGCTCTCATGATGTCCTCAAGGCCGTCTACAAAAAAGCTTACCCCTCTGAAGATATTTAGGCCAAACACTCTTTTCCGCCTATACATAAGAACCTTTCCCTTAGCTTTGGGGAAGGTTCTTTTTTTGTTTTGGGGCCTCCGCCTCCCTTCGGTCGTCGGCGCTACGCTTTGGGGCTCGCAGGTCTGCTCGGCCCTGCGTCGCCTTCGGCTCCTTGGTCTGGCCTGACGGCCACCCCGCCGCATCGCTAGGCCTGCGGCGGCTTCGCCGCCTGCTATCCCTAGCTGCAGCTTAAAAGCCGCAGCCAATTTCGGAACCACTAAGCTAGACTCTGGCTGCCCCATGGCCTGCAGCTTAAAAGCCGCAGGACCTGAAAACCGAATGCTTGCGCCCATCTCCAATGAAGCAGGGGCTTTTAAGCCGCTGCGGCGAGAAAAATGATGGCCCAAGAGATTGGCTGCGGCCTTTAGGCTGCAGAAACAGGGATTTTAGCCCCCAATTGTTAGGGAATTGTTAAAAATAGAAATAATGTAACAAAATCAAAAAGGGCAAAAGTTATGTCTGGAACATAACTGGCTATGTCTGGAACATAACTAGCTATGTCTGGAACATAACTGGCTATGTCTGGAACATAACTAGCTATGTCTGGAACATAACTGGCTATGTCTGAAACATAACTGGCTATGTCTGGAACATAACTAGCTATGTCTGAAACATAACTGGCTATGTCTGGAACATAACTAGCTATGTCTGAAACATAACTGGCTATGTCTGAAACATAACTGGCTATGTCTGAAACATAACTGGCTATGTCTGGAACATAACTAGCTATGTCTGGAACATAACTAGCTATGTCTGGAACATAACTGGCTATGTCTGGAACATAACTGGCTATGTCTGGAACATAACTGGCTATATAAAAGGGCCAATTTTGCGGTTTTGAACCTGGGACTGTTCAGAATTTTGGTCTTTAGCTGCTTAGGACTCAGCCAATCATCGCCTAGGGACAAGCCCCTAGGCTAATCCAATGGAGTCAGCCCTCTGCGAGGGCCTCAACTGCTGATGTATAAGGCCTTGCTAAATGATTATAGCAGAGAAGAACCTTATCCAAAGGCCCTCTTTAGAGGGCTGTCTGAAAAAGCTAGCCTAAGGGCTTGTCCCTAGGCGCAGGAAAGGGGCTTGTCCCTAGGCGCAGGAAGAGCAGGGCCGCAGGCAACAAAAAAGGCCCAAACCCCTCGGTTTGGACCTCCTGCATCTCTATGCTATTTCCCCTCATAAAAGTAGGCCTGCAATAAGGCCCCAAATAAATCCTCCGCCGATTGCTGGGCCGACTGAATGAGCGCCTTTTGCCGCTCTATCCGCTCTACCAATTGCGCAAATTGCTGCTGTAAAGGAAGTGGGGGGAGGGGGATGGGAAAGGCCTTTATTTGCTTAAAATTAAAAGCTTCTCTAGTCCCGCCACCTGCAATATTCATTAGCATTGCTTGATAGTTCGCATTACTAAGCGTATATAAAATATATGAAGATATTGCCGTCTTTTTTAGTCGAATAATACAAACATGCTGATTAACATTACCCATGTGATTTTCTCGATCATAAATTGCAACACGTCCGATACTTGCTCCTGTAATATTTAGAAGAACATCATTTTTTTCTAACCATGTTCTCTTCATCTTATGATGAATTTCTTCAGAGATATAATACATGTCACTATAATCAACACGTCCTCCTCTAACATTTTGACTACGTATAAAATAATACCCTTCTCGATCATAAACTGACTGACCGCCCTTAGGAGTACTTCCACTGCCCACCTTTTTCGCTAGCTCCCCCAACTTCACAACCTCCCAGCCCTTAGGATTGAGCACGGGATCCCCAAACATATCCAGAAAGCTGGCCGCCAGCAAACGATCATAATCTGCTAGGCTTTGGGCCAGGTCCTGCCGTAGCTTATCCGCCCGATCGAGCTGGGCCGCTATGGCCTTTTGCTCTGCTAGGGGGGGAAGTCTAAAAGAGATTTCATCAAAAGTCTTTCTTGTAATAGAATTAAATACTGCACCGTATGAATTAGACTTCAACTGTGGCAATAAAAAAGCTAGCAAATAATATAGATAATGATTGTCTAAAACTCCAGACTGTCCATCTAAACCATAATTTGATTGATTGAATGCCATAGGTTTACCAATCATAGCAACTACACCAACCGTCCCCCTTGCAGAAATAATGAGCTGATCTTTTTTTAGAATCTTTGCAGATGAGTTTTTCAGTCCTAATTCTGTAATTTTTTTGGCTGCTTCATAAACATACTTCTTCCCTGTATTAAAATCTGCAACTGACAACCATGGAATCTCTCCGTTCCAATATTCATCTACTGAAGTTTTAGGTGTCCCGCCTCCGATTATTTCCACAACCTCCCCCAGCTTTACCTTTTTCCAATCTTTATTCTTCATTTCTTTGATTTATTTGGCTAAACAATTGGGCCTCAGCGGCAAGGGGGCGCAGCCCCCTTGGGCCCGACAGGGCCATTGGCCCAGCGCTGCGGAGCGGGTGGCCGTCAGGCCAGACCCAGGCGGCGAAGCCGCCGCAGGGCCGAACAGACCTGTGAGCCCCGCAGCATAGCGGCGGCCGCCCCAAATTGAAGGGCGGCCGCGGGCCCCAAATCCTAAAAATAATCTAGATAATTGGCAATATCTAGTTCTTCATCCAAAGCTTTTTGCTGCAGCAAATGGGCCGACAACTGCGCCGAGCAATAAGGGGCCAAATAGCTGCCCTTGGCGCCCAAACCATTAAAAATATACAACTGCGGATGCTGCGGATGTGCCCCCAAAATAGGGCGGCGCTTACGCTGAATTGGGCGGGCCGCCGCCTGATGGTCCAAGACCTTAAAAGAATGCCCCTCCAGCAACTGCTCCAACTGCCCCAAAAGGCGGTAGCGCTCGGCCTGCGTGGGGGCCAGAGAATCATACTGATGCTGGTAAGAACTGCCCACCCAATAGCGCTGCTGCCCCAAGGGAATAATGAAAATTCCGTCCTTAACCATCTTATTATCAAAGGGATAATCGGGAATTTCGACAAAGAGGACCTCCCCCTTGGCGGGATAAAAAGGCAGGGCCTTGAAATAGGGGTTTTGCTGCGCCTTGGCCCCCTCGCAAAAAATGATCGCCTTGGCCTGTAGGGACTTATAAGCGAGCCCATTTTCTAGCAACTCTAAGGCCTCAAAATCAAAGGCTTCTTCTAGCAAAAGCTGGCCCTGCTCCTGCCAATACGCCCTGTATCGGGCAATGAGCAAAGGCAGATTGAGGCGGCCCGCAGGCGAAAACTCCACCCCCCCAGCCAAGGCCCCAAAGCTGTGTTCATAGGCATTTTGATCAAAATTGGGCGAGACAAAAGGCTGCAAATTCGGATCGGTAGAGCGGGCCATCCAATTATTGGCCAGCTCCGGAAATCGGAACAACATAGCCACCTCCTTTTCGTCTAGCAAGGGGCAGCCCAGCCGCTGCTCCAGCTGCCGATAATAGGCAAAAGCGATGGGCAAAAGCCTCTCCATCTGCCAGCTTTTGGTAAACCAACGGCCCGTAATGGGGTTAATAATGCCCGCCGCCAACTGTGAAGAAGCCTGTTGATGTCCCGCATCAATTAGGGCCACTTTTTGGCCAGCCTGCCAGAGGCGGTCCGCCAAAAGGCTACCCGCCAAGCCTTGGCCCAGAATCAAATAATCTAGCTGAGGCATAGCTTAAAAATTGTAAATTTTGCGGTACTTCTCTTCTAGATAAGCCAAGAAAAACTCGACCGAAAGGCCTTGGCCCGTGAGCTGCTGGCAAAGGGTTTCGGAGCTATAGTGACGGCCCTTTTCATGAATTTCTTTGCGCAACCATTCGCGCAGGGGCAGCAATTCGCCTTGGGCAATCTGGCTTTGCAGCTCGGGCATAGCCTTTTGGGCGGCGGCAAAAAACTGGCTAGCATAAAGGCTGCCGAGGCTGTAGGTGGGAAAATAGCCCCAGAGTCCAGCCGACCAATGAATATCTTGCAAAACGCCCAATTGGGGATTATCGGGACGGATGCCCAGCTCTCGTTCGTAAGCCTCATTCCAGGCGGCTTCTAATTGGTCCACCTCTAGTTCTCCGCCAATCAGTTGTTTTTCCAGTTGGTAGCGGATGCCCACATGCAAATGATAGTGGACCTCATCGGCCTCGGTGCGGATAAAATTGGGGGCCAGATAATTGATCGCTCGATAAAAATCTTGGGCCTTTACCCCAGACAATTGGGAGGGAAATAAGCTTTGCAGGCGATCAAAATTATGTTGCCAATAGGCCTCAGAGCCTGCCACATTTTGCTCCCAAAGGCGAGATTGCGACTCATGAATAGAGAGGGAAACGGCTTCGCCTAGGGGCAGGCCATATTCCGAGCTCAGTAAGCCTTGTTCATAGAGAGCGTGGCCGCCTTCATGGATCGAGCTGCCGAGGCAAGACATCAGGTCCTCCTCATCAATGCGGCTAGTAATGCGGACATCCTCGGCCCCGAAAGAAGTCGTAAAAGGGTGGGTAGAAGCATCTTGTCGGCCTGCTTCAAAATCGTAGCCCATCTGCTCGAGCAATTCGAGGCTAAAGGCCCATTGTTGGTCGGCGGGAAAGCGGTGGTTTAAAAACTCTTTTTTGGGAGGGTTTCCCTGGGCGGCAATCTTGGCCAAAAGCTGTCGGATACCACTGCTTAGCTGCTCAAAAATAGGATCTAAGCGGGCCACGGTAGCTTCCTTTTCATAGCTGCGCAAAAGGCTATCGTAGAGATGGCCTTGTCCTGCTTTTGCGCGGATTTTGGCCTCTTCTCTTTTGGCGGCCAGCAGTTCGCTCAGGGGTTGGGCAAAGAGAGAAAAATCTTTGGCTTGGCGGGCCTTTTGCCAGGCGGCTTGGGCCTTAGAGGTCAGCAAAGAGAGTTGCTCGACAAATTGGGGGCTTAATTTCTGAGCCTCTTGATAATCCTCCCAAGAGAGTTCTAGATTCCGCTGTTCTGCGGGGCTAAACTGTTCTTTTTGGGCCAATAAATTTTCTAGGAGTTCGCCTAATTCGGGGGCTTGGGCCTTTTCTTGGGCCAATCGGCCAAGAGTGGCTAATTGTCGGCTGCGTTGTTGCAGGCCCTTAGCGGGCATAAAGGTTTCCATATCCCAATGCAAAACGGCTTGGGCAGCTTGTAGGTCCTTGATTTCTTGCAAGGCGGCCTTATATTTTTGGTAGCTCATAGTTCTTGTAAATTTTGCAACAAAAGTACAGTTTTATGAGCGGCTTTAAAAGAGGAGATGAACTTTGGGGGGAAATTGGAGGCTTGGGTTGTTTATAATTATGGGCTGAAGGTTTTAACCTTCAGCCCATTTTATTAGGTTGAGAATAGCCTCCCCTTTAATCCTTAGTAGACCTCAATTTTCGCATAAATTCGTTGTACACCCTTACTTTATTGCGTTCCGTCACCTCATGGACTTCTGCCGTGCACCAACGGTAGGGCGTAGCATCTAGAGGTTTTATGGATTGATCAACCAGCTCCTTCAGGCCCTTTTCTTTCATCTGCAGATACCAAGCTTGATAGACTGCTGTTAGTTGCTCAAGAAAGGCTTCATTTACTGTAATATTTAAGTCCGCAATAGGCATTCCACAGCTCGCCCTATTGTAATCATAGCCTTCTTTCTGAAAATATGCAGGGAAAGACCTGCAAGAGTCTTCTGCATAAACCTCATAGTGTTTCAATACATAATATTCAATAGCATCATCAAAAGCCAGCTTATCAATCAAATACATTAAGACTATTTTTTTGGCGGGCACTTCCAAAATTAAGTCATACGGAAGCCCATATTCAGACCGAAAATCTCTGAGCGAGTCATTCAGCGTCAAGGGCCAACTACAGAGGAAGTAATTATCCGCCTGTTTTAAGCGCAACATCAGCTCTGCAATCAATTGCTCCTTTTGGGCTAGGCTTAATTCTCCCGCTAGCTGATCAACATACTCATATTCCTCTAAAAGGCTATCTACAGTTTCCTTGGGAGTTTGCGCTAGGGCCCAGTAAGGAAACAACAGGGCCAATAAATAAGGGTATAGTTTGTTCATTATTTTTCTTTTCGTTCTCAAAATAGCTAGTTATTCTCTGCCAGCTCCTCCTCTAAGTGCCTTCAATACCTTTTCAGAACTCATCTCTGGCAGACCCCAAGAAAACCCTCCTTTTTCTAGGGGAAACTGCTTCTGCTCCCCCTTGGCCCAGGCTTTCATCTCCTCTACAAGAAGCTCAAAAGCGGGATCGCTAGGCTTCAGTTCTCGCTTATTTTCATCATCATAAATACAAAATTGACGGCTAAATCTATTCGTTCGATAATGAAGGGCCGAAAGAATATACATAGCGGCTAACCGCCTTTCTATTTTCTTACGAACAGTCACTGTATTGAGCTCTACAAAGGATTCATCCTTGCTATTTTCATAATGCAAAAAAGAGATTTGCCTTGCGGTATCGCCTAAGTACTGCAGTAGCTGCAGTTTCAAAGCCTGATGGGCAGCTGTATCACAGGCAGCAAGCGTATATAGCCAATTATACTCCTTCAATAAGATCAAGCTATCTAAATGGTAGTCTTCTTTTGCTTGTATATCTCGAAGATTCCTGCAGGGACAGCTATCAAGCCCCCAATACAACTCTCCTTCCGCTAAGGGAAAGCGCTTCTGCTCGCCCTTGGCCCAGGCCTTCATCTCCTCTACAAGAAGCTCAAAAGCGGGAGTATTGCTCCTCAACTCCTGCTTGTTTCTATAGTCATAAATACTTAATTCATCAGCAAAGGTATCATTTCCACGATGAAGTACCGAAAGGAGATAAATGACCACAAGCTGCCTTTCTGTTTGCACAAAATATTTGCTCTGCCCCTCCCTGTTCCGATACAAAACATACTGTTTAGTCGTATCCCCTAAGTAGTCTAGCAGTTCTAGTTTCAAAGCCTGATGAGCGGCTGTATCCTGCGCCAAAATAGTTGAACAATATGCATTTAGCCGCAGACTATTCTTCAATAAAACAGCGCTTGCTAAATGGTCAGTTTCTTGGGCCGTTGCAAGAAAAGAAAAACAGAGCAGTAGGGGCAAAAGTAATTTATTCATGGGGATGTTTCTAAAGGTTTAGGACTCAATTAAGCAAATTGTCTAATCATTAGGAAGTAAATCAGAATAATTTGGGGCCTCCGCTGCGGCTTCGCCTTGCGGCGCTACGGTTACTCCCTTTGGTCGTCGAACTGCGGACTAAAGTCCTTGTTGTCAGGGCTCGCAGGTCTGCTCGGCCCTGCGGCCTAACGGCCTTGGTCTGCGGCTGCGCCGCCCCCTTTCGCATCGCTAGGCCGTTTGGCCTTCGGCCATATTGGCTGTGGCCTTTAGCAGGCAGTTTTGGGGCAAAAAACCATCAAACAAGATATTTCCAACGGACCAATTTCTACAATTTATTTAAAACGTTTATATTTAGGCGTCTAAACAAAAAAAGCGATGAAAAAACAATCTGTTTTTAGAGCCTATAATTATTCGGATGCTCAATTATTTGAGCAGGCCATGGAGCTCCTCATTCAGCTCAAGGAGGACCAAAAAGAGTTTGCCCAGTATGGCATTTTATCGGGGCATATAGCGGCCTTTGAGCAATTGGTCAAAGACTTCTCTGATATTCCCACTGATGAGGAATTGATGGGCGAGCAAATGGTGGCCACAGAAAAGAAGCAAGATGCTGCGGCAGAAGTGCGTCGTTTGATTCGGGGCATCATGAACCGAGTGGGCCAAAAGTACCATAGCAAATCGGGCCGTTACCGTAAGTTTGGGACCAGCAAGCTCAGTGATATGAGTGACCCCAAGCTATACTTATGTGCCAAAAGAGTTATTCGGGTGGGGCAACAGAGTCTGGCCCATTTGGAAGATGTGGGCCTCAATCAGCCGCAGCTCGATGAGCTGCATCGGGCCAACCAAGCCTTTGAGCTGGCCTTACACATCAAAGCCGATCGGGTATCGGACCGAGATATTTCTGTAGAAAATCGGGTAATTTTGGGCAACCGTTTATATGAGCAAATGCTCAAAATGGGCCAAGTGGGCAAAGATATTTGGCAGGGCGTCAATACCGCCAAATATGAGCGCTACTGCACTTATGAAAGCTCCTTTATACGGGAAGAGAAGCGCAAGAGCCAAAAAGAAGATTAGCGCGGGCCTCGGCTGAGGGATGGTAGGGGGTGGCCGCAGGCCAGACCCAGCTTTTGAGCGTAGCGAAAAAGCGCAGGGCCGAGCGAACAGCGAGCCCCCGCACAGCCCGACCCGGCCAACGGCCGGGGCAGCCCCAAAAAATCAATCTACTACAGCAAGTCCTCCCCTTTTGGCTGAGGAAAATAATTTTTTTGAAAAAATTAGATGTCTATACATCAATTGTCAAAACAATGCTTATATTTGCAATAGGCAACAAATAAAGTCGAGAGATATAAAACTATTTACTCGGCCTGCTGTTTGTCAAGTTCGTTAATTCTAGCAAAACAATTCAAATTTAGAAGACTTATGAAAACACTATTTCGCAGCTTATTTTTGATGATGGCCCTTGGATTTGTAGTAACCTCTTGCGTAGAGGCTCCTGAGGGGGAGAAAGTAGAGGCTAATGAGGCCAAAGCTGTAGATACCGAAAAAGCTGCCGAGGCCAAGACATTGGCTGTAGATGTGGCCAGCTCTAAAGTAGAGTGGGTAGGAAACAAAGTATCGGGCAGCCACAATGGCGACTTGAAATTGCAGTCTGGAGAATTGCAGGTAAAAGAGGGTCAGCTTATTGGCGGTAGCTTTGTGTTGGATATGGCCAGCATCAATGTGTTGGATTTGGAGGCTGGTTCTGGTAAAGAGGACCTAGAAGGCCACTTGAAGACGGGTGATTTCTTTGAGGTAGAGAAATTTCCTACTGCTACATTCACTATTACTTCGGTAGAAGCCGTAGAAGGGGAAGAGGGCGTTACTCACCGCATTGAGGGTAACCTTAAAATGCGCGACATTGAGAAGAGCGTAACTATTCCGGCCAATGTTAGCCTAGGCGATTCTGGTTTGAAAGCGAGCACTCCTCAGTTCACAATCAAGCGTTCTGTATGGGGTATTGACTTTGAAGGAAAGAAAGACGACCTCATTGCTGACGAAATGGGGCTAAAAATTAGCTTGGCTGCAAAATAAGCCAATTTGCTAATTGTCAAGCACTTAAGCCGCTAAGCCCAACCGCTTAGCGGCTTTTTTTTATTTTTTTTTAAAAAACTTGCCTTTGGAGGGTAACAAAAACGGGAATACAGTCATAAAGGTACGAGAAGCACAAAAAGCTTCTTTTTATACCTCCTGAAAAAGTTCTTACAAAGTTAGTTAAGTTAGGTCTAAGGTGTTAAGCAAAGATTGCTTAGCACCTTTTTTTTTGGGCCTATAGTTAGCTCGGCCTTAAAATCGCCTCTTCTTTTAGATAGATTTTGTACCTTAGCGGAAAATTTAGGAGGTCCTGACATCAAGCGGGGCTTTCGTCTTAAAGTTCTTACCATCATCTTTGGCAAAACACAATAATGCTAAGTAGAAACAACATCCGGATTAAGGTATTGCAGACCCTTTATGCGCAGTCTGTAAAAGAAGACAACACCGCAGTTGCCGAGCGCAATTTTTTGAAAGCCGTACAGGAGAGTTATCGGCTGTATTTGCTCAGCGTACATTATATTACGCAGATTGCATTTTTTAGCCGCAAGGACTATGAAATCAAGAGCAACAAATTTGTCCCTACAGAGCTAGACAAAAAAGCGTCTAGAAAACTATATGAGAATCCGGTCATTGCTGCGATCAGAGAAAATGAGGCTTTTCAGAAGCTCATTAAGAAAGAAGGCATTTTGCAGATGGTAGACCAGGACACTGTTCGTCGTTTGTTTAAGAAATTTACTGCAGAAGAATATTACGAGAGCTACCGCGAAATGGAGAATACGCCAATTCGGGAGCATCAGTATGCCTTGGTTCGTTTGTATATGTGCATGCGAGAGGATGAGGTCTTTATGGAGCAGATGACGGATTATTTTCCGACTTGGCCCGATGATGAATCGCTTATTTATGGGGCCATTAAGCGTTCTTTGCGTGCTTTGCCCGATAACAAGGAGTTTTTCTTGAGCCAAAAGCCCAACCCTGAGTTTGTGGAGGATTTGGGCAAGGAGTTGCTTTATTTGGTGTTGCGCAAAGAAGAGCAATTGACCGAATTGATTGCCAGCCGTTTGAACAACTGGCAGGAAGATCGGGTTGCCGTTATTGATATGACCTTGATGAAGATGGGCCTTTGCGAATTCCTTTATTTCCCTTCTATTCCGACCAAGGTGACTATTAACGAATATGTTAATTTGGCCAAAACCTATAGTACTGACAAAAGTAAACGCTTTATTAATGGCATTCTTGACCGCCTGATGCAGGAACTACAGAAAGAGGGCCGCATCAATAAGGAAGGTCGAGGTCTTTTGGATAAATAATCAAAGCACTCCCCCTTATGAAAAAAATCACTGTTTTATTTTTTGCGCTCTTGGCTAATGCTGGGCTTTTTGCCCAATCTGCCGAGCAGCGGCATGCTATTTCGGCCAAAGTATTGGCCCATGATTATGTCTCTTTAGATGAGTCGCATAAAATGCGTACAGATCGGTTTTTGGCCCCTCAAGATTGGACCTTTGGGGGGGAGTTTGCTTATCGCTATTACTTGAATCCCTCCTTTAATTTATCGGCGGGCTTGCGCTTGGGCACTATTGATGCCTACCATGAGGATAGTCGGATTTTGTGTGTCACGACCCCTTGCGAAGAGCGCATCTACCCTAATGAGTTAGGAATTGGTTTAGATTTGCAGGCCCATTATAAGTTTGCCAATGGCTATATCCTCTCTGAGGAGGCGGCTGTACAACCTTATATTTTGGCGGGACTTGCCCCTGTTTATATGACAGAGCGAGAAAACAATCCCTTGGACCTGCAGATTCCCTTGGGCTTGGGAGCAAAAGTTCCTCTAAACGATAAGATCAGCCTAGAGCTGCAAGCCGAATACCGAGCCTCCTTGCTTACGCAAAAGTCAAACTTTGCACTAGGGCTGGGCGCTGTATTCCAATTGGGCAAAAAGGAAGAGAAGGCGATTCCGCCTCCCCCTCCCCCCAAAGACAGCGATGGAGATGGCATTATCGACGAGCAGGATGATTGTCCCCAAACAGCGGGCTTGGCCGAGTTTAAGGGCTGCCCCGATACAGATGGGGACGGAATTCCAGATAAGAAAGATGATTGTCCAGAACAAGCCGGCTTAGCCGAATTCAAGGGCTGCCCCGATACAGATGGCGATGGGATTCCAGACAAGGAAGACAACTGCCCCGAAGAAGCTGGCCCCAAAGAAAACCAAGGTTGTCCCGAAATCAAAAAAGCCGATCAAGACATCTTGGATCGGGCCATGAAAGAGGTACACTTTGAGACGGGCAATGCCGTTTTGTTGCCTAGCTCTAAAGAAATACTGAAAGAGATGGCCGACTTGCTCAAGCGCTATCCCGAGCATCAGCTCAAGATCCAGGGACATACCGATAACTTGGGCGGAACGAGCAATAACCTGCTTTTGTCTAGAAAACGCGCCAAAGCTTGCTACGACTTCCTGATCCAAGAAGGAATTTCGGCTAGTCGACTTTCTCACAAAGGGTTTGGCGAGACCCAGCCTTTGGTCTCTAATGATACTAAAGAAGGTCGTGCTCAAAACCGACGTGTAGAATTTATTCTCTTTAAATAGAATCTTGGGGGCGAGGCGCTGGCCTCGCCCTCAAATCACTGGACCAAAGATCTATAGACTATGAAAAAACTGCTATTTCCCTTACTGCTGCTTTTGGGCGCCTGCCAAACTCCCTCGGCAGATATGCCCTCTGCACAGGATGTGCAGGACAGCAAACCTTTGGGCAAAACAAAACTCTACCACAACCCTATTTCAGCCGATAAGCCCTTGGACCCCAATGAGGCGGCCAAAATGGTCTTTGAAGAAATGGCCTTTGATTTTGGCGAAATCAAAGAGGGCGAATCTGTAGAACATGTCTTCAAGTTTAAGAATACGGGCAAATCGCCGCTCAATATTACCAATGCTAGAGGCAACTGCGGCTGTACCGTCCCGCAATGGCCCAAAGAGCCTTTGGCCCCCGGTGAAGCTGGCGAAATTCGGGTAGTATTTAATTCTACAGGGAAAAAAGGCATCCAAGAAAAAGATGTGTATATTACCGCCAATACCATCCCCAACAAAACTGTTTTGAAAATACGAGCCAATGTGGCTAACTAATTTTTTATTAAGCTAATAATATGCAAAAGTTCTCTTTATTCCTTTGGCAGGCTGCCGATTCTGGCGCTGCAGGTTGGACCAATTTACTCTTTCTTTTTGGGGCCATTATCATCATCTATTTCTTGATGATCCGCCCTCAACAACAAGAGCGCAAAAAACAAAAAAGCTTCTTCGGCTCACTTAAAAAAGGCCAGAAAGTGGTCACTATGGGTGGTGTACATGGTAGCATTGCCAATATTACCGAAAATACCATTGAGCTGATCATTGCCCCCAAAACAATGATTACTATCCAAAGAGAAGCCGTTTCTAAAGATATGACACAAGCTGTTTATGGCGATGAAGATGCCAAAGATGCCAAATAGGCAGGAGATTAAGGCCTTCTTGAAGACCGATCGGGCAATACTGATGATTTGCATTGGTATTGCCTTCATCTTTTGGCTCTTTACCAAACTTTCCTACAATTATCGAAGCACCCTCAACTTTGCCCTAGAATACAAACTGCCAGAAGATAAGGTCCTCAGTTTGCCCCCTCCCGATAATATCGATATTGATGTGGAGGCTAGCGGCTGGGATCTGCTCGGCCGCTGGTTTTCTAGAGGAGAATTTGTACTCGACCTCAATATTCATGATGATAATCCCCAGACGCTCAACGCCATGAATATCAAAAGTCGAATTAGTCGACAGTTGAGCGATGATATCAAAATTCTAGAAATTCGCCCCGATTTTATTCAATTGCAGCCCGAAGCACCTGCCGAAAAGGAGATTCCTCTGGTCCTAGATAATCAGCTGGAGTTGGCTCCTCAGCATCATTTTAAATCGGAAATTCAGCTACAGCCCGCCACGGTAAAAATTCATGGGCCGGCCTCTGTAGTCAGCGAAATTAAGAGTTGGCCCACCGTCCCGCTCATCCAACAAAAGGTAAATTCTAGCCTCATTCAAACGGTGCGCCTCAAACCCCACCCCAACAGCAATGTCCGCTTTGAACCCGATGAGGTCAAGATGATTGCCAGCGTAGAGCCCACCACAGAAAAACGCTTGGCGGTGGAGATACAAAAAAAGGGCATTCCAGACAGTTTATTGCTGGTCCTCTTGCCCAAAAAGGTCGAAATTAGCTGCATTGTCGGCCTTAGTGATTATGATCGTTTATCGGCTAGAGATTTTGAAATTATTGCCGATTTCTCCAAAATTGATCCCACCCAAAACAAAAGCATTCGCCTACAATTGAAGCGCAAGCCCAAATCGGTGAGCTACTTACAATATCAACCCAAAAAGGTCGATTACATCATCCGTAGCAAAACACTGATGGCCCAAGATAGTGCAAAGGTCGATTAAGTTTTTTTCTTTTTTGGGGCCTGCCGCCTTCGGCGGCCGGGCCCTTGCAGGGCTCGCAGGTCTGCTCGGCCCTGCGGGCTTCGCCCTAGGTCTGCCGCTGCGCGGCCCCCTTTCAGGCCCCTAGGCCGATTTGGCCTTCGGCCAACCCTAGGGCCAAGGCCCTAGGCTATTGAAAAATTGTCATCCCCTCATTCGAGGGGATTTTCTGTTTCCCTAGGCCACATCAGCAAACAAGGGCTTTAGCCCGCCAGTTTGCATAGCCCCACAACCATGGGCTTTAGTCCATGGCCCCAAAACTGACTAGTTCTGAAAAGGCTTCTTCTCTATTATCTCTTTCCCGCCCTTCATAACTAGCAAGAAAAAGTTGAGGGACTAACAGGCAGCTATCCTTACCGCCCTGGGCTGAAGCCCAGGGTTATTAACTGAGCGAACTGAAGGACTAAAGTCCTTGTTCGCTTTTTCTACTTTTAAGGACCCAAAACTGCCCAACCGCCGAAGAAAACAGCCCAAAGAAAAAAGACTGTTGAGCGGCCTAGCGATGTGAAAGGGGGCGGCGAAGCCGCAGACCAAGGCCGTCAGGCCGCAGGGCCGAGCAGAGCTGCGAGCCCTGAAACGTAGCGCCCGCAGCTTGCTGCGGGAGGCCCCAAAAACAGCACTTAAAAAAACATTTTCAAAAAAAAGGGCAAAAAAATTTGACTTTAGGGGAAAAGCTGCATCTTCAATGCGGAAATCATTACTTCATGCTGCAATTCAAGACAAATTGCATCTAATTCCCTCATTAAGATATGTCTATACCCAAAAGCCAAGCTGCCCAAATTATTCAGCCCGGCCATTTTGAAGCCGACAAGCACTGGTATCCCAAAGCATTAAATGCGACCATTCACCCTATGGTGAATTTCTTTTTGAACTTAGATCAGGAGCGGATTTTAAGACGCTATTGCCATATTCACCCCAAAGTAAGCTACGATAGCTTGCGCACTATTCTCAACTATCAGCCGCAGCAATTTCGCTGGGCGGGGGCCGACCTCATTCATGTGACTACCGAAAAGGGGAACCGCAAAATGGTGGTGATTGAGACCAACTCTTGTCCCTCTGGCCAAAAATCTATGCCCCTGACCGATGATTTTCAGGAGCAAGGCGGTTATCGTTTACTCATGGAAAAAACCTTTGCCCCCCTACTCAAAAGAGGAAAAGTAAAGGGAGGTTTGGCCGTTGTTTATGACAAAAACCCCATGGAAGCCTCTGGCTATGCCGCCGCTATGGCCGATGTGATGCAAGAAAAGGTCTATTATGTGGCTTTTCCCAAAGACGATCCCGATCCCTCGGTTCGTTTTGTAGATGCCCAAATGGAAGTTCGAGATGAAGCGGGCAACTGGCAGCCCATTCGGGCGGCTTTCCGCTACCTCACTCAGCGGCCTTGGGACCGTCTGCCGATTTATAGCAAGACCAAAATTCTCAATCCGTCTATTGCCTGTTTGGCTGGTGGACGCAACAAAATGGTGGCCGCCAAAGCCTACGACATTTACAACTCAGAAATTGCCGATTCGGGCCTCAATATCCTTACGCCCGAAACCATTTGGGATGTCTCTAAGAATGAGATTCCGCTTTGGGTCCGCAAACTAGGTGGACAAGCCGTGATCAAGGTGCCTTATAGCAATGCGGGGCAGGGCGTTTATACCATTGTGAGCCAAAAAGAGCTAGATGATTTCATGAAGCTAGAATTTGAATACGATCAATTTATTGTACAGAGCTTGATTGGCAACTACAACTGGAGCTCCACCAGTAAATTGGGAAAACTCTATCATGTGGGCACCCTACCCAATGCCAAAGGACAAAGCTTTGTGGCTGATCTTCGCGTAATGGTTCAGGCCACTGCAGATGGAATTCGCCCGCTTTGCGTCTATGCTCGTCGGGCGGCCCTCCCCTTGGCTCAAGAACTCATTGATGGGACCGACTCTTGGGGTATGCTAGGCACCAACCTCTCAATCAAGCGAGAAGATGGGGGTTGGGACAGCGACACCAACCGTTTGATTTTGATGGACCGCAGAGACTTTAATAAACTGGGGATAGGTCTAGATGACTTGATTGAAGCCTACATTCAGACCACACTTTCTATGATTGCCATTGATAAAATGGCCAGCACACTACTCAACAGCAAAGGGCGGATGCGTACAAAGCTATTTGAATCGCTAAACAACGACAGCCAGCTCCTCAACCAAATTCTACACTAATCTATGTCTTATAAAATCCTCATCCTCACGGATCCTAGTCGCCATACAGCGACCAACTCTCTTTATGGTTTGGCCCAAACCCTTAGCCAACATCCTAAGGTAGCGGCGGTGCATCTAGCGAGTAGAGCCTTGGCCCAAAATGCCCCTTTTTTCTATCAGATGAGTAGCCAGCAACTGCAGCTGGCCGAAGTAAAGGCGGACTTTGCCTTTAGGGAGGACCAAAGCTGTTTTGCGCCTAGCTTTTCGGGCCAATTGAGTGATTACGATTTTATCTTTCTTCGTCTGCCCCGCCCCCTAGCCGATGGTTTTTTGGAGTGGTTGGGGCAGGTTTTTCCAGAAGAACGAATTATTAACCGCCCCTCGGGGATTTTGCAAACCAGCTCCAAAGCTTTTTTGCTAGAGATTGCCGAGCATTGCCCGCCAATGGCAAGAATTCGCTCTTTGGCAGAATTAGAGGCCTTTAAGGCTCGCTTTCCGATTGTGCTCAAGCCTTTGCTCAACTATGGCGGGCAGGGCGTTTTGCGCATTCTCGACGATTATGTTTGGGAGGGCAACAACAAGCAACCCTATGCCGAATGGGCCAGCCAACAAAAGGAGCTCGATTATCTGGGCATGGAATATATGCAGCGAGTGGCCGAGGGCGACAAGCGCATTGTCGTTTGTAATGGCCAAATTATTACGGCCGCCCTGCGTTTTCCGGCCAAAGATTCTTGGATGTGCAATGTGGCACAGGGCGGACATGCCGAAGCCAGCCAGGCCAGCCCCGAAGAAAAAGCCATGGTGGCCGCCCTCCACCCTATTCTTCAGGAAAAAGGCATCTTATTGTATGGGCTCGACACCCTAATGGGGGCAGATGGCCAGCGCCTACTGTCCGAACTCAACACCTTGAGTATTGGTGGCATTGCTCCTGCGGGAGCAGCGGCCCTAAACGATACGATAGAGGGACTTATTCACTACTTTGATTCTATTTAATGAAAGCAGCTAAAATCAAGCAAATCGATTTGGATCTTCTGGAAAAAGGGAAGATCTACCGCTTTTGGCTCAGCCTTACCTCCGATGGCTTTGGCGACCCTTTGTCTATTCCCATTTTTGTGGCGCAGGGCGCCAAGCCTGGGCCTATATTGGGCCTAAGTTCGGCCATTCATGGCAATGAGATTAACGGGATTCCCGTAATTCAGCAACTATTTAGAGAGCTCGATCCCAGCCAACTTTCTGGGACCATTTTGGCTGCGCCTGTGGTCAATATTCCCTCTTTTCTCCGAAAACGCCGTCGGTTTCAGGACAATGTAGACCTCAACCACATTATGCCGGGCAAAGCTCGGGGCAATGTGAGTCAGGCCTACGCCTATGCTTTTTTCCACAAATTTGTGGAACAGGTCGATTATCTCGTTGATTTTCATACGGCTAGTTTTGGCCGCATCAACTCCTATTACATTCGGGCCGACATGAGCAATCAGGTCAGTGCTGAAATGGCTCGTCGGCAGAACCCGCAGATTATCTTACACAACCCCGCCGTCAATGGCACCTTAAGAGGGGCGGCCGAGGCGATTGGGATTCCCGCCATCACCTTAGAGTTGGGCAACCCCAATGTATTTCAGCCCGCCATTATTGCCCAAAGTCTGGAGGGCGTTTACAATGTTTTGGCCATGCTCAATATGTTCGATCATGCCTATGAATCTCAGGAGGGGGCCAACATTCCCGTTTGTCAGTCCTCCAAATGGATTTACACCCGCAAGGGCGGGCTTTTGCATGTTCACCCCAAAGTGACCGATTATATTGAAAAGGGGCAGCTCATTGCGCATCAGGAAAATATCTTTGGCGATCGCATTGCAGAATATCGCGCTCCGCAGGCGGGTATTATTATTGGCAAAAGCGTCAGTCCGGTCAATAGTTCTGGTGGCCGCATTTTGCATTTGGGCATTTTGAAGTAGTTTTTTTAGGGGCCTGCCGCCTTTGGCGGCCGGGCTGTGTCAGGGCTCGCAGGTCTGCTCGGCCCTTCGCAAAATTCGCTACGCTCATTTTGCTTGGTCTGCGGCTTCGCCGCCCCCTTTTCCATCCCTAGGCCGACGGGCCTTCGGCCCTTTTAACTGTAGGTTGAAACCTACAGCCATACAACAACCCCATTCTATATCTATAGTACGGAGAGGATTAAAATCCTCTACCGCTTTGAACAAGGGTTATTTTTTCTTCGGTAGTTTGATTTTTCTCCCCCATAAATTTCATAGGAACCCTAGGGCCAAGGCCCTAGGCTATTGAAAAAATTGTCATCCCCTCATTCGAGGGGATTTTTCTTTGCGGTTGTGGTTGGATGGTTGTTGTTTTTCTTGGAGCTAAATTTTTTTCCATTTTCCAGCAAAGAAGGGCTTTAGCCTGCCGGTTTGCATAGGCCCACAAGCATGGGCTTCAGCCCATGGCCCCAAAACTGACTAGTTCTAAAAAGGCTTCTTCTCTATTATCTCTTTCCCTCCCTTCATAACTAACAAGAAAAAGTTGAGGGACTAATATTAAAATCTTGTGTGCGCCCCTTTTTGCCGCCTAGGGACAAGCCCCTAGGCTAGCTTTTTTAGACAGCCCTCTGCGAGGGCCTTTGGATATGGCCCTTCTCTGCAAAAACAGATGAGCAAGGCCAATTATATAAGCAGTTGAGGCCCTTTAGGGCTGACTCCATGGGATTAGCCTAGGGGCTTGTCCCTAGGCGATGAATGGCAGGCGGCAAAGCCGCCATGGCCGAAGGCCAAACGGCCTAGCGATGGGGAGCAGTGCGGCAAAGCCGCAGACCAAGGCAGCTTTGCTGCCGCAGGGCCGAGCGAGCAGCGAGCTGCGGACCGTAGCGCCGACGAGCGAAGCGAGGCGGAGGCCCCAAATCCCTCCCCCACAAAATATTTTAGGCATTTCTCCCCTACTTATGCTTAGGGCTTCTTACATTTGCGAGAATCTAATACAGCGAACATTTGGAAAAGAAGGAACTACCCAAAATATCTATTGTTACCGTAGCTTATAATTGCGAAGCGGTTTTGGCCCAAACCATGGAATCGGTGGCGGCGCAGGATTATCCCAATATGGAATACCTCATTATTGATGGGGGAAGTAAGGATAATACGCTAAAGATTGTAGAGCAATATGGGGAGCAGGTGGATTTTTTGCTCTCGGAGCCAGACAAAAATAATTATGATGCCATGAATAAGGGCATGAAGCACGCCACTGGCGATTATGTCTGGTTTTTGCATGCTGGCGATCTGGCCCTAGAACCCACTACCCTCAGCCAAGCTTTTGCGGCTGGACAAAATGAGGATTTTGTCTATGGCCGAGTGAAAGTACTGGATGAAGCCGGGACCGAAATTCCTTGGCATAAACAGCATCCCTCGCCAGAGGAGCTGAGCTGGAAAAGCTTTCGGAATGGAATGGTGATCTGCCATCAGGCCATGTTTCCGCATAAAGATATTTGGACCGATTACCGCTTTGAGGATTATGGCCTAGTGGCCGATCTCGATTGGTCGATCCGTACGCTCCAACAAGCCAAAAGCTTTCGAGATACCGAAACGGTACTTTGTTCCTTTCTCAAAGGGGGACTCTCGGCCAGAAACCGCAGAGCTTCTCTGATTGAGCGATTCCATATTCTTCGCCAGCATTTTGGCCTCTTCCCCACCCTATGGGAGCATGTTCAGATCTTTGGGCAGGCCATCAAAAGAGGTAAAATTTCACACTAAAGTTAAGTTAGCGTCTCATGAAAAAAGCATTAATTACGGGTATTAACGGACAAGACGGCTCCTATTTGGCCGAGTTTCTCCTTGATAAAGGTTATGAAGTTTGGGGAATCCTCAAGCGAAATTCTGTTGCCGAAAATCAAACCTATCGCCTCAATGATATTTATGGACACGAGCGCCTAAAATTGGCTTATGCCGATATGCTCGATATGGCCTCGCTGATTCAGGTTTTGCAAAAGGCCCAGCCCTGCGAAATCTATAATTTGGCCGCCCAATCTCATGTTCGCATTAGCTTTGACCAGCCTATTTATACCGCTCAGGTGACAGGTATGGGTACTCTGAATTTGCTGGAGGCCGTGCGCCTAACTTGTCCCGATGCCCGCATCTATCAAGCAAGCTCTTCGGAGATGTTTGGCAATAATATCGATGCCGACGGCTACCAAAGAGAGACCACGCCCATGAACCCGGTTTCGCCTTATGGTTGTGCCAAGGTGTTCTCTTATAATATCTGCCGCAATTATCGCAACTCTTACAAAATGTATATCTCTAATGGCATTCTTTTTAACCATGAGTCGCCTAGACGGGGAGTTAATTTTGTAACGAATAAAGTGGCTAAAGAGGCGGTGCGCATCAAATTGGGCTATACCGATAAGTTGGTTTTGGGCAATACGCAGGCTACCCGAGATTGGGGACATGCCAAGGATTATGTGCGCGCCATGTGGATGATTTTGCAGCATGAGCAGGCCGATGATTTTGTTTGCGCTACGGGCATTTCGCATTCGGTCCAATATCTAGTCGATTATGTTTTTGATCGCTTAGGGTTGGATACCGAGACGCAGCTGACGACTTCTGAGCGCTATTTCCGCCCCGAAGAATTGCACGACCTAAAAGGAGATGCTGGCAAAGCTAAAGAATTGCTCGGCTGGACCCCCGAATATAGCTTTGAGCAGATGATGGACGAGATGGTCGATCACTGGTTTGATTTCTATGAGAAAAATCCTAATATCCGCAATTAAGTTATGGCAAAACGATTAGTGACTGGCGGCACGGGCATGGTGGGTTCTGCTATTCCGGCCGACCTAAAAATTGGCCGTAAAGATTGCAATTTGGGCGATTGGCAGGCCGTTAATGCCTTTTTTGAAAAAGAAAAGCCCGAGGAGGTCATTCATACCGCCGCTAAGGTGGGTGGAGTTTGGGCCAATATGCACCAAAAAGGAGATTTCTTTCGGGAAAATGTTTTGATGAACACCCATGTTATTGAGGCCGCTCGCCTGCATGGAACCAAGCGCTTACTAGCCTTTTTGTCCACCTGTGTGTTTCCCGACCAAGTGAGTTATCCTCTCGATCCGCAAAAGATCCATTTGGGTCCCCCACACCGCTCTAATGACGCCTATGCCTATGCCAAACGCATGGTCGATGTGCAGTTGCAGGCCTATCGGGAGCAGTATGGTTTGGAGTATATTTCGGTCATTCCCACCAATATTTATGGGCCCAACGACCTCTTTGATTTGGAGAATGGGCATGTGGTGCCTGCTCTCATTCATCGCTGCTTTTTGGCCCGTGAAAAAGGCGAAGATTTATCGGTTTGGGGATCGGGCAAACCGCTCAGAGAGTTCATTTTTTCAGAAGATGTGGCACAGCTGAGTGATTGGGCGGTCAGCAATTATACCGAGGCCGAACCTTTGATTTTCTCTACTTCCGAGGAGGTCTCTATCAAAGAAATGGTCGAGATGATTGTCGAGCTCTTAAACTTTAAGGGTAAGCTCATTTGGCAAAGCGACAAGCCCGATGGGCAGTTTCGCAAACCCAGCGATAACAGTAAAATTCGTTCGCTGCTGCCCGACTTTCAATTTACGCCCGTTTATGAGGGCCTAAAGAAAACGATTAGCTGGTTTGAGGAAAATTATCCGCAGATCCGAAAGTAATTAGGCCGCTGTTTATTATTGTTGTTTTGGGGCCTCCGCTGCGGCTACGCCTTGCGGCGCTACGTTTCGGGGCTCGCAGGTCTGCTCGGCCCTTCGCTTTTTTCGCTTTGCTCAAAAAGCTCGGTCTGGCCTTCGGCCACCCCTACACATCGCTAGGCCAGGCCTCCCTTCGGTCGGCCTTCGCAAAAGCTTAAGGGAATATTAAACTTTATGGTCCAAAAAGGCTCGAAGCAATAGTTTCGAGTCTTTTTTTATGCTTGGCAACAAATACTATTTTTTTATTTAAAAAAATGTACATTAGTGGAAAGAACATCAATCCCCAAATAATTATGATGACAGAAGAACTCATCCGCCTAAAATCTATCGGGCCTATAGATTACTATCTGCGGCCAAATAAAATTCTTCAGGGTAAATTTACCGACAGCAGCCCCAAAATATCTGCTGAAGATATTAGCAACACCCTACTTTTCTTTCAAGAGTACTCCTCTAAAAAAGGAGAACCGCTTTGCATACTCATTAACTTTAGTGCGCTCAAGCAGTTGCCTATTAAGGCTAGGCATCATCTAAGGAGTGAGCAGGTAAAAGCTTTTGCGCCTTACAGCAAAGGCATTGCCCTAGTGATAGAAAACTCTATATCTAGGCTACTAGGTAATGTTTTACTTTCGGTAGTAAAGGACTATAATCTCAAGCTTTTTACCAATGAAGAAAAAGCGATTGACTGGCTAAAACAGCTCTAAAGGATTAGCCTAAAATTAACAGTTAGTTCATTATTCTAATGAAATGATTTCATTAGTTTCGGCCCTTGAACAATACTAAAAAGTCTGATGAACAACAAACAGCTAGAACTACTCAAAACTATTGGCCCAACAAAATACTATAGAACAGCCGATAATTTCATATACTTAAATTCAGAACAAGAAAATGTTCCCTTAGAATTAGAGCATATGAAAAGCAGTTATCTCTACTTAAAAGAGCTGTCTATTCAAGAAAACAGGCCCTTAAAAATACTTGTCGATTTTTCTAAAGTGCGAAGAATTGCTAAAGAGACTAGAGAGTATATGCGTAGTGCAGAAGCAAAAAGCTTCTCTCCTTATATTAAAGGTACTGCACTAATTACCTCTAGCCAACTTTCTAAAATGCTTGGGAATTTTGTCTTAGGCACCCTAAAAGGAGATCAAGAAACTAGGCTTTTCACCAATGAAGAAAAAGCGATTGACTGGTTAAAACAGCTCTAAAGGAGTATAAAAATTTAGCATTTTTTATTTAGTTTTGTTACCTTGGGTTTTACAAGGGCCTTCTGGCCATAAAACAACATAAAGATGGACTTTCTTAACGATGAAGATCGCTTAAATAACCTCATTGAAGTCATTAGTGGAATGGCTGGCCTTGACTTTTCACAAAAGGCCCTAGTTGATGAGTCTGACAACCCACTAAACACAATTGCTCTAGGTATCAATATGTTAGCAGAGGAACTAGAATCTTCTGTAGTTAGTCGTTCTGAGTTAGAGTCTCAGAATGAAGAGCTAGAGCGTTTGACCCGTGAGCAGGAAGGGGCGCTACTCGAGATGTCGACGCCTATTGCCCAGCTTTGGGAGGGGATTTTGTTACTTCCTTTGGTTGGTTTTATGGATGCTAAGCGGGCCGAGGATGTCTTGCATACGGTTTTGCATGAAATTGCTCGCAGTCAGGCCAAAATTTTTATCCTAGATATTTCTGGTGTCACGGTAGTAGACACTTTTGTGGCCAATCATTTTATTAAGATTGCCAAAGCGACTCGCTTGATGGGTTGCCGCTCTATTTTGTCGGGTATTACGCCTGCAGTTTCTCAAACTATTGTGGACCTAGGCATTGATATTGACAAATTGAAGACGACGGGCAGCATGAAAGATGCCCTAGATTATGCCTTCCGTCAAACGGGCTTTCAGTTGGAGCGCCAAGATGAAGAAGAAGATTAAATCAGCTGCTCAAAAAGAATATTCAGCCATTTTCTGTCTAAGTTGCCAGAAAATGGCTTTTCTTTGCCCCTAAGAAAAGGGGCTTTTGGTCCAAGTAGCGGCTTTAGCCGCTATATCATAAAAATGCCTTTGGCGGCGGAATCGCCGCATCGGCTGAGGGATGGATAGCAGTGGCCGCAGGCCAGACCCAGGCGGCGCAGCCGCCGCAGGGCCGAGCAGACCTGCGAGCTGCGACACAGCCCGACCCGACCGATAATTCATGAGGGTTTCCACCCTCATTTTGTATTGCTTCGCAAAGCGATACCGCTTTGCGCTGGCTTTCAAGCCAGCGGAAGGGGCAGCCCCAAAAACAGCAGAAAAAATAAATACTCGTGAGTAAGTATCAAAAAATACAGATTAAGCAGGCCGTAGGTGTAGTGGGGGCCGGTAGTTTTGGCCTGACCATAGCGGGTTTGCTGGCCGAAAATGTGGAGGATATTCTGATTTATACCCGCCGAGAGGAAAACAAGGCTAAAATGCAGGCTCGAGAAGGGGAATATGCCCAGCTTTCGCCCAAAATTAGGGTGACAACCTCTTTAGAAGAAGTGGCCAAGGATTGCCAGCTCATTTTTCCGGTGGTTCCCTCTAAGGGCTTTAGAAATATGATGCAGCAATTGGGCCCCTTGCTCAATCCGCAACACTTTTTGATTCATGCCACCAAGGGTTTGGATAGTTCTTTGGCGCCTAAGGAAGGAAAAATCAAGCCCGAGCATATTAAAACCATGAGCCAGTTGATTGAACTGGAGAGTTTGGCTTGTCGGGTAGGCTGTCTTTCTGGCCCTAATTTGGCCTCCGAAATTCAGGAACATCAGCCAGCGGCTACCCTCATTGCCAGCAAATATACCGAAGTCATTAAGATGGGACAGGCGGCCTTGCGCAGCCCTCGTTTTCAGGTTTATGGCACCCATGATATTTTGGGCGCCGAGCTAGCAGGTGCCTTGAAGAATGTAGTCGCTTTGGCGGCTGGACTGTTGGGGGGGAAAGGCTTGGGCATGAACATTTGGGCCTTATTGGTCACTCGTGGACTTTCGGAGATGATTCATATTGGCAAAGCCATGGGCGCTGATGTAAAAGCCTTTTTGGGCGTGGCGGGAATTGGCGATTTGATTGCCACCGCCTCTTCGACCAAAAGCCGAAATTATAAGGCGGGAGTGGCTTTGGCCCAAGGAACGCCCATGCAAGAAATTGTGGGGGCAGATGGCGATATGGTAGAGGGGTTTCGGACCTTGGAGATTATCAACCAGCTTTGTCAGGCCCTAGAAATCAATAGCCCCATTTTTGAAATTGTGCATCGGGTGGTGTTTAAGGGGATGGAGCTAGAGCGGGCCATTCATTTTTTGATGACCTACCCTTATGCGGTAGATGTAGACTTTTTGTAGGATGCGGTATTATTGGCAAATTTTGGGCATCTTGATTTTGCTTTGGCTGGGCCTTTTTGCCTTGGCCAAAATAGAACTGCCGCCAAGTTGGAGTATTTCATTTGATGCGCCTGGCCTAAGAGCCTGGCTGCAAGAAGAAGAAGTAGAAGGAGAAGTATTTACTCCCTACAGTCTGCCCCCAGCAGATAGTTTGGAACAAGAGGAGGAGCAAAAAGAAGATAAAACGGCGGCCAAAAGTCAGCAAGATAGCAGCTCAAAATATATCTTATTGGCTGGCGATTCGATGATTGAGCATTTTAAGGCGACCATTAAAAAGGAAGCTAGGGCTCATGGACATCAAATCATTAGTTGTATTTGGTATGGCTCGCATACGACCCAATGGAGCAAAAAGAAAAAGCTCAAGGAGTTAATCAAGGACTATCAGCCCGATATTATTTTCTTTTCGGTGGGGGGAAATGAAACCCTCTTTAGAAATATAGAAGATCGGCGGCCTTATATCAAAGACATCAAGGCGCAGGCCAAGGGAATTCCCTTTATTTGGATTGGTCCGCCCAACTGGAAAGAGGATAATGGTTTTAACCAAATTTTGAAAGAAGAAATTGGCGATAGCTGCTACTACCCTTCTATTGAGTTGCGCGATCAATTGGCCCGCAAAAGCGATGGGGCGCATCCTACTCGAAAGGCCAGTGTCATTTGGGCCAAGGCCTATTTAAAATGGTTTGCCGAGCAAAGTGCCTATAAAAACCACTGCTGGATTTGGCCGCCCTTGCCCAAATCAGAACGAAGAACCTATGTAAAAACCGAATTAGATAGCCTATTGCCAGAGCGAGCATTGGGACATTCGGTTCGTATTCTAGAACTCAACAAATAAGCGAGATGCAAGCCCTCTTAGACCTGCTGACTTATCAGGAGAATATGCCCTTTATCTTTAATAGTGGCCGTTTTCTCTTCTTTTTCAGCCTTTTATTTGCGGCCTATGGCTTGGTGGTTGGCCATAAAACGGCTCGCTTGGCCTATTTGACGGCCTTTAGTCTGCTGTTCTACTATATTTCTAGTGGGGGCTTTATCTTCTTGTTGCTCTTTTGTATCCTGTTCAATTTCTTTTTTGCCCAATTACTCCCTCCTAAAGAGGAGGAAAAATCGCCGCCAGCACTCTTAAGCCTAGGTATTTTGGTCAATCTTAGCTTTTTGCTCTATTATAAGTACGCCAATTTTTTTATTGGCAACCTCCATGCTTTAGACTTGGGCGTTCCTTTGATTCACAATCTGGTCTTGCCCGTGGGCATTTCCTTTTTCACCTTTCAGACGATTAGTTATTTGGTGGATGTGCGGCAGGGAAAGATTCCTGTAGCGACTTCTTTGCTTGATTTTGCCTTTTACCTCAGTTTTTTCCCCCAATTGGTGGCGGGGCCCATTGTTCGGGCTATTGATTTTCTGCCCCAATTGGGACGCAAAATTTATTATCGGCCCGCTCGGGAAGATGAGGCCAATAGCAGCGCTTTTTTCTTAGATAAAGCGCTTTTGGGGACTGGACTTTTCCTTATTCTGAAGGGCTTGCTCAAAAAGGCGCTTTTAGCGGATTATTTGGGCCAATATGTAGATTTGGTTTTTAGTCAGCCCGAAGGGCAAACGGCCTTAGAGGCTTTGCTTGGCATTTACGCCTATACCGTCCAGATTTATGGCGATTTTTCGGGCTATTCGGATATGGCGATTGGCCTTGCCTTACTTTTGGGTTTTGAGTTGCCCGACAACTTTCGTCGGCCCTATCGCGCCTTGAATATTACGGATTTTTGGCGGCGTTGGCACATCAGTTTATCTTCTTGGTTGCGCGATTATATCTATATTCCCTTGGGGGGCAACCGCAAGGGGCCGCTTAAGCAATACCTCTTTTTGATGATTACCATGTTGGTCGGTGGTTTTTGGCATGGAGCCTCTTGGGCCTTTGTATTTTGGGGTGGCATGCATGGTTTGGGCTTGATGTTGCACAAAGCCTGGAAACTTTGGGCCAATCGGCCCAAGGGAAAAATTTGGGCGGTTTTGGCTTGGGGCCTCAACTTTCATTTTGTGGCCTTTCTTTGGGTCTATTTTCGGATGGGCAGTTTTGAGGGCAGCAATTTATTGATTGGCCGCTTGTTTACGAATTGGCAGTTGGCCCAATGGGATGCTTTTTGGCTGGCGCGGCCTACTGTGGTCATCTTTTTGGGCTTGGCCCTTTTGCTGCATTTGTTTTCGGATAAAGACAAGCAGAATATGCAACACTTTTTTGGGCAGCTGCCCTGGGCCTTTCAGGCCTTAATATTTTTGTTGGCCCTTGTCCTCATTTTTCAGTTTCAATCGGCTGATGTGGCGCCTTTTATCTACTTTCAGTTTTAGCCGCTAAAAAGGTCCTTTCTAGAGTAGAAAGGACCTTTTTAGCGGCTCGCCAATTAAGATTTATCGCTTAATAAACTGCTTTGTGGCTTGTTGGCCTTGCTCGCTTTGTAGCAAGATATGATAGATTCCGGCCTCCAAGTTTTGGACATCAATTTGTTTTTGCTGGCCAGAAAACTGTCCTTGCCCTAGCAATTGGCCCAAATTATTGTAAATGCGGTATTGCCCAAGCTGAGCTTCTTCCAAACTGATTGTTAGGCTGTGGCTAGTAGGATTGGGAAAGAGCCCAAAGTCAAAAGTGGCGCTTTCTACTTCTGTCAAGTTGTTGAGCAGTTGGGTATTCCAAATGACCAAAACCTCAGGAGAAAAGCCCACGGGAAATGTCCCTAGGCTATCGCCAGAAAGGTTGTAGCGAATGCCGGTGTTGCTGCTTTGGTTGCCAAAGTTTACTTGACTTACATACAAAAACCCATTTTGTGCATCTAGGGCAAAAGCGCCAGAAGCGTAGGGAATTAAAGCGGTATCAATTACGGTATTATTGATTAAATCATAGCTACCGATAGCGCCATTATAAACGGTGTAGGCGATGCCGTTTTGGTCCAACTGAACCCCATTGCCATAGCTAGGCGCCTGAAAGTTTACGGCAGCGCTCTGCGTCCATTTTTGTCCGCTATTGATATTCAAATAAGAGAGGCTGTTGCTTTCGTTATTGATGCCAATAATGAGGCTATCGCCTAGGCTGAATAGGCGGCCTAGCTCGTTGCCTGTGCTGCTCAAAGTATCATTACCCAGATAGCTGTTATCGGTCAAATTGACCTTGGCCAAATAGCCCAAAGTATCAGTATAGCTAGCGGTGCTGCTATTTTGCGCAATATAAAGGGTGTCGCCAAGCACAACAAAATCCTTCACGCCCTTATCAATTTGGCTGATAGAGCTCTGAAAGCTCAGGTCGCTTTTATCAAAGATGCGCAGATTATCGGAGCTGCTGCCATACCAGTTGCCCACCAATAATTTGTTCTGATAAAGGCCCAATTTGATGGTACTAACGCTACCAAAAGCGGCGGCAGCTAGGCGGTCGCCCGTTTGCAAATCATATTTATAGATACTGTCTTGAGCCGCCACATAGGCATATTGATCGTCCTCAATCAAAAGATCTTGCACGGAATTGGTCCCCATACTATCCAAAAACTGATAGCTATCATCGGCGGGATCATAAACGCCCAAATTGGCGGTTTCTGTGGCCGAGCCAAACAAGCCCCCGTTCAAAACCAATAATTTTTGGCCCCAAAGGCCGGTGCTCAAAAGAGCAAAGCAGCATAAACTTAATAAGCGCATAGATAAAGATTAAGTATAAAAAAATAGCGCAAAGTATACACAGCTCGCCCCCCTTTGTGCAGACAAAGCAGGCCCAAGCCGCCCATCTTTGACGCGAAGATGTTCTGGCGGAAACCTCAGGGCAGCGATCCGGCTTTACGGTTGCGCGACAGCAAGGGAGTTTCACCCTTTTCCCTTTTAACTTGCCCATTTTTGGACAAGACCCTTAGGTTCTTGAATCGGAAAAATCTAGTTGTTTTTGTTTTGGGGCTGCCCCTCCCTTTGGTCGGGTCGGGCTGTGTCAGGGCTCGCTATTCGCTCGGCCCTGCGGCGGCAAAGCCGCCTGGGTCTGGCCCTTTGGGCCACCCTTTTCCATCCCTCAGCCGAGGCGCTGGCTGCTGGCCAGCGCCTTCTAGGTCCAAAAAGATCTTTCCTTCATTTGGCCGCAAAGCTAGTAGTTTTTGGCAGCTTTGCAACTTATATCTTTGTTAAAAATGGAGGAAATGGCCTCGCCATTGTCCTTGGCTGTTGTATTCTAGGGCCGGAAAAGGCAGTTTAAAGACATTGAGCATCATGAAAAAGGACTTTAAGCTTTTAGATTTAGTTGGGATTCGCTCAAAGTCTACATCTAAGGATAAATAGTATTGGCTCATGCGGGGATAATTGGCGGGGGCCTCAAAAACGGCCAAATCTTCATTGTACCAGCGGTTGCGCTCGGCCCCAAAAACGTTTTCTATGCCATAGCCAAAGGCGATATTGAGCCAGGGAGGCAGGTATTTTGGGCGTTGGGGCAGAAAGGAAGCAATATTGACCGACATCCAGATGGTTTGCCCATTATATTCCTTAAAAAAGAGTTCGGGAAAGCTGCTCCCATAGAGTTGGTTGGCTCGTTCTTGCAGACTAGTTTGGGCCAAAGGATTGTTACGGGCGTAGATGGGCGAATTGGCGTAATTGGGCCGATGCACAGAGAGTTTAAAGAGTACTCTCTGCTCTTCCCAAAAGAGTTCTTGGGCCAAATAGGCCGAGGCGCCCAGAGTATTAAAGCCAACATCTCCCCAACTGAAGCCCCAGGCCTCAGAATAGCCATCCATTAGCTCTATGGTGCCTTGGAAGAGCATGCTGCCGCCAAAGCCGACCCAAGCCGCCTGTTTTTTGGGCATTCCGGCCCAATGGTATAAATGGCCCAGCCATTTGGCTTCAAAGTTAGTAGTCATGAGATGGCCCATTTTATCCATTTGTCGCCAGCCATAATTATCATTAAAGAAATGGAAAGAGCTTCGGTCATAATTGGCGTACCAAGCTCTGGCCAGGGCATAAGAAGTGGCGGTATAGCCTGCTCCGACCGTTCCCGTTACGGTCCAAAAGCGGCCCCGATGAAATTGGGGCGCAGGCTGCCAAAACGAAAGCTGGCTACTATCTTGGGCAAAACTGCCTAGGGCCAAGCAAGAAAAGAGGAGGAGAAGAAGTAGTTTTTTCATGCCTAAAAATAAAGAACTCTGTCAAGAAGATTGGCTTAGTGGACTTTAAATAAGGGGAAGTTGGGCCTTTTTGCGGCGGATAGTTGCTGGTCCAGAAAGGCGCGAAGCGCCTTGGCCTAGCGATGTGCAGGGGTGGCCGCAGGCCAGACCGAGGCGGCAAAGCCGCCGAAGGGCCGAGCGAACAGCGAGCCCCGAAACGTAGCGCCGCAAGGCGAAGCCGCAGCGGAGGCCCCAAAACAGCAGCGAGCCCCGACAACCAGCCCCTATAGGGGCGCCAGTTCGACGACCAAAGGGAGTAAACGTAGCGCCCGCCGAAGGCGGGAGGCCCCAAAAAAGAAAAAGGTCCCTCCTTAGAAAGGAAGGACCTAATAGTTTAGATCAAAAGAGATCGATCTTATTGTTTAACAAACTGCTGGCTGAGTTGCTGGCCGTTATTGGTTTGCAAAACGAGCTGGTAGAAGCCAGCGTTTAGGCTAGCTGTGTTAATTTCTTCTTGTTGGCCGACAAACTGTCCTTGCGCCACCAACTGGCCCAAAGCGTTATAGATGCGGTATTGTTCGGCCTCTACTTCTTTCAAGCTAACCGTTAGCTTAGATTGGGTAGGATTGGGGAAAAGGCGGAAAGCGGTTTGGGCTTCGGCGATGATATCATTAGATAGTGTGGGGTTGCTATAAGCAGCAGTAAGGTTGAAGATAGCGGCCACCTCTTGGGCGTTGATCGCGCGGCTATAGATCATAGGATCGTCAAAAGCGGCTACTCCAGCATCGCCAAAACCGGCAGCACCAAACTGGATAAACTCTAGACTAGGGCCACCACAAACATTAGGGCTAGGCGCTGTGGTAGAGACCATTACCGTGTCCACATAAAGGCGCATTGTATCATTGACTCGAGTTAGGGCCACAAGATGCCAGTTTCCATCGCCAATATCCATAGTATTCACATCAGAAGAGACAGATCCGACTGAACTGCAAGGAATTGTTGCCTCTTCTGAATTTTGGCTAGCATCTACAGTAACGGTAGAGCCAGATCCCGCCAATTCTAGTGCTATAGCGTTCACTGCATTAGGGTTACTGATGTTAGTGCCGTTGATATAAACCAAGCGGCCATCATTTGTTGTTGCGGCCTGCTTGACCCAAACCACGATACTATAATGAGTTTCATCGAGCAAGACACCGCCGCCCAAATTGCCCCCATACAGGCGTCCATTAGTGGTATTATTGACATAGCTAAAAGCGGCATCGGCATTACCAAAGCGGTCGGCCACTAGGGTAAGGTCGGCTCCTACGGTCAAGTCGTTAGGGGCTACAGTACTTCCAGAGAGGTCTTCTCCACTGTTATTACAGGGGTAGTAAGCCTCTAGGCCATTGGCCAAGTCTACTTGAGCATAAAGGCCTTGCATAGAGAAACAAAGCAAGAAAGCGAATAGGGATAGGTTTTTCATCTATTTAGATTGAATAGTTATATAATGTTCTTTTAAGTTCGTTGGCCTCAAATGTAAATAAAAAAGCCAAAGCGATGAAATATCAGGCTTTGACTTTTTATTGAAAAGAAAATTTAAAATTAGGCTAACATAAAAGAACAGGTCCTTAGTCTATTTTAAAATCTAGGCTATTGAGCCATTCAAACTTTTGGATGCTACCATCTGGATTTTTGCATTCTACAGCAGGTGGATTTCCGGGGCCTTCTCCCCCGGCATAGCTGAGGATATATTTTTGAGGTTTGCCTTGAAACTGCACCGTACTGCCGTAATAGACGCCCATATCGGTTCGTTGTTCTTCGCTAGAGATTAGTTTTTCGAACTTCTGGCGTTTATCGGAAGCATAATAAATGTTTTTCCCTTCATTTTTGAAGTAGAGATATTCGGTGCTACCATCTGCATTTTTGCAGCGGAACATGCCTCGGCTACCTTCGGCCTCCCAAAGTGATTTAAACTCCTGTTTGCTTCCGTCGGGATTGACAGAGATTAGGCCACAGGGTCCGCAGGGGCGGTAAACTTTGTAGACCGTTTTTTGGCCAGGGAAGCTAAAGCCGGGGGCCTTTTTGGGATCTTCTAGCAGCATATCCTCCCATTTTCCAGCGACCAACTGCAGTTCTACCCCTTTGGGGTATTTTTTAGAATGATACATCAGCTTATTGCTAGCGGTTAGTTTGAGCAGCTCCTTGCCTAGGCCGGGACTAGAAGAGACAAAAACATCTGTATATTCCTTTTCTTGATAATCAAAGGGAAGCGCTTCTGGCTGCTCGCCTATGAGTTGGATGCCTTTGGGGGCCGCTTCTTTGGGGGCCGCTTCGCTTGGGCCCTCGCTTTGGTTGTTGGTGGTAGCGGCCGTTGTTTGTTTTTCTTGGGGCGCTTGTGTTTTTTCGGCGCCGCAGGCCATGAGCAATAGGGCTAAGCTAAGGGGCAGCCAAATCCATTTTAGTTTTTGCATCGGGTAAATTTTGAGGATGAAATAAGGGGATTATTTTGCTATCTTGCAATAATCTCATTTTACAGCCAAAAGATAAGAAGATGTTTCTTAAACGCCTAAAAATACCTGACTTCAAAGTCTTACAAAATATTGATATCGAATATGAGCGGCATGATGGTCGGCCGACCTATCCTGTGATTAGTTTGAATGGTGGGGGAAAGAGTACCCTGCTGCAGTTTATATTTACGATGCTGCATTGCTCTTTTGATGCAGAGCGGCAGTTTGCCGTGCAAAACCTTTTGGAAGGGTATGAGCCGAAGGGGGCTGTAGGGGAAAAGCAGTTGTTTGCCCAGTTTGTGCTGGAGATTGAGAGGGATGGGGTAAAGGAAGATATGGAGCTAAATTTTTGGGTGGAGCCGATAGTAAAAGGCGTTATCCAGAGGGCTATGACAGTAGAAGAAGTTAAGGAGCTTAAAGAAGCTCATGAGGCTTTACTTATATTAACAGATCTAAAAAGCCTTGGCATATCTGGTTTTCTTGCTATCCCCCAACCTCAAATCATACAAGCTCTTCAGGATTTGGCGATAACTGATTTTGAAAAGCAACTAGCCCTACATATTGAAAAAAACATAAGTAACCCAGAAGCAATTTGGGAAAACTTTCTAAATTTCTGCACCCTTACATTCAAACACCTTAACTTCAGGAATGAAAAAGAATTAAATTACGATATATCTATTTTAAATGATATATCATACGCTATAGGCAATACTATAAATTTTAACAGTGAAATAACCTATATACTACCCAACCTAATCTTATCCTACGATTACAACTATGATTATTGGAATCCCACCTCCATCTCCAATAAAATCTACCTAGCTGGCCCTAGAACACAGGTCTTTCAATTTTTAGATAAAAAAGCCTATGAACTCCTTTTTGAGCAAATAGAAGGTAAGTCTTACGAACAGGAAATTCAAGAAGTTAAGAAGAAGCTGCCCAATTTTTTCACTTATGAGTTTGCTTCTAGTCAAATGATTTTGGATCTATTTAAGGCCGCTCGAGACAACGACTTCAAAAAAGCACTAGAAACGGGAGAATACGGCAATCAGCTCAACCTTACAAAAAATAGTCTGCATGACTTTCTACGTGGAAAATCGATTAGCATTGATGGGGACATCACCAAAGTCATTTTCAACGACCTAATCAGCGGCAAAGAATTCAAAGCCCGCGACTTCTCTCATGGGGAGCTCAAAAAGCTCAGTATTTTTGTTTGGCTGCGGCATCTTGTTCCCAAGGGCTCCTTGGTCCTTATGGATGAAATTGATATTGGCTTGCATCCTAAATGGCAGTATGAGATTACGGAAGAACTAAAGGAATGGGGAGGCGAAAACCAGTATTTGCTAGCCACGCATTCGCCACAAATTATTGGGGCGGCGCATTATAAAAACCTAGTGGTTTTGGACCGTATTGATGAGGGAAATCATTCTACGGCTCGGCAGTTTAAGCAACCCTTAGTTGATGTAGACCTCAATACTATTGTTGAGCGAATTATGGGAGCCCAATACACTCCTCAAGCCGTCCTAGATCTTCATAAGAAATACCGTAAACTCGTAGAAGAAGCAAAGGAAGAAACTCCTGAAGGGAAAAAACTAAAAGCCCAAATCTTAGAGTACGAAAGTGAGCAATCTTCTTTTTTACAGGAAATGAAATTCTTCATCCAGTTCAGAGACTAAGACCCAATGAAACACATAGAAAAGAAAGCCCCGCCTAGATCTTTTACAGAGCATATTCCTAGCTCAGGAAAATGGGCAGAATTTAGTCGAACAAGAAAAAAGCATACTAAACAATATATGCTAGAGCAAGAGCAGAATCATCTTTGCTGCTATTGCGAGAAGAATATAAAGGGCGCAGATGCTCATATTGAACATATTCGGCCTAAGAGAGACTATCCAGAGCTGACCTTTGAGTATAGCAATCTACTCGTTTCTTGTCAGGGAACACATTGCAGTCCCGATGAAGAAGATACCACCGTCTATATTTGTGGCCACAAGAAGGATTCAAATTTTGATGAAGATCTTTTTTTAGATCCTAGCCAACTTAGAGATATTAGCGCTTATTTCGAATTTGATGATAATGGTGGGATCTCTCCCTCTGCAAAAGATCCCATCAAAGCTAGCTATATGATTAACTTACTACAGCTCAATGAGCCTCAACTCGCTCAAAGTCGAGAAAATGTAGCTAAAGGTATTCGCATCAACTTAATGAAAGCAGGAGCTAATCCAGCAAGTCGGCAAAAACTAAAAACCATTTTAGCAAATGAATCTCAAGACTTCATTAGCTTTCTTCGCCATTATTTCAATCCTATAGTCTCCTAACCCAAAAGGCCCAAGCTGCTTCAGCTTGGGCCTTTTTCTGCTCCCCTACTTATTTTTCCGCCCCAGTTCCTCTACCTTCTTGAGCCAATTGGCTCTAAAGGCATCTTTAGACATTCGGACAGGGCCAATAGAAGTGATTTTCACCGATTTCACGCCAATGAAATTCATGGTCAATTTTTTCATGGCATTATGGCTAGGCGCTTTATATATCCAGTTATAATACCAGTTAGGTTGATCCATGGTCGAGATGATTCTAGAGGTTTTTCCAGTAAAAAACTTATCCCACCACAAAGAGTCATCTCGCTTCTTAAAGGCAAAGCCTGGCAACAACACCCGATCTAAAAAGCCTTTCATAATGGCGGGAACAGAACCCCACCAAACGGGATACACCCAAACAATATGATCGGCCCACTTTAGGGTTTCTTGGCTGTGGAGTAGATCCGGCTCTAATTCGGTCCGCTTTCGGTAACCGTATTCTAGGTTGGGATTAAAATTTAAGTCCCGAATATTGATTTCTCGAACTTCGGCTCCCGATTGCTCGGCCCCCGCTTTATAAGCTGCAGCCAAGCTAAAGTTGTAGCTTTCCTTATCGGGATGCCCAACGATAATCACAATTTTCTTTTTCATACATTTTTTTAAGGCGTAATTGAACTACCTCAGCGCCCTCAAGGCCTGTGCCGCCTTTGCATTTCCTGCCAAACGTTCCAATAGGGCTTTGGCGGCTGCCTTATTGCCCTCTCTTACTGACAAAGCGGCTTTGTTGAAAACAGCCGATTCTTGCAGGGGGTCCAAGTCCAAAGCCTTATCATAAAAGTAGTGAGCCCGCTGAAAGTTGCCTTTTTGGGCGGCAATAAAACCTAGGTTGGCATAGGTCAAGGGTCGTTTGCGATCCTCTAAAAGGACCTCCTGAAATAGTTGCTCGGCCTTGGCAGTTTGCCCCAAACGCGCATAGCAAACGCCCAGCTTTTCTCTAAAATCTAAATGGTAAGGCAATAAAGCGACGGCCTGACTGAAAAAGGGCAAAGCCTTGGCCCAATTCTGCTGCCGATAACAAGCCTCGCCCAAACGATAGGCGGTCCAAGCATCTTTTTCTTCCGCTGCCTTGGCCTGCAAAGCCAGCTCTTCTAGGGCCGTATAACGACCCGCAGCAAAAAGTAAGTGGATTTTGGTCTGCCGCTGCAATTCATTTTCTTCCTTTTCCTGATCCAAATAGTATCGAGCCGAATCTAAAACGGCTGATTGCCCCATAAATTTGTCGTAAAGGGCCAAATAGCCCCTGGCCATGTCCAAATTGCTGGGCGAGTCTTTGCTCAAACAAGCTAAACCCAAAAAGGCCGCTACCTCTTCGGTCTCTTCTTGGGTTAGGGCCATGGCCGATCGAGCCGTTGCCTTGGATATATTGTGGTCCGTAATGGTCACATGCGGAATATCAATGCTGCCCGATCGAGGCATATGACAACTCACGCAATCGTCTTGCTTTTCTAAACGCTTGGCGGGCTCTACCGAACAAAAGTTGGGCGCAGTGGGTGCATGACAACTCAAACAGCTTTCATTGTAACGGTTTTCGGTCCTCGATTTTACATCATGATGCGGATTATGGCAGCTAATACATGATAGTTCTTCGCTTTTTAGGTAGCAGGGACTCAAACGCAGACGGTCGGCCTGTGAGGCCATAATAAAACGCTTGTCCGAATTGCTAAAACGAGGCAAAAAGACTTGCATGACCGATGATAAGGGCATACCTGGCTTAAAATCATAGAAGCTTTTGCCCGGATTCAAGACCGCTACGCCCTGCAAATGACAACGCTGACAAAGGTCCATTTGTAGCTCTCTCGACAAATGCCGCGGATTGACTATGCTGTAATCGATCTGCTTGCTGGTATCTACAATTAAACCCGCCAATTTCTCTTTAACATGAATGCTCCCCGGCCCATGACAACGCTCGCACTCTATCCCCTCGGGCATTTCTAGGTATTTGTTCAGCCCGCCTTCCTCCGCCTTGGGCAAATGGTTGTGGCAGGTCAAACATTCATGCGCAATCAAACGATCAAAGCGACTGTTTTGCCCCTCCTCAAAGCCCGGCGCCAAGTCCCAACGCCCATCCTGCGTATAGTAGGTCACTGGCGCCTGATATACATAGCCGTTGCGGTTGATTAAATGGGAGTTGGTATGATGCCCCGAACCAATAATGTAGCTAATTTGCTCCAAATGCTTATGGGTGGTGTCGCCTTCTGGCCCCAAACGATATTCTAAGACATAAAGCTGCGAGTCTCGAGCAAAGGGCAGATAATAGTACTGGCTAGCCGTATCAAATATGCTTTGATGCCCCGCCCAATCTGCCGCAGAATTAGCCTGATGCGCCTTGGCAAAGGATCGGCCCATGCCCGTTTTCACATAGCTCTGATGCACATTAGCATGGCAACTCTGGCAAGTCGTCATGCCCACATAAGTCGCCGAATCCCCCAAATTCCGAAAGCGATGATCTGCCCTCACGGCCTTTTCTTCTCCTCCCCCACTACAATAAACCAACAAAAGCGCCAGCGCAAAGCCCAGCATATATATCCATTTTTTCATGCCTTTCTTTTCTCCCAAATATACAAACTGTAAAAGATTTTCTGATCATTTCTGTTTTTTTGGGGCTGCCCCTCGCCTTTGGCTCGGGTCGGGCTATGTCGCAGCTCGCAGGTCTGCTCGGCCCTGCGTTTTTTTTCGCTACGCTCAAAAAAACTGGGTCTGGCCTTCGGCCACTGCTTTCTATCCCTCAGCCGCTCATCTAATTTTTTCAGGCCATTATTTTTTTCTTCGGCGGTTTTTTCTAATAGAGGCTTTATCAGCAAAAAAGCTTCTTCTCTATTTCCTCTACTCCCCACAGAAAAAGTTGAGGGACTAATAAAGAACAGAGGCTATTCAAAATTTTGTGCTGCCCTCTTTTGCGGCCTAGGGACAAGCCCCTAGGCGACTATATGATATGAAGACCAGTGGGTTAAAACCCACTGCTACAAAAAAGACCAAACTAAACCCAATAAATATGAGCCGAAGGTTAAAACCATCGGCCCATAACGAATTCTAATAAAAGCAAACAAGGGCTTCAGCCCGCCTGTTTGCATAGACTCACAACCATGGGCTTCAGCCCATGGACCTAAACCAACTAGCTAAAAGAACTCTTCCCTACACCCACACAGAAAAAGTTGAGGGACTAATAAGCGGCTATGCTTACCGCCCTGGGCTGAAGCCCAGGGTTCTTGCCTGAGCGAACTGACGGACTAAAGTCCTTGTTCGCTTTCCCTACTTCTAAGGACCAAAAACTGCCCAGCTCAGCCTTTTTCTCCATTCTCAAATCCCCACAGAAAAAGTTGAGGGACTAATAAAATAACTTTTAGGCTCAATATAGCGCTCCAATAAGTACAAAAAGGGAGCTAACACAAAATATCGAACAGTATCAGAGTTCTCTATTATTTTTGCGAACTTGGGCCCCTGCAAAACTAATCTGGGGAAACCAGCTGGTCCAGAGGCGGGCGAAGCCCGCCCGGCTTAGGGATGGATAGCAGTGGCCCGAAGGGCCAGACCCAAGTTTTTTGAAGCGAAGCGAAAAAAACTGCAGGGCCGAGCAGACCTGCGAGCTGCGACACAGCCCGACCCGAGCAAAGCGAGGGGAAGCCCCAAAAATAGAAAACAATATACCCTTGAATAAAAAACAGCATATTAGCATCCTGCTAGCCACTGCCCTGATTAGCCTTTTTATGCTTTGGGGCATCATTAGCCGAATACAATTTGATTTTGATCTGCGAAATTTTTATCCCTTAGAGCATGAAGAAACCGAATATTTTGAGGGATATGTAGAGCGTTTTGGCTGGGATAACAATTATATTTTGTTGGGCGTAGAATGCAAGGGGGCACATATTTATCAGCCGGCTTTTCTAAAAGAGGTGGATAGTTTGAGCAATAGTTTGCTGCAATTGGAGGAAATTGTGCAGCTAATTGGTCCAACAAAGCAAGAAATTTATCGCTATGTTCCTTTTATGGACCTGATGAATAGCAGCCCTTTATTGGCCCTAGATAGCTCGGCCGCCCGCCTAGCAGAGGATAGCCTAAAGGTGGTGGAGCGGCCCGATTTGTTGGGCCAACTTTTTGCCGAAGACCAACAATCTGTCTTGATTTTGATGCAGCAAAAAGAAGGCATGCAATATGAAGATTGCAAGCGGCTAATTGGGCGGATAGATAGTCTGATTCAGCCTTTTGAGGAGTTTAAGGCCCTGCATTTTGCGGGAAAATGCTATGGACAAACCACTTTTGTCGACTTGTCTAGACAGGAGGTAGCCACCTTTGTCGGCCTCTCTATTTTGGTCATTATTATTGCCCTTTTCTTTAGTTATAGAAGGTTTTGGGGCGTTTGGATGCCGCTTTCGGTAGTAGGGGTTACCGTACTTTGGACCCTAGGAACGATGATGTGGCTAGGGTTTTCGTTAGACTTTATCTCCAACATGATTCCCACGATTATCCTCATTATTGGGATTTCTAATGTGATTCATTTATTTAGTAAATTTTTGCTCGGATTGCAGGCCGGGCAGGCCAAAAAGCTAGCGCTCAAGCGGGCCATCAAAGAAGTTGGGCGGGCCACCATTTTGACCAGCGGGACCACGATTATCGGCTTTTTGAGCCTACTATTTTCCAATGTGAGTCCATTGATTAACCTAGGTGCTTTTGCGGCTTTGGGCCTTATTTATGCCTTTTTACTGACCTATAGTTTTTTTCCCGCCCTGCTCATGATCAGCCAGGCAAACTTCCAACTAAAAGCCGCCAAAGACGACTTTTGGCAGCAGCAATTGGGCCGTTTGGCGCTTTGGGTAGAGAGGCATTATGGGAAAATCATCATCGGTTCTCTTTTGCTGATGGCTCTAGGGCTTTGGGGCAGTAGTCAGTTGCGGATCAACCAGCATGTCCTGGATGATTTGAGTGAGCGGCACCCACAGATTGTAGACTCTCGTTTTTTTGAAAATGAGTTTAAGGGAACCCGTCAATTTGAGATGGAAATCATCTTGCGAGACAGCAGCAAAAGCCTGTCAGATACCGCAGTTTTGCGGGCTTTGGACCCACTAGAGCGCTACCTGCTGGAGGATTATGGTTTGGGGAGTATGTTTAGTCCTTTGGCCCGATTAAAAATGGCCAATCGGATGACGCATTCGGGCAAGGCAGACTATTATCGGCTACCTCAGAGTCGGTCCGAATGGAAAAAGGCCCAAAAAATCGAGGCTAATTTCTTGGCCAATGGACGTTATCCCTTGGTCGTTTTGGCTAATGGAAAAAGGGGACGTTTTGCGGGAAAAATGCCCGATATGGGCAGTTTGGAGGCCCAAAAGCGGCATGCGGCCTTGGCCCAATTTATCCGAGAGCAAGAGCTCGACCAGCTCATTGATTATCGGTTGACGGGCTCTGCCTATTTGATGGACATCAACAACCAGTGCATTGCCGATAATGTCTTTTATGGGCTCTTGCTCTGTTTTCTCTTTATTTTTCTGCTCATGCTCTACCTCTTTCGCTCTTGGCGGATGGCGAGCATTGCGCTTTTGCCCAACATTTTGCCCTTAGCCTTGGTAGGCGCATTAATGGCCTGGAATGGCGTAGACATCAAGATTTCCACCTCGATCCTATTCATTATTGCCTTTGGCATTGCGGTCGATGACTCCATTCATTTTATGGCGGCCTATCGCTTGGCCAGCCAAGAAGCCAAAAGCAAAGCCGAGGCGCTACGAAGCTGTTTTCGGGGTACGGGCAAGGCCATTGTCGTCACCACTTTGATCTTGGTTAGCGGCTTTAGTTGCCTGCTCTTTTCTAGCTTTATGGGCACCTTTTACATTGGCTTATACACCAGTATTTGTTTGTTTTTGGCCCTTTTAGCGGATTTATTGCTCTTGCCTGCCTTGATTTTGCGTTTTGGGGAAGAGCTGCAGGAGTAATTCGTCATTTAAATGATCCTATTTTTTTGGGGCCTGCCGCCTTTGGCGGCCGGGCCCTTTCAGGGCTCGCAGGTCTGCTCGGCCCTGCGCCGCTTTCAGCGGCTGGGTCTGGCCTGCGGCCCCCCTTTCAGGCCCCTAGGCCTGCGGCCCTTCGGGCCTGTAGGATGGATATATACATCTGTAGGTTGAAACCTACAGCAACAAAGGAGAGCAGACTAAGCGCAATGAAAATGAGCCGATGGTTAAAACCATCGGCCCATAATGAGTTCTAATAAACAGCAAACAAGGGCTTTAGCCCGCTAGTTTGCATAGCCCCACAAGCATGGGCTTCAGCCCATGGGCCTAAAACTGCCCAGCAGCCAAAAGAAAAAATACAGTTGAGCGGCCTAGCGATGTGCAGGGGTGGCCGTAGGCCAGACCAAGCGGGCGCAGCCCGCGCAGGGCCGAGCGAGCAGCGAGCCCCGAAACGACAACAAGAACTTTAGTTCGCAGTTCGACGACCAAAGGGAGTAACCGCCCGCCGAAGGCGGGAGGCCCCAAAAAATATCCCCTATTAAGGAATTTAAATTTAGAGAAAAGGTTTAGAGTGCCTATTAGGAAACCTTTGCTCAAAAAATAGAAAATTTAAGATGGATGTTATAGCAATAGGCACGAATCAGCCAGCTTATGTTGAGGGAATTCTACCCTCGGATTATGAGATTTACTGGGATTATAAGCTGCTAAACACAAATTCTGAATGTGGTTTAGCGCTCTTGCAAAAGCATTATAGCTATCAGGCTTTGGGAGTGCTTATGAAGTCAGGCGACAACTCGGAAACAGATGCCTCGCATGGAATTATAGCGGATATTTTAGCTTTTCACCTAGGCGAAACTGCAACTTGTCCGTTCTTTGATTTTTTAGAGGCCTTAGCGCCTATTTTGACGGAAAAAAATGCTTGTTGCCTGTCTTTTTCTATCGATTGGGATGATGAAGGAATTCCAGTTCGCTTGCATAGAGTAAGTATTTCCGAGGCAAAGGAGCGTTTAAATTGTTTTACGGTTTGGACAGAGGTTTATTATCAGATGGAAGAGGATCTGTATATCTCTTGTAATGAGTATCCGCTTCTTTTTCAACTATATAATGAATAGGTTATGGATGTTATAGCAATAGGCACGAATCAGCCAGCTTATGTTGAGGGAATTCTACCCTCGGATTATGAGATTTATTGGGATTACAAGTCGCTGAACACAAATTCTGAATATGGTTTAGCGCTTTTGCAAAAGCATTATGGCTATCAGGCTTTGGGAGTGCTTATGAAGCCTAGTTCTGCTGCTGGTATTTCTCAGGGAATTGTGCAAGAGCTTTTAGGATTCTATTTGGGGAAAACAGAAAGCTGTCCATTTTTTGATTTTTTAGAGGCCTTAGCGCCTATTTTGACTGAAGAAAAGGCTTGTTGTCTTTCTTTTTCCGCTTCTTGGCAGAAGGCCATTCCGGTACGTCTCAAAGCCTATACTATTGCGGAGACCAAAGCGGCATTAAATAATTTTAGTAGCTGGAGGGAAGTTTTTTATCTGCTCAAAGAAGAGCTGACGATTCCCTACAATAATATTCCTCTCTTGATTGAATTAAAGGCTTGACTTATGCTTCAACTGAACAAAAAAGAACTGCTTCAACTAGATCGGCTGCTCTATCTAATTGCGTCTACAACAGCTTGGGGACTGACTATTCAAGAGATTGCTAAATTGGTTAACTTAGCACCTTACCAAGCTTGGCAGGAAACAAAAGAAGCTAGTCCTCAGAAACTTATGAAAATAGAACAACAGCTCAATTATTTGATTAGACAGGGATTAGTCGCAAAAGTGGTAGAAGAGAAAACCTATTATATCTCCACAATAGAAGCTGCGCTTGTGCATCAACAAGCTGGTTTTGAAAAATGGTATCTAAACAAGATAGCAGAAGAAGAGCAGCAAGCTAAACAGCTCGTTTATTGGAGGCAAAAAGTCAAAAGAATAGAAATATTGAGTATTTGTTGCTTTTTGCTTCTTTTGCTGATTTTGGGCGTTCAAATTTATATGCAGCTTGGCCTTTCATCAATCTAATCTTAAAAATTGGGGAACAGCTAGCGCCTATTTTTAGTTAGGAGCTAGATATATTTAACATTACAATTTTGGCTATGATAAAACTAAATTTTAAACCTATTGATAAGCCCTTGGAATATATAGTAGATTACTACGATTATTATCGTCCTTTTATTATTAGTCTAATCCCCCCCCCATAGCACATTTGATATTTATTGGTAATTATAATGAAAGCAGTGGTCCAAGGTTCATTCAATCCGCTTTTGACTCTTGCAGTAAAACTCTGTCTGAAATTGAACTTATCTCATTAAATAATGAAAAAATAAAAAAACTAGAGGATGATGAATTTAATCGTTTAGAGTTGAGTGATGAGTTTTATAGCTGTTCTTTAGGGATAGACACAGGCGACGACCTGCATCTGCGGAGGCATTGGATGATGACTGCTTTTATGAACGAAACGGCTATGCTTATAACGATTGGAGAAAGTAGGGGGCCAATTAAGTATTACCGAATAAGTGAAAGTATTTATCTTGGAACAGACCCTGATTCATGTTGGTGCGCCATCTTGCTTTTAGATTTAAGCGAAGCGGATATTAGAGAGATTAAGTTGCTGTAGAAGAGAAGTACTAAAATGTTTTAGTCCAAAAAATAATTAACCTTTGTCATGAAAAACAAAAAACTAGAAATAATTTGCATTTACTGCTCTATAATGGATGGTGGTCCTGAATGTAATTTTTCCGAATTGAAAGAAGGGAGATGTTCAATGGCTGAGTATGATTTAAAAGCAGATAATTTTGACTATATCTTAGGTGGTTTTCTTGTGGCAATAGATGGCTACAAAATAATTTTTAGAGAAATGAATTTTTACACGCTGCTTAAACCAATGACATTTTTGATGGAAACTTTATATTGGTTAGCTGGCCGAACTACGAATATATTCGATGTCGATGAGGATGATCCCTCAAGGCTTGTGTTGGAAACAATGAGTGCAGAAAAATTAGTCTTAACTAATATAGGAGATGGAAAGCTAACACTAAGCTTTTTGGCCGCTAATAAAGAACAGGAAAAGCGCAGAGGAAAAAATTATTTTAGAGATGTAGTCATAAAGGCAGAAGACTGGAAAGAAGCTGTTACTCTAGCTTTGGAAGAATATTTTTATTTCGCCGAACAAGCGCTTAAGGAAAACCCTAAGTCTGAAAGAGCATATCTTTTAAGTCGTTATATTAGCTTATGGAAAAATATCGTTTGAGCAACTCTATTCTTAGCTGATAAGGCATAGGGCTAAATGTCTACTCCAAATATGAAGAACAAAAAACTAGAAATAATCTGTATTTATAAGTCTAAGTTTGGCGATGAATTTGACTTTCCTCATCCAATAGGTTGTATTGAAGATGACGAGATCGCTAACTTTGAGGGAATTACAGGAGGATTTTTTGTAACGCTAAATGGCTATGAAGTCATTTTTAGAAAGGCTGACTTTGATACATTATTACAAGCTATCTCTTTTTTACTAGACAGCTTGTATTGGTTGAAGGAGAGCCCCCCTGCTGAGCGAAAGACTGTTGAGGATGACCTCTTAACGCTTGTGTTAGAAACAATGAGTGGCGAAAAATTAGTCTTAACTAAGGTAGAGGATGGAAAGCTAACACTAAGCTTTTTGGCCGCTAATAAAGAACAGGAGGACAGGAGAGGATATTATTATTGCTCGGATATTCTCATTGACACAAAAGACTGGAAAGAAGCGACTAACAAGGCTTTAGAAGAGTATTTTACCCTTGCCCAAAAGGTGATTTCTATAAACGAAGGTCAAAGTTCAAGGACTTTAAATGAATGCATTGACCTTTGGGAAAAAGTCAGATTTAAACGGGAAAAAGTCAGACTTAAACGGTCTTCTTTGCTAAATTCTATTTGTCAGCTATTCCATAAGTGGAAGCTAAATTAACGATAGGATCATTTTTTTTCTTGAGAAGTTTTGGGGCCTGCCGCCTAAGGCGGCCGGGCCCTTTCAGGGCTCGCAGGTCTGCTCGGCCCTGCGCCGCTTTCAGCGGCTGGGTCTGGCCTGCGCCCCCCCTTTCAGGCCCCTAGGCCTGCGGCCCTTCGGGCCTGTAGGATGGATATATACATCTGTAGGTTGAAACCTACAGCAACAAAGGAGAGCAGACTAAGCGCAATGAAAATGAGCCGATGGTTAAAACCATCGGCCCATAATGAGTTCTAATAAACAGCAAACAAGGGCTTTAGCCCGCTAGTTTGCTCAGTCTACAACCATGGGCTTCAGCCCATGGGCCAAAACTACCCAGCCGCCAAAAGAAAAAATACAGTTGAGCGGCCTAGCGATGTGCAGGGGTGGCCGTAGGCCAGACCAAGCGGGCGCAGCCCGCGCAGGGCCGAGCGAGCAGCGAGCCCCGAAACGTAGCGCCCGCCGAAGGCGGGAGGCCCCTGCTGCACATCAATATTAGATGGGGCTACTAGTAAGAATGAACATCCATCCACTTAAAAAGTATAGGTTCCTCTACCTCTTCTAAAGAAATCTTCCTTTTATTACTATCCTCAATAACAATCCCCCCACCCTTTCTAATTTTAATTTTCTTTTCAACGTCTCCATTTAATTTATAATACACCCAAACTCCCTTTTTATTACCATCTTTATCAAAAAGAGAAACACCTCGTAAATCTCCATTTTTATAAAAGTATTTCCATTTCCCGACCTTCTGTAAGGTAGTATTTATTTTTCCTTCTGCTTTTATTTGTTGCGTTCCTATATAAAAATACCTTACAAAATTCTTAACTCTTATATACTCAACTATTGGTTCTTGGGCTTTTATCTCAAAAAAAGAGATACACATTATAATTATTATTCCAATAAACTTCATATTCACATTTTTATACAAAGAGGTTGTTTAAAAATTTCGTTTTAAGAAAATAAGGGCCTTGTTGCATAAATCGTAATTTACTGACTAGCAGCAACTTCTAACTCAATAGCAGTAAACTCATTTAAAATTTGAATACGCATCAGCACTTCTTGTTTCTGCATTTTAGTGGCCGTAAGGACAAAGCTTGGCCACGACCAAAGAGAGAAGCAGCTAGGCTAGAAGTTAATCTGACTCATCCCATTTTCCTTTTTTAGAAGAATAGACCGTGCTTTCTCCTAAGGCAGTTCCAAAATAAACAATATACTCATTAGGCCCTTGTTTCAGATAATAAAGAGGGCCTTCATCATTTGACGATTCTCCAAACTCTACTAAAGAAGAGGGTAATGAATCCTTTGCGGACCTAAATTGCTCTATCTTTTCTATTAACAAATCCCCCTCTCTCATTAGTTTTTGTGATCTACTCTCGCATCCAGCAACTAACAAAAGGAATAAAATATATTTACTCATAACAAATGACATTTTTCTCTCTCGCCATATACTCTCAAGAAAAAGTTGTGGGACTAATAATTAGCTATGCTTACCGCTCTGGGCTAAAGCCCAGGGTTGCTTGACTTGAGCGAACTGACGGACTAAAGTCCTTGTTCGCTTTCATTGCTTCTAAGGACCGAAAACTGCCCAACCGCCGAAGAGAACAGCAAAAAGAAAAAAGACAGTTGAGCGGCCTAGCGATGGGGAGCAGTGCGGCGAAGCCGCAGACCAAGGCAGCTTTGCTGCCGCAGGGCCGAGCAGACCTGCGAGCCCCGCAACGTAGCGCCGACGAGCGAAGCGAGGCGGAGGCCTCTAATCTTCTATTTTAAACGCTTTTGCACGAGCTTCATAATCTCCATTTTGAACTTTAAGGGTATATAAAACATCTTCCTCCCTATAAAACCAAATAGAGTTTTCTAGCGACTCTAGTTCTCCATAACCGATCACTTTTTCGGGTGCATTTATATGCCTAAGCAAAAAAATACTCCCAGATTCACATTGATCAAATTTATTAAACAGTATCCCTAGCTTAATGCAGTCTAATTTATGTAAAAAAACATCATAGCAGTTTGTATCTATCGCTGATCGAACAACTTCAGGGATTAACTCATCTATAGTTAGTGGCTCTCGATATCCATCCACAATAATATTAGCACTACTATCCTCTTTTTGCGCATACAAAATAGAAGGAGCGTAACATAAAACTAAAAACAATAGGCTAAATCTAATCATCATTGAGCTATTTAGTATGAAAATAGGTGTAGATAAAAGATGCCTAAATGATAATTAAAGTTGTGTGTGGCTGGCAAAAGCCTTTTACTCTTGATAAACAGGGAGCAGCAAAAAAGAGCGGGCCTCTTGGATCGAGCGGAACAACAAATCGTATTCTTTATCGGTATAAGCGCCCTCAAAAATGTCCTTATCGCTAGAGGCCAAAGAAAGGCGCAGGCGAGAGCCTTTTTGCAACTGCCAAGCCACTGGCAAAAGCTGCAAACGCAATTCTAGCCATTGCTGGGCAACAACCGCCTGGGCATCTTTGCGCAAATGGCTCGATTGCCAGGCAGTTTTGGGGCGATGACTGGCCCGCAATTGGCCCTCCGTGATATAATGAAGACTGCCATCGGCCTTGAGCTCGGAAAGATAGACGTAGATATCGGCCAAATCTTCGGTAGATTGTAACTGCAACTGCAATTTGCTCTCCCCTACAATTTCTAGCGGCGACTCTAAAAGAGGACCATCAAAATGCAGTAAAGAGGCGGAGCGCTGGGCCCAATCGGCATAAGTGTAGGGACTTTTCACCTTGCCATTCACGGCGGTCCAGCGATTCACCTCCCCCGTACCAAACTGATGGTCGGCTACTATTTTTTGCTCACTTAAGGGGGCAAAACTAGACTGCAAACCCGCATCCGACAAAAATAAACTGTCCCAAACGACTGCCGCAGGAGGCCAAGTTTGAGCCGCCCGCCAGCGCTCGGCCCCAATGCTATAATAATGTATGGGCGCTTCTTGGACCAAAGCATTTTTTTGCCCCTTCAAATGATAATCGAAGAACTTGAGCAGCTCGCCCGCATGATCGAATTTGGCCAAAGACGGACAATAGGGACTAATATTGTAGGCGCCGCCATGCTCCCAAGGACCCAACATCAATTTGTGTGCCCCGGCCCCCAAATCTAAATGCCGCTTGATGGCCGCCTCGGCATAGGCCCCATCCTGCCAGCCGCTATAAGAGTAAACCGCCACCCCAGAAGCACGCAGGGCATCAATATAATGGTGGGGACTAAAATAATCGACTTTGCGGCCCGCCCCTTGCCGAGGACGATCATCTCGAAAATCAACTTCTAAAGCCCCTTCATGCACATTTTTATTCTCTTCATGGCTGCTAACCGCCCGACCCAATTGCTTCTTTTTTTTGCGCACAGGCGCCACCCCCTTGATCAACCATTTGTAGGCCTCGGCATTGGGGGGCAACTCATTGGCATCCATCAAGGCATTGGCATCGCCCCAATTAGAAGTAAACCAGCGGTTATGAATGCCGCCCGGAAAAGCATTGTCCGCATACACATCATATAAAGAAAACATCAGGGCCACCGCCTTGAGATTAGGATGCTGCTGTATGGCCAAAAACTCGGCAGCCGTGCCCCCATAAGAAACGCCCAAACTCCCAATCTGGCCATTGGACCAGGGCTGCGCCACAATCCAATCCAAAATTTCGGCTCCATCGGCCTGCTCCTCTGGGCTCCAAGGGTGCAAACGCTGCCCAAAAGAAGCCCCAGAACCCCGAACATCTACATTCACAATCGCATAGCCCTCATCCAAAAAACGCTCTACCATCTTGCCCGTTCGGCCCAATAAGCCCTTAGAAAACAGACTAAAGGGAAAGCGCAACTGCGGCCGCCGCCAATAACGAGTCTGCCGTACAATGGTCGGCAAACGATCTCCCGCCTTTATGTTTTTAGGCAAATAGAGGTCTATCGCCAAAGCCGTGCTATCTCGCATGTATAAATAAAAAGAACGCATCCGCATCCCCTTATAAGGATCTTCACGAGGCTGATGCGCCGATAATAAATCATTGGCCGCATCACAGGCTGGCAACTTCTTAATCGCCTTTTTAGATAAAGGCTGCGCCCACAAAAAACTGCTAATCAAGCAAATAAATAAAACCAGGGGAAATCGACTAAGCATAAATTAAGTCTCTAAACGTAAAACATAAGGTTTGTCCTCTACAAAATATATTAACTAAACGGTTGTTCAAATTAAAAAGCAAAGAAAGTCTAGCGCAAGGCTATTTTTTAGCAATTTTTTCAAAAAGTCTTTTGCAAACCGAGCTTTTTTATTAGTTTGAAAAAATGCCCTAAATTTTTTAACCAAAAAACATAGCTAATGAAAACTAAAAAAGCAATTGTAGAAAACTGGCTCCCACGCTATACCAATACCCCACTAGAAGAATTTGGCAAGTATATTTTGCTCACCAATTTTAGCAATTATGTACAGCTTTTTGCCGACCGCTATGGCGTAGAGGTCAAAGGAAAAGGCAAGGCCATGCAAACCGCCACCGCCGACGGCATTACGATCATCAATTTTGGAATGGGAAGCCCCAACGCAGCCACAATCATGGACCTGCTTTCGGCCATCAAACCCAAAGCCTGCCTTTTCTTGGGCAAATGTGGAGGCTTGCGCAACCGTAAAAATAAGGTGGGCGACTGGATCCTGCCTATCGCCGCTATCCGTGGAGAAGGTACCTCTAATGACTATTTCCCACCAGAAATTCCAGCCCTCCCCTCTTTTGCCCTCCAAAAAGCGATCTCGACCACTATCCGCGACCATAATCTAGATTATTGGACCGGTACGGTATATACCACCAACCGCCGCGTTTGGGAGTATGATGAAGATTTTAAGGAGTATCTCCGCAGAATGCGCTGCCTCGCTATCGATATGGAAACCGCTACCCTATTTATTACCGCTTTCAAAAATAAGATTTCTGCAGGCGCTCTCTTGCTCGTTTCCGATATGCCCATGACCCCAGAAGGCGTAAAAACCGATAGCAGCGACCATAAGGTGACCGCCAATTATGTTGAAGAACATCTCGATATGGGCATTGGCTCGCTCAAGCAAATCATGAACGATGGCTTGACCGTTCGCCACCTCAAATTCTAAGGCATTTTTTGCAATAATTCGGGCCGATATTCAAAGTGCATGGTATCATAATGATACCATTTGCCGCCCCAAATAAAACCGTATTCCTCAAATAAAAGGACGAGCTCCATCGGAATCCGGTTTTTATAGGCAATGATCCGCTTTCCCTCCGGATCATTGCCTTTGACGGCCCAACGCCAATAGTTCGAATAGGCCACATTGATATCGATGGTCATCCCAAAACTATGCATGCTCTGCCTGTCGGTCCCCGCAATTTTTCGCCAATTAAAGGTCCCTCCCGGATTTTGTAAGTATTTATGCAAATGAGGCATCGTATCCAAACGATTAGATAGGGCCTGCAACTTATCGGCCACCCCATTCACCCCCGTCATTTGTAGCTTGATCCCCAAGGTTTTAGGCAACCAAATTACCGTTTTTAAGTTGTTGCGCACCTCTGCCGCCGAAGCCCCATACATCTTCTTAAAGAAGGGTTCATAACGCACCCGACCAGGATCTTCTCCACGCAAAGGCGCCTTGCTCCAACCCCGAGGATAAGGCATGGCCGCAATTTGATCCTCCAAATCTGGCTCCGTCAATAGCTGCAAAAATGTTTTTTTTCGCCCATCGTCAAAGGGCATGCGGCTGCCGTCTTTCCAAATAATCTCCCGCTCATTTACTTCCAAAAAAGCATCGGGATAAGCCGCTTCTAAGGCCTTTAAGGCCGCTTGTTTTTGCCCCCAAAGCCAGCTAGACATAGCCAGCAAAAAAAGGGTACTTACTGTTTTTATCATCTTATTTTTGTTTTTTTGGCGTTACTCCTTTCAGTCGTCGAACTGCAGACTAAAGTTCTTGTTGTCGCAGCTCGCTGCTGTTTTGGGGCCTCCGCTGCGGCTTCGCCTTGCGGCGCTACGTTCCGCAGCTCGCTATTCGCTCGGCCCTGCGCCAGCAAGCTGGCTTGGTCTGGCCTTCGGCCACTGCTGCACATCGCTAGGCCAGCGGGCTGCGCCCGCTTCTAAACGCAAAATAGTTTTGGCCCTTAGCAAAGCAAGAAGTTCCCTTAATTTTCGTAAATTGGCCCTCTAAAATTACGATAAAAAATGAATTACCTTAGTGTAGAGGGCCTGAATAAAGCCTATGGCGATCGCGTCCTCTTTACCGATATTACCTTCTATATCAATCAAGGCGACAAAGTAGCTTTGGTGGCCAAAAATGGAACGGGCAAAACCTCTTTGCTCCGTACCCTTGCCGGCGAAGAAAGCCCAGAAGGCGGCAAAGTTTGGCTACACCCCAATATTCAAACCGTTTTTCTTAAGCAAGAGCCCAATATGAGCCCCCTGCTCACGGTCTTTGAAGCGGTCTACCAATCTGCCAACCCCATTATGCAAGCCCTGGCCAATTATGAAAAGGCCATGAAGCATCCAGAAGATGGCGACCGCCTCCAACAGGCCCTTAGCGATATGGACCGCCTAAATGCTTGGAATTATGACCAAAAGGTCAAAATGATCCTCTCGGTCCTTAAAGTAGATTATCTGGACCGCCCCCTCGGCCAACTTTCTGGTGGACAAAAAAAACGGGTGGCCCTCGCCAAAGTCCTTATCGACGAACCCGATTTCCTCATCCTAGATGAACCCACCAACCACCTCGATCTCGATATGATCGAATGGCTGCAAGATTATCTCAAACAAGCTAAAATCACCTTGCTGACCGTTACCCACGACCGCTATTTCTTAGATGCCGTTTGTAACCAAATCCTAGAACTGGACCAGCAAGAACTCTTTAAATATAGCGGCAATTATAGCCAGTTTTTAGAGAAAAAAGCCCTGCGCCAAGCCAATGAAGCCGCCAATTTGGCCCGAACCAAAAAACTCTATAAAAAAGAGCTGGAATGGATGCGCAGACAACCCCAAGCCCGAGGCACTAAAGCCAAATCTCGTGTAGATGATTTCTACCAAATTGAAGCCAAGGCCAAGAAAAAAACCGAAGAAGGCGAACTCGAACTGGATATCCAAATGAGCCGCCTGGGCTCCAAAATTCTAGAACTCCATAATGTCTCTAAAAGCTATCGTGGACAAGTTTTGTTCGAGAAGCTAGATTATAAGTTCAGAAAACGAGACCGCCTAGGCATTATTGGCCGAAATGGTACGGGGAAATCTACCCTACTCAATATTATTACCCAAAACCTGGCCTCCGATACAGGAAAAGTAGTGCATGGGGAAACCCTTAAAATTGGCTATTATACCCAAGCCAATATGCAAATCAAAACCGATAAAAAGGCCCTAGATGTGGTCCGCGATATTGCCGATTATATTCCCATGAATGGCGGCAAAAAGCTATCGGCCTCCCAACTGATGGAGCGCTTTTTATTTGACCCCAGCAAACAACAAACCTTCATTTCTAAATTGAGTGGTGGAGAGCTGCGCCGTCTGCATTTGCTCTGCATCCTCATGGATAACCCCAACTTCCTGATTCTGGATGAGCCCACCAACGATTTAGATATTGTTAGTTTGCAGGTCCTAGAAGAGTTTTTGCAAGAGTTTCCTGGCTGCGTGCTTTTGGTTTCTCACGACCGCTATTTTATGGACCGCATTGTAGAACATGTCTTTGTTTTGGGCGAGGGCAGTCAGGTCCGTGATTTTCCTGGCAACTATACCGACTATCGCCTAGCCCAAGCCGAGGCCCAAAAAGCCGAACAGCTACAAAAAGAAGCCGAAAAAAAGGCCGAAAAGCAAAAAGTAGAAGTCAAAAAAAGCCGAAACCCCTCTAAAGAGGAACGCAAAGAAATCAAAAAGCTAGAGCGCCAAATCGAAAAGCTGGAAGAGAAAAAACAAAAACTTTCTGAAGGCTTTAATGATAGCAGCCTGAGCGCCGAGCAAATTGTAGAACTATCTAAAGAACTCAATGCGATCCAAGAAGAGCTAGACGAAAAAGAAATGCAGTGGATGGAACTCGTTGAAGAACTTAGTTAAACCCAATTCCCCATGGCCCAATCTCCTCTTAGCCCCCCAGAAGCGAGTCACCGCATTGCCTCCTTCCTCATTGATCTGGTCTTTTTAGCCATTCTTACCGGATTTATTAGCTTTTACTTCATTGAAGAAACTACTTTAGATAGAAGTATTCATCGGTTTTGGCAGTTTTCTAGATCTGATGAAGAATTTGTGTTGGTCTGGATTATTCATCTTGGCATTGCCTTAGGCTATCATTTTGTTTTGGAACAAGGCCGCTGGCAAGCTTCTGCGGCCAAACGTTTATTTGGCCTTCGCCTAGTGAATATGCAGGGCGAAAAAGCCAGTACTAAACAGCTTATTTTGCGGTTGCTCATTAAAGGCTTTTTGCTCAACTTAGGGTTATTGGCTGTTTTCATAAATGATGATAATGCCTTTCCCTTCTTTCTCTTTTATTATTTGGGCCTATTTTCCCTTAATTTGGTCATTTTGTCTAATAATAAGGAGGCCAGAGCCATTCCAGAGCTTTTAACGGGCTTGCGTTGGGTGAAAAACAAATAAGTTGGTCCAATTGGCCCGCAGGGCCAAACGGCTGAGGGATGGAAAGGGTGGCGCAAAGCGCCAGACCGAGCTGGCGCAGCCAGCGATGGGCCGAGCAGACCTGCGAGCCCGGCACAGCCCGACCCGACCGAAGGGAGGGGCAGCCCCAAAAAAAATTAAAAAACTCTATAAAAAGAGGTAGCCACCTCTAAAAAACATATACATGTCTAAATCAGCATCTTTTTTAGTAGAGGGCAATGCCCAACTATCGGGCAGTATTCGCCCACAAGGCGCCAAAAATGAGGCCCTGCAAGTTATTTGTGCCGTATTGCTGACGGCCGAAAAAGTAAGCATCAGCAATGTTCCGAATATTCGGGATGTGGTCCGTTTGATTGAACTTTTGCAAGGCTTGGGCGTAGCGGTAGAAAAAGTGAGTGACAACCGCTATACCTTTAAAGCCGAAAACATTGATCTGGATTATCTGCAGACCCAAGAATTTGTGCAAAAAGCCAGTAGTATTCGGGGTTCTGTGATGATTATGGGGCCCCTTTTGGCCCGTTTTGGCAAGGCGGTTTTGCCCAAACCCGGAGGCGATAAAATTGGTCGCCGCCGTATGGATACCCACCTCAATGGCCTACAATATTTGAATGTAGACTACCGCTATGTGCGGGAGGAGCATATCTTTTTGCTCGAAACCGAGGGCCTCAAAGGCAATTTCATCCTAATGGAGGAGATTTCGGTAACGGGTACGGCCAATGTCCTGATGGCCGCTAGTATGGCCAAAGGCGTGACGACCATTTACAATGCTGCCTGCGAGCCTTATTTGCAGCAATTGGCCAAAATGCTCAATAGCATGGGGGCCAGAATTACGGGCTTGGGTTCTAACCGCCTAGTGGTTGAGGGGGTAGACCAACTTTATGGTACGGGCCACCGCTGCCTACCCGATATGATTGAAATTGGGAGCTTTATTGGCCTAGCCGCTATGACCAAATCGGCCATTACGATTGAGCAAGCTCGGGTAGATATGCTCGGCAATATTTTGCCCACTTTTGAGCGCTTTGGCATCCAACTCGAAATTCAGGGCGACAATATTCATGTGCCTGCCCAAGATATTTACGAGATCCAAAACTTTATTGATGGCTCGGTCCTCAATGTCTATGACTCGCCCTGGCCCGGCTTTCCGCCCGACCTGATGAGTATTTTGTTGGTGGTGGCCACCCAAGCCAGAGGCAGCGTCCTCATTCATCAAAAAATGTTTGAAAGCCGCCTCTTTTTTGTCGATAAACTCATTGATATGGGCGCTCAGATTATTCTTTGCGACCCGCATCGGGCAACCGTAATTGGCCTAGAGCGCAAATCTCAGCTCAAAGGCATTGAAATGACCTCTCCCGATATTCGGGCGGGCGTTTCTTTGCTCATTGCGGCCCTTTCGGCCAAAGGAAATAGCCGAATTCATCAAATTCATCAAATTGACCGAGGCTATGAGCGGATTGATGAGCGTTTGAATGCCCTTGGGGCCAATATTCAACGCATCGAACAATAATAGTCGATTTAAAAATTACTAGCTTTGCGCTAAGTTAAAAATAGAAACCTATGAAATTACTAGCCGGAAAAGTGGCCCTAGTCACTGGTGGTTCTCGTGGAATTGGATCCGCTATTGTGAAAAAATTTGCCGAACAAGGCGCTCATGTGGTCTTTACTTACCGCTCTTCTTCTGAGCAGGCAGAGGCCTTGGCCAAAGAGGCCGAAGCCCTTTCTGAGGGGATTAAGGTCCTTGCCTACCAATCTGATGCTGCTGATTTTGATCAGGCGGCTCAACTAATTAAGGATATTGTGAAGGAGTTTGGCCAAATCGATGTGTTGGTCAATAATGCGGGCATCACTCGCGACAATCTGCTCCTTCGTATGAATGAGCAACAATGGGATGATGTGATGACTACAAACCTCAAGTCGGTCTTCAATTTGTGCAAACATGCCGCCCGCCCCATGCTCAAGGCCCGTAGCGGCAGCATCATCAATATTACGTCTATTGTGGGCGTAAATGGCAACCCTGGCCAAGCCAATTATGCCGCATCTAAGGCGGGGATGATCGGATTTACCAAGTCTTTGGCCTACGAAATGGGCTCTAGAGGTATCCGCTGCAATGCTATTGCCCCCGGCTTTATTGCTACCGAAATGACGGACAAACTCAGCGATGAGCTCAAGGAGCAAATGATCAAGAATACGGCCCTGCAACGCCTTGGCCAAGGTGAAGAAATTGCCAATGTTTGCCTTTTCTTGGCCTCTGAGCTCTCTTCTTATGTGACTGGCGATACGATTATGGTGACTGGCGGTATGCGCTAGTCGACTCCAGTTTTCGCCCAGCTAAATAGCTAATCCAATGATTTGGGTTAGCTATTTTTTTTGGGGCCTGCCGCCTTTGGCGGCCGGGCTGTGTCGCAGCTCGCTGTTCGCTCGGCCCTTCGGCGCTTTCAGCGCCTTGGTCTGGCCTAACGGCCACTGCTATCCATCCCTAGGCCTGCGGCGGCTTCGCCGCCTGTAGGATGGATATATATACCTGTAGGTTGAAACCTACAGCCATGCAACAACCCCATTCTACATCATATAGTGCGGAGAGGATTAAAATCCTCTACCGCTTTGAACAAGGGTTGTTGTTTTCTTCGGTAGTTTGATTTTGTTTTTGTCTCCCCCATAAATTTCATAGAACCCCTAGGGCCAAGGCCCTAGGCTATCGAAAAAATCGCCATCCCCTCATTCGAGGGGATTTTTCTTTGCGGTTGTGGTTGGACGGTTGTTTTTTTTTAGACCAGTGGGTTGAAACCCACAGCAACAAAAGAGGCCATACTAAACGCAATAATATGAGCCGATGGTTAAAACCATCGGCCCATAACTAGCGGAACTAATTTCTTGCGTCTAGAAGGAGCGAAGCGACTGGCCTAGCGATGGTAGGCAGTGCGGCAAAGCCGCAGACCAAGGCCGTCAGGCCGCAGGGCCGAGCGAACAGCGAGCTGCCGAACGTAGCGCCGCAAGGCGAAGCCGCAGCGGAGGCCCCAAAACAAGATGCTTCTCCTTCCCCTTAGCCTTATCAAAATCAAAAAGGGGGTTAAAAATAGGCTATAATAGGGCGGCATTTAGTAGATTACTAGCACAACAAGCAAACAAACTTGCTAAAAGCGGAGCGCATTGAGCTTCTGGCTGAAGTGAGTATCATCATCAAACGAAAAGCAATTTTTTATGCAGTACAAATTGACGCTGGCCTTTTTGGCCTTAGTGTTTGGCTTGCAAGCCCAGACCAACTATGGGCTCAACCTACTCTCCAATTTTGATTATGCCGAGGATGGCAATGATATTTGGGGCTGGGTGCATCCCACAACAGGGGTAGAATATGCCTTGATGGGCACCCGAGAGAAAACCTCTATTGTGAGTTTGGCCAATCCCGCCGCTCCGGTAGAAGTGCAGACGATTAGCGGCTCTAACTCTATCTGGCGCGATATTAAAACCTGGGGCAACTATGCCTATGTGACCACCGACCAAGGCAATGACGGTTTGTTGATCATTGACCTTTCGGGCCTGCCCAACAACATTAGCTACAACTTCTGGAAGCCCGAATTAACCATTAACAATAATACCGATACCCTTCTTCGGGCGCACAACATCTATATTGATGAGGGGGGCTACGCCTATATTGCGGGCAGTAATATCTCTAATGGAGAGCCTTTCTTTTTGGACCTCAATGCCAATCCCGCCCAGCCTACTTTAGCGGGTTTTGTGCCTCCTATCTATGCACATGATGTCTATGCCAGAGGCGATACCCTTTGGACCTCAGACATTTACACTGGAGAATTTACGGGCTATGATGTAAGCAACAAAGCCAACCCCATTGCCTTGGGTAGTCAGGCCACCCCCGATAACTTCACGCATAATGCCTGGATTTCGGATGATGGCAACACCCTTTTCACCACCGATGAACGGGCCAATGCCTATATTGGCAGCTATGATGTTTCTGATATGAGTAATATTGTAGAACTAGACCGCTGGCAGCCTTATGAAACCATTGGCGAGGGCGTGATTCCGCATAATGTGCATGTCAAAGATGAGTTTTTGATTATCTCTTATTATACCGACGGCTTGATTGTAGTTGACGCCCAGCGTCCCGACAACCTGGTGGAAGTGGCCAAATACGATACTTATACGGGCCAAAATAGCGGCTTTTTTGGCTGCTAGGGAGCTTACCCCTTCTTTAGCTCGGGTAAAATCTTGGCTGCCGACATCAATACGGGCCTTTATGTTTTTGACGCCAACTACCAAAGAGCCTGCTGGTTAGAGGGTTTGGTTAGGGATAGCGTTTCGGGTAACCCTATTTTTGGCGCTCATGTAGAAATCAATAACACCGCTGTTTTTGATGACTCTCGCATCACGGGAGAGTACAAAACGGGTTATGGCGTAGCGGGGAGCTATAGCGTGACCTTTAGCAAGGCGGGCTATTTTCCCAAGACCATTTCGGTCAATTTGGCCCATGGCCAAGTCAGTCAGGAAAATGTAGAGTTGGTTCCCATGCAGGCCTTTAGCTTTTCGGGCCAAGTTATTGACTCGCTTAGTGGCAGTCCCATTGCCAACGCCATTGTAGAGCTAAAATCGCCAGATTACAGCCATACAGTCAATACAGACAACAGCGGGAATTTCAATATTCCTAGCATGTTCCAAGATAACTACAGCATTTATGTGGGCAAATGGGGACATCATACCAAGCTCCTCAGCCAAAACATCAATGCCAATACGGGCCAATTGACCGCAGAATTGGTTTCAGGTTACCGCGATGAGTTTGCCCTAGATTTGGGCTGGACCAGTAGCGCTACCGCAACTACAGGACTTTGGGCCCGCGCCAACTCTGAGGGCCTTAGCTACAATGGTAGCCCCGCCACACCTGATGGCGACCTCAATTTTGACCTTGGAGAGCTTTGCTATATTACTGGAGACCAAAATAATGGGGCCGTTGGCGGCGATGATATTGATGGCGGCGACGTTATTCTGCGCTCTCCCAATTTTGATGTTTTAGATTATGGCGATGCCTATATTAACTTCTACGCCTGGTTCTACAATGGCGGCGGAAGCGGAGCAGCTAACGATTCCATGGTCGTCACGCTACACAACGGACTCAACTCTGCCGTTTTGGCTGTTTATACCAACACCAACGGCTGGACAGGCCTGCAGAGCTTCCGCATTGCCGATTACCTTCCTCCTGTCAATAATATGTGGATAGAGGTTTTGGCTTTTGACCGTAATGGCGGCCATATTGCCGAGGGCGCTATTGATCTCTTTTCGGTGGTCGATGCCTCTCCTACTGGCCTTGAGGCGCCTCAAGAGCTGAGTCAGAACAAAATTCAGGTACATCCCAATCCTAGTCAGCATTCTTTTATGCTTCGTTTAGAGCAGCCCCTGGCCCAGGACCAAATGATTATGGTCTACAATAGTTTGGGCCAATTAATGGCAGAACAAAAGATGACTGCGGGTCAACAACAGCTAGAAATTGGCGCTCATTGGCCAAGAGGAACCTATTATCTCCGTTTGGGCCAAGAAAAAGCCATCTTGCTTCAAAAGTTAGATTAATTACTGTGGATAACTATAAAGCCTAGCGCTTTTGATTTGAGCCTCAACAGTTTACTGTTGGGGCTTTTTATAAAAAAAGCCAGTAACTTAAAAGTTACTGGCTTTAATATCTATTAGTAGTAGCTACCCAATTATTAAATATAACTTTCTAAATGCTTTTGAAAGCGCTTAAAGTCGTCTTCAATCGTAGGATTCTTCATTACATCAAAACTGGCAAAAGTAGGTAGGCCTTTCATGCCAAAAAAGCGGAAATTAGCATGCTGAGGGAGCAGTAAATCATCAACAGATTTGCCCTGAAAAAGGTATTCCTCTTGATTATCAAAAGCCTCTTTGGGCGCATTAAAGCTAACAGAAATCATGTACTTGCTTTCTGATAGGTTTCCTCCCGTTCCATAGTTTTTCTTAGGCTCAGCTGCCGTTCGTCCATCATTATTACACAACTTACCCATCATTCCGGCAGTATAGACATCGTCCATATACTTTTTGAAGCTCCAAGGCATTCCCATCCAATTTATAGGGGATTGTAAAAAAACAATATCTGCCCAAAGATGCTTTTCTATTTCTTCCTCTACTTCATACTGCTCTGCTGTTTTACTAAACTTTAGCTGGTATCCTTTTTCACTGAAAAAAGAGGCAGCCATTTCGCAAAAACTAGCATTTAATCGCCCTTCAGAAAAAGGATAAGGCTGATGAGCATTGATAATGAGTACATTTTTCATTGGTCTTATCATTTAATTTTTAAAAAAGTCTAATGCATATACAGCATCTAGAGCTGGGCGAGTCGTATAATCAGGATTAGTTTCCACATATTGAATAACCCCATCTTGGTCCACAAAAAAACGAGCAGGCATAGGAAGTGTCCAATCAGAATGCCCCTGATGTTTATCCAAATCAATCTTAAATTTATCGGCATATAATGCCTTTAATTCTGTGGGTAGAGAGAATCGAAGTCCCAACTCCTGCCCCAACTCACTTTTAAAGTCATGCAGCAAATCAAAATCTAGCTTTTGCTGCTGTTTAGTTTTTTGCAAAAAGGCTGGAAGCTCTGGCGATATAGCAAAGAGTTGCACGCCCAATTCGGCTAGCTTTTCTTTATTTTGCTTCAAATACCCTAAATCCATATTGCAGTAAGGGCACCAAATGCCTCTATAAAAAGTAAATAATACAGGGCCTTTTTTGAAAATCTCTACACTTTGAATAGGCGATCCATCTTGATTCTTTAAGGTGAAAGCGGGAAATTTATCCCCAACTTTTAATACCCTCTCCTGAATCCCAGAAGCCCGCAAATCTGCAGTGGCCTTATGCATAATTTGGATATAATCTGCAGGCATTCTCCCCTCTAATTTTTTTTGGAGTGCAGCCATTTTTTCTTGAAAACTTTTCATTGCTTCTAGTTTTTAAACCCTTCACAGGCCAAATAATAAAATTTAGGCAAGAGAATATTGCCTGTTGCAAAGTAAAGCAATACCTTTAGATCGTCAAAATAGAATATTGTAATAACAGTTATCGATAAAATAGATCATGAACCTGCAGTTTGTCAAATACTTTGTCCTATTAGCCGAGAGCAAGAGCTTTACCCTAGCCGCAAAACGAGCACATGTTGTGCAGTCTACCTTCTCCTCGGGCATCAAAAAATTGGAAGAGCAGCTCAACTGTCTTCTTTTCTTCAGAGATAAAAGAAATGTATTCCTTACTACAGAGGGGCAAGAACTCTTGCCCAAAGCCAAAAAACTGTTGGCCCACTGGGAGGAGATGCAAACATTTAAAGAAAAAACAAGTCGGCAAGTTCTAAAATTAGGCCTTAGCCCAGACCTTGACTTTACGGCTATTCTCCCCCTCATCAAGCAATTTCACAAACGTTACCCAAGCTATGAGGTCCAATTGGTGGAAAAAAGCTGCGCACTGGAGCTGCTAGAAACGCTAAAAAAGAATGAAATTCATGCCCTCTTCAGCAAAACGGCTCTTTCTCTAGATCATGTTCAGCAAGAACTCATTAGAGAAGACCCTCTGGGGCTGGCCGTTCCACTCAACCACCCTTTCGCCCAACTCCCTCAGGTGGATGTTCGCCTCTTAGATCAATCCAATTTTATTGAGCGAAGCAATTGTAGTAAGAGAGACGAAATTCTAGACTTCTTCCAAAGCCACCAAATCAAAATCAACACTGTATTTAAAGCTAAAGGAGACGAAATGGCGAGGGCTTTAGTTAGCGCAGGCCTCGGCATTTCCTTAATTCCCGTTTTAGAGAAAAAGCCAAAAAACTACAAGATTATTCCACTCAAAGCCGCTAATTTCAAACGTAAGATATTTCTTCAATGGGCAAAAGACAACCTTGCCCCCCCACTCAAATATTTTTTAGAAGAAGTGCAGTTTTTTCAAGATCAGTTGGCTTTGGTTTGATATTTTTTGGGGCCTCCTGCCTGCGGCAGGCGCTACGTTCCGCAGCTCGCTGTTCGCTCGGCCCTTCGCCAGCAAGCTGGCTCGGTCTGGCCCTGCGGGCCACTGCTGCACATCGCTAGGCCGATTGCAACTACAATCTTTGCCCCTACTCAAAAATAAACTCAATATGAGGGTATTTTTGGCTTAGCGCCCTCTGTTTTTTAGTGGGAACGGGATTACCAGCCAAATTGATTTTCTTCAAATTGGGTAGGCGTTTAAAGAAGATAGAGGGAATTGTACGCAATTGGTTATGGCGTAGGTCCATTTCTTCCAATTGGGCCAAGTTAGCAATTCGGATAGGCAAATGCTTGAGCTCTGTATTGACTAAACGAATAGTTTTTAGCCGCTGAAATCGGTTAAAACTGCTCCACTGCTCTGTTTGTAGCCCTAGGTCCATATCCTTAATGAGCAGCTCTTCTCGTATTGTAGCTTGGGGGTCCTCCCACCAAGGAATAGGCTTTTCTTCTTCGGGAATATCCTCCATTCTGGGAAAGAAGAAAAAGGCCCAGCTTCCTAAGAGGAGAAAACCGACAAGGCTATAGCTAATAAACCCTAAACCAAAAATATTGTAATTGACAAATAGCAAAGTAGAAAGTCCGACTAAGCCGCCAAAAAGGGTACCGCCAGAGAGCAACCATTGTTTGGCTTTGCGGTCATCTTTCATCGGGCTAGCGATCCAGAGGACAAAGGCCAAGAGCAAGGCGATTAAGCTTCCTGCGGGTAGGGCTTCGCCTAGAACCCCAGGCCAAAAGAGGGTAAAAAATAGGCTAGCAATAAAGAGGGGGATGGTCTTGGCAAAACTCTCATCATTGAACCAGACGGTTTTCTGAAACAGATGTTTGGCTCCCTTTAGCCAGCTCCAGAAGACCAAAAACAGCCCCAGCAGCACTGGCCAGCGCCAAGCTGAAATATCAAAGGTGAAGGCCTCCTTACTAAAGAGCATAAAGCTTTCGCTTCCATTGCTAAGGAGCAAAAAGTGTAAAATAAGTGCTAGAGTTGGTCCAGCAATCAGATAAGTAGTTTTGGCCCATGATTTTCGGCGGGCGGCGGCATTATAATAAATAGAGAGCAGGACAAAAGGCAGGAGTAAATAGCGCCAAAGTTCTTGATCTAGGAACCAAAGGGCTAGGCTGCATTGCAGGGCGGCGGCTAGCGGAGACATCCAATCATAGACATCTAACCAATAGCGAAAATCGGCGGGGCGAGCGAGCTCTGGTTGCCGCCAGCGCAACAAATGAATGATGGCCCGTCTAAGGAAGGTGGTGGTATAGCTGCCCTTAAAGCCTTCGGCCCATTGTACGTCCTGTTCTTTGCTTTCCGACAAGAGGGGGCGGTTGCGTTCTTGGGCCAATTGGCGGCGCCAACTGGGGTCTATACTTTTAGATTGGAAATCGCGGCTGAGGGCGCCCGAAGGGCGCCTTTGGCCCAAGGGGAACTGAGCGGCCATCTTTTGTTTTTGGCGGCGATTGCGGCGGCTGCGCCAAAAATATAAGAAAATAAATATCCAGCTAGGTAGCAAAAACTGCCAGTAGCGAGGGATATAATTATTATAGTCGCTATAATCAAATTCTTCTTCGGCCAGTATTTCTTCTTCGAGTGGTACGGCTTCTTCCATGGCTTGGCGGGCAAGCTCTTCCATGGCCTTAGCCTGCCGTTCTTCTTCCTCTGCCAATAGGCGCATGCGTTCGGCTTCTTGGGCTTCTTGGGCTTCTTGGGCTTCTTGGGCTGCTGCGGTTTCTTGAGCGGTTAGCCAAGCTTGATCTGCGCTATCTTGGAGCTGCTGTAAATAGGCCAATTCTTTTTCTTCCGCTGTTTTTTGGAGATAGCGGTTAAAGGCCAGCGCCCAACTAGAATCGGGATTGGCGGGAGGCGAAAAATACTGTTTTGGAACTACGGCAGGCGTACTATCTTGAACCAAAGTAGTATCAGCTATGGCAGGAACAACTCCTTCTGCTGTTTTTTTGGGGCCATAAAAATGGCCTAGGGCAATCCACCAACTACAGATAACAAAAATAGCCAGTAGATAGGGCCAGGCTGCTGTTTTATTGGGTTGGTAAATTGTTCTCAAGAGGAAAGGGATTTTGGCAAAATGGGGAGGAAAATTGGGCGGCGAAGCCGCCCTGGCCGCAGGCCAAACGGCCTAGCGATGTGCAGCAGTGGCCGTCAGGCCAGACCGAAGCGCGCAGCGCTGAAGGGCCGAGCGAAGAGCGAGCTGCGAAACGTAGCGCCCGCCGAAGGCGGGAGGCCCCAAAAAAATACTATCTATGAGTAGAACTAGCTTTTTGGAAGGCCACCAATTGGTCGTAGCGGCCACCGAAGGGGCGATAATAGACTAAAAATAAGTAATCATTTTCGGTTTCAAAGCGATTGCCCTCCAATTCTTCTTGGTCCAATTGTTTTTCTCCATCTCGGAGCAGGCCGTAGCCATAATCATAAAAGCCATTTTTGAAGAGGAGGATGCCTTCGTATTGGCCTTTTTCGGCATTGTAATTTAGTTCGTATTGGGGGTAGGCTTGAAAATCGGAGAAGCCGCCATAGACAAAAATGCGGGCATCGGGATATTCGGGGCTTTTGAATTGGAAAAACAGCTGGCCATACTCGCCTCTTTCTTCGGGGTTGGGGGCATCGTAGGAAGCGATGATAAACTTGCCGTTGAGGTCGTTGGTAAAGAGATAAGGGCTATATTTTCGTTCTTTTTCGGGAAAGAGCAGCAGCTCGAAGCCCTCATTGGTGCGGGCCAGATTTTGGACCTGTGGACCACGGTGGCGGAAGCTGCGGATATCGAGTGGGCGAAACTCTCTTTGGCCGGGGAAAACGATTTGGCCTTGGCGGTCGAAATGGATCACTTCTTCTTCTACAAAAGTGGGGGCTAGATTTTTAAGGGCTTTGGGCCAGTTCCAGTTTTGGACCACCGTCAGTTTGATATCTTGGTTGGGGTTGCTCACATTCATGCCTGCATGTTGGAGTTGGCAGCTCAGTTCTTGATGGGTTTGGCCATAGGGCGGAATGGCCGAGCGGCGGGTGGTCACCTCCACATTCATTTGAGGTTCATAGACCAGAAAGCGGCGACTGAGGACCAGATCTTCTTCATCATCATTGAGGTAAACCAGCAGCAAATAATTGCCAGATTTGGTCCATTTGACATCATCGTTGGGGAGTTCTAGCTGATAATGCAGGTACTCCGTGCGGGTACCAAAAGAGCTCAGGCTTTCATAGAATCGATTTTCCTGAAAGCCATCAATATAGTCTAGGGCATCGATATCCTCGGAGGGTTCCCAGTTTCGGTTGCAATGGATAATTTTGTAGTTATAATCCTTATTATCGGCATCTAGGTCATCAAACTCTAAAATGAGTTTATTGGGGCTAGCGAGTTGGACGACGGGATAATCGACCTCGGAATCATCGGGATAAAAACGGCAGGAGGCCACAAAATCGCGATAAATATAGTCTGTATATTGCAATTCAGAAATGACATAATCATCTTGGGCCTGCAAATTTTGCAAGCTCAAGAAAAAGAGAAAAGCGAGCGATAAATAGCGCATAAATCAAATTAGTTCTTGTGAATTTCCTCATCCTTGGCCTTCATAAAATCGGCCAGCGAACGAAGCATAAAAGCTAAGCCCATCAGCGAAAAATAGGCCAAGAGCAGCACAATAAAGATGCTGCGGTTATCAGCTGCTCCTTCAAAGATGCTTTGGCCAGAAATCAGTTGGGCCAGGCCGCCAAGCGCAATAAACAGGAACATCGTTCCATAAATAGAGAACTGATAATAGCGCATGCGCTGAGCCGCAAAGATGCTGAGTACGCTGTTAATTAGGGCATAAAACATCAGCATAGCGCCCGCCACCATCCAGCTCCAATTGGCGCTGCCAGAAAAGCCTCCGGCCAGCATCATGAGTAGCGCAACGCCAAAAATACCTATAACTTGAGCAATAGGGCTAGGGATTTTCCCTTTGCCAAACTGATTATCGATAAAGAGCATTTTCCAGTTCATAGTCAAAAATTTTAGCTAGGGGCAAGATACAAAAAAGCCCGTGAAAAAAATTTGGGGGAAAAGAGGCAAAATCCATAGTTTTCGGCCTATTTTCCCACCAAACTATGCTAGTTATCGTTCAAGGAAGGTAATCCCATTCACCAGCTAATTTTAAAAGATGCGCTATTTCCTCTTCTTCGCCTGTTTGTTTCTGGCTGTAAGCAGCCAAGCCCAAGACTTAATTTACAAAAAAGACGGTAAAATATTGGGGGCTCGAGTTTTAAGGACAGACAGCAACTTTGTCTATTTCAGGCATACAGAGCCTCCCAAGCAGCTCGACAGCATTGCTCAGTCTGATTTGACAAAAATTGAGTTTGATTATCGCAAGGATTTTTTTGTGCCGACTAAAAAGCTAGCCAACAATGCGGTCTCCATCTCTTTGGGCGGCACCTCCGTTTTGCTCGGCATTTCCTACGATCGCATTATTGGTCGAGAGCGAAATTATCATTTTTCGGGCCGCCTAGGCATTGGGAGTTTGGTGGAGCAAACCAATATCAACGGGCACCTGAGCTTTAATTTTCACCTCAATAAGGCCAAAACGCAGTTTTTTGAGCTAGGGGCGGGCCTTGCCGTTCCAATTAACGAACGCAATACGGGAAATGGCTACTACAATATATACATAACGGCTCCTATGCTGGGCTATCGACTTCAACGTTTTGAGGGCTTTTTCTTTAGGGTCTATATTTCGGGCCTCTATATGCGGGATGCTGGAGGCAATAACTGGATGCCCAACAGGCTGTATATTCCCACTTTGGGGCTAGATTTTGGCTACTCTTTCTAGTGCAGCAAAGGCTTATGTGCGCTTTATTGCTTTAAGACAATGATAAGTTTGTATTTTTGTCCAAATCAACACCAACTATGAGCGTATCTACTAATAAAAAAAGCCTGCGGCGGCATATTTTCGATGTTATTGACCTCGAACAAGAGGAGTCGAGTTTGCCCGCTAGGATCTTTGAGACCAGCATTACTATTCTCATTATCCTGAGTATTTTGGCCATTATTGCGGAGTCTTTTATTAACTACCGCTATGAGGGAAATATCATAGACTGGATCGAGAGAAGCCAGCAAAACACAATCATTAGTCACTATTTTTCGCTTTTTGAGAATACGACTTTGGTCATTTTTACGGCCGAGTTTTTTCTTCGTTTGTTTACTGCAGATTTTAAATATCCCGAAGAGAAATCTTTTCGCGCTGCGGCCTGGCGCTTTTTTAAATCTAGTGGGGGCCTCATTGATTTTTTGGCCATTTCGCCTTTTCTTTTCCAGTTGGCCCATGTCGATTTCCGCTTTCTTCGGGCGCTCAAAATTTCTCGTTTGCTGCGGGTGCTCAAACTCAGCTCCCTCACTCGATCTATTGTTATTGTGGGCGATGTTTTTATCGACAAGCGCAACGAGCTGGGCATTACGCTCTTTGTTACTTTCGTGATGCTCTTGGTCTCTTCTACCCTGATGTGGTATGTGGAAGGAAATGTCCAACCCAGGGCTTTTCCCAATATTATTGCCACCTTCTGGTGGGCTATTGCTACCCTAACCACCGTGGGCTATGGCGATGTTTTTCCCATTACTTCTGCAGGCAAGTTGCTTTCGGGCATTATCGCTATTTTGGGCATTGGTATTGTGGCCCTGCCGGCGGGTATTCTTTCTTCGGCCTTTATTGAGCGCCTAGAGCGCGATCCCAATATGAGCCTAGAGCAGCCAAAGGATGGCGAAGAGCCTCGCCAAACTGCGCCCACTCCTGAATCCGCTCCTGTTTTGGCCCAAACGGCCAATGATTGTAGTGATCAGTTTGGTCAAAAATTTAAATTTTGTCCTTATTGTGGCCAAGCCCTAGACCAAAACGGGCAGCATCTTCATCAGTAGTTTATTCTTTTTTTTGGGGCCCGCGGCCAGCTAGGCTTTGCCTAGCTGGCCGCCGCTATGCTGCGCCGCTCGCAGGTCTGCTCGGCCCTGCGTCGCTTTGCTCCTTGGTCTGGCCTGCGGCCACGGCTGCGCAGCGCTGGGCCAGTCATCTTTTTTTTTCAGTTTTGGCGGTATTGTCCCCTCTCCTGGCCCTCCCTTAAAGCGGCATTCGTCGCTTCGCTCCTCATCCGTTAATAGGTCCCCGCCCACCCACCCCTCTGCGGGATTCCCTAAGGAATCCCTTGGGGAGGCTGGGCTTTTTGCAGATAAAGCTAGATGGTCCAGCATTTTCGGCCCGCAAAAAAGGCCCATCGGGCCGTCGGCTGAGGGATGGATAGCAGTGGCCAAAGGCCAGACCCAGCTTTTGAGCGTAGCGAAAAAGCGCAGGGCCGAGCAGACCTGCGAGCTGCGGTACAGCCCGACCCGCCCACAGGGCGGGGCAGCCCCAAATCAAAAAGAAAACTTTGAATACGCCAAAACACCAAAAGAGCGGCATCTAAAGAAAAAACAATCTAGTATGAGAACAATTTTTCTATCTCTTTTTTTGGCCCTAAGCTGCGGATTAAGCGCACAGGTCCAACTTAGTCCACAAGCCGAAAAGGACTACAAACTGGGCAAAGATTACTTCTTTAAAGCCGATTATCGGGCCGCCCTCAATGAATTTCAGGAAGGGAAAAAACAGGCGGAAGCCGAAAACCGCGATCTCTTTCAGCTAGAAATTGCACATTGTCATTTGCGCCTCAAAGAATATGAAAAGGCCGAAAAAGCCTTTAAGCCGCTCATCAAAAAGGGGGGGCGTTTGCTGCCCTCTGCATTTCAGTCGCTATCAAGTTTGTACATTGACCAAAAAGAGACAAAAAAGCTCAAGCGCCTAACCGACAAGGCCGTTCGTTTGCAAGGCGAGCAGATCGCTTTTTTGCGCAATTATTTTTATTTGGCCAGTTTGGAAAAGGACCAAAAAGCTCAGCAAAAGTACCTAGAAAAAATCTGTGCGCTGCCTCAGGCCACAGGAGGAGATTTTATTCAATTGGCCCAATTGGCCCAGCAAGAAAATGAGGTGGAACTGGCTGTTATGGCCGCCAGTTATGGCCTCGTTAGAGAGCCCAGAAGTAGCTATAAAAAAGCCGCTTTGCAAATTTTGGAGCAGCAGCTTATGGGACCCAATTGGACCAACTATTGCGAAATTGCCCAAAAAGCCGCTCAGGCAAAACAACAGCCCGATTTTGGCCTCGATTTTTCGCCCCTGCAAACCGCTGCCCCCACTTCCGAGCAGTTTGAGCTGATTGTTCCATTGCGGGCCGCTCAATTGCTAAAAGATAGCAGCCAAGCTCTTTATGCGGCCAATCCAAGCCAGCAACTTAGCGAGCTCATTAGCTTGAGTTGGTTGTTTTTGGGCCAGCATCCTCGGGCAAAATATTGGGAAAAAACGAAGCTCTACCAAAATGTTTATCAAGAGTTTCTAGAAAAAGTAAAAGTACCCCAAAAGCGAAAACTATTTAGTCATTTAGCTTTGGTTGGTCGAGAGGAAGGACTACATAACTTACTCTCTAAGAAAGATTTGGTCGAGATGATGAAGGCCAAATAAAGGCTGCTGTAGATAAAAAAACAGGCCCCAAGGCAATGCCTTGGGGCCTGTTTTCATTTTGGTCCAGCTTTAGGGCCGAATTACCGTAAACTTCTTGGTGGTTTTAAAATTGGCATTGCCAATTTGCAAGAAATAAGGAGCTGCGGGTAAATCATGCAGATCGAAGCGAGCGCTTTGGCTGCCTGCCTCTAGCTGGCCTTGGGCCAATACTCTTCCCTGCAAGTCGATTAAGGACCACTGAAAATCTTGGCTGAGCGGCTGCGCAAACAACAACTGCGTATAATTTACCGCAGGATTTGGCGAAAGCAAAGCCGTATTGATCTGATGAGCTTCGGCCTGCGCCTCGGCTAGTTCAGTAGTGCTCAAGGCATTCACATATTCGGTAATATCTCGGGTCCTCACCGCCTGATAAATCGTTCGGCTAGTGGGGGCATCCTCCTGCACAAAGGCAATGGCCTCCAGATGAGCCGTATCGATATTATTGGGGTTGTAGGTCCAAACCTCCGAAAGCTGAACGCTATCGCCAGGCAGCCAAGATTGGCTAAAGCGGGTTCCTGCGGCATCGGGCAACATCTTGCGGAGCAAAGAGTGCGTATGGAAATTTACCCCATTAGAAAAATATACGGCTGAATCTTCGGTCACCACTAGCTGCAAATCATAATCTGCAGCGGCCAGGGTATCCTTAGCGATTAGGGTCGCATTGATTTGCAGATTATTATTCCCAATAAAGGCAATCGGCTCGAGACGAATATCAAAACGAGCATCTTCTAGCATGTCCGTTTCAAAATCCTCCTGTCTCAAATCGGCAGAATTGGGTGGATTGTTGCTATAGCGGCGACCATCGACTACCGCCTTAGCGCTTACGCCATCAATACCATAAATAGAGGTTCTGGCCGAGGGATCGTCTCGGTTCAGGCTGTTCATGGGGTCAAAAGCGGGGTCTTCATTATTGATTTGTAGTAAAATCACATCTCGAACGGCAGGCGTACGATAGACCAGATTATAAACATATTGGTTGATTGGGTCCATATTGACCACCCCAGCATTAGAGAAATGCTCGAGCAGTACATTGCGTTCTCGGTTCCCGATCCAAACATTATCGAAGGCAAAGCCACGAAGAGGCGTTTGTGAGGCCCCGATAGCGCCAAAGGCCACTCTAAAGCGGAAATTCTCAAAGTTGCGGAAAGCATCTAGGGTATAGCGGGCATCTTGCCAGCCATTACTTATGCCAGACCAGCCTTTAGGGGCTAAATCTTGTACCCCAGGACGGCCAGCTACTACCGCCTGATTATACCAATTGATGCCTCGGTTGACATTTCCTAAGGGCAACCATTTCTCTGTTTGGGGATTAAAATATTCGATCACCGTTCCGTCATTACCTTCATCGGTTTCATTAAAGAAATCCAGTTTGAGCATGGGACGTTCGAGGGCGGTTAGGTCGATACAAGGGCTATACACCCAACCACTTTCATCTGGGCCATAGGTACTATCTGTTCGGGTGATCCAAACTTGGCCATGATCCTGAGCAATATCTAGATCGGCGGGCATACCCCACTCCCAGAGGTTACTCGATTGGGCTTGGCCTTCGGCCTCTTCAACCCAACCATTGGCGCTAGCATCAAAGTCTTCACTATAAGGAACTAGCGCATTGGGCTGTTCATTGGGCAAAACTAAGACCCGAATAGTATCCGAATCGCTGCAATAGTTATTATTTTCGACAAAGAGCGAGGCCTCAAAAATGCCAGGACTACTATACTGATAATTAAAAGTTGGAAACTGATTATTATTATCATAGCTAGCGGCAAAGCTGTTGCCATCGCCCATATTCCAAACCGCGGTAGTGATAGAATCGTAAAGGGTGGTGGTTCCAGGAATTGTTCCGACCAAATTCATACTATCATTATCGATCTCAAAGAGGACGGAATCGCTAGAGCAGCTATTATCTGCGCTCAGTTTTACATTAGGCAAACTATGCACATTAAAGCTAGCCCAAGCGGTATCCAGACAAGAAACAAAGACATTGCTAGTATCTTGGAAAACCGCCTGAATCTGGTGCGTACCCACTCCTGCAATATTAGAAATCATAAACTCTTTTTCAAAGAGCACACCGGGACCGCTATAATTCAAGACATTTCCAGTGAGCAAATTGGGATAGAAAAAGAGCGTATCTCGGCCAAAGCAAGCATCTGCTGTAGCATCTGCGGGCAGACCTTGAGTGTCATGAGTGGCAAAAAAGCTATACTCTGGATGCGGATGAATATTGACAATTTGAGTATCTCGGGCAGTACAAGTAAGCGCTTCCGTTTCATAGATAATGGTATCTCGGACCAAAGCGGGATAGCGTGTACTATCCGAGTAGTTCGGATTGGGCCAATATTGTCCATTGATAAGGGCCCCATGAATAATTCCTGCCGTGGCAGAAGTATCCCCAAAGAAATAGCGCCCACCGGTGGGCAAGCCAAAGAGCTCTTGCGGTTCATCGGCTTGGCAGAAATGATAGCTCGCCATACTGAAGTTGGAGCTAGGTAGCGGGTTAATCGTCACTTCAATTTCTACCGTATCCTTACAAAGGGTAGTAGGATCTTGATAAACATAGGCATAATTGACATAACCAGGGGTATTCGGCAAAATGGGACTATAGACCACCGAGGGATTAAACTGATCATCTGTTGGTCCAGAAATCGTTGGTCCAGAATAAGCCCCACCGGAGGGAGTTCCCGTTAAAATACCGATTGTATCATCGGCACAATAGGTGGTATCGGCTTCATCGGTTTCTAGTCCGGCAATAGGCGCCAAATTCACCGTAAAGGTAGAATCTAAAGAAGAAACACAACCATACTGGCTAATATAAGTGAAGGTAATTGTTTTTGGTCCTGTTCCTGATGCAGCAGGATTAAAAAGTGGTCCATTACCTACAATACCAGGTCCGCTAAAGTTGGCCTGAGAAGCAATCAAAGAATCTAGCGAATTATAGGAGGCGGGAGAAGGTATCCCCGAAAGCAGATCTACGCCACCATTGGTGCAATAGCGGTTGTTTTGGTTACCCAAAGAGCTAGAGTTTCGGCCAGAAATGGCTAGGGCTACATCTCCAAGGATGCGGACATTAGCGGTATCTCTAGCCGCACAGTTTCCTTGTCCCGCCTCATAAATGAGGTAGTAGTTAACATCAGTGGTCTCATTACTAGCCGTATAAATTGCATTAGGGTTAAAAATAGACCCTAGCGTAGTGGAAGTATTGGCTGCATTTCCGTTTCTGGCGGTAATATAATGTACTCCATTAGCGGGGCTAGAGCCACCTAAATTGACAAAGGTTTCATAATTACAGTAATTCTCTGCAATTGTAGAATCTATAGCCACTTCGGGCGGGTCCACTACATAAACTACCTCTTCATAGCGCACAACCAATTGCTGATCTGGAGAAGTACTAGAAACGGTATTCGTAGAAGAGTTGTAAGTCTGAGATCTTGTTTCTCGATAATAAGAAATGGTCACCGTTACACTATCTATCCCCGGAGCAGGAGACAAGGAGTACTCCTCCTGCCCTGCTGTTCCGTTTAGGGTCGTTAAAGCAGAGGAAGGGTTGGCCGACACGGTCATCACATACTCTCGACTCTGTGTGGTTCGTGTATTTGAGGCGCTAGCGTTGGGACCAACCCAGCTAGGATCCCAAGGAAAGGTCGTTGTATCTCGACCAAAAACTAAGGGCGGATCCAAACGACAATGCGTCTCTGGCAATACACGAGGAGGAACATCTAGAATCTCTGCGGTATCCGATAGCAGGGCCGTACAACCATTATTATTGTACAAAATACCAATTTCATAACGACCAGAATCTGCAGTAGCCCCCAAAAAACGATCGTTTAATACATAAACACCAGAATAACTGACCGGAATAGGAGGATTAGAGTTAATCAAGCTCGCAAAATAGGTAGGATCACTGGAGCTAATGCTAATCGGTACGGTATCCGAGTTGTTAGTCAATGGAGCCAAACGAACAGAGTCAATACTATTGTTGTAAATTCTTGTGCTAGTCGTATAGGTAATAGCATTACAAGTGGCCGCTGTAGTGGCCATATAGGGCGTATACACATAGCGCAGACGTATATCCCGGCTGGCCAAGTTTTGCGTGAGTGGCGTCGTACCAGCATTCAAGCCATCTGGAATAAGGTCATGGCTAGCCCCAATATAAGCAGGTTGCGCCGAAGGGCTTTGCAAATAGGCCCCCGTTACCGGGCCTCCGCCTCCATCCTGTACCGTTAGTGAGGTGCCCGTAGGAAAACCACTGCTCGGACTTGGACTCAACTGAATTGGAATAGTGTCTCTAGAACAAATAGTGTTGGCCAAACCCACAATGTCTAGCTCGGGCCGAACCACAATGAGGAAAAAACTATCAATAGGAGCAGCAATATCACCTCCGCCAAATCCATTCTCATCATGCTCATAAAAGACAATCTTACAAGATTTCATGTCAGAGGGAATCGTAAAGGGGATGCTCCCATTTTTTGGAATAGCCGCACTTTGAGTGGCCCCAGAAACAAAGAGGGCATTCACATCTCCACTCCCATCTCTTCTTGTTTGGCCAGTGGGTCCTCCCAAATCTCCCGTCAAATCGTCAATATCTTCTTCTGCCTCACTATCTGTTGCAGAAAAATTGCCCTGATACAAATCGCCCTCTCTAATAATCACTGCCGAATTGGTCCCATCGGTATGCTCTACATAAAAGTAGTCTGGCCAATAGATTAAGTTGGTATAATTAAAAACCACCGCATCTCCGGGACAAACCTCAAATATGGCCCCAGGATGACTGATGTTATTCATCGTCACTGTTCCTTGGGCATAGAGAACAGGCCCCATTATAAATAAGGCAAAAAAGAATAGTAATGTTTGCTTCATAGTGTATGACAGTTTAACGGGCAAAATCCCTTATTATGAACAGCTTGCTTTCATCTTAAGGCATTTATCTGTAGGTAGTTTTGCTTTATAGACCTTAGATAGTCTGATTTCTAAAAAAACGAATTTTTTAAGAGAAAAGGCCACTGCCTTCTCCCTTTTATCCCTTTTTTTTTAGCAAGGACTTAACTTTTAAGTCCAGCAACTAATTTCTCGATAAAATTTATCTTGCCTGCAAAAAGCCGTAATTTTCCAACTGGACATTCTAATGACAAAGCCAATGAATCAACGTTCTATCAATATTTTGCTCTATTTGGTCATGGCCTATATCCTATTAGCAGGCAGTTGGTGGGCCTATTTGTTGCAAACAAAAACGGAGGCCGTTTGGAGCGCACAACAAGCAGAAATCCAAGCCATTCACCCAGATGTTAGCAAACAGCAGTTGCAAGCTTTGCCTAGTTTTCAGGCGGCCCAAAGCCATTACCATCGCCAACGGATGATGATTATGGGCGAAGGGCTGGTTTTTCTCTCCCTCCTCCTTCTCGGCGTCTACAAAATTGTGCAAAGCCAACGCAAACAATGGGCGCTGGCCCAACAACAACAAAATTTCTTGCTTTCTATTACGCATGAGCTCAAATCGCCCATCGCCTCGGTCCAATTGATTCTAGAAACTTTTCAAAAGCGCCAACTTAGCCCCGAGCAAATCCAACGCCTGAGCAAAAATGCCCTGCAAGATAACCAAAGACTCCACAAGCTGGTCCAAGATCTCTTGCTGGCCGCCCGGGTAGAAGGCGGCCACCAATATATTTTCGAATGCCTCGATCTCAAACAATTGCTCCAAGAGGTCATCCAATGGGTGCAGCCCCGCTTCCCCAAGGAAATTCGATTTATCTATGATGATCAACTAGATTGTATGCCCCAAGGCGACCGCAGTATGCTGCAATCTGCCTTTCATAATTTGCTCGATAATGCCCTGAAATACGCTGGCCAAAGCCCCTTTTTATCCGTGGAGCTGCGCCAAAAAAAAGACCATTATCTGATCGAATTTAAGGACCAAGGGCCCGGCATTCCCAAAACCGAACGCCAAGCCATTTTTCAAAAGTTTTATCGCATTGGCGATGAACGCACCCGCAAAAGCAAGGGCACCGGCCTGGGCCTCTATATTCTCCAAAAAGTGGTGGCCGCCCATCATGGCCAAATCCAAATCCGAGAGAACCAACCCCAAGGCAGCATTTTTTCGATCAAGTTGCCGATTAAATAATTTTTTGTTTTTTTGGGGCTGCCCCTGCGGCCTGCGGCCTTGGGTCGGGCTCTGTCGCAGCTCGCAGGTCTGCTCGGCCCTGCAGGCTTTTTCGCTTTGCTTCAAAAGCCTTTGGTCTGCCGCCTTCGGCGGCCCTGCTTTCCATCCCTCAGCCATAAATTAGCCCGCCCAAAACAGTTTACTAAACTTATACTATATATATGGACCATATTGCTCGAATCCTTTTGGTAGAAGATGAAGAAAATATCCGCGAAACCCTTAGCCTCAATCTAGAACTAGAGGGCTATGAGGTCTTGGCCCTTGCCGATGGCAAAAGCGTGCTGCCCCAGTTTTTGGGCCAACACTTTGACCTCATTCTACTCGATATTATGCTGCCCGAAATGGACGGCCTAGATGTTTGCGAACAAATTCGCCTGCACGATAGCGAAACCCCCATTATTTTCCTCACCGCCAAAGATAGTAGCGCCGATAAGATCCAAGGCCTGCGCAAAGGGGCCGATGATTATATTACCAAACCCTTTATGCTAGAGGAGTTGCTGCTCCGCATTCAGATTTTGCTCAAAAGAAGCCAAAACCACCGCGCCAATACCCTAGAAGAGTATCATTTTGGGCCAAATTATGTCAATTTTCAAGAGCAAAGCGCCAAGGGCCAAGATGGCCAAGATTTTAAACTGACCAAAAAAGAAGGAATGCTCCTCAAGCTACTCATAGAACGAGCAGGAGAAGCCGTTTCTCGACAACAGATTTTACAGGCCGTTTGGGGCTATGATGTCTACCCTTCTACCCGCACGATCGATAATTTTATCCTTTCTTTTCGCAAGTATTTTGAAGAAGATCCCAAAAATCCCCAATTTTTTCTCTCGGTCCGTGGCGTAGGCTATAAGTTCCAAGCCCCAGAAGAAGATTAGGCCCAAAAAGAGCAGCGAGCGAAGCGAGCTGCTTGGCCCGAAGGGCCAGTTGGCCCAGCGCTGCGCAGCCGTGGCCGCAGGCCAGACCCAGTTTTTTTGAGCAAAGCGAAAAAAAACGCAGGGCCGAGCAGACCTGCGAGCGGCGAAGCCTAGCGGCGGCCGCCCCAAATTAAAGGGCGGCCGCGGGCCCCAAAATAAAAAACACCAACAAAGAGTTGCAAAAGCAAAAAAAGGCCACTAATTTGTTGCAAAATTAAAGAAATGGCTAAAGCGCAGAAAAGTTTTGTATGTACCGAATGCGGCAATGTTTCGCTAAAATGGGAGGGCCGCTGTAGTGCTTGTGGCGAGTGGAATAGCTTGCAAGAGGAGGTCACAGTAAAGGGCAGTGCCAAGCAGGAGGCCAAAAAGGCGACCCAGGGCGCTTGGACCCAAAAAAGAGGGCGAAAACAAGAGCATGCCCGCCCTACACATATTACTAAGGTGCAGGGCGATGGAACAGTGCGAAGGCCCACCGATGATGAAGAATTGAACCGGGTTTTGGGCGGCGGTATCGTGAGTGGATCGATTGTCTTGATTGGTGGAGAACCCGGTGTTGGAAAATCGACCCTGATGCTGCAATTGGCCCTGAGTTTTTCGGGCAAAGTGCTTTATGTTTCGGGCGAGGAAAGCGAACAACAGATTAAAATGCGGGCCGAACGCCTCGGGCTGCGCGATAATGACTGCTTTTTGATGGCCGAAACCAATTTGACTAACCTTTTGATGCAGGCGGCCACTTTGAACCCCGATGTTTTGGTGGTCGATTCGATTCAAACGCTGAGCTCGCAATATGTTGAATCGCCTCCGGGCTCCGTTTCTCAGGTGCGAGAATGCGCTTCTGAATTGCAACGCTTTGCCAAAGAGACCAATATTCCCGTCTTTGTGATTGGCCACATCAATAAAGATGGGGCGATTGCGGGACCCAAACTGCTGGAGCATATTGTGGATGTGGTGCTGCAATTTGAAGGCGACCGAAATTATACCCACCGCATTTTGCGGACCATCAAAAACCGCTTTGGCTCTACGGCCGAACTCGGTATTTATGAAATGCAGGGCCGCGGTTTGCGCGAAGTTTCTAATCCTTCAGAACTTTTGCTCACCCAAAAAGAAGAGGATCTCAGCGGTTCGGCAATTACCGCCACGGTAGAGGGCATTCGCCCCATGCTGATCGAAATTCAGGCTTTGGTTTCTACTTCTGTTTTTAGCTCGCCCCAACGCTCGGCCACGGGTTTCGATCTCCGCCGATTGAGTATGCTTTTGGCGGTTTTGGAAAAACGCTGCGGTTTTCAGTTTGGCAATAATGATGTCTTTCTCAATGTAGCCGGGGGACTAAAAGTGAGCGATCCCGCTATTGATATGGCCGTGGTGGCCGCCCTCCTCTCCTCTTTGGAAGATGTGGCCATGCCCTCTAATGTTTGTTTTGCAGGAGAAATTGGTTTGTCTGGAGAAATTCGCTCGGTCCAACGCATCGAACAACGCATACAAGAAGCCAATCGCCTCGGCTTTGAAAAAATTTACGTTTCTAAGTTTAATATGAAAGGGATCGATCCCGCCAATTACGATATAGAAATTGTTCCACTCTCTAAGGTAGAGCAACTTTTTGAGGATCTGTTTCAGTAGAATAGAAAAGCCGAAGAGATGATCTTCGGCTTTTTTTGTTTTCCAGTCTGCATCAAAAAGCTATTGAAAGGAATCATTACCGCCATCCTTGGATAAAAATTTAAGCTAGTTAATAGATTTTTTAAGAAAAAATTGAATAATAGGTATCTTATTCAAGTAGTTAGTCTCACTTTAAAATCTATTAAATAATGAAATACCTACTCTGTCTAAGCCTAACATTCTACTTTTCCCTAATGCTTGCCCAACAAAAAGAAATTGTTTTAGTTGGAACAATGCACATGCTACCTAAACGCCTAAAAAACAGCTATAAACCCCTATTTAAAAAATCTTTAGCCTATCAACCAGAAGCTATTTTTGTTGAAACTGTTAGGCCGGAAGACTCTTTGAGCTGGGCCTACCTAAAAAATGGCCATAATGAGAGCCTCAAAAATTTTTATCAGTATTCACTAAAAGTAAGAGAAGAGTTTGACTTTAATCAAGACACCCTAGAGCATCTGTTGAGCAAAGATTTTCAGCAAATGACTAAAGACGATTTCAAAAAAATTTGCCTTTCATTTGCTTATCAACTCGATTACCCTAATTTTTACTACTATAGATATGTTCAGGATTATTTCCCAGAGGGCCATAAAAAGTCTAAACGACATGAAAACTATGAACTATCTCGTAAACTAGCGCTGAAACTAGGACATAAAAAATTATATGCCTCCGATGATCAACAAACCAATGCTGAATTTCATCAACACTGGCAAGCCTGCGAAAAAGCAATAGACAAGACCCCTGTAAAAAGAAAAGAAAAAAAAATAATCCGAAAAATAGTCCTGCGAGAAGTTTTCCCCTCAATTTTTGGCCGATACGGAATTGTCAATAATAAACCTAAACATCTTGAGCTACTAGATAGCTTAAGTGGCCTAAAATATACAGACATGGAACAGCCTGATTGTGCAAAAGCCGTAGACTACTTTAAGCAGCGAAATAAACGTTTTGCGTATAACCTTGGCCGACAAATTGAAGCCAATACATTCAGAAAAAATATATTATTTGTTGGAGCATCTCATATTGTTGGCTTAAAAAAAGAGTTGAACAAGCAATTTCCCAATATAAAAGTGATTCTGTTTAATGAACTCTAAGGATTAAAGTATCTAAATAAAGCGGGTAGCATAAGCCAAGACTAAAAACTATCCGCCCATAAAAATTTAGTGGGTAGCTGAGGATTTTTATCCTTGGCTACTTTTTTTATGGCCTTTGTCTCCCTGCTCTAGCATTCGTTTTTCTAAAACTCCCTTGCCTTTTTAGAAAGTTTGGAGGAGCAAGAGTGATTTCTTCTTTTCTTTTTTTTCTGGGGCTTGCCCGCCCTGCGGCCGGGCCGGGCTGTTCGCGGGCTCGCTGCTCGCTCGGCCCTGCGTTTTTTTCGCTGCGCTCAAAAAAACTGGGTCTGGCCTGCGGCCACCCGCTGCCATCCCTAAGCCGCTCATCTATTTTTTTTCTTTTGGCTTTTTTCTTCGGCAGTTTTGGCCGCTGTTTTTTTCTCCGCTCCGGCTAAACTGGGCTTTTTTTATTTCGGCAGAAAAATGCAGTCGTTTTTTGAGCTACAGCCTAATTGAAAGCCGCTAATTGAAAGGGATTACAATCAGATCCAATAGTTTTTCATGCTCTAAATCAATATTAAAATATTAACTTGAGGAAGTAGAGTACCGCTTTTAGCGCTACATCATTTTTCATCGCCCCTAAAAACCTTAAGGCCCAATGGACATCAACTCCTTACTCAAAGAATTTCAGGCCCTCCCAAAAAAGAAAAAAACATTCCTTGAGATATGCAAGTACCCTGCTAGCCGCTTTGAAGAGGTCTGCAGTAGAATTTTATGCTTTTATTTCTCTCCCAAAGAAGAACATGGCTTTCAGGATTTATTCCTACGCTCTCTCTTTGAATTATTGGAGGCAGAGGACATAAGTTTCTATGAGGATGAAATTCAAGTAATTCCAGAAGACTATGCAGAGGGCAAAAGATTAGATATTGTCATCACTGGTTCAGACTTTGTCATTGGTATAGAGAATAAAATTACCGCCAGTCTTTACAACCCTCTAGATAAATACAAAGCCAGAACTGATGCCTACGGTAAAGAGCAGTCTTTTAATCTCGTTCTTTCTGTTTACGAAATTACTAAGGCAGAAGAGTTGGAGAAAATGGCCACTAATGACTTTAAAGCCTTCACTTATGCTGACTTCTTCTTCTATCTCAAGAAAAATTTAGGCGACTATTCCGCAGACTGCAACCAGCGCTATCTAACACATTTACAAGACTTTATAGAAACCATTGAAAATATGTCCACAAATGACTCCATAGACCGAAAAAATTCTGATTTCTTCTTTGATAACAGCAAGGAAATCAACGAGCTGATCAGCCAATATGAAGCCTACAAAAAATCTAGACTAGATCTCCAACATGAAAATTTACGGAAGATCAAAAAGCAAATAGGAGCTCAAACTGATCCCAAATGGTTTATCCACGACGGGAAAACAGCATTCTATTTAGTGTATAATAAATTCACTTCTAAGAAGTACGAAATTGGAATTGAATCCCTCTACAAGGAAACAAAAGAAAATGCATTAGGAGAATACCTCATACAAATCACCACATGGGATTTGGAAAATTGGAAAACTTTTAAGGAGCGCATCCTTAAAAAATATCCTAACTGCCCTTTAGATGAAGGAACTACTCACAAAAACAGAGTCTATCTTGATGTCGAAAAAATAATTGCGCCCGAGACAGAGATAAGCATAGACACCATTGTCAGTAGACTAAAATTTCATTTTGAAAATTTAAAGGCAATTGTTGGCGGGGAGTAATTTGAGCGCTGGGGCAAAAAAAGGCCGAAAAATCTGAGTGATTTTTTGGCCTTTGAAAAAGACTACCTCTATGGCGAATGGACATGGAATAAAGGCCTATTAACCTTAACAATTCCTATCTCCTTTATTGCCTTAGGACTAGCTTTTTGGAAACGAAGTTTGCTCATGGGCCTAGCCGTCATTGTCCTCATGGCAACGGGCAAAATGATTTGGAGTCTTCAAAATGCAGCCGAAGCAGGAAAATCAATATTGATTCCCGCCATTTTAGGCTTATTCATTTGCTGCGGCCTAATTTACTATGGCTTTAAACGATTAAAAGGCTAAAGAAGGCCTTTATATAACTATGATCAGTTATTTCTTCTCCGTCGAAAAAACATAAATTGGTGAGGCTTTTTCTTCTTCAAAATTTTTAACGCTTTTTCTAAAGCCTCATCTTTGTTTATATCATGTTGAGGCACATAATATTTGGGAATATAGGCCTCTCTTGCTATTCCATTGACATGAAATATCTTTTCTTTAGCTATACGATATTGATAGTTTTGATATAAAAAAGGAATTCCATACATACTACCAGCTAGTCTTTCCATTTCGGTCCCAACGACTAATCCAACATCTAATGCCTCCAATCCTATTGCAAGCCCTTCTCCCATACTGCCTGTCCACCGACCAACAAGTACAATTACTGGCTGATGATAAGTTTTTGCCCTAGCTGTGACAAACTCTTGCCAACTTCGGGGAATCTTAGGACCACTTCCATATTGTTCTTCTATCCAATGTACTTGATAGGGAAGTCGCTCAGTTATAAAACGCCCCATAATTCCCCTAGCTACATATGTATTGCCTCCACCAACGGTATTCCGAAGGTCCAAAATTAACCCATCTGTATCGATAAAGCTATCTAATGCACGATCAAAATCACGAATTAAATCATTATTACCCAATGAATTATTAATTCGGATATATCCAAAATCACCTATTTTTTTACACGACAAATTAGACGAGTTTGGATGGTAGTTAAAACTATCTAGATTGATGGTAATCTGTTTGCCATCTGCTAAAGCTAATTTTACCTTTCGTGTTTCACTATATCGTCCAGCTAATACTTTATTTGCAATCCACTCTCGAATAATAGGGTTATTTTTATCCTGACAATGAGTAGGGAATGAATCAATGACCGAATCAAAATCTTGGTGATTAAATGTAAGAACTTTTGCCCCTAAAATATTTTCGTCTAAGTTAGAAATTTGAGATAGCCAGACTTGTTGTATATAAAAATCACCCTCTCGTATTTGACAATAAACTGGAGAATGAAGACGATATGAATAATAACTATTCGCATTTAGCATCAGATGGCTGTCATAAAATTCATCTAATAAATATTCAAATAATAAAAGTGCCTCTTGTTTTGTGCTTACAAGCTTAATTCGTTGACTGTAAAAATCTCTAAGACAAGAGATATCAATATGCTTATCTTCAAAATAAACATATGAAGACTCCAAATCATTTAGCATCTGATTAAGGTCTATCCTGAGGCTATCATGATTAACTAAATGTTGTTGCGTAAAAGCAATATCAATTGGAGCCATTAAATAAATCAAAAGAACACCTACTAATTGTTTCATTACTTTTTATAATTGTAAAACGAATGTTGCTGTGCAATAATCTTACTTAAATAATTTCTTTCATAGAAAGAAAAGCATGGCCTTTCTAAATTTAATCACCTTAAAAAGCCAAAAATAATCTATAAAACACGCACTCCTATCGGTACAGCAATTTTTTTTTCGCTGTTTTAAGCCCTAGCGATCCGAACGGCCTCACATTAGCCCATGAAAATTTTTAGTAAAAACCATTCTTTTTTTTGCAGTAGAAAAACTAAGCGGCCTGCCCCAACAACTTCCTGGGCAATTTTTTCATTTCCTGTCCCACCATAGCCTCCCAAGCTTGAAAAAGCAACTGATAATAGAGCGCAATAAAGCGGTTGAGCAAGGCCAGCGGCTCTTCCAAAGGCCGTAAAATAGGCGCAGCGGACCGTCTTTTGTTTGTTGTTATTTCTTTTTGCGGCAACTCTTTTTGAGAGGCCCCTTGCAAAAGGCCCAGCGCCAAAAGTTGTTCATAAATTTGTGCCAGCTCTTCTAGCTCCTTATAAATTTGCTCAGGCTGGCCCAAGGCCTTAAAAATGAGCAAAAACTCCCCAAACAAAAATTTTCTGCGGCCAATAAATGCTTCCAAACCCGCAGCCCTTAGGCGTTTACGCAAAGTAGGATAAGAAATACCATAAAAGGCCTTGAGCATTTTTTTGCTCAGCTTATAATCCTGAAACTTTTTATCCAACTGGCCCATAAGTCTTTATATTTTTTGTTGCTTTTTAAAGCTAAGTTTATTTTTTGGGGATTGCAAAGGTAGTAGCAAAAAAAAGGCCGAAAAATCTGAGTGATTTTTCGGCCTTTTGCTATTTGAAAGCCGCTAATTGAAAGGGCTATTAAATTAACTGATCGGCCTCTTTCGACAATTTTTTTATTAACTCTGTAAAACTTAATTCTTGCTGTGCTTCCATTTCTTTCATGAGAATAAATCTTATCTGCTTGACATACTTTGGAATAATATGACTTAGCTTAATATTAGCATGTGAAGTTACTTCTCCTCCATGAATGTAGGCATTTCGAAGCTCATAGAACTCCTCTAATATCTGACAGTAATAGTTATATTCCGTCTTGAGCTCTTTATGGGCATTTTTATATGCATCTCTAGTTTCCTTAATCATTGGATACTGCTCCTCAAATGCTGCTGAAGTTTCATATATAAGCTTAGGATTAACTTCTGGCCAAGCCATTTTATTAAGCTCTGTCCTCGAAATATCATCCTCATGAGTAGGTAACTTTGACAACACTATAAGAAGATTTATAATCGCTTCAGCATAATGTCTCCTTATATTTTTTTTGTAATACAACAGTAACATTTTTGCACAAATAGCCTTTACTTGTTTTTTCCCATCTCGTAATGGAATTAAGGCTTCTAAATACTGCCATAAGAGAGTAACTTCTTTAGAGGTAACTGCTAACTCATATATTTTTTCCTTTGACTGAAAAGATATTAAGGCCTCTGAAGTATACTGACAAAAGAAGGGGGAATCGTATTGCAATGAATCAAAATCGAGCTCAGTCAATTGTGAACTTGATTTATCCCACGACCAAGAGTTAATACAAGAAATAAAATCCTCAGTCACTAAATAACAGCTTCTATCTACATAACTATTCAATTGATTCTTCACATTAAAATAGCCTAAAATTCTTTCTAAATCTTCCAAAAGTGATTTAGCCTGGTTACTATTTCTAGTATTACCCTCTATAACTGCTATAGAAATATTTTCTTCTAAAAAGAACTCTGAATTTCTTTTATCATCTCTTAATAACTTAAACTTTAAATCATCTGCTGGATGAAATTTAATTCCATTATAGTCAAAAACTTTACCCTCAGGAAGAATAAACCCATAGACTTTGTACAAGTAGCACCCTTTATTCTTTTTTTCCTTAAAGTTAAGAATACCTTCAAACTGTTCTGTAAAAGTCCGATTAGCAAAAAAGTTTTCTACAATTGATAGAAAATCTTCTTGGCTTCGTTTTTCTTCTATATGAGAGGGTAATGGGAAAGTTTGATGCCTTTTACTCATCAATTTATGTATTAACTGACTAACCCCTTTTTCGGATAAATCTGAAAACTTCAAATCAGAGTTAATCATGCAAGCTAAAAACCTTAAGTCCTGTTTATGCTCTGATTCCTCTAAAGAGTGCTGACACTGTAATCTGTTGTTAAGCAGATTCACAAGTACCTCCAGTTGTTTTTCTTCTAATTCTTGGGCAAAGGCTTTTATTACAGGTAAATTTGCATAATAGTTATCTCTAAGTTGTTCTTCCAATTGCTTTTTGAGCTTATTTTTATTAGCGCTATCAATCTTGACCTTACAGTTTTGATAGTTTGTCATCCATTCTTTAGCAGCTTCATAATGGCTAAAATTTTTAATCGATAAATAATCCTCTAAAAATTTAAGATCAAGATATGGGTGTGCCATATAGTTATGTATATAGCCCATCCATTTATCAGGATTATTTTCTAGCTGAAAAATTATTTTTACCACAAGTGTATAGGGCGTTTCAAATCTTAAATGACTGTATCGACCTAAATACTTGTTCGCATAGAGATAATAGTCTGCAAAAAAATTAACTTTCCTTTCGACTTCCTTATTGGGTTTGAATTCTATTAGGGATAACATTTTTATGTATTTACTTTTGTAAGTGATTGTTCAAGAGTAGTTTTTATCTTTCAAAAAGTCAAGCTTTAGTCTACAATTTTGTTACATCATATCTAAGAAGCTATTTCACTGCTCTTCCTCTCCTCCCCCACAAATCCTCTCCCTTCAAAATAAATTCATTATCTTTTGGCCCAAACTCCGCTCCTTTTTTTTTGGAGGGGACAGGCGGCGAAGCCGCCGCAAAGGAGCGCAGCGAGGCGGCTGAGGGATGGACAGCAGTGGCCGAAGGCCAGACCTAGCAAAAAACTTGTTTTTTTGCGCAGGGCCGAGCGAACAGCGAGCTGCGCAACAGCCCGACCCGACCGATAATTCATGAGGGTTTTAACCCTCATTTTGTATAGCTTCGCAAAGCGATGCCGCTTTGCGCTGGGTTTCAACCCAGCGGAAGGGGCAGCCCCAAAAAATTAGAATTAGAAAAAAAATCAATGCAAAAAAAATTATTCCTACTCGATGCGATGGCCCTAATTTATCGGGCACATTTTGCTTTTATCAAAAACCCATTGATTAACTCTAAAGGCTTGAATGTATCGGCCATGAATGGCTTTACTTCTACCCTTTGGGAATTATTGCGCAAAGAAAAACCTACGCATATTGCCGTGGCTTTTGATTTGCCCGGCGGGACCTTTCGACATGAAATGTATGAACCCTATAAAGCGAATCGGGAGGAGCAACCGGAGGATATTCGCTTGGCGATTCCCTATGTTAAGCAAATTATTGAGGCCTTTAATATTCCGGTGGTGGCCGTGCCCAATTATGAGGCCGATGATGTGATTGGGACCTTGGCCAAACAGGCCGCCCGAGAAGGCTTTTCGGTTTATATGATGACGCCCGATAAGGATTATGCGCAATTGGTGGAAGATCAGATCTTTTTGTATAAACCCGCTCGTTTTGGCAATAAGTTTTCTGTTTTGGGCAAGGCGGAGGTCTTGGAAAAATGGAAAATTGAACGGGTAGAACAGGTGATTGATGTTTTGGGCTTGCAAGGCGATGCGGTGGATAATATTCCGGGCATTCCGGGTATTGGTCCCAAAACGGCCCAAAAATTATTGGCCAAATATGGCAGCATCGAAAATTTGTTGGAGCATACGCATGAGCTCAAAGGCAAACAAAAAGAACGAGTAGAGGAAAATAAAGAACAGGCGCTTTTGTCTAAGGAATTGGCGACCATTAAGTTGGATGTGCCCGTGCAATTTGATGCGGAAAAATATGCCTTGGAAGAATTTAATCGAGAAGCCCTATCCGAAATTTTTAAGGAGCTGGAGTTTAGAAGTCTGAGCAAACGGATTTTGGGCCAAGAAGCCGCGGCCAAAGCCCCTCAACAGGTCGATCTTTTTGGGCAGCCCATCGAGGAAGCGCCCAAGAAAAAACTCAAGGCCGCCAATGAATTATTGGTCGATCATACGCATAGCAATACCCAGCACGAATATATTTTGCTGGATACAGCCGAAAAAAGAGCGGCCCTGATTGCCGAGATCAAAAAAGCAGGCATTTTTTGCTTCGATAGTGAGACGACGGGCCTAGAATTGGGCTCCGAAATTGTGGGCCTTTCTTTTGCCCTGCAAGCCCATAAGGCCTATTATTTGGCCCTGCCCGAAGATCAGGCGGCCACAAAAACACTGCTCGAAGAGTTTCGCCCCATCTTTGAAGATCCCGAAATTGCCAAGGTGGGCCAAAACCTAAAATTTGACCTGCTCATGCTCCGCTTTTACGATATAAAAGTGGCGGGCAAACTTTGGGATAGCATGCTGATGCACTATTTGTTGGAGCCCGATAAAAAACATAGTCTGGATTATTTATCGGAAACTTACCTCAATTATTCGCCCATTCCCATCGAAAACCTCTTGGGCAAAGGCCGCAAGAAAAAACGCAGTATGCGAGATGTGCCTTTAGAAAAGGTCATTGAATATGCCGCCGAAGATGCCGACATTAGCTGGCAACTTTATGAAAAATTGCGTCCCCAATTGTCTAAAGAATTATTGGCCCTCTATAATGAAATGGAAGCGCCTTTGATTTATGTTTTGGTGGATATGGAATTTGAAGGGGTGGCTTTGGATAGCGACTTTTTGAACAATTATGCCGAAGAGCTCAAGCAAGAAAGCGATGTCTTGGTCAAAAAGATTTTAGAAAAGGCCGAGGCCCCCTTGCTCAATTTGGACTCGCCTAAACAGTTGGGCGAATTGCTTTTTGATAAATTGGAAATCCCCTACCGCTGGAGAAAAACCAAAACCGGCCAATATTCGACCAATGAAGAAAAATTGAGCGAATTGGCCCCTAAATATGAAATTATTGCCTGGATTTTAGAGTATCGCCAATTGGCCAAATTGCGTTCGACTTATGTGGAGGCCCTGCCCCGTTTGGTCAATAAATTTACGGGCCGTTTGCATAGCTCATTCAATCAAGCCCTGACCACAACGGGCCGTTTGAGTTCTAATAATCCGAATTTGCAAAATATTCCGATTCGTACGCCCAGAGGCCGAGAAATTCGCAAGGCTTTTGTTGCTAGAGACGAAAATCATTGCTTGTTGGCGGCGGATTACTCGCAGATTGAGTTGCGCCTAATTGCCGAAATTAGCGGCGATGAGGCCATGTTGGCCGCATTTAAGGCGGGCCAAGATATTCACTCGGCCACGGCGGCCCGCATTTATGAGGTGGATATTGAAGAAGTGACCAAAGAACAGCGTTACAATGCCAAAACGGTCAACTTTAGTATCATTTATGGCGCTGGGGCTTTTAATCTTTCGCAAAATTTGGACATCAAGCGCAAGGAAGCTGCCGAGCTCATTGAGCAATATTTCAAGCAGTATCCCGGCCTCAAAAAATATATGGAGCAAACCGTAGAAACGGCCAAGGAAAAAGGTTATGTGGAAACCTTGTTGGGTCGCCGCCGCTATCTCCGCGATATCAAATCAAAAAATGCGGTAGTGCGCGGACATGCCGAGCGAAATGCCATCAATAGCCCCATTCAGGGCACCGCTGCCGATATGATTAAACTGGCCATGATTAAGGTGCAAAATCGCCTCAAAGCCGAAGGCTTGCAGAGCAAAATGATCCTTCAGGTGCATGATGAACTCCTTTTTGATGTGCCCAAATCAGAATTGGCCAAACTTCGCCAATTGGTGGAGGAAGAAATGAAAACCGCTTTGCCCAATTTGCAGGTGCCCATTTTGGTCGGCATCGATGAAGGCGATAATTGGTTGGAAGCGCATTAGGAAGCTGTTTTGGGGCGTTACTCCCGTTGGTCGTCGAACTGCGGCTTGCGCCTTGTTGTCGCCTCGCTTCGCTCATCGGCGGTTACTCCCTTTGGTCGTCGAAGACGGACTAAAGTCCTTGTTGTCGTTTCAGAGCTCGCTGCTGTTTTGGGGCCTCCGCCTCGCTTCGCTCGTCGGCGCTACGTTTCGCAGCTCGCTGTTCGCTCGGCCCTGCGCGGGCTGCGCCCGCTGGGTCTGGCCTTCGGCCACTGCTGCACATCGCTAGGCCGTTTGGCCTTCGGCCATAGCTGTAGGTTGAAACCTACAGCCAATTAACGAATGCATTTTATGTTCCATGGAGGGTTAAAACCCTCCATAAATAAACATCTTATAGCCTTTGTTTGCTATTTATTACAACTTATTATGGGCCGATGGTTTTAACCGTCGGCTCATTTTTATTGCACTTAGTATGGCCGCTTTTGTTGCTGTGGGTTTCAACCCACAGGTATATATATCCATCCTAAAGGCTTAATTTTTCTTTAGCCTTTTGGTTGTTGAGCAGAAGAGCCGCCAGCTTTAAAGCTGGCGGCTCCTTTTCTTTAGCCAAAATGGGCCTTAATATGTTGGGCTACTTCTTTGGCATGAGAGACAATCATATAATGTGTAGCGTCTTCTACCCAATAATCTGCCTGTGCTTTTTTGGCGGGAAAAACATGGTCCTTTTTGCCATGAATATGCAAAACTTGGCCAGCGGGGGCGCTATTGGACCAATGAACGGCAGCATCGCGGGCCCAGCGCAGCATTTTTGGGGTCCAAGTTCGCAACATTTTTTTGTAGAGCTCATAACCGTCTTTATCAGAAATCACGCCCGCCCAATAACTAATTCTGGGCACCATCTCCCAACTAAAGATGGCGGGAACCAACCAATAAAGCGGTAAAATTTTGCCCAAAGAAAAAATAAAGGGCGCTTCATCATTGGTTTTAATGGTAGAGACCAAAATCAATTGGCTGTCTGGAAAATGATGCTGTAAACGAGTCGCTAATAATCCTCCTAAAGAAAGGCCCATAAAATTGGGTTGCTCTCCTGCTTTTAATTCACTTTGCAATTGCGGCAGCAAATGGGCCAGATAATCATCACAGCCCTTGCCCGGGCGGCAATATTCTTCTTTATAATCCAAAAAGCGAACATCTTCAAAGGGGAGCAAAGGCAAAAGCTGCTCAAAAATCCGATGATCGGTTCCTAAGCCAGGCAAACAATAAAGCGGCTGCTGATAAATAGAGGATTTAGGCATTATCTTGATTTAGTGCAGATTTATAAGTGGCCAAACAACGCTGCCGAGCAAATTTATGCTCTACAATGGGCTGAGGATAGTGGCGGCTGCCATATTCTTTCACCCATTTTTTGACATATTTCAGCTCGGCATCAAACTTTTTGAGTTGGCTTTCGGGACTAAAAATGCGGAAATAGGGGGCGGCATCGGTGCCAGAGCCTGCGGCCCATTGCCAACCGCCATTATTGCTGGCCAAATCAAAATCGAGTAGTTTTTCGGCAAAATAGGCTTCTCCCCAGCGCCAATCAATCAATAAATGTTTGCACAAAAAGCTGGCCACCAGCATCCGTACTCGGTTGTGCATATAGCCCGTAGCATTGAGCTCTCGCATTCCGGCATCGACCAAGGGATAGCCGGTTTTTCCTTGGCACCAGGCCTCAAACTCCTCCTCATTATTGCGCCATTCGATTTGGTCGTATTGGGGGCGGAAGCTCTGCCCGACCACTTGGGGAAAATTGGCCAAAATTTGCGCATAGAAATCTCGCCAGATCAATTCATTGAGGTAAGTAGCATTGAGTTTTTGAGCTTTTCGGGCCTTTTCACGGATCGAGATGGTCCCAAAGCGGAAATGCAGGCCCAAACGAGAAGTCCCCTCTTCTAGAGCGGGAAAATTTCGGGTTTCCTCATATTTTTTGATGCGTTTTTGCTTGAGCAATCGGCTGGGGAAATTTAGTTGGCTGGGCGCAAAGCCCATACTTTCTAGGCTGGGGATCTCAAAATTGCCGGGGAGGCTAGCGTAATTTTGTTGATAATTTTCATTGGGATAAGATTGCAGATAAAAGGATTCGCCTGCGGCTGTTTTTTTGCTGTCCAACTTGGCCTTCCATTGTTTGCTATAAGGGGTAAAAACGGTATAAGGACCAGAAGTTTTCTTTTCTACCTCTAGCGCTTCAAAAATGACATGGTCCTTTTTGGTTAGCAAGGGAATATTTTCTTTTTGGAGAAGTTCGGCGATGGCGGCATCTCTTTTTTTGGCGTAGGGTTCATAATCTCGGTTGGTATAGACCTTCTCAATGGGCCAATCTTGCAGCAATTGAGTCCAGACTGCTTTTGGGCGGCCATAAAGGACCAATAAATCGCTGCCAAGCTCTCGCAGCTCCTTTTGCAGCCGCTGCAACTCCTGATGAATAAAATCTACTCGCGCATCTTGGCGATTGTTTAAATCCTCTAGAATATTTTGGTCAAAAATAAAGATAGACAAAACAGGGCCGCCCGCCTTGAGCGCTTGATACAAAGCCGCATTATCATTTAGGCGAAGATCTCTGCGGTGCCAAAAGATGCTATATTTCATAGTAGCGATAAGTTATTTTTTTAAACAGCTTTTGAACAGCAAAAAAGAGAAAGGGTTTAAGCCAAAAAATTCTGCGTTTAGAGGAGGGCGCGCAGCGGCCGACGGCCTAGGGGCCTGAAAAGGGGCCGCGCAGCGGCAGACCAAGGGCGAAGCCCGCAGGGCCGAGCAGACCTGCGAGCCCTGAAAGGGCCCGGCCGCCGCAGGCGGCAGGCCCCAAAAAATAGATCTTAGAAAAAGAACAAAAATTGCCTTTTTTTTATTAAGTTTATAAGCTAGTTAGCCTAGAATGTATAATTGCTTAAGCAAAAGCAAAAATAATATGGAACCGACAATAACGTCAGCGAGCCAAGGATTTAATCGTCCTTGCTCGCTTTTTTATAACATAGAGGCAAGAATTACTGCCGCCTCAAAACAGTGGATTATTTATGAGCAAAACACAACTATATCCTGCACGCTACACCCTCCGAACCTTGTCCTTAATCATTGATTTCATGGCTGTTGTCTTGCTGCTTTGGCTAGCGAGAGGCATAGAAAACGACTGTCTTTATGGCATGTTGGGGCGCTTACAAGCCGAAAATTTGGCCAAAGAAGAATGGGATCATCTGGCTTATGTGGGGAGTACGCCAGTTAATTTATGGCGAGAAGTCATTAATGGCTTGCCCCTAAAAGTGGCCTTGGCCTTAGCTTATTGTACCGTTTTTGAGCAATCATCTATGCGGGCCACCCCCGTCAAATGGTTATTGGGATTAAGAGTAGTGGATGAAAAAAACCAACGACTCGATTTTTGGACCAGCCTAAAACGCAACAGCCTTAAAGTGGGCCTGCTCTTTTTTCCTTATATTCTTATTAGCTACATTTCTGATGAATTTCAGCCCTTTCTCTTCTTTTGGCTGCTCCTTAGCCTTGGTCTTTGGATAAATGGGAGCCAAGAAGCCAACAAACAAATGTTCTACGACCGCTGGCTGCATACTTATGTCAAAGTCATGCGATAAAGCTTATTTAGAATGAGTCAAAGAAAGGCAAGCCATCCTAATTTTATTTGTTCATCTTGTCTGTAGAAGTTATATTTGTGCGAAAATTGGACAGAAAAGTCTTGAAACGAAAAATAAAACTGAACAACAGATATGAATTTTGAACTAAGCGAACAGCATTTGGCTGTAAGAGAGGCGGCTAGAGATTTTGCCCGTCAAGAATGTCTACCCGGTGTTATTGAGCGTGATAGCAATATGACTCACCCCACAGAAATCTTGAAAAAGATGGGTGAAATGGGCTTTCTGGGCATGATGGTCGACCCCAAATACGGGGGAGGCGGAATGGATTCTCTCTCTTATGCCATCGCCATGGAAGAGTTCTCTAAAATTGACAACTCTTGCTCAGTGGTTATGTCTGTTAATAACTCTTTGGTTTGCTGGGGAATCGAAACCTTTGGCACAGAGGAGCAAAAGCAAAAGTATTTGCCAAAATTGGCTACTGGCGAATGGATTGGCGCTTTTTGCCTTTCTGAGCCCGAAGCGGGTTCTGATGCCACTTCTCAGCGCACCACTGCTGTAGATATGGGCGACCATTATATCTTGAACGGAACCAAAAACTGGATTACCAACGGCGGTACTTCTCAGCTCCATTTGGTAATTGCACAAACTAATCCTGAATTGGGTCACCGTGGCATCAACTGCCTTATCGTAGAAACTTCTTGGGATGGTGTTGTTGTTGGCGCCAAGGAAGACAAGCTTGGTATCCGCTCTTCTGATACGCATACGATCATGTACAATGATGTGAAAGTACCTAAAGAAAACCGCGTAGGCGAGGATGGCTTCGGCTTTAAGTTTGCCATGAAAACGCTTTCTGGTGGACGTATCGGTATTGCTGCCCAGGCTCTCGGTATTGCCGCCGGTTCTTATGAGTTGGCCGCTGCTTATGCCAAAGAAAGAGTGGCTTTTGGCAAGCCTATTATCAAGCACCAAGGCGTTTCTTTCAAATTGGCCGATATGGCCATGCAGGTAGAAGCAGCCCGTATGTTGGTTTATCGCTCGGCTTGGCTCAAAGACCAAGGCATGGAGTACGATATGGCTAGCTCTATGGCCAAACTTGCGGCCTCAGAAGCGGCTATGAAGGTCTCTGTAGAGGCTGTTCAGGTGCATGGTGGCTACGGTTTCGTTAAAGAATATCATGTAGAACGCCTCATGCGCGATGCTAAAATTACACAAATCTATGAAGGAACCTCAGAGGTGCAGCGCATCGTTTTGGGCCGCTTTGTAGAAAACGGAAAGCTCTATTTGCCTGATCACAAATAGATCGCTTAGCCAATAACTTAAGATAAGGGACGCCAGTTTTGGGGTCCCTTTTTTTTGGGGCTGCCCCGCCCTCTGGGCGGGTCGGGCCATTCCGCAGCTCGCTGTTCGCTCGGCCCTGCGCGGGCTACGCCCGCTAGGTCTGCCGCCTGCGGCGGCCCTGCTACAGCCCCTCAGCCTGCGGCCCTTCGGGCCTGCTAGAGGCAGAAGGACAAAAAAAAGGCGCCCAATTGGGCGCCTTTTACATATTATCGAATCACCACAAAGGGCAACACCTTTCGGAATCCCTTTTCGGGGACAGAAAGGACCAACCAATAATTTCCAGCCTCAAAAACAGCGGGTAAATTATAAGTGTATCGCCCTTGGGCAAAGGGTACCTTTTCGGACCAGATTTTTTGGCCCAGTACATTTACGGCAGTCAATTCAATAGCTAAGTCTTCATTCAGCCAGCCATCAATATTGATCTGAGATCCAGTTCGACTAGGATTGGGATAAAGCGTAAACACATTCGGATTCAATGCACCTTCCTGATAGTCTATAGCGACTAAGTTAGAATAGTAGAAGCTGCCATCAAAATCTTCTTGCTTATAGCGGTAGTATTGAATACCGGGCTGCAATTGCTCGTCCCAAAACTCATAGGAAGTCGTTTGTTGGCTATAGCCTTGTCCAGCTACCCAACCTAAAACTTCCCAATTCAAGCCATCTCGGCTCTTCTGAATTTCAAAACCCTCACAGCCAATTTCGGCAAAGGTTTGCCAATGTAATCGCCCTTTTTGGCCCTCTTTCTCTGCATAAAGCGGAGAGGCCTCTATGGGTAAGACAATTACTGTAGACAAGCTAATTACGGCACAAGCTCCTTGGTCATCAGCATAAGAACGGCTGTAGGTTCCACTTCCCCCAGAGGCCGAGGCCAAAAACTGAGGACAAGACAGCCCATCGTCCAAATAAGCGTACTGTGCACCAGAAGCTCGTTCACCAGAAAACTGCAGACAGTTAATTGCCGCAGGCATAAAGGCATTGGATTGGCCAGAAAGACTATCTCCTGTAAACTGTATACAGTTGATCGCCGCAGCCAACATCGCCTGATTTTGCCCCGAACTGCTATCTCCTGTAAACTGAATACAGTTGACCGCCGCAGCCAGCATGGCCTGCGCATGCCCAGAACCTCCATTTACCGATGAACTCGTAAAACTACTACAAGCAAATCCACCTATTCCCGAACTGTCTACCCCAGAACCGCTGCCCCCAACAAATTGCCCATAAAGCACAAAAGGGAAGCAACATAAAAAGAGATAAATATATCGCATAAGGAATAAGTTTTTTAACGGACGCCACGGCCTCCAATATAATTTAGACGAGTACCATCATCGGCATAGGTCGTTCCGTAATAACGCTCAGAAACACGCAAGTAAACCGGAGTCATATAGTAACTACCTCCGCGAAGCATTCGACCAGGAGCCGTACTTGCAGATATAGCTGCCTCTGGACGAGGCCAAGAGGCCTGATTGGCATGTCCTGCATTAGGAGGAGTAGAAATTTCTCCATCACCAGGCTCTCCCTTATAGTCTTTTCCATCACTATATGAGTGTACTACCTGCTCACAAACATTACCCGACATATCCATTACGCCATAATAAGTAGCTCCCGCCTGCTGACGACTAGTACCTGGCTTAGCGGCATAACCACAACGCATAGGACCACCAACACTGCTGTTTCCGTAGTTGCAAAGTCCACCACCTGCAGTAACAGTATTAGAAGCAGTCTCTGTAGCCGTACCATCATTGATCAAAGTATTCGCATCAGTCACTACAGATGAGCCCCAAGCATATTCTCCAGCAACAGGAGTAACAGGACCACGGCAAATTTTTTCATACTCAAATTCAGTCATGGGACGCAAAGCTGCCCAATCCAAATAAGCCAACATATCGGCCCAGCCCAAATAGCCCATAGCTCGGTGAGGCGTATTGGCTACAATCACAGGCCAATTACCCGAGATATTGGTCCGGCTAGTTGCTGAACCTGTTACTCTTCTAGTTGCCGCCTGATCTGACTGCAAAGAGTTCACAAAATCGACATACTGCCCCTGAGAAATCTCATACTTCATGCAGTATACCTCTGCAAAACCTTTAGGAAAATCAGCAGCAATTGATGCAGTAATTGCTCTAGAAGAAGCATATAGCTTTCCGGCCGTATTCCCATAGGCAATTGCGCCCTCAGAGGTTACTTGATAAGGTGTTGTAGCTGCTCCATTTCTAAAAGAAGAACCAGATACAGCCCCATCGCCCAAATAAAAGGCGCCTTCGGGAATATTCACCATCTCAATCCCAAATACACGGAAATCAAACTGGCCGGGAATCAAGCCCACCATGCGCAAAGAAACACTTACACTACTAATGTTCCCTACGCCATCCGTTTTGCGACGAACAAAAATTCCTTTGGCCACCGAACTGCTGTCCTTGCCATCTACATAGGCCTCTAGGGGACTACCAGTACTATGGTCTCCTACAGTAGCACTCAAATCGGTATGGCTCCACTGGCTAGAAGCACAATCTCGCTTCTTTACAAAAAGCCAAACGGCATCATGGTTATAAGGAGGGGTTCCATCTAGGCGCCAGCTATTCTCCCAGCTAATGCTGAAGGTCAAGGTGGAGTCATTGGTTAGCGTCACATTGCTAATCTGTAGGTTGTTGGCCCACAAACTGAAACTCAGGCTGCAAAAAAGCAGCAGAGGTAAAAGCTGTTTCATACTCAAAGTTAAATTAGGTAGTAAAATTAGTCGTTTATTAAAATAGGCCCCATAGTGCCTATATTTCTGTGATCAATTACACTTTAGTGTAGTGTAAGTTGACTATTCCATTGGCAAAAGTTTCTGTTTTCTCCAACTGCCAGTCCATAGCCGGATAAGTAGCCGGAAATAAAGGAATCCCCTCCCCCAACAAACGAGGAATAATAGAAATGATCATTTCATCAATAGCGCCTAAACGCAAAAACTCTCGAATCAAGGCGCCGCCCCCCACTAACCAAATTCCTTTTTTACTAAGCTGCCTTAAGCTCGCTATAGTGGGAGCATCTAGCGTATTTAAATGTCGGCAGTCTGGCTGGGCAGAAGAAAGTTCCTCGGCCCGACTAAATACAAAGGTTGGCTTCCCCTGATAAGGCCACGCTATCCCAAACGAACAAATAGCCGCATAGGTTTTTTGGCCCATCAATAAAAGGTCAATGCTGTCGTAAAAATCAGTGTAGCCAAAATCTTCTCCCTTGGGGTTAGGCAGTTCCTCCAACCAGTCTAACTCCCCATTAGGGCCAGCAATATAACCATCCAATGATTGAGCAATATAAAGTTTGATTTGCATAAGTGGATCACCTCCTTTTTTGGGCCTGTCTTATTTTTTGCGAAACAAATATACAGAAGCTATTTTAATTTGGTTCAAATATAAGTCCTTAAAATATTATCTGCGCTAAAAAGTGACAACAGCAAATGCCCCTTTTAGCTACAAAAAAGGCCCACTACAAAGCGTTGTAGTGGGCCATAATTTATTTTGCTAAGCCTTTAGCCTACTCTTCCAAGAAAGGATAACGGTAGTCTGTAGGAGAAACAAAGGTCTCCTTAATCGTACGTGGAGAAACCCAACGCAACAAGTTGAGGTAAGAACCCGCCTTGTCATTGGTTCCCGATGCACGACCACCACCAAAGGGCTGCTGACCAACAACGGCTCCAGTTGGCTTGTCATTTACATAAAAATTACCCGCTGTGTGACGAAGCTTTTCAATCAATTCGTTAATCACCAAACGGTCTGTAGCAAAGATAGCCCCCGTCAAAGCATAAGGAGAAGCGGTATCCAAGGCCTCAATAGTGGCATCCAATTCCTCATCTTCATAGACAAAGATGGTCATTACTGGACCAAAAAGCTCTTCTTTCATGGTCACATAATGAGGATCTTTAACCACAATTACGGTAGGCTCAATAAAGTAGCCCTCTTCCTTAGAATGATTGCCCCCAGCAATGATTTCTGCGCCCTCATCTTTTTTGGCTTGCTCAATATAAGCCGTGATTTTATCATAGGCCCGCTCATCAATTACGGCATTGACAAAGTTACTGAAATCTTCTACAGTCCCCATTTTTACAGTCTTCAGATCAGCAACTAGCTTCTCTTCTACTGCAGGCCACAAGCTCTGCGGAATATACGCTCTCGATGCTGCCGAACACTTCTGCCCCTGATACTCAAATGCACCACGCAAAAGGGCCGTAGCCACCTGATCCGCTTTGGCATCTTTATAGGCCAAAACATAATCCTTTCCGCCTGTCTCCCCAACAATACGAGGATAAGAACGATAGTTGTGAATATTCTCCCCAATGGTCTTCCACATATACTGAAAGGTCTTGGTGCTGCCCGTAAAGTGCAAGCCAGAGAGCTCCGGATGCTTAAAGCATACCTCTCCCGCTACAGGACCATCTGCAAAGACCATATTGACCACCCCAGCAGGCAAGCCCGCCTCCATAAAGAGGTCCATAATCACTTTGGCCGAGTAAATCTGCGTATCAGAAGGTTTCCAAACCACTACATTCCCCATCTGAGCAGGAGCTGCACATAAGTTGGCACAAATAGAGGTAAAGTTAAAGGGCGTTACCGCAAAGACAAAGCCCTCTAAAGGACGATGCTCCAAACGGTTCCAAATCCCTGCCGCCGAATTGGGCTGGTCGCTATATACCTGCTCCAAATAAGCCGCATTAAAACGGAAAAAGTCTACCATCTCGCAGGCTGCATCAATCTCCGCCTGAAAAACATTCTTCGATTGCGCCAACATCGTAGCCGCATTCATCCGATCCCGATAAGGCCCCGCCAACAATTCTGCCGCACGAAGAAATACCGCCGCCCGCTCTTGCCAGGGCGTGTTCTCCCAGCTACTTCTTGCCGCCAAAGCCGCATCAATAGCCATATTTACCTCTTTGGCCCCTCCCTTATGGTAGTGCCCCAATGTATGTTTAAGCTCATGCGGAGGATGAATGCTCACCAAATTGCCGGTGCGCACCTCTTTTCCCCCTATAATCATAGGAATTTCTAATTCCTGCCCCTTCAATCTCGCCAGTTCGGCTTTGAGTGATGCCCGCTCCGGACTGCCCTTGCGATAGGCTTTTACTGGCTCATTCTTAGGTGTCGGAATCTTGAAAAAAGCATTGGCCATATTAGCTGTGTTTTTATATAAGAACAAAGCAAGCTCTGTTCAACATGTAAGCAATGCGGCTAAAATAGAGAATCAGCTCTGGCTTACAAAAAAAGCCCGTCTAAAAGTTTTTTTAAGCTTTTCTGTGACCTACGGCAAAGATGCCCCTCTCTATTTTGCCTTTTGGGAAAGTTACTCCAATTTATTATTTTATCTTGCAACCAATTACACCATTTACTAACCCTTTTATTCTTAATTTTAAATTCCATGATGAATATTGAAGAAATTATCAAACTAGTTACCGAACTAGCAATTACCTATAGCCCAAAGATTTTTGGAGCTGCAGTAATCGCCTTTGTAGGCTTCTGGATTATCGGTAAGGCCACCAAGATGTTGGCCAAAATGCTAGAGAAACAAAAGATCGACGACTCCCTACGCCCTTTTCTCGTCTCGCTTACCAATATGACCCTCAAGGTGCTTTTGGTCCTCAGTATCTTTAATGTACTAGGCATCCAGATGACCTCTTTTATCGCTATCCTCGGTGCAGCTGGACTTGCCGTAGGTATGGCCCTATCGGGTACCCTGCAAAACTTTGCAGGTGGGGTAATTATCCTCATCATCAAACCCTTTAAGGTCGGAGACGTTATCCAAGCCCAAGGCTTTACCGGTGTGGTCAAAGAGATCCAAATCTTTAACACAATCCTCAAAACACCTGACAATCAGACAATTATCATCCCCAATGGCGGCCTCTCTAATGCCTCTATGACCAACTTCTCTACAGAACCTTACCGCCGCGTAGACCTTACCGTAGGCGTAGGCTATGGAGATAGCACCCAAAAAACTAGAGCCGTCCTCAACGATATTATCGCCCAAGATAAGCGCATCCTCCAAGAGCCCGCTCCCCCCTTTATCGCCCTAGCCGAACTAGCCGATAGCTCGATCAATTTCACGGTTCGCCTTTGGGTCAAATCTTCTGATTACTGGGGCGTAACCTTTGATATGAATGAAAAGATCTACAATCGCTTTAATGAAGAGGGCCTCAATATCCCTTACCCTCAAATGGATGTGCATATCCACAAAAATGATTAAGGCCATAAGACTTTCCTAACTACACTAACTATCTGGTCCGAGACTGCTGTCTTGGACCTTCTTTTTTTGGGGCCTGCCGCCAAAGGCGGCCGGGCCCTTTCAGGGCTCGCAGGTCTGCTCGGCCCTGCGGGCTTCGCCCTTGGTCTGCCGCTGCGCGGCCACCCTTACAGGCCCCTAGGCCTGCGGCCCTTCGGGCCTGTAGGATGGATATATATGTACCTGTAGGTTGAAACCTACAGCAACAAAAGTAGCCAAACTAAGCGTAAAAAAATGAGCCGAAGGTTAAAACCATCGGCCCATAATGAGTTGTAATAAACAGCAAACAAGGGCTTTAGCCCGCCAGTTTGCTCAGACCCACAACCATGGGCTTCAGCCCATGGGCGCAAAACTGCCCAGCCGCCAAAGAAGAAAGACAGCTGAGCGGCCTAGCGATGGTAGGCAGTGCGGCAAAGCCGCAGACCAAGCAAAAACTTGTTTTTTGCGCAGGGCCGAGCGAGCAGCGAGCTGCCGAACGTAGCGCCCGCCGAAGGCGGGAGGCCCCAGAAAATCATAAAATTCGTCAAATATAGAGGGCTTTTAGTTCTCCTTTTCTTTATTTAAAGCATTTAATATCAGAGATCTAAAAAGAAATATTGTAAATAAAACCATTGGCGCAAAACTAGTTGCCAAAACGTTAATCCAAAACCTTCTCAAATAAATAAAATCGCCCAATATTGGCACATAAGGCGATTTATTCACAGTAGATACGTACATTAAAACTTCATCTCCTGGCTGAAGTGGTGGACAATCCTCTCCTAAATCATTCTTTGTATAAATAAATGGATCATTATCTATCGAAAAACTTAGTTGCAAACTGTCTAACTCCTTTAAAACCACAACTCCATATACTTCCTCACCTAAGTAATAAGAATAAATTGGAGAAAAAGATGGCTTCATGAATAGTGACACAAATAAAATAAAGGCAAAAACCAATATAGTCATTAAGAGCAACTTTAACCAAATTGAAAAAATTTGCATAGGTTTTTTTTTGAGTACTTGTAAGACAAGAGTATGATATTAAGTCCGTTATAGCTCCTCCCTTCTAAGAAAAAGCTAAAGTACTAAATTCCCCCAGCTAGAAGGAGCGAAGCGACTGGCCACAACAAGGCTGGAAGCCGCAGTTCGACGACCAACGGGAGTAACCGATGTGCAGCAGTGGCCGCAGGGCCGAGCGACCCGACCAACGGGAGCCGACGCAGCGAAGCAAGTAACAGCGAGCTGCCGAAGGTAGCGCCCGCCGAAGGCGGGAGGCCCCATATTAGATTAAGAAGTTAGAGTATATCGATTTAGGATTATTTAACCACTCTAAAAACAGTTTTTCATCTGCTGTAGCCAATGGAAATCCTTCTAGCGACTGATATAATATCTCATCCCAATGTGCTATAAATGAACTTGTGGATATTTTCAAGATAGGCTTACCATATCTCAATTGTAAAAATACCTCCTCATATTCAGACAAAGGCGATTTTTTCAAACGAGCAGTAATATCGTCTACATCTAGTATATCCCATTTAAGGTTGTAGGCTGTCTCAAAAGTATCCCAAGCGATATTTCCTAGATAAGAAGTAGCCCGATAATTTTTAATTTGAGCTAAATGGAAATATTCAATTATTCCCTTTCCTCTAGCCTCCTCCACTAAGCTAAAATCAGCAGCAAAGGGCGCTAATAATGGATGTTCTAGATCTTTCATATTTAATTTAATTCCCTAATCGTTTTGCCTAGCTGCTCCGTACTAAATCAAACTTTTCCCTTAATTTAAGCAAGAAGTTTTCGTCTTTTGATGTAATCTCCCAGAAAGATGAATCGATCAACTCAATACAATATTGACATGATTTTTTCATTTCAGAATCACTTTCGTATCTCTTCAATTTATTTCTGTCCATATCGGCTATCAGCAAAATCTCTATAATTTGTGTGCATGCTTCTCCTAATTCAATAAGGTTTTGCGATGAAGTGAACTGCCCATTTTTAGATTCATTAACCTTCTTTTCAAAATCCAGCATAGGGAAATCTTCATCTTTGGCCATGGCTTCCAGCCACAAAATAGACCATTTATACTTCTCAGGAGTATCTATATTAGATAATATATCTAATAACTCAATTTCTAAAACAGTTGAGTTTAAGCTTGTAATTTTGATTGTGTTTTGCATTAGGTTATCGTTTTAATAGGTCAGATTGAGGATTTTAGGCCCCAACTACTCCAAATCAAGCTCAACAAAAGTACGTTCTTTTTCAGAAAACCCTATTCGCCTCAAATACCTCCAGTCTTTGGCGCTAAAATCTTGTTGAGTTAGGCCAAAATAAGTTTCCAATGCCTTTATTTCTAATATAATAGGCTGATCTCTTTCCAAAACTTTAAAGAAAGCGATTCCCTGATTTTTCTTAAATCCTGCTACTTTCAAAAAGAGATCTCGTTTTTTGTCATAGGCTACATAATGAGGAGCTGCAGCGTCTTGCAATTGAATGCGAAACAACAAAACAGAGGGAAATTTAGGGCCCCTCAAGCACTGCATATTAGCAGCATCTAATGCCGCAATGCCATCTGCATAAGAGGCATAAGCAGTAGAGCCCAAGCAAAGTAATTTGGCCTTAAAGTACGTATTAGACAAGCTATCCTGAGCCAATAAAGCGGCTGGCCACAAAAAGAAAAAGTAAATCACAAATCTCCACACAACTAATATACTTTTATTTCTTTTTCCATCTCCTCCGCACAATTTACCCTCCGACTCTGCTTTCTTGGAAAATGCCCCGAAAAATCTCTACGAATCGCTTTCTCGCCCCAAAATAAACGCCGCACTCGAACTCGCCTTCTAAAGGCTGAATATTCTCGCTGATCAAATCCTGCTATTCGATAAAATTGCCGCCGCCGCTCTTCATACACTAAGTAAAAAACACAGGAATTATAACTATCCGCTGCTTGCTTCGAACTGATTTTAATCAAATAAAAGCCCTTTAATTTCTTCGCCTTATAAATCTCTGCAGGCTGCTGCTGCAACAACGCTAAAAGACTATCTTTTGGAAGCTGACGATATGCAGAAACCGTTAATAATTTAGCTTGCATCAACAAACTATCTACCCCCTGCCCTTTTGCCCAAAAAGGCAAAACGAAAAAAGTAAGTAGTGCTAAAACTCGCATTAAAGCCTGCTGTGAAAATCTCCAGCTAAATACAACCATTTTAATGCCTTGCAATCTTCTATATTTTTTGTTTCTAAATCTTCTATTTTAAATACTCCACGACGATCCGAATAATATAAAATCCTACTCAATTCACAAGCATTCTCCTGACTATCGTGGTAATGATATTGTTTTTGCATAATGAGGTATATGAGCTCCCCAGTATCTCCTAATTCATAAGTAGTGAGCAGCTTTGAGCTCAGGAAACCAGCCCTCATATTTAAGTAAGCTTGGCCTGAAGTTACATAAAACATTTTCTGCTCAGGATTGACTAAAGAGGCCAAATCAACCTTATGCAACTCATTAAATGTTGAGTTGTAAAATAAGGCAGAAAGCGTGTCATTTCGACTAGCAGTCATTAAAAGTCCAGACTTAATATTGCTTAACTTTAAATCCGACAACTGTTCCGAAAAAGTTTTAGTGCTTAAATCTTGAGCATTAAGGTTTATGGCTAATAATAGTAGCCCAACAACAGTTCTAAACATCCATCTATTTTATAGTATTCTGAATTTCCCAGAGCGCCCCCTTTTCCCCCTAGATGATAAACTCTCCCCCTTTGGCGCCTGCTTATCCTCAAAAAATAATGCGACAAGACTCCTTCTCAAAAAGAGCCTATATATTTTTTTTTTGGGGCCTGCCGCCAAAGGCGGCCGGGCCCTTGCAGGGCTCGCAGGTCTGCTCGGCCCTGCGCCGCTTTCAGCGGCTCGGTCTGGCCTGCGGCCACCCTTTCAGGCCCCTAGGCCAAGTCGCTTCGCTCCTTTGCGGCGGCTTCGCCGCCTGTAGGATGGATATATATGTACCTGTAGGTTGAAACCTACAGCAACAAAAGTAGCCAAACTAAGCGTAAAAAAATGAGCCGAAGGTTAAAACCATCGGCCCATAATGAGTTGTAATAAACAGCAAACAAGGGCTTTAGCCCGCCAGTTTGCTCAGACCCACAACCATGGGCTTCAGCCCATGGCCCAAAACTGCCCAACCGCAAAAGAAGAAAGCCCAAAGAAAAAAGACAGATGAGCGGCCTAGCGATGTGCAGGGGTGGCCGAAGGCCAGACCAAGGCGGCAAAGCCGCCGCAGGGCCGAGCGAGCAGCGAGCCCCGAAACGTAGCGCCCGCCGAAGGCGGGAGGCCCAAAAAACTAGTTCATATTCCAATCCATATCACAGATACTTTCATCTGATAAAATCAACTCTAATTTTTCGAGATCTGGCTTCATTAGAATACTAAACTTAATCTCTTGTTCCTCCCCATTTTTGTCCATACAGCTACTCTTCCTGAGCCCCTCAAATACCACATCTAAATACCCATCGCCATTAACATCCTCATTTTTAAAGGCTAAGCTATCATTTAGATAACGCTGGCAGTAGCTATCTGGGGTCCGTATAAAAACAGGTATACTACAATGTCTAAGGGAGGACCATTTGAGTTTAGGCATCCCAGAAATAGCATCAAAGCCAAATATAGTATAGTAGGCTCTTTTGCCTCCTTGGTCTATGCCGCTAAATACATAAGTATCTGATGAGGTATTAAGTTTAAGCAGAAAATATTTCTCTAGAGGGATATAAAAGAGCGTATTTAGCCGCTTAGACCGTAGACAATAATACTTGCTCGCTGCTATGCGAGGCCTTCCTTCTTGCTTCAGATTCAACTCATAGAGCTCAACAGCTCCCATATTGGCCAGATCAAACGCTCTTAAAAAGCGACTATCTGCTTCCACTTCAGAGATTCCATTTTCAATTTCTATGCGATCTAAAATAGCTGCTATAGAAATATTGTTGGCCTCCTCTACCATATAGATAATCAGATTTTCTTCTGAAATAGAGCGGTAGGAAAAAGCTTTTTCGCTTGCCTTTTCATCAGGCTGTCTCGACTGACAAGCCAGGCTGCAGACGAAAACAACAAATAGCCAATATCCTCTCATCAGCTTCTTTGTTTTTAATTACTTGTTCTACAGTATAATTAGATAGTTCTTCATAGCTTATAAACAGAGAAGACTTAGCTACATCTTCAAAAACAACCTCTATCCCTGTTTTATATAAGTCGATACAATTACCTTCCCTTAACGTTCTTCCTTCCCTCAAATCCTCCTCACAGAAACCGTCAATTCTATCTTGATGAATTAACTCTCCATCCTCATTAAGGATAATTTTTCTCAAAAGAAAACATTGCTCTCCGCCAACTGCCCTAAAGGTCCAGCTAACATAAACCGCATTATCTGCTATTTGCTTAAATTTTACATCTTTAAGCAAAGGCGGTAGTATAAGTGTATCAAAGACGAGCAACTCTCCCTGAACACAATTTTTAAAAAATAAAATTGTATCTCCTTGGCCTTTTACCTCCATCTTATCACATTGACTGTGAGCTAAAACGGAACAAAAAAACATTAGCAACAAACTTATACTAGTCTTCATTTTTATTGTTTTTTGGCTGGGCTGAGCTTTTTACAACAAGAGCATCTATTCTACAGTCCTTATCCGCAGATGGGTAACTACAAAAAATAAAACGGCAAGTAGAATCAATAAATCCAAAAATTGATTTAAAAAGTCTAATTGCAACAGTGACATTATTAGAAAACCCAATGCATCTATTCTTTCTATTTCTATGCCCCAAAATACGACTTTGGGCGTACTTCTAGCTCGACCTCGCTTAAGGTAAAGGATATTCCCTGCAAGTAAAATAAGTAAGGTAACTATTTCTATAAATAGAATCATACTCGCTGCTTTTGATTAAATAGACCTAAAAACAGTTCAACTTAGGCCACTACTAGCATTTTATAATGGCTGCGACTTAAAATCACTGCAGACCTGGATAGTCAATAAAAATCCGTTCTCCCTTTTCCAAATACTCCCATTTACCAACTCTTAACGCCCATTTTTCTTTTTGACAAGCATAAGTAGTATGATAGTTTATTGATTCTTTAGGATTCCAATAAAATTTATTTTTAGGCTCTGGAATTCCTAAATCAAATTTTATGTCTTCAGCTAAATCTAGTATCCTATAGTTTGGTGCAGGATAGCTTTTTGACGATATACAAAACTGTCCTTTTATGTATCCATCTTGGTTTTCTTCCCCAAATTCGAAGTATAAAGTATCAGCTTGCAAGAAACCTTGAAAAGCAAATGTATCCACTTTTAAATTAAAGCTATCTCCCTCCACAATTTGTAGATGATATTTAGGCCATTTAAATTTTACCGGTAGTCCTAATAATGCTGTTTTTTCTAACTTTCCGACTAAGTTAATATAATGCTCATCCTTTGCAAGTGAATCTGCCGATACCTCAGTGCTATGATAGTAACCCAAAGATCTTTCTCCATCACGACTATAGTACCAATGCCCTATACGCAATGGAATTCTTTCGATAATCCAGCTATTGCTTCGCTCTCCAGTCTTATTTTTTTGAGGTTTTAGTACATATTCAGTAGGAATCTGAAACTGCCCCTTGATATAATAACTAGCTAAAGAGTCACCCAATTCAAAGTGGATTTTAGATCCAGACCTTTGTCCTTTGAATAGAAGACTATCTACTACGAACCTAAAGCTATCTTCTTCATTTATCTCAAAAGAATAACAATTCTCTATATCTGGGAACCCATATACCCCCCATTTTCCGTCACCAGACGGAAAATAGAACTGCTCCACTGGCTCTGCTGTTGCCTCTCTTTTCTCTAACCTCAACAATTGACATGAATTAAAAATAAAAACTCCTGCCAACAAGTAAACAAACTTCATAACATATTTTTTAGCCCCTAAATATCAGCTGCCTTCAGCCGCTGCAGTACCTAATAGTTATTTTGCAAAAACGAGAAGAATACTTTTGGTTGTTGTGATATTCATAGATGGAGGGCTTGGTTCTGTTGCATAATAATTAACAGCCAAACAAGTCCTTATAACTTTTGCTTTTTTCCGCGTTCGTCTCAATAAGCGCCTTAACTTTTTAGGGCTAAGTCTTAGACCATGAACTTGCACAGAATCTACTTCTGTTAAGGACTTATTTAAAAAAACTTTTAACCTAATTCCCTCCTTTAAGTCTTCACTCAACTCCTTTTTAACTTTTTTATCGCACTTAAGAAGATGGCCTAATTCAAGGATAAAAACAGCCCTATTCTCAAACCCAAACATCTCTGCATGTTCAGGTCTTTTCTTGTAATTTTCGATAAAACAACTATCTTCTTGAGCATATAAACTACTCGCTGCCAAGATAAATATAATTATTATAGCATAATACATAAACATTGATTTCATATCTAAATCCATAGTTCCAACTTCTATTTTCTCAAAATAGCTGTGCAGTATCAGTAAATATCTTTATTCTTTTTTTGGGGCCTGCCGCCTGCGGCGGCCGGGCCCTTTCAGGGCTCGCAGGTCTGCTCGGCCCTGCGGGCTTCGCCCTTGGTCTGCCGCTGCGCGGCCACCCTTTCAGGCCCCTAGGCCAAGTCGCTTCGCTCCTTTGCGGCGGCTTCGCCGCCTGTAGGATGGATATATATGTACCTGTAGGTTGAAACCTACAGCAACAAAAGTAGCCAAACTAAGCGTAAAAAAATGAGCCGAAGGTTAAAACCATCGGCCCATAATGAGTTGTAATAAACAGCAAACAAGGGCTTTAGCCCGCCAGTTTGCATAGCCCCACAACCATGGGCTTCAGCCCATGGGGCCAAAACCGCCCAGCTGCTAAAAAACGCTTTCTTTACCTCTCCTTTTTCACCCCCCAAGAAAAAGTTGAGGGACTAATAAACTAGGGCGATGGGGTTGCACAAGCCCAAAATAGGGCTCCTCTAAGGTAGAGCTTAGGTCTAAGAACCCTAAAGTAGCACTTCTCTACCGCATTTTTTAGCTTAGAAAATGGAAGAGGCCACTTATTTAGCTCAAGCTATCGGTCTAGCACCCCAAATTAGGACGCTCCTACTGCTTGATAGACGTCTGAAACTGCATTGTATAGGTCCAAAAACCCCAGAGGGGACGTCCCGAACTCCATGAGATACGTCCTCCAACCCCAGAGGGGACGTTCCGAACTCCATGAGGGACGTCCCCCAACCCCATAAGGGACGTCCCGAACTCCATGAGGTACGTCCTCCAACCCCATAAGGGACGTTCCGAACTCCATGAGGTACGTCCTCCAACCCCATAAGGGACGTCCCGAACTCCATGAGGTACGTCCCCTAACCCCATTGGGTACCTTCCTATACCCCAAAATAGACGTCCTAGGACGTCTATTTTGGGGTCCTACAACCTATATTATGTAGTTCCACAACCTATACCGTACAGTTCCCTAACGTATATCATGCACTTAGCCAACGTATATTATACACTTCTACAACCTATATCATGGAGTTCAGGACGACTCTTATGCAGTAGAGGAACCTATAACGAACAGTTTAGTAACTGTATTCAATGACTTTGACAACCTATATCGTAGAGTTCAGGGCAACTAAGAAGGAGTTTTACCAATCATTGCCTAGAGATAAGCCCCTAGGCAGAGTCTGTTTAAAATTTTGTGTCTGCTCTTTCCTGCGCCTAGGGACAAGCCCCTAGGCTAGCTTTTTCAGACAGCCCTCTGCGAGGGCCTTTGGATATGGCCCTTCTCTGCAAAAACAGATGAGCAAGGCCAGCTATATGAGCAGTTGAGACCCTTTAGGGCTGACTCCATTGGATTAGCCTAGGGGCTTGTCCCTAGGCGATGAATAACGGGCGGCGAAGCCGCCATGGCCGAAGGCCAAACGGCAAAGGCCAAATGAAAGCCCTGCCACTTCTATCCTTTGCTTTAATTTCCTGCTATTCTGCGTTATTTTTCTCAGCCATAGCTACAGCTATGCCTTTAAAAAATGCCTGGACTAGCCTCAAATTTTTATCAAAGGATGGCCGAAGCGCAGGACTTCCATTTGGCCTAGCGATGTGCAGCAGTGGCCGCAGGCCAGACCAAGGCCGTCAGGCCGCAGGGCCGAGCGAACAGCGAGCTGCGCAACGTAGCGCCGACGAGCGAAGGGAGGCGGAGGCCCCAAAAAAACAGGGTCCTTGGCAACAAGGAGGCAGGAAACAAACGTTTAGTGAAGAACTGCTAAGGATTTCTTATTTTTAGCCTTCAATTTTGTTGGACAAAAAACAGCTATATGCGACATATCTATCTATTTGGCCTTCTGTTCCTCTGCAGCTGGAGCTTGCAGGCCCAAGTTCGTCTAGAAGTGATCATCAACTCCGGAACGGCTGGGACCAGTTGTACAGATGGGATTTTTGGTGGTAGTCCAGACCCCCAATGGCGCGTCAATGTAGAAAGCCAAGGGTGGACGACCTACCCTCAATCTGGGGCTTGCTTTACCGACGCCCCCAACACCCAATACGATGAAGAATTTATTTGTGCAACAGACTATCCGGCCAATATCCAGCTCTGTTTTAGAGCCTTTGAGGATGATGGGGCGGCCTGTGTGGTGGACCAAACTTGTCTGGCCCAGATTTGTCAGAACTTTGCTACCCCAGCGCCAGGTAGCTCCCTCAATTATACCCTAAGCATTCCAAACTGTTGTGGGAATAGCAGTTGGGGGCAGGTAGATTTTACGATTCGGGCAACGGGAAGCTTTGTAAATGCGGGCCAAGCCTATGACCAAATTTGTAATGCCATCAATCTGGGGACCCTCAATAGCAATAGCTCTATTGGAGACAATGGACTGAGCAACTACGGGAACTTCTGTGCAACAAATACCTTAGAACCTAGTCCCTGGGGCAATGCCAATGAACAAGGCGTTTGGTTTCAGTTTACCACCGGCCCCAACCCCAGTGCTAGTCTCCGCTTTGAGGCCATCTCGGATCCCCAAAACCTAGGGGATGGCATCGACCTGCAATTGGCCCTTTATGAAAGTTCTAATGGCAGTTGTAATGGCGCCCTTAGCCTAGTGGCCGAAGACTATCAGGGGGCAGGTGCCCTCTATGATGAAGAAATGAGCGTAGAATGTCTACAACCCAATACCACCTACTTCCTTTTGGTAGATGGCGAAGATAGCGGCATCCCCTTTACCGATGGCGGCCAAGGCTACTTTGGCCTAGAAATCTTTGACCTTGGCGTACAGCAATCAGCCGATAGCATTTGTGCGGCCACTCATCTGGGGCCTGTTCCTACTGGGGGGCAAGTACAAACCAATGCCCTCAGCCAGTCAAACCTCTGTGCAGGCAATGCCAACGAGCCCGTTCCGGGCAACTGGAGCAATGAGCAGGGCGTTTGGTTCTCCTTTGAAGCCCCTGCCTCTGGGCATGTTATTATTGAGGCCAATAGTGACCAACCCGCCCCTTTTGGGACCGATGCGGTAGACCTTCAGCTCGCCCTTTATAGCAGCTCGACCAACAACTGTACAGGAAGCCTCAGCGAAATAGATAGCGATTATGATCCAACTGGCTTTGGAGAAGAACTAGATGTACGCTGCCTAGAAGCTGGCCGCATCTACTATATCATGGTGGATGGCTCTACCTTAAATGTAGATGGTATCTTTGACCTAGAAGTACGAGATGGCGGGATTCCGCCTGCGCCCAATGATGAAATTTGTAATACCATTGCCCTGGGTGCCCCTGCTCCTGGCGGCACCGTTGGACTTACCGATCAGAACAACTACTGTGCAGACAACCTCTTTGAGCCCATCCCCAACAACTGGGGAAATGACCGTGGGGTTTGGTACACCTTTGTTGCCCCGCCTTCGGGTAAAGTAGAGATTCGGGCAGAAAACCAAAGCTTTTTTGGCTCTGACCAAATTGATCTACAACTAGTAGTTTATGATGCGGCCAACCAAAGTTGCAACGATCCCTTGACCGAAATACAGAGTGAGCATGATGGAATTGGAGTGGTCTGGGATGAAAATATGGAAGTAGAATGCCTTACTCCAGGCAGAACCTACTTTTTGATGGTAGATGGAGAGGGGGCCCTTTTTGACCCCGACCTTCAAGAAGGCATCTTTGACCTAGAGGTTTATGGCGATCCTCGTGATCCTCCTGCAACAAATGACGATCCTTGTAATGCCATCTATTTGGGTGATCCAACGGGAGGACAAATTGGAACAAGTCCCGGCCCACAACATGGTAGCCAAAACAACTTCTGTGCAACAGGAGCTGGAGAGCCCAACCCAGGGGCATTCAACCCCAATCAGACCGTTTGGTATACCTTTACGGCCCCTGCTAGTGGTAATGTAGAAATAGAACTCAGCTCAGACGATCCCCTTAATGGCGTAGACCCTATTGATCTGCAAGTAGCCGTTTGGGAGGCGGCCAGTTGTACGGGCAGTTGGCGAGAAATGAACAGCGGCGACGACCTAGTTGTCTTTGATTTGGACCTAGAGGTCTATTGCTTAAACCCAGGGCAAATCTATTATGTGCAAGTCAATGGGGCAGATTTGGCCATCTTGGACCCAGAAGAAGGCTATTTTGATATTACCATTACAGAAATACCGCCTATTCCCGTAGCGCCCAACAACCTCATCTGTAATGCCATTCCCTTAGGAGATCCCTTTACGAACGGGCCACAAAGCATCACGAACCAGCACAACCTTTGTGCTGATGCCATTGGCGACCCCAATCCAGATGACTTTGATGCGGATCAAACCGTATGGTACAGCTTTAGCACCCCGGCCACAGGAGGACCTTATGCGGTAGACATTTCGGCCACCACCTTTACCCCTTTTAGCTCTCAAGATGCCATTGATATTCAGCTAGCCGTTTTTGAATCCTCTAATAACAGCTGTACGGGTATCCTCACTGAGGTAGAAAGTGATTATGACCCCGGCTTCTTTGATGAAGACATGGACGTACAATGTCTAGACGCAGGCAAGACCTACTTCATCATGGTGGATGGTTCCTTTCTAGATGTACAGGGTTACTTTGATTTGACGATTAGTCAGGCGCCCTCCGTACCCATTCCAACCAACGACCTCATTTGTAATGCAGAAGCCTTGGGGGCCGTACCTATTGGGGGCAGCATCAATAACAACATCAACTACGCTAACTTCTGTGCAGAAACAGAGCCCGGAGAGCCCTCTCCTTTTAATATTGAGCAGACAGTTTGGTTTAGCTTTCAGGCGCCTGCACATGTGGGGGCCAGTACCTCTTCGGAGGTCAGCATTCGCCTAGAGTCTGATCCCAACAATCAAGGCAATGGAGTAGACTTACAACTAGCCGTTTACCGTTCTTCTAATGGCAGTTGTACGGGCAACCTACAACTTTTGGAAGAGGGGGTAGACAATCCCACCCTTAGCTTTGATGCGGAAGTCAATTTAACTTGTTTGCTCCCGGGAGAGACCTATTGGGTCCAAGTAGATGGCTCTTTGATTGATGTAGAAGGCTATTTTACCATAGAAATTATAGATGATGGCGCGGGGAGCTTTCCCGCCAATGATAACATCTGTAATGCCACGCCTTTGGGGGCGGTACCCAATGGGGGCAGCATCAACAATAACGTCAGTTACAATAACTACTGTGCTACGCTAGAGCCCAATGAGCCTAACCCTTCGGCCTTTGCTGCCGATGAAACCGTCTGGTTTAGCTTTGAGGCCCCAACTTCTGGGAACATCAGCATCAGCTTAGAATCAGACCCCGCTAGTTTGGGCGACAACCCCAACTTACAGCTGGCGCTCTGGTATAGTCCGGGCGGAACCTGTGCTGGACCTTGGCTAGAAATGGGCAGTGATTACGATCCCCTGCTCAATGATGAATCAATGAGCATTACCTGCTTGGTTCCGGGGGCCACCTACTATCTACAAGTAGATGGACAAGAGGATTACTTTGGGGTAGAAGAAGGCTACTTTACTATAGAAATTGAAGATGATGGAGGAAGCACAACCTTCCCCTATAATAATAATATCTGCGATGCCTATGACTTTGGTCTCCCCACGGGCAACTTTGCCACTTTAGGCAATGAGACCAATGAATGTGCAAATGTAGAATTGGGCGAGCCTGGCTTGGGCGGCTATGCCGAGCATACCGTCTGGTATCAGTTTACAGCCCCTCCTTCGGGCCGGGTAGAAGTTGAGGTAGAAAGTAATGACCCTATCTTTGGCATTGACCCCGAGGTCTATATCTTTGGCTCTTCAACGAATAGTTGTACAGGCCAGCTCAGCTTAAGCGATGGATCGAACCTACCCACTGCTATTATCACCGAAAATGTCGAGGCGACCTGCTTGACCCCTGGCAATATCTATTTCATCCAAGTCGATGGAGAAGGTCTCAATCGAGAAGGAGAATTTAGCATTCGAGTTCGAGATATGGAGCCCCTCTTTGGTACAGGGCAACCCAATGACCCCGAGCCCGTCAATAACTACTGCCAAAATGCGATTAGTATTCCCGTTCAATCGGAATCTTGCACCAATGGTACCGGCAGCTGGAATAGCTACAACTATGGCGTTCCTACCGCTAGCCAACCAACTAGCTGTGGCCAAAACTGTGGAGAAACTTGGTACAGCTTTACTATGCCCAGTAGTGGAGTGGCTTTGGTAGAAGGAAATGATGATGGCATTAGCTCCTCCTCTCCTATTGGCGACTTCTCGGACCTTGTGGTGGTGGCCTATACTGGCGGCTGCGGCAATCTCCAACAAGTTGCCTGCGGTAGCGGTGGCCTTAGCGGAGATGTCGGCTTTGAGATTGCGGCCCCTCCGGGTAGCCAAATTCTCCTCCAAGTCTTTAATGATGGCGGAGATGACGATAATGAAAACTTTGAGCTTTGTGTATCAGAAGGCTGTGGGGCCGACAACTGCCTCAACGCTATAGCCTACCCCATTCAACCCAATGTTCCCTACTGCTTTAACACGGCTTCTGCCACTGGAGAAGGGGTTGCAGGCGGCGCTCCTGGCTATTTTGAATGTGGAGAAGGCGATGATCCAGAGCACTCCCTCTACTACTACTTTGTATCCGACTGTAATGGAAGTGCAGTAACCTTAAGTATTATCAATGCCACCTCTAGTGGAAACTGTATCGGGGGCACCGTTCCTGGGGATGGCTTTAATATCTCTTTCTTTCAGGATAGCAGCCCTTGTGATAACAACCCCGATGTGCTGGTAGATTGCCAGAGCTTTAATAGCTGTATGACCCAGCCCATCAACTGGTCCTTTACTTATAACAACCTACAGCCCAACACCCCTTATATTGTCCAAATCGATGGGGGCTTTAACTTCCTTGGTGGAAGTAATAATGGGACCTTCATGATTCAGACGACCACTAGCCCTGTGCCCATGCCAACCTCTACCCCTTCGGGTTGTGGCAGCAATAATGGTACGGCCACGGCAACTACGGTGGGGGGAACCCCTCCCTTCAGTTTCCAATGGTCCAATGGTGCAGTAGACTCTATCATTACCAACCTGAGTCCAGGCTGGTATACTGTTACGGTCACTTCTTCTGGACCTGGAGGTTGCTCGGCTATTGATAGTGTTTTTGTAGATAGCACTAATGCCTTAGGGCTTCAGCTGGCCTCTCAAAGAGATGAAAGCTGCTTGGGAAGCTGCGATGGCTCTGCCACGGTTTTGCCACTTTCTGGTTTGGCGATTAACTACAACTACTTATGGGATGCTGCTGCAGGCAGTCAAACGACAGCCACGGCCACAGGCCTTTGCGCAGGGAGCTATAGCGTTACCGTAAGTAGTAACAATGGCTGTCAGGATAGCATGACGGTCCAAATTGGCAGCCCCAACCCTGTACAAGCTAGCTTGGTCAATGGAAGCCTGCCACAATGCCCTGGCCTTTGCGATGGCTCTGCAGCCATCACGGCTACTGGCGGCAGCATTTCTACCGACTACTACTACCAATGGTCTCATGGAGATAGTACCTCTTTGGTCACTAATCTTTGTGCAGGCAATTATAGCGTGACTATTAGCGACCGTAATGGTTGTTATGATACCCTACAGCTAAATATTCCCGTACCGCCTAGTCCTATACAAATCAGTTTACTGGCTAGTCAGGACCTCAGTTGTGCAGGAGATAGCTCTGGCAGCTTTAGCTTAACGGCTGCAGGGGGACAAGCGCCCTATACCTACATTATGGCTGGAGATAGCAACCAAACGGGACAGTTCTCGGCCTTAGCCGCAGGCAACTATTTGGTCCAGGTGATTGATGATGTAGGCTGTACAGATACAATTTCGGTCAGTATTCAAGAACCAACGCCCTTAAGCGCTGGCATTAGTATCGACCAAGATTATAATGGTAGTCCCATTTCTTGCTTTGGAGCCGCTGATGCTGCCCTTAGTGCAACAGCAACAGGAGGAACGGCCAACTATAGCTACAACTGGAGCACAGGAGCAAGCAGCAATAGCCTGAACGGATTGGCAGCAGGGAATTATAGCCTTACGGTTAGCGACCAGAATGGCTGCCAAGACAGTAGTAGCATTAGTCTACAAGCACCTGACTCTATTCAGTTGAATATAGATACCCTTAGCTTCTATAATGGCTATACAGTATCTTGTGCCTCAGCTACAGACGGCCAACTAGAAGCCATTTATAGTGGCGGATGGGGCAGCCTTCAGGGCCAATGGAGCAACGGCAGTAGCCAAGCCCTACAAAATAGCCTAGCTGCGGGTAATTATTGCTTTAGCGTGACGGATATCAATGGCTGTCAGGCGAGTAGTTGTGTTTTACTCACAGCCCCCGACACCCTACTACTAGATAGTGTACAACAACAAAATATCATCTGTGCAGGTCAACAGAATGGGGAGTTGAGCGTCTTTATGCAAGGTGGTTTGCCTCCCTATAGCTACCTTTGGTCCAATGGTCAAAGGAGCAGCAATATTAGTAATTTGGCGGCAGGAAACTACCAACTTACCGTAACCGATGCCAACGGCTGTAATTGGCTAGGCAGTTGGACAATTACAGAGCCCACGCCCTTGGTCCTACAACTAGATGCCGATTCTGTGCGATGTAATGGCGGAGCAGACGGAAGTATCTCTGCCCTACTAAGTGGAGGCATTGCGCCTTATAGCTACCTTTGGTCCAATGGACAGAGCAGTAGCAGTATCAACAACCTAGCAGCAGGCCCCTACCAGCTTACGGTCACCGATGCCAATGGCTGTAGTATTGTTGCTTCGGCCCTTGTACAAGAGCCCGCCAATGCCGTTATTGCCAATGTATTGAGCAGCCAAAACCCAAGCTGCAATCAAGGAACAGATGGTTGGATTGATGCCGATGCCCAAGGGGGAACCCCCAACTATAGCTTCCTTTGGTCTACAGGAGATACAACAGAGGATCTCCAGCAACTGGCGGCAGGGAACTATAGCCTTACCGCTACCGATGCTCGAGGTTGTCAGGCCACAACAAGCATACAACTGATGGCCCCCTCGGCTATACAGCCCAGTATTAGTGTGTATAGTAATTATCATGGGGCCAGCATTAGCTGTGCAGGCGCTAGTGATGGAGCCCTTACGGCCCAAGTACAGGGCGGAACCGCCCCTTACCTCATCAGTTGGTCTACTGGGGAAAATACGGCCCTAATTCAGAATCTCTCTGCGGGCTGGTATACGGTCAGCTTTAGTGATGCCAATGGCTGTACCGCTGTTGATAGTATAGAACTTAGCGCCCCCTTGCCCCTTGCAGCCCAGCAAACAGTTAGTGCCGCTAGCTGTGCCAATAGCTGCGATGGACAGATTGTCTATCAAGCAGTAGCTGGCACGGGAACCCTAGGCCAAAATGGCTATGAATACCGCCTTTTGGGCCCCGGCCAAAACGGTCAGCTCTTTGGTCCCAACAACAACTGGAGCAACCTCTGCGCAGGCTGGTATGTTGTTCAGTTGCGAGATGGCAACGGTTGCCAAATTCAAGATAGCATAGAGATTACGGCGCCCGCTCCCCTACAACTACAGCTTAGCCAAAATGATCCTAGTTGCTTTAATGGCAACGATGGAAGCCTAACAGCTTTAGCCACAGGAGGAACAGCCCCCTACACTTACCTTTGGTCCGATGGACAAACAACAGCTACGGCCACTAACTTATCCGCAGGGAGTTATAGCCTAAGCCTAACGGATGCCAATGGCTGTATTTTGGTCCAAACAACTAGCTTGCATAGCCCTTCTCCCCTAGCCATCAACTTCCAAGTAGATTCGGCCAGTTGTGCGGGCAGTAGCGATGGGGCCATTTTAGCGATTGCAACTGGAGGAACAGCCCCCTATAGCTACCTTTGGTCCAATGGCCAAATGGGCCGACAAGCCCGAGGCTTGACCGCAGGGAACTACCAATTGACAATTAGCGATGCCCAAGGCTGCCAGTTTACCGCAAGTACTACCGTAGAAGAGCCTAGCCCCTTGCAAATTCAATTGCAAAGCAGCACCCCCAACTGTCAGGGACAAAACTCTGGAACGGCCACAGTGGTCGCTACTGGAGGAACAGCCCCCTACACTTACCTTTGGTCCGATGGACAAACGACAGCTACTGCGACTAACCTTGCCGCAGGCAGCTATCAATTGATTGTGACGGATGCTAAGGGTTGTCAGCAAAATGCTAGCGTTCAATTGAGCCAACCCACAGGCTTAGGCCTGGCCATTAACCAACTGCAGGCGCCTAGCTGCCATAATGCAGCCGATGGGGAACTAGAAGCCGTAGTAGTTGGCGGAACAGCCCCCTATCAATATAACTGGTCCAATGGTAGCAGTACCGCCAATGCCAATAACTTGGCGGCGGGCTGGTATAGCCTGACAGTTAGCGATGCTGGCGGCTGTCAACTGGTCGATAGTTTTGAACTTTTGGCTCCCGCCGCCCTACAGCTCAGCTTAAGTAGCCAAGCAGCGGGCTGTCTGCAGGGACAAGATGGAGAAGCTACCGCTAGTGTACAAGGCGGAACCCTTCCCTACAGCTTCCTTTGGTCCAATGGGGCTCAAACGCAGCAAGTAACGGGCTTGGCGGCAGGAAACTACCAACTTACGGTCACCGATGCCAATGGTTGTAGCATTCAGGGCCAAGTGGTTGTTGATGAGCCAGCTAGCGGCTTAGTAGGCTATATCAATGTACAGGATGCGCTCTGCCAAAATGGAGCATCGGGCCAGCTCACGGCGATTATTAGTGGGGGTACGCCCTTGGCCAATGGCGACTACAATTATAGTTGGTCCAATGGCGGAAATACCGCTATTCTCTCTAACCTTAGCGCTGGAAACTATAGCCTTACGGCTAGCGATGCCAATGGTTGTACCCTGAGCCTAAGCGCCCAAGTTGGCGAGCCTACAGGCATACAACTGACCTTAGTGAGTAGCCAAGATCCTCGCTGTGCAGGCGAGCTAACTGGTCAAGCCCAACTACAGGCTAGCGGCGGAACTTCGCCCTTGAGCTATCAGTGGTCGGATGGACAAACTGCTCCCACGGCCCAAAACCTAGGGGCAGGAAGCTATAGCGTGACCGTAACGGACAGAAACGGATGTACGGCTGATTTATCGGTCCAAATTACAGATCCCGCTCCACTACAGCTAAATATGCAATTGAATATGCCCGCCTGTGCCGGAGGCGATGATGGCAGCATTAGCTATCAATCTTCTTCGGTTCCTGTAAATGCCTTCCTTTGGTCCAATGGCCAAGTGGGCGAGCCTTTGACGGGCTTGGCAGCGGGTATTTACAATTTGACGGTGGTGGATCAAAATGGCTGTAGTGCTGACTTTCAGTATGTTTTGGGTGGACCGCCTGCTTTGGGCTTGACCCTCAAGCCGCAAAGCAATATTCGCTGTGCAGGAGAGCTAAGCGCTAGTGTAGAAGCCTTGGCGAGCTCGGGCACTGCGCCCTATAGCTATCTTTGGTCCAATGGCGATACCCAATCTTTGGCCCAAAACCTAGGGGCGGCCTGGTATGCCGTGACCGCCACCGACGCCAATGGTTGTCAGCAAACAGACAGCATTCAGTTTGTCGATCCCGCTCCGCTGGAGCTATCTGCAGAGGTTGATTCTGTGCGCTGTTTGGGCGAAAGCAATGGAAGTATTTTGGCCCTGGCTCAGGGTGGCTCTACTGCATTGGGCGGCTATAGTTATAGTTTAGATAGTCTAAACTGGCAGGCTTCGCCTTTCTTCCCGAACTTGGCGGCGGCTGATTATACGATTTACCTAAGAGATGCCAACGATTGTGTGGCCGATACTTTGGTGGAGGTAGAAGCGGGCTTGCCCTTCTTCTTGCAGCAATTTGGTCCAAATGATACGACCTTGGCCTATGGCGATAGCTTATTGCTTTATGCCTTGCTCAATGATAGTTTGGGGGTTAGTTTCAGTTGGAGCGAAAGCCTGAGCAATCAATTATTGAGCGATAGCAGTTATCAGTTATGGGTGCAGCCTTTTGATCGGGCGATTTATGAATTTGTGGCCCAAAATGAAAGAGGTTGTCGCTTAGACAGCAGCATTACGGTCTTTATTGACAAGGAGCGGATTGCGGCGGCCCCCAATACCTTTACGCCAAATAATGATGGGGCCAATGATCGCTTCTTTATTCAGGGCGATGAGCGCCTGCAGCTGGTCAAACTCTTTAGGGTTTATGACCGTTGGGGCGAGTTGGTCTTTGAGGGCCAAAACCTAGCGCCCAATGATCCACAGGCGGGTTGGGATGGCCAATTTAAGGGCCGCCCGATGAACTCTGGGGTCTATGCTTGGTATGCCGAACTAGAGTTTATAGATGGCCATATTTTGGTCTTAAAGGGCAGCATTCAGCTCTTGCGATAAATTTGAAAAGGGACTTTCCATTAGGGAAGTCCTTTTTTTGGGGGCCTCCCGCCTGCGGCGGGCGCTACGTTCGGCAGCTCGCTACTCGCTCGGCCCTGCGGCCTAACGGCCTTGGTCTGCGGCTGCGCCGCACTGCCTACCATCGCTAGGCCTGCGGCCCTTCGGGCCTGTAGGGCGCCAAAACATCTAGGCGGAATTGCTGGGCGGCCCTTGGGCCGCTGCTCGCCCGCAGGGTTTTACATTCGGCCTAGGGGCCTGAAGGGGTGGCCGCAGGCCAGACCGAGGCGCGCAGCGCCGAAGGGCCGAGCAGACCTGCGAGCCCCGCAAGGGCCCGGCCGCCAAAGGCGGCAGGCCCCTAAAAAATAGCTACTTACTTATTTTGACTCCTTATAAATTTACTTTAATAGATTAAAAATTATATTTTTGCGCCAAAGCAAACCAAAGCCTAAAACGCAAAGCCATTTTGCCCAACCTACTAGCCAAGTATAAAGCTTGCCACTCCTTATGAAAAAATTCTTCAACTTCTTTACCCAAGAGATTGCCATCGACTTGGGGACTGCTAATACACTTATCATCCACAACGATCAGGTAGTTGTAGATGAGCCCTCTATTGTGGCCGTAGACCGCAATACCAATGACGTTATCGCTGTAGGAAAAAAAGCGATGATGATGCACGAAAAAACCCACCAAAAAATTAAGACGATTCGCCCATTGAAAGATGGGGTAATTGCTGATTTTGAGGCGGCTGAACGCATGATTCAGGGTTTGATTGACATGATTCCGAACCGCAGAAAGCTGCTTCGGAGTATGCGCACCGTTATTTGTATTCCTTCGGGCATTACCGAGGTAGAAAAACGGGCCGTATTTGATTCTGCCGAGCATGTGGGTTCTCGCGAAACCTACCTCATTCACGAGCCTATGGCGGCTGCATTGGGGATTGGTTTGGACGTGACGGAGCCGGTTGGAAACATGATTATTGATATTGGGGGCGGAACGACGGAGATTGCCGTAATTGCCTTGGCCGGTATTGTTTGCGACCAATCTATCCGTACTGCTGGAGATGAATTTACCTTTGATATTGTAAACTATATGCGTCGGGAACACAACCTATTGATTGGGGAGCGCACCGCCGAGCAGATTAAGATTCATGTAGGGGCTGCCGAGCAGAACCTAGAGGAGCCGCCTGCAGATTATCCGGTAAATGGCCGAGATTTGATGACGGGGATTCCCAAGCAGATCATGGTTTCGCATAAAGAAATTAGCCGTTGTTTGGATAAATCGGTGGCTAAAATTGAAGAGGCTATTTTGAAGGCCTTGGAGAGTACGCCTCCAGAATTGGCGGCCGATATTTATCGGACGGGCCTATATTTGACGGGAGGTGGCGCCCTTTTGCGCGGCTTGGACAATCGGATTAGTAAGAAGACCAAATTGCCCGTACACATTGCGGAAGACCCCCTACGGGCGGTAGTGCGCGGAACGGGAATTGCCTTGCAGAACATTGCCAAATTCTCCTTCCTCATCTCTCAGAAAAGCCTCTAAAACAGAGCTATAGCCGGGGAGGTATTGTTGTGATACCTTTCTAAAATAAAGCGTGTCGGAGCGGTTAGGCTGGTCCGACACGCCCTATTTATTGCCCAACTATTATGAATAAGTTTAGCCAGCTAATTATTCGTTATCATGGTGTTTTTGCCTTCTTCATTTTGGAGTTGATTGCGCTAAACTTTTACTTTAGCCAAAATGCTACGCCAGAGAAGACCGCCTTTTTGAGTTCTGCCAATCGGCTGGTGGGGGGAATTTTCGATTATCAGAATCGTTGGTCGCGCTATTGGAACCTCTCTGCGGTAAATGATTCTTTGGCCCAAGAAAACGCCCGGCTCAAGATGCAACTGCCTAGCACAACCTTTTCGCATTTGCTCGATTCGGCCACAGTGGGGGCCGAAGACAGTTTATCGGAGCAGCAGTATCATTATTTGGCCGCAACGGTGGTCAATAATAGTGTGCATCAGCAGAAGAACTACCTGACCTTGAACCGAGGCAGCAAGCATGGGGTGCGAAAGAATACGGCGGTTTTGGCCAATACCCAAGAGGGGGTGGTGGGCGTGATTCGGGCCGTTTCTACCCATTATGCTTTGGTCATGTCTATTCTCAATACCGATAGCCGAATTAGCAGCCGAATTGGCCGCAACAACTACCTTGGCGTTTTGCGTTGGGATGGCCAAGATCCTCGCTATATGCAGCTGCACGATATTCCCAAACATTTGGGCCTGCAAAAAGGCGATAGCGTATTGACCAGCGGCTTTTCTACGGTTTTTCCCAAAGATATTTTCTTGGGCAAAATTGATAGTTTTTATATAGAGCCAGGCAGTAATTTTTACAATATTTCGGTGCAGTTGGTCAATGATTTGGGCCAGGCGGATAAGGTATATATTGTAGACAATATTCTGAGAGACGAACAACTTGAATTAGAAGCTTCTATCCATGAGCAATAACCTTTTTGGCATCAATATTTTCCGCTTTATCTTTGTTTTGTTGTTGCAGGGTCTGCTCTTCAAATATGTAGATTTTAAGCTGATTGATATTTACATTCATCCGCTTTTTGTGCTCTTGCTGCCCCTAGAAATCCCTATGGTTTTGGCCCTGATTTTGGCCTTTGCCCTAGGCTTGGGCGTCGATACTTTTCTCAATAGTTTTGGCTTGCATGCGGCCGTTATGGTGGCCTTGGCCTTTTTACGCCCCCTCATTTGCGCTATCATAGAGCCTATTTCGGGCTATGAGCCAGGCCAACTGCTAAGCAAAGAGAGCTTGGGCCGCAGCTGGATTATCCGTTATACCGCCCTGATGATGGGCGCCTACATGATTATGGCCACCCTACTAGAAGACCTGAGCTTCAGTTGGTTGTGGCTAGCTCGTTGTATCCTGAGCTTTATCATTTCCTCTCTTTTTGTGCTGCTCTATCAGTTTATTTTTAAAATTAGGGTCTAATTTTTTTGGGGCCTGCCGCCTTTGGCGGCCGGGCCCTTGCGGGGCTCGCAGGTCTGCTCGGCCCTTCAGGCTTCACTTCGTTTCGCCTTCGGTCTGGCCTGCGGCCACCCCTTCAGGCCCCTAGGCCGATGCTGTAGGTAGACACCTACAGCAAGAGGGGTATTGCTTCGCAATAATATATGAATGAGGGTCGAACCCCTCATAATTTTGGCTATAGCCGTTGCTGCCCTCCTCTAGGTCCAACTTAAAAGCGCTTATTTCAAGAAAAATATTAAAATAAAAGCTTAGTTTTAATCAACTCACCAAAGCTTTTATTGTTATGCGTTTTTTCGATTATCTTCTTTTTATGTTTTTAGGAGCATTAGGTGGAGCCGCAGGCTACCACTTTTTTATTTTGGGCCAAAATTTGGAGAAAAAAGACCCCATGCCTCAGGCTAAGCAACAAATTTTGCTAGAACGCATTAAAGAAGTAGCCAAGTTAGTGACCGTAGAGGGCGAATTCTCTAATCTGCATGAGTATAATAATTTTTATGCCTACGATATCAGTCCCTTACGCAAAAAAGCCTTGGTCAAAGTGAAGGCCAAAGTAGCCGTGGGCTACGACCTCAGTCAGTTAGATTGGGAAGTAGATGAGGTCCAAAAAATTGTTCGGGTACGCAACCTTCCCGAGCCCCAGATCTTATCTATAGACCACGACTTAGAGTATTACGACATCCAAGAAGGGGTATTTAATGCCTTTAATGAAGATGAATTGACGAGCATCAATGTGGTTGTTAAGAAAATGCTCCGAGAAGAGGCCCAAGAAAGTGAGCTGATGGGCAAAGCCCGCAGAGAAGGGCTACGCAATTTGGGCCTAATCAAACTATTGGTAGAGCAAAATGGCTGGACCTTTGAGGCCCTTCGGGCCCCTCAAAAAAATATAGAAGAACAGCAGATCGCCCCCCCTTCTGCCGATTCAATGATTAAAATTAAAATTCCTCCCCTCTCTGAGCCCAAGGGCAGTAAAGGCTCAGATTAAAATCTCCTCCCCCATGATGAATAGTATTCAGCAAATTGATTTACGGACCTTAAAAAAGTGGCAGGCCCAAAATAAGGACTTTATCCTAGTGGATGTTCGAGAGCCACACGAACATGAAGACTTTAATATTGGTGGGCAGCTCGTCCCTTTATCTGATTTGGGACCTTTTATAGAAAGAGTGCCAAAAAATAGCTGTTTGGTCCTTTATTGCCGCAAAGGGCTGCGCAGCCAACTGGCCATACAAAGAATTAGTCGGCAGCGCAAAGATTTAGATTGCTACAACCTCATTGGGGGCATCTACGAGCTGATGTAGGTCCAGAAAAGCGGGCTTTGCCCGCTTTGGCTGAGGGATAGTAGGGGGTGGCCGCAGGCCAGACCAAAGGCGAAACGAAGTGGAGCCTGAAGGGCCGAGCGAACAGCGAGCCCCCGCATAGCCCGACCCGGCCAAAGGCCGGGGCAGCCCCAAAAAAAGAAAAAGAAAAGGGTAAAAACTCGGAAAAGAATGTATCTTTGTGCTTTCGTAAAGCCCCACCGCTTGTTCAGCAAGTTCAGTGGGGGATCAAAATCACAGGCTTAAATTTTACAGACATGCCCGTAAAGATTCGTTTGCAACGCAAAGGACGCAAAAAAGCGCCTTTTTATCACATCGTTATTGCTGACTCTCGTGCTCCCCGTGACGGTAAGTACATTGAGCGCATTGGTACTTACAACCCATTGACTGTACCTGCTACAATCAATGTGGACCGTGATGCCGCTTTTGACTGGTTGATGAAAGGTGCACAACCTACCGACACTGTTCGTGCCATTTTGAAATTCAAAGGTGTATTCTACAAGAAGCATCTTCAGCGTGGTGTAGCCAAAGGTGCTCTTACTCAAGAGCAGGCTGATGCTAAACTAGCGCAATGGATTGAAGGTAAAGAAGCTGTGGTAGAGTCTCGTCGTGAGCAAACCAAGCAGCGTCTAGAAAAGCAACGTCAGATGATTTTTGGAACTCCTCCTGCCAAGCCTGAGCCTAAGGTAGAGGAAGCTCCTGAATCCACTGAGGTTGAAGCTTCTACAGAAGAAGGAACTGATGCAGAAGCCTAAGTCATTTTGACTTAAACGGACAAAGGGGATAAGCTTTAGGCTTATCCCCTTTTTTTTGTTAGTATTCAATTCGGCTGGGTAAAATCGGGTTATTTTCGTTTTGGGAGGTTTCTTCTTTCAGGGCGTTGCTAGCGTCTACTCGCCAGCCATTTTCGAAGCTGAGGTTATAGAGAACTTGGAGGTTTTCGCCATGTTGGGGTTCGGTATACCAGTTTCTTTTTTGGCGTTCCATGCTGCGGATCACATCAAAGAGGGCCAATTTAATTTTCATGATGGCTTTGCGATCAATATCATAAGCTCTTCGGCCGTTAATTTTTTCTTGGGTGCGCCATTCGAGATAAGCGATATCGGAGGCGAGGCGGCGGAGTTCGTCTTCTTTTTTCATATTGAAGCCGCCTTCTCCTTGCCAGGCCAGGTTTTCGGGATAGGCCATGCAATTGCTTAGGGCTTGGGCGGCATCGGCCACTACCCCACCCATTTGGGCCTGTTGGCCAAAGGGCTGTTCAAAGCGTTGGGTCACATAATTGAGGATGGCCCGATAGCGGCGATTGACACGGCGGTTCATGGGGTCTAGCCAGGGGGCTTCGGCCTGGGCTTCATAGCGATAATTGGCCCAAGCAAAATAGAGCGTTTGCCAATCTTCTTGTCCTTGGCCGGGCAGTTTTTCTTTTTTGAGCAGAAGCTGAGCATCTTCAAATTTGCCTTTTTTCAGCAACTTTTCAAGTTGGTCCAATAGCTTTTTTCGGGGGCTCCCATTGAGTTTATCGTTTAGCGTTTGGGCATAGGAAACAAAAGCTTGCATTTGCTCCTGATAATCGCTAATAATGTAGGCTTCTGGGTCTTTTCTTTTTTTCAAGACTCGTTCATCTTGGGCCAATTGGCAGCCTCCATAAATGGCCTTGAGCGTTTGCTCTAATTCGGGTTCAACTTCGGCGGGACTATCATCTGGTGTACAAATTGGGAATCCCCCATTGAAGCGTTGGGGCTGGGCCCATAGGCTGAGCGAGCAGCCCAGACATAAGAGGAAAAAACTAAGGTGGCGAACTAGCATAAGTAATAATTGGTTAAGCACTTTTTTGAGGGAGCGGGACAAAATAAGCCGCTTGGCTCAAAATAAAAAATTACCCCTAAGCCCAGCCTAGAGGTAATTATAAAATTAAGCGATAAAAACATTATCCGCCAATAGCGGGAGAGGTTTGCTGCAATTCTTCGCTTGTTTTTTCGGTATAACCCTCGGGGATAACCAAATCAAAATTGCTGCTTACAGGCGTAGACTTGTCCACTTCTGTGGCTAGCATAGAAAACTTACCATCGGGGCTATCTACCTCGATACCGAGGGGAAAACCGCCTAGTTTTTCGCTCACTTCGTTCATAAAAGAAACGGCGCTCACATCAATTTTGTCGGTCAAATAAATGGCCACTTTGGTTGTGGGATCTTTGGGGTTATTGGCAAACACCTTACGGCATTTGTAGCCCGCAATTTCTTTCTCCCCTCCTTTTACCTCTTTAAACTGAGTGGTAATTTCATCCAAATTGGTCATTTCCTTTTGGGCCTTCTTCACATCTTCCGAAGGGATTTTCATGGCTGTTTTTTCGCCCATCATCTGGATAAGCGCCAAGCCTTTGCTGTCCCCACTATTCATAATGAGGTCGCCCATGATTAGGCCGCCCATAACTGCCCCCGTTGCGCGGAGGTCGCCCTTGAGGAAAACCAACTTGAGCGTAGAATTATTGACCATGGCCACATTGGGGTCCTTGCTCTCTTCTACATTAAGGGTGTAGGTAATGCTCCCTTTGTTCATTTTCTTAGAACGAAATAGCTGCGCTTGGGTAGAAGGAAGGGCAAAAACAACCGCAAAGAGCAGGAATAAAACTGAATTTCTCATAGAATGGAGTATAAAATGGTAGTAAAATATCTGTTTTAGAGGCCAAAACCACCGCCTAAGCCTTGCATTCCGCCCAGCTCTTCTAGGGTTGTTTTTTCATAGCCTTCTGGAATGCTTTTGTCAAAAACCTCGGCTTTTGGGGGTTTGTTAGAAATCTCATCGGCCTCAAAAACTAACTTCATTCCTCCTTGGCTAATTTCGTACCGAAGTGGAAAACCTTCCAAACCAGGTAGCTGCTCCTGAATCTGACTTTGCCCTACAGGCTGAATCTTTTTGGTCACATACATGGTCAAAGTCTCCGAAACGCCAGGCATTTGGACCTCCACCTTATGGCATTTATAGCCCGCAATTTTTTTCCGCTTGCGCTTATAATACTTAAATGTAGGCTGGCTAGCGGCCGCATTGCTCTTTTGCTTGGCCTTGAGCTCCTCCATTTGCTCTTTGCTGAGCTCTACCGCCATGTTTTTGCCCATCATCGGTATCGACATCAACATCAGCCCCTCTTGCGCCTCATTGTCCATAATGATATTCATGTTCATCATGCCGTTCATCATGTTGATCGAGGTCTTCACCTGGCTGCCCAAAAAATAAACCTTCATCTCCGAGCCATTCAGCATCCCCGCCATAGGGTTCTCTTCTCCCCCAGCCATGTTCATCGTATACTTAATATAGCCCTCCTCCATCTTCTTTTGGGCCATCAAGCTCGTGCTGCCCAAAGCAAGGAAAAAAATAAGACTAAAAATAGCTAATTGCGCTTTTCGCATGAATAATTCTGTTTTCTATTTGAGCCCAAGGCTCTATTGGTTTGATAAAATAGTGATTACTTTTTTTTGGGGCTGCCCACTCGCTTCGCTCGGGTCGGGCTGTGTCGCAGCTCGCAGGCCTGCTCGGCCCTTCGTTTTTTTCGCTACGCTCAAAAAACTCGGTCTGGCCTTCGGCCACTGCTGTCCATCCCTCAGCCTGCGGCGGCTTCGCCGCCTGTCCTACCCAAAATAGACCACCTCAAGATACAGCCAAAATTGGCTATTTGTTCAATGACAGAACAATTTATTGGCTGGACCGCTGATTTTTAGGCTTTTATCACAAATTTAATTTTTTTTGACAAAAAAAGAGCTTACCTTTGTGACCCAAATCACATAAGGCACAATCTAGGACGACCAATTCCAACGGACTTTTATTTTAAAACAAGTAAATTTTACGCATTTAGCATGATTTCTTTAATGCTCTTATTTTTTGCATTCTTTGCAGAAGTCCCTACAGAAGTCCCCACACAAGATAGTCTCCGCCTACAAGAAGGCGAAAAAGCCCCCCTCTTTAAAACTGAAGACGTCTATGGCGAGCTAATTAAACTTAAGAAAATTCTAAAGTCTAATGAAAAAACATTGCTCGTTTTTATGCGCCACGCCTGGTGCCCCGTCTGCAATCTTCGATCTCACGAATTGATCGATAATTACAAAAATTTACAGGCGGCTGGCTATGAGGTCGTCGTCGTTTATGAATCGCCCCAAGAACAGTTGATTCGCTATGTAGAAGACCACGAACTTCCCTTTAAAGTCATTGCCGATCCCCAGGCCCTTCTTTATAAGGAATATAAGGTAGAACGCAATGCCGAAAAACTAAAAGCCTCTTTAGGCCGTAAAGAAACTTTGGCCCATATCGAAAAGGGCAAAAAAATGTACAAAAAAGAGTTTAAGTCTTATATGGCCAAAGGAGAAAGCGTAGACGCCCTCATTCCCGCCGATTTCGTCTTAGACAAAAAAGGAAGAATCCTTAAGGCTTATTATGGCGACTACCTAGACGACCATCTGCCCTTAAACACACTACTAGAACAATCTTTTCAAGATACTAATTCCCATTAGTCGATCTCCCCTCTAAATATTCTTAGGTACTCAACCTGCAAAATGTTTAGAAGAACCAAGTCCAACCAGCTCCCCCTAAGAGCTGGTTCTTTTTTGGCCCTAAAAGGAGCGAAGCGACGCGGCTGAGGGATGGTAGGGGGTGGCCCAAGGCCAGACCGAGCTTTTTTGAGCAAAGCGAAAAAAAGCGATGGGCCGAGCGAGCAGCGAGCCCCCGAACAGCCCGACCCGCCCAAGAACTCATGAGGGTTTTAACCCTCATTTTGTATAAGTTCGCAAAGCGATACCGCTTTGCGCTGGCTTTCAAGCCGGCGGAAGGGGCAGCCCCAAAAAAATCACTAAAAAATGTGACCCTCCTGTGACTTTGGTATCTATAGAACAGTAAATTTCAGACCACCTTAGTAATGAGTTAACAAACAATTAAATAGCCCATTCCATTATTATTGAAGACACTAATATAATCTTTCATAAATCTTTAATTGATAAGAACAAGTAATGAACAACCTAATTTTAATGCTAACTGGATTTTTTCTTTTTGCTCAACAAGCTCCCCTTTCAGACCGACTACATTCTGGTGATGAAGCTCCCCTTTTCAACACCACTGAAGTAAGAGGCGAAAAGCTAAAATTGCGCAAATTGCTCAAAGAGCAAGAGCGTGTTCTGTTGGTTTTTATGCGTCACGCTTGGTGCCCCGTTTGCAACCTTCGTTCGCATGAATTGATGGAGCGCTACGAAGAGCTCAAAGCCGCTAATTATGAGGTGGTCGTCGTTTATGAATCGCCTCAGGAGCAGCTCATTCGCTATGTAGAAGACCACGAACTGCCCTTTAAAGTAGTGGCCGACCCCTCTGGAGAATTGTACCGCTCTTATAAGATAGAACGCAACCCCGATAAATTGAAGGCGGCCATGCAAGATGAAAAAACCTTGGCCCATATTGAAAAGGGCAAAAAGAGCTATAAAAAAGACTTTAGAAGTTATATGGCCAAAGGAGAAAAGCCCGATGCTTTGATTCCCGCCGACTTTGTTTTGGACCATAAAGGCAATATTTTGCAGGCCTATTATGGCAAAACGCTAGACGACCATTTGCCGCTAGAAGAGCTCATTGGCGCCGAAAAATAAGTTGTTTTCCTTGATTTTACCCCTAAGAAAAAAACCTAATCGCAAGAAGCGATTAGGTTTTTTTTATGCCTGCAAAAGCGGCAGTAATTTATCGACAATTTGTTGGGGAGAAATGCTGGCCATAGCATTTTCATAGCCCTTAAACATTTTGCTGCCATTTCTGGAGCTGGGCAGCATAGGAAACTGCTCATAATCAGGTAGAAGGGCATGCGCCAAGGGTTGGCGCCAGGGGTAAAAACCAAAAGCGGGATGGCTAGCGCCCCAAAGGGAAACAATGGGCTTTTCGAAAAAGGCGGCCATATGCATATTGGAAGAATCCATGGCCAAAAAGGCCGTTAATTGGCTCATGAGGGCTAATTCATCGGAGAGGGGAAGTTGGCCAGCGACAATATGCAACTGTTTAGATTGGGCAATAGGCCATTGGCTAAACTCCTGCCCTTCTGAAGGTCCACCAAACAAATAGATTTGCAAATTTGGGCAGGCGGCCAGCAAAGCTTCTAGACTTTGCTGCATAAGGTCTAAAGGATAAGTTTTACCAGCATAGCGGGCCTTGGGCGCCACCCCCAATTTGGGTCCTTGGGGGGTTAAAAAAGGGGCCAAAGCGGTGCTTCCCTCAAAAATGGGGGGAGCGAGCTTGGCTGATAAATCGATGGGAAAACCCAATTTCGCCAAGACATCGGCATAGCGCAGATGATGCGAGCGCAAATACTGAATATTTTTATGGGCTTTGGGTGCTGCTAATTGTTTTTTGGCCCCTCTTTCCTTCTGCATTTTGGCCAAGGGAATGCCCCAAGACCAAGAGAGCAGTGGGCCAAGGACCTGTGTGCGCAACACATTGTGCATATCGGCAATGGCTAGCGGTTTGGGTCCTTTTTGCAATTCTTTAGACAAGCGCCAAATCCCGCCCAAGCCCTGATAATCTTTCTCCAGATCAATGCCGACAAACTCTAGGCGATCGATGGGAGCAAAAAAGGGGGCAAAGGCGGGTCTAGACAATAGCCGAAAGCGCAAATCGGGATATTGGGCCAGGGCTTGTCGCAAAACGGGTTGCAACATGGCCACATCTCCCATAGCCGAGAAGCGCAGGAGCAAAATTTCTTTCAAAATTAGGCCTTTTTCTGGTAGAGCACAGGGTTGAGCTGTGGATCGTTATACATTTTCATTTGGCGGTAGACCTTCATTTGTTTTTCGCCTTGGGCCAATTCTTCTAATAGCTGATCGATAGCGGTAGAGAGATCTTCTCTTTGTTCGAGCAGGATGGCTAATTTTTGCTTACAGCGAGCTTGCTGGTCTATAGGCGTATCTACTCGCTCGGCTTCGATAGCCATGTGGTAGATTTTTAGGGCCAAAATAGACAGGCGATCGATGGCCCAAGCGGGACTTTCGGTATTTAGGCGATTGCTTTTGGCGGGCACCGCTGCAAATTTGGCCAAGAAATAATCATCAATGCGTTCTACGGTATCGGTGCGCTCTTGATTAAGGGCATCGATACGGCGTTTGTAGCTCAGGGCCAAACTGGGCTCAATTTCAGGCTCGCGAATAAGGTCCTCTACATGCCACTGAACGCTATCGATCCAGTTTTTTTGGTAGAGTAAATAGTCGATAGTATCGGTAGCATAGGGGTTTTTTCCTTCTTGGTCCACTTGGTCCAAAACATGGTAAAAAGCGACCACCTCATCAAAGATTTTGTTGGCTGACTGACTGAATGATGACATATATTGTAGTATTTATTTCCTAGAATGATCGCAAAGATAATGAACTCCCGCAAAAAGGAGGGCCTAATCTAGTTTTTTAGGTTTAGCAGGGGGCTTCGCCCCCGCAGGCTGAGGGATAGTAGGCAGTGGCCGCAGGCCAGACCGAAGCGCGCAGCGCTGAAGGGCCGAGCGAATAGCGAGCTGCCGCATAGCCCGACCCGAGCGCAGCGAGGGGCAGCCCCAAATCAGCTAGATTTTAGAACATAGGAAACTCAGGTTGATTGCCTAAGATCGCTTCAATTTGGCTGTTTAGGTCTTCGGTAAATTGAGGCAAAAGCTCCAAGGCGGTCAAGGTTTCGGCTAAATGATGTGGCTTAGAAGCCCCTAAAATAACGGTACTCACATTGGGGTTCTTGGCGCACCAGGCCACGGCCAATTTGGCCACAGAGGTCCCTAATTGATCGGCTAGTTTTTGGAGTTCACGCACCTTATCCAAGCGTTCGGGCGTTAGTGAGCGCTCCTTGAGCCACTCCATGCCCTGCAAGCTCAGGCGGGTATTATCGGGAAACTCCTTGAGGTATTTATCGGTCAAAACGCCAGAGGCCAAAGGCGACCAAATGGTGGTGCCCAGCCCCACTGTTTTATAAATTTGGGCATATTCTACCTCCACTTTTTCTCTATGAAACATATTGTATTGTGGCTGCTCCATAGTTGGGCCAATCAGGCGATAATCTTTGGCCACCATATGGGCTTCCATGATTTCTTGGGCCGACCATTCTGAGGTTCCCCAATACAAAATTTTGCCCTGTTGGATCAGCGTATTCATGGCCAAAACGGTCTCTTCAATGGGCGTTTCTTTATCTGGACGATGGCAGTAAAAGAGGTCCAAATAATCAACCTGCAAGCGCTTCAGGGCGGCCTCACAGGCTTCTACCAAATGCTTGCGGCTTAGGCCTCTTTCATTGGGCAATTTGTTGCCATCGCCAAAAAAGGCTTTGCTAGAGACCAAATAGGAAGAGCGGCGCCAGCCCATTTTCTTCAAAATATTGCCCATCACAATCTCCGATTGCCCATTGGCGTAAATTTCGGCATTATCAAAAAAGTTGACGCCCTGTTCATAGGCCATTTTCATCAACTCTTCGGCGACATCATCCCCAATTTGGTTCCCAAAAGTAAGCCATGAGCCCAAAGAGAGTGCACTAACTTGCAAACCCGATTTTCCTAATCTGCGATATTCCATTTGTGGTTGTGTTGATTACATTAAAATAAAATCAAAAAACAGGGCGGGCCCAATCTTGTTTTAAAAAGCCGTACCTTTGCCCCATTCTTAGACCTAAATTAGGAATTTTACGCATGAAACACCTTATCGCCCCCTCTGTTTTGGCTTGCGACTTTGCTCGCCTGCCCGAAGAAATTGCCCTGCTCAACGAGTCTGTAGCCGATTGGATCCATCTGGATGTCATGGATGGTCGCTTTGTTCCCAACCTCACTTTCGGCATGCCCTTGGTCGAGGCCATCAACCGCCTAACGGATAAAACCTTGGATGTACACCTGATGATGTTGGAGCCCGAGCGCTATGTGGAGGCCTTCCAAAAGGCTGGAGCCGATTGGATTTCAGTGCATTATGAGGCCTGTCCTCATCTTCATCGCAACCTTCAGCAGATTAAGGCTACTGGCGCCAAAGCTGGGGTGGCCATCAATCCACATACGCCCGTCGAGGCCCTTTTTCCCGTACTAGAAGAAATTGATTTGGTCATTATTATGTCGGTTAATCCGGGTTTTGGCGGCCAAAAGTTTATCTACCACAGCATCGAGAAAATCAAAAAACTCAAGGAGGAAATTACGATCCGCAACCTGCCCACCCTAATCGAGGTAGATGGCGGCGTAGGCATGCAAAATGCCCAGGTTCTCTTGCAAGCTGGGGCCGATGTATTGGTGGCGGGCAGCGCCGTTTTCAAAGCGCCAGATCCTAAAAAAGCCATTCAGCAGCTTAAAAATATTGGCGGTTTAGCCCTTTAGGTTGATTTTTGGGGCCTCCCGCCTTCGGCGGGCGCTACGTTTACTCCCTATGGTCGTCGAACTGCAACCTAAAGGTTTTGTTGTCGTTCCACAGCTCGCTGTTGTTTTGGGGCCTCCGCTGCGGCTTCGCCTTGCGGCGCTACGTTTCGGGGCTCGCAGGTCTGCTCGGCCCTGCAGCCGCCCTTGGCGGCTTTGGTCTGGCGCTTCGCGCCCCCCCTGCACATCGCTAGGCCGAGGCTGTAGGTGGAAACCTACAGCAAAAGCGGTATTGCTTCGCAATGAGCTATAACATGAGGGTTCAAACCCTCATGAAATTAACTTCTCCGCCATCCTTGATTAAAGGAGAGCAGCCGCCCCCTATTCTCTAATTCTTCAATTTGATTCTTTAGTTTATGCGCATTATATTCATGGGCACCCCCGATTTTGCAGTTCCTAGCCTACAAGCCTTAGTTGAAGCCCCCGATTTGGAGGTAGTTGCCGTTGTGACGAGCACCGATAAATGGGGCGGCAGAGGCAATAAAACCCTGCTGCAATCGGCGGTGAAGAAATACGCCCAAAGCCAAAATATTCCCGTCCTACAACCCGAAAAATTCAGAAATCCCGACTTTCTGGAGGAGCTCCGCAGCTATAAGGCGGACCTACAAGTAGTGGTCGCCTTTAAGATGTTGCCCAAAATGGTTTGGGATATGCCTAAATTGGGAAGTATGAACCTACATGGTTCTCTTTTGCCCAAATACAGAGGGGCCGCCCCCCTCAACTGGGCCGTGATTAACGGAGAAAAAGAAACGGGTCTGACTACCTTTTTGCTCCAACATGAAATTGATACTGGAGAACTGTTGTTACAATATAAGACCCCTATTGGTCCAGCCGAAACCGTAGGCGAGCTACACGACCGCCTAATGATTGCTGGGGGCGATTTGGTGCTGCGCTCGGTCCGCCTCCTCAAAACTGGCGATTATCAAACGCAGCCGCAGGCAGAGACAGAAGTTTGTCATGCGCCCAAAATCTTTCATCAAGATTGCCAGATTAACTTTCAGCAAGGGCCCCAAAAAGTCTTTGACTTTATTCGTGGCCTTAGCCCCTACCCTGTTGCATGGACCAAAGTGGGGGGCAAAAAACTTAAGATTTACCGCAGTCAAATCATCTTTGCAGAACAAAATGCTAGCCCTGGCAGCATCTGGACCGATGGCAAGAAGTTTTTGCGGATTGCCGCCCAAGGCGCTTGGCTCGATATTTTAGAGCTGCAAGCCGAAAAACGCAAACGCATGGATGTGCAAACCTTCCTCAATGGGCAGGAACTGAGCGCTAGCAAAGTCGATGAGCTCGACTAAAGTTCGCTTTGCGCCCAATCATTGATTTGAACGCATAAAAAAAAGCAATATGTCAAAAACAATACTTTGGACCGCTACGGGCCTGCTTACGGTAGGCCTTAGCATCCTCTTTATTCGACCTGATTTTTTGGGCATGGCCCAAGAAACGGCCCCTCTAGCCGAAACGACCGTTAGTCAACAGCTCAATGAAAATCGAGGAGGAGAAAAAAAGCGAGATGCCGATTATGTAGATCCTCGGCGGCCCAGCTTGCGCAAAACCGACTTGGAGGCAGAGCGCCAAGATGATGGCAGTATTGTGATGTATGCCGATGGCTATGAAGAGGATGATTTTTCCGCTTTTGAAGAGCCTGAAAATATGTTTGAGATTCAAGGTGGAGCGGCCCAGCAATCGGCGGGTGGACTTTGGGATATTTTTCTGGAACTAGATTTTGATTTGGGGCTGGACCAAAGTTTGGAAGAAGTGATTATGCAACCGCTGTTTACCAAAGCCATTCGGGCCTATGACCAACAGATTATAGAAATAGAGGGCTTTATTATTCCGCATGATATTGTGGCCCAAGCTATGGGCCCTGGAGATGATGGGACGATGTTTATGCTTTCGGCCTTTCCCACCGCCAGTTGTTTCTTTTGCAAGGGGGCTGGACCAGAATCTGTGATGGAGGTTTATCCAAAATCGCCTATTCCTTACAGTCAGGGCAAGGTTAAAATTCGGGGGCGCTTAGAACTGAATGAATTTGACTTCTTAAAAATGGCCTATTTGCTGCGAGATGCGGAAATTGTCCGAGAATAAGTAAAAATGGCTGTCGAAAAATCGACAGCCATTTTTTTATTGGTCCTCGTTCAAGACGGGATAAATAAGGGGGCGAGAGGGGGCGGCATCTAGCTCGAAGGCGGGCACCCCCAGTTGCAGCCAATAATCGCCATCGGGGGCGGCATTGGGCACATAGATTAACTCGGTGATGCTGGCCCCAAAGCGGGGTGCATCGGGATAATTCCAGAAGGCTTTATGGGCCAAAAGGGCGCCTCCATCCTCTTCTGGATCTACAGAGGGGGTATCAATGAGGAGGTGAGGAATATTGGCTTGGCGGATAAGCAGCATAGCCTCCTCTTCGATAAAGACGGGATGGCTACCTGAATAATTTCGGCTAATTTTTTCTTCCTCATTGGGGAGGGTACGGATAATGAGGGCGGTATTGCTGGGCCAATTTTCCAGTTTGGGGACTAGTTGGTCGGCAGTAATTTGCCATTGGCCATTTTTGGGATTGGGCAAAAAAGAATGCAGGCGGGCCCAGCCATTAAAATTAGTTAAACAAGTTCGGAGGCTGTGCTGTTCTGCCGAAATGTGGCCCAGGCATTCGGTATGGGTGCCATGGCCGTGGGGATTAAAAGAGACATTAAAAAAATTGACCGAGCTGCCCATTTTGACCGAGCCCACAAAACTACCGGCCCTAACCGGCTCCATTTCGGGCCAGCCACAATGCCAGGCGCGGGGATTTTGGGCTGAGGCCGAAAGTGGGCGGGCCAAATCGTAAAAAAACTGAAAATCTATCTTTAGCGATCCTTTTTCGGGATGTTCTATTTTAGCAATCATTATCGGTTTCTTTTTTCTAGTTTTGTGGGCTTCCTACAGGCGGCGAAGCCGCCGCAAAGGAGCGAAGCGACGCGGCTGAGGGATGGGCAGCAGTGGCCGCAGGCCAGACCAAAGCGCGAAGCGCTGCAGGGCCGAGCGATCAGCGAGCTGCGAGACAGCCCGACCCGACCGCAGGAAGGGGCAGCCCCTAAAAATCCTTAAAAAAATTGGAAAAAGCTTGGAGAAAGGGGAAAAAAATTTAAAGTTTCACTACTTTCAATAAAAATTGAAACTTGCAGCTGAGCAGAACGTTAAAGAAGAAAAGCAGCGGATTTTAAACTGAGAACTATGGATTTTATACAGATAAGAGATTGGGGAATTGGATTGGAGGCGATTGCGGAAGAGCAGCCGATTTTGATATCGGGCCCTTGTAGTGCCGAGACCGAAGAGCAGTTATTGCGCAGTTGTTTGGAGCTGGCGCAAACTGGGCAGGTACATATTTTGCGGGCGGGAATTTGGAAGCCTAGAACGCGGCCCAACTCCTTTGAGGGGGTGGGAAAAGAGGGTTTAGTCTGGTTGCAAAAGGCCAAGGAATTGACGGGATTGCCGATTTGTGTGGAAGTGGCGCAGCCGGAGCATGTAGAATTGGCCTTGGCGGCTGGGATAGATATTTTATGGATTGGGGCGCGGACCAGCGTCAATCCTTTTGCCGTGCAAGCCTTGGCCGAGGCCTTGGCGGGCAAAGATGTGCCGGTGATGGTCAAAAATCCGATCAATCCAGATTTAAAGCTTTGGATGGGAGCGATTGAGCGTTTTTACCAGCAGGGGATTCGAAAAATAGCGGCTATTCATCGGGGATTTTCGGTTTATGGGGAGCAGCGTTACCGCAATGCGCCCATTTGGGAATTGCCGATTGAGTTGAAGCGGCAGTGGCCCAATTTGGAATTGATTGGGGACCCTAGTCATATTGCGGGCAAGCGAGAATTACTGGGCGAATTGGCCCAGCAGGCCCTTTATTTGAACTTTGATGGCTTGATGATTGAGAGTCACTGCCAGCCCGAGCAAGCTTGGAGTGATGCGGCCCAGCAAGTTAATGCGGCAGATTTGGAGGAACTTTTAGGGAACTTAGAGCCCTTGCGAGCGGCATCTTCTGATCCTGATTTCCTTTGCCATTTGAACGAACTGCGCAAAGAAATTGATTATTTGGACCATCAGTTATTGAAGGTTTTGGCTAGGCGGATGCAGCTTGTTCGGCAGATTGGGGAATACAAATATGAGAAGCAAATTAGCATTTTGCAATTGGAGCGTTGGGCCGAGATTTACAAAGATCGTTGTGGGCAGGCGCAGGATTTGCAACTGGCCCAAGAATTCATCAGTTTGTTAATTCAGGCCATTCATCAGGAATCCATACGCCAGCAAGAGGCTGTTTTTGCCAGCAGTCGAATTTTGGACCGCTTGCAAAAAGCTTAAAGGCGCATTGTTTTACAGCTGTTTTTTTGTTGCTTTTATGATAGTTTCCTATTTTCCGAACAACTTTTAACAAAGGGTTAAGCCAATGTTAACTAGTTGATTAGGGGACTAATTAAATTGCCTCTAATTTATTGAATAATAATAAATTAGAGGCTTTTACATTTTATTTACATTCACAGGAGGGATTTCCCTCTTTTAGAGTCAAAGCAACATGGATATTTTAAGAGGCCTTTTGGGGATTTCGGTCTTATTACTCATTCTATTTTTGGCATCCAACAACCGCAAAGCGATTGATTGGCGGCTAGTGGGCGTCGCTCTCGTCTCTCAGATTACACTAGGGGCCCTCATTATGTATGTGGATGAAGTTCGGAGTATTTTCGACTTTCTCTCTGGTTTTTTTGTGATGGTCATTGAGTTTACGGATGAGGGAGCGGCCTTAGTATTTGGGGGCTTGCTTGATACACAGTCGGTGGGTTATATCTTTGCGGTAAAGGTATTGCCCACTATTATTTTCTTCTCGGCCCTTTCGGCTATTCTCTATTATCTGGGCATTTTGCAGGCCATTATCTATGTTTTGGCTTGGGGGATGAGCAAAGTCATGCGCTTGACGGGGGCCGAGAGTTTGGCGGCTGCGGCTAATGTGTTCATTGGGCAAACCGAGGCGCCTTTGATTATCAAGCCTTATTTGGACAAAATGTCGAAATCGGAGCTTATGTGCTTAATGGTTGGCGGGATGTCGACCATTGCCGGGGGTGTACTTGCGGCTTATATTGGCTTTTTGGGCGGCGATGATCCGGTGGCTCGTCAGGAATTTGCCACGCATTTGCTCACGGCCTCGATCATGTCGGCACCGGCGGCTATTTTGGCGGCCAAAATGCTTTATCCAGAAACCTCGGAAGACATCAACAGAACGATTACTATTCCTAGAGAGCAGGTGGGTGACAACCTACTCGATGCTATTTTTAAGGGCACCACAGACGGTCTGCGTTTGGCGGTTAATGTAGGGGCCATGTTGCTTGTTTTTACGGCCCTCATGGCCTTGCTCAACAGCATGGTTAGTGGCACTGTTGGCGAGTTGATTGCTTGGTCTGCAGACAGCGGAAGCTTTCAGTTTTTTGGCGGAAATGACCTACCAGCCAATACCGTTTTACGTTGGAATGCCGAGGCGGCCAATTGGTTATTGATGGAGGAAAATAATCCAGAAGTAGCTGGAAAAGCCTTTGATGTACAGGGCATCACGCTTAATATGTACATTGAAAAAAGCACGGCTGGCCGTTTTACGGGCTTCAATTTGGAGTATATGTTGGGGCTTTTGCTCTCTCCTATTGCCTGGCTTTTGGGCACCCCTTCAGAGGATATGGTAGTTATTGGGCAGTTGTTGGGTAAAAAGACGATTCTGAATGAGTTTGTCGCCTATGCCGATATTCCCAAAGTGGAGCATATTATCAGTGAGAAATCTAAAATTATTGTCACTTACGCCCTTTGTGGTTTTGCCAACTTTGCCTCTATTGGTATTCAGATTGGGGGAATTGGCGCTATTGCTCCGGCTCGCCGCAAAGAGCTTTCTACCTTTGGCGTTAAGGCCTTAATTGGGGGAACAATTGCTTGTTTTCTAACGGCTACTATTGCGGGTATGCTCATTGGCAGCTAAGCTCCATTTATTGAATTTTAGGATACAGCTCCAAAGCAATTTTTTTGTTTTGGGGCTGTTTTTTTTGGGGCCTGCCGCCTGCGGCGGCCGGGCCCTTGCAGGGCTCGCAGGTCTGCTCGGCCCTTCAGCCCTTCGGGCTTCGGTCTGGCCTGCGGCCACCCTTGCAGGCCCCTAGGCCAAGTCGCTTCGCTCCTTTGCGGCGGCTTCGCCGCCTGCTAGCTGTGGCTGTAGGTTGAAACCCACAGCCATACAACAACGCCATTCTACATCTATAGTCATAAATTTCATAGGAACCCTAGGGCCAAGGCCCTAAATAAATATACCTGTGGGTTGAAACCCACAGCAACAAAAAAGGCCATACTAAACGCAATAAAAATGAGCCGATGGTTGAAACCATCGGCCCATAATGAGTTGTAATAAACAGCTTTATCATTTATAGCAAACAAGGGCTTTAGCCCGCCAGTTTGCATAGTCTACAACCATGGGCTTTAGCCCATGGGGCCCAAACCGCCGAAGAAGAACACCCAAAGAAAAAAGACAACTGAGCGGCCTAGCGATGTGCAGGGGTGGCCGAAGGCCAGACCCAGCGGGCGCAGCCCGCGCAGGGCCGAGCGAGCAGCGAGCCCCGAAACGTAGCGCCCGCCGAAGGCGGGAGGCCCCAAAAAACATAAATGAAAGCAGCTCCTATTGTAAGCTACCCTAATCAAGCAACTACTAGTTATAAAAAATGATTATCTTATAAAATAAAAACTAGAAGGATCCCCACCCTTCTTTCCAGGCAGAAATAAATACTCCAGAGAGATTTTGGACGCTTCCTCTAAGTCATTTTTGAAAAATGAAGGATTGTTCAAGATAAGCAGACTATTCATAAATAAAAAAAGCCCGACCACCGCCGAGCTATTCCCCTCAAGAAGGCAGCAGGGCCTTCCACTCATCCCAATCCGAATTAAGATGCTCTATAATATGCGCCGAGCATTGCCGCTGATACTCAATCGCCTCTGGACTATCATATTCCCAAGGGTCTTCATAATATTGAATAAAAACCGAATCATTCTCTAACTCCTTCACCTCATAGGCTGGCATAGAGAGTAGGGCTGATTTGTCCACATACTTCTGATAAGAAGACTTTTTTTCTACGGTAGCCCAGAAAATACTCATTCCACTAGGAGGTTCAATAATATCATTCGTTGCAAAATGATAGAATCGCTTAAAATTATGATGTATAAGAAACATATTATCTCCCTCCACAACTCGATACATCTCCCAAGCATAGTCTAAGATGGCTGCTGTTTTATCTTTGGCAAAATCATCCTCAAAAAATAAATCAAACCGAATGAATTTACTTTTATTGTTTACCATCATTCTAATATATCCAAAGTCTCCATACATCTTAAATGAACAAGCCTCCCATTGAGGAAGATAAATTGATTTAGCGATGAGTTGAACATCATGCTCTTTGGCCCAATCGATATCATCCAAATCTTCCACAACAGGCGCATTCTCTAAAACTTCCCATTCTCCTGTTTGATGTGTTTTTTTTGTATAACAAATGGTATCCACACTATAGTCTGGATTACTGAATGCCACCTTTTCCCATTGCTCTATAAATGGATTATGATAGAGTTTTTCTAATATTTTGGTTAGTACTTCTACTGAAGGTTCTACTTTATAATCTAATCCTAATTTCATGATATTCTATTAAAAAATTTTTAAAAGTCCATCTTTATCGACATACTTTACTTCCAAATTATCCATGAAGAGATCTTTCTGTTTTTGCTCAGTAATATTGTTCTCAATAAACTCCAGTATCTTTTCTTTGGCATTCTTTGCTGCCTTTTTAGCATCACCCCCCTTCTTTCCAGGCAGAAATAAATACTCCAGAGAGACTTTCTCTAAGTCATTTTTGAAAAATGAAGGATTGTTCAAGATAAGCAGACTATTCATAAATAAAAAAAGCCCGACCACTGCCGAGCTATTCCCCTCAAGAAGGCAGCAAGGCCTTCCACTCATCCCAATCCGAATTAAGATGCTCTATAATATGTGCCGAGCATTGCCGCTGATACTCAATCGCCTCAGGACTATTATATTCCCAAGGGTCTTCGTAATACTGAATAAAAACCGAATCATTCTCCAACTCCTTCACCTTATAGGCTGGCATAGAGAGTAGGGCTGATTTGTCCACAAACTTCTGATAAGAAGACTTTTTTTCTACGGTAGCCCAGAAAATACTCATTCCACTAGGAGGTTGAATAATATCATTCGTTGCAAAATGATAGAATCGCTTAAAATCATGATGCACAATAAACATATTATCCCCCTCCACTACTCGATACATTTCCCAAGCATAGTCTAAGATGGCTGCTATTTTATCTTTGGCAAAATCATCGTTAAAGTATAAGTCAATGCTAATACGATTATCGTGATTGATAACCATCATATCCATACGCAGATTATCTCCATACATCTCTAAGGAAGATGATCTCCAGTTAGGTTGATAAATTGTTTTGGCGATAAGTTGAACATCATATTCTTTGGCCCAATTGATATCATCCAAATCTTCCACAACAGGTGCATTCTCTAAAACCTCCCATTCTCCTGTTTGATGTGTTTTTTCGGTATAACAAATAGTATCTACTAGATAAGCAGGGTTACTGAATGCTACCTTTTCCCATTTAGTCATAAATGGATTATGATAGAGTTTTTCTAATATTTTGGTTAGTACTTCTACTGAAGGTTCTACCATATAATCTATTCCTAATTCCATAATATGCTTCTATTATAAAGTTTTTAAGAGCCCATCTTCCCCAATATATTTCACTTCTAGATTCTGAATTATTTTTTCTCGTTGTTTTTTATCTGTAATTGTATCTTTTATGAATTTTAAAATCTCAGCCTTCGCATTCTTTGCCGCCTTTTTAGCATCGCCCGCCTTCTTTCCAGGCAGGAATAAATACTCCAAAGAGATTTCTTCCGCCCCATCAAAGTCGGTAGAGAAGGACTTGGGATTGTTCATCAATTTGAGGTAATTATCTAGTTGGTCTAGGTCAATATTACCTTCCTCATAGCCTGTCTTCACATCCACCATTTTAGCTTGCTTTTGGCGGCCTATTGCTGAAATGACCAATTGATCAGGCTCAATATAATCTTTATTGCTAAAATTCAAATTAGGATGTTGTGTGATATCAATTTTATGGTTGTATTTGATGTTGCCTAACTTGCCAACTAAACCATCTTTCCCAAACTCCATAATTTTGGGGGTAAGGGCAGCAGCTCCAAGGCAATTTTTTGTTTTGGGGCTGTTTTTTTTGGGGCCTGCCGCCTGCGGCGGCCGGGCCCTTGCAGGGCTCGCAGGTCTGCTCGGCCCTTCAGCCCTTCGGGCTTCGGTCTGGCCTGCGGCCACCCTTTCAGGCCCCTAGGCCTGCGGCGGCTTCGCCGCCTGTAGGATGGATATATATACCTGTAGGTTGAAACCTACAGCAACCAAAGCGGCCATACTAAGCGCAATAAAATGAGCCGATGGTTGAAACCATCAGCCCATAATGAGTTGTAATAAACAGCTTTATCATTTATAGCAAACAAGGGCTTTAGCCCGACAGTTTGCATAGCCCCACAACCATGGGCTTCAGCCCATGGGCCAAAACTGCCCAACCGCCGAAGAAAACCGCCCAAAGAAAAAAGACAGCTGAGCGGCCTAGCGATGGTAGGCAGTGCGGCAAAGCCGCAGACCAAGCAAAAACTTGTTTTTTGCGCAGGGCCGAGCGAGCAGCGAGCTGCCGAACGTAGCGCCGCAAGGCGAAGCCGCAGCGGAGGCCCCAGAAACATAAATGAAAGCAGCTCCTATAAACCTTGTTCTATAGAAAAAAAATCGCCTTCATTATCTCTACATGGAATAAAAATATCTCCTTGAGGAATCCCTGAGCTAAAGTCAATATAGCTCATTTTATTCGGACAATCTTCAAAGTTTCTATAGAGGAGTACAGATTTGTTTTTTATACCTTTTGGTACGATATCAATTCCATAAAAAGAATATCGGCCTACATATTCTTTATTTTTAAATATTTCAAGAGTTGAGTACATGCGGACCACTAGTCTAGTTCTTGAATTTATCGTTATCTCTGAAAAAAAACTGAGGGTATCTTCTTGCAGACTAATTAAATCACCAAGATAATTAAGGTAAAAGTTATTGTACAAGCTATCTTCATTTTCTATGTAATACCACTGATTTAGCCTCCCTTGCGCTAAAATAGTCTTTTTAAGCTCCTGCATTTTTTCGGCTTGATTATCAAGGCCAACTAAGGTCCTAAGGGTATCTAGTGAAATAACATTTTCTATAAATCGGCTATGGCTGGGCTCTTCATAAGGTTTTAAATCATAGGCTGTTGTGGTTTCTTTCTCTGGTTGAGCTGTTGTGCAAGCGCCAAGGAGTGCCACTATAAATATTAGCAGAAGATTATACTTGGGGTGAGCCTTCATTTGTTGTGGTTTTTAAAATTTTCGACTTGTATTTCACCTAGGGTAAGCGTCTAGCTGTAAGGCATCTAAGCATTTTTTGGCTGACTTTAGCTCTGAAGATGCTATATCCAGAAGCATTATCTGAAAAATAGGATGCTTAGCGGAACCGACTGTCTGTTTTGTTCTTCGCAGAAAAAAAAGGCTACTTTCATCTCTACTTAGTTGAACATGTTGGGCATCTATAGAAAAAGACAGGCTCGCTTTGTCGGAGAAGCTATTTAGTACAATTTGGCCAAAAGCTCCAGAATATACACAGACTAGATATGATGGACTGGCAAAGGCCTCCCTGATATAAATATCCTCAGTTTTAGAAAAAAATGGATGTTTATCTGCATAAAGCGTCCCATTCCTTAGTTCAAAAAGATTTCCTTTATAACTAAAAGAGGGATTATCTACAAGGCCGATATGGCTATAATTCATACTATTATTAAAGGCTCCTCGGTTCAACACTTCTCGATAAAGGAGCATGCTTGCATTAGGGAAAGAAGCAAACTTTGTTTTTTGGGGCAGTAACTCTTCTTTAAACTGTAGTTCTTGTTTAAGGCCTTGATTATCCTCTAGTACTAGGCTGCTATCATTGATTAAATACTGTTTCTGTTTAAGCTGAACGCCCTCCCCTTCTTTCCAGCAAAAATAAGAGCGACTAGGCCAAGTTTGCAGTTTCTCATCTAGCCGATAGGTTTCGGTAAAAAAGCAAATTTCGCCCTCTCCCCCTTTATGTAAAAGGCCTGCTTTCCACTTCATACTATCCTGATAAGCACTTAAATCAGCCCAAAAGCTATCTTGGTACATCAACTGGAAACTGCTGTCTAAGTAAGCGTACTGCGAAAATGAGTTTTGCCAAAAAATGGCAGTCAAAGCTATGGTAAAAAGTAATCGGTACATCAAATGGTATTACTTTACAGTGATAGAAATTGGACTTAGAGACTTTCTACAATAATTTGTGAGCGACCAAAATTTGTTTCGGTCAGGCGAGTTTTAACAACTTGTCCTAAATGATATTCTATACTAGGTTCTACTGCTGAAATATAGTCCGAATAAAGGTCTAAATCTTTATGATAAGCCAGGCGGAAATCTGACTGCTCTAAATTTGGTAGAGCGGTAATTTTAAAATAGCCATTAGGGAGAAACTCTGCCTCATAAGATAAATAGGCCTTTGGATAAGCCTTTAATGGGGCAAATATTTCATAACTAAAAAATTTGTTTCTCCCTGCTGCCCCTAATACCTTATCTAAAAAATAACTAAAAACTTCATCTATCTGATGCAAGGGAGCCTGAATTTGGAGTTGATTTTCATGCAGAGTCAGGACGAGCCCTTTAGTCTTAGGGGGGACAATTTCAAGGCCTTCTAAATGAGTAGAAACTAGATCTACCCTAAGCAGGCATTCGCTATTGTTCAATAAACTTAGACTAATACCATAAGCCGCCTCCCAGTCTCCATCACAGTGAGCAGCATACCAATTATCCAAAGACTGAAGAGCCTTTATACAACTAGGCGGGATAGAAACCTCTTCATCTAAAGTGGCTAAAAATGAGTCTATTAGTTCTGAAATCCGATAAACAGAATACCCTATTAAGCAAGCTTCATGCTCTTGTTTACAGTAGTGCCAACGATTTTGTTCATAGCATTCTTCTTGAACTTTTGGTAGCTGGTATACTGGGCTTTGGGCTTCTATGTACCAACCGGCCATAGCATCTGTGGCTAATTTCAATTCCTTGAATTTATACTTTTTAATCCAAGAAAGGAATTCCTCTATATTCTGCATGGCTTCCTAAATTTGGTTTTTCTACAAACCGCAAGAAACGAATCTGCTGCTGTAGTAGTAGCAGGGCTAAGGTTAATACTTGAATTGGGTGATCAATACTTCTTTATTTAAAATTCTTTTTTTCAGTACCTTTTTAGGCCCTTTCAAATCTACTGTATATTCATAAAAAATTTCTAGCGGTAGGGGCCCTTCTAAGATTTCTAAAAAGAAGCTATTTGAGTAATAGCAAAAATACAACTTATTTTGCTCATTTTTAGAGGCTTCAATATCAGATATAATCAATGCATTTGTTCCCCTAAAACAAATTTCATGATGCATATAGCCATCGTCAAACAGCTGATAACCGCTTTTGCTAGGCAACTGCTTATACTTGGAAACGATCTTGGCCCAAAGGGAGTCCTTCTCACTTATGATTTTACCAAAAGGAAAATCTATTTTTTTAATGATCTCGGCCAGCTCTTCTTTTGTCAAATCACCTAGCTTACAATTCCCTATGATTAAATTTAGGGGCTTAATATCTTCAAAGGAGGAGAAAACTGTATCTCGCTTCAGCAATTCTTCTTGCGCCCACCATGACAAGAAATTGCACTCCATATTTTTATTATCTAAGGTATCTCTTTTAGTCAAGGGAAAAGCTAAGTCAAATTCATGCAGTTTCTTCTTTAAGATAGCCTCCTCTTCATCTGCAGAGATACAAGAATAAGTTAGCAAAGTATCAGGGCCTAAGACATAATACCTAGTCTTAAAATCATGAGCGAACAATACATTCAGTCCTTCAAGGTCTTTTTTGCAAATAGTTTTAGGGTTACTACAGGAGATAAAAAACAGTAGGCACAAAAATACAAGCAGTCTCAAGTAGCTATTTTTCAATAGCTTAATTACAAAAAAAGCATTCATACTTGCAAGCTTATTGAGTGTTTAAATAAAACCATCTACTAGCCTGATCATTTTTCTAAATCATCAGCTAGCTCTCTTAAATAGTCTACCACCTCTTGAGGAACATTAGAACTATTTTCTTCTAAATGCTTTAAAATTTTTGGTGACACCCTAAACCAAATCGACGGCCTCCAAAGCTTGTTTAAGTCTAATCCAAATTTCACTAAAATATCCAACAATTCAATGTTGCGATGAGAAGCTGCGATTACAATAGGGTCTGTGCATTTTATACTCACTTTAGACAAACCTTCTTCCAGAAGGACTTGAACAATTTTCAATCGCAGCCCACAATTATCATTCTCTTTCACCGCATAGAAACATGCTTTTTGCAGAAGAGTACACTCCTTTTGATTTTTACTCTGGACATTATTTAGAATTTTTAGTGAAATCTTTGACTTAAAAAAATACAATGCTTCTAAATCCCCTTTGGCAACAAGTATATTTATTATTTTAATTAAAAAACTTGGCCTCCCATCAACCCAAAAAAGATCCTTCTGTAAATCAATAAATGCACTTTGAGACCTCTTTAATTTATCAATATATTTACTATTTTTCGTTTTAAACATCTAACTTGATTTTCATCAATTTGATCAGCTACAGCAAAACATCCAGCTCCCCTAAAAAGGCTAAGCAGCAATAATAAGATCCATTTCATTAGACTTTCTTTTTAAGAACTAGTTTTTTTTGGGGCCTGCCGCCTGCGGCGGCCGGGCCCTTGCAGGGCTCGCAGGTCTGCTCGGCCCTTCAGCCCTTCGGGCTTCGGTCTGGCCTGCGGCCACCCTTTCAGGCCCCTAGGCCTGCGGCGGCTTCGCCGCCTATAGGATGGATATATATACCTGTAGGTTGAAACCTACAGCAACCAAAGCGGCCACACTAAACGCAATAAAATGGGCCGATGGTTGAAACCATCAGCCCATAACTAATTCTCAAATACTGATTTATAGCAACCAAGGGCTTTAGCCCATAGACCCAAAACCGCCCAAACCGCCAAAGAAAACAGCCCAAAAGAAAAAAGACCGCTGAGCGGCCCAGCGCTGCGCAGGGGTGGCCGCAGGCCAGACCGAAGGCGAAACGAAGTGTAGCCTGAAGGGCCGAACAGACCTGTGAGCCCCGCAGCATAGCGGCGGCCGAGCAAGGCGAAGCCGAGCCGGCCGCGGGCCCCAAAATAATACCCTCCCTCAAATAATTTTAAAAAAAATGAAGCCTCTCCTCAACTTTTTTGCAAGATTGTTATTACAATTGATGTATATACATTAAATTAGCAGCAGATGAAACGAAAACAATTTTTAAAAGCATTAGGATTGGGCAGTTTGGGGCTCTTTGCTGCCCCCAAAATGGGCCAATCTGAGCCAAAGGGGCCAGAACAGCTAGGGTTTAATCACCTTCCGGCAGATGCTGGCCAACAGCAAAAAATAGGAAAAATGAAAACCGTTTTGCATAAAGCGAATAGCCGCGGACATGCCAACCACGGCTGGCTCGATACCTACCACAGTTTTAGTTTTGCCAATTACTATAACCCCGAACGCATGGGATTTGGCGCACTCAGAGTGCTAAATGACGATAAAGTAGCCGCCGCCCGAGGCTTTGGCCGCCACCCTCATGACAATATGGAAATCATCTCGATTCCCCTCTCTGGCGACCTTGAGCATCAAGATAGTATGGGAAATGTTGCCCTGATCCAAGAAGGCGACCTCCAAGTGATGTCTGCCGGCACAGGCGTTTTCCATTCCGAAAAAAATAAAAAGCTCGACCAAGAGGTCCGCTTTCTACAAATTTGGCTGCTGCCCAATAAGAAAAATGTTAGCCCCCGCTACGACCAGATCAAGCTGGATCGGGCAAAAATGAAGAATAACCTCCTACAGGTCCTCTCACCCTCCCCAAATGATGAGGGTGTCTGGGTGCATCAAGATGCCTGGTTTCATCTAGGCCATTGGGAGGCTGGCCACCAACAAACATACAACTTTAAACGAGCCGAAAATGGCCTCTATATTTTTGTTCTCGAAGGGCAAATTAAGGCCGGCACAACAGTTTTAGATCGCCGAGATGGCCTTGGCGTTTGGAATACCCAAAAGCTGGAACTCCAAGCCACAAAAGAAGCCAAAATCCTCCTCATGGAGGTCCCAATGCACTAATATATTCTACCTCCTTAAAAAATAACAAGATGTCTTTAGTCGAAAATCTGAAATGGCGCTATGCCACCAAAAAATTTGATGCGAGCAAAAAAATTGCTGCCGAAACCCTAGAAGAAATCAAAACGGCCATCCAGCTGTCTGCCTCTTCTTATGGTCTACAGTTGTACAAAATTATTGATGTCCAAGATCCCGAACTACGCAAAAAACTCCAAGCCGCAGCCTGGGGCCAAAGCCAAATCGTAGACGCTTCTCAGCTCTTCGTTTTCACCACGCCCACTACACTTACCGCCGAACATATCGAGGAGTTTGTCCAACTTACTGCCGATACTCGCGGCCTCGATCCCGCTGTACTCAACGATTATAGCGACTTTATGAAGGGCGCTCTCTTAAAGCAAACCGAAGAAGGTGCCAAAAACTGGATGGCCAAGCAAACCTATATTGCCCTGGGCAATCTGCTGGCCGCCGCTGCCGAACTCAAGGTGGATGCCTGCCCCATGGAAGGCTTCGATGCCGCCCAATTTGATGAGATTTTGGGCCTAGAGGGCTGGACCACTTCCGTGATCGCGACCCTTGGCTACCGCCACGAAGAAGACGGTTTGCAACATGCCGCTAAGGTGCGTAAAGCCAAATCCCTCCTCTTCGAGACCAAATAAGGATAGTTTGATTTTGTGAATAGTCTGTGGGCTGGCCATTTTTGGTCAGCCCTTTTTTTATCTTGAGTTTTATTATTTGGGGCCCGCGGCCAGCTTTGCTGGCCGCCGCTATGCTCCGCGGCTCGCAGGTCTGCTCGGCCCTTCAGCCCTTCGGGCTTCGGTCTGGCCTGCGGCCACCGCTGCGCAGCGCTGGGCCAATTCCATCCCTGCTCTTAATCTCTCGCCAAAATGCAAATACCCTTTAATAAGCCCTACCTCACCGGTAAAGAAGCCCACTATCTCTATCAAGCGGTCCAATCGGGCCAATTATCTGGAAATGGTCAATTTACTAAGGCCTGCCAAAGCTTTTTTGAAAACCGCTATGGCTTCCACAAATGCCTACTGACCACCTCCTGCACCGATGCCCTCGAAATGTCCGCCCTACTCCTCAATATCCAGCCCGGCGATGAGGTCATTATGCCTTCCTACACCTTTGTATCTACCGCCAACGCCTTTGTGCTCCGTGGGGCCATTATCCGCTTTGTCGATTCTCAGGCCCAACACCCCAATCTCGATCCCCAGGCCATTTTGCCTCTGATTAACGAGAAGACCAAAGCGCTGGTGCTGGTCCATTATGCCGGCATGGCCTGCCCCATGCAAGAAATTATGGACCTCTGCCAAAAGTACCAAATTGCCCTAGTCGAAGATGCCGCCCAAGCCATTGATGGCTATTATCAGGGGCAGCCCCTCGGTAGCTTTGGGCAATTGGCCTGCTTCTCTTTTCATGAAACCAAAAATATTATTGCTGGAGAAGGCGGCCTGCTGGCCATCAACGACCCAAAACTAGCCCAAAGAGCCGAAATTATCTGGGAAAAAGGCACCAACCGAGCCGCCTTTTTTCGGGGAGAGGTCGATAAATACGGCTGGGTGGACCTCGGCTCTTCTTTTTTGCCCTCCGAAACCGTGGCGGCCTTCCTTTTTGCCCAATTGGAAGAGCTCGACCAGATCCAAAATGCCCGCAAAGAACGCTGGAACCGCTACTTTGAAGCCCTACTCCCTTTGGCCCAAAAAGGCCTAATCGAACTACCTAATATTCCAGAACACAGCAGCAATAACGCCCATCTCTTTTACCTTATTTGTAGTAGCCTAGACGAAAGAACGGCCCTGATACAAGCGCTCAGAGCCGTTGGCGTTCATGCTGTTTTTCATTATCTTCCCCTACATGCTAGTCCGTTTTATGGACCAAAACACGATGGCCGAAAACTGCCGCAGGCCCAGCGCTATGCCGACCGCCTGCTACGGCTCCCCCTCTTTTTTGAGCTCCAAGCTCAAGAACAGCAATTTATTATCGATCAGATTTTCCAGTTCTTTAAGCTGGATCGTACTTAAATTTGGGCAAATAGTTAAAGACTTCCTTCAAACAGGCTGCGGTCAATTCTGCATCTTCTAGGGCGTTGTGCATATCGCCTTCTCTTTGCAAACCAAAATACTCGGATAGGGCGCCTAGGCTAAGGCCCTTAGAAGTAGGCTGTCCGTTTTCTCGAAGTAAACGAAACAAGAAATAGGCTTGCTGATATAAATCAATGGTTTTGAAGGAGAAGGGATAAGGCTGCTTGAGGTCCATATAGGCAAAACGCAAAAAGTTGATATCGTAATGCACACTTTGTCCACAGACCACTAGGCGCTTGAGTGCCCCCGGCTTTTGATGTTCCTTCCATTTTTTGTGGCCCAAAACAGTAGTTACGGCCCAGTTTTCAAAAGCTTCTATGGCCTCATGTAGCATAGGGGCCTCCTCTAGAATGTCTAGGGTTAGGCCATGTACTTCTAGGGCAGGTAGCGAAAAGCTCTCCTCATTTTCGGGATAGACATTGGTTAAAAAGGTACTTTTTTTCTCCCAATTTTCATCATAAATGGCGGCCCCAATTTGTACAATCTCATGCCAGCCAGGCTCGGTGCCCGTCATCTCCAAATCAAATACTAGATAGTTCATCTTTGTTTTTTTTATGAGCGCTAAAGCTATTAAAAAACTGGCAATAGGGCCAAGAAAAGGCCAACTTTTGTTGCCCAAGCGGGCCGAAGCCGCCCGCCTAAGCCCAAGAAAAAAAGAGGAGCGGATGAGCGATGCGGAGCGGGTGGCCGCAGGCCAGACCAAAGCCGCCAAAGGCGGCTGCAGGGCCGAGCAGAACTGCGAGCCCCGCAGCGTAGCGACCCGCCCGCAGGGCGGGACAGCCCCAAAAAAATAAAATCTTAAAGGGCCTCTAATTTGGCGGCTAATTCTTCTTGACTAAGGTCCTCAAAAGACTGCTGCATGCGGTTCATTTCCTTTACCTCAGCGCTGAGCTCCATAAACTGTATGCGGTCGCCCAACTGCTTGATACCGATCAATTTGGCAAAATAACTTTTGGGCACATTTCTGAATCTTGCCTGATTATCGGCCCGCAGAATTCCGTTGATATTTTTAAAGACCAAAAAGTACTGCGTATTGCTAGAGGCCTGGGCGACAGTCAGATTCATCATGCCGTTCTTAGCCGAAAAGCGATCGCAATTGATCCAGCCGAGGCCAGAAACCTTCATTTGGCTCAATATTTTTCTGCGCGCTTCTTCTTTTTGCAATAGGCCATAGCGCTCTTTTTTGGCCAAAACTTCGGCGGCTAGACTATCTATTCGGGGGCAGAGTTGAGCAACCTTTTGCTGCTCCTTTTCAGCAGCCTGACTATACAGTATGTAATCGCTATAGGTCTCATTTCGCAAATTGTATCTATCCTTCTTTTTTTTCTTCTGTAGCTGCCGTTTCAGCTTGAAGTATCGTTTATATCCGCGGGGGCTAAAGCCATCAGCCTCTTCCTTGAGGAGCTGGGCCAGTTTAATTTTTATAGCCTCTAGCGCTTCATCTTTTTTCCAGATCAGAAGGGGGTTCGCCTCTCCTTTTGCAATATTTTTGGCCCAATTCTTCTTTTCCTTCTCATAATATTTATTCAAAAAGCCAATATAGCCAAGCATAGATTTTTCGTAGACATCGCCTGGCAACTCAGGGAGAAGTTCATTGGTAGCGGCAATTTCTAGGGTAAAATCGCCTGCTTTATCGGCCTGATAGACCGGTAGAACCTCCTGAAAGCCCCCCAAAGTAGAACTATATCGACCATAATCATATATATCAAAAACCGCATACAAACGCTCTTTATGCATAGCCATAAGGAGGGCCAATCGCTCATGGCTGAAGACCTCTAAATAAGCCAAAAGTTCCTTAGCTTCCTGATGCTCCTTGTCTAAAAATTCCTGATAAACTTTCTGGGCGGCCTCATAGCTGCTGCGGGCCTCATCGTAGCGGCTGCTATCCCTTTGATAGGCTCTATATTTTTTTCGCCAGTTGCGCTTTTTATTATTGTACTGCTTGCGCAGCTTGATCTTCTTTTTTCTGATTCGACGCTGGTAGCTCTCTTCGGTTTCTCCTGCTTTTTGTGGATATTTTTGGGCCAAGTACTCCTCAAATTCCATAAAACCCCGCTCCCCCTTAAAGCGAGGCGAAGACTGCTTGAACGGCTTTAAAGGTTTACGCTTAAACAAACTCAAGATCGGCTCATTGAGCAAATACAAAAGCTTTTTTTGGGCCAGAAAATAGTCACTATCTAGGGGGGCTATTCGGCTCTGTCTTTCCAGCTCTTCAGTTCCAATCCGCTGGCTGCCCGTAGCCTGCCAATTGATATCGTTGTGGGGGTTGGCGGTATTGGGGCCCTGAAAAATTTGCATGCCGGGCAGGGCGGCGGCTGCCCCCGGAAAACCAACGGTCAAGTCTTTGCCCTCGGCCAGACTCAGTTCCTCGCCATTTTCTCCCTTGGCGGCCAAGTAAATCATCCCCCCAGTTTCAATCAATTCTCCATTGGAGGTGGTGCTCAGGTTTTGCAAAATCATGTCTTTCATGCTTAGGGCCTCTTGCAAAACTAGACTGACCTGCCCCTGATAAGGGCGGCCATCTGGCCCCAAAAAGCTATTGGCTGGAATGTCAATTTGGATCCCCTCCTTGCCCTGAATAAACTTTCCTTTTTGGGCCGAAAAGCTAAACAACTGCTGCGCTTTTTTGCGCTGCTCGGCATAAAAAGAGGTCCAGACATCCTTGTTTTTGACCTCCTCAAATTCCTCTGCATTATAAAAATAGAGGTCGATGCGGCGCAACTGCTGCCGAGCTTCGGCGACAGGCAAGCTGGCATCCAAAGGCTGACGCTCATAGGGCAATTGCTCAAATTGGAGTTGCTCAAAGCCCTGTTTTTGTACAAACTGAATAATGGTTTTTGCCCGATTCTCGGCCAAAACTTCATTGTCTAGATCGCTTCCCAAATCATCGGTAAAGGGCTGGATTTTCAGCACCGATAAGGGGCGCGCCTGCAATATTTTGCTCAAATCGGCCTGCTGTTTTGCGGTCAAGCTATAGGCATTGGGGGCATAAAAAAGCTGGTATTTGTCCTGCGCTAAAAGCAAAACAGGCAAAAAGAAAAATAAACTGAAACTGAGTAGATAGGGCATAGGCTCACTGTTTTAGCTATAAGATGATGTTTCTCTAAGATATAGTGAGTGAAGCTGCAATTTGTTACAGTTTTTTTGGAGACAGCCCCCAAAAAAAGCCATCCCTAGGGATGGCTAAAACTTTAGAGGGCCTCCAATTTGGCCGCTAATTCTTTTTCGCTCACTTTTTGAAAAGGGAAATATTTTTCGTCTAATTCAAGCACTTTATCTTCCACCTCCATAAATTCTATTTGGTCGCCAAACTGCTTAATGCCAATCAGTTTAGCCTCATAGTTCTCTGGGACATTTTTAAAGGTAGCCCGACCATTGGCCCTCATAATTCCGTTGATATTTTTAAATATTAGGAAGTATTGTGCATGCCTAGAGGCCGAGGCCAAGATCAAATCCATTTTTGCGCCCTTTTCCATAAAAAATCGGTCGCAGTTGATCCAGCCAAGATTAGAAATCTTCATTTGCCTCACTACTTCTCTTGATTTCTCCTCTTTTTGCAATAAACCATAGCGCTCTTTTTTAGCCAAAACCTCAGCGGCTAGACTATCTACATTTTTGCAGACTTTACTGGCCTTTTGCTGCTCGGCTTCAATCTTCTGCATATTCAAAATACAGTTGCTATAAGCTTTGGTCTTCCATTGTTTATAGCTGACATACTCCTTTTTGGCCCAAAACATTTTTTTGATTTCCGCATATTTTTTCTGACCCAAGGGCGTAAATCCGCCTCGTTCATCCTTAAGTAAAGCGGCTAATTTTAGGCGAATTTCTTCTTGCGCTATATCCTTGGGCCAGTCCCAATATTCCTGTTTTTTTTCATCTTTCAACGGCTTGGCCCAGTTGTTTTTTTGCTGTTCTAGCTGTTTCTCAAACAAACCGAGTGCACGATTAAAAGCCTCTTCATAGGCATCAATTTTCTTGTAACTGAACTCGGGATTGAGTTCTTTGGTCTTCTCTATTTCTAATTTAAAATCGCCCAGCGCATCATACTCATAAAAAGGCAGCAACTCCATAAAACCACCTACTGTGCTTCCTGCCTGATTATATCTTTTTGGGTTGTAGCTCCTTCGGATTTCTTGGAGACAACTATCTAGCAGCTCATGTAAATGCTCATGGCTAAGAGCCTCCAAATAAGCTAGGAATTCCTGGGCCTCCTGATGTTCTCTGTTCAAAAACTCATTATAGGCCTTTTGCTCTTTTTCGTAGCGGCTACGGGCTCTGGTATAGCGGCTGCTATCCTTTTGATAGGCTCTATATTTATTTCGCCAGCTGCGCTTTTTATTATTATACTTCTTGCGCAGCTTGATCTTCTTTTTTCTGATTCGACGCTGGTAGCTCGCTTCGGTCTCTCCTGCTTTTTGTGGATATTTTTGGGCCAAGTACTCCTCAAAGGCAACAAAAGTGCGCTCCACTTTTAGTCGAGGACTCCTTAGCTTAAAGGATTTGGGGACTTCTTTTTTCTCCTTGGCCAAAAAGGGCTCCTTGAGCAAGTACAGCAATTCTTCCTTATAGCCAAAATAATCCTTGCTAAAGCTCATTGTGCTGTCCAGTTTTTCTTCTACAAAAAGCTCCAAAGGATTCCCAACGGGCTGCCAGTTGATCTCCGCATGCGGATCGGCAGTATTGGGGCCCTGAAAAATTTGCATGCCTGGCAAGGCGGCGGCGGCTCCCGGAAAACCAACGGTCAGGTCTTTGCCCTCGGCCAGACTCAATTCCTCGCCATTTTCGCCCTTGGCGGCCAAATAAACCATCCCCCCAGTTTCAATCAACTCTCCATTGGAGGTGGTGCTCAGGTTTTGCAAAATCATGTCTTTCATGCTTAGGGCCTCTTGCAAAACTAGACTGACCTGCCCCTGATAAGGGCGGCCATCTGGCCCCAAAAAACTATTTTCTGGAATGTCAATTTGGATACCATTCTTACCTTGAATAAACTTTCCTTTTTGGGCCGAAAAGCTAAACAACTGCTGCGCTTCTTTGCGTTGCTTGCTGTAAAAAGAGGTCCAGACATCCTTATTTTTGACCTCCTCAAATTCCTCTGCATTATAAAAATAGAGGTCGATGCGGCGCAACTGCTGCCGAGCTTCGGCGACAGGCAATTGCGCATCCAAAGGCTGACGTTCATAGGGCAATTGCTCAAATTGGAGTTGCTCGAAGCCCTGTTTTTGTACAAACTGAATAATGGTTTTTGCCCGATTCTCGGCCAAAACCTCATTCTCTATATCGCTTCCCAAATCATCGGTAAAGGGCTGGATTTTCAGCACCGATAAGGGGCGCGCCTGCAATATTTTGCTCAAATCGGCCTGCTGTTTTGCGGTCAAGCTATAGGCATTGGGAGCGTAAAAAAGCTGGTATTTGTCCTGCGCAAAAAGCAAAACAGGCAAAAAGAAAAACAAACTGAGGGAAAGTAAATTTCGCATAGCTTAGCGTTTAGGAGGGGATGAATTATTCTATACCTTATTATAAGGATAAAAATGTTAATGGTTACAATTCTTCTTTTTGGGGGCTGCCCCTGTGGCCTTCGGCCTTGGGTCGGGCCATTGCGCAGCTCGCTGCTCGCTCGGCCCTGCAGCGCTTTCAGCGCTTTGGTCTGCCGCCTTCGGCGGCCCTGCTACAGCCCCTCAGCCTGCGCCGCCTGCTCACTGCAAAACAGCCCATCAAAGTCTGCATACTCTATTTAACACGAAATTTTTATCAAAGGATGGCCGATAAGTTAATTTCATGAGGGTTTCAACCCTCATTTAGCGATCATTGCGAAGCAATACCATTCTTGCTGTGGGTTTCAACCCACAGTAAATAGGGCCGAAGGCCCGTCGGCCTAGGGGCCTGAAAGGGGGCCGCGAAGCGGCAGACCAAGGGCGAAGCCCGCAGGGCCGAGCAGACCTGCGAGCCCTGCAAGGGCCCGGCCGCCGAAGGCGGCAGGCCCCAAAAAATAATTAAAAAAGCCATGCAGCATCTTGGCTACATGGCGCTACAACTACCCAATAAGGGACTAAAAAACTACTTTAGGCTTGGCCCAAAACGGCCTCCTTGATTTCCTCCACCACAGAGGGATCAAGTAAAGTGGAGGTATCTCCTAGGTTGCTCACGTCTCCGCTAGCGATTTTGCGAAGAATACGTCGCATAATTTTACCCGAGCGGGTTTTTGGAAGGCCCGAAACCACCTGAATGCGGTCGGGTTTGGCAATAGGACCAATTTCGGTATTGATAAGTTCTTTGAGCTCGGCCTCTAGAGCCTCTTGGCTGCATTCTTCCTGAACAATCACAAAGGCAAAAATGCCTTGACCCTTAATTTCGTGCGGATAGCCTACTACAGCCGATTCTACGATAATATCATGCTCATTGATCACATTTTCGAGCTCGGCGGTGCCCAAACGGTGGCCCGAAACATTGATTACGTCATCTACCCGGCCAATGATCCGATAATTGCCATCGGCATCGCGTTTGGCGCCATCTCCCGTAAAATATTTGTCCTTAAACATCGAGAAATAGACCTGTTTGCAGCGGTCGTGATCGCCATAAGTCGTGCGCAACATTGAGGGCCAGGGAAACTTAACCGCCAACAAACCCTCTACATTATTTTCTGTCAATTCATTGCCCTCTGCATCGAGCAAACAAGGCTGAATACCCGGCAAGGGACGAGTAGCATAGGTGGGCTTAAGAGGCGTAATATTGGGCAAAGGCGAAATCATAATCCCGCCGGTTTCCGTTTGCCACCAAGTATCTACAATAGGGCATTGGCTCTTACCAATATACTTATTGTACCACTGCCAAGCCTCTTCATTGATGGGCTCGCCAACAGAACCCAAAACCTTGAGCGAGTTCAGACGGTAAGGCGCTACATATTCTAGGCCTTTGGCCATCAAAGCGCGGATGGCCGTGGGGGCTGTGTAGAACTGATTTACTTGATATTTATCGCAAATGGCCCAAAAACGACCCGCATCGGGCCAAGTAGGCACGCCCTCAAACATCACCGTAGTAGCACCAGCCAACAAAGGCCCATAAACAATGTAAGTGTGGCCCGTAATCCAGCCAATATCAGCCGTACACCAGTAGATGTCATTCTGCTGATACTGAAAAACGTTCACAAAGCTATAATAGGCATAAACCATATAGCCCGCAGTAGTGTGCACCACCCCTTTGGGCTTACCCGTAGAGCCCGAAGTATAGAGAATGAAGAGCATATCTTCTGCGCTCATCGTTTCGGCGGGACAGTCGGTGCTCGCAGCATTCATCGCCTCTTCCAACCAAACATCTCGGCCCGCTTGCATATGGCAAAACTTATCGCTGCGCTTAGCCACCAAAACGGTTTCTACGCAAGGACAATGACTGAGCGCCTCATCGGCAATATCTTTTAGGGGAATCACTTTGGCCCCACGCAAAGAACCATCGGCAGTAAGCACTACCTTGGCCTGCGCATCATTGATGCGGTCGGCTAAAGCATTGGCCGAAAAACCAGCAAAAACCACCGAGTGAATGGCCCCAATACGGGCACAAGCCAAGGTCGCAATAGCCAGTTCTGGAATCATCGGCATGTACAAACAAACTCGGTCGCCCTTCACTACGCCATAAGACTTGAGCACATTGGCCATCTGGCAAACCTTGGCATGCAACTCCTTATAAGTCAAGCGAATTTCAGGAGTTTTGGGTCCGTTGGGCTCCCAAATAATCGCCGTCTGATCGCCTCTTTCGGCCAAATGACGGTCTAGGCAGTTTTCCGTAATATTCAATTCGGCGCCCTCAAACCATTTGACATCGGGGCCATCAAAATTCCAAGAAAGGACATTATCCCATTTCTTTTTCCATGAAAAACTTTCGGCTACATTGGCCCAAAAAGCCTCTGGATTGGCTACGCTTTCTGCATATACTTTTTCGTATTCTTCCCAGCTGTTGATTTGGTGTTCCATATTAGAAACTATTTTGTCAGGTATGTGAAATTTATATTTTTTTGGGGCTGCCCCGCCCTGCGGGCGGGTCGGGCTGTGTCGCAGCTCGCAGGGCTGCTCGGCCCTTCGCAAAATTTCGCTTCGCTCATTTTGCTCGGTCTGGCGCTGCGCGCCACTGCTATCCATCCCTCAGCCGCTTCGCTTCGCTCGCTTGCGGCGGCTAAGCCGCCTGTAGGTCGCAAGGGCTGCTTAATCTTCTAGCATTTCTGCAATCAGTTCAACCAGCTCTTGGTTATCAAAGGGTTTGGCCAAATAGGCATCGCCACCATGGGCATAACCAGCCAATCGGTCTTGTTCTTGGCCCTTGGCGGTCAGGAAAAGGATAACGGTATCGGGCGACAATCCCTGCGTTCGCATTTCCTTGGCCATTTCTAGTCCGTCCATAATGGGCATCATAACATCTAGAATGATGAGTTGGGGACCAAATTCGGCTACTTTGGCTAGGCCTTCTTGGCCATTGGCGGCAGTAGCTACCGTATAGCCTTGGTCCTGCATCAGAAACTCTAGGGCTAGGCGGATGCTGCTCTCATCATCGACAATTAAGATTTTAGCGTTCATTTTTTTGTTGTTAGCGGTATGGAGAAATAAAAGGTAGAGCCAAAATTGGGCTGGCTACTCAGCCAGATATGGCCTCGGTGCTGCTCAATAATTTGCTTACAGATGGCTAGGCCTAGGCCGCTGCCCTTGGGCTTGTCGCGGCTGGGCATTTGCCCTTGTTTAAACTGCTCAAAGATAGATTGGTGCAGCTCGTTGGGAATCCCAATGCCATTATCAGAGACCGAAAAGATGAGCTCTTTCCCATTTTTTTCGGCATCAATTTGTATGCGCAAAGGCCGGCCAGCCTGCTTAAACTTAATGGCATTCGAGATGAGGTTGATCAGGACCTGTTTTAATCGGTCATAATCGGCCTCAACAATATAGTTGGGCCGAAGGCTTTGGAGTTTATTTTCTACGGTCACCCCATTTTGCTCCATAGACTCTTCCAAGATCAGTAAGACATCGGCTAGGAGTTCTTGGACCAAAAAGCGGGAATAGCTAAAGCTCATTTTGCGTTGCTCTAGGCGCTGAAAATCCAAAACTTCATCAATTAGGCGGCCTAGCCGCTGGCTTTCCTTAAAGATAACGGCCAGAAACTGCGCCTGCCGTTCGGCGGGCAAGCTGTCTTTGCGCTCTTTTAGGATCTGACTCAGCGATTGGATAGAGGTAAGCGGGGTGCGCAGTTCATGCGTTACCGTACTCACAAAATCGTCTTTCATCTGGGCCAATTCTTTGAGCTGCTCATTGGCCTGTTGGAGTTCGGCTTGGGTGCGCTGCAAAATGGCCGATTTACTTTCGATTTCTCGGGTATAGCGCAAAAGGGCCTCGGTTTCCTGCAACATCTTAAAGAGTTGCTTTTGGCCAATGGGCTTTTGCTTGACCATACTGGCAAAGATGGCCCGAGCAGAAGCCGTGCCTAGCACGCCCCCCAAGGTATTTTCTGCCGCCTGAATAAATTGATTATTGGCTAAGCTCATCGGGAGATAAGACTTTCCTTTTTCTTCAAAGAACTGTTCGGCCCACTCTAGGGCCTGTTCACTCATAAAGCGGCTCAAAAGGGCCACAATATCGTGGTTGAGAATTTGGCTGTGGTCATCTTCTTCGGGCTCGGCAAAAGGCGAATGGTCCTCATCATCAATAAAGAGGGCCGCCTGCGTCAGCTCCAAAGCAGAAGGTTTACTTCTGAGCGAAACGCCCACATAAAAAATGAGGTTAGTCAGCAAGCTCCAAAAAGCGGCTCTAGGCACCGGATGCTGTTCGCTATCGGCAAGCAAAGCAGCCCAATCGGGCCAAAGTGCTGGCAGCGGAAGCATAGCTCCCCAAACAATAAAGCCGGCTAAAATACCCGCCTTGGCCCCGGCTTTTGTGGCCGACCGCCAAAAGAGTCCGCCCAACATAGCTGGCGCCAACTGCGCAATGCCCACAAAAGAAACCCAACCCGTATCGACCAAAGGCCTTGCATTAGCAATAATCTTAAAGTAGATATAGGCCCAAAGAATGGTAAAGGCCACGGCTGCTCTTCGAGCAAAGACAATGCTGCTACTCAGCTGCTGCGCCTTATTCAAATCAATGGCTTTGGTCCGAATCAATATAGGAATCAGCAAATTGCTTGTGACCATAGTAGAAAGGGCCAAAGTAGCAATAATAATCATCCCAGTAGCGGCGGCCAAGCCCCCCAAAAAAGAGAGCAAAGCCAAGGCATCTTGGCCCTCTGCCAAAGGCAGACTCAGCACAAAAGAATCGGCATCATAGGCTTGGCCCTCAAAATAGAGCCGGCCAGCAATAGCGATTATTGGCACAAAAAGGTTAATCAGCAACAAATAGAGCGGAAAAAACCAACTGGCCATTTTGAGGTGTTGCTCATGGCTATTTTCTACTACCGCCACCTGAAACTGCCGAGGCAGAAACAAAATGGCCGACATAGAAATGAGGATAAACCAAGACCAATCCCAATAGCCCAAATTATCATTTCCCTGCATGCTGAGTAAAGGCCTTAACTCCTCTTTTTCCAGTGCTGCCTGAAAAATACTTCCTGGTCCATCGTACAGCCCATAAGCTACATAAAAGCCAAGGGCCAAAAAGGTCACTAACTTAAAGACCGACTCAAAGACGATGACCGCCATGAGCCCATCTCGGCGTTTACTGCTATCTAGATTTTGCGTACCAAAAAAGATGATGAAAATGGCTAGAATAATTGCAATAAAAAAAGCCGTATCACCCAAAATGGTCATCTGGCTAAAGTCTGTGGTAGCCGGATCATAGCCAATTAAGGTATTTAGGCTAACGGTAATCGCTTTTAGCTGTAGCGAGATATAAGGGACCACGCAAGCAAAGGCAATAAAGGCGACCAAACCACCCAGAAAACCGCTTTTTCCGTAACGGGCCGAAATAAAATCGGCAATAGAACTTATTCTTTGTTTTTTGGATACTCGAACCATTTGGCGCAAAAGCAAATACCAAACAGGCGAAAGCAAAAGCGGTCCCAAATAAGTCGTTAAGAAAACGGGCCCACTGCTACTCGCCTTACCCACACTGCCGTAGAAGGTCCAGGCTGTACAAAATACAGCTAAGGACAGGCTATAGGCCAAGGGATTATCGGTCCAGCTCTGCCCCTTCTCTGCTCTTCGGTTGGCCCAATAGGCCAGCACAAACAACAAAGCCAGATAGGCTAGAGCCACTGGAATGGCAAGTTGGGCTGCGCTCATTTAGTGGTTTCGTCTTCTTGCTTTAAGATCCAATATAAACCTAGCAATAAGAGCAGCCACAAACAAAGCACATAGGCGTAGAAGAGCGGTAGCACTCCAAACACCAAAGTTGACTGATTGAAACTCTTGACAATAGGATAACTGAAGAGCAAACAACAACAGCCAAACCAACTAATCAATCGCTGCTTTTGCATAGGTTAAAATCATTTTTCCCAATATATAAAAAATTAGATACCTATATAATTTTAGGGAAAAGATTTATTGGCCATAAATAGTTGGAGACCGAAAAAAAAGGAGAAATAAAGTAGTCTCCACTACTTTATTCTCCTTACAAACCTACTAAACAGAATAAGAACTTTTTGGTCCCCTTTTTTTGGGGTTTTGCAGGGGGCGAAGCCCCCGCAGGCCTAGCGATGTGTAGGGGTGGCCGAAGGCCAGACCAAGCTGCCTTTAGGCAGCGAAGGGCCGAGCGAACAGCGAGCCCCGAAACGTAGCGCCGAGGAGCGCAGCGAGGCGGAGGCCCCAAATCCTTAGTATTAGTGATCTTGTGCTTCTCCAGCTCCAGAAGGAATGCGAATCTCTTCTACAATTTGCTGCACCTCTAGAGGGGGAGCCGGCGTAAACTGGCAAATCACGATAGAGACTACAAAGTTGACGACCATAGCGACTGTTCCGAAGCCTTCGGGCGAGATGCCAAACCACCAATCATCGGCAGTAGTGGGGCCAAACATATTAAATTTGTAGTTGAGCATATAGAAAAGCATAAGGCTCAAACCGACGACCATTCCAGCAATTGCGCCTTCTTTGTTCATCCGTTTGTAGAAAATCCCCAGAATGATAGCGGGGAAGAAGGAGGCCGCAGCCAGACCAAAGGCGAGGGCCACAACGGCCGCCACAAAGCCGGGAGGATTGATCCCGAAATAACCGGCAACGACCACCGCAAAAGCGGCGCTAATTCGAGCAGCCAAAAGCTCTCCTTTTTCAGAAATGTTGGGCATGAGCTGCATTTTGAGCAAATCGTGCGCAATAGAAGTTGAAATGACGAGTAGTAGACCTGCAGCCGTAGAAAGGGCGGCGGCTAGTCCCCCTGCAGCAACCAAAGCAATCACCCAGTTGGGGAGCTCGGCAATTTCAGGGTTGGCCAACACCATAATATCACGGTCGATATAGAGTTCATTTTTGCTCGACTCATCGGGGTTGGTCACCAGACGTTCGCCATTGGCGCCATTGTCTTCGGCAAAAGTAGGCGTTTTGCCTTTGATAGCGGGACCAGCCACATACTGAATGCGGCCATCATTGTTTTTATCTGACCAAGCGACTAGGCCCGTTTCTTCCCACTTCTTGAACCAGTCGGGCATGGCTTTGTACTCTACATGCTCTTTGGTTTCTTCATTATAGACCGTTTGCAAGAGATTGGTGCGAGCAAAAGCCGCAATAGCAGGAGCCGTAGTGTATAGAATAGCAATTAGGATCAGTGCATAACCGCCAGAAAGGCGAGCCGAGCGCACATCGGGAACCGTAAAGAAGCGCACAATTACGTGAGGGAGTCCAGCCGTCCCCACCATAAGGGCACAAGTAATGGCAAAGACATCAATCATACTCTTTTTGCCCGAGGTATACTCATGAAAACCGAGGTCTCGATGCAGGCTATCTAATTTATCTAAGAGAAAAGTGCCATCTTCTAGGGTTCCGCCAAAGCCAAGCTGGGGAATAGGCGTTCCAGTCATCTGAATCGCAATAAAGATAGCGGGCACCATAAAGGCAAAAATCAAAACGCAGTATTGGGCCACCTGGGTGTAGGTAATTCCTTTCATACCGCCCAAAACGGCATAGAAAAATACGATCAGCATCCCGATCACTACCCCCCATTCGATAGAGGTTTCTAGAAAGCGAGAGAAGACCACTCCTACCCCACGCATTTGTCCAGCTACATAAGTAAAAGAGACAATAATAGCGGCCAAAACAGCCACCAAACGAGCGGTACCAGAGTAATAGCGATCTCCGATAAAATCGGGCACCGTAAACTTACCGAACTTACGCAGATAGGGCGCAATGGTCAGGGCCAAAAGGACATACCCACCGGTCCAGCCCATGAGGTACACCCCACCATCATAGCCCATAAAGGAAATCAGTCCAGCCATAGAGATAAAGGAAGCGGCAGACATCCAGTCGGCAGCCGTGGCCGCCCCATTGGTTAGGGGCGAAACCCCTCCACCAGCAACATAGAAGTCTTTGGTAGAAGAAGCTCTTGACCAAATAGCGATAAAAATATAGAGGCTAAAAGTCAGCCCAACTAAGATATAGGTCCAGCTTTGCACCGATAAAAGTGGCAAGCCAGCAAATAGATAATTCATCATTGTTCTAAGATTTTAAGGCAGTAATTTATTTGTCTAGTCCATACTTTTTGTCTAGGCGATTCATCAACCAAACATAGACAAAAACCAAAACCACAAAGGCATAGATAGCGCCCTGCTGGGCAAACCAAAACCCTAGTTTGAAGCCCCCTAATCGGATGCTATCTAGACTGGGAGCGAATAGAATTCCAGCCCCAAAAGAGACCAAGAACCAAATCACTAAAAGAATGAGTAGGTAGCGCAAATTCTCGCGCCAATAGGCCTGCATTTTTTTGTTATGGGCCTCTTTATTTTGCAAGTTGTTCTCTTCCATAAGAGTTAAATATTTAAGGGTTAGAGGAATACGGCAGCCTGCATACGGACCAAGCCTTTGCGCTCGGAGCCCGTAGCTGCTGCTTTATTGGATTGATATTCTAATGATATTTTTGCATGATGCCCCTGCATAAACCAGTTGGCGCCAATGGTCAGCCCATTGGCCGCCTCTTCAAAGGCTTCGAGTTGGCGATAAGAGCCCGCCAAGTAAAATTGTAGTCGACCTAAATCGGTAAATTCAGGCAAGAGATAACCGGTCTGTAGATAGACAATATTTCCGGTTCCAATTACATCACTGCTGCCCGTTAGGCGGTAATTTGGTCCAAAATTGTAGCGATAATAGACCCCATAGGCCGTAATCGCCCCCTTGCCCTCTCCTAGCGGAGCATCATAAAAGGCATCTACACCAAAAAGAGAGACATTATGAGAAACCGTGTCGCCTTGCAGATCTAAACTGCTGCTGCCCTTGGGGTGCAAATTGAAGCCCGCCCCAACATTAAAGACCTTCTTTTTGCCTAGGTAGGTCCCTACCATATAAGGCAGTTTGTTCGACTCTTTATCTAAAAATTGGTAGTTCAAATAACCCGCATAGACATAGCCCCCATCATTGAGGTAGGTCGCTTGGGCGGTATCTGGCGCAATGCCTTGGTCCAAGTTATTGACCAAAGCCTGATTGACCGCCAAACGGTAATCCAAACGGTCAATTTTTCCTTTGGCATAAACGCCCAAATGCCGAGCAAATTGGTCTGTCGTCCCAATCGTGGGCCAATTGAAACGAGGCGCATCTATCGTGAGCATGTTCAAAGTACTCTGGTTGCTCAAGCGAGAAATTCCGTTCCAATAGTGTAGGCCGGCCCCCATCGATAGATAATCCTTATAGACCTTGTACTCGGCCCAGGCGTCATGCATAAATAAGCTGCTTTTGGTCGATTGGCCCACAGGATGCAGCCCCGAGGCCGTTAGGCTGTTCAATCCAAAATGCGTCAAAATCAAAAAACGAGGAGATACCTGCGCATAGGCCAAAAACCGAGAACGACGCAGCATTAAATCTACCGACAGTTGGTCCTGACTGTTCATCTGGGCCGTTCCCCAGACCTGATGCCAAGTGATAAAACGAATGTATTTGCTGCCGTCTTCATTCAAATTCAATTTCAAGGGCTTATAGCTATGGTCCACTTCCTGAGACCACAATTGGCTGGAACTGCTCAACAAAAGCAGCAGTACAATTAAGCGAGATAAGGTTTTCATAGGCAATGTTTTGAGTGCGTTCTTTTATCTAGGTATAAATGTATATAAATATCTATATAGATAAAAGTCTATACTCAACTTTTTTTGCCATTTGGGCCAATTTTTTTCTACAAAACTGCTTTTAAGCCAAATTATCCTTTAAAATAGGGGCTTGAGCTAATAATTATTTGGTAAACTTTTTTAGTCATTTTGTCTACTCTCTAGCCCTCGCCTATCAAAATCCTTCTTTTTTATTGTTTTTTGGGGCCTCCCGCCTGCGGCGGGCGCTACGTTTCGCAGCTCGCTGCTCGCTCGGCCCTTCGGCGGCTTTGCCGCCTCGGTCTGGCCCTGCGGGCCACTGCTGCACATCGCTAGGCCTGCGGCGGCTCCGCCGCCTGCTAAACCGCCTAAAGGCCTTGACTAGCCTGAAACTTTTATCAAAGGATGGCCGAGAAGTTAATTTCATGAGGGTTTCAACCCTCATTTAGAGATCATTGCGAAGCAATACCATTCTTGCTGTAGGTTTCAACCTACAGTAGTCGGCCTAGGGGCCTGAAAGGGGGCCGCGAAGCGGCAGACCTAGGGCGAAATGAAATGAGCCCGCAGGGCCGAGCAGACCTGCGAGCCCTGCAAGGGCCCGGCCGCCGAAGGCGGCAGGCCCCAAAAAAACTCATCCTAATATATATAGTATCCAATTAGCGGAGGACGCCCTCTAGTTGGGCACCGGGAAAGCGAGCATCGGTAAGGATAGCGCCACGGAAATCCACCCCTCTAAGGTCGGCTAGTTCAAAATCGGCCCCTTGTAAATTGGCATTGACAAAGCTAGCCCCACGGAGGCAAGCCCGAGAGAAATCGCTACCAGCCAGTTGGGCCTCGGCAAAGATGGCTTTTTCTAGCATGGCATCGGTAAAGAGGGAAAACTGCAATTGGGCCTCACTAAAATTGAGATATTTGAGCCAAGCGCCACAAAAAGAGGCATAAGGCATTTGCAACTCTTCGAGGTCCAACTCTGCCGAAAGTCGCCGCATATCTAAAATAGCCTGTTGGCCCTTGCTTAGCTCTCTGCCCAATTGGTAGGCCCCAAAAACTTGCCCCATCAGTTGCATCATCTTCCATTGGCCGCCGGCCCCACCCGCTCGCAAAAAATCTTGATGGGCCAACAAAATGCGTTGCCATTCTTCTTCTTCTATGGCTGGCGATTGCTCGGCCCTTTGGCGCATAGCCGCACTTTTGATGGTTGAGCAATCGCTAGCGGCTTGTCCCGCTAGGGGAAACTCCTGTTCAAAAAGCAATTGTTTGAGCTGATGTTTTTGGGCCAAACTGCGCCAATCTTTTTTGCTCCATTGGCTAAGAGGCGGGCTAGGCGCCTGCAGATAAGCTTGGCGGGCACTGCTGAGGGCCTTTGTTTGCAAAACAAACTGAAAATACTGGGCCACCGAAAGGGGAAAAGAGGCCTCGAAGTTCAGGCCATATTCATCGGCAAAATAGAGCGGGGCCCCTGCTTGGCCAAAATAAATAGCCTGTATACAATAGGAAGAAAAGGCATCTAGAGGATACATCTGGCGATAAAACTGGCCTAGCGAAAGTGATTCGCCTGCAAACTGAATTTGCTCTTGGGGGCGCAAGAGCTCTTGAAGGTAGGGACTAGGGGCCAAAAGTTGCTCTATGGGCAAGAGAAAAAAGCAACCTTCCTCCTCTCTAAACTGCTGCAGCGGATAATCCCAATCTTGTGGGCCTGTTGGCCCAGCCAAGGCATTATTTTTAAAAGCCCAACGCAACTGCAGGCCATTGGTTTGTAGATAAAAGGCCTTGAGCTCGGGGGCTAAAACAATCCCCTTTTCGGCCTCCAACTCTTCTATTTTCTCGGCCCTGGCGGGCGAAAAAACTTCAAAACTAAGGAGCCTAATCGCTTCTTCCTCTGCCAGCTCTTGAGCTAAGCGCCTAAATTCTTCAAACTGTGACATGCTACTGCTTAATATTCTGTTTTTTCTGCGAAAAAGAAATGGCTAGCGGACTAAACATTATATTTAATGTACTTGTTAAAGCCCCAAATATTGTTGATTCAGCAACCGCAGGCAGAGAGTTTATTGTTAATTCTCTGCTTTTTTATTCGCTGCATGGACTTCCTGAGCCCAAAGGCCCAAAAGATAAGCTAAAAAAACTAAATTTGTTGTTCTTAGCGTTAAACTGATTAAAAAACGACCAAATACCTACTAATTTGTTTGAAGACCAAGACAAAACCGCAGTAAGCCGCAAAAAGGACCATATTGCACTGGCTTTCTCTTCCCAAGTAGGGGCCAATCAGCTCGACCCCCGCTTTAGTTATGAGCCCTTGCTTTCTAGCCATCAGGCTAAAGGCCTGCCTGAACAGGAGTTTTTGGGCAAGCGTTTCCGAGCACCGCTTTGGGTCTCTAGCATGACTGGCGGGACTGATTGGGCCAAAACAATTAACGAGAACTTAGCCCGAGCAGCCAAACAATTCGGTTTTGGAATGGGCCTAGGCAGCTGCCGGGGTCTCTTGACCGATGATAGCTTTCTGGCCGACTTTCAGATGCGTCCCATTTTAGGCTACGACCTTCCGCTTTATGCCAATTTGGGCATTGCCCAGCTAGAACAACTGCTAGACAATAAGAAAACGGAACTCATTCTCCGCCTTATCGATAAACTTCAGGCCGATGGACTGATTGTACACGTCAATCCCTTTCAGGAGTGGTTGCAACCAGAGGGCGACCGTTTCCGTTATGCTCCTATAGATACAATTGAGCGCCTGCTCGACCAATTGCCGCAAATTCCACTCATTGTAAAAGAAGTGGGCCAAGGTATGGGGAAAGAAAGTTTGCGGCAGCTGCTCCAACTCCCTTTAGCGGCTATAGATTTTGCAGCCAGTGGCGGCACTAATTTTGCGCTTTTAGAATTACTTCGGGCCGACCTAAGCCTGAAAACAGCCTACGAGCCCCTAACTTACATTGGGCATTCGGCCCCGCAAATGCTAGAGTTTGTCAATGAATTAGTAGATGAGCTAGGCGATAAATTGCGCTGCGAACAGTTAATCATCTCTGGGGGAGTCAAAAACTTTCTAGATGGTTATTATCTTTGCCAAAAATCTAAGCTCCCCGCCGTTTACGGTCAGGCCTCTGCCCTACTCAAGCACGCCCGTGGCAGTTATGAAGATTTAGAACTCTTTTTACAACAGCAAATTCAGGGACTAGAATTGGCCCATCAGTTTTTGCGCATAGTTGATTAAATAAGGGGAACTCCTGTACAGACTATTCTCTTAAAGGACTCATAAACAGAGTCTAAAAAAATATAGCCTATGAAAAATCCAAAAATTGTTTCTGGATTTTCTAAAAAATCGAAACGAGGAAAACTACGCTGGTTGGTCGAAAACTTTTTCAAGCATCCTGAAGAAGTAGCCCGAGAGCTCAAAAGCTTTTGGTATGGCGACCCTCAAAAACAAAAAATATTTGATGAGTTCAGCGAAAATACCATCACCAACTTCTATATGCCTTATGGTGTGCTGCCCAACCTCAAAATCAACGAGGAGGTCTATTGCGTGCCTATGGTCATTGAAGAAAGCTCGGTAGTAGCCGCCGCTTCTGCCGCAGCCAAATTTTGGCTAAACCGTGGTGGATTCAAAACAGAGATTCTAGCCACCAAAAAGGTGGGCCAAGTACATTTTGACTGGAAAGGCAAGCGCAAAACCCTAGAAGCGCTAATGCCCAAAATCAAACAGCTCATTCATACCGAAACCTCGCATATTACAGCTAATATGCGCAAAAGAGGGGGCGGAATTCTAGACATTGAGCTGCTCGATATGAGTGATTTAGAGCCTAACTATTTTCAGCTCCAAATGACTTTTGAGACCTGTGATTCTATGGGGGCCAACTTTATCAACTCGGTCCTTGAAGAATCTGCCCGCAGCCTCAAGCAGTTTATTGGCAGCCAAGAACAACTGCCTGCAGAAGAAAGAGAATTGACCATTATTATGGCCATTTTGTCGAATTATACGCCAGAATGCCTCGTCCGCGCTAGTGTAGAATGTCCCATTGAGGAGCTCGGCAATTTCTGCGATGGCGATATGCCCGCCGAAGAATTTGCCCGCAAATTTGAAAAGGCCCTTAATATTGCTCGCATCGACACCTACAGAGCCACCACCCACAATAAAGGAATTTTTAATGGCATTGATGCCGTGGTCATTGCTACGGGCAATGATTTTAGAGCCGTAGAAGCTTGTGGACATGCCTATGCCGCTAGAGATGGAAAATACCGCTCGCTCTCTTTTGCCGAATGCAAGGATGGCATCTTTAAGTTTTGGCTAGATATTCCCCTAGCGGTGGGTACTGTGGGCGGCCTAACGGCTCTTCACCCTATGGCCAAGCGCTCCCTAGAAATGCTCGGTCAGCCTTCTGCCGAAGAACTCATGCAGATTATTGCCGCTACGGGCTTGGCCCAAAACTTTGCCGCGGTCCGCTCTTTGGTCACAACAGGGATCCAAAAGGGCCATATGAAAATGCACCTGATGAATATCCTCAACCATTTGGAAGCCACCGAAAAAGAGGTAAAAGAGGCCTTGGTCTACTTTGCCGATAAGTTGGTTTCTTTCAGCTCGGTTCGGGAGTTTATCCAGCTTTTGCGCAGTACACCTGAGGGGATGCCTCTCCCCCTTCCCATTATGATTGAGCGCAAGAAATCTTAAAAAATAGGCCTTTGGCCCTCAAAGCTCCAGACCTTTAGTTGGTTTGGGGCTTTTTTTCTTTTTTGGGGCTGCCCCTCCCTGCGGTCGGGTCGGGCTGTGCCGCAGCTCGCAGGTCTGCTCGGCCCTTCGCAAAAAATGCTGCGCATTTTTGCTCGGTCTGGCCTTCGGCCACTGCTATCCATCCCTCAGCCGAGGCGCTTCGCGCCTACTAGACGCAAAAAAATTAAGTATGCAAAAAATCGTTTTAATGGGCTTTATGGGCGCTGGCAAAAGCTATTGGGGCCCTAAACTGGCCCAAGCCTTGGGCTACTCCTTTGTTGATTTGGACCAATATATAGTGCAGCAAGAAGGCCGTAGCATTCCCGAACTATTTGCCCAAAAAGGCGAGGCTTATTTTCGGGCCCAAGAGAAAAGCTATTTATTAGCATTATTGGAGCAGAAAGCGCCCTTAGTATTAGCTTTGGGTGGGGGCACACCCTGCCAAGCAGGCATTTTGCCTCTTTTATTGGAGCAAAAAGGGCTACAGCTCATTTTTATCGACCCGCCTTTGGCTGTATTGCAAAAGCGCCTAGCCCAAGAAGCCGAGGGGCGGCCCCTATTGGCCCAAAAAAAAGGTCCAGCACTGCAAAAATTTATTGTGCAGTACTGGACCCAAAGGCGGCCTTATTACTTACAGGCCCCTTATCGCTTTAGTGGGGAGCAATTAGATGAATTATTGGCCCTTATTCCTCGGCCACCCAAGCCTGAGCAATAACCTCTTGGCGGATGCGGCTTAGCTCTTGCTCAAAGCGGCTATGCGGATGAGCGGGAAGCAGAGCCGCTACACGGTCGAGGCCAGTATAGAGTTTTTTGACCTGTACCTTATAGCCCATAGCTTCTAATTGGGCCTTATTCCGTTCTGTATTAAAGTCTTCTTTAAAGACGCCAATGACCACAATTTTTTGGTCCAAATGTTTAGGCGAGATTTCTTCTTGAAATTCCTTGGCTGTTTTTTCGGCCACAACTTCCTCCTCTTTTTCTTCTTGGGCCAGGGGGCTACTCAAGCTTCCAGCCGAATTCTTTTGCCAGGGAGAAGTCTGTTCTTCGGCGATGTTTTCTTCTAGGGCAATGCCCATTTGTCCTTGGGCCTCTGCCTCGGCTAATGCTTGGCTGGCCATTTCATTTTTCAGTTGTTGGCGTTGCATCTGAATAAGGCCAAAATAAGTTTCTTGTTGTTCTGTGACCAGCGGCAAAATAGACGGCATGGGCGTCGTATTGGCTTCTGGTTGTGGGCCCCACCAAGGGGCCGTAGCTAGGCCAGTGGCTAAAAGTAGGCCCAAAGCGGCCATGGCATACCAGCGTTTTGCGGTTTTCTTTTTGCGCCCCTCTAAGATTACGCCTTTTTCTAGGTAAGATTTTTTGCGTAAAATGGGTTGGCAGTTAATTTCGGGATAATGATTTTGGGCCAAAACGGCTTGCTCCTTAAAGGTCGCTTCTAGTGTAGGGAGCAGGCCTTCCTTGGCCATAATGGGCAGGGGGGCTTGTTGGGCCACAAACTGCTCAATTGTTTTTTGGGCCTCAGTAGCGGCTAAAAACTCTTTTTGGACCAATTTATTTTCTAATAGCTGCAGAGGATCCTCTCTGAGGTCGGGATTAAAGACCAGGCTATAGTTAGGGGGCAGTAAAAGCTGGCCCTTATTTTCTAAACTTGCCGATTGGTATTGCCACTCAAAGGCGCCTAGGCCTGGAACAATCAGGCGGGGGTAGCGCTCCAAGATTTCGGCCATTAGGGGGAGCAGATTGGGGGTAGACATAGCGGTTAATCGATTGAAATGGCTTTTTGGATGCGTTCGGTATAGCTATGCAAAACCAAAGTATAATTGCCTTTTTCCAATTTAGACAAATCTAGCTCATAGATCGTATTGCTAGGCAAATCAAAGAGATGATCATCAATAGCTACAATTTCTTGGTTTTCATCAGAGGAGAGGCTAAGTCGGCTCATTTTTCCTCCTAGGGCCTCAAAATCGATATATAATTTTCTGCGGTTTTGGTCTATATGCAGGCTCCAATTTTCTGAGCTTTCGTCTAGTTCTGTTTCAAAGGCAGCCCAATTAATACTCTCCTCGTTTTGTTCTAATTCGGCAGTTTGTTGTGCTTGAGCAGAGAAGCCAAAGGCAAGGCATAGTAAGCTAGATAAAAAGAATGCTTTCATAGTGGCGAGCGTTGAAATTATTTTTTTTGTTAGTTGGCTTGTTGTGGGCTATAGCTGTTGAATTTAGCGGTAATTTTTTGCTAAATCGAGCTTGATAATAAGAAAAGCCCATAATAATTACAAAAAGTTTGGCTAAAAAGGTTCGGAATAAGGATAAATTAACGTCTCTTTTGGGGGAATTGTTTTGTCCTTTTGCGGATTAAGGCTGGGCACTGCAGTTGGGGCAGGCATGGCCTAGCGATGTGCAGCAGTGGCCGTTAGGCCAGACCGAGGCGCTTTGCGCCGAAGGGCCGAGCGAATAGCGAGCTGCGCAACGTAGCGCCTGCCGCAGGCAGGAGGCCCCAAAATAAAATAAGCAGAAAACAGTTTATAAGTATACTGTATCTTCCTCCCTTAGATTCTTTTTCTCTGGCCTATAAAATTCTTATATTTTTGAATGTACTGGTCTATGATAAGCTCCCCGCTTTGGTCTGAAGCTTGCAGTTTAGACCGATCCAAAACACACTACCAAAGCAATAGAATATTATGCATCAAGTATACACCCTTAGTTTTTTGTTTATGCTCTTCGGTTTTAGCTTAATGGGGCAGCCGGGTCCTTCTCCGACCAAAGCCCTATTGACCTTAGAATTTGTGCATCCGGAGACTGGGGCTCATTTTCCTTCTTTGCCCTTTAGGTTGCAGCGAGTGGAGACTGGTGAGAGCTGGCAATTTGCGACAGACAAAGAGGGCAAGGCCAACTGTTTGTTGCCCATTAACAGTCGTTATGAATTGTATGTTCGAGAGAGTAATTTGATTGCCAACATCAATATTGAGGCGGGGGAATTTCAGGAGCACCGCATTCAGATTCCCTTTGATGGGGAGGGCAGTCCGGTGGTAGAGCGCAAGGAAGAGCTCTGTCATTTGAAGATTCAGTTGATTGACCATCAGCAGCGGCCTTATTCGGCTAGGGAGCGTTTGCGTTTACAAAACAAGGCTACGGGAGAAGACTCATTGCTTTGGATAGAGGGGGGGCGTTTAGAGATTGATTTGCCCAAGCACAGTCGTTATATTTTGAGTTTTGCCAAGGCGCCCAACTATGCCGAAATTGTACTGGGCGGGCAGGATTATTGGGAGGAGCAGGTGCTTTTTGAGCGCAAAAAAGGCTATGATAAATTTCCGAGTCGGAGCCATGGTTTGGTCAACTTCAGGTATGTAGATTTGGAGGGCAATAGTGTGCCGAACGAGCCTGTAGAGGCCTTGGATCGGGCAAGTGGCGAGCGTTTTACGGCCTTTACGAACAAAGGCGGTTTGGCGCAGTTGCTCTTGCCCTTAGGGCGGACCTATTTATTCAGCACCGCTTATAATCCGCATTTTGAGGAGCGAGAAATTGTTTGTGCCGAGGGCTATGCCCTTTATGAATTGGATTTACTTTATCAGGCGCCTAGCTCTGCCGATTGGTTAAAAAGCTTTGCGCAGCAGGCGGCGCTCAACCGCCTCAATGACTCTTTGCGGGCCGATTTACTGGCCCAGGCAGCGGCCAATTTGAAGGCCCAACAAGCGGCCGAAGAAAAGCAAAAGGCGGTAGACCCCATGCTTAGTAAGCTAGACCTCAGAGGAATAAAAACCTTTAAGATTCGGAAATTGATTGAGCGAAAAAGCCAAATACTCAAAGACAGCCTCCAACTCAATCCCAAGGTTTTGGAGCATCATTACAACAAACCCGTTTTGGCCAGCCTACTCCGTTTGCAAGATGCTTGGGAAAAGCGTATTATTGTTACAGATGTCACGGCTAGCATGTCGCCTTACTTTGAAGAAATTTTGCTTTGGCACAGCCTCAACCTGATGAAAGCCACCGATAATAAGTACGTCTTTTTTAATGATGGCGACAATGAGATGAACAGCCATAAGGTGTTGGGGCGCACGGGCGGCTTGTACTACTGCCAAGGAAAGGTCATTCAGTTGGACCAAATTATTGGCCGCTTGAAAGAGGCCTCTGGTGTTCGCCGGGCAGGTGGAGATGCGCCCGAAAATGATATTGAGGCCCTTTTGGCTGCCCAAGCGCTTCGGACCGATAGCTTGGAAGAAATTATTTTGATTGCCGATGCCTTTTCGCCTGTTCGCGACATGGCCCTACTCTATCAGCTCAATTGTCCCATTCGGGTAATTCTTTGTGGCTGGGAAGAGGGCAATGAGTTTTATCCGAAAACCCCATTGCCCAATCCAGAATATCTCACAATTGCCCACCGAACAGGAGGCTCGGTGCATACGCTAACCAAAGACCTCTGGGACCTATCCAAAAAGGATGATGGAGATGTAATTGAGCTGAGTGGCCTGCGCTTTTTGCTCAAAAACCATCAGTTTATCAAAAACTAGGATTTGGCCCTCAAGGCCTCAATTTTTAGTTGCAGCGCTTCGGCAGCGGCAATTTTCTCGGCATAGAGGCGCAAATCTCCAGATCGTTGGATATCTCTGGCTTCTCTCATCAATTCCTCATATTGCTTTTCGAGTTTTTTGATGGGGTCTTTTTTGAAAAAGGAAAACATAGGCATACTGTTAAAAAGGTGATATAGGAGCTTAACAGCAGCCTTAAGAAAGCGTTTAAAAAATAATCAAGAAGTCTTTTAATAGCTGCCGATAGCTATCGGCATAGGCATAATCTGGTGGGCCCTGACGCATGATAATTTCTTGCTGTTGGGGCTTTTCTATGGGCGCTTGCCCCCATTGCAAAAGCAGGCGCTTGGGCGCCTTGCCCAAGCGGCTGATAAAATCGCAGCGGCGATGCAAAAATAAGCCGGCCTCTTGGGCCAATTCATGAAAATAAAGGGCTTGGGCAGTGGGTAAAATAATGGCCAATTGGCCAGCTGGGGCAAAAAGCGCTAGGCTGTGTTCTAGCAGTTCTTCAAAACTTAGACTTAAACTCGAGCGGGCTTGTCGGCGATCCTGATCTAGGGCCTTTGAGAATTCTGCTTCTGGATAAAAAGGAGGATTGCTCACAATCAAATCATAGCGAGCTGCACTAAAGCTTTGCAGCCCTTGGGCATACAGGCTGAGGCGGTTGGCCCAGGGACTAGCCGCAAAGTTTTTTTTGGCCTCCTCGGCCGCCTGCAAATTGATTTCTACCGCATCAATTTGAGCCTGAGCAAAACGCTGGGCCAACATGAGAGCCAGCAAACCCGTCCCTGCCCCAATGTCTAAAATCCGCCGGCCCGAACAATGCGCCCAAGCCCCTAATAAGGTCCCATCGGTCCCCACTTTCATAGCCGCCAAACGCTGCCGAACTACAAATTGCTTAAATTTAAAGTCTTGCATAAGCAAAAATAAAAAAGCAGGAGCTATTCGCTTCCTGCTTTATCTATTAAAAATCTAGGTCCAGATCAAAGTCATCCTCATCATCCATTCCTAAATCATCATCATCATCTCCAAAGTCGAAGTCATCGTCGTCGTCATCATCGTCATCATCGTCGTCGTCATCATCGTCGTCGTCATCATCATCGTCGTCGTCATCATCGTCATCATCATCGTCATCATCATCGTCATCATCATCATCGTCGTCATCGTCTCCGAATAGATCATCGTCATCGTCCAAATCTAGACCGAGGTCCTCGTCATCGTCCTCGTCATCGTCGTCATCGTCTCCGAATAGATCGTCATCATCATCTCCAAAGAGGTCATCGACATCATCATCCATATCAAAGCCGAGATCGTCATCATCATCGTCAAAATCTAGATCATCTAGGTCCAAATCATCGGCTAGCTCGTCGAGATTGAGGTCATCGAGATCGAGGTCGAGATCATCTTCATCCAAACCGAGGTCCAAATCGTCATCATCATCGAGGTCGAGGTCCAAATCGCCAAGGTCGAGATCATCTTCATCCAGATCCAAATCGAGATCCAAGTCTAAATCATCATCATCGAGGCCCAAATCCAAATCGTCGAGGTCCAAATCATCATCATCCAAACCGAGGTCGAGGTCCAAATCATCTAGATCAAAGTCGTCATCCTCTTCAATGACAGCGGCGGCGCCAGCCGCCGCGGCACCCACTGCCGCTACAGCAACTCCCGAGCCTCCGGCTTGTTCGAGTTGTACGAGTTCTAGATCTTCTTGCTTGAAGATGCCTTGTTTGAGTTGGCGGCCTTCAAACCAGATACAGTTGGGGTCGCCAAAGCTAAAGCCTTGTAATTCGAGCCGGCGATCCATGGCCTTAAAAAGCTGTCCACTTCCATCATCATCATGATTGTCTCCAATCAAGCGAACGACGGTCATGAGTATATCATTTTCTTTGTGGCGAACCACATCTCCTACTTGCATATTTTTTGGTTTAAACAGGGATTAAACTAAGCAAAAGCTGGGGCTACCAGTCGTCGTCATCATCGTCATCGTCATCGCCTCCGGCTCCTACTTCGGCCAAAAACTTACCATCGGGCGTTTTGAGGCAAACGGCCTTAAAGGTTTGGACCTTTCTTTTGGTGTTCCCTTTGGCATCTTCGGTCTGGAACTCGCAGGTGATGTCTCCTTTCTTAAATCCCTTGAGCAAAGCGGCCTTTTCTCGGCTACTTCCACTACCCGTCAAAATATTTTTAATGATCATTTCTGGGCCTCCAGATTTTAAGAGGACCACATCTCCTATTTCAGCCATATTTTTATTTTTTTGTTGCGGTTCTAAATATAGAAGATTCGCCCACGATTTACAAAGGAGATGTTAATTTTTTTCTGTAGACTTTTAGTGTACAAAAAAAAAGCGCCCAGAATTTAAACTCTGGACGCTCTATAAATTTATTTTTTCATCAAAAGCAGGGCGGCGGCTCTGGCTTCTTCTAAAAAGGAACAGCTATAGCTTTCTTTTTTGAGTTCGGCCAGTTTGGCGGCCAATTTCTTTTCATCTTGGAGTTGCTCTGCAGCCAAAACCTCCCAATAGTTGGGGTAATCTTCCAAAATAGCCGCCTGCGCTTCTTTGAGCGAACAACTTTCTTTGGTCGATTTCAAATAGGTCTTAATGTCTTCGGCCCATTTTTTTGCATCTTCGGCAGAAACATCGGCCAAAACGGCCTTAACTTCCTCCTCCCCTTCTGCATAGGCCAAATTGCCAATTAGGTCCTGCAATTCTTGCGAAATGGCAGCCGTATAAAGGTCATTGAGGCAAAAACAATGTACATCTAACTGAGCATTGAGCAAGTCTTCCGCAGTTAGTTCTACGGCTTCTTCTACTTCTTCCTCTTGGGCCCAAATCTGGGGCAGTTGTAGGGCCATCAAGGCCAAAATTAGGAAAATACGCATGGCTTAAAAAGATTAAATTCTAGGGTGAAAAATGCTTTTTAAGCTAGTTGGGCGTTCAGCCGTTTCCGGCCAAGCTAGGGAGCCCAGGGCTCCTGTCTTTTCGCTTTCCTAGCACTGTCAAAGAACTATACAACAAACTGATTAACAGTATTTAAGAGCAGTTTGGAAAATTGAGATTAGCTGCTCTTTATTTTTAATAAAGCTACTACTCTTTTTCTATTCTTCTCCCTTTTTCCGCCTTTTTTTTGCTTCTTTTTTAGTTAATATTTTGGGGCCCGCGGCCAGCAAGCTGGCCGCCGCTATGCTGCGGGGCTCGCAAGTCTGCTCGGCCCTTCAGGCTACACTTCGTTTCGCCTTTGGTCTGGCCTGCGGCCACCCCTCCGCAGCGCTGGGCCACTCCACCCTCTTTTTTGCTTTTGGCCTTGGGCTTCGGTGGTGATTTTTGGTCCAGAACAGGCGGCAAAGCCGCCTGTAAAGGGCCGAAGGCCCGCGGCTGAGGGGCTGTAGCAGGGCCGCCGAAGGCGGCAGACCAAGGAGCAAAGCGACGCAGGGCCGAGCAGACCTGCGAGCTGCGCAATGGCCCGACCCAGCCTTTGGCTGGGGCAGCCCCAAATCCTCCTTCTAAAAAATATCTAGCTTGGGCAAACTGCGGCCTAAAACCGCCTGGGCATCGGCCTGCAACCAATCGGAAAGGATGGCCTGATAGACCCGCCGAAAATCAATATCATAAATCAAATCGCCCTGATCGAGTTGGCTTAAGGAAGCCGGCGCATTATAAATGCCCGCCTTTTTGAGCCCGCCGCCCATCAAATAGAGGTTGTTGGCCGTGCCATGATCGCTGCCGCCACTGCCATTTTCGGCCAAGCGCCGCCCAAACTCCGAAAAGGTCATAATGAGGCTGTTTTCCCACTCCCCTGCTTTGCGCAACTCTTGGCGAAGAGCCGCCACCGCCTGAGCATATTGCCCCAAAAGCTGGGCCTGCTTATTTTTTTGGTTGGCATGGGTGTCAAAGCCCGTCAGACTGGCATAATAAACCTGGGTTTCGCAGCCCGCCGAAATCAACTCAGCGATCTGCTTGAGGTCCTTGCCAAAGCCCGTTTTGGGATAATCGCCAGAGGAAGTATAGAGCTGGGCTTTCTCCATTAGGTAGTTGGCCGAAGATTCGGTTTCGCCTAAAGTTTGGTACAAATAGGCCAATTGCTCGTGCTCGGCGGCATGTTGCTGCTCCAAAAGGGCCTGAATAATGGGACTATTGAGCTGTCGTTTGAACTGCTTGGGATTATTGACCGCCAAGGCCGCCATTTTATCTCCTTTGAGGGCCAAACTCAGTTGATTGTCGAGCTCGATGGCAGTATAGGGTTTGGGCTGCGGCAACTGCTCCAAATAGCGGCCCAACCAGCCTTTGGACCAAAATTCATTGGCCGCAGAGCCCGTCTGCCAAATATCCATGGACCGAAAATGAGAGCGGTCGGGATCGGGATAGCCCACGGCATTTAAAATTAGGCATTCGCCCTCTTCCCAAAGGGCCTGCAGGGGCTGCATAGCGGGGTTCCAGCCCTGCAACTCATCCAATTTGATGAGCTCCTGCTTGGGAATGGCCAAGCGGGGACGTTTTTGGTAATAAATATCGTCCTCAAAAGGGACCAAGGTATTGAGGCCATCATTGCCGCCCGTCAGTTGTAGAATAATCAGGCGGCGGCCCTTAAATTCGGTCTTGCCCTTCCAATCATTTTGATAGGCCTTGAGAAAAGCCGGCAACAGCATGGCGCCCGCCGTTACTACTGCCGATTTTTTTAGAAAACTTCTTCGATTCAACATAGGGGGAGATTTAGCAAATTTGGAATTCGGGAGTAGATAAAAGCAAGAGACTGCCGGCCTTAATTTTTTCTTCTTTCGTTTGGGCCAAGCTCAAATACGCCTGAAAATTGGGGGCCGATAGCTTGGGCGCCTGCAAAAGCAGATAATCGCTCAATGCGGCCAGGATATCCTTTTCTTGGCTACAAAGCTTATTTAGTGGGGCCAAATTGGCCCTAACGGCCAGCTTCCGAAAGCCCTTGCCACGGCCTGCGGCCTTGGGGTCGTCTTTGGGCCGAAAGACAATATTCGTTTTCTCAAAAATGGCCGCGGCCAAATTGAGGCGCATCAGCAGCAGGCTGTGGTCGATCCAGCTACGGCCGCCAGGCCAGCCCGCCACATTGGGCGGTTTGAAGAGCAGTTGGCCCAAGGCCTGCTGCGGTTGGAGCCAGGCCAGCTCGTTTTCTGCCCGAAGGTCCAGAATGCGGGCCAATTGGACCAGCAAAAGGACGGGGCTCTTAATGTTAGCGCCTAAATGCTTAGGATCATAAAACCAATCGGCCGAAAACAAAAAGCGCAAAGCGGTTTGCAAATCGTATTGGCTATTATATATCGTATCGGCTAGGGCCGAAATATGTTTTTTATTGGGCTGTCGCTCATTGACAAAAAAAGCATAGAGCTTTTCGGCCAGAAATTCGGCGCAGCGCTTTTGCTGCAAAATGATATTGATGATGTCCTCCCCAGCAAAATTGCCTGTTTGGCCCATAAAGGTTTTGCTGCCCGCATCATGTTGCCGCTCCTTGAACTGGAATTGAGCCTGCAAGGGATCGCAATGCCAGCCCGTAAAAGCCCTAGCCGATTCCTTAATATCTTGCTCACTATAATGTCCCCGCCCCAAAGTGAAGAGCTCCATCAGTTCTCGGGCAAAGTTTTCATTGGGTTTTTTCTTGCGGTTTTGCTGATTATTGAGGTACAAAATCATGGCGGTAGATTTGGAAACCGCCAAAAGCAAGTCTTTAAAGTTACCCAAGGCATGCTGCCGAATAGCGGCCAAATACTCCTCTGCATGATGATGCAATTTAGGCTCGCAGGCAAAATGCCCATGCCAGAACAAGGCCATTTTATCGAGCAAAGGACTCTCCTTTTTGGGCCGAATCATCCGCTCTACCCATTGGTTATTGACCTGATTGCGGAGTTTTCTCGACTTTTTGCGCAGTTCTCTGCGTTTTTTCTTGCTCAGGCTTTTGGGATCTTTAGGAAAGGGGAAATCTAGGGCTCGAAAAGGCTGGGCTTTGGTCTGTTTGAAAAGGGCGTCTATTTGTTGGTTTAGGGGTTCCTTTCTTTTTTTGGCCCATTCTTCGGGCCGCAGGCCAAAGCCCGCCCGAAGATGAAGATGCTTTATTTTTTCTGTTGCTTTCATGCGGTTCTCTATTTTGAGGGTAGGTCCATTTTGGCCATAAGCTTACCTTATTTTGTGCCAATTTTGGGAAGGGCATAAAAAAAGGGCGGAGATTTTTCTCCGCCCTAGGCTACATTAAAGTCGATTTTCTTTTTCAACGAGATAAGTCGTTAAGAAAGGCAGAGACTTATGGATCCGCCTTAGCTCTTCCTCTGAAATTTGCCCTTTATGGATAACTAGAAACTCCAGTGCATCTAAATTTTCTATACTTTTGGGCAGCTGCTTAATCCCCGTTCCAGAAATATCTAGATTTTTTAACTGATCTAGCCTTCCTATATCTTCAGGAAGAGCGGTCAAACGGTTGTTGTTAGACAGATCTAACCATTCTAGCGAGCGGAGCCCAGACAAACTATCGGGCAAGACTTGGAGGCGGTTTCCTCTTAAAAGCAAAACCTCTAGTTTTTCAAGCTGTCCAAAACTACTAGGCAAAGTCGTCAATTGATTATTGATTAACTCTAGTTTTCGTATTGATTGACAATTTCCCAAGCTCTTAGGTAAGCTGCTTAGTCTATTGTTGTTCACGATCAACTCTTCCAACTGCTGCAGCTGCCCCAAACTATTGGGTAGGCTTACTAATTGATTTCCATTTGAAAGTTGATCCTCCCCCAAGTTAAGGACCTTCAACTGCTTTAAATGGCCTATCTCTTCGGGCAATTGCCTAAGCTGATTATCCCCTAAACGCAAAATGCGCAAAGCCTCTGCCTGCATAAGGCCAGCGGGCAGGCGCTCCAATTGGTTTCCTTGCAATGCTAAGGTTTTGAGCTGCTTAAGTTGGCCCATACTTTCGGGCAAAGTCGCCAAAGCGTTATCCTGAATAATAAGCTGCTCCAAGGCTTGGCATTGCCCGATGGCCTTGGGCAAAGTTTCTAGATTATTTTCGGAGAGCCTCAGCTCCCTCAAATTCTTCCAATTTCCAATTGTCGTGGGAAGGCTATTCAAACTATTTCGCTCTAAATTAAGGCGTTTAAGCCGTTTGAATATCGCCATATTTCCATCCAAACGCTCCAAACTGCTGTAGGTCCAAGAGAGCTCTTCCAATTGGCTCAATTGATTGATGCTTCTAGACAAAACTATTTCTGTATTGAGCTCAATACTTAGCTTTTTCAGAGATTTAAGCTGATAAAGCGGCCAAGGCAAAGTAGAGCAGCCCGAAAGTATCAAGTTTTCGAGTTTTGGTAGCTTTCTGATGGCCGAAGAAAAGCGCCCGCTTTGGTTTTGCCAAAGCTGAAGGGTCTGCAATTCTTGCAATTGGCCAATTTCGGCCCCCATATCTCCATTGAGGTTGAGTTGCAAATACTTCAAATTTTTGAGCTGCCCAATTTCTTTGGGAAAATCCATTGGCTCCCGTAAAATAAGGGCTTCTGTGGCCGTATCTGCCTGGGCCAAATCTTCTGCAAATAGGTATTGTTGGCCAGTAAAATCTATTAGATAAAAGCTCCCCCCTTTTTTGCCCAAAAAATGTTCTTTAGATAACAGACTAGTATATAGAATGGTATCTAGCTTCAACAAATACTCAAAAGGACGATACAAGGCCTCAATTTTTGCCTGTACCTCCTCTGGCTTATCAACAAATGGATCATTTGGTAAAAAGAGAATAACGGGCTTTTCCTGTCCAAACAAATACATAGACAAAGAAAGACAATAACTAATAAGTAATATTTTTTTCATCTGATCTTTTTTAGCCTTTTGGCCATGTTTTAAAGGGTCGAAAACTACACCTTCTGCATTTTAGTTCATCTCTTTTTATTTTTTTGGGGCCTGCCGCCTTTGGCGGCCGGGCCCTTGCAGGGCTCGCAGGTCTGCTCGGCCCTGCGGCGGCTTTGCCGCCTGGGTCTGGCCCTTTGGGCCACCCTTTCAGGCCCCTAGGCCGAATGGCCTTCGGCCATTTCTTGGAGCAAGGCCCAGCCGCCGAAGAAAACAGCCAAAAGAAAAAAAACCGATGAGCGGCCCAGCGCTGCGGAGGGGTGGCCGAAGGCCAGACCGAAGGCGAAACGAAGTGGAGCCTGAAGGGCCGAGCGAAGAGCGAGCCCCGCAGCATAGCGGCGGCCAGCTTGCTGGCCGCGGGCCCCCAAAAAAAACGAAAAATAGAAAGCCAAAAAAAGGAAGAAATCAAGTCTGAAGGCATAAAAAAAACAAAAAGTTGCAAGCCTTTGGCCATCCCAACCGCCTTTTGTATGTTGTGTAGCACTCAAAAAAATAGGAAGGATGGAAGATTTTGTACATCTACATTGTCATACGCAATTTTCTTTGCTCGATGGGGCTTCGAACATTGGGGTGATGATGGATAAGGCGGCTGCAGATGGGATGAAAGCCGTAGCTTTGACCGACCATGGAAATATGTTTGGGGCCTTTAAGTTTGTGGCCGAGGCCGAAAAACGAGACCTAAAACCCATTGTCGGCTGTGAATTTTATTTGGTAGAAGACCGGCATCGCCGCAGTTTTTCTAAGGCCAAAGGCGAGCGAGACCGCCGTTTTCATCAGTTGTTATTGGCCAAAAACCAGCAGGGCTATCAAAACCTATCCAAGCTTTGTTCGCTGGGCTTTATTGAAGGGCTCTACTCCAAATTCCCTAGAATTGATAAGGAGCTGATTGAAAAATATCATGAGGGCCTGATTGCCACTAGCTGCTGTATTGGGGCCGAGATTCCCCAAGCCATTATGCACGGCAAAGTGGATGAGGCCGAGCAAAAACTCAAGTGGTGGCTCGATCTTTTTGGGGAAGATTTCTACATTGAAATTCAAAGACACCGAGGGCTAGAAAACATTGACGGTCTGGGCATTAGCCAGGAAGACATCAACCAGCAGCTCTTGAAGTTTGCCAAAAAATATGATGTAAAAGTCATTGCCACCAACGACTCTCATTATGTAGAGGAGGATGATTGGACGGCCCACGATATGTTGCTTTGTATCAATACGGGCTCTTTGGTGCAGGACCAAAACCGCTTTAAGTTTTCGAGTTCTGACTACTACTTTAAGACCAAGCAGCAGATGAACAACTTGTTCTTAGATCGGCCCGATTCGATTGCGAACACCATAGAAATCTATGACAAAATTGACAAGCTCAAGCTGGCCCGAGATGTCCTTTTGCCGGCCTTCCCCCTGCCCCAAGAGTTTAAGACGCAGGATGATTATCTGCGGCATTTGACCTATGAGGGCGCCAAGCGTCGTTATGGAAGCATCACGCCTGCCATTAAGGAGCGTTTGGACTTTGAGCTGGAGGTGATTCGGCAGTCGGGTTATCCTGGCTACTTCCTGATTGTGCAAGATTTTACCACCGTAGCCAGAGAATTAAAAGTATCGGTGGGGCCAGGTCGGGGTTCTGCTGCGGGTTCTGCCGTGGCCTATTGTGTGGGGATTACCAATGTGGACCCCATCAAGTACGACCTCCTATTTGAGCGTTTCCTCAATCCGAGTCGGGTATCTATGCCCGATATTGATATTGACTTTGATGATGTGGGTCGGGAGAAAGTGATTCAGTACGTCATTGATAAATATGGGCAAAACCAAGTGGCCCAAATTATTACTTATGGCTCTATGGCCGCCCGCTCCTCTTTGCGAGATGTGGGTCGGGTAATGGATGTGCCCCTGCCCGAGGTGGACCGAGTGGCCAAGACCTTCCCTTCTCATCTGAGCGCCACCCTCAAAAAGGTATTGGGCAAAGATGGAGTAGATCCCAAGTTATTGGGCAAGCTCAATAGTGATGAAAAAGCCCAGGCCGAGGAGTTCCGCCAATTGGCCGCAGGTCAAGACACCATTGGCGAGATGATCCGCAATGCCAAAAAGCTAGAGGGCTCTATCCGAAGTACGGGCATTCACGCCTGTGGGGTGGTGATTACGCCCGACGATATTACCAACTACGTCCCGGTGACCGTAGCCAAGGACTCTAACCTCCTGGTCTCGCAGTTTGACAACTCCGTGGCTGAGGATGCCGGCTTGCTCAAGATGGACTTTTTGGGCCTCAAAACCCTAAGCATCATCAAAGATGCCGTGGCCATGATTAAGGAAAACCATGGCGTAGACATAGAACCCGATGAACTGCCCTTGGATGACCCCAAAACCTATGAGCTCTTTCAGCGAGGAGAAACTGTGGGGATTTTCCAGTATGAATCCGCGGGTATGCAAAAGCATATGCGGGCCTTGGAGCCCACCACCTTTGCGGATCTTATTGCCATGAACGCCCTTTATCGTCCGGGGCCCTTGCAGTACATCCCCGAATTTATTGATCGGAAGCATGGCCGCAAACCCATTGTTTACGATTTGCCCGATATGGAAGAATATCTGTCCGAAACCTATGGAATTACCGTCTATCAGGAGCAAGTGATGTTGCTTTCGCAGAAATTGGCTGGCTTTAGTAAAGGCGAAGCCGATACCCTGCGTAAAGCGATGGGAAAAAAGAAGAAAAAGCTCATTGATCAGATGTTTCCCAAGTTTGAAAAAGGCGGAGTAGAACGGGGCCACCCCAAGGATGTCCTCAAAAAGATCTGGCAAGACTGGGAGGCCTTTGCCTCTTATGCTTTTAATAAATCGCATTCTACCTGCTATGCCTTTGTGGCCTTTCAGACGGCCTACCTCAAAGCGCATTATCCTGCGGAATTTATGGCTTCGGTCCTTTCGCACAACAAGGATAATATGGAGAGTGTGAGTTTCTTCATTGCCGAATGTAAGGCGCAGGGCGTAGATGTTCTAGGGCCAGATGTCAATGAAAGTAAGCTCGACTTCTATGCCACCCCCAAGGGGCGCATCCGCTTTGGGCTTTCGGCCCTAAAGGGGGTGGGCCAAGGCCCCGTAGAAGCTATTTTGGAGGCCAGAGAAGAAGCGGCTTTCACGGATCTGGTCGATATGACCCAGCGCATCAATCTGCGGGCTGCCAACCGCCGATGCTTTGAAAGTTTGGTCTTGGGCGGCGCCATGGATGCCTTTGGCCTGCCTCGAGCCGCTTATTTTGCCCCCTATGATGACCGCCAAAGCTATTTGGAGGCCGTGATTAAGTATGGTAATGCCTTTCAGAAGCAGAAAAACGACTTTAGTCAGTCGCTTTTTGGCGCCACCGCCATGGAGGAAAGCATGCCCCCGCCCAAGGTCCCCGAGGCCGATCCTTGGCCCTTGTTGACCCGCCTGAAAAAGGAGAAAGAGGTGGCCGGTTTCTACCTTTCGGGCCATCCGCTAGATGACTATAAACTAGCCGTGCAGCGACTCTGTAAGCCCATCAATGAGATGGACCAATACAAAAACCGCGAAATGGCCATTGGCGGAATCGTGGATGAGGTAGAGCATCGGGTCTCTAAAAAAGGGAAATCCTTTGCCTTTGTTACCGTAGAGGATTATACGGGCCGCTACCGCATGGGCCTTTTTGGCGAAAACTACCTGAAGTTCCGCCATCTGCTCAATCTGGATGCCGTCATTTATATCAAAGGGAAATATCAACCCCGCTGGAATAATCCGCATGAGTTTGAGCTCCGCATCAATGAAATCCGTCTGATGGATGCCGTTTCTGAGGAGAAAATCCGTGGAGTGACCATCAATTTGCCCATCCAACAACTCAATGAGCAACTGATGGAACAACTGGATTATGTCTGTAGCAAACACCCCGGCGAACAAGAGCTGGAGGTCAATTTGCTCGATATAGTAGAGCGGCTGAAACTTACCCTGCTCTCCAAAAATCGCCGCATTAGTGCCGATGACGCCTTTGTGGATGCCCTGAAAAAATTGGGGCTGGAGTATAAGTTGAGTTCTTAGGAGAGCTAGACGATTTAAGAAAAAACGCTTGGGCAACTTGCTCAGGCGTTTTTGTTTTTGGGGAGGTGGAGAGACTAAATATTTTTAATTAAAGCGGTTAACTGAAAACGGCTAGACCGATAATCACAATAGCCATTGTGGTCAAACTCATAAGACCTTCTAATATTTGTCCCTTTCTTTTGAGCATATTTATCACAAATTCGGAGCTTGCGTATTTCATAATGCTCAATTTCTAAGCCCACTCTAGCTGCCGTATTTACAATAAAATGTACAAACTCCTGAGCCGCCTCTAATTGTGGCTGTGCGCTTGTCGGCCCCAGCTTCAACTCAATTAAGAAAATATATAATCGGTCATCCCCCTGTTCTTCCGCAAAAAGAATATAATCACACATTTTCTTCAAGCCTTTTACCCCCTTCTGCCCTTTTCCCGTTTTAGGAAACTTAAAAAAAGGAAAGGCATCATCCTCATAACGATATAAACAATGAGCGACCCCAGCTCTTTTATGAATCGGATACTCCATTCGAAAACCCTTCTTTTTGCGGGTCCTGTTTTCCTCTATCAATAAATCCTGATCTGCCGCTAAATAATTTTCACTTAATATGTCTTTGATTATGTCTAAATTACTCATCGCTGTCTTGGCTTAGGGCGTCATATAAATCCTCACTAATCATATTTTGAGACTCAATCGTCTCATCTATAGACGGAATCTCAAAACCAGTCTTAGTCACCTCTAACCTACGAACGCTTAACTGCCGATAATTCCTTTTACTAACTGGGTAGTTAAAATAGGAAACAGCAACATCTTGAACCGGAATGGTCTCTTCCAATGAATAGCCATATTGCGCTCTCACTCCTTCTATTCCTGCTTCTCGAGCAGACAACATAATCAAGTTATTTAGTTCTCGCACTATATAATCACTATGCGTGCTAATGATTAAACGAAACCCCTTGGCCATTAAACGTGCAAAAATCCTTGTCAATACAAGCTGATTGTTCGGATGCAAATTGATTTCTGGCTCGTCTATGATAATTAAATCATGCTCTTTGGCTAAGTACTTCAGATAAATAACAAGACTAGCCAAAGATTTTACAATAGATGCAGTCATCTGTATCGGAAGTAACTTCTTGGGGTTTTTGTCCGACTTAAATTGTAATTCCCCATCTTCACTTACTTCTACTTTTCCATACAAAAGCTCTTTCTCCAATTCTAAGGCAAAACCAAAAAAAGGACTTCTTACCTTCTTTATCTCTGCCAAATCTTCCGCAATCAATAAACCATCTCTAACTGCTGAAGGGTATCGCTTGGTCGTTTTAAACAAAAGATCAAAACGATCTACTTTCTCCTTGCCAGTCATCGCATGAAAATGATCTATAGCCTCTTGTTTTCGTATAGATAACTCTTTGCTAAAGGTAAATATAGAGTTTCGCTCTACCGGAAGAATATACACAGAACTCACTGGAAAAATAGCCAGCTGAGCAATTAACACCGGCAATAAAAATACCTCCAAACGATTTAAATAGTCCGTAGAAATACTCTGATCCTCTACCTTCAAGGATAAACTCCCCGCCCCCTTTTCCTTGCTTACTTTTACTATATTACCATTTATATCTATCTGAAAATCAAAGGCATTTTTCAACAACCGCTTCCGCAATTCCTCTTTAGACTCCAAAAACTGAATAGTCGTCCCCTCAAAAAATTTACGCCCCATTTCTTCACTAATCCCAAATATACTATCCAAATCAGCCTTTAAATCTTCAGCTATTTTATCCCTATACGCATTGATCTCATCAAAATCTAACTGATAACTTGTCTCCTTTTCTTCAATCAATTCCTTAAACATCTCTTTTGACAAAGCCGATTTACTTCCGCTTACATAAATACGATTCTTAAAAAGACTATATAGTACATAGGCCAAGTAGGTCTTTCCTGTACCATTCGGCCCAGCAAAAACATTGAGCGGCTTAGACAAGTCTATTGTCGCTGACTTTATGGCCCCTAAGTCCTTTATCTCGATTTTCATATCTTCAGTTTTGTCAAAAAATAGATAGCGAAATATAAGCATATTTATCTAACTATGCTTTTTGATCTCTGCTGTTTTTTTGGGGCCTCCCGCCTGCGGCGGGCGCTACGCTTCAGGGCTCGCAGGTCTGCTCGGCCCTGCGGCCTAACGGCCTTGGTCTGCGGCTGCGCCGCCCCCTTTCGCATCGCTAGGCCTGCGGCCCTTCGGGCCTGCTATCCGTAGCTGCAGCTTAAAAGCCGCAGCCAATTTCGGAACCACTAAGCTAGGCTCTGGCCGCCCCATGGCCTGCAGCTTAAAAGCCGCAGGACCTGAAAACCGAATGCTTGCGCCCATCTCCAATGAAGCAGGGGCTTTTAAGCCGCTGCGGCGAGCAAGATAATGGCCCAAGAGATTGGCTGCGGCCTTTAGGCTGCAGAAATAGGGGTTTTTGCCCCCAATTGTTAGGAAATTGTTAAAAACGGAAATAATGTAACAAAATCAAAAAGGGCAAAAGTTATGTCTGAAACATAACTGGTTATGTCTGGAACATAACTAGCTATGTCTGGAACATAACTGGCTATGTCTGGAACATAACTAGCTATGTCTGGAACATAACTAGCTATGTCTGGAACATAACTAGCTATGTCTGGAACATAACTGGCTATGTCTCAAACATAACTGGCTATGTCTCAAACATAACTGGCTATGTCTGGAACATAACTAGCTATGTCTGGAACATAACTGGCTATGTCTGGAACATAACTAGCTATGTCTGGAACATAACTAGCTATGTCTGGAACATAACTAGCTATGTCTGGAACATAACTGGCTATGTCTCAAACATAACTGGCTATGTCTCAAACATAACTAGCTATGTCTGGAACATAACTAGCTATGTCTGGAACATAACTGGCTATGTCTGAAACATAACTGGCTATGTCTGAAACATAACTGGCTATGTCTGAAACATAACTGGCTATGTCTGAAACATAACTGGCTATGTCTAGAACATAACTGGCTATATAAAAGGGCCAATTTTGCGGTTTTGAACCTGGGACTGTTCAGAATTTTGTGTATTAGATAAAAGTTGGGCCTTTAGCTGGCTAGGATTTGGCCAATCATCGCCTAGGGACAAGCCCCTAGGCTAGCTAAAAAATCGACATCCCCTCCTTGGAGGGGATTTGCAGGCCAGCCAGCCGCTAACCCCATCCCCAACACAAACATTAACCGAAGCACAAAAAAGCCCCCTCCTTGGAGGGGGTGACTCTACGATTAGCCTAGGGCCTTGGCCCTAGGGTCCTGTATAATATGGGTATAGGACCTCTGCCCCCCCAACAACAAAAAAGGCCCAAACCCCTCGGTTTGGACCTGCTGCATGTCTATGCTATTTTCCCTCATAAAAGTAGGCCTGCAATAAGGACCCAAATAAATCCTCCGCCGATTGCTGGGCCGACTGAATGAGCGCCTTTTGCTTTTTTATATCTGCAGCAATTTCTGTATAACGACTAAGGTCTTCCTTTCTAGGTTTTGCTACTTTATAATCAGAAAAAAAGCTCAGAGGTACTCGTTTTTGGCCACCACTTCCCTTCATATTATGTGCGGCAATAGTTCTAAAACGATTTGAAGCCGTTACTCCATAAATCCAATCTGCTGTTACCTCTTCTTTTGCTCTCAATACATGAAATTCTGTTGATCCAAAGCCAATACCATTTGTTAAGCCGCGAACTACAGCCCCTTTTCCATTTTCCATGCAAGGGGTAATTTTAGCAAAGAGAACGTCCTCCTCTTTAAAGTACGTAAAGCCTTTATAGACTTCTCCTATTGTCTTATTCGTACTCAAATCTATTTCCCCCTTTTCAGAGACGGCTCCCATAGGAAGGAAACTTACTTCTAAATTTTCATCTAGGCCCTTAACCTCTGATTTTTTAGGATTGATTTCACAGAAGTCTGCTAAACTATATTTTCGCTCTCCTTTTCCAAACATATCCAGAAAGCTGGCCGCCAGCAAACGATCATAGTCCTTTAGGCTTTGGGCCAAGGCCTGCCGTAGCTTATCCGCCCGATCGAGCTGGGCCGCTATGGCCTTTTGCTCTGCTAAGGGGGGAAGGGGGAAAAATACCTCTGTCAAATCCTTTTTGGATATCTGCAGAAATGTTGCACCTCTTCCTTGTGATAAAAAATAGTCTTTCTTAGCTGTTAACCAGAACCATAAATACTTTCTAGATACATTTTGCTTTGTTCTAAGTACAGCTATTCCTCTTCCAGCAGAGTATACAGCATCAGACCAATTCAAATCGCCAATTGTTGCCCGAATGCACATCAATATATCTCCCTCTACTGTGTCCCTCTTTGATTCTGTTGTATATTTCTTAGGCTCAGGATAGACATCTCCAAAGTCAGCAGCTCCAGCAATTAAAGCTAAACCTTTCTCTTCATTATTATAGGAACTACCTGGAGGAGCCTGTCCCATAATTACATCCACAACCTCCCCCAGCTTTACCTTTTTCCAATCTCTCTTCTTCATTTCTTTGATTTATTTGGCTAAACAATTGGGCCTCAGCGGCAAGGGGGCGCAGCCCCCTTGGGCCCGTCAGGGCCGTTGGCCCAGCGCTGCGGAGCGGGTGGCCGTTAGGCCAGACCCAGGCGGCGAAGCCGCCGCAGGGCCGAGCGAATAGCGAGCCCCGCAGCATAGCGGCGGCCGCCCCAAATTGAAGGGCGGCCGCGGGCCCCAAAAAAAACTAATCTAAAAGCTGCTGCAAATCAGAAAGTTCTTTTAGGCTGCTTTGTAAATCCTGCTGAATCTTTTGGATAATCTCTTGGGGCGGATCATAGGCCACCGCCTCATACTGAATCTCCTTATAGCGGTTGATCGAGAGATCATAATCATTTTCTTGTAGCTCAGCAAGGGGCACCATAAAGGACTGATCGGTACGGCTGCGGTTGTCCTCCTCTTCCAGCTTGGCCCAGCGTTGCAAAATATCGGGCAGGTTATTCTCTTCATGGCTTTGGGCTTGGCCCTCTTTGCCCAAAAACTGCCGCTTATCATCTAGGGAAAAGCCATCGGCCTGCATATCGTAGAACCAGACCTTATCGGTGCCGCCCGCATTGGTTTTGGTAAAAATTAGGATGGCCGTGCTGACCCCCGCATAGGGTTTGAAAACGCCCGAAGGCATAGAAATAACGGCCTGTAGCTCCTGTTTTTCTACCAACTGCTTGCGGATTTCCTTATGGGCCTTGCTGCTGCCAAAGAGGACGCCATCGGGGATAATGACCGCCGCTCTACCGCCATTTTTGAGCAGGCGAAGAATTTGGGCCAAAAAGAGCAACTCCGACTTCTTTGTATTGACCACCTTCGTTAGTTCCTCATCCAAATCATCCTTGTCCACCGTCCCCTTAAAAGGCGGATTGGCGAGGATGAGCGAGCAACTCTCCTCTAGGTCGGCATTTCGGGGCGAAAGCGCATTGATATCGCGCAACAAAGGCTGCTCGATGCCGTGCACAAAAAGGTTCATGGCGCCCACACGGACCATAGTGGGGTCAAACTCTAGGGCCGAGAACATCTTGCTGCGGAAATGCGCCTGGTTTTCGCTTTTGACCAAGGCATCCTGATGGTTTTTTCGGACATAATCGGCGGCCTCCACCAAAAAGCCCGCAGTACCCGCCGAGGGGTCGCAAATGGTATCTTGTACATTGGGTTGCATCATATCCACCATCAGGCGGATGATATGTCGGGGCGTGCGGAACTGTCCATTTTTCCCAGCCGAAGAGAGTTTAGACAGTAGATATTCGTAGAGGTCTCCCTTGGTATCCGAGTCCTTATAATTGACCGAAGAAAGGGCCAAGACCACCTGATCCAGCAACTTAGCGGAGGGGATCATGAAGCTAGCATTTTGCATATATCGGGCAAAAATCGAGACATTCTCCTTAGACTTTCCTTGTGAGAGTTCTTCTCGCATAAAGGGAAAAACCTCATCGCGCATTTTAGCAAAGCGTTCTTCGGGGTTCATCTCCTTAAGGTTCGACCAGCGGAGGCTTTCTTGATCTTCTTCAAAAAAGACCTTTTTCTCATAGCCTTCGCCAAAGAGGGCGGCCAGTTGGTCTTGTGCATTTTGGCGGTTATCGAGTTCCTGCAGAAACATCAGGTAAGTCAGTTGCTCGATCACGGTCACGGGGTTAGTCACCCCACCCGACCAGAAGTAATTCCAAATTTTATCTATATCGTTGCGTAATTCTCCAGTAATCATAAAGGTATTTTTGTGAGGGGGAAATATAGGAAGTTTTTTGTTGGGATGTTTTTTTTGTTGGGGGTGTTTTTGTGGGGGGGCTTGGGTCATATATCTCATTTTTCTTATTATCTCCCTTCCATGCTTACAGCCCTGGGCTGAAGCCCAGGGTTGTTGACTGAGCGAACTGACGGACTAAAGTCCTTGTTCGCTTTTCTATTCTAAGGCTATTCACTATAGTAAGAAAATGATCCCAAGCCGTTTATTAGTACTCGTTATGGGCCGATGGTTTTAACCATCGGCTCATTTTTATTGCGCCTAGTATGGCCTCTTTTGTTGCTGTGGGTTTCAACCCACAGGTACTATAAAATGCCAATAGTCGCCTAGGGGCTCCCCCTAAGCCGGCTCCGTATTCTTATTTATGGCCTTAATGAGCTCTACTAGGCCTTTAACATGCCCACCGAAGAGGTCGACCAAATTGCCATGGCGATTGAAGGGTTCGCCCATAATATCTTGGGGTTGCAAATAGCCATTGGTTACAAAATGCTGCACAATCAATTGGACCAAGGCCAGTTGTTGGGCATTCCATTTTTGTTCTTGCAGATAATCGGCAAAAGTGCTTTGGACGGCGGCGGGGTCTAGCCCAATAATCGAGCGGATAAATCGGCCCAAAGAGAGCTCGCCTTGTTCGGCTTGCAGCTCTTCTTTTTTGCCCTGGGTTTGCTCGAGGATAAAGCGTTCTAGGGCTTCTACCTCGGCTAGGGTTAGGGGCTGATTGCTATGCAGCTTTTGTAGATAAAGCTGCTCCTTATTTTCGGTCAGTAGGCGGTAGAGTCGTTGTTTATAGGGCTCGGAATAGCCGCCATAGCCCTGCATTTCTCTATCTTCGGCTCCAGTCAGCTCATCGGCAAAATGGCTATAAATGGCTTGTTTTTGCTTTTTATCGAGCAGGCGAAGCAGTTCCCGCAGTTCTAGGCGGGCCTCCTCTAGTCCCCAAAAATCGAGGGCCTCAATAGCGCCGAGCTGGCGCAACTGTCTGATGAGTGGCGCTTTTTCTCGAATCTGTTTGATATTGCCTTTTTGGGCCAGCAGATCGAGGCTTTCTCGCAGGCGGTTGGCCTTTTTGCTTCGGTCTTTATTTTTCAGGAAAAGCAATTGCAGTTGCCAAATCATTTGATCAAAGCGGCGGGCGCCTAGATCGCTATCCTGATCTACCTGCGCGGCAACAGGGGCCAGTTCTTCGACAATCTCCTTCAGTTCTTTGCTATTGAGCTGATCCCAGCGGCTGCGCTGCTCATACTTTTTGTAGAGCGGATAAATGGCTTTGACCTCAATTTGGTGCTGATCTAGATCCATGAGGGCCTGCCAGGCCTCATCTCTTAGGGTCTTTTGATGGGCCAAAAAGCGTTCATCATCCTGATAATCCAGATGATTGAGGGCTTGGGCAATTTCTAGCTTAAGCTTATAGGCCCGCTCCTCCATAGAGGGGCTGCGGCTGCCTTGGCCCTTCTCAAAACTCTCCTCGAAGAAGCTCACATTATCGCAAACATCAAAGATGTAAAAGAAGGTTTTGTCTTGGCCGGGACCAAAGAGGTCGGGAGACAAACGAGTTCCCCTACCCAGCATCTGCCAAAACTTGGCATGAGAGCGCACCTTTTTGTAGAAGACCAGATTGACAATTTCGGGCACATCTACCCCCGTATCGAGCATATCTACCGAAATGGCAATTTGGGGAAGCTGTCTGGGGTCTTTAAAACGATCGTACAGCGATTCTACATGGTCCTTACTGCCATAAATGGTTTCGGCTAAGTCGGCCTGGGCCGGAAAAAGCAAATCAAAGCGCTTTTTGAGAAACTTAGCATGCTTAATATTTTTGGCAAAGATGATGGTTTTGCCCAGTTTATCGCCTTGTTCTACCTTGAGGCCCTTTTCCATCAAGAGATGGAGGATTTTATCGGCTGTGGGGGCATTAAAGAGTCGAACATCTAGCTCGCTATTGGCGATAGATTCGGGCATATCCTCCTCTTCTTCATTCATGAAACTATCTTCATACTCTTCTTTTTCGGCGGGACTAAGGTCCTTATAATGCACCCCCTCATTGGTAATTTGAGTGCTACCATCTATAATGATGGGCGGAACCAGATAGTTGGCTGCCACGGCCTCTTCAAGTGGATACTCAAAGGTGGGGTTGTTCTTTGGACAATGAAAGAGCTGATAGGTATTGCGGTCTACCTGAGCTTGGGGCGTAGCCGTTAGGCCAATTAAAATTGCATCAAAATAATCAAAGATGGCCTTATACTTCTTATAGACCGAACGGTGGGCCTCATCCACCACAATAAAATCAAATTGGGCAATGCCAAATTTTCGCTCCTCTGTTCTATTCAGATAATTGAGCATGCTGGGATAAGTAGAGAAGACCAAGCGGGCATGCTCCTCCCCTTCTTCCTTTTTATCGAGCAGACTAATGCTGCTGTAGTTTTCTAGATGATCTTTAAAAGCATGTTGGGCTTGTTTGACTAAAGTGCGGCGGTCGGCCAAAAAGAGGATCCGTTTGGCCCAGTTATTTTCAAAAAGGACCTTAGCCAAAGCCGCAGCCGTACGGGTTTTTCCGCTACCCGTGGCCATAGATAAAAGTACCGCCCGCTCTCGGTTTTCTAGGGCTTGGTTCACACTGAGCACCGCCTGCATTTGGTAGGGGCGGCCCGCAATCTGAGGGTCGGGCCCTACCGTCGAAATGGCTTTTCTATTTTTGTGCTTATAGTGTAGATGCTCTAGCTCTTCTCGGCTATAAAAGCCCAAAATAGAGCGCTCTGCCTTATAAAACTGATCATCGATGATCGTGGTTTCTAGGCCATTACTCAAAAAGATAATGGGACGACAGCCCGTAGTTCGTTCTAGGGCATCGGCATATAGTTTGGCCTGTTCCTTTCCTTTTTCGGGGTCTTTCGTAATGGATTTGGCTTCGAGAATAGCTAGGGGCAATCCTTTTTCATCAAAGAATACATAGTCGGCATAGCCCTTACGGCCAGGATACATCTCATGAATGGTATATTCTTCAACAACTTGTCGATGGTCCTTGAGATTCCAGCCCGCTTCTCGCAGCATCTGGTTAATATAGAGTTCGCGACTTTGTTGTTCGGTCCGCACTTCTGGGGCTAGGCCAGGTTCCTCGCCTTTTTTCAGCATATTGGCGCGGTTACGTTCTTTTTGCGCCTTAAACTGTGCGTTTTCTTCTTTTAGTCGCTGGTGTTCCTCCTCAATTTTCTTGAGCCGCTCGAGCTCCTTGAGGATGGTTTTTTGTTTGTCCTCAAAGCTTTTTTCTAGTTTGGCCAATTCCTTTCGGCTCAGTTCCTTTTGGGCGCTTCCGCCTAGGGGCAAATGCTCATCAGACCAGCTATGAATGGGCATAGCTTCATTGGCCGAATAACTTCGGGCCAGCCAATTCATAAAGCGAAAAACATTTTTTAGGGCTTCTTTGGCCTCTTCTCCACTCACCGCCTGGGCAGTATGGGCCGCCGCATTGCCAATTTTGCGAATATAGTCAAGGTCCCGCTGCATAGAAGGCCGCAGCATCTGCTTAAAACTGGGCTTTTGCAAAAGACCAAAAAGGGTTTCATCGGCATAGCGCTGACCCAAATCTTCATCATGGTCATAGAGCCAATAAACCGTTAATTCTAAAGTCAATCGGCTATAAAAAGCAGCCGTCCGAGGAGCGGTTAATAGGTGTTTTTCGGCCTCTCTTGCTTGGGTATAGAGCTGGGGCCATTCCTTTTTGAGGAAGTGGAAATTACTCATGTTTGTCTGTTTTGTTCTGCCCTGAAAATAATTAAAATGCGTCAAGAAGTACAAATAAAACTAACTTTTGTCCAGCCTATCTAGAATCTAATATTTTTTTTGATGTTTTGGGGCCTCCCGCCTGCGGCGGGCGGTTACTCCCTTCGGTCGTCGAACTGCGGTCTAAAGACCTTGTTGTCGTTTCGCAGCTCGCTATTTTTTTGGGGCCTCCCGCCTGCGGCGGGCGGTTACTCCCTTCGGTCGTCGAACTGCGGTCTAAAGACCTTGTTGTCGTTTCGCAGCTCGCTATTTTTTTGGGGCCTCCCGCCTGCGGCGGGCGCTACGTTTCGCAGCTCGCTATTCGCTCGGCCCTGCAGCGGCTGCGCCGCTTTGGTCTGGCCCTGCGGGCCACTGCTGCACATCGCTAGGCCGCCCCCTACTGCAGATCGGTTACTCCCTTCGGTCGTCGAACGGCGGCCTAAAGGCCTTGTTGTGGCCGGGCGCTTCGCGCCCCCAAACCGCAAATTTGGTCCAAAATTAAAATTAAGTGTATCAAACTGTTGATTATTTGGTTTTTAGTCTGTATAGTTGGTGGTATACGCAGTTTTTAGCACTGCATTTTTTCACCACCTCATTTAAATGCCTTAATTTTGGGAAAAGAAGAAAAAAAGATGATCAAGGATCGCTATATCAATCCACTAACCGATTTTGGATTTAAGAAGCTTTTTGGCGAGGCCGCCAATAAGGAGCTACTCATCCATTTTCTCAATCAGCTGCTGCCCGAAAAGCATCAGGTGGAGGATCTCGAATATCTCCCTAGCGAACGCCTGCCCTCCAGCTTTCTGGACCGAAAAGTTATTTTTGATATCTATTGCACCAGCAGCCGAGGCGAGCAGTTTATTATTGAGCTGCAACGCAGTAAGCAAAATCACTTCATCGACCGCTCTATTTTTTATAGCACCTTCCCCATTCAAGAACAATCCGAAAGGGGCGATTGGAATTTTAAGCTCTGGCCCATTTATACGATCTGTATTCTCGATTTTAAGATCAATCAGCCCAATCCCCATAATCGAGTGATCCGCTATGTACAGCTCAAGGACCAAGATAAAGAGCTTTTCTTTGAAGACCTCACCTATATTTATATCGAGCTGCCTAATTTCACCAAAACCCTAGATGAGCTAGAAGACCTACAGGATAAATGGCTTTATCTTTTCCGTTATTTGGCCAAATTAGAAGATCGGCCAGCGGCCTTGCAAGAGCGTATTTTCACGAGGCTTTTTCATGCCGCCGAAATTGCCAGCTACTCTATTGAGGAGCGCCAAAATTATGAGGTCTCTCTCAAAAAGCATCGAGATATTAAAAATGCTATCGACACCGCCCTAGAAGAGGGCCTAGAAAAAGGCAGAGCGGAGGGCCTGGAAGAAGGACTCGAACAAGGACGGGAAGAAGGCGCATTAGCAGCCAAAAAAGCCATGGCCAAGCAAATGCAAGCCGCCAACTTAGCCCTAGAACAAATTGCCAAAATTACGGGCTGCTCTTTAGAACAACTCAAAAATTGGCTAGAAGATTAGCCTTAAAGGATAGAAAGCTTGAACCTTAGCAGGTTCAAGCTTTTTCTTTTCTACTAGGCCCTAATAAATGCTTTTTGGCCCAAATTCAAAATTAAGTGTATCAAACTGTTGACTATTTGGTTTTTAGTCCTTATAGTCGGTAGTATACGCAGTTTTTAGTACTGCATTTTTTTACCACCTCATTTAAATATCTTAATTTTGGGAAAAGAAGAAAAAAAGATGATCAAGGATCGCTACATCAATCCACTGACCGATTTTGGATTTAAGAAGCTTTTTGGCGAGGCCGCCAATAAGGAGCTACTCATCCATTTTCTCAATCAGCTGCTGCCCGAAAAGCATCAGGTGGAGGACCTCGAATATCTCCCTAGCGAACGCCTGCCTTCCAGCTTTCTGGACCGAAAAGTTATTTTTGATATCTATTGCACCAGCAGCCGAGGCGAGCAGTTTATCATCGAGCTGCAACGCAGTAAGCAAAATCATTTCATCGATCGCTCTATTTTTTATAGCACTTTCCCCATTCAAGAACAATCCGAAAGGGGCGATTGGAATTTTAAGCTTTGGCCCATTTATACGATCTGTATTCTCGATTTTAAGATCAATCAGCCCAATCCCCATAATCGAGTGATTCGCTATGTACAGCTCAAGGACCAAGATAAAGAGCTTTTCTTTGAAGACCTCACTTATATTTATATCGAGCTGCCTAATTTCACCAAAACCCTAGATGAGCTAGAAGATCTACAGGATAAATGGCTTTATCTTTTCCGTTATTTGGCCAAATTAGAAGATCGGCCAGCGGCCTTGCAAGAGCGCATTTTCACAGGGCTTTTCCATGCCGCCGAAATTGCCAGCTACTCTATTGAGGAGCGCCAAAATTATGAGGTCTCCCTCAAAAAGCATCGAGATATCAAAAATGCGATTGACAGCGCCCTAGAGGAGGGTCTAGAAAAAGGACGGGAAGAAGGCCTAAAAGAAGGTGAGCTAAAGGCCAAAAAAGCCATGGCCAAGCAAATGCAGGCCGCCAACTTAGCCCTAGAACAAATTGCCCAAATTACGGGCTGCTCTCTAGAACAAATCAAAAACTGGCTAGAGGATTAGCCCAAAATAATAGAAAGCTTGAACCTACTGAGGTTCAAGCTTTTTCTTTTCCTTAGACCACAGATAAACTGAACGTAAATTTGCGTTTACAACCTTAAATCTTATCTTTAAGGGCCAAAACAAAATGAGCGATTTTGTCACCTTCAATTTCTCTCATTATGTTACAAGATTACTTTTACTACAGTCGTTCGGAGCGGGTTGCGGCCCTGACCTTAATTATCTTGATTTTATTTTTCTTTGGGCTCAATAGTTATTTGTATTGGCGGCCTAATTCAGAGCCACCATTAAAAATGGAAGTTTTACTTTTGGAGCAAGACAAAGTAGACAGTCTGGCCCCAGAAGAAATTGTATTGGCTCCATTTGACCCTAATTTGGCAGAGCAAGAGGAGCTAGAGCAACTGGGCTTATCGGCAAGGACGGCTAGGTTCATAATTAACTATCGGTCTAAGGGGGGGAAAGTATCGCTACAAAGAAGATTTGGCGAAGATTTACACCTTAGATAGTGCGGATTATATTCGCTTGAAGCCCTATATACAGTTGCCCGGGCGGCCAGCTAATTTTGAGCCCTATGAACGGAAGAAGAAAAAGCAGAAAAGGCGGCCTAAGTTTGATCGTTTAGAGATCAATTCGGCCAATGAGCAAGACTGGCAAGAGCTGCGCGGAATTGGGCCAGGCTATGCCCGAAGAATTGTAAAATTTAGAAAAGCCTTGGGCGGATTTCACAAGGTAGAGCAAGTAGCCGAGCTTTATGGTTTACCTGATTCTACCTATCAAAAAATCAAGGGGAAGCTACATTGCCGGCCACATAATATTAAGAAAATCAACTTGAATACAGCTACAGAGGAAGAGCTAAAAAGCCACCCCTACTTAAATTGGAAGCAAGCCAAGGCGATTATTCGTTGGCGAGAAGAGCAAGAACCATTTGATGGTCCACATGTCCTGCAAACCTTTTTTGAGTTTGATGATGGGAGTGGAAACTACGATCGCCTGTTGCCTTATTTGAGTTGGTAAGCTGCTTGAAGTCTAGGAATTCCATTTGGCCTAGCGATGCGGCGGGGTGGCCCGAAGGGCCAGACCCAGGCGCTGCAAGCGCCGCAGGGCCGAGCAAACCTGCGAGCCCCAAAGCGTAGCGCCGCAGCTTTGCTGCGGAGGCCCCAAAAAATAAATATTAGTTCTTCAAACTAAGTGATATTGAGGAGAGTTTACGGCTTAACAATAATTTTACAAAAGAATTTTTTTTTGTAATATTGCTGTATTGCAGTAACCAACAACATCATATTTTATGAGCAAGCTATTTTACTTCTTAATGGCCCTGTTTTTTGGGTCGAGCCTAATGGCTCAAAACGGCTGTGATGGGCAGCGTTATCGGGAGCTTATCTTCACTGATATTGACACGGCTTTGGCGGTACAATTTGGGGAGAACGTTACCTTTAATGGCGATACACAGCAATTGTATATGGATATTTATTATCCGGCGAATGATCAAATCAGCGATCGGCCGGCTATTATTTGGGCCTTTGGCGGCAGCTTTATTTCTGGCGATCGGGAGCAATTGGCTAGTCTTTGCCATTACTCGGCGCAGCAGGGCTATGTGGCTGTAGCCATTGATTATCGTTTGTATGATGGGCCTTTTTTTCCCTTGCCCGATTCATTTGACTTTTTAGATGTGGCCATCAAGGCGATGGGCGACATGAAAGCATCTGTCCGTAAATTGCGGGAAGATGCGGCCAATGGCAACCCTTATCAGATTGATACTAATTACATTTTTGCAGGAGGTGTTTCTGCTGGGGCAATTACAGCCATGCAAGCCGGTTTTGTAGATGCTACAGACCCCATTCCGGCTCATATTGACACGATTATTCAGAATAATGGTGGCTTAGAAGGCAACAGTTCTTCTAACTATCAGTATTCTTCTGAGATCCATGCCGTGATTAACTATTCTGGCGCTTTGGCTCGTACGAGCTGGATGGATGCCAACGATCCGCCCGTATTTTCGGTGCATGATGATGGCGATGATGTAGTGCCTTATGGTCCTGGTTTTGCCTCTATTAGTGCAGGGGGATTCAGCGTGGACATTGTCTATGTAGAGGGCAGCGAAACGATCACGCAAAAGGCCAATGATTTGGGCTTGACCAATGGGTTGATTACCATTCCGAATAGCAATGACCACGTTAGTTATATGTCTGGAGGCCCTAATGTGCCTACATGGCAAGACTCTGTTTTTGACAACAGCTTTTTGTTTTTGCACAATGAGGTTTGTGGTTTGGCTGCTGGAGTAGACGAACTTTCGGTGCCTTTGGTAGAAGGCCAAGTTTTTCCTAATCCTGCTCAAGAGCGGGTATTCCTTCGCCTCAACAACTGGCCAGCGGGGCAGCTACAGCTCTCGCTCTATGATCTTCAGGGGCGTCAGTTGCGTCAGTGGGCCGAAACGCCCGCTCAGCAGATTGAGATTCAGCGTCAGCAATTGCCTGCAGGTTTGTATGTTCTGCGTCTGCAACTAGAAAATGGGCAGCGTTTGGAACGGAAAGTGATTTTCAGATAGATTGCTTAGTAAAGAGTATAAAAACGCCTAGTGAGAGCTAGGCGTTTTTTTTTGCTCTAACCGCTGGACTTTGTTTTTATAGGAAGGATGACTATCTTATACTCTATTCCATAATAAATAGAAAAGCGCCTTATCCCTTAACTATATACCGCCCCCACTCAAATGAACAAAAAGACCTACCAAACAGACTATACTCCCCCTAACTTAGAAGAGGATACCGCTTTTCTAGCCAACTCCAAATCCTTAGCATTTAAGCTGGTGGATTTCTGGAAATGGAATCAATCGAACTTAATAGAAAACCGAACTAGAGGCATTCTGGCGGAATTCATTGTAAAAATGGCGCTAGACATAAATTCCCCTAGCCGTTTAGAGTGGGATGCCTATGATTTTGAAACCCAAACAGAAAAAGGGAAGGTCAAAATTGAGATAAAATCTGCTGCTTATATCCAAGCATGGGCGCAGAAAAAGCTATCTAGTATTAGCTTTGGAATTGCGCCTACTAAAGGGCTGCTGCAGGATGGAAATTACTCGGAAACATACAAAAGGCAGGCAGATATTTATATTTTCTGCCTGTTGGATCATAAGGATCAAGCAACGATCAACCCGCTGGATATGGACCAATGGTGTTTTTATCTGGCTCCAACTTCCCTTTTGAATGAAGAACTAGGCGATCAAAAGAGTTTGTCGCTGGCTCGCCTCAAAAAACTGGGGCTGAAGGCTGTAAAATATAGTGATTTGAAAATTTGCTTTGAGGTTGTTGTGGGGGGAGGTAGTGTGGGAAATATTTAAAAAATATACTATTATTGTCTCAGATGAAGTAAAGTCTATATTTAGCAAAACTCGTTTTACGACACATAAATAATCGCACAAATATACACATCCTCTACCCTAGATAAAATTGACTGATATGAGTAGACTACAAACAATAGAAAATCGGCTAAAAGAAATTAACGGAACTAGATTTCAAGAGCTTTGCGATAGTTATTTAACTATTAGAGATAATAACTATTTAGCTATATCTAGAACAGGAAGCCAAATAGGGAAACAAAAGACAACAAAAGGAACACCTGATACTTTCTTCCAATTACCTAACGGAAATTTTTTGTACGCTGAAATAACAACTGATACAAGTACAAAAAACAAGCTTGCCAATGACATAAAAGCTTGTTTTAACCCAGACAAGACAAAAATCCCCATTGAAAAAATTCAAGAAATCATTCTTTGTTTTAATTGGAATATAGGTCAAGATAAAATAATCGAATTAGATACACTTGCTCAAAGTTATAAAGCTGATATTATAATTAAATATTTGATGTTACAAGAACTAGCTTTAGAACTTCACTTAAATCATAGAGATTTAGCTCATCATTATTTAGGTCTACCTTTAGATACAGGTCAAATAGTTTCAATAGAAAACTTCATCAAGGAGTATGATAGAGCTTCAAAAGGTATTGCGACACCATTAAACAATACATTTCTACATAGAGAAACAGAACTTGAAGAATTAAGTAATGCCATAGATAGTCACGACTTTATAATTCTTACAGGAGCGCCAGGAGTTGGAAAAACAAAGTTAGCACTTGAAGCTATCAATAATTACCTATCTAAAAACAATTCTTTTCAGGCTTACTGTGTTTCTTACAAAAGCCATACTCTACTTGACGATTTGTACCAATATTTTGATGTAGACAAAGATTATATACTTTTTGTAGATGATGCAAATAGAATTGATGCATTTGAACAAATAACAGGTTTTTTTAAAGCCAATAGAAACGGAAAACTTAAGATAATAATTACAGTTAGGGATTATGCGTTTCAAGAAATTGGCAGAAAATGTCAAGAATTTTCAACTCAACGAATAGACTTGTTCAAGCTTTCAGATGAACAAATTATTGATATAATAAAACCTGAGCCATTTAAAATATTAAACCCTGATTACCATAAGGAAATAGTAAGAATTGCTGATGGAAATCCAAGATTGGCTATAATGACATCGCTTTTAGCTAAAAAAGAACAAAATTTATATGCCCTTCACAATGTATCCGATTTATTTGAAAAGTATTTTTCAACCTTCATCAAAGATGATGGTGAGTTTGAAAGCCCTTTAAACATAAAATGTCTTGGACTAATTGCTTTCTTTTATACTATTCCGTATAAAAATAGAGAAGTAACAGAATCGATTTTAAAAGAGTTTGATGTTTCGTATAATGATTTTATTGATATAATTGATACTCTCGACAAATTAGAGTTGGTAGAAATTCAATTTGAACACGTGAAAGTGCCAGAGCAAAATCTTGCGACTTTTTTCTTTTACAAAGCATTTATCAAAGATAATTTACTTTCATTCAGCACTCTCCTAAAGAACTACTTTGAAAACTATAAAATTAGATTTAAAGATACTATTATTCCTGCCAACAATACTTTTGGTCCACAAAATGTAATGGACAAAATTAACCCCGACTTGGTAGATTATTGGACGCACATTAGTTCTGACAGCAACAAATCTTTTGATTTTCTCAATTCATTTTGGTTCTATTTACAAGACCAAACTTTAGAGTTTACATATCAGCAAATAGAAGCACTTCCCAAAGTAGAAGAAACTACATACGATACTTCTTATGAAACAAATCAGTTCAATTATGACAAAGATGAAATCATTGAACTACTAGGTAATTTTTTTCGTCTTCATAGTAAAAATTTAAAGGATTCTATTGAATTATTATTTGAGTATGTATCACGTAAACCGAATAAGTTGCCCGAATTGATACATAAAATTAGAGATTTATTGGTTTTTGATAAAGATGATGAATATTCGAACTTTTATAGGCAAAAAATTTTATTCGATATTCTAATAAGAGGAGTAGAAAATAATTTGTTATTATTTTATACATCCTTTTACGAACTTGCTAAAACTTTTCTTTCTTATAAATTCCAGCAATTAAAAGGAGGTAGAAAAAATAGTTTTATTCATTATCAATATCCGATTCCAAATAGTGTTACTATTCAAGAATTCAGAACAAAAATTTGGAAGTCTCTAGAAAGTAGTTTTGACTCTCAACCAATTCTGGCTTTTAATCTTTTAAAGAATTATTCAAGAGTTTATCCAGACAATAAAGAGATAATGTCATTCGATGCCCTATTTATACTCAAGATAATTAACAAGCATTTAACTAGTCAAAGTTTTGAACATTGTAAATATGTCCAAAACCAAATAAGGTGGTTTAGAAGATACAATTTAAATTTACCCGAATTCTCAAATCTAACAGGTAAATTTGTCAATAAAACATATTTAACTTTTTTGAAAATTGATTGGGATAGACTTAGAGATAGGGAACTGTATGAATTTGATGATTTGCGAGAATATGAGCGATTAAAAGAGGCAGAAATAAGAAGCTCATTCATTTTAACCAATGAAGACGAAATCAACAATTTTTACGATACTTTCATTTTACTCAAGAATTCAGCGGACAACAAATGGAGTTATAACAATGCTCTAGATTTTGTTATTGATGAAAATTACTCAAAAGACTTAAAAATAGGCCTTGCCTTGTTAAAGAAAGTAATTGAAAATGATAATCAGGTTAACTATATTCCAAGAGTTACTTTTAGAAATCAGTTGAAAGTTGAGAATGCCGTCAATCAAATTTGGAAACTTATTCAGCAATCACAATTTGAAAATAAAGAGCTCTGGGAATTATCATTTTATGATTACATAGATGATACTTTAATCAATGATAAACTATCCGATTCATTGATTAAAACAATTTCAAAAATGGACAAACCCAGTACAATTCATTTTGGCAGACTTGAGCGATTTTTAAAAGTAAAGCCAAATCTGTTTCTGATAATTTTAAAGTTAATTACTGAAAAGAACGAAAAGAAAGGCTTACGGTTACAAGTTGGGATGGACTTTTTCAGTAAACATTTTGAAAAGCTTGGAGATGATATTGAGTTAATTAAAAAAGCTTATATCCAACAAAATATTATTCAACATCATTTTGATTATCAAGGAAAAGGATTTTTGCAAATATTAAAGGTTGATAAAAATTTCTTGATTGAGTTTGTTGAAAGTCTATATTCTTCTACTGAAAGACATAGTCTTAGTGGTGACCATAGCGATATGAGTTATGTATGGAATATAGATAATATAGAAGATACACTTATCCAAGTATTTGACTTAGTAATTGAGAAAGATTTATACTTTGGTATTTTAGAGCATTACTGCAATGTATTCTTTAGAAATCTCAAAGATGAATATAGTTCAAAAGCAGATAATTTCATCAGACAATATGTAGTCGATAATAATAAAGACTACAGGAAAATGCAAATCATTGTCGACCTAATAAGAAATTCAAGAAAAAAATTATTTGAAGAGATTTTCTTGTTATTTATTTCATTAAATCAAGATAAAGAAACTTTTGGCAAGTTAATGTGGAGAAAAAATGGTGGGACTTATTCTGGAGATGTTATTATTGGAGACATCCAAGCCTCAGAATGGAGAAACTTATTGGAAATCGCTAATAAATCGGATCTGGGAATAAAATTGATCCCAATAAAGAGTTATATCAATAAAAAAATTGAATCTTGCTTAAGAAATGCAGACAAAGAAAAAGCTAATAGATTTTTAAGGAAAAATTATTAGTGTCAAAGTACATATAATTTATATTGTAGCTTGCTCCACTCTAAAAGAAATCATAACAGACATCAACCACCTCACCGACATAATTACTAGCAAGAACTAATATAAATTAAGAAGAGCCCCACCACAACACAAAAATCCCCGACCACTCCAGTGCTCGGGGATTTCCTTCCCCTCCATTTTACCCACAAAAAAAACCCAACTACTTCCCAGTAGTCGGGTTTTTTTCGCAGCGGAGGAAGCGGGATTCGAACCCGCGGTACCCCTTTCGAAGTACGTCAGTTTAGCAAACTGGTGGTTTCAGCCACTCACCCATTCCTCCATATATCATAAACTTAGTATAAAAGGCCCCAATCATCTCTACGATAATTAGGACCTTTTTGTCGGGGTTACAGGATTCGAACCTGTGACCTCCTGCTCCCAAAGCAGGCGCGCTAACCGAACTGCGCCAAACCCCGAATTGGCCAAAGCCAAAATCTGGCGGAGGAAGCGGGATTCGAACCCGCGGTACCCCTTTCGAAGTACGTCAGTTTAGCAAACTGGTGGTTTCAGCCACTCACCCATTCCTCCGAGTGCGTTGCAAATATAAGACGGCTTTCTGATTTGTCCAAACCTTTTTGCAAAAAAAATGCCCCCTTTTTCAAGGAGGCTCGCTAATATATTGTTAATCAAAGAGTCAGTTCCTCTCCAATTTTGTAATTTTTATTTCTACCCGCTGGTTGCACTTCCGCCCCTCCCGAGTCTCATTATCCGCTATGGGCTTGCGCTTACCATATCCCCGATAACTGATCCGTCGACGATCTACCCCCTTGGCCGTCAAATAAGCCGAAATGCTCTTGGCCCGAGCCCGCGATAGTTTGTCGCAGTAGTCATGCGTGGGCAAGCCATTGGTATGCCCCCCCACTTCTATCGATACGCCCTTGTTCTTTTTCATAAAGGCCACCAATTCATTCAACTCCAATGCCGCCGCAGGCGTAATGCTCGATGAATCCGCCTGAAAATAAAGGTTGTCCAAACGGAATTTATCCCCCAAAGCCAAGTCTTCCGCCTTCAAATCTCCCTTGAAATCCCCACGATCCACTTCTTTTACCTCCTCTTTAGGCTCCTCTTTCGCCTCCGGCAATACCGGCTCTTCCTTGGGCGATGGCTTGACATTGGTCTTCTTTTCCGGATCTACCTGTGCCAATATGGGGTTGTCCGGCTTTTCTTCCGGAATCTCACAACTGTAAATCTCCGAGGCATTGTCCAACAACAAGTTCCCATTGTAGTAAAACATGGTGGGCGTCTTATAATAGGCCTCCAACACAAAGTATCGATAGCTTTTCTTTGGCGTAAACTCAAATTTATAGGGCCGCCAGTCCGTATGACTCACCATATCACTACTGGCCAATAATTCCGCCTTCTCCCGCGGAGAGTTCCCCCCATATATCCGCAATATCGCCCCCTTGTTAAAGTTGGTCAACTCATTGGGCTTGCGCTTGGTCGGACTCACATACTGCGCCGACCGTGCCAAGTATATGCTAAAACGATAACATTGCCCCTCCCGTATCGGCCGTGCCAATCGCTGACTCACCGCTTCCCAGGTCTTGTTGTCTCGCACCACCAACCCCAAATAGGTGTTGTCGTCATGCGCCGCCTGCGTCACGCCAAAGCCCCCAAAGGGCTGCACATCGGGCGGAGACTCCCCCGCAAATCCACAGTCTATCCAGCCCCTAGGCTGCCAACCCGGCCGTGGCTCGTCCTCAAATGAAGGGTTCTCCAAATAAATGATTTCTGTCTGAGCCCCTAGCATGCCGCAAAATGCAACTAATGCTAAAGCCACTAATGTCGATCGATTCATATATTATTTTTTGGTCTATTTTTTCTTTTTTTTAGGGGCCTCCGCTGCGGCTTCGCCTTGCGGCGCTACGTTCCGCAGCTCGCTATTCGCTCGGCCCTTCGCCGCTTTCAGCGGCTCGGTCTGGCCCTGCGGGCCACTGCTGCACATCGCTAGGCCAAATGCTCCTCCTCCGCTTTTACACTCCCCAGATGAAAGCTGCAAGCAACTTAAGGCATAATAATATTAGGCCCTTTCCTCCGCATAGACAGCCGTTTTTAAGGCCCAGCTGCGTAAAATTAGCATTTCAACTAGAAGATGCCTAGTTTTTAGCCTAGTTCATTGTACTTTTGCAAACAGATCAAGCAGTCTTTGCCTTATACACTTTCTTCAGAGTGAATAAGAACAAGTTTTACCTTATTTAATAAATTGCCCTTATGCCTGTTTTCAAGTTTGGTGGCGCTTCTATTAAAGATGTGCCCGCAATCAAAAATGTGGTCCAAATCCTTCGCCAATATCAACAAGAAAATCTCTTGCTCGTTGTCTCCGCCTCCGGAAAAACAACCAACGCCCTAGAGAAAGTGGTGCTGGCCTATGTGCAACAAACAGGCCAAGCAGAGGTTTTACTCCAAGCCGTCCGCCAACAACATTTAGAACTACTCCAAGGCCTTTTCAATAACCCCCAACACCCTATCTATGATGAAATCAATGACCTCTTTGTCGATGTAGAATGGATCCTTGAAGAAGAACCCCAAGATAGCTACGATTACCTATATGACCAGATTGTCTCTCTAGGCGAACTACTCTCTACTAGCATCCTGGCCGCCTACCTCAATGAAGAAGGACTAAAAACACATTGGCTGGATGTCCGCGATTGTATCCTCACCGATAATAATTATCGCGACGCTCAAGTGGATTGGACCGAAACCCAAAACCGCATCCAAAAGATCGTCCCCCCCCTACTCCAAAATCAATTGGTCCTTACGCAAGGCTTTCTCGGTAGTAGTAGCGAGAATTTTACCACCACCCTGGGCCGTGAAGGCTCCGATTATACCGCCGCTATTTTTGCCTCTTGCCTCAATAGCCAAGAACTAACCATCTGGAAGGATGTGCCCGGCCTGCTCAATGCAGACCCCCGCCTCTTTAACAATACCATCCAACTCGATAATATCTCTTATGCCGAGGCCATAGAAATGACTTATTATGGGGCACAAGTGATCCACCCCAAAACATTACGCCCCCTCCAAAATAAAAATATTCCCCTCTGGGTAAAGTCCTTTGTCCAACCCCAAGAAAGAGGCAGCCTAGTCTCTGCCGAAGAGGTCGAACAATACCCGCCGATTTTTGTGGTCAAAAAAAATCAAGCCCTACTAAAAATTAAGGCCAAAGATTTTCATTTTGTGGATGAAGCCCGCTTCTCGGCCCTATTTGCTAGCTTTGCCAAACACCGTATTAAGGTCAATATGACCCAAAATACCGCCCTGGCTTTTTCAGTCTGTATCAATTATGAACCCCAAAAGCTAGGCGGCCTGCTAGAGGAACTGGCCCAAGCCTATATGACCGAACTGCGCAGCGATCTCCAACTGATTAGCCTGCGCCACCAAACCGATGAAGCCCTCAGTATGCTTCGCCACAATAAAGAAATTTTACTCGAAGAGCATATTGGCTGCACCAGCCAACTACTCATTGCCGCAGAGGCCAACTGGTCCTAAGGACTTAGGCAGGGCGGGCGCAAAGCGCCCGCTCTCCTGAGGGGCTCGCCCCCTCAGCGCCCGCCTTGCCCTATCGGCTGAGGGATGGACAGCAGTGGCCGAAGGCCAGACCCAGGCGGCAAAGCCGCCGCAGGGCCGAGCAGACCTGCGAGCTGCGACCCAGCCCGACCCAGCGCTCCGCGCTGGGGCAGCCCCCAAAAAAACAACTACTAAACAACAACCTTATGTCTAAAAAACAAGCTAAACCCACAGAAAACCGCTTCCGCGTTCGTGTGGTCTACGGATTTCTAAAAAAACTTCGCATCGTTATTCTAGGCGATGTAGAAGAAGGCCAGGTTCAGGCCGGTATGCAACTAGTGACCAAGCTGGGCAAAGAGCTGGGCAGCTGGGAAATTGAAGAGGTCCTGAAAATGGACTTCATTAACCAACACGAAAATCAGAAATTTATCGGTTTGCAGCTCATTTGTAAAAGCGAACAGGACTTCAACCTTTTGAAGTCGCTCCGTGTTTATGATGAAATTGTGCATATTCGCTAAACCAACTGCATGTCTAACGCTAATCAAGAAAGGGGCAATTATGCCGACCGTCAGCTGTTCTTTCGGCTGCTCAAGTTGGTCCGCCCCTACAGATTTATTTTTATTACCGCCGCTACCCTCTCTATTGTCTTGGCCCCACTGGCCATCCTCAGGCCCTATTTGGTCCAATTGAGTGTGGATCAATATATTCTTGCCGGCAATTATCAAGGTCTACTCTGGATAGTAGGCCTTTTGTTTGGGGTCCTGCTCTTTGAAGGCGCCCTGCAATATTTCTTTACTTATATTACTGGCCTTTTGGGCCAATCTGTGATTAAGGACCTGCGACTGCGGGTTTTTAAACATATCAATAGCCTGCGGCTGAGCTACTTTGACCGCACGCCAATCGGCAACTCTACCACCCGCACTATCAATGATATTGAAACGATCAATACGGTCTTTTCTCAAGGTGCCATTACGATTGTTGCCGATGTTTTGACCCTCTTTTTTGTGCTGGGCATTATGCTTTATTCTAGCTGGAGCCTCACTTTGGTCTGCCTGACTACCTTGCCCCTGCTCATCTGGGGCTCTTATTGGTTTAAGGAGGCCGTGAAAAAGGCCTACGAAAGCGTGCGAACGGAAGTGTCTAAGATGAATGCCTTTTTGCAAGAACGCATCACGGGCATGCGCATCGTTCAGATCTTTAATGCCGAACAACAAGAGCTCAAAAAGTTTGATGCGATCAATAAACGCTATACGGAGGCCAACATTCGCTCTATTTTTTATTATGCGATCTTCTTCCCTATGGTCGAGATTCTCTCGGCAGCTTCTTTGGGCCTTATGGTCTGGTACGGGGCCCAATCGGTCCTTAGTGAAGAGGTAAGTATTGGGGTGCTAGTGGCTTTTCCGCTCTATCTGGGCATGCTTTTCCGCCCCGTTCGGATGCTGGCCGATAAATTCAACTCCCTGCAAATGGGACTGGTAGCCGCCAATCGAGTTTTTAACCTCATTGATAGCAACAAACAGATCCAGAATAATGGCGAGCAAAAGGTAGAGAAGTTGGCTGGCAGCATCCGCTTTGATAAGGTCCACTTTTCTTATGAACAAGATAAAAAAGCCGAAGAAGTAGAGAAATGGATTCTGAAAGGACTCAGCTTTGAGCTGCCCGCAGGCCAAACGATGGCTATTGTAGGGAGTACGGGCGCCGGAAAGACCACGATTATCAATATCATTAACCGATTTTACGATATCCATAAGGGCCAAATCTTTATTGATGATACCGAAATTCGGAATTATGAGCTCAGTAGTCTGCGTAGCCGCATCGCTATTGTGCTACAAGATGTATTTCTCTTTTCAGGCTCGGTCTATGAAAATATCTGCCTGCGAGAGGAAAATATCAGCCTAGAGCAGGTGATTGCCGCCGCCAAAATGATTGGGGCCCATGAGTTTATTGAGCGCCTGCCCGGCGGCTATGACTATCAGGTGATGGAAAGAGGCGCCACCTTGTCTATGGGCCAACGGCAACTGATCTCTTTTGTTCGGGCCCTTGTTTTTGATCCCGATATTCTGATCTTAGATGAGGCCACCTCGGCTATTGATCCCGAAACAGAAGGCATTATACAGTATGCTATTGAGAAATTGATTGCCAAACGAACCTCTATTATTATTGCCCACCGCCTGTCGACTATTCAACATGCCGACCAAATTCTGGTCCTCGATAAAGGACGAAAAATGGAGATGGGCGACCACCAAACTCTAATGCAAAAACCCGACGGCTTTTACCGTGACCTAGTGGAAACGGCCTATAGCGTCAATCAAACCGATTAAGATGAAAAAGATCCTTTATTTTGACATGGACAATGTGCTGGTGGATTTCCCCTCGGCCTTTGCCCAGCTTTCTGCCGATACCTTGGCCCAGTATGAGGGCCGCCTAGATGAGGTACCCGGTATTTTTTCCCTCATGCAGCCCCTAACAGGAGCTTTGGCCGCCTTTGAAGAGCTCAGCCAATTGTTTGATGCCTATTTATTGTCTACCGCTCCTTGGGAAAACCCCTCGGCTTGGTCTGACAAGCTGCTCTGGGTGAAAAAACATCTGGGCCAAAATGCCCACAAACGCCTTATTCTCTCCCACAATAAGCAGCTCAATCAGGGCCACTTCCTTATTGATGACCGCCTAAAGAATGGTGCCGATCGCTTTGCTGGAGAACATATCCATTTTGGCCAAACGCCCTTTGAAGATTGGGAAAAAGTAGTGGCCTATCTGAGAACAAAGGTCTAGAGAGCTCTAAATGACTTCTTTTTATGGCGAAAGATAATCGCAAGAAACAAAAGTCCGCAGTACAATTTGTATTGCGGACTTTTTTTGGCTTTAGGGGATTCCCCCTAGCCATCTGGATCCTTACATTTAAGCTGGGGATTCCCCCTAGCCATCTGGATCGTTACATTTAGCTGTGGGGATTCCCCACAGCCATCTGGATCCTTACATTTAGCTGTGGGGATTCCCCACAGCCATCTGGATCCTTACATTTAGCTGTGGGGATTCCCCACAGCCATCTGGATCCTTACATTTAGCCGTGGGGATTCCCCACAGCCATCTGGATCCTTACATTTAACTGTGGGGATTCCCCACAGCCGTCTGGATCGTTACATTTAGCCGTGGGGATTCCCCACAGCCATCTGGATCGTTACATTTAGCCGTGGGGATTCCCCACAGCCATCTGGATCGTTACATTTAACTGTGGGGGCATCTAAATTGTCCTATTGCTTTTTTCGGGGACTCCCCTACTACTGTTTAGCCAGAGGCGCTTAGCGCTTAAATTATGAAGACGCTTCTATTTTGAGCGGCTAAAATGCGCTGACTTTCTGCTTAAAGGCCAAGAGTCAATTGGCCCAGCGCTGCGCAGCCGTGGCCCGAAGGGCCAGACCAAAGCCCGCAGGGCTGCAGGGCCGAGCAGACCTGCGAGCGGCGCAGCATAGCGGCGGCCGACCTAGGCCAAAGGCCTAGCCGGCCGCGGGCCCCAAAAAAAGGATAGAATCGAGAAGAAAAAAAAGCAGATTCCAGAATCTATCCCTCAAGTTTCTATATTTGTAGGCAAAGCGATTTTACAAACAACAGACAGACAACTTGGGTTATGGCAACGATCAGAACAGATGAAAACTTTCCGTACAGCAACCGCGATTTGAGCTGGTTAGCCTTTAATTATCGGGTGTTACAAGAGGCCAAAGACCCTTCGGTTCCTCTTTTTGAACGCATTAAGTTCTTAGCGATTTACTCCTCTAATTTGGATGAGTTTTTTAGGGTGCGGGTGGCCTCGATCAAGAGCCTCATTCGCTTGGGCAAACGGACCAAAAAGGCCATTGACTTTCCACCAGAAGAAGTTTTGGACCGCATCAATGAAACCGTGCGGCAACAACAACTAGAGTTTACCGAAATTTATCAGAAACACATCTTGCCCCTTTTGGCCGCCATCAATATTCATTTGGTCAAAGAGGCCGATTTGAAGAAAACCCAGACCGATTTTCTGGATAAATACATTGAAGAAAAGCTGATCCCCTATCTGCAGCCCATGCTGATTGTCAAACATAAGATTAGGACCTTCCTGATCAATAATGCCCTTTATTTGGGGGTAGAATTGGGGACAAAAGGGCGGACCCCTCGTTATGCCGTGGTGCGCATCCCCTCTCATCGTTTCCCTCGCTTTTTGGTCTTGCCCTCCGAGCAAGAAAACGAGCGCCTGATTATTATGTTGGATGATATTGTGCGCTATGCCCTGCCTCGGATTTTCCCCGGCTATAGTATAGAAAACAGCTACTCTTTCAAGATGACCCGAGATGCAGAAATGTACCTCGAAGATGAATATTCGGGCGATCTGATTGAGAAGATCCGCAAGGGGCTGAACAAGCGAAATATTGGGGCCAGTACCCGCTTTGTCTATGACCGAAATATGCCCGCCAATTTGTTGCGCTTTCTGATGCAAGCCTTTAGCGTGAAGAGCAGCGACCTCCAACCCGAGGGCCGTTATCACAACAACTTTGACCTTTTTCAGTTTCCCAACTTTGGGCTACAGCATCTGCAAGATGATCCCTTGCCTCCGCTAAAACATCCTACGCTATCTAAGGCGCAGGTCCTTTTTGATTGCATTAGTGAAGGGGACCATTTGGTGCATTACCCCTATCAGCGCTACAATTACGTCATCAAGTTATTGGAGCAGGCCGCCTATGATCCCGATGTCAAACGCATTCGGATTTTGCAGTATCGGGTGGCCAAGGATTCGCAAATCATTGCGGCTTTGCGCTCGGCCATTGCAGAAGGGAAAGAGGTAATGGTCTTTGTGGAGGTCAAAGCCCGCTTTGATGAAGAAGCCAATTTGGATTGGGCCGAAAAACTAGAGAAATGGGGCGCTATCGTAAAATATAGTCTGCCCGAACTCAAGGTGCACTCCAAAATTCTGTCTATTTCTAGAGAAGAAAAAGGCAAACTACAAGACTACTGCTACCTCAGTACGGGCAATTTTCATGAGGGCACCGCCCGCCTCTATGAAGATTATGGCTTTTTTACCAAAGATAAACGACTTACGAAAGAGGTGGATAAAGTCCTCAACTATTTAGAACATGGCGAGCTGCCCAAAAAGCCCTTTAAACACCTATTGGTGGGGCAATTTCGGATGCGGAAAAACATCTATGCCATGATTGATCGAGAAATAGAGCTGGCCCAGGCAGGCCAAGAAGCCCGAATTACCGTAAAGCTAAATAGTCTGCAAGACCACCGCATGATTCGCCGACTCTATGAGGCCAGCGAGGCGGGGGTAAAGATCGACCTTATTGTTCGGGGGATTTTCGGTTTGCAGACGGGCATCGAGGGCTACTCCAAAAACATTCGGGCCATCTCTATTGTTGATCGCTTTTTAGAGCACTCTCGGATCTATCACTTTCATAATGCGGGAGAGGACAAGATCTATTTATCTTCTGCCGACTGGATGACGCGCAATTTATATTACCGAATTGAGTGTGCTTTTCCGATTTATGACAAGGGCTTGCAAGAAGAAATTAAAGATTTTCTAAATTTGCAGCTCAAAGACAATGTCAAAGCCCGAATCTTGGACCCCAAGCTGTCCAACCATTACAAAATTGATGAAGGTCAAAGGCCCTTTCGCTCGCAGTTAGAGGTCTATGCCTATTATAAAAAACAACTAGAAGCTTCTCAGCATGCTAAAAAATGATTTGTTTCTCCGGGTGGCCAAAGGCGAAGCCACAGAACGTCCGCCCGTTTGGTTGATGCGTCAAGCTGGACGCATTTTGCCTCAATATCGCGCCATTCGCAATAGTCTTTCTGGCTTTAAGGAGTTGGTCGAACGGCCCGAATTGGCCGCAGAGGTCACCATCCAACCCGTAGATGAACTAGGGGTAGATGCCGCCATTATTTTCTCCGATATTCTCGTTATTCCCGAGGCCATGGGCCTCCCTTATGAGATGGTCGAGAAGAAAGGACCTCGCTTTCCTAAAACCATCGAAACGGCCAAAGACATCGAGCAGCTATTGGTTGGCGATGCCGCCGCCGAGGAACTACAATATGTCTATGAGGCCCTAAAAATCACCAAGAAAGAGCTAGATGGTCGGGTCCCCTTGATCGGTTTTGCCGGCGCGCCCTTTACCATTTTCTGCTACATGATTGAAGGCCAAGGTAGCAAGACCTTTTCTAAGGCCAAAAAGCTCATGTACCAAGAGCCAGAGCTAGCCCATCTGCTTTTGCAAAAGATTACCGATACGACTTTGGCCTACCTCAAGAAAAAGGTAGCCGCTGGAGCCGACCTCATCCAGCTCTTTGATTCTTGGGCCGGTGTGCTTCGCCCAGCCGATTTCCGCGCCTTTTCTTTGCCCTATATGGCTCGCATCGCCGAGGGCTTGAGCAGCAGCGTTCCCGTAACGATTTTTGCCAAAGGAGCCTGGCACTCTATGTCACAAATGGCGGCCACTTCGGCTTCGGTCTTGGGCTGTACCTGGACCCAAAACCCCAAGCAATTGCGTCAAGAGCTAGGTCAACATCAAGTTTTGCAAGGTCTTTTGGACCCCTGCGCCCTTTATGCCGACCCCAAAACCATTGAGGCCCAAGCGATTCAGATGCTCAAGGATTTTGGTCCGCACCATATTGCTAACCTTGGCCATGGCGTTTATCCCGATACGCCCCTAGACAATGTCAAGGTCTTTGTCGATACCGTGAAAAATTTCCGCTACTAGGCCATTTTGCCTTTATGGAAGCGAAGAAGAAGAAGTTGTAGGTTTACAACTTCTTTTTTTTGGGGCTGCCCCGCCCTGCGGGCGGGTCGGGCCATTGCGCAGCTCGCAGGTCTGCTCGGCCCTGCGCGGGCTGCGCCCGCTGGGTCTGCCGCCTTCGGCGGCCCTGCTACAGCCCCTCAGCCTGCGGCGGCTTCGCCGCCTGTCCCCCGCAATAGGACCAAAAAGGGCGGCGGTTCAAAACTTTTAGGGCGCTATTTCCTTTCATTACTATCATTAAACCAAAATAGAATGAGTACCTTAATTATTGGGGCCTCTAGCAAGCCCGATCGCTACGCTTATGAGGCCGCCCGCCGCCTTTTAGCCATTGGAGAAACCGTTTATCCCTTGGGCTACAGAGCGGGAAAAACCGCTGGAGATCTAGACATATTGACTGAATTTCCCGATGAGGCTCAAATAGATAGTATCACCTTATACCTCCGCCCAAGTTTACAAAAAGAATACTTTGAGCAGATTGTTGCCTTGGCCCCTAAGCGCATTATCTTTAATCCAGGAACAGAAAACCCAGCCTTTCAACAACGTCTGCAAGCGGCTCTGCCCCAAGCGGAAATCATGGCGGCCTGTACCCTTGTCTTAATTAACTTAGAGCAATACTAATCCCTAAGCTGTGGCCCTATACTCCCCTTCCCCCACTCCTTTTTATGATGTCATCCTCATTGGTGGAGGTCTTGCTGGCCTCTGCTGCGCCCTTCCTTTGGCCAAAAGAGGGCTAAAGGTCCTACTCATTGAGCAAAAGGAGTATCCCTTTCACAAAGTTTGTGGGGAATACATCTCTAAGGAGGTGCTGCCCTACCTCAACAGCTTGGGCTTTGATCCTTTTGCTCATGGAGCCGTTGATATTCGGCGTTTTGCCCTAAGCTCCTTAAAGGGGAAGCAGGTCCAAACTACTTTGCCTTTAGGAGGTTTTGGTTTGTCTCGCCATCGGATGGACCAAAAGCTCTATGAATTGGCCTTGGGGGCGGGGGTAGAGTTTGCCTTGGGGCAAAAAGTCAATCAGCTAAAAGAAATTGGACCAAAAAACTGGCTGGTCTACAGCCAGCAGGGGCAGCAGTATCGGGCGGCCATGGTCTTGGGCGCACAGGGCAAGCGCTCCTTGGTTGATCGGCAGCTTGAGCGGGGGTTCATGCAAGAGCGGGCGGGCTTTATGGCGGTCAAATGCCATTATGAGGGCGACTTTCCAGAAGATTTGGTGGCCCTACACAACTTTGAGGGAGGCTATTGCGGCTTATCTAGAGTAGAAGATGGCCGAATCAACCTTTGTTATTTGGTGGCTCAGCGGCAGCTCAAGCGGGCCGGCAGCATTAAGGAATTGGAGCGTACTGTTTTGGGGCAAAACCCTTATTTAGAGCAAGCGTTTCGGGAGTTTAGGCCTGTCTTTTCTCGGCCCTTGAGCATTAGCAATATTTATTTTAGGCCCAAGCCTTTGGTAGAGCAAGGGCTGCCCATGCTGGGCGATGCTGCGGGCCTGATCTATCCGCTTTCGGGCAATGGGATGGCCATGGCGATAGGTTCTGCGGCCATTATGCAAGCCTTAGTGCCCCAGTATTTGGAGGGCCAGCTGAGTCAAGCTGAATTTTTGGCCCAATATGCGGCGGCTTGGCAAAAAAACTATAGCTTGAGGTTGCAGGCGGGGCGAAAGCTGCAACATTTCTTTGGCCGCCCCTTTTGGTCCAATTTGGGCGTGCAATTATTTGCGGGCCTACCCTTTATGCAAAAAACAATTATTCGCTGGACGCATGGCCGTCCATTAACGCCTTGGGATGCTCTACTTTAAACAGCGGTCGGACAAAGAAGAAATCATGGATGATTTGGAGATGGAGGGGCCAGAGCTCAAGGCCACTTTGGAGCAAATTGCCTGGGTGAATAAACTATTGGGGGGATTGGCGATTAGTCAGGCCGCCTTGGCCCAACTGCTGCAAACTTGGCCCAAAGAAAAGCCTTTGCGCTTAGTGGATCTGGGTTGCGGGGGCGGTGATGCCCTGCGCGCCTTTGCCCTTTGGGGCCGTAAGAGGGGCTACCGCTTAGATTTGCTGGGGATAGATGCCAATGCCTACTGTTTGGAGCAAGCCCGTTTGTGGTCCAGTGATTTTCCAGAAATCCGTTATGCCCAACTTGATGTTTTTGGGGAAGAATTTGCGGCCTTAGAATTTGATGTGGCCCATTGCGCCCTCTTTCTGCATCATTTTGAGGAAGAAGCCTTGGACCGTCTGCTCCTACAGCTAAAGGGGCAGGCCCAATGGGGCGGCATTGTCAATGATTTAGAGCGCTCGAAACTGGCCCATTTTCTCTTTCGTTTAGTGACTAAACTGCTGGGCGCTAGTCCGATGGTCCGTTATGATGGACTACTTTCCATACAGAAATCTTTTTTGGGCCGAGAGTGGCGGGAGCGGCTGGGGCGCTTGGGCTATCGGCACTATCGTTTGGCTTGGGCTTGGGCCTTTCGGCATAAAATACTTTGGTGGAAATAGGAAATGCTGGACGAAGAAAGCCGCCCCTATGGCCGAAAGCCAAATAGAAGCTTAAAATTTTTATCAAAGGATGGCCGAAGCGGAGGACTTCCATTTGGCCTAGCGATGCGGAGGGGTGGCCGAAGGCCAGACCGAAGGCGAAACGAAGTGAAGCCTGAAGGGCCGAGCAGACCTGCGAGCCCCGCAGCGTAGCGCCTGCCGCAGGCAGGAGGCCCCAAAAAATAATCGCAGCAGAACACTAAGATTCTACTGCGATTATTGAGGGAGAAAAGATCTAGTCATAAATCTTAAAGCGGCCCTCGGTATATTTTTCCCATTTATCTAGGGCCTGTTGGAAATAATCGGGCAGCGGGGCTTCCAGATAAATTTCCTCTCCTGTTTTGGGATGTTCAAAGCCCAGAGAATAGGCGTGCAGCGCTTGGTGGGGAAGAATTTTGAAGCAATTCTCGACAAACTGTCGGTACTTACTGAAGATCGTTCCTTTGACGATGCGGTCGCCATTATAGAGCTCATCATTGAAGAGCGGGTGGCCGATGTGCTTCATGTGCACACGAATTTGGTGGGTCCGTCCTGTTTCCAGTTGGCATTCGACCAAAGTCACATAGCCAAAGCGTTTGAGGACCTTATAATGCGTCACGGCATGTTTACCGTATTCCTCATCTTCATGCACACAAAAGCGTTTGCGATTTTTGGGATCGCGGCCAATATGGCCAGTGATTGTTCCCTCTTCGGCTTCTACATCGCCCCAGACTAGAGCGCGATATTTACGTTTAATTGTGTGATTAAAAAACTGCTTAGAGAGATGTTGGATCGCCTCTTCGGTTTTGGCCACCACTAGAATTCCCGTAGTAAATTTATCGATACGGTGGACTAATCCGGGGTAGCTACCATTGCCTTGGGGCAAATCTTTAAAATGCCAAGCGAGGGCATTGACGAGGGTGCCGGTATAATTGCCCACGCCGGGGTGGACCACCATGCCAGCGGGTTTGTAGACCATGAGGACCTCCTCATCTTCATAGCGAATATCTAAGGGAATATCTTGGGCGATCACCTCTCCTTTTGGGCGAGCGCGGCGCCAGCGCACCTTAATTAAGTCATGTGGCTTAATCTTTTGGTTGCTTTTGGCTTCCTTATCGTTTACCGTCACATAGCCGGCATCGATACCACGTTGCACCTTAGAGCGGGTCATGCGCTCCATGCGTTGCATCAGAAACTTATCTAATCGCATTGGTTCCTGTCCGGGATCGGCTTTATACTCATACCAATCGAACAAGGGTTCATCCTCGAATTCCTTTTCCTCTTTAGGGTCCATAAATTTTTACTTGATTAAAACGCCCAATTCGTTAAGAATGGGAATATGTGTAAAGTAAGCGGCCTGAATACTACCGGCCACAAAGACGTACTTTCGGTCGTACATATAATCTTTCCATAAAAAGCTGATCCAATATTCATTGGCCATTTGCACGAGATCTTTATGCAGGGGTTCAATTTTTTGGAACGAGCCTGAGGGTACCTCCTCAAAATAGTATCGGATATTGGCGGTTTCCACCTCCTTATCATTTAGGCGGCCATAGCCTCTAGCCGAGACGATCAACTGCTTGATGGGTTCTTTTTTGAGGTTGAGTAGGTAGACATCCCAAAAGCCGTCGGCAGCGGGGACAATAGCGAGGCCCACTCCTTCTACTTTTTTAATGGGAATATCATTTTTCATGCTGTAGTAAATTTGGCGCTAGGCTAAAATCTAATTCGGCTGCAAAGATATCTGCAAAATGCCGAGAAAGCAAACTTTTGACCTCCTCTTCTGCTACGGGCCGTCCCAATTCTTGGGCTAGGGAGGTCACGCCCTTATCTTGGATACCACAAGGGATGATATGGCCGAAGTAGCTCATATCGGTATTGATATTAAAGGCAAAGCCGTGCATGGTCACCCAACGGCTCAGATGCACCCCAATTGCGCAGATTTTGCGGGCATTGGGGCCATCTTCATCTAGCCAGACACCAGACTCGCCTTTGATGCGGCCGGCGGTAATGCCATAATCTTTCAGTGTACGGATCACCATTTCTTCGATACTGCGGATATATCGGCCAATATCGGTAAAAAAGCAATCGAGGTCCAAAATGGGATAGCCCACAATTTGGCCCAAGCCATGATAAGTAATATCTCCCCCCCGGTTAATTTTCACAAAACTGGCCTCATGGGCTTGCAAGCCCGCCTCATCGAGTAGTAAATGGGCTTCTTTGCCATTTCGGCCTAGGGTATAGACATGGGGGTGTTCACAAAATAGAAAATGGCCAAACTGCTCTAGCTCCTCCCCTGCTCTTTGTCGCTTTTTGCGATCGATACAGGCATTGAAAAGTTCGGTTTGGTAGGCCCAGGCCTCCTCATAATTGATGCGGCCGAGTTCTTCTACTTTTACGTTCTTGCTCATCTTGCTTGTTTTTTGGACCAGCTTATTATTTAGGCTTGGCCGGCCAATTCTCCTTTTAGGAAATCAATCACTTTTACTTCGGTGGCATCTACTTGGCGCAAAACAGAAAGCTCCCAAGAGATCCAGTCGCCCAAATGTACGGCATAGATCGCCTCTTCAATCAAGCTATCGCCCTTAAGTTTGATCTCGATCAAGGTTTGGGTGTAGTGGTTAATGATTTCCTTATTGATTTTGATGCGGGCTTGATTGCGCTCATGCTCAAACTTACTTCTGAAAATCAAGACAGCAAAATCGCCCTCTTGTTTACGCCAGCCTACCAATTCGTTATGGTTCATTTCGGGAATTAGATGATGGCCACAAAGGATTTTTGCATTTTCGTTGAGCTGCTGGCGCAAACGCAAAACAACAGATCCCATACGATCATGGGTATAGAGAACGGGAAACTTGCCGCTCATGAACTGCGCCATTTTCTTGGCCTTCTCCATGATGTCGGCCTGCTCTTTTTCTAGCAAAAGGATACTTTGCTTGAGCTGCTCGATGCGCTCGGCCTTGGCACAACCAAAGAACTTTAGGATAAATAGCTGCTGCACCAAAGAAAGGCCCAAACAAGCGCGGGGAGGACTACCCGCATGTGGCAATTGAACGAAATCTAATCCATGCTCTTCGGCCAAGGCTTTCATTTTACCACCAGAGCTGACACAAACAATTTTGGCCCCTTTTTCAATGGCTGCCTCTAGGCCAATTAGGGTCTCTTCGGTATTGCCCGAAAAAGAAGAGCAAATGACCAAGCTATGGGGGTTGACATAATTGGGCAAATCATAGCCCTTAACCACTTCCATAGGCAAAGGACGCTCCTCTGCCGTGAATTCCTTGGCAAAGTTGGCCCCAATACCAGAGCCGCCCATTCCCACAACCACAATATTGCGCAATTCCTGCTTAGGAGCAGTTAATGTTATATTCTCGCCGATTGCAATGGCCTCCGTCAACTGAGCGCCAAAGTTTTTGATTAGTTCATTCATCATGATAATTTCAAGATTTTGTTAATAGCCCTTTCAAGCTATGTATATATCGTATGTTTTAGTATACTACTTCTATTGCGGTGCAGCTTGTCAAAGCTGCGAAAGATAAAAAAATTATGGCAAAACATCACAAGATAGGCATCTTGGGCGAAAAGATGGCCCTAGAATACCTTTTGAAGCAAGGCTATCAGTTAAAGGCTAAAAACTGGCGCTATGGGCGGGCCGAAATAGACCTGATTGTTTTTAAAAAAAACGTTCTCATTTTTGTAGAGGTCAAAACCCGAAAAAACGCCACTTTTGGTCCACCCGAATTAGCCGTTACCCCCAAAAAGCAACAGCTTCTTTTTGAGGCCGCTGCAGCCTATATGCATGCCCAAAATTATGAGGAGGAAATCCGTTTTGATGTGATTGCCATTCAGCTTTCGGCCCATGAAGCCATCAAACATTTTGAAGACGCTTTTTTCCCTATCTGGGATGGAAAGACCAACTAAAAAGCGCAAATTAGCGTTGCTTTGGCAGAGGACCTTTAAGCAGCTTCTCCAATTTGATCATTAAGACTTACTAAATATAAAACGCATGAAATACTTGCTTTCTTTTCTCCCCCTTCTTCTTTTTGCCCTACCTCAGTTTAGCCAAGCCCAGCCGCTTTCGGTCGATGATATTGTTGAGGTGACGGGTATTGTGATTACGCCTGGCCCCAACGGAAAGGTGGCCCCCATTCCCTTTGCCACGGTGGCCGTAGAAAATGGCCTGCGCGGTACCTATGCCAATATGGACGGTATGTTTTCTATTGTGGTCAAAAAGGGCGAAACGATGCAGTTTTCGGCTGTAGGCTTTGCGACCCAAGAAATTACGATTCCCGAAGATTTTGAGGGCCTCTATCGCTCTATTGTGGTCCAACTAGAAACCGAGGATATCAATATGGCAGAGGTTTTGGTTTTCCCTTGGCCCGATCGCAACAACTTTAGAGCAGAGTTTTTGGCCATGCAACCCACCCAAGCCCAAAACCTGCAAGCTTTGGCCGAGGGCAAGCTCAGCCGCCAACAACTACTTGCCATGCAGGAAGAAATGGATATGGATGGCCGAGAAAATGCCTCGCTTTACCTCCGCCAACAAGCCAGCAGCTATTCTTATCAGGGACAACAGCAGGCTATGCCCGTCCTCAACCCCATGGCTTGGGCCCAATTCTTCAAGCAGTTTAAGAAGAAGGATAAGTAGTTTATTTTTTGGGGCCTGCCGCCTGCGGCGGCCGGGCTGTGCACTAGCTCGCTGCTCGCTCGGCCCTTCAGCGCTGCGCGCTTCGGTCTGGCCTGCGGCCACTAGTTACCATCCCTAGGCCGATGCTGTGGGGACAGCCCCACAGCCCAAGCGCTACCCTTTGGGGCAAGATAAAAAAGCCCGATCTACAAAAGTAGATCGGGCTTTTTATGGTCCAAGAGAAAACTTATTCCTCCTCTTCCCAGTCCAATTGTTCTAACATGCTATCGCCTTCTTTAAAGCCATCAATTTGGCGGCGATCTCTTTTGGTGGGACGGCCAGCGCCTTTTTCTCTAAATTCTGCCGCTCGGCCATTCATAAACCAAGCCTTAAATTTATTGAGTTCCTCTTCTGGCGTATGGTCCTCATAACAAGGCTCTGCCAATTTGGCCGATACCCGCTTTTCGATCAGTTCGACCACCTTAAAGCGCATATTGAAGTTATTTTTTCGGACCTCCAACAAATCGCCTCTTTTCACAAAAGAAGAGGGCTTTAGGATTTGCCCATCTACACGTACATGCCCTTTTTTGCAGGCATTACTGGCCATGGTTCGGCTTTTAAAAATACGGACCGACCATAACCACTTATCTACTCTTACCTTATCCATGATTTAATTTTACTTTTTTTCAGGAGCTCCAACAAGGGAAACTAAAAAGATGGTTCCATTTGTCCAAATTTTTCTGGCCCTAGCTAAGCCCCTCCTAAATTCAACCGCCGAAGAAAATTGCCAAAAGCAAAAAAAACTGTGGAGCGGACTAGCGATGTGCAGCAGTGGCCGCAGGCCAGACCAAGGCGCTGCAAGCGCCGCAGGGCCGAGCGAACAGCGAGCTGCGCAACGTAGCGCCGCAAGGCGAAGCCGTAGCGGAGGCCCCAAATCCTTATCGAGGGGGTTGAAAATCGTGCATAATACTGCCTTCTCTCAAGCCATTTTCGATACTGTCCTTTACCCAGAGAATAATGTCTAAAAGCCCATTGATAAAGGTTTTGACGGTATAGGGCGTGATCGGATAATTGTAATACTCGCTAGATTCTGGTGCCTTGTGCTGCACAATACTGCTGAGGGTGGCATAAATGATATAGGTCAGAAAAGAGACGTGCATAGGGGCCAGTTTTCGGACCTTAATGAGCTCGATGAGGTCTTTGGTTCGGCTTTGTCCATCCATTCCATATAGCAGCGGATCGACCTTGAGGGCCTCTCGGCAAAAGACGTTGAGGATAGACTCTTCTAGGCGGCGGACAAAGGCCAGGCGCTCCAGCATTTGCTCTCTTTTGGCCATGGATTTATCGGCTAAGATGCTGAGCAAAAGCGAAACATCTTCTTGGTCCAGATAGCGGTCGGCAAAGTCAAAGACCTCGGGAAACTGCTGTTTGATTTTGCTATTTTCTAGTTGGCCCACCTCCTGATGCAGAAACTCAAAAAGGGCTTGCATTTCTTCTTCATCTACGGCCGTTTTCTTTTTATCAAAGAGGGCGGCCCGTTGGCGCAAGCTAGGCTCTAGCTGCACTCTCCAAGCCGTATGCACACAAAAAGGCAGGGGCCGTTCTTGGCGCAGCTCCATCTCTCTAAGGCGCATAATGGCCTCGTGCACAAAGTTTTCGGCCTCGGTTCCTTTGGCTTGTTGTGGATGAATAGGCGCCTTGCCATCTAGAATAACAGCTTGGTATTTACTGTTATTTTGTAGTTCGTGTAGGCCCTCTTGCAAGTTTGTTTTGTTGGTAATGAGGACCTGATACTTGCGGGCCCGTTTAATAAAGGGGCTAGCAAATTGTTGATCGTCATCAATCATTAAAACCTGTATTGGTCGGCGGCGTTTTTTGCTCATATTCTTATTTTCTGTAGGGCAAGATAATATCAAATTGCACCTTAAAGGGGTCGCGTTTATCTATTTGCTCCTTATAGTATAGGCTGCCCTCATGATTCTCAATAATTTGGTGGATGAGGTAGCCCCCGATACCCGAATGTCCAGTATCGCCAGCATAATTGCCGTAGGAGACAAAATCCTCAAAGGTAAAAGAATTTGGGAAAGCTTTTCCATCATTTTTATATTCTATCAATACTTCTTCTTGTTCCTCTAGCAAAGAAACGGAAAAGCGGATCAGATGTTTTTTATCCTTAGAAAAGCCATGGCGGCGGGCATTTTCTACAAAATTGCTCAGGGCCGTGGCCAGTTGTGCTCGGTCGATGAGGGTGGCAATGGGCAATTCTCGGCCTCTTTCATCATCTTCTACCTCAATTTGGATAGAGAACTGTTTTTCTTGGGCATAAAGCTGGGCCCAATCCTCTAAAAAGTCGCGCAACAATAGATGTTCCAATTGCATGCGCTCCTTATCGGCGGAGATGATGTTGCTAGCCGCATCAATGCTATTGATGGTATAAATGAGTTGTTTCTCAATTTTGCGCACCACCTTACCCAATTGGTCCTCTTCTTCGGCCTCTTCGCCCTCAAAAAGGGGATAAATAGAATCGCTCCAGCTCAGGGGCGTTTGCTCCTCAATTTTATCACCTAGAAAGTCCTTAATATTTTTGAGCTCGGTCAGTATGGCGGGCAGACGATTGCCTAGTTCATGCTGCAAAGAGGAAATAATGCGCATTTGTCGGTTTTGGGCCGTTTGCTTATCCAAATTGAGGCGGCTGCGCAGGGTTTCCACCTTATGCTCTTCTTCTTTGAGCAAAGACCATTTGGTTTCTTGGACCAATTTGATTTGCTCCTCTAGGCTGAGCAAAGGCATTTGCAATTGGCCAAATTCCCGCTCCGATATCTGCAAGGCTTCATGATCGGTCCTGAACATATTGAACTGGGCCAAAAACAGCTTTTGATGCAATTGGACCAAAAAGTATTCTTTGTTGATCTTCTTTTGCTGCAAATCAAAAACCAGCACCGATTTACTCACAATAATGGCTTGGCCGCTATACTCAAAATAGCTGGCCCGCAAGCGCTTGCCTTTCCGATTGACCAAAAAGGCCGAATGCTGCAAGATCCGCCCTTCCTCCTCCTCCTGTTCGCCAAAGGGACAAAGTTTGGGCAGGGCCAACTGATAATCCGCAAACTGCAGCGCCAAATCTCGACTACTCACAAAGGGGTATTCATGAAACTGCTGCTCTTTTTTATGCACCCAAAGCGCTGGCAACTCTCCCGCCATCACTTCTTGTACCTTGACCAAGGCATTTTGATCGGCCAAAGCCTCTAGTTCCTGAATAAAGGGGGCGGCATAGCGCTTGGCATTGAGGTTGGCCCGCTGCTCGAGCAGTTGCTCTACCGTTTTACTCACCACATAACCCGCTAGCTCCTGCGGCACTTTCTCGCCACAGCTATGATAAGCCGAAACAATGGCCGCAATTTGCTGACTCTCCAAACGGTGGCGCACCCGACTCTTGGAGGTGGGTTGCAGTTGAGAAGCATTGATAAAAAGGACTTTTCCCTTGCGTTTGGCGGGCTTATTTTTATGCAAATAGAGCAGGCAAATAGGGGCTTGACTGGCATAGAGCAGGCCAGCTGGTAGGGTAATCACGGCATCCACCACATCGCGGCGAAGCAAGTACTCTCGCAAGCGGCGCTCTTGCCGCTCTTTGAAGAGGGCCCGCATGGGCAAAACGGCAATCATTCGCCCATTCTCATTGAGTTGCTCCAACATCAACTGCACAAAAAGGCTGTTGCAATCGGTCTCTTCTTGGCCCACATCTAGGGGCAGTTTGACATAAGATCGATGCTTAACGGCTCGCAAATCGATTTCTTCGCCAAAGGGGAAGTTGGCCAGGGCCAGATCAAATTGCTGAGGGGGTTGGGGCGGGTGAAGCAGGCTATTATTTTGCTCCACAACGGCCTCATAGGCCCCATTCATGAGCAAATTCATTTTGCAAAAGGCCCAGGTAATTTGATCTACTTCTTGGGCCAGAATATTTAAAGTAGTCGCTTCTTGCATAAGCGCAACTAGGCTCCCTGCCTGTCCCGCCGCAGGTTCATAGACCGATTCTCCCGATTTGGGAGAGAGCAAAAGGGCCATGAGTTTATTGAGAAAAAGCGGGGTGGTGGCGCTACCGCCCGCCTTGCCCCTTCTTTGGGCCGCTCGGCTCAGGCTTTTATTAAAGAAGGCCCCAAACTGCGCAATAGAAAACTGCTTGAGCGAAAAATCGACCTGTTCCAATAGGCCAAATACTCGGGCCAGATGCTGGGCATCGGCCTTATCTTGTAGGGCCACCATTAGGGGGGCAAAAATATTTTCTAAAGAGGGGTTGGCCCTAGAAATCGCCACCAGGGCATCTCGCAAATCGCCAAAGGCCTGCTGTTCGTTTTGGGCCAACTGCTGCCTAAAATTGTGTAGGATCTGCCGTTGTTTTTCCGAAATCTTAATGAAGGCCAATTCGCCTTCTTCTTGTAGACAAATCAGGCGCTTATAAAAGATTAGGCTCAGCAAGACATTGGCCGAGTTACTGAGGTCCCAGGTCCCTCGCAAAGCATCCAAACTGCTACTAAATAGGTTGTCCAATTGGTTTTCTAGCTCCTCCTTGCTGCTGGGCGTCCAGCCCGAAGAGATCTGTATTTGATCAAAGTTGATAGATTCCATAGGTATTTTGGCTTGTCGGTTATAGTGTGTCTCTAAATATAGGGTTTTTTATTAACATCTATCTGCTTGTTGTTTTGGGGCCTCCGCCTCGCTACGCTCGTCGGCGCTACGTTTACTCCCTTTGGTCGTCGAACTGCGGCTTTTAGCCTTGTTGTCGCAGCTCGCTGATGTTTTGGGGCCTCCCGCCTTCGGCGGGCGCTACGTTCCGCAGCTCGCTATTCGCTCGGCCCTGCGGCCTGACGGCCTTGGTCTGCGGCTGCGCCGCACTGCTGCACATCGCTAGGCCTGCGGCGGCTGCGCCGCCTGCTATATGGGCCTGTAGGTTGAAAATTTTGTGTATGCCCTTTTTGCGCCTAGGGAGCTGCAGCTTAAAAGCCGCAGCCAATTTCGGAACAATTAAGCTAGATTTTGGTAGCCCCATGGCCTGCAGCTTAAAAGCCGCAGGACCTGAAAACAAAACCTACCCCTAACTCCTAAAAAGCAGGGGCTTTTAAGCCGCTGCGGCGAGCAAAATGATGGCCCAACTAGATTGGCTGCGGCCTTTAGGCTGCAGGTACAGATAGTATGTAACTATACACAAATTCCGAATAGCATCTCCCACTTTACAAATGCCATTTCACAAATTGCGAATAGCATAACCCGCTTTACAAATGCCATTTCACAAATTGCGAATAGCATCTCCCACTTTACAATTGCCATTTCACAAATTGCGAATAGCATCCCCCACTTTACAATTGCCGTTTCACAAATTGCGAATAGCATCCCCCGCTTTACAATTGCCATTTCACAAATTGCGAATAGCATCCCCCGCTTTACAATTGCCGTTTCACAAATTGCGAATAGCATCCCCCGCTTTACAATTGCCATTTCACAAATTACGAATAGCATCCCCCACTTTACAATTGCCGTTTCACAAATTGCGAATAGCATAACCCACTTTACAATTGCCGTTTCACAAATTGCGAATAGCATCCCCCGCTTTACAATTGCCGTTTCACAAATTCCGAATAGCATCCCCCGCTTTACAATTGCCATTTCACAAATTACGAATAGCATCCCCCGCTTTACAATTGCCGTTTCACAAATTCCGAATAGCATCCCCCGCTTTACAATTGCCATTTCACAAATTCCGAATAGCATCCCCCGCTTTACAATTGCCGTTTCACAAATTGCGAATAGCATAACCCGCTTTACAAATGCCATTTCACAAATTCCGAATAGCATACCCCAAATGGAACATGTTGTAAGATATAAGGGGGCCTGTAGGATCGATATATACCTGTAGGTTGAAACCTACAGCAACAAAAGCGGCCATACTAAGCACAATAAAAATGAGCCGATGGTTAAAACCATCGGCCCATATCATTTATAGCAAGCAAGGGCTTTAGCCCGCCAGTTTGCATAGACCCACAACCATGGGCTTCAGCCCATGGCGCAGAACAACTCCACACAAAATTCAGCGATAAAAACAATTGCTATGCTAAGGGCCACAAATTGCCCAGCCGCCAAAGAAGAAAGCCAAAATAAAAAAGGCAGATGAGCGGCCTAGCGATGCGAAAGGGGGCGGCGCAGCCGCAGACCAAGGCCGTCAGGCCGCAGGGCCGAGCAGACCTGCGAGCCCTGAAGCGTAGCGCCGCAAGGCAAAGCCGCAGCGGAGGCCCCAAAAAGAAATAAAAAAAAGCTTCATAAGCGCTATCTTTCGGTCCATACAAAAGCTTCTGTTATGCCTTATTACCTTCTATTCCTTTGTCTTTTATTTTGGTCTTGCGGCTCAGAAAAGTTAGGGCCTGAGGCGGCTCCGCCCCCGCTTTATCAGTCGGCAGCAGATAGTTTGGCGGCGGTTAGGGATTGGCCTATGTCCCCTGCGCCGAAGGATAGTTTTTGGTTGGCTGCGGTGGGGGATATTGTGCCGGGGACCAATCATCCGATGGTGCTTTTGCCGCCTCATTTGGGGCGAGATTTGATTGGGGAGCAGCTCCTGCCCTATTTGCGGGAGGCCGAGCTTAGTTTTGGAAATTTTGAGACCGTTTTGCGGGATTCTGGCGGGCGGCCCAAGGCTTGTTATGACCCTAAAAGCTGCTTTCGCTTTCGTTTGCCCCCTGTTTATGTAAAGCCTTTTCAGCGGGCGGGCTTTGACATTTTGAACATTGCCAGCAACCATATGGATGATTTTGGGCGGGCCGACCGCTTGAATACAGAACGGCAACTGCAAGACATGGGATTTATGCCCGCGGGATTGGCGCATCGGCCCTGTGTGTATTTTGTTCGGGCGGGTCGTTCTTGTGCATTTTGTGCTTTTTCGCCTTTTTATGGCAGCTTTAATATGAAAGATACGGCAGCGGTTCGGGCGCAAATCCGAAAAGCCAAGGCCAATTCGGAGCTCCTAATTGTTTCTTTGCATGGAGGGGCCGAGGGGTCGGAATATCGGCATCAGCCCAAGGAAAAAGCCGAGATTTTTCTGGGTTTTAATCGGGGCAACCTCTATGAGACCGCCCATCTTTGCGTAGATGCGGGGGCCGACCTCATTATTGGTACTGGTCCGCATGTGAGTCGGGGCATGGAGCTCTACAAAGAGCGTTTGATCCTCTATAGTTTGGGGAATTTTTGCACCTACAGCTTTCGGATGAGTCGTTATGGAGCCCATGCGCCCCTGCTGCGAGTTGCCTTGGGGCGAGAGGGGCAATTTTTGGCGGGACAAATTATTCCCATTGTCCAAAAACATGGGGGCATGCCCCGTTTGGACCCCAAAGGTTTGGCGATAAATGACTTAAGAGAGCTCAGCCGTTCGGATTTTCCGGAGAGCCTGTTGTGGATTCGGGAGGATGGTTGGTTTTTTAGGGAGTAGTAGTTAATTTTTTATTTTAATTTTAGAATTTTTACCTATAACTATTTGTGCTTTCTCTTCAATATGGAATGCATGAAATATTTTCTGACGCTTATTACTAGACACTGGGAACATATATATATAGTTAACAACTATTCTTCGAAGAACAGAAAATGGAAGATAATTATTTTCAAATTCTTTTGCTATTTGATCCATCACAGAAGATGGAAGAACCCCGTAACTAGTAGAAAATGCTATTTGAATAATTTTATTTGCATTATTAGGATTCTTATTAACCAAAGCATCCATTGAGTTCTGTAATTTTTTGTACCCGATTGAAGCCCCTAACTTAGTTATTATTCCATATGTAATCATTGAACACAAATCAAATATATATTGCCTAGTAGCTTCTTCTATCTCTTGGGGCAACCCTTTTTTCAAAACCAGGTCTTTCTTTAAAATAGACTCTATTTCTCTGATAAGAGCTATTTTATTTTCTAAAATTTTATCAAAAAAGTATGTATTTGTCCTCAACGTTAAATCACATGCGCACTTTATAATTTCCTCTTTTTCACCTCCAGTTAAAGCCCCCCAATGTTTTTTTGCAATTTGTCCAAGAATCTCAATAGCCTTAAAAGCAAAATTATATTCCGAAAACATATCTAGATCTCCAAAATCATCTTCATATAAATCCTCTCCAATTCCAATTGGCTCAATAAATTCCGCTTCATCATTAAACTCCTTTTCAAGCATATCTATAGAATCTTTTTCTTGATTCCTTTCTTTCCGTATAGTATCTTGACTTTTCCTTTCAATAATTTTTTTAGGTACGTGTTCTATCAACTTGTTAATGGGGGCAACATCCTTATCTAAGTTAGCCTCTGACACACTTTCAAATAATTCATTTGTTATTTTAAGAACTTGCTTTATTATAAATTTATCTTTAGACAAATGAGTTAAAAACATTACTATAGAAGAATACTTCTCAACATGTAACTTCTTACACATTTTTGATATATTACCACGAACCATTTCTCCATAAGTCTTACCATTATATTGACATAAAGCGTTTTCTTTATCTGTATCAAAGGGCTCACTACTGTTTAAATTATCTGCAAAAAACTTAGCCAAGAAAAAATAAAATATATATTTATATTTAACATCTATAACTGACCCTTTAACGACTAATAGCTTAGCTCTTTCCAGGTATCCTAAAGTTGATTTAGGTTCATATGTACTAGGAATTGAAAACTTCTCAGAATACAAATTATGAAATTCCTTAAACTCTTGGAATTCAATAGAGGTATCTCCATTTTCATATAAAAAGAAGGCTAAATTTGTCATATAATTATGATAAAAGCTTATATCATTTGTTTCTTTTAAAACATTTGATAGAGCATTATTTATCAATAATTCATAATAAAAACCATGTAAAGTATATTCAGGCTTTTGTACATTACCTTCTAATGATTGAAGTAATGTAATAATAAACAAAGGATAAGAAGGGACATAATTTCGCCCTAAAGCATTCTTAATTTGACTCTTAGCTAAATCAACTTTACTCCAGAAAACCTCATCTGCAGACTCTATTCCTTCTTTCTCTCCTAAAAAATACCATTTTTTAACTATCTCTTCTCTTTTCAAATGCCCTAATGGTAGTATAGTATACATACTATACTCAGAATAAGCTTCTGAACATATACTACTATCATCCAAAGCATCTAACCTAATCGCTGGAGAGCTAAAAACGTGTACATGTTTATAAGTGGATGATAAATTCTTGAAAAAGAGTAACCTAAATTTATTCTCTTTAAGATTAATTCCGTCATAATCATCAATAATGACTACTATTTTTTGAGCATCTTTAGCTAATTTCTTCGCCTTATCTTTAGAAAGGTTATATTGTTCTAATAGGCCTTTTTCGACCAGAGAAATTATTGTTTTTTTATCTGGTTTACGTACATTTTTACCTCTAACTATAACTGGGATAAAACTCTCAATATATTTACTACAAAACAACCTTTTTGCCAATGTTGTTTTACCACTTTTATCTTCGCCTAAATAGATGTTTTTATCTTTAGTAATTATTTTATCAAATACATATGTCTTTAACTTTCCCTTTCCATCTTTAGATCTATCTAAGCTAAAATCAGGAGGCACAAATAAGTCTACTAAATTTACTTCGGGAACTTTACTGTGTGTTATCTTTATACCTAAATCATTTAGGTATAAATCAAAATCATCGTTAATCTGTAAGTCGTATTCAAAATCATCCTCAGTGGCCCCATCTTTATCTTCGACAAATTCATTCTTTAAAAAAAAGACAAACTCTCCGCCTGCTACATGATTTTTCAGTTCTTGAATAGGTTCACAAATAGGCTGTTGCAGAACATCTTCACCTACTTTCTTTTTCAACTCTGCTCCAAGTTCAGATACAGCAAACTTAGCCTTTGTATTTTCTTCTAAGTACATTTTAAGCCTTTGAAAAAATGGGCTTTCCTCTCTACCATCAGACACAGGCTCCTTTCCTCCTGAAGCTAAAAGATATCGTGATGATTGCAGATACCTTTTATCATAACTATCATTCCTGCCCCTTAAAGATCCTCCTCCTCTTGTTATAAAACTTCCTGAAAAACAGCAGTCAAGTATTAGTAATACATGTTTAGATTTAATTAAAGTAAGGTAGTCATGTAAAAGGGTAGTATAAGAAATCCACTCTGCTCTCTCTGTACCGTCATAAGGCACCAAATAACCTCTTTCTGTATCAGGATCCATTTCACCATGTCCTGCAAAAAACAATATCAAATTACTCTCTTCATCTAAATGCTTCAATTCTATAAATGAATTCACTATATTCTTTCTAGAAGCTTCCTCACCTAAAAGATATCTTAATTCTTCAAAACCATATCTTTCTTCTAAAATCTTTATTAATTTTTGAGTATCAGACTCTGCATTTGACAATGTTTTAAATCGGTTAGATTCATATTCATTAACCCCTATTGCTAATAAGTAGTTTTTCATCTTGCTTGGTTATTAGTTTTAACTAAAAGAAGTGCTACTCGGCACTATGTCAAGTAAATATAAGAATCCCCCCCCCAACAAAAAAAATAATCCTCCCCCATTTCCAAAAAGATGGTTGTACCTTAGCAGTCTTCCTTATTCCACACACAACCATAAATATGCAATTTAAAGACTTTCCGTATCAGCGCCCAGCGCTTGAGCAGATCAAAAGCGAATACCAGGCCCTCCTCAAGGCCTTTGAGGCGGCCCCTACGGCCCAAGATGCCATTGCCATTCGGCAGCAGATTTCAGATTTGAGCTTGCGCTTTAGTGGCCCTTACAATCTGGCTTCGGTCCGCCATTCTATTGATACTCGCGATGCTTTTTATCAAGAAGAAAAGAGCTTTTTCGATCAGGCGGCTCCAGAGATTTCGGCCCTATCCAATGCCTTTAGCAAGGCGCTTTTGGCCTCTCCGCACAAGGCCGAAATGGCCGAGCAGTTGGGCCAGCATCTCTTCAATTTGGAGGAGATGGCCCTCAAAACCTTTCAGCCCGAAATTATTGAGGACCTCAAAGAGCAAAACCGCCTTTCTACTCGCTATCAAGAGATTAAGGCGCAGGCCCAAATCGAATTTGAAGGCGAAACCTACAATCTTTCTACCCTCAGTCCCCTAGAGCTCTCTACCGATAGAGGCCAGCGCAAAGGCGCTCAAACGGCCAAATGGGAGTACTATGATAGTATCTCGGAAGAGGTGGAAGATATTTTTGACCAGCTCGTCAAGCTACGCCACAAAATGGCCCAAAAGCTGGGCTATGAGAATTATATCGAACTGGGTTATGCCCGCATGGCCCGCAGCGATTATGGTCCCCAAGAGGTGGCCAAATTCCGCAAGCAGATTGAGGAGCAGGTGGTGCCCCTGGCCCAAACCCTCTACAAAAAACAAGCGGAACGCATCGGTATCGATAAGATGGAGTTCTACGATTTTGCCCTAGAGTTTTTGGATGGCAACCCTACGCCCAAAGGCGATGTGGACTGGATGGTCCAACAGGCCGATCAGATGTATAGCGAGCTGTCTGCAGAAACAAAGGAGTTTTTCCGCTTTATGCAGGACAAAGGCCTGCTCGAACTAGCCTCCAAAGATGGCAAGCGAAATGGGGGCTATTGCACTTATCTCCGCGAATATCAGGCGCCCTTTATTTTCTCCAATTTTAATGGTAGCGCCCATGATTTTACGGTCCTTACCCATGAGGCGGGCCACGCTTTTCAATGCTACCTAACGGGCCGCTCTGGAGCCGATCCCGACTATATTTGGCCCACTTATGAGGCCTGCGAAATCCACTCGATGAGTATGGAGTTCTTTAGCTGGCCTTGGGTCGAGCAGTTCTTCAAAGAGGATAGCGAGAAGTTCAAATTGGCCCATCTTAGCGGAGCCGTCACCTTTTTGCCCTATGGCGCTGCTGTCGATGAGTTTCAGCACTTAGTCTATGAACACCCAGAATGGACGCCCGCCCAGCGCAATGCCGCTTGGCTGGAGCTAGAAGAGCGCTATCTGCCCCATCTCAAATCAAGCGAATCGGGACAGCCTTTCTTGCAAAGAGGCGGCTACTGGCAGCGCCAAACGCATATTTTTGCCAGCCCTTTCTATTATATTGATTATGTTTTGGCCCAAATTTGCGCCTTTCAGTTTTGGGATCGCCAACTTCAGGCGCCCGAAAAAGCGTGGAGCGATTACATCAAACTTTGCGAAACTGGTGGCCGCCATTCTTTCCTCAAATTATTGGAAATCGCCAATTTACAATCGCCTTTTTTGCCCGATACCGTAGAAAAAGCCCTGCGTCCCGTCAGAGCCTTTTTGGCCCAAGAATAAATAATTCCTGAACTAGAGCTGCCGTTTTTTCGGTGGCTCTTTTTTTTGTTTTTTGGGGCCTGCCGCCTGCGGCGGCCGGGCTGTTTCGCAGCTCGCTATTCGCTCGGCCCTTCGGCGCTTTCAGCGCCTTGGTCTGGCCTAACGGCCACTGCTGTCCATCCCTAGGCCTGCGGCGGCTTCGCCGCCTGCTAGCTGTGGCTGCAGGTTGAAACCAGCAGCCATACAACAACCCCATTCTACATCTATAGTGCGGAGAGGATTAAAATCCTCTACCGCTTTGAACAAGGGTTATTTTTTCTTCGGTTGTTTGATTTTGCTTTTGTCTCCCCCATAAATTTCATAGGAACCTAGGGCCAAGGCCCTAGGCTATTGAAAAAATCGCCATCCCCTCCTTCGAGGGGATTTTTCTTTGCGGTTGTGGTTGGACGGTTGTTGTTTTTCTTGGAGCTATTTTTTTTTCCATTTTCCAGCAAACAAGGGCTTTAGCCCGCCAGTTTGCTCAGACCCACAACCATGGGCTTCAGCCCATGGGCCCAAAACTGCCCAACCGTTAAAAGACGCTTTCTTTATTTCTTCTTTTTCAAAAGAGCCGAGAAAAAGTTGAGGGACTAATATTGAAATTTTGTGTCTGCCCTTTCCTGCGCCTAGGGGCTTGTCCCTAGGCGATGAATGGCAGGCGGCAAAGCCGCTATGGCCAAAGGCCAAACGGCCTAGCGATGTGCAGCAGTGCGGCGAAGCCGCAGACCAAGGCCGTCAGGCCGCAGGGCCGAGCGAGCAGCGAGCTGCGGAACGTAGCGCCCGCCGAAGGCGGGAGGCCTATTTACCAATTTAGTTGCATTATTTCTTTAGGCTCAAGTCCCTTATACCTTAGAAAAAAATGATTTGCTCCTATAGATACAGAATCGATACAAAGGAAAATATCCTGACACTCAGGGTCTTCAACTTCTTTTTCCAAAAAAGGCTCAAAATTATTAGTATTGGCAATCTTCATCATTCCTTTTACTCGATCAAAAAAAGCATAATTATTAGAAATAGAATCAAAAACAACTCCATCATAAATGACATGTTCTTTTGAAAAATTTTCTTCTCTTAGATAAATTGACCACTCTGGCTCACAATGAATACAACGATCCAGACACAAAACGCTTTGATTTGACCATACTACCTCTATTCCATGGCGATAAACAATATCACAATAAAACAAGTATTTTTCCAATACGAATTCAGCAGAATCACTATTCTCTACAACTTTTAATTTATACTCATTTTTTGACACATAAAAAAACTTCAATTTCCTATCAGCTAAAATAATATCATCTGGCAAATCACATTGCTTCTCTTGTACCTTTTTTATATTAGGCGGACTAGTACTGAATCTTGTACACCCCAAAAAGCCTAATACTAAAAGAATATAATATAGTTTTTTCATCAATAAGCAGTATTTGAATGGGCACCTTCCTTAGCATCTTCTACAGGTAAAGGATTGCTTGAAATAATGTTAAGTGGTTTTGGAGTAAATTTAAAAAATACATCATTAACTACAGCAGCTGACCTTAAGCATACTCTACCTTTTGAGTATGGGCCCTTTCTCGGGGGCTTGTCCCCAGGCAATAAATGGCAGGCGGGCGGCCCCGCTTAAAACCAACTACCAATCTGGCTGGCTGTATAATTCACCAACATCTAGTTTGTAGTATACATCGTTTCGCTCTTTAGCATGGCTTGAATCAGGGTAGTAATCAACTCTTGACGAAGAATAAGTTTTTATTTTGTATACCACTATTCTATCCTCAAATATTTTTGCCCAGCCTATGACATAATATCCACAATATGCGTAGTCATAAGTTTTGATAATTAGCTCCCCATCTTTAATTAAATAATAACCAGTATAGCCATTAACCATATTATTGGCCACCTCATTATTTAGACTGTCTAATCCTGTACTGCTAAACAGTTTACCGTCTGTAAAAAAACGCATAAAATAACATTTTGGTGGATCATAAATAGCTGGATCATCACATGCATAATAGATCGCAGTTGTATCTATCAAGTCTTTAGGGTAAAGGTCCTCTGCTTTAGTCACATACCAATCTTTAAACTTTTTAGGAATGACATTTTCTCTAGCTGTTCTCGTATCAGTACAAATAGCGCAAGAATATTGCAGCAAAAGCAGCAAACCAACTAGGGCCAGTTGATATGAGCGGTAGTTCTTCTTTTTCATAAAAAGCATCTATTTTATATCTCAAGATGCTCATTTATTTGGTTTCCCCTATTTCTTTTGCTCTAGTGCAGCTAATGAGGTGTAATAAACAGCAAAGAAGGGCTTTAGCCCACTCTTTGCATAGCCCCACAACCATGGGCTTCAGCCCATGGGCCCAAAACTGCCCAGCCGCCAAAGAAGAAAGCACGGACTGAAAAATGTTTATTTATGGAGGGTTTCAACCCTCCATTGAACACAAAAATGCATTCGTTAATTGGCTGTAGGTTTCAACCTACAGGCCCATATAGCAGGCCCCTAGGGCCGCAGGCCTAGCGATGGTAGGCAGTGCGGCGAAGCCGCAGACCAAGCAAAAACTTGTTTTTTGCGCAGGGCCGAGCAGACCTGCGAGCTGCCGAACGTAGCGCCGCAGCTTTGCTGCGGAGGCCCCTAAAAAAGCAGAAGAAGCAAAGGGAATCTGGAAAAAAATAAATATTCTTCTTAGCTTTGTGCGAGCCAAAAATGCCCAATTATGTTGATGTATCATTTATCCAAAAGAGAAATACGAGCTGGTAGTCAATTGACCCGGGGCGTATATGGGGAGCGGATCCGCCGCGATGATTTTTTAAAGGCGGCCTATGCCAGCTACCTCAAAGAAGAGATATTTGAAGACATTCGGCAGCGGTATTATCCTGATGCGCCTTCTCGCTTTAAGGCCGTTTTTTTGTTTACAGATTTGACGACGGCCAAGGCTTTTTGGGCCAATCAGGACCATTATCAGTCTTATATTTATAGTGTTCGTTTGGCAGAAGATGCCCAGCCCTTTGTGGCCGAAATGGAGCTTTTGCGAACAGACGGACTCCCCTATCCCGATATTTTGGAACGAGCGCATGCCTACTGGCAGCAAAAACAACAGCCCGAATCAATGAGCCTAGAGGCCATTTGTACCGGTACTGTATTGGTGGAGGAGCTGATTTTGCCTCCTTCTTCTATCTTATAAGCCTTCGGGCCATTCAATAGCGTAATAAAACCAGAGCTTATGGTATTTCTAGATTTTGAACAACCCCTAGAAGAACTACATAATAAAATGGAGGCGCTCCGCGAACGCCAAGACCTGACCGAAGAAGAAATTGAGGAGCAGGTAGCAAAGTTGGAGAAATTGCAATCTACTTTGCGTCGCAAAATTTATAACAACCTAACGGGTTGGCAGCGGGTACAGCTTTCTCGTCACCCCAAGCGTCCTTACACCCTTTCTTATATTGAGATGATGTGTAGCCGTTTTGTAGAAATGCAGGGCGACCGTTGTTTCCGTGATGATAAGGCGATCGTTGGTGGTGTAGGTCGTTTGGACAATATGACGGTGATGTTTGTGGGCCACCAAAAAGGGGCCGACACCAAAGCCCGTCAGTACCGCAATTTTGGTATGCCCAACCCAGAGGGCTACCGCAAGGCTTTGCGCCTTTTCAAAACGGCAGAGCGCTTTAATATGCCTATCGTTTGCTTGATTGACACCCCCGGTGCTTTTCCGGGTATTGAGGCCGAAGACCGTGGACAGGCCGAGGCCATTGCCCGCAACCTCTTTGAAATGGCCCGTTTGACCGTTCCCGTTATCTGTGTCATCATTGGCGAAGGGGCATCTGGTGGTGCCTTGGGCATTGGTGTGGGCAACCGCATCTTTATGTTGGAAAACACTTGGTATACCGTTATTTCGCCAGAATCTTGCTCTAATATCCTTTGGAAAACCATCGATTATAAGAAAGAAGCTGCCGAGGCCCTAAAATTGACGGCTCCCGATGCCCTAGAACTGGGGATCATTGATGGTGTAGTGAAGGAGCCTTTGGGCGGTGCGCATATTCAGCCCGAAGCCATGGCCAAGGCCCTCAAAAAGCATTTGAAGAAAGAAATCAACGAGCTTAAGAAATTGAGCCCCGAAGAATTGGTGGCCCAAAGAATTGAGAAGTTTAGCGCGATGGGCCCCACAGAAACGATCAAAAAATAGTAGGGATGGGATTAAAGTCTGGCCTTCAGCAAATGGCCTATAAGCAAGCATTAAAACCACATTTGGCGCAGCAACCTGCTCCGCAGGCCCTCAATTTTTTGCAATTGCAAAAGATTGCCATTCTCTTTGATGCCAGCTCGGCCTCAAATACAGAAGCGATTTTGGCCTATGCGAAGAGTTTGCAAAAAATGAAAAAGGAGGTGCAGCTTTTGGCCTATTGGCCCGAAAAAGAACTGCCTGAAGGACTACCCTATGAGGCCTTTTCTACTAAGGAACTCAATTGGGCGGGGGTCCCTAAAGGAGAACAAATTGATGCTTTTTTGGCCCATAAATATGATTTGCTCATTGCCCTTTATGTTGGCGAACAGTTGCCGCTCGACTTTCTGCTGCAGGCCGCCCCTAGCAAAATGCGACTGGGTTTCTTTGAAGAAGGCCGTACCGATCAATTTGATTTGATGGTGCATGCCGCCAAAAAACCCATGTCCGAGCTCCTAAAAGAAATTCATCAGTATTTAGAACGCATAAACAAAAAATAGCATGTACGCTTCTCTTATTCGGCAATTGCGTGGTACTGGGGTCGCCCTAGTTACCCCCTTCAAAGCTGGCCAAATTGATTATCCCGCACTGCAAAAACTCATTGACCACTGTATTGAGGGGGGCGTAGAGTTTTTAGTGAGCATGGGCACCACTGGCGAGTCGGTTACGCTCTCTAAGGAAGAGAAAAAAGCCTTGTTGGCCTTTACAAAAAAGGCGATTGCCGGCCGTGTACCCTTGGTTTTGGGCCATGGAGGCAACAATACCGCCGCCCTAATCGAAGAGCTGCAAGCTATTGATTTGGAGGGTGTTGACGCTATTCTATCGGCTTCTCCAGCCTATAACAAACCCAGTCAAGAGGGTATTTATCAGCATTATATGGAGTTTGCGGCCAATTGTCCCTTGCCCATTATTCTCTATAATGTGCCTGGCCGAACCAGCAGTAATATTTCTGCCGCCACTTGCATCCGCTTGGCCAAGGCCAGCAAGCAGTTTATTGGCGTGAAGGAAGCCTCTGGCAATTTGGGCCAAGCGATGGAGATTATCCAGGGAGCGCCCAGAGAGTTTGCCCTTTGGTCTGGCGATGACAACCTCACTTTGGCCCTGATCGCATTGGGTGGCGATGGCGTGATTTCGGTGGTGGGCAATGCCTATCCTCTGCGCTTTTCGGAGATGGTCCGTCATGGCCTAGAAGATGAGTTTCGGGAGGCCCGGGCCCTGCACTACACCCTCAGCCAATTGGTAGATTTGCTCTTTGTAGAGGGCAATCCCGCCGGCATCAAATGGGTGCTCAACGCCATTGGCATTATGGAAAATGAGTTGCGTTTGCCTTTGGTCCCCATGCAAAACGAGCCGTATATCAAGGCCCTAAAAGCCGAGGTAGATGCGCTTCGATAAGCAAAAATGACTTAAAATTATATGGCCCAGTTCTGTTTTAGGACTGGGCTTTTTTGTGGGTTTTTGGCCCGCTATGCGCTAGTCGTTCTCATAATAAGCCTAAGGCTGGATTCTACTCCACTGCCTCATAATAGACCAACACCCATTCTAGCAAAAGAAAAAAGGGACTTTGCTTATTTTTTAAACAAAGTACGTAAAATCAGCAACTTTTTTTCTAGATTGTCGTTTGAATCCCCAACACCTACTTAGTTTACATAACAAACAAAGCTATGAAAATTGCAATCGCTCAACTCAACTACCATATTGGCCACTTTGAACAAAACTTGGCCAAAATGCTTCGAGCTACAGAAGAAGCCAAGGCCCAAGGGGCTGATATTGTTGTTTTTGGAGAATTGGCTAGCACGGGTTACCCCGCTAGAGATTTCTTAGAATTTGATGATTTTATTGCCAAAAGCGATGCTTTGGTCCAAGAGTTAGCCGAAGCGGCTCAGGGTATTGCCATTGTGCTCGGCGCCCCCTCTCGCAATCCCGTTCCAGAAGGCAAAGACCTCTATAATTCTGCTTACTTTTTGGCGGATGGCAAAATTTTGCATCGGCAGCATAAGGCCCTTTTGCCCACTTACGATATTTTTGATGAGTATCGTTACTTTGAGCCCGCTACTGAATTTAAATTGGTAGAGTATAAGGGCTATAAAATTGCGCTTTCTATTTGTGAGGACATCTGGAATGTAGGCAATGAAAATCCACTTTATACGATCTGCCCCCTCGATGAGCAGTTTAAACAGAGCCCTGATTTTATTCTCAATCTATCGGCTTCGCCTTTTAGTTTCTCTCAGGCCCAAGAGCGCCTAGCTATTATCAAGGAGAATGTGCAGCGCTATAAGTTGCCTTTTTTCTATGTGAATCATGTGGGTGCCCAAACGGAAATCATTTTTGATGGAGGCTCGGCGGTTTTCTCCCCCAATGCAGAGCTTTTTGAAGAGCTGCCTTATTTTGAGGAGTGCATCAAAACCTTTGACCTTAAGTCGGTGCGCCTAGGCCAAACGCCCAAGGCCCAAACCAAAGAAAAAATGCAACTGATTGAAGATGCTTTGATTCTCGGTATCCGCGATTATTTTGGCAAATTGGGCCTAAAGAAAGCCATTTTTGGCCTTTCTGGCGGCATTGACTCTGCTGTGGTGGCGGTTTTGGCAGCCAAGGCCTTGGGCCCACAAAATGTGCGCTGCCTGCTCATGCCTTCTCAGTTTTCTTCTCAGCATTCTATTCAGGATGCACGGCAATTGGCCCAAAATCTCAATATTCAGTACGATACCATTTTTATTGAGGATATTTACAAGGCTTATCAAAAGGAGTTGGCTCCTATTTTTGCAGGCACCAATTTCGATTTGGCCGAGGAAAACCTACAGGCCCGAGCTCGTGGTATGCTCCTGATGGCGGTCTCGAATAAGTTTGGTAATATCCTGCTCAATACCTCTAATAAGAGTGAGGCAGCGGTGGGCTACGGCACGCTCTATGGCGATATGGCTGGCGGCCTCTCCATTATTGGCGACCTCTACAAAACTGAGGTTTTTGAGCTTGCCCGCTTTATGAATATGGAGGGCGAATTGATTCCAGAAAATATTATTAGCAAGCCCCCCAGTGCCGAACTTCGCCCCGATCAGTTTGATAGTGATAGTTTGCCCGACTATAATATTCTGGACCAAATTTTATTTCAGTACATTGAGCGCCGCCAAGGCCCCAAAGAGATCATCCAACAAGGTTTTGACGCTCAGTTGGTCCGCCGAGTGCTCAAAATGGTCAATCGCAATGAGTTTAAGCGGGCCCAAACGCCCCCTACGCTCCGCATTTCGAGAAAGGCTTTTGGAATGGGCCGCAGAATGCCTATTGTAGGTCGCTATTTGAATTAGTATTAGGGGCCTCCGCAGCAAAGCTGCGGCGCTATGGTCCGCAGCTCGCAGGTCTGCTCGGCCCTGCGCAGGCTGCGCCTGCTCGGTCTGCCGCCTTTGGCGGCACTGCTCCCCAGCGCTAGGCCCTGCCATTCTGCTGTAAGAACGGTATTCGTCGCTGCGCTCCTCATTCCTTAATATTAACCCGCCCACCCTCCCCTCCAATGGATTCCCTAAGGAATCCATTGGGGGAGTTTGGGCCATTTTTGCATCTTGCAGGCCCAAAGGGCCCTCGGCTGAGGGATGGACAGCAGTGGCGCAAAGCGCCAGACCCAGCCGCCTTTGGCGGCGCAGGGCCGAGCGAACAGCGAGCTGCGACACAGCCCGACCCAGCCTTTGGCTGGGGCAGCCCCAAAAAAACAACAGCATGTCCAGCAAAAACTACTATATCCTTGGCCTAATGTCAGGCTCCTCCCTAGATGGACTAGACCTCGCCTACTGCCGTATGCAATGGGGCCAAAACGGCCTAGAAAACTGGGAGCTGCTCGCCGCCCAAAGCCTACCCTACTCCAACAGTTGGGAGGATCGGCTGCGGGCCCTACCCCAGCAATCGGCCCTCATTTATGCCAAAACCGACCAATACTTTGGCTTTTATATGGCCGAATTAGTGCAGCAGTTTTTGGCCCAAAACAACATTCGGCGGCTCGACTTCATTGCCTCGCATGGACATACCGTTTTTCATGAGCCCGATAAACGTTTTGGAGCACAAATTGGGCGGGGCAGCGCCTTGGCCGCCCTCACAAAACGGCCCGTGATTAGCGACTTTAGAAGCCAAGACCTCAGTTTGTCTGGAGAAGGTGCCCCCCTAGCCCCCATTGCCGACGCCTACCTATTTCCGGGCTACAATTATTACCTCAACCTAGGCGGCATTGCCAACTTATCGGCCAAGGCAGGCCAAAACTGGCGCGCCTTTGACTTTGCCCCAGCCAACCAGCTACTCAACTTTTTGGCCCAAGAAAAGGGCGCTAGCTATGATAAAGGCGGCCAATGGGCCAGCCAAGGAGAGGTTCAAGAAGAATTACTGGCCACCCTGCTCTCCGACCCATTTTATCAGCAAACTTATCCCAAATCGCTCTCTAATGCTTGGGTGCAAGGACCACAGCTCCGCATCTTAGCCGAATTTGAGGCGAGTACAGAAGATAAACTGGCTACAGTTTGCGAACTCATTGGAATTAGCCTGCGCCAAAGCATTTTGGACCTCCAAAAAGAGGAGGGCTTTGGGCAGGCCGGTAAACTCTTGGTCTCTGGTGGGGGCGCTTTTAATCACTACCTTTTGGGCCAATTACAAGCCTATGTAGAAGATTTGGGCATTGAGATTTTTCTGCCCGACAACAACATTATCGAATTTAAAGAAGCCCTACTAATGGCCCTACTTGGCCTACTGCGTTGGGAAAAACAAACAAATGCCTGGCCCCAAGTGACCGGCGCAAAAAAAGCAAGTATCAATGGGGGTATCCACTGGCCGCCCCCCAAATCTTAAGATTATGAAAAAAGTAGATATTTTGGTCTTGGGCTCTGGCGTGGCCGGACTCAGCTTTGCCATTCGGATGGCCCAAAAACAGCCCCAAACGAGTATTGCCGTACTCAGCAAAACCATCTCTTCAGAGAGTAATACCAGCTATGCCCAAGGTGGGGTGGCTGCCGTTTGGGACGATCAGAAAGACTCTTACCAAAAGCATATTGAAGACACCCTAGATGCTGGCGATGGCCTCTGTGATGAGGAAATTGTTCGGATTGTAGTAGAAGAGGGCCCTAGCCGAGTGCGCGAGCTCATTGACTGGGGCACTCGCTTTGACAAAGAAAAGCAGGAAGAACAGTATGATTTGGGCCGAGAAGGCGGACATTCAGAAAACCGCATCTTGCATTATAAAGACATCACTGGCCGAGAAATTCAGCGGGCATTGTTGGCCAAAGCCAAAGAGCTCCCCAATATTGAAGTCTTAGAGCATCATTTTGCTATTGACCTCTTGACGCAGCATCATTTGGGCCGTTGGGTCACTCGACTTAGTCCCAATATTGAGTGCTATGGTTGCTACTCCCTCAACTTAAAAACTAATCGAGCGGAGCGCATTTTGGCCAAAGCCACTGTTATGGCTTCTGGTGGTGCGGGACAGGTCTATAAATCGACCACCAACCCAACGATTGCCACAGGAGACGGCATGGCCATGACCTATCGGGCCAAAGGAAGAGTGCGAAATATGGAATTTGTGCAATTTCACCCTACCGCCCTTTATAATCCCGCTGGAGAAAATCCCGTTTTCTTGGTCTCTGAGGCCGTCCGTGGATTTGGAGGCATCTTAAAAGATGCCGAGGGCCAAGAATTCATGCAGAAATACGACCCCCGAAAATCTTTGGCCCCTCGTGATATTGTGGCTAGAGCCATTGACCAAGAGATGAAAAATAGTGGCTCTGACTGCATGTATTTAGATTGTCGGCATTTGGATCAGGAAGCATTTTTGGCCCATTTTCCCAATATTTATGAAAAATGCAAAAGCATCGGTATCGATCCCTTTGAGCAGATGATCCCCGTAGTACCCGCCTGCCATTACTTTTGTGGCGGCATTGAAACCGATGCTTGGGGACAAACCTCTATCCATCGCCTTTATGCCTGCGGCGAATGCACCAGCACCGGCCTACATGGGGCCAACCGCCTAGCTTCCAACTCCTTGCTAGAGGGCCTCGTCTTTGCCGATCGCATTGCCAAGGATCTGGACCAAAAACTAGCAGAATGGGACTGGAAAGAGGGGATTCCCGCCTGGGAAGCCACAGGCAGTCAAGACCCCAAAGAATTGGTCCTCATTACCCAAAGTATGAAAGAGCTCAAAGAAATTATGAGTAGTTATGTGGGTATTGTACGCTCTAACCTGCGTTTGGAGCGGGCCTTTTCTCGCTTGCGCCTACTCTATGAAGAGACAGAAGAACTATATAACAAAAGTAGAATTTCGCCTGCGCTTTGCGAGCTGCGCAACCTGATTACCGTGGCCTATTTGGTCACTCGCTCGGCGGCTATCCGCCGAGAAAGTCGGGGGCTACATTTTACGACTGATTATCCCAACCGACAAGAGTATTTAGATGATACTCGCCTATAAAAGCAAAATGGCCCATAACGAATTGTTATGGGCCATTTTTTATTGGTTCTAGAGGCCCGAAGGCCCAGACCCAGCCGCCGAAGGCGGCGCAGGGCCAAGCAGAGCTGCGAGCTGCGCAATGGCCCGACCCGACCAATAATTCATGAGGGTTTCCACCCTCATTTTGTGTAGCTTCGCAAAGCGATACCGCTTTGCGCTGGGTTTTAACCTAGCGGAAGGGGCAGCCCCAAAAACTAGATCTTACTCATCATCTAATTTGAAAGGCGTATGTTCCTTTTTGCTTGTTTCTTTATCATCAATGCCCATAAAGCGCTTTCTGAGCAGGCTAGTAAATTGCAGGGCAAAATAGCTCTGGCTGCTTAGCGAGTACTCAATTTCCTCCACGCTCATCTCCTCGATAAAGTAAGTAGAGCTGAGGTAAACCACCTCATGGCCAGCCTGTTCTCTGGTCATCGAGAAGCTCTCGGTAATGAGTTGGTGGTTCGTTTTGAGGATTAACTCCATTAACTCCTGACGAGCTTCGATAGCGGCGGGCACCACCACGATAGGCGAAACGATCACGAGGCTAGGGCGTTTTTTCTGCTCAAAAGTGGTCGATTCTCTGAGGAGGACCACAACTTGGGCATTGCCGCGATGCAAATGCCAGCGGTTTTCTTTGTCGGTGCGGCAGACCTTGGGGTCTACGCCCAATTTCTGGATAGCCGCTTCAATAGTAGCGTAGTAATCAGCTAGTTGTTTCATGGTTATTATAAGTTTTACGACTGCCCGTCTAGTTGGGCTAAAAATTCTGCTTCTGTAAGGATATTGATGCCCAAATCTTGGGCTTTTTTGAGTTTGGAGCCGGCTTTTTCGCCCACTACCAAAAAGTCTAGATTTTTGGAGACCGAAGAGGCGGCAATGCCCCCAGCGGCCAGCAGGCGTTTTTTGGCTTCCGAGCGGCTCATCTCTTGCAAACTGCCCGTAAACAGGACCTTTTTATTGGCAAAGGGGCCTTCTTTGGGGCCATCTTGGGGTTTTTCTTCTTCTAATTGTTTGAGGTTGAGGCCCAATTCGCCTAGCTCCTCCAACAACTGTTGGATGGCCGGCAATTGAAAGCTATCATAGACCGACTGGGCCATTTTTGGGCCCACATCCTTTAGCTCGCTGAGCTGCTCGATGCTCCAATTTTTGAGTTCTCGGATATCGGAGACCACCGCCGCCAAAATCTTGGCATTACCCGCCCCCACATGCCGCAGGCCAAGGGCATAAATGAGGCGGAAAATCGGTTGATTTTTGGAGGCCTCAATCGCCTCTTGCAATTTGGCTACAGAGCGCTGGCCAAAGCCCTCGAACTGAGCAATTTTTTCATAATCTAGGCGGTAAACATCGGCTAGGCCATGCAGCAGGCCCTCCTCATAAAACTTCTCGACATAAGCGGCGCCAAAACCAGAAATATCCATAGCTCCCTTAGAGACAAAATGCTTGATGCGCTCTAGGATTTGGGCCTCACAATCGGGGTTGATACAGCGCCAAACGGCTTCGCCCTCAGGACGTTCCAGCAAAGAATCGCAAACGGGACAATTGCTTGGAAAAACGATGGGCTGCTCCTCCCCTGTCCGCAAATCCTCTAGGGGTTTAACGATTTGGGGGATTACATCTCCCGCTCTTTTGACCAGTACATGATCGCCAATGCGCAAATCTTTTTCGGCAATTTGCTCAGCATTATGTAGAGAAACCGAGCTCACGGTCACCCCAGCCAACTCGACAGGGCGAATTTTGGCCACGGGCGTAATGGCCCCCGTTCGGCCCACCTGATATTCTACGGTTTCTAGGATAGAACTGGCCTCTTTGGCCGTAAATTTATAGGCAATCGCCCAGCGGGGATGATGATTGGTGTAGCCGCAAATTTCTTGTAGGGCCAAGTTATTCAGCTTGACCACCATGCCATCAATTTCGTAGGCATAATCTTCTCTTTGGGCCTCCCATTGGGCGCAAAAATCGCCTACGGCGGTAATATTGGGGCAAAGTGCCCGCTCTTTATCGGCCGTTGGGACCTTAAAACCTAGGTCGGCCAAACAGGCCAAAATATCCCAATGGCTCTCAAATTGGTCCAAAACATTTTCGGCTTCGGCATTAACCGCAAAGCCCATTTGATAGACAAAAGCCTCTAATGATCGGGCTTTTACTTGCTGTGGATCTTTTAGGCGAAGGCAACCCGTTGCGGCATTTCTGGGGTTGGCAAAAAGGGCCTCTCCTGCGGCGGCACGCTTTTCATTGACCCGCTCAAAACGATCTTTTCGGATCAGGGCCTCTCCGCGCAGTTCCACTTTTTGGATGCCGTATTTACTAAAATTGGCCTGTAAGGGAATGCTAGCAATGGCACGGGCATTGGCCGTGATTTCATCGCCTTTTTCTCCATTTCCGCGAGTGGCGGCACGAACCAACTGATCATTTTCATAAACCAACACAATTGTTCCCCCATCAAACTTGGGTTCTACACAATAGGCCAGTTCATTTTGGGCCAAATCTTCGGGTAACAAACGGCGAAGACGCTGCTCAAAATCCTGAAGATCCTCCATATTTTCAGAGTTCTCCAAAGAAAGCGTAGGCGTCAGATGCTCCACCGTCGGAAAGCCCTCTGTCAGGTCGCTAGACACTCTTTGCGTGGGCGAATGCGGGAAAACCCATTGGGGAGCCGCCTCTTCCAAGCGCTTCAATTCTCGAAATAACTGATCATATTCATAATCACTCAGCAGGGGCTGATCGAGCACATAATAGCGCCATTCATGATAAGTAATCAGGGCAATTAGCTCCTGAATAACAGCCTCTTCTGTAGGCAATGGCTTTTGGGCCAAGAGCGCTTTAGAGCGCTCAAATAATTCTTTTTGCTCTTGAGCAGAGTAACGCATAAGTTAAGGTATGAAATTTTTTTGTGCTGTTGGGGCCTCCGCCTCGCTGCGCTCGTCGGCGCTATGTTGCGGGGCTCGCAAGTCTGCTCGGCCCTTCAGGCTCCACTTCGTTTCGCCTTTGGTCTGGCCTTCGGCCACCCCTCCACAGCGCTAGGCCAGGGACCGTTTGGGCGGCTTTGGCAGCTCCAATTTATTGAAAAATTTTCTCTGCGCTATGCGGGCAACGCTTAAAGATTCGCTTCTCTAAATCTTGGAGAAAAAACTCTCTTTGCGCATCAGAAAGGCCTTTTTTGTAGGGCTCAAACTCCTCTGCAAAGCAGGGGTTTAGGCCAGTGGCATATTGGAAGCCTTCTTCTAGCAGCTCATAGTCTCCAGTTTAAACCTCTTCCATTAGGGTGCACTCACAGAAACTGGTGGCCAAATTATTTTTGATACGGTCATCGCGAAAAGCGATATAGTCAATCGTATAGATGAGGACGACCAAAAAAAAGAGGACCGCCGCTCCTGTGATACTCCACTGGATAATGGTTTTCCGTTCCATAAGATAATTGGGTAAATTATTAAGTGTGTATGCGTAGTAGAATGTAGTATGCTATGCCTTAGAAAGGTAAGAGATTTATAGCGTTAAACTAATTTTTTTTGGCCTTCTTTTGGGCCTTTTTTTTGTGGTGGCTGACACAAATTATAAAAACCAAAATACATGAAATTTATCTACCTCTCTATATTCTGTCTTTTATTGGGGCAGAATATTCAAGCCCAAGGGCTCTATTTTCCAGATCAAGCAGGAAATTGGGACAGTCTATCTCCTCAAGACTTAGGCTATTGTGAAGCGCAGATAGACAGCCTCTATCAGTTTCTGGATCAATCAGATAGCAAGGCCTTTATCCTCTTAAAAGATGGCAAAATTGTGCTCGAGCAATACTTTAATGGGCATAGCGCCAGCGACAATTGGTATTGGGCCTCGGCGGGCAAAACCCTAACCGCCTTTTTAGTGGGCCAAGCCCTAGCCGATGGGCAACTCAGTCTAACCGATAGCAGTTCGCATTATTTGGGCAGCGGCTGGAGCAGTTGTAGCCCTCAGCAAGAGGGGGCCATTCAAATTATTCATCAGCTCAGCATGACTTCTGGCTTGGATGATGGCGTAATGGACCATACTTGCACCGAAGATAGCTGCCTGATTTATCTTACTGATCCCGCTTTGCGTTGGGCCTACCACAATGGCCCCTACACCCTTTTGGATGGCGTATTGACGCAGGCCACGGGCCTCAGCATGAACCAATATGTCAATCAAAAAATCAAGCAACCCATTGGAATGAATGGCAGTTTTGTTCCCTTAGGCTATAACAATGTTTACTTTAGCACGGCCCGTTCTATGGCCCGTTTTGGCTTATTACTATTGGCCGATGGGCAATGGGATGGACAAAGTATTTTGGCAGATACCGCTTATTTGGGCGCTATGCGCAGGCCTTCTCAAGCGCTTAATCCAGCTTATGGCTATTTGACTTGGCTGAATGGGCAAAGCAGTTATTTGTTGCCGGGCAGTCAATTTAGTTTTTCTGGACCACTAATGCCCGCTGCACCTAATGATTGTTATATGGCTTTGGGGAAAAACGGGCAATTTATCAATATCGTCCCTTCTGAAAATTTAGTTTGGATTCGGATGGGCCAAGAGCCCAATGGCTATGATGTGCCCGCAGAGCTCTGCAATGATATTTGGCAATACATCAACAACTTGAGTTGTCCGAATTCGGTAGTGGAATTGGACCAAGAAAAATGGCAAATTTACCCCAATCCAAATCAGGGCAAAGTTCATATTTCGGGCCTCTTGGGGGCCTTTAGTTGGCGCTTATTGAGTATTGAAGGCAAAATTTTGCAGGCGGGGCAAAGCCATCATTCTCAACTTGATTTTTCCTCTTGGCCTGCGGCCTATTACCGCTTAGAGATAGCCCAAAATGGCCAGAGAAAATACTTGAGTTGGGTAAAATACTAAGTTTAGTTCAAGAAAAAAGCCTTGCATTTCTGCAAGGCTTTTTTCTTAGGCCTCCTTAAAGGCTCTGGTCATTTCTCTTTTGCCTTTTGGGCCAGGCAGGGCTTCTACCCTAAAGCCGATACTTTTGAGTAATCGCTTAAAGGCGCCTTTGGCGCAGTAGGTCGTTAGGCAAGCGCCGGGGCGCATGGCCTCATAAATCTTTTTGAGCATGGGTTCCTCCCAAAGTTCGGCTTGCACATTGGGAGAGAAAGCATCATAGTAGACAATATCAAAAGCATTCTGGGCCGATAAGTCCTCAAAACGCTGAATATTCAAGCAGAAATTAAAGTTTTCGGCTAGGGTTTGCCAGCGGTTGGGCTGGCTGTGCATAGCGAGAAAAGTAGCTTGGCTAGTTGGGGCCGCTAGTTCTTGGGTATAATTAAGGGCCTGGGCAGTTTCGCTAGAAATGGGATAAGCCTCTAGGGCCAAATACTGAATTTGGCATTGGGGGGCTTCTTTTTGGCTATACAAATAGCTCATGAGGGCATTTAGGCCGGTACCAAAACCAATTTCTAAAATAGCTAATTGCTCTGGCCCCTTAGTGAGTTGATGGGCCAAGGCCGCTTGTATAAAAACAGTATCCGTTTCTTGGATAGCGCCATGTGTAGAGTGGTAACTGGCGGCAAACTTTGCCGACTCTAGGCTGTGAGAGCCATCGGCGGTGAGGATAATTTTAGCGTTAGAATCTGCTTGCATATAATCTACTGAATTGGATCAGGTCAAAATAAGATTTTTTGATGTTTATACAACAGCCTAAGGAAAGAAGTTGTTTAGTGGGTCCTTTATATTTGCGGTAGACAGGGCGCGAAGCGCCCGCAGGCCTAGCGATGCGGAAGGGTGGCCCGCAGGGCCAGACCGAGCTGGCAAAGCCAGCGAAGGGCCGAGCGAGCAGCGAGCCCTGAAGCGTAGCGCCGCAGCTTTGCTGCGGAGGCCCCAAAAAAAAGGCCCTCTTCCCAGAGGACCTACAACAATAAACATCTAGCTGTAAGGAGCAACATTTAGTAGCGGACATCATGGTGAATGGCAGCTAAAAACTCCTTGCGGAACTGCTCTTTTTCAAATTGACCACTGTAGGCGGTTGTTACCGTACTACTAGATATATCTTGGATGCCTCGGGTAGAGACACACATATGTTTTGCATCAATATAAACGGCCACATCATTGGTGCCTAGGCTCGTTTTGAGTTCTTCTAAGATTTGGCGGCTTAGGCGTTCTTGCACCTGCGGGCGTTTGGCATAATACTGCACTAATCGGTTAATCTTTGAGAGGCCGATCACTTTACCATTGGGAATATATGCTACATGGGCCTTGCCATAGATGGGCAAAAAGTGGTGTTCGCAGGTAGATTGCAACAAAATGTTCTTCTCGATCAGCATTTCTTCATACTGATATTTATTTTCGAAAAGGGCAATTTTGGGTTTATTGGCTGGATTGAGGCCACTAAAAATCTCCTTAACATACATTTTGGCCACTCGGTAGGGCGTACCTTTTAGGGAGTCATCGTTGAGATCGAGCCCCATAATTTCCATGATAGCCTTAAAATGGGCTTGAATCTGCTCTACTTTTTCCTCATCGGAAAGCAAAAAAGCATCCTCTCGCATAGGCGTATCGATAGAGCTAAGGATATGTTGGTCCCCCATTTCATCAAATAGGGCCTGCTCTTGGGCAGTGAGTGTTTTTACGGATTGGTTCATCTTGATTGAATTTACTTCTGAAAAAATAGGCAGATAAAAAATTCAGAAAAAGCTCTGCTACTTTTTTTGTCGTTAGATACGACTGAATTTTACGGTTCGTTTAGCTTTTCGCCTTTAAAATTTGCGGCCAGCTAAAACAACAAAGCTAAGAGAATCTGTTGATTTAGAGTAGGCAGTTTGCACATTTTGGGAAATTAGGTGTAGATCTCTGACGCCTTTTCAAACAGGCCTTGCTTTTTTTTGTTTAAAATACTACTTAGACTAGTTAAAAAAAATTAACAGAAAAATGAAAATAGGCATTATTGGCTCGGGCATGGGGAGTCTTTCTGCGGGGGCGCTCTTGGCCAAGGATGGACATGCTGTTCATATTATAGAACAAAATTATTTGCCTGGGGGTTGCACAAGTTCTTATTATCGTAAGGGCTTTATTTTTGAGGCCGGGGCCACCACTGTAGTGGGCTTAGACGAGCATATGCCTTTGCGCTATATTTTAGAGCAAACGGCGATCCAAATTGATATGAAGCCCTTGGATCGGCCCATGCAAATTCGGCTAAAAAATGGGCAGCAGCTAGAGCGATTTGCCAATTTGGAAGATTGGATTAGGGAGGCCGAGCGCATTTTTGGCCCAAAAGGGCAGGCGGCTTTTTGGCGGCGCGCCTATGCGATTAGTCAGTTTGTTTGGGAAACCTCCTTGCAGCAGCAGAGTTTTCCGCCCTCTTCTTGGCGAGATTTGGGGCCTATGATCAAGGGGTTTCGGCCCAAGCAGTTGGCTTTTGCGGGACTCACCTTTCGCTCGATGAAAAAGATGCTGCAACAATATGGACTAGACAAAAATCCCGATTTCATTGCCTTTGTCAATGAGCAGCTGCTCATTACGGCCCAAAATTACCTAGAAGAGGTCAATGTTTTATTTGGGGCCACGGCGCTTTGCTACACGCTTTTCGGAAATTATTATGTCTATGGAGGGCTCTACCAACTGGTCAAACCTTTTTGCGATTATATTGAGGCCCAAGGCGGGCAGCTTCATTTGCGGCGAAAAGTAGAGCAGATTGAGCGCAAAAATGGGCAATATATTTTGCAGACTAATCAGGGCCCAATGGCTTTTGATCGCCTGATTTCGGGTATTCCTATCAATAATTTACTCGATATTTGGCCCAATAAAAAGCTACATCAGCGCTATAAAAAGCGGTTGTTGCAGAGCCCGCAGCTCAATTCGGCTTTTCAGATGGGCATAGGCTTTAAACGACGAGAGGACTCCCCTGTTTTGCACCATCAAATACATCTCAAACAGCCACTTTCTCAGATTGGAAGCCAGAGTATTTTCCTCAGTTTTTCGGACCCCATAGATTGGTATCGAGCGCCTTTGGGCCAGGGCGTAGCCTCTATTTCTACACATATTCCAGACCCCGCCCGCCGGCCCGTTAAAGACAAGGCCGCCCTAGAAGAAGAGATCCTAAAGGTCTTGGACGAGCAGGGCTATATTGCTCAAGATCAGGTTTTGTACCGGCATAGCTCGGCTTCTAGCAGCTGGGAAAGCTGGACCCAGCGCAAGTTTGGTTTTGTGGGCGGTTATCCCCAATTTCTCCGCATTAAGCCCTGGCAAATGCTGGATGCTCGCCTAGAGAAGGGCGCCTATCTTTGTGGCGACACGGCTTATCCGGGGCAGGGAATTCCGGGCGTGGCCCTTTCGGGCATTATTGCCTATAAAAAGTTGTTGTTGGATGGCTAGTTTTTGGGGCCTGCCGCCTTTGGCGGCCGGGCCCTTGCAGGGCTCGCTCTCTGCTCGGCCCTTCAGCCCTTCGGGCTTCGGTCTGGCCTTCGGCCACCCTTTCAGGCCCCTAGGCCTGCGGGCGCTTCGCGCCCTGTCCGCCGCAGAAGTGGGGCTAGCCCTTAGAGGTCCTCCTCAATGCGTTGACTCAGCAATTGGTAGAGGGCCAGCAACTGCGGTTGATGCTCGGCCAAATAGGCCTGATGTTTTTGCATGCTGCTTTGGTCTCCTCGGATGGCGGGGCCCGTTTGAAAGTCTTTGGCAGGACCTTCTTCTAGGCGCTGGGCGCTTTGCAAAATTAGGGGAAAAAGAATTTCTGGATCGATTTGGGCCTGCTCACAAATGCTTTGGCCCATGGCAAAAAGATAGTTACTGAAATTATTGACCATAACGGCGGCCAGATGCAGAGCTGGCCATTGTTCCTCTGCTAATAAATGGTAGCGGCAGCCTAGCGATTTGGCCAAATCCTTTAATTGCTCCAAAAGAACAGGAGAAGAAGCCGCCAAACAGATCGGAATGCGGGCCAAATCGGGTAAATAGCCCTCATGAAAACTTTGCAAAGGATAAAAAATGCCGTATTGCTTGGCTTGAGCCAGTGCGCTTAATGGCGTAGCCCCCGAGCAGTGCAAAATCAGTCGTTCATTACGGATACTTTGAGGCAATTGGGCCAATACCTCAGCAATGGCTCTATCATGCACCGCCAGTAAATAATAACCCGCTTGATTCTCTAATTGATCGAGGGCAAAAACCGCTTGGCCCCCTAAGTCCTGAGCCGCTTTTTGGGCCTTTTCAGGGGTTCTGCTATAGCATTGCCCAATGCTATGCCCCGCCTTTAAAAAAGCATGGCCTAGCGCTTGGCCGACCTTTCCCGTACCTATAATATGTATCTGCATCTTGTATTAGCGCAATTTGGCCACCGAAAAACGGCGGTAGGTTGCCTCACCAAGGATGACCACATAATACTCGCCAGCTTGGAATTGGCTAAAATCTAAATCGAGTTTTTGGTTTTTTCCGGCTTGAATGGGCGGAAAAAACTGTTGTTGCAAGCTGCCGTTTTGGTCCAGGATACTACAAACTAGCGATTCGTTAGTTTCTTCTGTTTCTAAAGAAACCTTTAGGCCTTCTTGCAAAACTTTGCTTTGTTCGGAGATATTGGGCAGTTGTTCTAGATCAATTTTGGCCCAATTGATTTTTCGTTTAGTTCTTTCTTCTGCGGCAGAAGAGCGCAGCTCTTCTAACTCTAGACTTTGCTGTTGGTCCAAGGGAGAATCCGTTGGAGTAGTTTGGCAAGAAAAGAGCAGACTAAGGAGACAAAAAGCGGTGCAATAACGAAGCATAATAGTTGGTCTTTTGGATCCTTAAATATAGCTTATATTAGGGAGCTAGGCAAACCTTAGGGCCGCAGTTGCACAAAATACTCTTTGCCTGCTCGGGGTTTAATGGAGTTATGGCAATCATTTATTTGGACCGAAGAAAAATAAGCCTTAAAAAGTTGTTGATAGCTGGCTAGGCTACCGCCAAAGGGTGGGCCTTCTTGGCAGAGCGGAAAATTGAACAGCAGGCCAATAAGTTGGCCTGTGGGGGCCAGTAAGCTAGCCATTTTTTGGGCATATTGGGGCCGAAGTTTGGGCGGTAGGGCGCAGAAAAAAGTTTGTTCGATGATGAGGTCAAAATTATCTTCTTGCAGGGCAAAAAAATCGCCTTGATGAAAGTGGCTAGGGGGCAAATCGCTCAGCTTTTCTTGGAGTTGGCTTAGTGGTTCTTGGGCCCAATCGCAGAGGTGGATATTTCTAAAGCCTTTTTGGTAGAGATATTGGGCCTCATGGCCGTGGCCACAGCCTGGAATAAGAATTTTGAGGTCCAAATCCTCCAGCTGATCAATATAAGTAGCAATAGGGCGAGTGCAGCTGCCGGCGTTCCAGCCCGTAGTTTGCTCGAGGTATCGATTTTGCCAATAGTCGGCAGATAGTTTTTCTTTCATGCTAGTTTATTTTAGGATCTTGCAGGCGCGGAGCGCCGCAGGCTGAGGGATAGAAAGCAGGGCCGCCGCAGGCGGCAGACCAAAGCGCTGAAAGCGCTGCAGGGCCGAGCGAATAGCGAGCTGCGACATAGCCCGACCCGAGCGAAGCGAGTGGGCAGCCCCAAATCATCATGCTGCTAACGTTGGCCAAAAAGGGCCGAGCCAATACGGACCAGCGTACTGCCTTGTTGTAGGGCCAATTTATAATCTCCGGACATGCCCATAGAGAGCTCCTTAAAGCTAGGATCTTGGGCAAAAAACTGTTCTTTTAGCCTTTGGAAATAGCTGGCTAATTGGCCAAACTCGGCCAAAACCTGTTCCTGATTATCGCTAAAGCTGGCCATGCCCATCAGGCCAACAATTTTGATATTTTTCATTTGGGCGTACTCTTCAGAGGTTAAGAGCGCCTGAGCGTTGGTCCAATTGAGGCCAAATTTACTCTCTTCTTGGGCAATATGAAATTGGAGCAGACAGGGAATGATTCTGTTATTTTTTTGGGCCTCCTTGTTAATCTCCTTTAAGAGGCGGAGGCTATCTACGGCATGAATCAGGCTCACAAAAGGGGCAATATATTTCACTTTATTGCGCTGTAGGTGGCCAATTAGATGCCATTCAATATCTTTGGGGAGGCTTTCGGCCTTTTCTAGGAGTTCCTGCACCTTATTTTCGCCAAAAATGCGTTGTCCTTGATCGTAGAGGGCCTGAATAGCGGCAGCGGGTTTAGTTTTGGAAACCGCCACCAATTCCGTTTGTCCATTGGCCAACTCCTTCTTAATGTTTTGATAAAAATCTAGATCTAGCATAAAAACCTTTGCTTTTTTTTGCTGTTGTGGAATAGGAAACCGTATTTTTGATAGTATTACTATCATTTCAACCCCTTCTAAATCATCTTATGGCTTCAGTTCAGCCTTCTTTTAAGCCGCTCAAGCGGCTAGGCAAGATGTTATACCTTGACCGCAAAGATATTTATTTAGTCAGTTTTTACGCTTTTTTTGCGGGCCTTTTAGGTTTGGGTATTCCTTTGGGAATACAAGCGATCATTAACTACATTGCGATTGGAGAGACCACGACCAGTTGGTACACCCTCTGTTTTTTGATTACCGGGGCTAGTGTGGCGGTGGGGATCACTCGTTATATGCAAGTATTGATTGCGGAGGGAATTCAGCAGCGGATATTTACGCGTTCGGCCTTTGAGTTTGCCTATCGGATTCCGCGCTTCAAGATGGAGAGCATTCGGGAGGCTTATGCGCCCGAATTGTCCAACCGTTTCTTTGACACCTTATCGGTGCAAAAGGGGGTACCCAAGCTCATCATTGATTTGCCGGCTTCTGTATTACAAATTCTATTTGGGTTAATTTTGTTGGCGACCTACCACCCTTTCTTCGTTTTTTTTGGACTAACCTTACTATTTGTATTGGTGGCTATTTTATACTTTACCTATCAGGAAGGTTTGGCCAGCAGCTTGCGCGAATCAAAATATAAATATAAAGTAGCCTATTGGTTAGAGGAATTGGGGCGGACCATGGGCTCCTTTAAGTTGGCTGGGCGCACTCAATATCCCCTAGAAAAAACCGATGAGTTGGTGGGGAGTTACCTCAAGCATCGGCAGAGTCATTTTGCGGTTTATCGACAGCAGTTTATGAGCATGGTGGGTGTTCGGGGAGGCGCCACCTTGGCCCTATTGTTATTGGGTGGAGGCTTGGTTATTTCGAATGAAATGAACATTGGGCAATTTGTAGCGGCAGAAATCATGATTATCATGGTGCTCAATGCCTTGGAGAAGATTATTTTGAGCATGGAAACCGTTTTTGATGTCCTGACGGCCATTGAGAAAATTGCCCATGTTACGGATTTGCCTTTGGAAGAAGAGGAAGGGATTGATTTTCAGGAAATTGTTGGAAACAAGGGGATTCATCTTCGGGTACACAAAATGAGTTATCATCCAGAGCCGCTGATGCCGCCGGTACTCAAAGATATTTCTTTTGAGTTGGGCGGAGGAGAGCACCTTTGCATTACGGGTTTTGCCGATTCGGGAAAAACGACTCTCTTGCGAATTTTGCTAGGCTTGTACCAAAACTTTAAGGGGACCATTGATTATAACCAAATGCCCATTCGCAACCTCAACCTGAGTAGCTTGCGCTCTTATATGGGCGATTACTTGAGGGAAGAGCATTTATTTTATGGCAATTTGCTAGAAAACATTGCCATGGGGAGAAAAGATGTTACGGCCCAGGATGTCCTTTCTACTTGTCGGGCGGTAGGACTTGACCGCTTTTTGCAGGAGCATCCAGAAGGTTTAGACGCCATGATTCCCTCCGATGGACAGGGCTTATCGCAATCAACGATCAAAAAGATTTTATTGGCCCGTTGTATTGTGGACCATCCTCGTTTTTTGGCCGCCGAAAACCTCTTGGTTGGTTTAGAAAGTAGAGAAAAGCGGATGTTGACGAATTTGCTTACTGCGCCTAATGCGCCTTGGACCTTAGTGGCCGTTAGCCGCTCTTCTGAGCTGGCCGCCCGCTGTAAACGAGTCATTGTTCTGGATAAGGGCGAGATTATTTTTAATGGCTGTTATAATGAGCTAAAAAAACAGCCTTACTTCAACGAACTATTTGATGGCTGCGAAGAGGCCTAAAAACCAAAGACCAAAGCTAGTTTAGCTTTGGTCTTTTTTATTACTTCAATACTTCTGACTCGAATTGCCAGACTCGGCCCCCTCCCCCATTATTGGACAAAATGCTCCGAATCAATTGCATTTCTGGCCAAAGGTCGTTAATCATGCCATCTGTGCGAGCCAAACGCTCATAATCACTAATGATGGGCCGAAAAAAACTAAATAACAACTCTGGATTTAGGCCTCTGGCCCCCTGCAAATTCTTGAGCACCTGAAAACGCCGATTGGGCTGATGCAACAAAAACTGATAGAGCGGCAAAGAACGAACAAAAGCCCCTGGAATACGAGCCAAAAGCGTTAGGGCCGCATCCGCCAAGGCGATGTCATCGGCCTCGGCCATCATCTGAATATAACGCTCCTGAGGGGCTACTTCTCGACCAAAATCTTGTAGGCCCAATAATAAACGAGCCGCCAAAGCTTCATCCTTGCTGCCCAAAGCATCAAAAAATCGCAAAATTTCTGCTTTTGTTGGAATCCTTCGGAACTTTTGCAAATTCTCCGCAGTTGTGGCCTTAATTTTCACGGTCTTCCTCCGCTTTAGGTCCAAGATAATGGCCTTAAACTTTGGATTGGGACAATAAAATAACAACAACTTTTCTAAAGCCTGCAAACGCTGCTGCATAGCATTGTCGGCCCCCTCATAAATTTGAAATAAAGCCTCTTTTTCTTCCCTTGGCCAAAGCGCCTCCCACAAAGAAAGCCGCAAATCATATTTATGCCGATCAAAAATTTCTACATTCTCTTCTGCCGAAAGCGGACTTTGCTCTTGCAGAAAATCTAAATTTTTTTGATGTTTGGGATCCATATCGCTAAGTTGTTAAAAAAAACTTAATAAATTGCAGAATAGCTGCTGCCTCAAGTCAATAATTTAACGATTATTTCCTAATTTTCTTGGCTAAAAAGAAGGCTGCCCAAAAAAAGTAGCGAATACATCAAAAATTAACCTAGGATTTAAATAGCTTACTAGACTTTTGTTTAATTTTGTAGCCGCTTTTTAAATCAACCCAGCTTGAATTTATTCTCAAGTAGAAATTACACCAAATGAAAAAGGTTTTTCACGCTTTTCTATTTTTACTCTTTAGCTTGGCTATTTTTTCTTGCAATAATGAAACCGCCAAAGTTGAAGATAATGAACCTAAAAGCGCTGAAGTAGCGCAAGATAGTAGCCAAAAAGAAGAAGTAGCCAAGGCTGCCGAAAAAACACTTTTGGGCAAATGGTCTGTGGTCCAAACGGAAAGTAAAGGCAAAACCGAGAATTTTGAAAAAGGCGCTCTTCTCTTTATCTTCGAAAAGGATGGTAAACTTAATATGATTAACGAGCAAGATAATTCTACCTCCGAATATGAACTAATCGAGGAAGAAAACATCATTAAGGTAACCAATACTAATGATGCTCCAGAAACCTGGACCATTAAAGAATGGGACGAAAAGACCCTCATATTTACCGCCAATTCTCCCGATGGAGAAGAGATTTCGGCCATCCTAAAGCGCTAAGCGCCAACAAATTAGACAATAATCACTTATTGTATATAATCAGACTATTCACATTTTTTTGATCTATCAAACATTCCAACCATGAAATTTTTGAATCTATTGTTCGTAATGGTTTTCGCTTTTGCTATCACTTCTTGCGGTGAAGAAGCGCCCAAGAAAGAAGAAGTTAAACAAGAAGAAACTACCAAAGAAGGTGGTGAAGAAGTAAAGGAAGAAGGCAACACTGAAGCCGCTCCTGAAACTGAAGCTACAACTGAAGGCGAAGGTGAAGCTGCTCCTGCTGAGGGTGAAGCTGCTCCCGCTGAAGGCGAAGCTAAAGAAGAAAGCCACGAAGGTCACGATCACTAGTCTCTAGCGATCTAGAATAAGAGAGGCGCTCAACTTTTGTTGGGTGCCTTTTTTTTATGTTTTTTGGGGCTGCCCCTGCGGCCTACGGCCTTGGGTCGGGCTCTGTCGTGGCTCGCAGGTCTGCTCGGCCCTGCAGTTTTTTTCGCTTCGCTTCAAAAAACTTGGGTCTGGCCTTCGGCCACCACTATCCATCCCTCAGCCGTTTTGGCCTTCGGCCAAATTGGGCCATTTTAGGGCTCCAAGGCTTGCTTTCGAATCAGGCGGTGGCCAATGCTGCAAGACAAACAACGGCGCTCTACACAATAACACTTATAGAGTTGAATCAGGGCCTGCGACTGCTGGGCATCCTTGGCCGAAATATCCCAACTCCCCCAATTTCTCAAAATCTGATTATTTTCTGCGGGCAACTGCCCCAATAGGTCCAGCAGCAAGTCTATCTCTTTTTCTTGGCCATTGGCCTGAGCATGCAAAAAGCGAAAAGGGGCCAAAAAATTGATAAAAAGCAACTGAATACTCTCCTTGCCCAAGCTTTTCTGCTTGCGGGCCTGGCTCTGTTTTCCCAAGCGATAATGGCTCAACCAATAGGGAGAACTTATTTTAACGCCAAATAAAGCCTGCAAAGCGTTTAGGGAATCTACCTCCATAAATTTGGACCAAAGATTTTCCTTTTGCAAAAGTCCAATCAAAAGAATGAGGCGAAAACTAGGCAGGGCCGAAGGGCGCAGGCCCCCAAAATTCCAGGCTAAGGGCAAAGCCGTTCCGAGCAGCTCCTTTTCTTGCAAATAAGCATACTCTTGGGCCAAAGCCTGACTATAATCATCTTCTGTTTGGGCCAAAAAGCCCGCCCGACCAAAAAACAGCGCTTCTAGCTGTTTGGGCCGGCCCAAATACTTTCGCCAAAGCCGATAAGGCAAAGCCTGCCCTAGGCGCTGAAAGTTTTCGGCATTTTGGCCCAAACCAAAATGAGCAATGAGCTGTTCATAAAAACAGGCGGTCCAATCGCCTCGCCAATGGCTTAGGCGCTTGCGTAAGGCTGCGGCTTTTTGCTCTAAGCGCTCAATGGTTAGGCGCTCCATCCAAATGGACCATTCTAAAGGATCGATTTGGGGAAGTTGTGGCCCACAGGCAATGGGCTGTTCTAGCTCGCCGAGCAAGCGCATCCCCTGCTCAAAAAGAGCGGGAGAAATGCGTCCCCGCAAAGCCAAAGCGGGCAAACGGCTACCATCTGCCCGCCGAATAATTTGGTCCTCATCATAGACCAGATGCAAAATGACATTTTCATAATTGGGGTCGTTTTGATGCCCATGCCGCAACCAATCAGAGGCGCGTTTGTGGACCTCCACCTGCCCCGCCCAAAGGGTGCCCCCAATATAAATTCGGGCATCGGAAAAATCGGGGCCAGCGGCATGCTGGTTCCAATGCCCCGGATAAACCAACTGAATTTCTTGGCCCTCGGCCGTGCGCAAAAAACGCTTATCGTATAGCTGAAAGCGCCAGATATAGTGCAAAAAGGATTCGGGAAAAGGATATTTACTCATCGCTAAATTTTTAAATACAGCTAAAGTTAGCTAAAAATAACGCTAGTAGCAACAAAATAATTAATTTTGTTTATCCTAGTGTTTAATTGTAGTAAAAATCCTTTTGGCGCCAGAAGGCTGGGCTTTGCCCAGCCTGGCTGAGGGATGGACAGCAGTGGCCGAAGGCCAGACCTAGGGCTTTTGAAGCGAAGCGAAAAAGCCCGCAGGGCCGAGCGAACAGCGAGCTGCGAAACAGCCCGACCCGAGCGAAGCGAGGGGCAGCCCCAAATCAACATCCGGAGGATAAAATATCTCGTTTAAAAAGAAAAGAACTATGTGGAAACCATTATTTTCGTTGGCTGTTAGTGTACTAATTTTATGTCAATACGCTTGCAGGCCGACCAACAGCCCCGCTGTAGTTGGGGCAAGCGACAAAACGGTAGAATCTATGGAAGGATTAGCAGTGGCCACCTTAGGCGCGGGTTGTTTTTGGTGTGTAGAGGCCATTTTTCAGGACCTCAAGGGGGTCAAAAAAGTAGTATCTGGCTATGCTGGAGGGCAGCTAGAAAACCCGACCTACAAGGCGGTTTGTGCTGGAACAACTGGTCATGCCGAAGTGGTCCAAATTACCTTTGACCCTGAGGTATTGTCCTATGCCGACCTATTGGAAGTCTTTTTCTTTACGCATAATCCAACGACCCTGAATCGGCAGGGAAATGATGTGGGCACCCAATATCGCTCGGCAATTTTTTATCATTCGGAGGAGCAAAAAGCGGTAGCGGAGAAAGTGAAAGCAGAAATGGCTAGTGAATTTGCGGACCCTATTGTGACGGAAATTGTGGCCTTTGATCGTTTTTATGCGGCCGAGGATTATCATCAGGACTATTATAATTTGAATGCGAATAAGAATCCTTATTGTTCGGCGGTGATTAGTCCGAAGGTGAATAAATTTCGGAAAAACTACAAGGATAAATTGAAAGAGGAATTGAAGAAGTAGTTCCTTAAAAAAAAGAGGCGAATCGCCTCTTTTTTTTTGTACTTTTAGGACAAAGCCTTGTCCATGTTACTATTAAAATCTTGGTTAGACCTTGTTCAGCAGCTACTGACCTCTCCTGTTCTTTTGATGGGGTTATTTGTGGCTTTGATTGTTTTGCTCTTCCTCATCTCTCGTTTGAACAACTACTTAGAGGTGCGTGGGGTAGACCGTGCGATTGCGATTACTCGGGGGATTGTGGGGTCTTTTATTTGGTTTATTGTGGTGCCCACGGCCCTATTTATTTTTGTCAATGTGGTGGCCTTAATTTTCCAGGTTCCCTTAGTGAGTATTAGTTTTTTGGGCAACTGGATTGGCTTGACGGCCTCTTCTTATTGGTGGCTGCTTCGCTGTATGTTTAACAGTGCCGATTTGAATGGGGCCGAGACCTCTTACAGCTTGCATTCGATTATTCGGATTTTATGGATTTTGATTCCCTTTAGTTTAATTTGGTTTCGGACCAATAAGGGACGGATTCCGCGTTTAATTTTGATTCCGATTATCATTGTTGTTTTTGTAGTTACACAGGGAAAAAAGGCCGATGAAACCTTTATTACCAAACAATTTGAGATGGAAACCCTGCGGGCTCTTCCGGTAATTGGGTTTGTTTTTGAGGAGCCTGAAGCGGGAACGGGGCAAGGCAGCATGCACCCAACCACCCGTAAAATTATCTCGGTGGTTTTGGTCCTTTTTGTATTGGGGGGCTTGGCTGCGGGCTTAGTAGCCGAGCAAAGGGTAATTGGATTGATTGTAGTGGCCGTAGGCATTGGGGGATTCATGCTGATTATGCCTTCGGGGCAAAGCAAAGACATTTTGGCAGAGGGCTTAACCGAAGAAGAGAAAAAAGAGAGTCCCTTTCATCATGACATTGACAGCTTGGTACATCGGCTAGATAGTTTTTACGAATTGGAGGGAGTCAACTCATTAGAGGTTTATTATATTACGGTAAAACTAGATGCGGCCTATAGGGCACAAAGAGAAAAGGAGCCCTTTCCGGACTCCCTTTGTCTTCGTTACAAAGACTTTTTCTACGATTGGTGTCATTAGGACCAATAGTTTTACTGCTTTTTGAGCTGCATGCGAATATCTTTATCCTCAAAAAAGATTTTGAGCTGCAGTTCGTCCTCTTTAGCTTCTAGCACATCAATTTTGAGTTGTCCGCCAGCAATAATCAGTTGCTTATCTTCAATTTTATAGGCTTCTGGATTATTCAGGCCAAACTGTTCGAGCAAGGCAAAGTCGAGTTGTTCCTCGGCCAAAAACTTGAGTCTTGCACCAGCCTGTTGCTTGGCGGAATCTTCGACAAAGAGCACATCTTCGCTATTGCCATCAATGCTGCCCGCCACGCAAAGCCATTCGCCAGTCAGTTTTTCCTTAGTTAAAGCGGCTGTTTCTGTTTGGGGGGCATCGCCTTGGCAAGCCATAAAAAGCAGGCTAAAGCAGAGTAGGTAAATTTGTTTCATAGGATATGAATTGGGTGTACAATAGTAGACCTATTTTTTGCCGATCTACATCTTCAATGATACAAAAAAATTTAGAAACCGCCTTTGCTTTGCATTTTAACTTTTCGGCCGGGCAGGCTCTCCCAATTTTCGGTGCCCAAGCCATTGGGGCTAATCATCCAGAGCAATGGGACCCGGCAGCGGACTTCGGGTTTGGCGGCAAAGCCATCGGTAAAATAAATTAAGGCATCGGGGCGATAATCTTCATTGGCCCATTTGATGGGGGCATCAAAACGGGTACCGCCACGCCCTTGGACCAGCTCGGGCGTTCTGCCTCTGTAGGGATAAATGCGTTGGATATCGACATCGCATTCGACTACCATAATTTCGGCCCCTTGTTTCCAAATATGATAGAGCTCACTAAAAAAGAGCTGCAATTCTTCTTGATTGACGGAGCCCGAGCTATCTAGGGCCACCCCAATTTTTTGTTTGCGCTGAATCTTAATTCCGGGGCTTGTCCCATAGCGCTTAGAGGGCTTTTTGATCGTGTTTCTGATGCGGGTTCGGCTACTAGATGCCGCAAAAAGCCGCAGGGTTCTGCGCCAATTGATGCTGGGCTGCAAACTCTTCATCAGTTGGTCCAAATACTCCTGCAATTGGGCCGGCAAATTCGTGTAATTTCTCGTCTTTAAGCGCTCTAAGCTATTTTGGATGGCATCATTGACAAAGGCCTCTATAATTTTTTGCTCCGAGGGGCTCTGCTGCTGAATATCATCCCAAAAAGCATGCTGCTCCAAATGGGGGTGTTCCTCTTCTAAAAGCGCCTGCAACTTTTGTTGGGCCGAGTTAAATTCATCATTTTCTTCGCTACCTCCTCCCCCATTCATCATCTCTTCTAGTTCATCAGATAGGCGTTTGTAGTAGTAATCTAGGCTTTGGCCCCGCTCTAGCGAGAAATCGGGAAAATCTTCTAAACGTATAGCTTCTTCTTCCAATTGGTCCGAATCAATATATTGGTTGACGGCCAAATCGGCGGCAATGCCATAGAGTTGCTTGTTCCCAAAATCCCTGGCCCGCAAAATATGCTTAAACACAATATGTAAAATCTGATGCTTGATGGCCCCATAACGCAGTGCCGCGGTTTGCTTGGGCGTTGCCCCCTTGAGCTTTTCCTCCCAATAGCTAGGGTTTACCAAGAGCTTGAGCATTTGGCTGCCGCCCAAACGCAGGGCCATGCTTTCGGTATCCTGACTGACATCTCGCAATAAAGAAGAGAAAAAATGACCATAAAAAGCCTCTTTCAGCATCAGCTGAATGCTCGTTTTGGCTAATTCATCAAGTATTTTTTGAGACATAACTAAGCGCGTTCACAATATTCAAAATACAAAAAGCGATCAATCAGGATATTGCCCCGATAAGGAAGCAATGTTGGCGTTTTGTAGTAACATTCTATAATAATATAGGAATATTTGGCCTTAGTAATGAAGTTGAACTGATATGTTTTCCATTCGTAATGGCTAATTGGCGCCGAGCTGGCCAATAACTGCAAAGGCTCCTCCGCAGTTTTGGCGCCCCACAAACGAAAACAGGCCGCCCCCGTATAGCCCGCATAGGCCTGCGAACGAGAGAGGTCCAATTCAAATTTATAACATTTATCTTTTTTTAGGGCCTTGGGCAATTTGGCCGCTACCGACTCAAAAGTGCCGTCTTCTCGACAAATCAGTCCCATAAAAGTATTGCCATCTGTTGGGCGCTGATACACCCCCCAAGGTCCCGGCAAAATATCTGGGGTAGAATTATAACTGCTGCTTTCCCAACCCTCCGGATTGAGCGCATCTCTAGGCGCTCCCTCAAAAGAGCCGTTGGGCAACCAAAATTTTGGCCCCTCTTGCCCCCAAAGCCCTAGGGCAAAAAAGCAAACAAATAGGCTTGTCAATATCTTTCTGGACATAAGCAAATCTCATCTTCGCTTTGTTTTGGTCCAACTAGCCCAGGAACAATTTGGCCAAGATAGCTAGCCCTCCCACAACAAAGCAATAAATAGAAAAATAGAGCAATTTCCCTTTTTTGACCAAGTTGAGCATCCAGCTACAGGCAAAAACACCCACAATCAAGGCCGCAAAAAAGCCCGCCAACAAAGGTAAACTCTCTGCTGTATTTAGCTCTAAATCTCCACTGAGCAAATCTTTAGCCAGCTTGCCCAAAATTAAGGGAATGACCATGAGGAAGGAAAAACGAGCCGCCTCTTCTTTGTCAATTTTGAGCAAAACGGAGGTCGAAATCGTAGAACCCGAGCGAGAAACTCCCGGCAAAAGCGCCACGGCCTGAGATAAACCAATCAAAAAGGCATCTTTATAACTCACTTTTTTGTTGGTCATTTTTGCCCGATCCGCCAAAAAGAGTAAAGCTCCCGTTAGCCAAAGCATGCCACCCACCAAAATAATTTGTCCCTCAAAAAGTTGCTCGATTTGCTCATCGAATAAGAGGCCCACTACTGCCGCTGGCAACATAGAAATGACCACTTTGAGCGAAAACTGCAGCTCTTCATTCCAAGCAAACTGAAAGAGCCCCTTGAGCACCCTCGCCACTTCTTTCCAAAGCACAATCAAGGTACTAATCACGGTGGCCACATGCAAAACGACCGATAGGGTCAGGCTGTCTTTTGGCGTATAACCCAAAAAATATTTGGCCAGCTCAATATGGCCGCTACTGCTCACAGGTAGGTATTCGGTTAGGCCCTGTACAATGCCTAGAATGATGTTGTAGATGTAGTTTTCCATGCCTTTTTTACCGCTTTGACAACTGCGGTTTTCTTTTTTATTTTTTTGGGGCTGCCCCGCCCTACGGGCGGGTCGGGCTGTGTCGCAGCTCGCTGTTCGCTCGGCCCTGCGCCGCCTTCGGCGGCTGGGTCTGGCCCTTCGGGCCACTGCTATCCATCCCTCAGCCAAGGCGCTTCGCGCCTTCAGGACCAGAAAATGCCCAAGCGCCCCCCGAAGGGATTCCCTAAGGAATCCCGTAGAGGGGTGGGTGGGCGGGAACTATCTACGCATGAGGAGCTTAGCGACGAATACCGCTTAAAAGGGGAAGCCCCGCAGCCAAAGAATAGGGCCAAAAGAGAAAAGACGGTTGAGCGGCCCAGCGCTGCGAAGGGGTGGCCAAAGGCCAGACCGAAGCCGCCATAGGCGGCTGAAGGGCCGAACAGTCTTGTGAGCCCCGCAGCATAGCGGCGGCCAGCAAGCTGGCCGCGGGCCCCAAATCCCTTATATCAGCCTGATGACTAAATCGTTTTGGGCGCTTCTATTTCTTCTGCAGGATACTGCTCTTGATAAGCCTGCTCTGCCGCCTTATCTTCTGGCGTTTGGAAAAATAGCGCATAGGCAAAAACACCCAAGCCCAAAAGGACCACAAAAGGAGCCAGCGTAATTCGGCGGAAGCTATAGATTTCTTCGGCTTTCCAAACATTGGGGTCTTCCATTCCGCCACCAGACATAAGGAAAAAGCCGACGATGACCAACAAAACGGCAGCGCCCATCATCATATAATGTTTTTTACCATATAGCAGCTCTGGCTGCTCTTTTTTAGTTCTTCTACTCATGCTATTATTTTTGTTCTTGGCTCCAAAAAGAAAGGGGTTGGGCCAAATATTTTTTTAAGCTATACCAACTGCTTAGCCAGGAAATCCCCAGGCCAAAGGCCAAAAGCAACAAACTATTGCTGAGGAGAGCGCCAAAACTGAGGTAGGGCCAAAATCCCAAGGCCCAAATGCTCAATAAGAGGGCAAGACTGGCCAAGGCCCCGCAATATAAGCCATTATAAATACTTTTTTGCAAAAAAGGGCGGCGCAAAAAATCGGGATTGGCCCCAACAATTTGCAGTAATTCAATTTGTTCTCGGTTGCTGAGTAGCTGCAACCGCAGATGATGCCGCAGCAGTGTGAGGGCCAGCAAAACAAAAAAGAGGACAAAAATACTGCTCAGCCAACTCAGGCGGCTCAGCCAATCTTCTCCGCCCAACAAAGGAGTTTTTGCATAGCTTACCTCTACCACAAAGTCCTCTTTTTCCAAGGCTTCTAGCTGTTTGGCATATTGGCCCAAAGCTTCGCTCTTCATCTGAAAGCTAATGGCGTTGGGCAAAAGGTTTTCGCCAAGGACCAAAATGTCTTCCTCTTTGAGGTCGCCATCAGCCAACATCTCTTCTAGGGCTTCTTCTTTAGAAATATACTGCAAACTCCCCTCTTTAATATAATCTTGACTAGCCAGCTCCTTTTGGAAGCGGAAGACCTCGGCCTCATTGGCCCCATCGGCCAATTCTATATAAAAGGGAATACTTTCTCGCAGTTGTTTGAGGCTCGATTGACCATAGGTAGATAGCAAAAGCAGTCCACCCAACAAATAGAGCAGCAGACTAAGGGCCAAAAAGGCGTAGCTATTGTGGCGGCCCTTTTTGGGATATAAATTTTGTTCTTTTTTGGCAGCAGCTAAAGGCATCTCTTCTAATCGTTTGTCAATAAGTTTTGGCCCTGCATCAGCTCGGGAACGGGCAAGTTCATTGCCGCTAAAATTGTGGGGGCAATATCGGCCAAGCTCCCATCTTTGATTTGGTAGTTATCGACATCTTTGGCCACAAAAATACAGGGAACGGGATTGGTGGTATGGGCCGTATGTGGACTGCCATCATCATTAATCATATAATCAGAGTTCCCATGATCGGCCAGAATAATCATCCCATAATTTTGTTGGATAAGCTGATGTACCAACTTTTGTAGACATTCATCTACCGCCTCGGCAGCTTTGATAGCGGCCTCAAAAACGCCAGTATGGCCCACCATATCGGCATTGGCATAATTGAGGCAAAGGAAATCGGGTTCTTGGTCTTTGAGTTCCTCAATAATGCGGTTGGTGAGCGGATAAGCGCTCATTTCTGGCTGCAAATCGTAGGTGGCCACTTTGGGCGAAGGGATAATGATCCGTCTTTCTTTGGGGTAAGGCTCTTCTCGGCCTCCATTAAAAAAGAAAGTGACATGCGGATACTTTTCGGTTTCGGCAATGCGGATTTGGCTTTTGCCGGCCTGGGCCAGACATTCGCCTAAGGTTTGACTAAGATCTTGCTTTTCATAAATGACTTGAGTTTTCTGAAAACTTTCGTCATAGCGGGTCATGCTATACAAACTAATATCTAGGGGCTGCATTCCTTCATTTGGGAAGGCCTCTTCGACCAAAGCGCGGCAAATTTGGCGGGGGCGGTCGGTGCGGAAATTATAGAAAATGACTACATCTCCCGCTTCAATTTGGGCCAAGGGTTGGCCTTTGTCATCTTGCATATAATAAGCCTCGACAAACTCATCGCTTTGGCCGGCTGCATAACTCTTTTCGATAGCTTCTTGGGCAGAGTTTACGGCAGTACCTTGGCCTTGGGTCCAGAGCGCATAGGCTTTTTGGGTACGTTCCCAGCGCTGGTCTCGGTCCATAGCATAATAGCGACCAATAACAGAGGCGATTTGGCTAGGGTGTTGGGCGATGCTATTTTCTAGCTCTTGAATAAATTGTTTACCGCCATCGGGGGCGGTATCTCGGCCATCGGTAATAGCGTGAATAAATACCTTTTCGAGGCCTTCTTCCTTGGCCATTTGGGAGAGTGCCTTGAGGTGGTCGATATGGGCATGCACCCCACCATCGGAGAGGAGGCCCACTAAATGCAATTTAGAGGCTTTGCTCGCTTGCATAGCGGCTTTGAGTTGTTTTTGCTCAAAGAAACGGCCCTCTACAATTTCTTTATTGATTCTTGTGAGTTCTTGATAAACCACACGGCCTGCGCCCAAGTGAATATGTCCCACTTCGGAGTTGCCCATTTGGCCTTTGGGCAGGCCAACGGCCTGCCCAAAAGTAGTCAATTGGCTATTGGGATAATTGCGCAACAGGCTATTAATGAAAGGCGTATTTGCTTGGGCCAAAGCGCTACGCTGGGGGTCTGGGCCAAGGCCCCAACCGTCTAGAATGACTAAGGCAAAACGTTGAAAAGTAGACATAAAACGAAATTAAGTAATGAGGAGGAGCAAAGATAATAAAGAAGTTCTTGAACTCATTTAACTGGCCCTATCTTTTGCGTTTAGCAGGGCCGAAGGCCCGCATAGGAGCGAAGCGACTGGCCTAGCGATGGTAGGCAGTGCGGCGCAGCCGCAGACCAAGCAAAACTTGTTTTTGCGCAGGGCCGAGCGAACAGCGAGCTGCCGAACGTAGCGCCCGCCGAAGGCGGGAGGCCCCTAAAAATAGTAAAAAAAGAGATGAGCTTCTGCGGGGAGAAACTCATCTCTAGATAATGTATGACTAATTACAATTAGGCGGCGCTCATGCTAGCTAGCTTGCGTTTGCTGAGTTTTTCCTTGGCATAATCGAGCGTTAGGATAAACTCATCGACCTCTTGCGAGGGCAACTCAAACATGGCATCGGTCATAATGGCTTCGCAGATAGAGCGGAGGCCACGGGCGCCGAGATTATAATCTAGGGTTTTGTCCACGATAAAATCGAGGGCAGCTTCTTCAATTTCGAGGCGGATTCCTTCGAGTTCGAATAAGCGTTGATATTGTCTGATCAGGGCATTTTTGGGCTCTGTGAGAATAGAGCGCAGGGTCGCACGATCGAGGGGGTTGAGGTAAGTGAGCACGGGCATTCGGCCGAGCAATTCGGGAATAAGGCCAAAAGACTTGAGGTCATGATGGCTAACGAACTGCAAGAGATCTTCGCGGTCCACTCTTTCCTCCTCTTCCTTAGCAAAGCCAATGACTTGGCTATTGATTCTTCGGGCGATATTTTTTTCTACGCCGGCAAAAGCGCCGCCACAGATAAAGAGAATATTTTTGGTATTGAGTTTCACCATTTTTTGTTCTGGATGTTTGTGGCCACCTTGAGGGGGAACCAAAACATCGGTACCTTCTAGCATTTTGAGCAGTGATTGCTGCACGCCTTCGCCAGAAACATCTCTAGTGATAGAGGGATTATCGCCTTTGCGGGCAATTTTATCAATTTCGTCGATATAGACAATTCCTCTTTCAGCGGCGGCCACATCATAGTCGCAAGCTTGCAAGAGGCGGGTCAGCATACTTTCCACATCTTCGCCCACATAGCCGGCTTGAGTAAAGACGGTGGCATCGACGATCGTGAAGGGGACATTAAGCATTTTGGCGATTGTTTTGGCCAGCAGGGTTTTTCCTGTTCCGGTACGGCCGACCATAATCACATTAGATTTTTCGACCTCTACGATCTCCTCTTCTTGGATTTTCTTTTGGTGTTTAGCTTCTTCGCGGATGCGTTTATAGTGGTTATAAACGGCCACGGCCAGAATCTTTTTACTTTGTTCTTGGCCAATCACGTATTGGTCCAGATGCGCCTTAATATCCATTGGGCGGAGCAGTTCGGGCAGGGCTTCTGCGTCAAATGTTTCGCCTTTGGGCTGCAACAGTTCTTCGCTAATAATGGCATGGGCTTGCTCTACACAAAACTCACAGATATAGCCTTCGATGCCAGCGATTAGCATTTGGGCCTCAGACTTGGGGCGTTGGCAAAAAGAGCAGTGGGGTTCTTTTTGTTTTTTAGACATTCTTCTTGGTTCATTATTTAGCCTTGCCTCTTGGCTAGGCACTCACTTAAAAAGGTTCAGCCCTTGAGGCCTGGGGCATCAATGGGCTGAACGATTGGGCAGTTGATTAGCCCTTATTTTTGGCGGCTGAGTACTTCATCCACCAGGCCGTATTCTTTAGCGGCATTGGCGCGCATCCAGTTGTCACGGTCACAATCTTTTTCAATTACATCATAGGGTTGGCCCGTATGGCTAGCTAAAATGTCATAGAGTTCTTTTTGGAGCTCTTTGATCAATTTGTAAGAGATTTCCATATCAGAAACCTGTCCTTGCATACCGCCCAAAGGCTGGTGGATCATCACTCTAGAGTGAGGCAAACAGCTCCGTTTTCCTTTTTCTCCAGCGGCCAAAAGTACAGCGCCCATAGAGGCCGCCAAACCGGTACAAATTGTGGCCACATCGGGGGCAATATACTGCATAGTGTCATAAATCCCTAGACCTGCGATCACAGAGCCACCGGGGCTATTGACAAAAATCTGCACATCTCTTTTGGGGTCGGTAGACTCCAAGAAAAGCAACTGCGCTTGCACCACATTGGCTACATAATCGTTGATGCCTACGCCAAGAAAGATAATGCGGTCCATCATCAGGCGAGAGAAAACGTCTACGGCAGCTACATTCATTTGGCGCTCCTCAATCACATTGGGCGTAAAGTTGCCAATTTGAGGGATGCGAGGCATCATGCCGCGAGTAGATTGCTGTGCGTATTGTTCTAGGTGTAGGCTGTCCATATTAAGATGCTTGACAGCGTACTTCTTAAATTCATTTTGATCAAACATAAAAAGCGATTTTTTACTGAAGGATTTGTATGGGGTTGCGGTTTAGCCCTTTTAGGCGCTTAAACTACATTTTTATATACAATCTTGCAACATTAAAGTTGTGCCAAGGCTTTTTTTCTGACAAATCGTCAGTTTTGCTGAGAAGAAGGGGCAAAACTAGGCAGCGAGGCTTATTTTTTGGCCTGCTTACTTTCATCTAGACTACCAACTTGCATCTCCACAACACTCAAGCTCAATCTCTGAATTTTCCTCTTTATAAACTATAGAAAAAGATTTCAGGCTCAGAGGTTGGCAGCCATAGCTGATAAATGCGCCTTCAATAAGACTTGTATTTTTATCTATTTCTTCAAACTTAGCGGATAAAAATACTTCTTTAAAATATCCCATATTCAGGTTAATCAACCCAGTTGGTTTAGATGTTACAATAACCACTTTTTTTTGAATAAAAATAGTCGTGTCAGCTAAAACATCTGACATATCAAATATCCGTATAGGAATAGCTGGGGATTCATTAGTTTTCAAATAAGCTTGAACTCCCTTATGTTCTAGCAATTTGGTTACGATTTCCCGAAGATCAATTTCTTGAGAAAAACAGCTAGAAGAGCAGCATATACTCAAAATGAAAACTACGTACTTCATACAAAAGGTGGTTAACTAACTTACAATCATGAATTGATTACTTGTCTTAGTTAATGTTTGCACAAAGAAAAGTTACAAAGGCAGTTTATTTATTTTCTGGGGCTTGCCCGCCCGATGGGCGGGCCGGGCTGTTTCGCAGCTCGCTATTCGCTCGGCCCTGCGCGGGCGTAGCCCGCTTGGTCTGGCCTGACGGCCACTGCTGTCCATCCCTAAGCCTGCGGCGGCTTCGCCGCCTGCTAGCTGTGGCTGCAACTTGAAACCATCAGCCAGACAACAGCGGCATTGCTTCGCAATGCTAGCAGAATGAGAGTTGGCTTTAGTCTTTAAGCAAAACAAAGTAACCTGCCATATCTTTTGATTCTGTGCGTTTAACTTCGTTCAGTACATAGCTGAGAGGTTGAAAGTCTTTGCCTTTTAGTTCTTTGAGGTGGTTATTTAAGCGTTCTGTCAATTTTTGGCAGACCTCATTAACTGTACCTTCATTGTATGAATGTCTAAAAGTAGCTCTGAAAATCAATTGTGTAGCCTTGGTAGTTGCTATTCGCGCTGCCATCTCCTTGATTTTAGCCTGAAAGTTATCGAGTAAAATTCCACCAAACTCCTTTTCATATCTGCTCTCTTCTTTACTGTAAATACCAAAGGTATTACTGAGTAGATAGGTCTTATTCAGTTGAAGGTCCTGTCCAAAAGCAACATTTTTATCACGCAGCTCTTTTTTTGTCTGAATTTCTTTCTTGTACTTATCGGTCTTGGCAATTTCCTCATGAAATTTAGAAGCCTCCGCTCTAGCTGCAATGAGCCTAAGCACTATTTCTTCATCCACTCCATACCCTCTTGCATGATTTGCAAAGCCCTTTATTTTACCTAATAGCTCATGCTCCGCAATAATTTCTTTTAACTCTTTAAGAGAGCCATATTTTACTGTTGTTGGGTCAACTCCAAAAGTTCTGGCTTTGGCTTGAAGAGCTATTCTTTCTTTTTGCTCTTCTCGATTTTGGGCCTCTTGTCTCCGTCTTTTGGCTAAGGAGTTGGCATATTGAGAAGCTGTAGAGGGGCAACCGTCTTCAGTTTGATTAAAATTAGCTTTTTTGTCTTTACCTCTACTTTCTTCTTTAGGTTTTGTCATCAATGATTCATAATTCTGGGATACATCATATTGGTCCATCCCCGTACTTGCTGCGCCTTGACCTTTGTAGCTAATAGTTGTATTGGGAAATACTTTTTTTAACTCAAGAAGAGATGCAACTTGAGTCGTTTTCTCAGGGAATGCTATTCTGAAAATTTCGGCATTAACTTCTTCATCATTTGTAAACTTTGTCTTAATAACTTTTGATGGATCAACCATATTTCCATCCAGCGGAAAAGCGGTATATTCACAAATTTGAACAACAGAGGTATTGGATTTTTCAAAAAGTTCTTGTAATGAGGCTTTCATCAAACGATCGACCTGATCGCCCAATGTTAGATTTGACTTTTCCAAATTCTCTGAGGCCTCATGAATAGACTCTATGAAAACCTTAAATTTGATATATTTACTAGGCAGGCTTAAGGATTCATCCGAATTTATTTTTTTTAAAAAACTCTTGAGTTGTAAGTTGATTTTAGTGACACCTTTTAGATCTTCTGTTTTTTCATACATTAGTTTTTTCCTTATATCTAACTCTAAGGACGCACTGAGGCTCGCTTTAGTAATTGCAGCTGGAGAAGAGGGGGCTAGTGCCGTCAATATTTCGATAACCTCATCAAAGAGAGGTAAATGATTTTGGACTAATTTTGTTGCCTTATTAGTTATTTTTTCAACAACATAGCCTTTTATTCCTCCTTCTGAAGGAATACTTTCGGATAAATCTAGACTATCTAGGATGCATTTTGCATAATCAAAGGAGCTTTCACTAAAGTCAAAAATAGTTGAGAGGACCTGCTTTATAGCACTGGTATATGTATCGGCAACCGTTTTGGAATCTTGGAATGCATCGAGTACTCTGGAGGCTGTTATATCACTAAGTTCTTCACTCTGAAGGACCTTTACAAGCTCTTCATTAACAGAAATAAAGGCTTCAGTTTCTCTTAATTGTTGTTCATAAAATTCTCGTTGCGTACTTAACTCTTTATCTAAAGGGTTGCTTATTTCTTGTTTGCGAAGCTTGTGTACAAGGTTTTTGTAATTTTCTTGCTCCTCCTTGAAGGCAAGTAAAATTTTACTTATTTCCGATAATATTTTTTCTTTTCTGTCCATGACTTATTTTAGTGATTCGGGTTCGGTAAGAAGATTCTATGAATTGATTTGGTAATAAATCCATTTTTTTTAATATACTATCAGCCAATATATAAGATCCTGTATCATTTTGAATATATGAAAATATGTAATCGCCATTCATATGAAAATATGACCTTCTGATTATATGTATTGACTCGCTATCTAGTTTTTTATTGAATTCGTTTTCTATTATAGCAGGGATGATTTTAGGGTCAAAGCTAAGTCCTCTATCATTTTTTGTATTGCTTATCATAAGGATTGACTTAGTATAAGCATAGTTGTCTTTAGGCATGTATTCTATTAAGTCGTATTCTTGTATGGGAATATTTTTTGGATTAAAAAAGTCTAATCCATGGAAAGAGTCAATTACTATAGAGTAATGCTTAGAAGTGGAGATGGATTTTAGTAATCTTTTCCTACCAAAACTATATATTGAACTTTCTTTATATATACTTATAGTCGCATCATTAGATTCTTTCTGTGGATGATATACCATCAGCGCTACTTCCATTGTGTCATTTTCAATTTTGCTGCTAGATAACTCTGTAATCTTTCCATCGGTCCAAGTTGTGTCGCCCTCAACAATAGGTTCGGCTAGACTATCCTTATCTATAGTTTTTTGAGGGGGGCCTCCTCACAGCTGCTGAAAAATAAAAAGCCACTCATGCTTAGCAGAAGCAAGCTCATTTTAGATAGATATTCCATAGGCTTTAAATTTAGTTTTAAGTTCATTTTTAAGTGATTGTAATTTATTCGAACTTTGGTTTAAGTCATTTAATAAAGTGTGGAGTTCCCCCCGCACTTCATCCAAATTCCCCTCTACTGTTCGGTTTTTTAAATGCTGTTTTAGCTTGGCCACAATCTTAATTAGCCGAGGTTCTTTGGCCTTCACCTCTGCTACAAAAGCGCTGTATTTCTCCTGTTTTTTTTCACTGATTTCCTCCAATTTATCTTGTAGGGATTTAGAGAGTTTTAGTAGGCGAAGCGATAACTGATAATGTCGCTCTTCAATTTTTTCTGGCGTCTTGGCCTTAAGTATGGGAATGACATTCTTGGCGACCAAGGCAAAGGTTTTCTTGTAGGCCCTGATAATGCTAATCATCTTTTGATCATCATTTTCTTGCTCTACTTCGGCCTCTATTTGGTCTATTTCTTCTGCTTCTAGACCTACTTCTTGCAGCCCCAAATCTCCCTTGAAGATGTCTACCGTAAAGCCCAATTTCTTAAATAGCTTTTTGCCATTTTTCTTCATCTTTGCAGGCTTGCCCTTGCCGTCATTTAAGGCAATGCGCATGATAGGCGGCTGCCCCTCTACTTCCTGAAAATAACAGACTCCCTTGGCAAAGTCTTTTTCTGCCTTTCGGTCAGTTTTTAGCCCCTTATAATATTTCATTAGGGAGCCAGATAATTTGCCCAGCAAAATTAACGTCCCTAGCGAACCACAACTAAAAGTATAATCAGATAAAACGATAACGCCAGTTTGCCCAAAAGCAGCAGCCCGTTTTACCTCTCGCTCAATCAACTTGATGTACTGCACTTCGGTCAAGTTTTTTAGCTCATCTAACTTAATTTTAGATTTAAAAGCCATACGCTAAAGTTTTTACGGTTACTAGATACGACTAAAGTAGTGGCTTTTTTTCGCAAATGCAAGTTATATCTTAAAGTTTATTCATTTTTTATTTTCTGGGGCTTGCCCGCCCGATGGGCGGGCCGGGCTGTTTCGCAGCTCGCTATTACTTGCTTCGCTGCGTCGGCTCCCTTTGGTCGGGTCGCTCGGCCCTGCGCGGGCGTAGCCCGCTTGGTCTGGCCTCACGGCCACTGCTGTCCATCCCTAAGCCTGCGGCCCTTCGGGCCTGTAGGATGGATATATACCTGTAGGTTGAAACCTACAGCAACAAAAGAGGCCATACTAAGCACAATAAATATGAGCCGATGGTTAAAACCATCGGCTCATAATGAGTTGTGATAAACAGCTTTATCATTTATAGCAAACAAGGGCTTTAGCCCGCCAGTTTGCTCAGACCCGCAACCATGGGCTTCAGCCCATGGGCCCCCAACCGCCAAAGAAGAAAGCCAAAAGGGAAAAGACCGTTGAGCGGCCCAGCGCTGCGCAGGGGTGGCGCAAAGCGCCAGACCAAAGCCGCCAAAGGCGGCTGCAGGGCCGAACAGACCTGTGAGCCCCGCAGCATAGCGGCGGCCAAGCGAGGCGAAGCCGAGACGGCCGCGGGCCCCAAAATAATAGGATCAATCCTAACAGCAAAAGCCGCCTCCTAAACAGAGACGGCTTTTCTAATTGGGTGGCTGGAAATAACTAATCGCTATTTCTCGATGCCTAAAGCTTTAAGGCCGTTTACCGTGGCAATCTTGGCCAACTCCTCTACATTATAAAAGTGACAAGCCTCTAACATGACCCGCATTTCGGTCCAAAGGTCGCCATCAGAAAAAGGCTTGTAGATGTCGCAAATATTGTCTGTGCCAAAAGCAACATTGAGGCCCGCAGGCACCATCTCGTCTACGGGCGTAATGGAGTTATGGCTGGGGGCCAAACGCTCTGTGCGGTTGTGGTCAATCCAAGCCGTAGGACAAGAAATGATGTGTACCTCCGCCTTCTTGAGCAACTCATATACCTACTCCCGATACTGACGAGGATGGGCCGCCAAGGAAATACAATGAATGGCTGATACCTTGCCCTGCATGCCATGCTCTATGGTTTTATGCGCGAGCTGCTCGGTCTCCTTTTCTTCATCTGTATTGAACTGATCGACATGCACATGCACGAGTTTGCCCTTCTCCTTGGCCGTAGACAACAAAATGTCTAAATGCTCATCTTCTCGACCGAAATCTTTGGCTGGCAAACCGCCAATGATGTCCACAAAATCTACCGACATATCAAACCATTTGCGGGCCTTGGGATCAATTACGCCCTTGAGGACCTGATTGGCAAAACGAATCTCTAGGTCGTTTTTGTAGTTCTCTCTAATCTTCATGGCCGCCTTGATGGCCTTGTCCTCAATCTTATCATCAACGTCAATGAAGGTGCCAATGGCCTGCGCCCCCTGCTCAATAAAAAGCTCTACGGCCTGCGACATTCTGCGGTAAATGTCATCTACCGTGGCGGCCTGCTTCATCTCATCGACCAAATGCCATTTTTCTTTGAGATAAGAATAACTGTACTGGAAATTATCGGGCGTAAGGGTATAGGCCCGATCGAGATGCGCATGCGTGTTTACCCATCCGCCTAATGTTTTGATTTTTTCCTGAACCAGTTGCTTAGGATTCATAACTGTTGCTGTTATTTGAAGAAATTTGACAAAAAAAAAGGAGCTGACGTTTCCGCCAACTCCATATAAAGTTAATCGCTAAGTAGGGCCGCCAATGCCGCCTCAATTTTATCGAATGAAAAGCCCTTGAGCGTAGACTGCATCAAGGTCTCAATCTTATCATTACACAAATTACCAATGCTGCCCTCATGCTGATGCTGAATATCTCGACTCGGCTCAAATTGCCCCGCCTCAATGTCTTCCCCAATCTTTTTATAGGCATCTCGGAAGGTCATCCCCTCCAAAACCATCTGATTGACCACTTCTACAGAAAAGAGATAGCGATACTTCTCTTGGTCCAAAATGTTTTGCTTGACCTTTATCTGCTGTAAACTATAATCCGTGATCGCTACGCAATCTTTGATCTCCGCAAATACCGGCAAGAAGCTCTCTTTGATGATCTGTAGGTCTCGATGATAGCCCGAAGCCAGATTGGCCGTGATCAACATGATCTCATTGGGCAAGGCCATGATCTTATTGCACTTGGCCCGAATCAACTCAAAGACATCGGGATTCTTTTTGTGCGGCATAATGCTCGAGCCCGTGGTCAAACTAGTCGGAAAGCTAATGAAGCCAAAGTTCTGACTAATATATAGACAAACATCCTGCGCCATCTTGGCCAAGGTCCCCGCAATGGAGGCCAAGGCTTCGGCTACCAAACGCTCGGTTTTGCCCCGCCCCATCTGGGCATAGACCACATTGTAGTTCAAACTATCAAAACCTAATAAATCAGTGGTCATCTGACGGTCCAAAGGAAAAGAAGAACCATATCCCGCAGCCGATCCCAATGGGTTTTTATTCGCTACCTTAAAGGCCGCCTGCAAAACTAAAAGATCATCGACCAAACTCTCGGCATAGGCCGCAAACCAAAGCCCAAAAGAAGAAGGCATGGCTACCTGATAATGCGTGTAGCCTGGCAATAAGACCTCTTTGTATTTTTCACTCTGCTGTAATAAGGTATGAAAAAGCGGAACCACGAGTTCCACCAATTCCTGAATCTCCGCTCTAATGAACAACTTGAGGTCCAACAATACTTGGTCATTGCGCGAACGGCCCGAATGAATCTTCTTGCCCAAATCACCCAATCTTCGACTCAATAAAAGCTCTACCTGAGAATGTACATCCTCTATCCCCTCTTCTATCTCAAAATTCCCCGCTTCTATTTCTGCATGTATTTTACGGAGTTCTGCCTGCAAAATAGGCAGCTCTTGGCTGCCTAGAAGATCGATGCTTTCTAGCATCTGAATATGTGCTAATGTTCCACGAACATCATGTTTGGCCAAAAGGAGGTCCAGTTCTCGGTCCTTGCCAATCGTAAAACGTTCAATTTCCTTAGACACCGCCACGCCATCTTTCTGCCAAAGCTTCATAAGAGGGATATTATCTGTTGTTCTAAATAGTAAGCTACTGCTTGCCTACTTTGTCCTAAATTGGCACAAAGCTAAGCCCTTAAGGAGGAGGAGTAAAATCTGAAGGCCTAATTTAATGTTAAGCCTTTGTTAGTTGGGGGTTAAGGAGCCAAGGAACCGTATTGCTCCCTTGGATTAGCCTCCCGGGCTACATTCCAAGCAAGTAAAACCCATAAAATCTTAACAAAGCCTTAGGAAGTTGATTAAACTTGACCCACTTAACAATAATCTCTTTCTTTGCGTTAATCATACATATAATATAAAGCGGTATAAACATGAGCATCAAGAGAAGAATCCTTTCGGAGGCCGAAAAAGAGGCCTTAGCCCAGTTTGTGGCCCCCGAAAATGCAGCAAGCGCCCAAGACGTCTTGGCCCAATATGGTCAGGACCATACCGAAGACCTTTGTTTTCTGGCCGAAATCCTATTGAAACCCGCCCAACTCGAAGAACTGCAGGCTATTGTTCGTTATTGTTGGGAAAATGAGATCCCCATTACGCCCAGAGGAGCTGGAACGGGCCTAGCGGGTGGCGCCCTGCCTGTAGCTGGGGGCGTTTTGCTGAGCATGGAAAACTTCAATCAGATTGTAGAGATCGATGAGGAGAATTTGCAAGTTACGGTAGAGGCTGGCGTCATTACGGAAGAGCTACAAAATACCCTGGCCGAAAAAGGCCTCTATTATCCACCCGATCCAGCCAGCAGAGGCTGGTCATTTATTGGGGGAAATATTGCGACCAATGCGGGCGGTCCCCGCGCCCTAAAGTATGGGGTGGTTAAGGACTATGTGCTCAATCTGCAACTGGTCTTGGCCGATGGCTCAGTCATTTGGACCGGCGCCAACACCCTCAAAAACTCGACGGGTTTTAATTTGACCCAATTGATTGTGGGGAGTGAGGGTTGTTTGGGCATTGTGGTTCGGGCGGTGCTTCGCCTGATCCCCTTGCCCAGCAAACGCTTATTGATGTTGGCCCCATTTCGCTCGGCAGAAGGGGCTTGCGCGGCAGTTTCCGCTATTTTTCGGGCGGGAATTACCCCCTCGGCCCTAGAATTTATGGAACGGGCGGCTATAGATCGAGCCATTGAATACATGGGCGGCAGCCCTTTGCCCCTTCCAGAAGAAACGGCGGCCCAACTCATTATTGAGGTAGATGGGCATTATCTAGAGCCCCTTTATGCTGATTGCGAGAAGATTCAGGAAGTCTTGGACCAATTTGATTGCATAGAACTGCTTTTTGCCGACAATGAGGAGCAGCAGCGGCAAATTTGGCAAAGTCGGCGCAATGTCGGGCAGGCCGTAAAAAGTCACTCTATATATAAGGAGGAAGATACGGTGGTCCCCAGGGCCAAATTGCCCCAACTTTTGGCGGGCGTAAAAGAGATTGGCGCAAAATATGGCTTTAGCTCCATCTGCTACGGCCATGCCGGCGATGGCAATTTACACGTTAATATTATTAAGGGCCAATTGAGCGAAGACGCTTGGCAAAATGAGCTGCCCAAGGGCATCCGAGAAATCTTTGAGCTGACCACTAGTTTGGGTGGCACCATTTCTGGAGAGCACGGCATCGGTTTGGTACAGCGCCCTTATATGGACATTGCTTTTGCGCCCAGCGCGCTGCAACTACTCAAAAATATTAAGGCGAGTTTTGACCCCAAAGGCATTCTCAATCCGTATAAAGTACTTTAGCTCAGTTTATTCCGAGCGCCCCTAGGGCAATAGTTCTTTGGGCCATCTACATCATCTTCTCCATAAAGGAGCAAAGTTTGCTGATGGTTTGGGGCCTCCGCTGCGGCTTCGCCTTGCGGCGCTACGTTCCGCAGCTCGCTATTCGCTCGGCCCTTCGCCAGCTTCGCTGGCTCGGTCTGGCCCTGCGGGCCACTGCTGCACATCGCTAGGCCAAATGGACCTGCTGCGCCCTAAAGGGCTTGTTGTGGCCAAATGGAGCTGCTGCGCTTTGGCCAAGCTGGCCTGCCCCCTTGTAGCAGAGCCATCTCCGCCCAGAGCGCCTCGGCTGAGGGATGGCAGGGGGTGGCCGCAGGCCAGACCAAGCTTTTTTGAGCAAAGCGAAAAAAAGCGACAACAAGGCTGAAAGCCGCAGTTCGATGACCAAAGGGAGTAACGGCCGAGCAGACCTGCGAGCCCCCGCACAGCCCGACCCGAAGGCCCCAAGGGCCGAAGGGGCAGCCCCAAATTATCTTCCCCCTCCTAAAAAACAAAATCAATGAAATTCTCTTCGCTACTTTTTTTAGCCCTACTGCTTTTATTTGGACCAAAAAGTCAGGCCACGCATATTGTGGGTGGCGTCATTAGCTATGAATGTCTGGGTTTTAATAGCAGCACCCAAATGATGAGTATTCGCCTCACCCTCAAGGTCTACCGAGATGCCATCAATGGGCAAGCCGGCTTTGATAACCCCGCTAGCGTGGGAATTTTTAGAGGAAGTAATAATTTGCTCTACCAAAATCTCAGTTTGAGCAGCCCCGTTATTACTACCGCCCCAATTGATCTGAGCAACCCCTGTTTGTCGGTGAGTCCCGGTAGTGTGGAGGTGGAAGAGGGGGTTTATACTACCAGCATCAACCTGCCCTATGATGCCGATGGCTACTATATATCGTATCAGCGTTGTTGCCGAAACAACACCATCAATAACCTCGTGCAGCCAGGTTCGGTAGGGGCCACCTACAGCATATTTTTGTCAGGATCGGCCATGCTATCTTGCAACAGCAGCCCTGTTTTCAACAACTATCCGCCCATTGTAATCTGTGCCAACCAGCCCCTAGTTTTTGACCATGCGGCCACGGACCAAGATGGGCATACGCTTCGCTACTCTCTTTGTACGCCCTCTACGGGAGCCTCTTCATTGGATCCAGCGCCCTCTCCCCCAGCGGCCCCGCCCTATGTGAATGTGCCTTTTTCCGCCGGCTTGTCGGCAACTAACCCCATGCCCGCCAACCCCGCCCTCAGCATTGACCCCAATACGGGCCTACTGACGGGAACGCCCACACAAATCGGGCAGTATGTGGTGGGGGTTTGTGTATCGGAGTTTGATGCCAATGGCAACCTTTTAAGCAGCACCTTAAGAGACTTTCAGTTTAATGTAGAGCCCTGTTTTTCTAACCTCAATGCCGCCATCTTTGCCGACTCTGTGAGTGCTGATGGCCAAGGATTTCTGCTCAATCAATGCGATGATAATACCTTTCGGTTTACCAACCAAAGTACCGCCAATCCGCAGGGGCTCATTACTGCCTATGAGTGGTATTTTGATTTGAATAATGGCACGGCCGCCACTTCTTCTTTCAATAATCCCACTATTGTTTTTCCTGGCCCCGATGTATATAATGGCTGGTTGGTGGCCAATCCGGGCCAAGTTGGCTGCACCGATACGGCTTATATTACCGTAGAGGTCTATCCGCCCATTTACCCTAATTGGGGAGTAGTTATTGACTCCTGCAACCCCAGTGTACCGCCCCTGCAGTTTATCGACTCGACCACCATTGGGGGCCTAGGAACCATTGTAGCTTGGGATTGGGACTTTGGAGATGGCAGCAGCAGCAACCAACAAAACCCCAACCATCTCTTCCCCAATGCGGGCCAATATCAGGTCAATTTGGTAGTTACCGATAGCAATGGCTGCGAGGACCAAATTGGCTTTCCAGTAGATTGGTATCCGCCAGCTATTCCACAATTTACCGTAGATGACCCCAATGGTTGCGAGCCGCATTATGCGACCTTTACGCATAGCTCCTTTCCCTTTACTTCAGCCTATCAGAGCATTTGGGACTTTGGGGATGGGGACAGTTCCAACCTGAGCCCAACAGTGGGCCATGCCTACCCCAATCCGGGCCAATATGATGTCAGTTTGACCCATGTTTCGCCTTGGGGTTGTGTCAGTCAGGACCTACAGCCGCAACTCATAGAAGTTTATGAGGGGCCTACTGCCGCTTATAATTATACTTATGATAGCTGTGAGTATGCTGCCGTAGATTTCTTTGATGCCTCTGGCCCAAACAGCCAGGGCGATGCTATTGTCAGTTGGAATTGGGACTTTATGGATGGGACCCTAGAAACAACCCAAAACAGTAGCCATTTATATGCTTTGGCGGGGACCTATCCCGTTCAATTGGCCATTACAGACATCAATGGCTGTACCGATACGATTTCGGATAGCATTCAATGGTATCCCAAGCCCGTAATTGATGTGAGCTTAACGGACAACAGTGGCTGTCGGCCCTCTATCATTAGCTTTATCAACAACTCTTACCCCATCAATGGTTATAGCACCATTTGGGACTTTGGGGATGGGGCCTCGGATACGGCGGCTAGTCCCAGCCATATTTATACGCAGGCGGGGGTATACCCGATAGAGTTAGTGATCACCTCTCCTTTGGGCTGTACCGATAGCTTTTTGGATACCGTCAGCATCTTTGAATTGCCAACGGCCCAATTTAGCAGCAGTTTTGATCCTTGCGTCATTGGGGCCGTCAGTTTTGATGAACAGGCCCAGACCAACCCCGCAGGCACGCCCCTGCAATTTTGGCAATGGGACTTTGATGATGGGACCATTTTATCGGCCCAAGATACCAGCCATTTATATAATTTGGCGGGCGACTTTGAGGTCCAACTCATTGTAGAAGATACCAATAGCTGTCGAGATACGGTTGTACAAACCGTAGCCTGGCATCCTGCGCCCATTGTGGCCGTAGATGTCAGTGATAGTGTGGGTTGTGAACCTTTGAATGTAGACTTTATCAATAACTCCTACCCGATTAACGGCTATAGCACCCAATGGAACTTTGGGGATGGGGGCAGCGATACCGCAGCCAGTCCTAGCTATATCTATCAACAGCCTGGAGAGTATTTGGTCCATTTATACATCCTTTCTCCTACGGGTTGTACTGGCGACTTTTACGATACCATTGTGGTGCATGAAAACCCCAATGCCCAGTTTAGCTATAGTTTTGACTCTTGCGAATATACAGGGGTCTTCTTTAGCCAAGAATCAACGACTAATCTAGCGGGAGACAGTCTTCGTCTTTGGGATTGGGACTTTGGCAATGGGCAAAGCGCAATTTTATCTACTCATCAGGATACCGTGATTAGTTATCCGCCTAGAGACAGCTACTACATCCAACTGATTGTAGAGGATGTAAATGCTTGTAGAGATACGAGTATACAGCTTATGCCTTATTACCCTGCCCCTGTTTTTCCGGTCAATAGTCATTCGACAGAGGCCTGTGTGCCCGTAGCGGTAAACTTTGATAATAATATATTGAATGATTATCCGGGCTACAGCTTCCTTTGGTCCTTTGGCGATGGCAATAGCACAACTGCTTTTGACAGCAACTATGTCTATGAGAACGGCGGGACCTACTACGCCAGCCTATTGGTCCGTACGGCTTCGGGTTGTGAGCAGACCTTCTATGATACCATTCAGGCAAATGGTTTGCCCGAGGCCCGTTTTGATAGTCGATATGATGCCTGTGAAATTGGGGCCATGCGTTTCCGCAACCTCTCGGTCCCGAGTAATGAAGGCATTTTGACGCAGAGCTTCTGGAGTTTTGGGGATGGCAATAGCAGTACAGATCCTTTAGTGGACCATTTTTACAACTACCCCGATACGGGCTATTATGTGGTCCAATTGGAAGTAGAGGATGAAAACGGTTGTCAGGACCAAACCACAGATAGTGTCTATTGGCGGCCCCTGCCCATCTTCCCTGTCGATTTGCGGCCGCTACGGCTTTGCGGTCCCTCTACCGTCCCTATGCCTGAGGGATACCCCTACCCCATTGAGGGCTATAGCTATAGTTGGGATTTGGGCGATGGTCGCCGGAGCAATGCCGCTCAGCCTGATTTGAGTTACAGCAGTTTTGGCAGTTATCCCTTGTCTTTGCGGGTCAATTCTACTGCGGGCTGTGTAGACAGTTTTTCGGCCCAGATTGATATTTTAGAAGAGCCAGTAGCGGGCTTTAGTTTTGCGGCGGTTAATGCAGGGGAGATTTCCTTTCAAAACCCAGAGGTCCAGTTTACAGATCAGTCGATGCGGGCCAACCTTTGGTCTTGGGACTTTGGCGATGGACAGCAGGTCTTGCAGCAAAACCCCATACACAACTATGCAGATACGGGTTTATATTTGGTGCAGCAAGTGGTTTATCATCGCAATGGTTGCCCCGACACGGCCCAGGCGGTCGTGGATATTAGTCCGCAAATTACCTACTTCTTGCCCAATGCCTTTACGCCCAATGATGACGGCAAAAACGATGGCTATCGGGGTGAGGGCTACTTAGACTTTATTGAGCAATTTGATATGCGGATTTACAACCGTTGGGGCGAAGAAGTATTTCGGACGACAGACCCCAGAGCCGAATGGAACGGGCGCATACAGAACAATGGGCGCAAATGCCAGGCGGGCGTTTATGTGGTGCAGGTCCAGATTTCGGGAGCCCGAGGCTTTAGAAAAGAGATTAAGGGCTTTGCCACTATTGTTTACTAAAGCTGGGGCTTTGGAGGGGACAGGGCGCGCAAGCGCCCGCAGGCTGAGGGGCTGAAGCAGGGCCGCGAAGCGGCAGACCGAGGCCGTAGGCCGAAGGGCCGAGCAGGCCTGCGAGCTGCGCAATGGCCCGACCCGCCCGCAGGGCGGGGCAGCCCCAAAAAAATTTAAAAAAACTATAAAAAATGCTTATATTTGCCCCTCTAAACCCCAATCATCTCTCCATCTCAACTAAGAAGAAATAGATCTCTATATTTATGTTTAGCAATTTACAAGATAATTTAGATGCGGCCTTTAAGAACCTTTCGGGTGACGGTAAGTTGACCGAAATCAATGTGGCCACCTCCGTTAAAGCGATTCGCCGTGCATTGGTTGATGCCGATGTAAACTACAAGATTGCCAAATCTTTTACGGATAAAGTAAAGGAAGAGGCCCTTGGAAAGCGCAACGTATTGAAATCGGTACGTCCGGGTGATTTGATGGTTAAAATCGTTCAGGATGAGTTGGTTGAATTGATGGGTGGACAATCTGTAGGGATTAACATCAAGGCCAATCCGGGTATTGTTTTGATTGCTGGTCTACAAGGTTCTGGTAAAACGACCTTTACGGGTAAGCTTTCTCGCCACTTGAAAAACAAGCGCAACAAAAAAGTAATGGTGATTGCTTGTGACGTTTATCGTCCTGCGGCCATCAATCAGTTGGCGGTTGTTGCCGAGCAGGTGGGTGTTGACATCTACAAAGAGATGGACAACAAAAACCCCGTAGAGATTGCGCTAAACGGTATTGCCGAGGCCAAAAAAGGAAAATATGATGTCGTGATCGTCGATACTGCGGGTCGTTTGGCCGTAGATGAGGAGATGATGACGGAGATTGCTGCAGTAAAAAAAGCGATCCAGCCCACAGAGACGCTATTTGTAGTGGATTCGATGACTGGACAGGATGCGGTAAACACGGCCAAGGCCTTTAACGATCGCATCAATTATGATGGGGTAGTTTTGACCAAGTTGGACGGGGATACTCGTGGTGGTGCTGCTCTTTCGATCAAATACACCGTAGGTAAGCCGATTAAGTTTATCTCTATGGGAGAGAAAATGGACACCTTGGACATTTTCCACCCCGATCGTATGGCCCAGCGTATTTTGGGCATGGGAGATATCATTTCATTGGTAGAAAAGGCCCAAGAGGACTTTGATGAGAAGGAAGCCAAGCGCCTAGAGAAGAAGATTCGTAAAAATCAGTTTGACTTTAACGACTTTCTCAAGCAGTTGGCCCAAATCCGCAAGATGGGTAACCTCAAGAGCTTGATCGGGATGATTCCTGGTATGGGCAAGATTGCCAAGGACATTGACATTGACGACAATGCCTTTAATAAAATTGAGGCCATCATTCTTTCTATGACTCCTGAAGAGCGGGGAAATCCTGGCGTGATCAATGGTAGCCGCAAAAAGCGGATTGCCAAAGGAAGCGGAAACCGCGTAGAGGAGATCAATCAGTTTTTGCGTCAGTTTGAGCAAATGCGTAAGATGATGTTCCAGATGAGTAAGATGCAAGCGGGGGGCGGCAATATGCGCATGCCTAACATCCCTAGAGGATTCCGTTAGAAGATCGACCAACTATATACACTAAGAGCTGCCTTTGGGTGGCTCTTTTTTTTTGTAATTACAGGCAGAACTTATTATTTTCGGGACCTTTATTTGGGGCTGCCCCTTCCGCTGGGTTGAAACCCAGCGCAAAGCGGTATCGCTTTGCGAAGCTATACAAAATGAGGGTTAAAACCCTCATGAGTTCTCGCTCGGGTCGGGCCATTGCGCAGCTCGCAAGTCTGCTCGGCCCTTCGGCGCAAAGCGCCTCGGTCTGCCGCCTTTGGCGGCCCTGCTACAGCCCCTCAGCCGCGTCGCTTCGCTCCTTGAGGCGGCTGCGCCGCCTAAATGGCCCCCTTCTCTCCTCATCTTCTTTAGCAAAAGAAACTATGATTCAGTTTTCCTCTAAATTTCCATCGGCAGAGACCACTATATTCTCGGTCATGTCGGCCTTGGCCCAAAAGCATGAGGCCATCAACCTATCGCAGGGCTTTCCGAACTATCCGGTAGATCCTCGCTTGATTGAGCTGGTCCATAAATATATGTTGGCGGGTAAAAACCAATATGCGCCCATGGCTGGAGTGCCTGAGCTCAACCAGCGTTTGGCCCAAAAAATTGAAGCCCTTTATGGGGCCAGTTATGATCCAGCTACAGAGATTACCATTACGGCAGGAGCTACCGAAGCCATCTTTTCCTCTATAATGGCCTTTGTTCGCCCAGGCGATGAGGTCATTATTATTGAGCCCGCCTATGATTGTTATCTACCTGCCATTGAGTTGGCGGGGGCCAAGGCGGTGTCCTATGCCCTCAAAGCACCCGATTGGACCATAGATTGGGAGGAATTGGGCCAACTGATTACAGAAAAAACGCGGATGTTCATCATTAACAGTCCACACAATCCCATTGGGCGTTGCTTTAGGGAGGAAGACATGCAGGCCCTAACTGATCTTTTGGCGCCGACCAACATTATACTATTGAGTGATGAGGTCTATGAGCATATTGTCTTTGATGGGCAAAAGCATTTATCGGCCCTCTCCTATCCAGCTTTGCGAGATCGGACCTTGGCTACTTATTCCTTTGGGAAAACCTTGCACAGCACGGGTTGGAAAATGGGCTATGTAGTGGGAGCGGCTCGGCTCATGCGAGAATTTAGGATGGTCCATCAATTCAATGTCTTTTCGGCCAATACGGCTGTGCAATACGCCATAGCCGAATATCTAGAAGACCCCAACACTTATTTGGGGCTATCGGCTTTCTTTCAGGCCAAGCGGGACCTCTTTTTGGGCCTTATGAAAGATACGCCCTTTCAGTTTGAGCCTTCTGGGGGCAGTTATTTTCAGTTGGGGGATTATAGCCAAATCTCGGAGTTGAATGATGTAGACTTTGCTCGTTGGTTGACCATAGAAAAGGGCGTGGCCGTGATTCCGCTTTCTCCATTTTACAGCCAAGAGCAGCCCGATAACAAGGTGGTCCGTTTTTGTTTTGCCAAAACCGAGGAGACCTTAGCGGCGGCGGCTCGGCGGCTGCATGGGCTATAGATATTTTGGAGGGGACAGGCGGCGAAGCCGCCGCAGGCTGAGGGATGGAAAGTGGTGCGGCGCAGCCGCAGACCTAGGGGCTGAAGCGAAGTGAAAGCCCCGCAGGGCCGAGCAGACCTGCGAGCCACGGCACAGCCCGACCCGACCGCAGGGAGGGGCAGCCCCAAAAAAGCATTGTCACAATTTTACAATTCTCAAAAGTTCTGCTTAACCTTTGATTAACGCCCATTAAGCGATATATTTTTTAGCTTTGTCTAAAGCCAATGAGATTGGCAAGGCTGTTTGTACTTCATACAGTTCTTTAAAAACAAGCATTTTCCTATATTTTTTATATCCATCAGTATGTTAAGGACCCTATTTACTTTTTTGTCCCTCTTTGCCATTTTGGGCAGTTTATCGGCCCAAACGCCCGTTCGTTGGCGTCATGAGGCCAAAGCGCTAGGCAATGGGCAATACAGCATCACCTTTAAGGCCAAAATTGAAAAAGGCTGGTATGTCTATTCCCTCTACTTGCCCTCAGCAGATGGGCCAGTGGCCACCTCTGTTACTATAGAGGAGGGAGAATTTACGCCTGTTGGAAAAGCCAGTGAAAGCAGTAGCGATCCAGCAAATAAGAAATCGGGGTTTGATGAGATTTTCGAGATGCAAGTGACCAAGTATAAGAATGACTTGCAGATTTTGAAGACCGTGGCCACGCCTAATAAGCAGCAACACTTGGTCGGTTATTTAGAGTACATGACTTGTAATGACCAAAGTTGTTTGCCTCCAACCAACTATGAATTTGACATTGATTTGGCGGCTTTGCCTCAGCCCAAGGCGGCCCAAGAGTCTACTGAAGATGGGAAATCGGGCCAAGTTGCCCCCAAAGCAAAAGATGCTTCCAATACAACGGCCCAGCTAGATCCCGCTGCTGAAACGCCCAAAGAAGAAGTAGCCGTAGAGGAAGAAACAGCGCCAAATAGTAGTGCTGTAGAGGGGCAGCCCATCAGCTGGAGCTATGAAATGCGTTTGATTGAAGGGAACAGCTATGAGCTCATCTTTAGAGCAGAAATGACTGAGGGCTGGCATACCTACTCGCAGTTTTTGGAGGGAGAAGATGGTCCCGTAGCGACCAAACTCAACTTTGTAGAAGGCGATCATTTCAAGCTACTTTCTGGTCCCACAGAAAGCACCAATGATCCTAAGAATAAAGTCTCTGGTTTTGATCCGCTTTTTAACATGAAGCTGACCAAATACAAAAACCAACTAGAGATTCGACAGCGGGTAGAAGTATTGGACAGCAGCAAAGCCCTAGAGGGCTTTTTGACCTATATGATTTGTGATAAGGAGCAATGCTTGCCCCCTACCGATTTGGAATTTAGCTTTTTTAAGGCCGCAGCGGCAAGCACGCCCAAAATTGATCCGAATAAAGTATTGACGGGCATTGATCGCCCCGATATTCGCAGCAGCTTAAAAGCTGCAGCAGCTCGTGGGAACTGTGGGACCGAGGTAGAAAGTGCCAACCTCAGCCTTTGGATGATTTTCTTCTTTGGCTTTATTGGGGGATTATTTGCCTTATTGACGCCCTGCGTTTTTCCGATGATTCCGCTGACGGTTTCTTTCTTTACCAAACGCAGCCAATCTAAGGCCGAGGGGATTCGCAATGCGACCATTTACGGCCTTTCTATCATTGGCATCTATGTAGCTTTGGGGATGTTTGTGACCATTGTATTTGGAGAGAATGCCTTGAACTGGTTATCTACGCACTGGATTCCCAACCTGAGCTTTTTTATTCTCTTCATTGCCTTTGCCATTTCTTTCTTTGGCTACTATGAAATTACGCTGCCCTCTTCTTGGTCCAATGAAACCGATAGAGCGGCCGACCGTGGTGGTTTGCTAGGGATTTTCTTTATGGCCTTTACGCTTTCTTTGGTCTCTTTCTCTTGTACAGGTCCTATTATCGGGACGCTTTTGGTACAAGCTGCAGAGGGTGGCCAATTGGCCCCTGCTGTGGGGATGCTCGGTTTTTCTTCTGCTTTGGCCCTTCCTTTTGCGCTCTTCTCGGCCTTTCCGGGTTGGCTCAACTCCTTGCCCCGTTCTGGTGGCTGGATGAATGTAGTGAAAGTGGTCTTGGGTTTTGTGGAGGTGGCCTTGGCCTTCAAATTCCTTTCTAAGGCCGATATGACCATGCACTGGGAGCTGCTCAAATATGAAACCTTCTTGGGGATTTATGTGGTCGTAGCTTTTGCTATGGGGATTTACCTTTTGGGCTTTATTCGTTTTCCACACGATATGAAAGGCGCTAAAATTAGCCTTCCTCGCAAAGGCTTGGGCTTGTTTAGCATTGCTTTGGCTACTTATTTTGCCCTAGGCTTTACGGTAGATGAAAAAACGGGCACCTATGCCACTCCTCCTATTATGAGTGGATTGGCTCCTCCTGCCTGCTACTCTTACTATCATCCTTGCGACTGTCCCGCTGGACTACAAAACTGCTTTCACGATTATGAAGAAGGTTTGGCTTATGCTAGAGAGCAGAAGTTGCCCATCATGATTGACTTTACGGGTTATGGCTGTGAAAACTGCCGCAAAATGGAAGACCAAGTTTGGGTTAAGCCTGAAATCAATAAAATTCTGAATGAAGAATATGTGCTCATTTCTCTTTATGTAGATGATCGCACAAAATTAGAGAAGACCCTTATCGCTCCTGATGGCCAAAAGATTCGGAATGTGGGGAATAAGTGGGCCGCCTTCGAGCGCCTCAACTTTGGCCAAGTGTCTCAGCCGCTATACGTGCTGATGGCTCCCGATGAGACGATCCTCAATACCCCTGTGGGCGCTGTCTTTGATGCCGATAAATATCAGGAATTTTTGGAGTGCGGATTAAGCAATTATGCACTTTGGGGCAAGGGAGAGTTAAAATAACTTGAGCTTGTTGACAAAAAAGCCCTGCTCTTAGGAGCAGGGCTTTTCTGTTTTTGGGCCTTATTTATTCATCACCGAATTACAGGATTCGTATTTGACATATTTGCCTAGCTTTTTGTGGCCCTGCAAAATATTGATTTCGGTCATGGCTTGATAGACCCCTCTTTGGTGGGCCATACAAAGATACTGCATGGCTTTGATGCACATCTCTTTGCGTTGTTTTTTGCCATTGCCAAAAAGGCCTTTGCGGTCTTCGGCCATCTCGACCAGGGTGGCGGCAATTTGCATATACTCTCTATTGATTTGATCATTGACGGCCTGGTTTTGTTTTTGAGCCTGATTCACTTGATCCTGAATCTGCATCAATCTATTTTCGGCTTCTTGGATACTGGCTTGGGCGGCCTGCAAATCATTAGATTGTCGCTCAATCTTGGCTGTTTTAGTCGCATTTTCTTCTCGGAGGGTACTATTTTCGACCTCCAGTTCTTCTACTCTACCGCTCAGGCGGTTAATTTCTGCTTGTTGTTCGGAGAGCAATTTTTTCTGGGCCGCAATACTTCTGCGCAGGCCGGCATTATTCAGCAAACTGGATTGCGATTTGGCCAAATCGGCTTCTAGGCGTTCAATTTTGGCGGTGCTGGCCTTAATAATATCTTCAATTTTGCCTAGGCGTTCTGCCTGAGAGGCATCAGAGAGGTCAATGCCCCCTGCTTCTAGGCCTTCTTGGGCGGCGGTATAATCTAGCACCTGCTCAATAGCCTCATCGATTTCGGTCATTTCTTGGCCCATTTCGGCTAGCAGGATACTATCTTGGCGGATGCGGTCATTGAGTTGGCTAATTTCGGCGGCCTGTTCATTGGCACAACCAGCCAGCAATAGCGAAAGGGCCAAACTGGCCCCAAAAAAGGTCTTTTTCATCTGTTGGTTATTTTAAGTAAAAAATTACAATGCTTTTAGACTTGCCTTGGGCAAATCGAAGAGGAGTTTGCCGCCTTCTAGGCGGTAGTTTCCTTGGCCCAGTCCTTCTAGCTCTACCGTTTGGCCCTCAAAGCGGAGCTCCCCTTTTAGGTGGCTTTTGGCCCGCCCAAAGACCTTATACTGAAAGCTAATTCCTTGGGCGTGTTTCTCTTGGCTTTGGATGCGGATACGGCGCAAACGGCCATTGATTTTCCCTTGAAACTGAATGGGCAAACTGCTCAAAGGGGCGCTAGTTGCTGCCTTGGGGCTAGGCGTTTCTTCTGCTTTGGCGGGAGCTTCTTTTTCTTGGGCTTCGGGCCAATCTTCGGGCAGCAGGCGTTCTTGGCTATTGACAGAAATGCGCAGGCGGCTGCTGTCTTTATTCCAGCGCAACTCTTCTACTTGAAGTACAAATTTGGGCCGCAGACAATACTCTTCTAGCGACTCGAAAAGCAGGCCTTCCGTTTCGGAAATGGCCAAAGTAAAATCAGTTTGGGGATAAGCTTGGCGCAGGCAGGCAAAAGTTTTATAGCGTTCTTCGGGCAGCAGTTGGTGCATTTTGGGCAAGTTGTCTTGCAGTCGTTCTAGAGATTTTGGACCACAATCTTGGGCATAGCTAGCCGCAATATGCTGCAGTTCTTTTTTTGCTGTTTCGGCCTTTGTTTTTGGCCAAAACTGCAGTGCTAAAAAGAGCAGTAGGCCCAAGCCCAGAGCGCCGCCGGCCCAGGGCGCTATTTTGCGCAAAAGGGGGGCATAATCTTTTTTAGGGGGCACCACCTCTAGGGTTTGTTGGACCAATTCACCGGGGTTTTCGCCCCAAACCTTGAGCTCATAAGATTGAGTTTGGGCGGGCAGATCGAGCAAAATTTGTTCTCTTTGCAGGGGAATTTCTTCGCCATTGAGGCTTATTTTTTTGGCCCCGCTCAATTGCCAGCTCAGCTGTAGTTGCTGGCCCAAAAACTGCTGCGAAAAAGAGAGGATTTGGGGAGCTGGATAGACCAGCAGCCGTTCTGTCGTCTGAATATTAGAGTCTAAATTGAGGGCAATGAGCACAAAATTATAGGTTTTTTTGGGGTCTCTTCTGGCCTTATATTGCTGCTCAAAATGGAAATCGCCAATAGATTGTAGCTGGATGCTATGGGCATTTTCGGTGGTCCAGCTCAGTAGAATCTGATCGGCATCTAGTTGGTCCAACTCAAAAGAGAGGATTTTAGGTACATTATTCATTTGTGTTTTATTTCTTTTGTTTTGGGGCTGCCCCGCCCTACGGGCGGGTCGGGCTGTGCCGGGGCTCGCAGGGATGCTCGGCCCTGCGCTTTTTCGCTTTGCTCAAAAGCTGGGTCTGCGGCTGCGCCGCCCCCCTATCCATCCCTCAGCCGAGGCGGCTGCGCCGCCTGATCAGGACCAATTTACTTTGTCTGCGTAAAAATACAGAAGAAACAAATAAAATTTTGATTTTTTCAGTAAGTTTGGGAGGAAAAGATATTGCGTTTTGCAGGCGGCGAAGCCGCCGCAGGCTTAGCTGCCTGTAAGGGTGCCCCGCAGGGGCAGACCGAGGTGGGCGCAGCTCGCCGAGGGCCGAGCAGACCTGCGAGCCCTGCAAGGGAGCGACCTGAGCGAAGCGAGGGGAAGCCCCAAAAAATAACAAAAAAGACTATAATTATTCCCATGAACTTAAAGAAATACAGCCCCCTTTTATTGGCGGCCTTGGGCCTAACGGCCTGTGGTGGCGGGGAAGACCGTGCCCTAGAATCTGCTATTCGGAAAGTCCTAAAAGATGGGCAAGTGACTACCGAAGAATGGCAAGATTTGCAAGCGCAATCGGCCAATGGGCCTTATTCGGATTGTGCAAAATTATTGACATTGGTCGAGAAAGTGAACGCCAATGTTCAGCAAAAAGCCGAGCAACTGCCTAGTTGTGAAGCCGTTAAGAAAGCGGAGCAAAAAACGGCCCTATCCTTTGCCCTATTTGTAGAAAACTCGAACAGCATGATGGGCTATTTTACGGGCAACACGGCCTTTAAGGATGCCATGATGGATTTGGGGAGTCGGATAGAGGAAAAGGGGAAAAAGAACGACTACTACTTTATCAATGATCAGCCGCATAAAATTGGGCAAGACTACGAGGAATTCATTCAGAAAATGGACCGTAAAACGGCCATAAAAGTGGGGAACATCCGTATTTCTAAGCTAGATGAAATGTTGGGCGAGGCGGTTCGGCAAGTGACCGAAGAGGGAAAAACGGCCATTTTGGCCTCTGACTTCATTTATGATGTGAATCGACAGAACCCCAAGGATGCTTTTCCCAAATTGAAATACTCGATTAAGGGGAAGTTGCAGAAATTGAGAGAGCAGGGCGATTATGGCCTACTTTTGCTCAAGATGAGCTCCTTATATGATGGCAAATACTATGATTATCAGGATCGGCCGACGAGCATTAAGGAAAAGCGGCCTTATTACATCTGTATTTTGGGCAAGAACGCTCAATTGCAAGAAATGTACTTGCATTATGATTTGAAGAGCATTCGGGGTTTTGAGGAAGCGATTATTTTTTATCAGCCCGATGGACAGGCCTATTATCATTCGGTTTTGGGGCAGAGCTATAAGGCGGGGCAATTTTCTCGGCCAAGAGGGCAAGAATTGATTCAGTCTATAGAAAAGCCCGAACTAGACAAGCGCAGTGGCCGCTTTGAGATGGCCCTCGCCATTGATTTGAGCAAATTGCCAGCCCCTGCTTCCTATGCTTTGGACAAGGCAAATTACTCGGTTGATGGCGGAAACTTTAGCATTAAGGAAATTTTGCCCCTAGCAACTGCTGAAATTCATAAAAATGACCAGCGATATTTGGGGACTGCCAGCCATATTTTTATTTTAGAGAGCTCAGAATTACCCAAAGATAATTTTGAAATTAAACTAGCACTCAAAAAGCAGTTGCCTGCTTGGGTAGCCGCTGCACATACGGAAGACGACCGTAAGATTAAGGAGCAAATGGATAAAACCTTGGGCCTTCAGTATTGGGTTTCTGGCATTTCAGAAGCCTTTAATGAATTGGGCGAGGATAACCACTATTTTCAAATAAAGCTTCCTGTAAGCAACTAAAGACTAAACAATGAACGGATTTTTTGCAAAAATGATCGAGCTGATTTACAGCTCACAAATGACCAATGACCTTTACGACAACAACATATATGGTGTAGCGGGTTTGGTGATGATTTTGGTGCCTGTTTTAGGGGCCTTGATTTTTTACTTTGGCTTTGACAAAGCGCGTTATGTGGGTTGGAAAGCCTGGGCCCTGAGTTTTTTGCTCAGCATTTTGAGCAGTTTTTTGATTTGTTGGCTTTGGCCACAATCGGCCATGGGCAAAGCGGGTTTAGACTATGCGAGTAGCGAGTACGTCTACTTTTCGGCCATCACCTCTATTTATTCGGTGATTATTTTTATGATTTGCACCTTTGTTCTCCGTTTTCGGACCACCAACCTCCTTCACTCTCCTTTTTAGACTTCAAACTCAAGGAATTCATTTAGATGGATTCAACTAAACACATTTTTCATGGATCGTTTATTTTTATTTTGTATTGGCGGAACGGGCGCTCGGGTTTTACGCTCGCTGGTCCATTTACTTGCTGCGGGGGTAGAGCTACCTGTCCGCGAATTGATTCCCATTATTATTGATCCTGACAAAGAGAACGGCAATGTCGAGCAAAGTATCAAATTGCTCAATGCTTATCAGGAAATACGAGACAAGGCTCATTCTGCAGGCAGTAGTTTTTTCAAGACCTCCATTCGCCGCCTCTCCGAGGTCGTTGATGGCGATATTGCTGGCCTGAGCAATGAGTTTCGGGCGGGTGCCCAAACGGGCGAGCGGCAGACCTTCAAAGACTTTTTGGAGTTTGACAGCATGGATGCGGCCACTCGTTCTTTGCTTCAGCTCTTGTATAGCGAGCGGAATAATTTGCAGTCGGACCTCAGTATTGGCTTTAAGGGCAATCCGCATATGGGGACCGTAGTGCTCAATAAATTTCAGGAATCGGCCGATTTTCGGGCCTTTGTCAATATGGTCTCGGATAACGACCGCATTTTTATTGTCAGTTCTATTTTTGGCGGAACGGGAGCCGCTGGTTTTCCGCTTTTGGTCAAAAATATCCGCCATCCGCATAGCGACTATCAAAGTAAGCAGGCCACCCTCAAGCAGGTCCCTTTGGGCGCCCTGACTATGCTCCCTTATTTTGGGGTAGAAAGCAAGCCAGGCAGCCCTATTCAGAACACCTTTATGGGCAAAACCAAGGCCGCCCTTTCTTTTTATGGCGATGATCTTCGGGGCATTAACAGCCTCTATTATTTGGGCGATGACAAACAAAAAGAGGTGGATAATCAGCCAGGGGGCGCTAGCCAACAGAACCGCGCTCATTTTGCGGAGTTGGTGGCGGCTTTGGCTGTTATTGATTTTGCCAAAATGCCTCAGGACAAACTGAAAACCAATGCGGAGGGCATTGCTTTGCAGCCTTCTTTTAAAGAATTTGGACTTTTGGTCGATGAGAGCAATCCCGATCAATTGAGTTTGCGCAATCTTGCGTCTAGCAGCAGGCAACAAATTGGTCCACATCTAATTAAAATGTACTATGCGCTTTTGTTTGCCAAAAACCAATTGGCCGAGTCGCTAGCCACCAAAAACCATCCCTTTGTCAAGGGCAGCACGGGGGTTCCGCTCAGCCCTTCCCTCATCAATGCGCCCTTTTTTGCCGATCGGCTCAACCCTTATTTCACTCAGTTTCAGGATTGGCTCATCGAATTGGCCCAAAATAGCCGCGCTTTTGCCCCTTTCAACCTACAAACCGAGGCCCTAGATGCCAAAGTGGTGGGGGTCGAGCAGCTCAAGAAAGGCTTTTTCAGAAAAACTTCGGATTGGGATTATGCCGTTTTTGAGGGCTACCTCAATGATGTAGAAAGCAATATGGGCGGACTCTCTGCCGAGCAAAAACTCTTGGCCCTCCTCTCTCAGGGAACCGAAGAGCTCTATAAAGAACGCATCCAAACGGGTTTGTTAGGTTAATTTTTTTGGGGCCTCCGCAGCAAGCTGCGGCGCTACGTTTCGGGGCTCGCAAGTCTGCTCGGCCCTTCGCTTTTCGCTGCGCTCAAAGCTTGGTCTGGCCTGACGGCCACCCCTGCACATCGCTAGGCCGTTTTGGCCCAAGGGCCAATATGGGCGGACAACAATATTTTAAACGACCATCACAAGATAGATACAAATGAATTTAAAAGAAGAAGTACTGCGTTTGCATTCGGCCAATCAGGTAGGCACCGACTGGCATGAAACGGGCAAAATGCACGATAGCCAAATTGAACAGATTAAAGACCCTTCTGGGGAACATCACAATATTGCCATTACCTCTATTCCTTCGCCTTTTGCGCGCATCCACCTCACAGAAAATGCCTTTGAGCGGGTGCACAAAATGGCCGATTTAGATCCCTCTCGCTTACATGGCAACAGCATCCACCACCGCCTTATTTCCGAGGCCCTAGATGTGGCCCAACTCTTTTTTGAGTATGATAATGTACGTGCTCGAAATATGGAGGTAGATATTGTTCGCTGGAATATTGAAGATAATATTGCCGCTCTCAATCGCAATCCCAAACATGCCGTTTTGGGCCATGCCTTAGAACTCTTTATTAAGAACTCGGCCCAAAACTCGGGACTTTCGCTCCTCCAAGATATTTATATCTTGCGCTGGAACTACCTACCCGTGGGCGGTACCTGCGCCTCTACCCTATTCTTTTCTTCGCCCAATATTCCAGACCCCAAAGAACAGGGCCAACAAATCGTCTTTGGAGAAGATAGTTTATTTGACAATAGCTTTTGTCCGCTCTACAATCGAGAAAAAGACTTTATTCGCTACCTCTACCAATTGTTTTATCGCTATCCTAAGCTAAAACAAACCGCCAATCTGATGTGGAAATACATGGAGGTCAGCCTGCGCCAAATCAACCGCACCGATCCCGATCTCTTTAAAGAGCTCAAGGCCCTAGAAAATAAACTGGAAGATACCCTGCGCCAAGATATGGACCGCAGTTATAGTATCGCCAATTTTGCTGGCCCCAATACCCAAATCGAAATTCTTCCCGATGTCGTTTTGTACAAACGCAAAGAGGGAGAAAGCAGCGCAGAAACCGACTTTGCCATTGGCTCCTTTAGCCAGCCTGGAGAGGTCAACCAAAAATATAGTCAGCTGCATCCCGACCAAAAAGTGCCGCTTCTTTTGCAAGATAAATTGCAAGCGAGCCTGCTCTATATGGGCAGCCGTTGGCGCTTTGAGACCAAGGTTCCCCCTGTGGACCACAAGCCATTGCAAGAGCGTCAGCTGCCCGATATTAACAATAAATACCCCTATCTCACTATTTCTGATTTCCTAGAAGACTATCTACTAGAGCTGCCCTTTGAGGCCGAACAAGATAGCTTCTTCATGGGGCATTTACTCAACTTTAACCTTACCGACCGAGCACAGGCCATTTTGGGAGACCGCCACTTTGCCCTCCCTATTAAGCCTCTGTTCTTCTCCTTTTTCGAGCCAGAAGACCTGATGCGGCAACTGCCCGATGGGCGGCCCGTCTTTAGTATCGAAAAACTGAGTAGCTCTTCTTTTAAGGTCAATCTGCGCCTACCCATTAGCAAAAACAATCAGTTTTTGAACCTAGAGCGCATCTATTACCGCAATGCAGAACCCCATATTGATGCTCAGCACAATGATGGCGCTATCCGAAGCAGCCAACTCAACCTAGCCATTATGCCGCTGCTCCAAACAGCCAAGCATCTTCGGGTCGGTTTAGTCGATATTGAACATAAAGATTATGAAATCAAGTTCTTTAAGGCCAGCCAAGAGGTCCACCTGCAAAATGTAAAAGAACAAAAACGAAGCTTAGGCAGCACTGGCGCTCTAGCTAGCTCGCAGTACTTTGCCCTACAAGAGCCCTTTGACTATTTGCAGCTTACTCAAGAAGGCCGCTATGCTGCCATTATTTTGCCCAAATGGCGCAAAGTAGCCAACCAAAGTAAGTCCTTTAGCTTTGCAATTGACTTTGGGACCACCAATACGCATATTGAATACTCAGAAGGGCATGGTAACCCCAAAACCTTCGATATTGGAAAACAGGATGCTCAATTGGCCCAACTCAACAACCAAGAGTATCGCCTGAGCTTCCCTGAACTCAATAGTTATTTCCTCAAAGAGCTCCTTCCTCTAGAAATTGGTGGAGAATACCACTTCCCCTCTAGAACGGCGCTCACAGAACGCCAAAACCTAAACTGGCAGCAGGCCGCACAAAGTTATTTAGACTATAACCCCACCCTCTATTTTGAACAGGATAGTAGCCTGCCCCAATCTAAAATCATTACCAACCTCAAATGGGGAGACCTAAGCGGAAATTCCGATGAGGGCCAAAGAAGAGTGCGCGCCTACCTCGAATCACTGATGTTTATGATTCATAATAAGGTGCTGCTCAATGGTGGCGACCTCAATAAGGTCGAACTCCTCTGGTTCTACCCCTCTAGCATGAGCCGAAGAAGCAAAAGTGAGCTCCGCCGAAATTGGGAGGACCTCGCCAAAGCTTACCTTGGCCCCAATGCCAAAATTAGCGACCTGCCCGAATCTGAAGCCCCCTACTACGAACATGCAGATACCGCTATCGGTAGCCAACCCTCTGTAAATATCGATATTGGTGGAGGAACTACCGATGTACAAGTTTTTGAAAAAGGACAACCTACTTTCCATACCTCTTTCCGCTTTGCCGGAGATACCCTCTTTGGTAATGGCTATGGTAGACAGCAATCCTTAGAAAATGGCTTTGTCAAGGCCTTCTCTAGCCAAGTAGAAAACTACCTAGATGCCAATCCCGAACTGGGCCGCTTTATGAGCGTCTACCAACAGCTTAGCGATCCCGCCAAAGGACGCTCTGCAGACCTCAATAGCTTTTTCTTCTCTCTAGAAGGCAATATCCGCAATACAAATCCTGATCTTCACTTCTCTTTTGCCGAAAAACTTCGACAAGATGAAGACTTTAGTATTGCTTTCTATACCTTCCACTTGGCCATTTTATACCATACCGCCTGCTGGATGAAAGCTCAAGATCTAGCGATGCCGCAGTATATTTTCTACTCAGGGAATACCTCCAAAAGCTTAGACTATTTGGATAATGACCCCAGAAAAGAATTACTAGAAGAATTGGCCGGACGAGTCTTTGAAAGAGTCTATCAAAAAGAATATGACCGCATTCGCCTAGAGTTAAGAGTAAGTAGCCAACCAAAAGAAGCCACTTGTAAAGGCGGACTCAAACTTCTTCGCCACCAAAACCGCAACAGTGGGCGAATTTCTTCTACCGTTCTTTTGTCTAGCCATGCTATGTTGCTCGGAGATCGCACTGGTCCCCGCCTCACTTATAATCAAATGATTGAGGACCAAGAACGGAATTTCAAGGAAGGAGCCCTCAAGTCTTATCTAGATTTTGTCGACCTTATTCTAGATCTCGGCTATGAGTTCCGCTGGTCCGATTTGGGCATCCCCGTCGGAAAAATCCAAGACTACAAACAGGTCCTTTCTTATAATCTAGAGGCTTTCTATGAAGCCGGACTTAGAGAACGGCTCCAACTCACTGATCCCGCAGACCTCATTGAGGAAACTCTCTTTTTCTATCCCCTAGTTGGGGCCCTGCACCGCCTTATTCTGGAGATTGGAAATAAGCGCATCTAAATACAATGGAGCGCTGGCCCTGAGGGCTAGCGCTCTCCCAAACCATAACCCTATGTCAAAATACAAAACACTGCTATGCGCTGCTTTTCTGCTCCCAGCTAGCCTTTGGGCCCAACAAACAAGCTGGAATCCACAAGAGCAAACAGCCATTATTGAAGAAATAAAAACAAGCTGTAATTGTCAAGTTGATGGCTTCAATTTGGTCGATGTCAGCACTATTTTTAAACAATCTTTTGGCGCTGAAGGAAAAGGTAAGGGCAATAATATTTTATTAGGCGCTTACCAAAGTTTAAAGCTACACGAATGGAAGCCCAATACAGATAGTAGCTTTTGGGCCCAAAAGCTAAAAGACTACCCTAGCGCTAATAACAAATGGGATAGCATTTTTCGACAGCCCACGATTGCCCTTCTCCGAAAAGAAACAGAGCAACAAAAACTGGCGCAAATCCTGATTTGCCAAAGCATAGAAAAGATACATGCCTACTACCTTCAACATCCAGAAGAGCTGCAGGCAGCTCCCGCTCAACGAGCCTACTACCAATCACTCACTAAGCTAGAACAAGCTCCAGTAAAAGCCGAAAAACCCAAGGCAAAGACAGCCCAAGCAGAGGCCTCCACGGGCTTACCCTATGGCTGGATTAGCGGCGGTTTGGCTATTGGCTTTTTGTTGGGCCTATTTATTGGCGCCGCCGTTCGACCAGCTAAAAAGAAGGAAGAAAAGAGCAATTTTGCCAGCCCAGAAGAACAGCTCCAAAGTAAAAATAGACAGCTCCAAAAAGAAGTGGCCGCCGCTCAACAACGATTGCAAAGTGCAGAGAAAGATATTAAGCGGTATAAACAAGAAATTGAACGGCTGAAAGATGATTTAATCGCCCAAAATCGAGAAAAACGGCCTTTGCAAGAGCATAAAACGGAGCCATCTCCTACTCCTCAAAAACCTAAAATGAAAGCCTACCTCAACGCTCCCCCCGATCCAAAAGATGGACTATTTTACGGCCAAGACATTAGCCAAACGCCTAGCCCTACTAGCCTTTTTCTACTAGAGTATGTAGATGAACAGAGCCAAGAAGCTAGCTTTAGTCTGCGTCTAGAACCTGCTGTACTCGCTAGAGTAAATACCGACCATCGAAATTATTTACGGGCCTCTGCCGATATTTATCAAGATGGCCAAATCCCCCCTCATGCCAAAATCACCCCCGGCCTATTGGTCCGACAGGGTCAAGGTTGGCGAGTAAAGAAAAAGATGATTATCAACTGGTAAAATGATAAGCTGCTGATTTTTTCGGCAGCTTTTTTTTGGTCCTCCCCAAAGAAAGTCTCCAACAAAAGCCAACTAGGCTAAAAAGTTGCTAACTAATCAAAAACAACTGATTTTCTAAGCTTCAACCTTTCCCTATGAGCAATCCCACAATCAGAAGAAATGACCAAGGTCAGGCCGTCAAAAGTCTGCAGCAGCAACTTAGTCAATTGGGCTACCCTTTGGTGGCCGATGGTCTTTTTGGCGCCGTGACCGAACAGGCGGTCAAGAAATTCCAGAAAAAAGAAGGCCTTTGGGCCGATGGTGTTGTTGGACCAAAAACCTGGGCCAAAATCAATCAACGAATCAACCAGCATCCCCAAGCTTTTGACCCAATTGTCGACCAATATCTAGATTTAGGCCCCGGCGAGTATATCCATAGCAGCAGCAAAAAAATTGGCGTTTGTTTACATCATACGGTTTCTGGGGGCCGGCCCGAGCGGGTGGTGGAGGTCTGGAAAGCCGACCGCCGAGGCCCTGTAGGCACCCATTTTGTCATCGGCAGAGGGGGCGCCTCGGGCAATGCCGAAAGCGACGGAAAAATTGTGCAATGTATTCCAATCGATGCTTGGGCCCACCATATTCTGAGCAAACGCATGGGCTTTTCCAATGAGCACAACATTTTGGTCAATCAATCTTATGTGGGCATTGAGCTTTGTAGCTGGGGCATTTTGGAGAAAAAAAATGGCCGCTACTATGCTTTGGGCGGCAAAATTGAGGTGCCAGCCAATGAGGTGGCCATCTTGCCGCAGCCTTTCCGAACCTATACATATTGGCATAAATACAGCCCCGCCCAACTCGATGCCCTCTATCGGCTGTTGGTGGTTTTGGGCCAAAAACTCCATATCAATTATGGCCAAGATGGCCCCATGAACGACTGGTTTGAACTGAGCTGGGAGGCTATGGCCCTCCGCCGAAAACTCTGCACCCACACCAACTTTGAATACGGCAAATTTGATACTTTTCCGCAGGCCGAACTCATCAATGTCTTGCAAAAGGTCTATCGCCTATTTAAATAACAAGGGCTTCTAAGGAAGAACGATTTTAATCGTTTTTCCTTTTTTTTGGGGCTGCCCCTTCCGCTAGGTTGAAACCCAGCGCAAAGCGGTATCGCTTTGCGAAGCTATACAAAATGAGGGTTAAAACCCTCATGAATTATCGCTCGGGTCGGGCTGTCTCGCAGCTCGCTGTTCGCTCGGCCCTTCAGCCGCCTTTGGCGGCTTCGGTCTGGCCTTCGGCCACTGCTGCCCATCCCTCAGCCGCGGGCCTTCGGCCCTTTTTACTGTAGGTTGAAACCTACAGCAACAGCGGTATTGCTGCGCAATCCTTTATTAAAAAAGCAAAGCCCCAAACTCCCGTTTGGGGCTTGGAGTAACTGGTTTTTATTTTTTTACTTTGGGCAGTTGTTCCCAAAAGATGCTTGCTTTATGTTTATCATCTACCTTCAACCCATAGTTGGGTATAGGATTGAACTTAGTAGGACCTGTTAAGTGGTTTTGGAGGAGCAGGCTTTCGATTCCTTTGGGATAAGAACTTAACTTGACCTCCATTTTTGCTAGGTAATCTATTTTTATTTCGGGGTTCTTAATATCAAAGGATATTGGCCCTATACTTACTGAAGAGCCAAAGTATTTGCGGATTTCTTCTAATAGATAAAAAGGAATATCATCCTCATCAAGCGTCGATAAAGCAGTGGTGTCTATCCCCAATATAGAGAATAGATCAATCTCGGCACGAACGCTAAATACCCAATAGCTATCCATGCTATTTCCATTCCTTTGGCGTCGAACAGTATCTGATGTTAGGCTATGAATTTTCATATTGGCTATATTAGCCCCTCCTACAATGACGGGGCTTTTGCTCTCATCAAAAGAGAGAAACGCAACTTGCCGAAGGCTGTTACCTACTCCGGGGGCTATCCCATATTCATATTTTAGTGGAAAACCAATAGTCACTTTATCAAAGTGAGCAAGTCTTTCTTCTCCTTGAAGTGAAAATGTTATTGGCATTTGGGCCAAGTTGTAAACAGCATCTATAGGCTCTAAAAGCAGTGGTTTTGCTCCCTGACAACGACTTGCTCGAATTGCTTTTTCCCATTCTTTGGCTGGCGATAAGAGCACTACCGCACTATCTGCCAATTGCTTAATCTCTTCAGCTAATAAGTTATGGAAAGGATCTACTCGTTGAAAATCTTTATCGCCCAGAAAATCATCCCAAACTTCTGTGGTAAAATCTTTCATATAAAGATGATCTTCCTTGGGGTCGATTTGATCCATTTTAGCTAAAAAATAGTCTTCTAAAAGAGGTATTTTTAGCCCAGTTGCTGTCGATGCTGAAAAAAGATAGCTTAGACTAGCCTTCCATCGCTTTTTGTTTAGACAGTAATTGCTAATATTAGGATCTTTTATACTGGGCTGTAGTTTTTCAAACCAAGCTTCAATTTTTTCTTTTAGCTGTATAATGGCCACTTCTCGACTTGGCTGGCTTTTGCGTAATCTAGGATCAAAGCAACTACTTAACCAATCTGGGGGATAGAGTTCTTTACCTGCTGGAGGAGCTCCTTCTACCCACTCTTGTTTTTGAAAATCATAAAACTCCTGAAGAAAGAGATGGGTACTAAAGGCTGTAGAAAGCTCTAGGCTATTTTCAATCTTTACCACTAATTCTCGTATGGAGTATTGCTTGCTACTATCTAGTTGAGCAGCCAATTGTTTAATGAGTTCTGCCCGAACAAGAGGATGTCCTGTATTTCCTTTTCCTAAAAATTCTATTAACTCCTTGGCAGAAATATAGTACTCTACACCTTTGGCTAATGCAGTTGTTTCTTCTGAACTCTCTATGACATGAAGCTTGTTCAAAATATTACTGTTGCAATACCTTAGAACTTCATTGAATCTAGCCAGTTCTTCTCGGTAAGTAGAATCTGCTTCTTTTTTTTCCTCTATTTCTCTCTCTTTCTTCGCCTCCAACTCCTCCTCCGTCAAAAAGTCGTCTTTGGCCAAGGCTTGGTCCAAAATGCTTTCTAGTTGGTTTGGGGAAAGGACATAGTTTTTAAAGTCTAGGGAAGTTTCTATTTGTTTATGGTCTGATCTGCCATCTTTGCTAGCAGCTTTTTTTTCATAGTTAGCAAAAATAGCTTCGAGTTCTTCTAAAAAGGCTGTAGGTGATTTTTTGTCTGCAGCTTGTACGCTAGCATAAAGTTCGTCTTCAAGCTCTTTGATAATAGACTTTCTTTTTTTGTAAGTAAAAAGGTTGTAAATACCACTCAAATCAGATTGAGGGGAGCTGGTTTTCCAAGTTGCAGCTCCTCTTACATTAGTTTTTGCTTTTTTACAAGTCTTCTGCATATCTACACAATAGGCTTGAAATAATTGCCAAAATTTATCCTTAGGAATATCCTCTTGCTTAAGGGCCAAAAATAGCTGCTCCAAATTGGCCTTATCCATTTTGAGCTCCGGCTTAAAGGCTTTTAAGCCCTCTTTGGTCTTGAGCAAAGCCGCCTTTAGGCTCGGGCGATCAGGGTCCTCTGCAGGAAGCTCCTGATAAAGCGCATAGAGCTCTTGATATTGGGCCAAGGTTTCTTCATAAAGGGCTGTATCTTCTTGATACTGCTGCTGTTTTGCTAAAAAAAGTTCTCGTTGGTTCATCTGTAATAGATTTAGGTGGCCAAAAAATAAACTGGATAAGAGAAAAATGGCTAATGCTTTCATCGCTTTGTTTTTGTGTTTACCTAAAAGTAGTAACTTTTATTTGTAAACGCAAAACAAGTTTGGATTTTTGGCTGCAGAAATGGCCGAAGGCCATTCGGCCTAGCGATGTGCAGCAGTGCGGCGCAGCCGCAGACCAAGGCCGTCAGGCCGCAGGGCCGAGCGAACAGCGAGCTGCGAAACGTAGCGCCGACGACCGAAGGGAGGCGGAGGCCCCAAAACAACAAGTCTTAAAGAAAACAAAAGAAGGATAAGAGCGCCCACTATTGCGAAAAAAGTTGCATCTTCTAGTGGATCCCCTTTATCTTCTTTCATTAAAACGAAGCCAATGAAAAAATACCCATTATGGCTATTATTTAGCCTTTTAATTAGTACCCAGATGTTTTCCCAAAACTATGAAAAGGCCTGGCTAGAGATTGACTCTTTAGATAGGCAGGGCTTGCCGGAATCGGCCCTTAAAAAGACGGACAGTTTGCTGCAAATTATTCGAAAAGCAGAGGCTGGACCAGCTCGAACGGCGCATTATGTCAAGGGCTTGTTGTATTACAATAAGTTTCAGGGCAGTTTAGAAGAGGACGGTTTAGTGAAGTCCATTTATCGCTTGGAAGAAGAGATGCAAAAGGCCGAGGGCAGTGAAAAAGCGCTCTTGCAGTCTATGGTGGCTCAGCTTTATCATGAGTATTTGAGCAATCACTATTATAAGTTCTCGGATCGGAGCAAGGTGAATGATTTGGAGCTCCAAGACATTCGGACTTGGGATATTGAGCGAATTACGGAGCAGGCATTTGCTTTGTATTGGGCTTCTTTGTCGAATCCAGCGGCCTTAGAGTTAGAGTTGGGGCAATTTGCGCCCATTTTGTCTCGGACAGATTTTGATGCAGATTTGCAGCCTACGCTTTATGAATTATTGGCCCAAAGAGCCCTCAATTTCTTTGAAAATGAGAACAGCTATTTGAGTCAGCCCGCTTATCAGTTTTATGTGGAATCGCCTGCGCTTTTTGCTGTTGGGCAGGAGTTTGTTGGGCAAAAAATTGAGAGCAGAGATAGCTTTTCGCATAAATGGCAGACCTTAAAACTGTATCAGAAAATTGTGGCCAGATCGCTAGAAAGAAAGTCGCCTTTGGTCCTCTTACAGTTTGAGTTGCGTCGCTTAAAATGGACTTATTCACAATCTATTAATGCGGACAAGGATGCGCTTTATTTGGCTGCTTTGACCGCCTTGGAAGAAAAATATGAGGGACAGGCTGCTGTGGCCGAAATCATTTTTGCCAAAGCGACTTATTATAAGCAAATAGGGCAGGGTTATTCGCCTAGTCAGCCAGATCCAAAGGCGCGTTGGGCCTTAAAAGTGGCCGATTCTATAGCCACAAGCATTATTGCCGATTACCCCAAGAGTTTTGGGGCCAAGCAGGCGCAAAGCTTAAAGGTAGAGCTGGCGCAAAAGTATTTGCAGCATAGAATAGAGCGTTATTTGCCTTTAAATCAGGCGGGCCTCATTCGTTTGGATTATAAAAACTTGAGTCAGGTTCATCTGCGCCTCATCAAGTTGAGCGAGTCGGAGCTAGAGCGTTTTCAGGAAATTCGCTATGAATATCAGGAGCAAATAGACTTTTTGGCCAAAAGAGATCCCGTATATAGCCAGTCTCATCAGTTAATTGACTCTGGAGATTTTCAGATGCATGGCACAGAGCTCATGATTCCCGCCCAAGCGGATCCAGGCATTTATGTCGTTCAGCTTTCGGCTAATGCAGACTTTAGTTATGCCAAGAATGCGAATAGTATTGCTGTGGTTCAGTTGACCAATTTGGGCCTCATTCAGCGGCAAGAAAAGGGCCTCTATGAGTTTATTGTCGTTAATCGCTGGACGGGAGAACCTCAAAAAGGAGTAAAAGTAGAATTTAGAGAGCGACAATATAATAGCTTCAGCAAAAAATACAACTGGAAGCGCCTGAAGTCGGTGCTTACAGATGGAATGGGCTATGCCTTGAGTAAAAACATCAAGAGAGATGATGATTACTATAGCTATAACATTCGGATAGAGAAAGGGAAAGACTTTCTTTTGCCAGAAAGCAGCTTTTATAATTACGATTATGAGGAGCCTAGAGTGAATGGCAGTACAGAAATTCGATTTTTTAGCGATCGGGCCATTTATCGCCCCGGACAGACCATCTACTTTAAGGGCATTGCCTTGTACAGCAAAGGCGAGCAGTATAAGGTCGTCAAAAATCAGGAATATGCCATCTCGCTATTTGATGTCAATGGGCAGAAGCTAGAAGAGCTCAGACTTACCACCAATGAATACGGTAGCTTGCAGGGCAGTTTTACGGCTCCCACCACTGGCTTAATGGGACAAATGACCATTCGGAATACGAGCCTAGGCTACTACAGTAGCCACAGCATTCGAGTAGAAGAATACAAGCGTCCCAAGTTTGAGGTCAACTTCTTGCCTCAGGAAGAAGCCTATAAACTCAATGATCAAGTTACTGTTTTGGCTCAGGCAGAAGCCTTGGCGGGTCCTGCTATTAGTGAGGCCAAATTTAGCTATCGAGTAGTCCGAGAAGTGCGCTTCCCCTATTGGCGTTATTGGGGCTGGAACCCTTGGTCGGGCCAAAGCCAAGAAATTACCAAAGGAGAAGGCGTAACAGATGAGAAAGGAGTGGCCAAAATTGAATTTGAGGCCGTTCCAGACAAAAGCATCAGCCTAGATAAGCAGCCTGTTTTTAACTATACCATTTATGTAGATGTAACAGACATCAATGGAGAGACCCGTTCTAGCCAAACCTCTGTTCGAGTAGGCGCCATAGCCTTAGACCTCTCTGTTGACTTGAAAAGCGAGTTGGACCAAGGGCAAAAGCTAGGCAAGCTAAAACTCAATAGCCGCAACCTCAATGGTGGTTTTGAGCCCGCTCTGCTCGAATTGAGCTGGGAGCGCCTAGAAGAGCCCGAAAACATTTATGTTAAGCGCCAATGGGAGCTACCCGATTATTACAGCTTGGGCGAGCAGGAGTTTAAGGCTGCTTTTCCACATATTGCCTATAAGCAAGAGGACCAAAGCCGCAACTGGAAGGTGCTCAAAAAGCAGGCAAAAAGCAGCATCAATACCGCAGAGCAAAAAGAAATTGATCTGCAGAAATTGCTCAAGAAGTGGCCCACAGGCTACTATCGCCTGAGCGTAAAAACTACCGATAAGTATGGCCAAGAGATTAAGCTAGAACGAGAGTTCCGCTTGTTTAATAGCCAAACTAAAAAAGCAAGTGTACAAGATATTCTCTTTGCCAACCAAAGTAGCTTTACCGTAGAGCCAGGCGAAAAGATTGAATTTGCCCTAGCTTCAGCTACAGATTTTCCCGTACTCTTCGAGTGCGATCAAAAAGGGATAGGCATTAGCCAGAGAAGCTGGTTGCAATTAGGCGAAAAATGGAACAAACAAAGCTATACCGTTAAGGAAGATGATCGGGGCAATCTCTATTTCCGTCTAGTCGGCCTGCGCTATAACCGCAGCTTTAGCCAACGTATCAATGTTTATGTGCCACATAGCAACAAAAAACTCAATATAGAGCTCTCTACCTTTAGAGATAAGTTGCAGCCTGGCCAAGAAGAACGTTGGGAACTTAAAATTACAGGACCCAATAAGGCCGCTGCAGAAGCAGAGCTTGTCGCCTCGCTCTATGATGCTTCTCTAGATGCTTTAGTCAGTCATAATTGGGGCTTGTCATTGTATGGCGCTTATTATGGCAGCAGCAACTGGTCCACCAACTGCATGTCTGTAGAACAAGCTAGCCTAGTAGCCGCCTTCGACTGGAACCTCTCTTATAGCTACCCTAGCCACAAATGGAGTAGCCTCAACTGGCAGGGCTTTTCTTTCTATGATTGGGGCTTTAGCCCTAGAAGAATGTATAAGTCTCGTTCTAGAGCTACAAGAGCTGCGGGCCGTGCAGAGAAGAAAGAAGCAGAAGTGTTTGGAGAACCTGCAATGGAAGAAGCTATGGTCGACGACTTTGCAGAAAAAACAGCTCCCCCTCCCCCCACCCCTATTACAGATAGTGGACTAGCCGAAGCGCCCGAAGAGCCCAGCGACAAAGATGCAGGAGACTTAGGAGACGTAAAGGTCCGTACCAACCTCAATGAAACCGTCTTTTTCTTCCCTCAGCTGCGCACCGATAAAGAAGGAAATGTCATTTTGTCCTTTACCATGAATGAGGCCCTTACTCGCTGGCGCTTGATGCTTTTGGCCCATACAGAAGACCTCAAAGTAGGGCAAAAAGAGGCCTTTGTACAGACGCAAAAGGACCTTATGGTGGTCCCTAATGCCCCCCGATTCTTCCGCCAAGGCGATAAAATGGAGTTTTCGGCAAAAATCAACTCTTTGGTAGATAAGGAGCTAGAAGGCGAAGCCCAATTGCTGCTTTTTGATGCCTATAGCATGCAAGCGATTGATGCCGAATGGGCCAATAAAAACAATCGCCAAAGCTTTAGCCTAAAGGCCAAAGGCGCTATGGCCCTAAGCTGGGAATTAGAGGTTCCCAGCAACTGGACCACTCCTGTGGTGCATCGAATTGTTGCCAAAGCTGGACAATTTAGCGATGGAGAGGAAAGTAGCTTGCCTGTTTTGAGCAACCGTATGTTGGTGACCGAAAGCATGCCCCTACCCGTTCGAGGAAAAACCAATAAAAACTTTGAGTTTAAGCGTATGCAGGAACTCAGTAAGTCAAATACCCTCGAACACTATAGCTATACTTTAGAGTTTACGCCTAATCCTGCTTGGTATGCGGTGCAGTCGCTCCCCTACCTCATGGAATACCCCCATGAGTGTAGCGAGCAGTTGTTCTCTCGCTATTATGCCAACAGTTTGGCCGCTAATGTGGCCAATTCACATCCCAAAATTAAGCGAGTGTTTGAGGCTTGGAAAGCCGCTGGCTCTAAAGCTCTAGAAAGCAATTTGAGCAAAAACCAAGCACTCAAAAATGCCCTTTTGGAAGAAACCCCCTGGGTTTTGCAGGCCCAATCAGAAGCCCAACAAAAGAAGCATCTAGGCGTTTTGTTTGATCTCAATCGCATGGGCCAAGAACAAAAACAAGCCTTGCGCAAATTGGCCGATCGCCAGCTGGGCAATGGTGGTTTCCCTTGGTTCCCCGGTGGCCGAGATAGCTGGTACATCAGCCAATATATTGTAGAAGGCATGGGCCATTTGCAAGTGATGGGCGTGGCCCAAGAAAATGAGCCCATGAGCCAGGATATGATCATCAAAGCGGTTCAGTATATCGATAATGAATTGCTCGATCATTACGATCGCTTGCAGGCGACCGCCAAACGCCAAAAAGATCCAGAAGCTTACCTCAAAGAGGACCATCTGGATTATATGGTGATCCATTATTTCTATGCCCGCAGCTTTTTCCCTAAGGTGGAGTTGAAAAGCCGCCGCCTAAGAGAGGCTAGAGCCTATTATACTGGACAAATGCAGACTTACGCCCTCAAGAAGTCAATTTACATGCAAGGTATGATTGCCCTTGCCCTACACCGCGACGAAAACCTTCCCGAAGTACAGCAGAGCATTATCAAATCCTTAAAAGAACGAGCCCTCAAATCGGAAGAAATGGGCATGTACTGGCAGTCGCCACATGGCTATTTCTGGTACGAATTGCCCATCGAACGCCATTGTTTGATGATCGAACTCTTTGATGAGGTGGCCAATGATCAAGAAACGGTGGAAGCACTCAAAACTTGGTTGCTCAAGGCCAAGCAAACGACGCATTGGAAAACCACTAAGGCAACCGCCGCCGCCTGTTATGCCCTCTTGGCCCGTGGAGAAAACTATTTGGTCGATAGCCAACCCGTTGATATCAAATTGGGGGGAGAACTACTGGACCAACAAGCCTTGAATCCCGAGCCTGGCACGGGCTACATCAAAAAACGCTGGTCGGCTAAGGAAATTCAACCGAAAATGGCCCAAGTAGAAATCAAAAATCCCAATGCTTCTGTGGCTTGGGGCGCGATCTACTGGCAGTATTTCGAGCAACTCGATAAGATTGAAAGCTTTGAAGAAACGCCTTTGCAACTCAAAAAGCAGCTCTTTAAGCAAGTAAAAGGCGATCGAGGGCTAGAATTACAGCCCATCACCGCCGAAAAAGGCCTAGAAGTAGGCGATTTGGTCATGGTCCGCATCGAACTTCGTGTGGATCGAGATATGGAATATGTCCACCTCAAAGACCAAAGAGCCGCCGCTTTTGAGCCTACCAATGTGCTCAGCCAATATAAATACCAAGGCGGCTTAGGCTATTACGAAAGCACCAAAGATGCCGCTACGCACTTCTTTTTCTCTTATCTGAGCAAAGGAACCTATGTCTTTGAATACCCTGTTCGAGTGGCCCAAAAAGGCGACTTTAGCAACGGAATTAGCAGCATTCAATGCATGTACGCCCCCGAGTTTTCTTCACATTCTCAAGGTATCCGCCTAGAAGTAAAATAAACAAGGCCCTTTAGCATTTTTTACCCCTCATCAGCATCTTCTGATGGGGGGTATTTTTTTGGGGCCTCCGCTGCGGCTTCGCCTTGCGGCGCTACGTTTCGCAGCTCGCTATTCGCTCGGCCCTGCGGCCTGACGGCCTTGGTCTGCGGCTGCGCCGCACTGCTGCACATCGCTAGGCCAAATGGCCTTCGGCCATTTTTGGATAAAAATTTTAAACTAATTTTGCGTTTACAAATAAAAGTTACTACCTTTGAATAAACACAAAAACAAAACAATGAAAGCATTAGCCATTTTTCTCTTATCCAGTTTATTTTTTGGTCAGCTAAATCTATTACAGATGAACCAGCGAGAACTTTTTTTGGCAAAACAGCAGCAGTATCAAGAAGATACAGCCCTTTATGAAGAAACCTTGGCCCAATATCAAGAGCTTTATGCGCTTTATCAGGAACTTCCTGCAGAGGATCCCGATCGCCCGAGCCTAAAGGCGGCTTTGCTCAAGACCAAAGAGGGCTTAAAAGCCTTTAAGCCACAGCTCAAAACAGATAAGGCCAATTTGGAGCAGCTATTTTCGGTCCTTAAGCAAGAGGATATTCCTAAAACTGATTTTTTATTAGAGTTTGCTCTAAATGCTCGAAAAGTTGCTTTAAAAGCACGAAAACTTCAAGGCAATATCCAAAAAGACGAATGGAGGGAAACCTTACACCTTGATGAGCTTTACATTAAATTCAAGGAAGGTAAAAAGCTCAAAGTTTGCCGTCTAATTGCCGCAGATATTAAGGCTTTAGTAGAGCAGGCAGACAACAAGCCGCCCAGCCTATTTTTAGAAGAATTGGCCCAAATTTTTGAGCGTTATGATGCAGTAGAAAAGATTAAGAAGTATAGAGCTAAATCCCGCTTTATTGAGTCCACCATTGCGCCTTATGTCCTTTCCCCCAACCAACTAGAAAGCATTTTGGACCAAGCCTTGGCCAAAAATGACTTTTTGACGGAGGAGGAACTAATAGAGCAGCAAGAAAAGGATCTTCTCCTGCTAGAAGAAAAACTAGCTGGGGTAATCAGCTATATTAAAATGAAAATCAATAATGAATACGACTTGCTCCCGCCTGCTGAGGAATACTTCAAGTATAAAATTAAGTCTACCTCCTGCATTTCTAATTTGATGGCTGCCAGGCAAGGGATACACCCTAAATTGCACAGCTATTTATTTCAAAATTGGGCCGCTGCGATTCAAGCAGAGCAAGAGTATGATCCTCAATTATTGAAGAAAATACTTGTGGACAATACTAAACTTCCAAAAGACTTTGCAGAAAATTGGTTTAAGGAAGATATGGCTATTGCCAAAATCAATGAACAAAAGTTATTGGCCAATAATTGGTCTACAGGATGTTTTGTAAAAGAGCAGCTCCTCCTTGAAATGAAAGACGAAGAAGCAAAAAAATGGATTCGATCAGCCTGCTCAGCTTGGATCAGTGAATTTAAAACGCTTCTTCGTCAAAACCCTCAGCGCTGCATCAATAAAGATCAGTTCCTCGCTAGTTTAGAACATGAATTTATGGAGGGAATAAAGGGGGAAGATGCCTTTTTTGTTTATGACCGAATTAAAGAGATAGTCTTATCATCTAAAATGAAGTTTTTGAATGGGGAAAAAACAAAGTTTTCACAGCAGCAACTTTTAGACTGCGTCTTTCAAGATAGCATTTTAGGACTTGGAGAAGAGGAGAGACTAAACGCAGTGATTAGTCGGCTAAAAGCAAATCCTGAAATTCAAGTACAAAAAGACTATTTGCTTAAATTTAAAATCATCTTACTTCCTGCTCCTGCTGGTTTAGAATATACAGTTTTGCAAGCGAGTCGATGCGCTTATAAAGCCATTCAAAAACCAGAATTTAAAGACTCTAGTTACTTTGTCCAACTAGCATTTAAACATGCTGATTTCCCCTATATCAACTTTGATGGAGAGATGCGCCTGAAAGTAGATTATGCGCTGAAAAATGTCTTATTTCAAGGCAAGTCAACGCCTGCAGCCTTTGTTGTTGCACTTAATGATGAGGGAGAAAAATGGATAAACGGCTATAATAATGAAGGGGTATCATTAACCGCCTCGGTCATTGAGCAAAAGTGCTTAGCACCCAAGTTTGAAAAATGTATAGCGACCACAATAATTGCCGTTCAACTAGTAGTAAACTATGATATAGAGACATTTCTAGGGATCACCAAAGATAAATGGATAGCGAAGGGAGAAGACCCTGCCAATAGTGCTGATCTTAGTCGATTAGCACAAGCCTTAAGTTTTAATATTGGCAATTATATTAGTGCGGACCCCAGCAGTTGGTCGCGTATAAAAAAGGGGCCTTCTATGCGCATTCGCTTCGACCTAAAATTGTCTTCTGAGCTCATTGCTGATAAAGTTCAACAAGTAGCTTTAGATTTTAAACAAAATCAATCTGGTCCTTGGACGGTTAGCCTAAAAAGGGATAGTTCTTGGAGAGAAAAACAAGCCTAAATGGCCTATTTTTTTGGCCCTTTTCGCTTAGACCAAAGCCCCAAACTTCCGTTTGGGGCTTTGCTTTTTTGCGGCCAATCCATCCAGCTTTTGTATAATTTTAGATGCCGTTCAATCCATGAGGGTTTTAACCCTCATTCAGATATCATTGCGCAGCAATACCGCTGTTGCTGTAGGTTTCAACCTACAGTAAAAAGGGCCGAAGGCCCGCAGGCTGAGGGGCTGTAGCAGGGCCGCCGCAGGCGGCAGACCAAGGCGGCGAAGCCGCCGCAGGGCCGAGCAGACCTGCGAGCTGCGCAATGGCCCGACCCAGCCAAAGGCTGGGGCAGCCCCAAAAAAAAGACTCCCAAAAATGGAAGTCTTTTTCGTACTAGCGTTTCTTAAAGGATGGACCAGCAGTTCGTTTGCTGGGCGCCTCTACAGGCCGTTTGGCCGCCTCTTCTATCCCCTTGAGAATAGCCTTTTGGATATGCCCAAGTTGATCGGAAAAGTTGGAGAGCTGCGCCACCATTTGGACCATGGGGTTTTGCTCATCGCCCTGCAATAAACGGTCTTTGACATAAGCCGCTTTGACCTCTTCCCAGCGTTTTCGCTCCTCCTCGGTTTGTAGGCCCATCATCTCTTTGAGCTTGAGCATATTGGCCTCGGCGCTGGTGGTCAAGGTTTGTGATTCCCCTTTATAATGCGAGATCAACAAGGTTTCAATCTCCTCATCATTCATCACGGCCACCACTTTTTCCGCCAATTTGTTCATGTTCCGATACGAGCCCTGCAAAAGGAAGGGCGGCTCGGTTCGGTAGGCATCGGGCATCGCCGCCGATTTGATATAGCCTTGGTTGACCTTGAGAATGACGTCTCGAATGCGCAGCATTTTTTTCAAAACCGCCGCATATTCGTTAAGCTCCTGAGGCGAGTGATTGGCCCGAAACTCTAGGCCCTCTCTGCGGCCCGTTTGGGCAAACTCCAAAATGGGATACAAATCATCAATAGATTTGGCCGCCAATTTTTGGGTAACAGGATTGGAAGTCAAGGAGTTTTCTATATAACTGAGCTCGAAAATATCTTGCGTTTTTCCAATAATATCCCCCAAATTGTAAATATCGGCCCGGTTGGCCAACATATCGGGAATGCGGAACTTGTCCCCACTTTCCGTATAAGGGTTACCCGCCATGACTACCGAAACCCGCTTACCACGCAAATCATAGGTTTTGGTTTGGCCCTGATAAACCCCCTCAATTTTTCGCTGTCCATCCGTCAAAGAGATGAATTTTTGCAAAAACTCGGGATGACAGTGCTGAATATCATCCAGATAAATCATCACATTATCGCCCATTTCCAAAGAGAGGTTGAGCTTTTCGAGCTCTTTGCGTGCCCCCGCATTCTTGGCCTCTGAAGGATCTAAAGAGACCACATCATGTCCAATAGCTGGACCGTTAATCTTCATAAAGATCAAGCCCAAGCGGTTGGCCACATATTCCATTAAGGTGGTTTTACCATAACCAGGAGGCGAAATGAGGAGCAACATCCCCATGCGGTCCGTTCGGCTGCCCTCGCCCAAAGTACCGATTTGCTTGGCCAAGTTATCGCCAAAAATGGGGAGATATAGCTGGTCAATCAGTTTGTTTCGGACAAAAGAGGACAGTACTCTAGGCTTAAACTCGCTCAATCGCAACTGCTCCTTAAACTGATGCGTCAGGTCTTTTTTCATCTGAATAAAACGCTCATACAAAGGCAGATCTTGGGCCATATAGGCCTGCATTTTATCCATAAAGCGGTTGTAATCGAGGAAATAGCGCCCATTTTCGCCAATGTTGTTGTGCTCTCCCCGCAAGCCAAGCAGCTCTTGCTGTGTATTCACCTGCAAGACCTGACTCTCCTGATATTGGCCCAATAACAAAATCAAAGCGGCCTCATCCAAATAGGCTTTGGGCTGCTCTTGGCTATCGCAGAAGGCATTGAGCCACTGCCGCAATAACTCAAATTGCTGTTTGGGAAACTCATCCAGCTCTCGAATGGCCTGTTCAAAATCCTTTTGCATGGCCTCTCCCTCTAAAAGGGCCAAAAAGGCCTGCTTGAGGTCATGCGCTTGGCCCGAAATCAAGAAGTAGTTGCGCTTGGCCCGCTCTTTTAGCAAGTAGCGAGCCGCTTGAGCCGCCAAATGCGGAGCAAACAAAGCCGTTTGGGCCAAATAATCCTGAATATCCGCCTCCAAATCTTCTAGCAAGCGGTCAAATTCCTTGCTTTTGGGAAACAATTTGAGCAGTTGCCCAGCAGAACGCAACTGCTTGTCCAACAACTGCCGCTCTTCTTCCTCCAAATGGCGGAGGTAATACAATTGCGCCAATACTCGACTTTCTGGACCAAAAGACAGATGATCAATATGCTGATGCAAATAGAGCAAACTGCCCAATATCTGCGCCGCATCCTCATCGTGAATGCCCTTGTTGTAGCCATCCTGGTAGCGGCTCGCCATGAATTTCTGCACATAAGGCAAAATCTCATCTTCTTTGAGCCAGTTTTGCTTGGCTTCTAGCTCTTTGAGTACCAAATAAGCCAGAAATTCGGCCCGATAGACCTGAGCATTTTCAGAAGGATAACTTTGGTCCCAAACCGATTTGGTGGCTAAAAAATCTGGGTCCTCAACTTCCTGAAAAAAGCCCGTTCCCGTCAAATGATAATACATCCCGCCCGAACGAGGGACCATGGTCAAATCCAAACTTTGGGTATTGACCGCAAAACTGTGGCGACCAAAGCGAATGGCATTGCCCCCGCCCTGGAAAAGATCTTCCTTGTCCCGAAGCTGACGCAAAGCATCTTCCTGAATGGTTTTGAGCTGCGTCTGTAGATCGCCCGCCTTATTGCTATCGCCCAATTCTCTAAGCTGCTCAATGCTTTCGCGCAGCTTATCAATCATGAGGTCAGAGGCAAAAAAGCCGTTAATCTCGACCACCGATTTTAATTTATTGGCCCGATTGCGCACCCCTTTCAAAATCCGCTCGGCTGCCGTTTGCAAAGCCGATGAGCGGCGGTTGATAGCCTCGACCAAGCTGAGCTTTTTGGTCTCAAATACGTTGTAGACCTCTTCTCGCTTTTCCGAAATCTTGAGAATAAACTCATCAAATTCGGCAAATTTGCTTTCTAGCTCTTCTACCTGAATCATCAATTTACTTAGGTACTCCTCGCATTTGCTGGGCGTATCCGAGATGTCGATATAGTTGATGATCGACTGGTCGATCAGCTTCATCTGGGCCGCAAATTCAGCTTGGCCCTCGGCAGAAGTGAGCTCTTTGAGGCGGCGACGAAGGGCCGCTTTAATTTGGTTGAGCAGGGAGAAAATATCGGTAATGCTGTCGATAATTCGAGTGGTTTGGGTCGCATCCTCAATCTTGAGGTTAGACACAATCTCGATCAACATCTCTAGCTCTTTACCAATGCCATCAATGCGTTCCTCTAGTTTTTTCCCTTGCTGAGCCGTTTCTACCGCCGGAATTTCCTTTTTGGCCTCATCTACTTTTTGCATATAGGGCTCCAAAGCATCGGGCCGCAGCAAAAAGGCCACACATTCGGTAGAAAGGAGCGCTAGTTTTTCGGCAGCTTGGGCCTCTAAGCCTTCAATATAAGGGAGGTCGGCATAACGCAAATCCTTGAGCGAGATGATTTCCCCACGGATAATCCGCAACTCAGATAAGAAGTTGACGAAAACACCAATCTGATTAAAGCTAGCTTGCTCAACCTCCTTAAATAAGGTGTTGGCCCGCTGCCCTACTTCTTGAATATTTTCTTTGCTCGCCTTCTTGATGGCCTGTACTTTCTCAAACTCATCAATGGCGGCATTGGCCGCTTGGCGAATCTCCCCCAAGGGCGCATCGATCCCAAAAGCCTGTGGGTCCTTGATCCAATAATAGGCATCGAGGATGTCATTAGACTTTTTGGTCAGGTCAAAATAAAGATCGCTATAGGTTTCATCCTTGCCCAATAAGCTCAGTAGCTCTTGACATTCGGCCATAGCCCGCACAATGTCGCGGTTGCCCACCTTGTACAAAAAGCTATCGGTATGCTCAGAGGGAATGATGTCGCCCTCAATATAAGGCGTTTGCCAAATCTGAATCATATGGTGCTTGGTCGCACTCTCCTCCGCTCTAAAATAACAGAGTTCTCCATTCGGGAAAAGGGTGTAGCCATGGCAATGAATGGGCGTGGCCACCTGCTGCTCAATCACATTATAAGAGAGCAAAATATAGGTCCCTTTTTGCTGATTGTAGAAGCTGAATAGATGGTCTTCTCCATTGGGAGATTGTACCCGACGCTCAAACTTATAGCCACTACCACCCGCCTTATCAAAGACTTTATAGTCGCCAGTTTGCAGATAAAAACCATTGGCAAAGATGAGCCCTTGGCTGCCCGGCAACAAAATTCCCGAATGTTCTAAGGTGTCAATTCGCTCTACCGATTGTAGCTTTTCATTAAAGACAAAATAGCGAGCATCTTCTAAATAAGGAGCCATGCTCAAGACGATCAAATTGCCCAAATCGGCAAATTGGATGTCCGCATCTTCTAGTTTTTGGTCCTTTTGGACCACCTCTTCCCGATAAACTCCCTGCCCATCAGCGGTATTGTCTTCTACCTTAATGGTCAAATCGCCGCCCACGGTTTCTACAAACACACGGTCCAAAATGGAAATATGCGGATGATCGCCATAGCGGTACATTTCCCGACTCACTTTTTTCCACTCAAACTCATGCTGAGCTGGAAATTTATAGCGATGCTCGCCCGGTTGGTTGAAATAGAGCAATTGCCCATCTCGGACCTCCCACTTGAACATTTTGCTGTCGTTCACATCCTCACTAAGCTGAAAGACCATATAGAAAAATGGACTATTCTGCTCAATGGCGAATTTGGCAAAAACCGCATCCTTATAATAGCGGAATAGGTTGCTAAAGTCGGTTAAAAACTGGCGATTTTGGCCCTCAAAAAGGGGGCTCAAATCACTTTCCTCAAAGCGATCGCCATTAAATTGATAGGCGCTAAAAATATCTTCTAGCTTAATTTCGGACCGAAGGCCCATTTGCACATTATAACCAAAAATACAGAAGTCGCCCACCGCAATAATATCGCGGGCCACACAATTATTTTCGGTATTGATGCGAGAGTTCCCTTTGAGTTCTAGCTCAATAGCACCAAAGACCTCTTTCCGAGCTACATTTAGCTCATCTAGGCGGCCTCTCAACTCTTTTCCGTAGCGGTTCAATCGGCCCTTAATGACCTCATAGGTGCCGCTTTCGAGTTGGCTATTTTGCTCTTCTTCCTGTTCTGGGGCTATATTTTCCTTTGCCATAATTTTTTTTGGAGATTTTCTTGGGGCTGCCCCGCCCTGCGGGCGGGTCGGGCTGTGTCGGGGCTCGCAGGTTTGCTCGGCCCTGCGCGGGCTGCGCCCGCTGGGTCTGCGGCTTCGCCGCCCCCCTTTCCATCCCTCAGCCGGGCGCTGCGCGCCTCTGCGGCGGCTAGGCCGCCTACTCAAGGACCAAAATGAAATGAAAAAACGCCTAGCCGTCCTTTTGGTCCACTAAGCGTTTTTTTGCGGTTTTGATTGGGGCGGCGCAGCCGCCCGGCCCTTGGGCCGAACGGACTAGCGATGGGGAGCAGTGGCCCGCAGGGCCAGACCGAAGCGCTTTAGCGCTGAAGGGCCGAGCAAACCTGCGAGCTGCGGACCGTAGCGCCCGCAGCCCCAATTTAAAGGGCTGCGGGAGGCCCCAAATCAGAATTAGCCTAGCAAGTCAGCAGCAGATTGGTTGTTGATGCCCAAGCTACTCACCTGGTCCATCATGCTGCGGATAAGGTCTTTTTGGTTGCCGCTCACCTTGCCATACAACTGAGACAAAAGTGCAGAAATGGTTAGGTCGCGGAGGGTATCGCTACCGATATTGTACTCCTGAGCAAACTCCCGTAGGCGGCTAAATAGGCCCTGCTCTACGCCATTGCCCAAAAGTGCGGCCTTGGCATCTTGCAAATGCTTCGAGCTGTCGATCAGGCGATCTACAGATTTGCCCTTGTTGATCGAGTTGAGCAAAGAATCGAAGAATTGCGTTTCGCCACCCACGATATCGATGCGGGCGTTGCTCAAAGACTGGCCGAGGAGGCGAGCTTGGGCCTCGGCAATAGCGCGACGAGCTTCGATTTCGGCCAAAGCGATTTGGCGCTCTTGCTCCAAGCGGAGTTTGTATTCTTCATGCTCTCGGCCTACGCCGTCTAGGGCCTTCATGGCCTCTGCTTTGGCGGCCAAACCTTTGGCTTCGGCAGCTAGGCGCAATTCGATCACGCTAGCTTCAGAGGTACCTTTTTGCGAGATGAGTTGGGCCTCCACGGTTCCTTTTTCACGGTTCACTTCGGCCTCGGCCAAACCTTGTTTGCGAGTGGCTTCGGCTTTGGCCTCAATGGCTTTGGCTTCGGCTAGGGCTTTTTGCTCAATCAAGCGGGCCTCTACATTGCCTTCAAGTTCGGCAGCTTCGGCACGGGCCTGCATGACTTCGGCCTCGGCCAAACCAACAGTGGCTTCTTCAGCGGCTTTGGCTTCGGCGGCAATTTTGCGAGCTTCGGCTTCCTTCTGCTGAGCGGCTTTTTTGGCATCGGCCTCAATAATAATTTGTTGGGCCTTGATTTCCGCCACCGCTTTTTCGGCTTCTGCCCGGCGAGTTTCCTCTACCTTTTGGGTCTCCGTGGTCTTTTGTACGTTAATCATGGCCACTTGGCGTTCGCGCTCTGCTTCGGCCAACTGGATAGCATCTTGGATCTTCTGATCCTCTTCAATGGTCTTTTTCTCTTCGGCCTTACGCTCCTTGATAATCGCTTGAATATCTCGCTTTTTGGCTTCTAGGACCTTTTCCTTTTCGATCCGGGCCTCTCCTACCGAACGCTCTTTTTTCTCTACCTCCAAAAGGCGGTCAATCTCGATGCGTTCGTTTTCTACGGCCTCGGTGCGTTCCTTATTTTTGCGGGCCACAATGATTTCCCGCTCCTTATTTTCCTCGGCAATGCCCTCTTGGCGATGGGCTTCTTTGCGCTTGAGTTCAGTTTCCAAGTTCTTAGAAATCACCAATTGCTCGGCCTCATTGGTTTGCTCTGACTGCAAGATGGTCAAGGCTCTTTTTTGGCGCTCTTCTTTTTCTGCCTGTTGGAGCTCAAGTTGCAAGATAGCTTCACGAGCTTCTACATCTTGTTGCTTGATGGTTTTTTCTCGCTCGCGGCGGATAAAGTTGGTCTTTTCAATTTGGATTGAAGTCAATTCTTCAATCTTCTTGATCCCCTCAGAGTCTAGGATATTATCCTGCTTTAGGGCCGTGATAGGCGTTTGCTCGAGGTAATCAATCGCACAGTCATCCAAAACATAGCCGTTGAGGTCGGTGCCAATGGTTTCCAGAATCTTGTTCTTAAACTTGTTGCGCTCGGTATAGAGGTCAATCAAGTCAAACTGCTTACCTACTGTTTTTAGGGCCTCAGAGAATTTAGCATCAAAAAGGCTGTTGAGCGTTTCCTGCTTAGACGCACGGGCGCAACCAATGGCCTGGGCCACTTCGAGAATCGACTGTTTGTCTTTATTGACCCGAACGAAGAACACGACTTTAATATCGGCACGAAGGTTATCTTGGCAGATCAACCCTTCACTACCTGTACGGCCTACCTCAATCGTTTTGATCGAGATATCCATTTCTTCTACTTTGTGCAAAACGGGAACGACAAACATTCCACTATCATAAACGACCTTGGTTCCACCAAAGCCAGTTCTAATTAGTGCACGTCCCTGGGGGACCTTTCGGTGGCAACGGGCCACAAGAATAACAAAGCCGATCAAGACGAGCAGAATCACTCCGCCGACGATGAGCATAATTTGCGGGAACATGAGCAAAATGTTTTAGAGTTGTTGAGTAAAATTTGGGGTTATCTGGGCATTTGAGGGGCCCGTTAGAAGAAGTTGAGGACTCATTTAGTCCACTTCTGTTAAGACAAGGTAAGGAAATTTGCGATTTTCGCCATCTGGATGTAGAGATTTGAGCTGGTATTTTTTGCCCTGGATCTCGAACTCATCGCCTAGGGATAATTCAAATTCTTTTTCTTCTTGAAAGTAAAGCAGGACCGCCATTTCGGTATTTACGGTAGCTGCAGAAACCGTAGCGCTGCCCAAAGGAGCGGGCACGCCCTGTTCAATAATATATTCTTTTGCCATTTCTTCTGTTTTGGGGGCTTGGGCGCAGGCCTGCAAGCAAAACAGCAGGCCCAAGCTCCAAATAAATAATCTATTTATCGCCGATGCTAAAGTCATAGAAATATTCTTTTAGCGTATCAAAATCAATTTCGAGGTGGTAGTAGCCCCAGGGGTTGCGCAGCTTAACTTTGCCGCCATTCACGCCCATAACCGCATAAGAGTGGCCATGTACTACTCGCTGCCCATCTTTGAGCTTGGTTTGCTGGCTATCGTCATTGCCCTTAGTATCGGCCGCTACCATCCGCTTATCTTCTAAGGCTTCGGTAATCATCTCTTCGATTTCTTTGGCCGAGTAGCTCTTGGTTTTATAGACATCGCCATCTTCTCCAGTGAGTAGGCCCATGGCTTTTTCTACATAGCCGCCATGAATATCCTGATAGCTGCCCTGATATTGGGCATAGGCTTTTTCGAGTAGCATCACCCAAAGCTCTTGATCGCCTAGGCGAGCATAGGCGGGATTTCCATTTTCATCTACTGGAAATTCGGGTTTTACTTTGACGGTTACGGGGCTACGGTCCCAAGAGATCCAGTACTTATAGACGTGTAGGGTCACATCATAGGTCCCATCTCCATTGTCTTTAATCAGCTTTTTGATGGCCCCGGGGTCTGTTTTGGCCAAGCTGGCCACGGCGGCGAGAAAGTAGCAATCGCCCAGATAGCCCTGTTGCACATCATTGGGGTCTACACTATTAGTATCGGACCAGCCTTTTTTGAAAATATCGGCAACGACCTCATCGTATTTATAGTTTTGCTCGTCGCGGATGGGGGGATTGGAGCGGGTAAACTCATAGATTTTATCCACCTTGCCCTTATAATCCTTGAGCTTGGCATAGCGGCTATCCAACTTTGCTTTTACGGCATCTTAAGCCTGTTCGTAATAGGTTTCAAACTGCTCACAGAGTCCCTTAAGGGCAAAAACCTCTGCCGTATCTTCTTCTGTATGTTCTCGGCTTTTGAGCTTGCCAAAGATATCGCTTTGGGCATTTTTCAATCGGTCCAATAGCTGATCAAAGGTATCGACTAGTTTGACGGCCTGTTCTTTTGGGGCCTTAGCGCTAATATCCAGCTCATGTTTTTGGGCCGGGGCGGTAGCGGCGGCGGGAGCTTCTTCCGTGGCGGCTTCTACGGCCTCGGCAACAGCAGCTACGGCCAGTTCTAGTTCCATTTTAGCCTTGGCCAAGACGGGCGCCAACTTCTGCTGCATGATTTCGGGGCTCAGGCCTCCTTTTTTCAGCTCAATTTTGGCTTTGAGGCCTTCTTCCGTTTGCTCTAGGGCAAAGCTACCGCCTCCGGTCTTTTTCATCAAGTGAATTTTCTCCTGCTTCACTCTTTTAACGGCCTTTTGCATCTCCGCTTCCTTCTTAAAGGGAAGCATCAGGCTAATTTTTTTGGCCCCTAGTTTATAGTCGGCTAAGACCAATACCGCCTTGGCTTTTTTCCAATTGGCCTTTGCTTTTAGGGCCTTGAGGTAATCGGCGGGGGTCAGCTCCGACAGCTGATCTAAATTTAGTTCTACGGACATAATTTGACAATAATTAGATAGGTATAAGGTAGGTATTTTGGCTTTTTTTAATGTTCATCGGCAGGGACGACCACAAAGCAGTTTTCCTGCTGCAGCTCATCCACAATTAAGACCTTTTGGCCCTTCTTGATTTGTTTTTCTATGCTTTTGGCCGAAATCGTAGAGACCGAATCATTCACAAAGACCTTAATCTGGCCCATGCTATCTGGGGCAATCTCTGTGAGGACCGTCCCCACTTTTCCTTTATAATCTATCGCCTTTACCGAAGTATCTAACTTGGCAAAAATAGGCACCAAAGGCGATGACAAAATTTTCATGATTAAAGCACTGACCAAGATATTGGGCAAAAGAGAAATGAGGGCCAGCGTAATTGTATTCTCCGGATTGTAAAAGCTTCCCTCATGGTTCAATAAGACCGAAATGCTCCAAGCACTCAATATAAATAAGGAAAAGAGAATCATAAAGGGCAGTTTGCCCAAATTGAGAAAACGAAGCGTACCGATCCACCAAGAAACCTGCGCCCCGGCAGAAACCTCAGTATCTGCATCGGCATCTACATCCGCGTCTACATCTGCGTCTACATCCGCATCTACATCAATGTCTGCATCTACATCCACATCCACGTCTACATCTACATCTACATCTACATCTACATCTACGTCGACATCTGCATCTAGGTCCATATCAAAGCTCTCTATATCTAGAGCGCCCAATACTACCGACAACCAATATAAGATGACCAATACAAACAGAACGGTCCAAAGAAGATTGGAGGCCGATAAGGCCGCCTGGATAAGCTCCATCATAGGGGAATAATTAAATCTAGGGGTTCATGAACCTATTAAAATGAATAGACATCTAGCCTAAGGTTTCTTTCTTAACAAAGGTTCCCATTCTGTTAAGATGTCTTAAGGCCTTTAATTTAGCTCTTTTTGGGCGAATACCTAATATGGAAGGGCAAAAACTCTAGGCCTACGGCCTGAAACCCTATTTGGAGGATAATATTTTTTTGGGGCCTGCCGCCTTTGGCGGCCGGGCCCTTGCAGGGCTCGCAGCTCTGCTCGGCCCTGCGTCGCCTTCGGCTCTTTGGTCTGGCCTGCGGCCACCCTTTCAGGCCCCTAGGCCGTTTGGCCTGCGGCCCTGCGGGCCTGCTATCTGGGCCTGTAGGTTGAAACCTACAGCAACAAAAGGGGCCATGCTAAGCCCAATAAAAATGAGCCGACGGTTAAAACCATCGGCCCATAACGACTGCTAATACAAGCAAACAAGGGCTTTAGCCCGCCAGTTTGCACAGACCCGCAACCATGGGCTTCAGCCCATGGGAAAATACGCTCACTACCCCCTTAAGCTTCTATTCTTACTGCCCTGGGCTGAAGCCCAGGGTTGTTGACTGAGCGAACTGAGGGACTAAAGTCCTTGTTCGCTTTTTCTCTACCGTTTGGCTTTCGGCCATAGGCTGCAGATAGCGGCAAAGCCGCCATGGCCGAAGGCCAAACGGCCCAGCGCTGCGCAGGGGTGGCCGAAGGCCAGACCGAAGGCGAAACGAAGTGTAGCCTGAAGGGCCGAACAGACCTGTGAGCCCCGCAGCATAGCGGCGGCCGCCCGCCCTTTTTGGGGCGGCCGCGGGCCCCAAATTCTAGAACTTATATTGCATGACTAGCTTGAGGAAAAAAGGAGTTCCGGGCGTAAAGTGAATTTCCTCTACCGATTCGCTTTCATTAAAAAGGCGAGACTCGGTGGCAAACTGTGTTTCGTTCCATGCTGTATTAAAGAGGTTTTGAATCTGCACAGCAAAATCAAATTGTTTATACTCATAGCCTAGGTTGGCATCGACCAGGGTATACCCTTCTGCTACGATAGAATTATCTTCATTGGCGGGGCGGTCATTGATATGTCTTAGGTTGAGGCTCCCATACAGTCCGCTAGAGTGTTTATAATTCAGGCCTGCTTGGAGGGTGAAATCTGCTGCTAGGGGGATATAATCTTGGCCGACTTCCTCCTCTATACTTCGGGCGTGGGTATAATTGGCATCCAGATTAAAAAAGAGGGAAGTGACAGGTTGGTATCGATAGCTAAGGTCGATCCCTTGTCTTTGGCTACGGCCAGAGGGTTCTACAATACCGGCATCGCCTACATAGACAAACTCTTGTTCCATGTAGAGGTACCAATAGGCCATATTGAGGAACATTTTGGGGCTAATTTTCCAGTTATAGCCTAGATCAAAGCCATAGGTAGCGGGCAAGATTTCGTCTAAATTTTGGGCAATGACTAGGCGGCTATCATTGGAGTGGAAGCCCTTTCCTCCTTTGAGGTAGAGCTGCAAGCGATTGGACTGTTGGTAAGCGATATTGAGTTTTGGGCTCAAGATGCTTTTTGTTCTAGCGCGATGGTCATATTCGCTGCTCAGATGATTGGTATAAGCAAAATCAAAATAATCTAGGCGCAAGCTGGGCTGGATCAGCCATTTGCCAATATTTAATTTTGCGCCTAGATAAGCAGCGGCATTTTTTTCTTGGATATCGCCAAATTGGATTTGCTCCAAAACGGTTTGGCGGTTGATCGTATGAGAGAGTTCATTGTCTATAGATTCATCGGCTCTTAGTTGTAGACCGGCGATCAGGGCCCCTTCTAACTGATTAAAATGAAAGAAGCGATTATACTCTGTATTTAGGCCGTAGATATTTCGATCTTCTTGCTGTTTGATTTGGTCGCCATTGATGCTGTCTTCTAAGAAGAAGGTAAAATTAGAATAGAGTTCAAAATCGTACTTGCTCCAGTAGAGGCTCGTTTTGATCAAAGAATGCGCATCAATAATTTTTTTGTGCGCCAAACGAATATTTGTTCGGCTAGTTTGTCCGCCTTCGGTATCATCTATAGCTCCAAAGCGGCTAATGAGTCCTTGTTCTACTGCTCTTGTAGGGATTTGGCCCGAGGCGTCCCAACTACTTTGAAAATGCGAGGCCGTAATATTTATGTGATTATTTGGAGAGCTATTTAGGCTAAATTTAGCAAAGAGATTGAGCCGATCAAAGTGCTGGGGGCTTTCAAAATAGCCATCAGTTGCTTGATAATCGCTAGCAATATAAGCCGATTGCTTTCCGCTATTAAATAATTTAAAGAGCCCCAAAACACGAGCACTATTATATTGACCAGCTTCTAGTTTAATCAGATTATCTTCTAGGTAGTTTTTGGTTTTGAAATTGACATAGCCAGCTGTAGCAAAATTACCTTTTTGCTCATTGTAGCTTCCTTTTTCAAACTGAATTTGCTCTACCGTTTCAGGAATCAGAAAATGTAAATCTGCATAACCCTGCCCATGCGCATGAGAGACCATATTTACGGGCATATCATCTACCGTGATGCTCAAATCAGTGCCGTGGTCAATGTCAAAACCACGCAGAAATATCTGCTCGGCCTTGCCGCCCCCAGCATGCTGTCCAATAAAAAGGCCGGGCATTTTTTTTAATAAGTCTTGAGAAGATTTTACGGGCTGCAACTGCAAATCAATATCAGAAAGGAGCTGTAGGCTATTTACCTTATTGTTGATGACAACTTCTTCAAGCTCCACCGCCAAATCATCTAATTGTACAATTATAGAGCTGTCCGTTTGGACCACCAACAATACCTTAGGGCGATATAAAAGATGTCGAAACTCTAAAGTATCTCCAATAGCCACTTTTTCTAGCTGAAAACTACCCCGCAAATCACTATGGCTATGCTGCTGATTGGCCCTGTTGATAATGGTCGCCTCAGCAATAGGAGAAGAGGACTTATCTAGAATCTGCCCTTCTAGGGTTTGTGCATGCAAACTGAGCGAGAAGGCAAATAGTAAAGTGGTAAAAAAAATAAATTTCATTAGAATTTTGTTTAGTGAGCCCCCAAGATATTCAGTTTTATAAAAAAAGCAACCCCAATTGGCTGCTCCTAAAAAAACAAACAAGACTGTAGTTATCTAATCCTCTCTACGCCCCCCCCGCATCATCAAAAGGAGCTAGCGTATCCCCCCCTCTAACCAAATCCCTCCAGCAGATGCATCATCGCTAATGTTGTCCGGACACCAAGGCCCCATCTGATGATCAGTAGGCATACTCGTCGTTACGATCTCATAACAATCCGTTTCTGTCCCATCAGAAAGCGTACAAGGTACAATCGTTACGGTGGTGTTCGTATTCGCCGCCGTGAAATAACTGGACTCTACACTCACTACGGTTTCTTCACTACCCGAAATTCCTTCCTCTTCCTTTTTACAAGCCGAAGTGGCTACTGCTAAGCCCAAAAATAAAAAGGAAGCCGTTTTGAAGGATCTGTTCATAATCATCGCTTTTGGTATTCTTAAATTTAATCCCCCTTTAGACCCTCTTCCCCATATAATCCCCCCAAAGCAGATACCTACAATGCTTGCTTTTTATTCCCCCAAATCTTTCTTCTCTATACTCATTTTTTGGGCCTCCTGCCTGCGGCAGGCGCTACGTTTCGCAGCTCGCTCTTCGCTCGGCCCTTCGCCAGCTTCGCTGCCTCGGTCTGGCCTGACGGCCACTGCTGCACATCGCTAGGCCTGCTCATCCATTTTTTTTCTTTTAGCTTTTTTCTTCGGCAGTTTGGCTTTTGTTTTTTATTCGCCATAATTATCCCAACCAACAAAAAAAGCCCCCTAAACAGGAGGCTTTATAACTATTGCTGTAAATTTTGAGTGTTTCCCTTTAATGGCAAACCATTGAGCGGAAGCGGCTGCCAGCTACTTTCAGGGGTAAACATCCAGATCGTTTGGTCTTGCAGCCGAAGCATATAGACCGTTTGTTGATCTTGCATAAAGGCCTGAAAATCGGCAATTTGGTAATTGTCAGGCAGGCCTTTGCTGGAAGAAGGCTGCCAAGGATGACCCGGAACAAACCACCAGATCGATTGATCTTCTAGAACGGCCACATAGCGGCTTCCATCTCGAGCAGAGCGGCTATAAGCCACAAAATGAGCAATTTTATAATCTTTGGGCAGGCCATCATTGGAAGAGGGCTGCCAGGGATAGCCAGGGGCATGCCACCAAATCGACTCATCTTCTAGGACCACCACCGTACGGATGTCCTTATCTTCTAGTCGAGTATAGGTAGAAAAATGTTTGACTTGCAGTTGATTCATGGCGTACTATTTTTTAGGAAAGAGGTCCATTGCGGCGGCCTGTTCCAGCATAAAGTTGCGAGCGGCCTCATACTCATTGGGGATTAGGCCATCGAGGATCGCCTCACGGATGGCATTTTTGAGTTGGCCCACCGTTCTGGAGGGCTTAATCTGGAAGGTCTCCATAATTTCCTCTCCCGAAATGGGGGGCTGCCATTGGCGGAGGTGGTCCTTTTCTTCTACCTCTTGTAGGCGTTGGCGGAGGAAGATGAGGTTGTCGGCATAGCGGGCCAATTTTTTGGGATTGGCAGTGGTGCTATCGGCCTCACACATCAAGAGGAGGTCTTCTAGATCGTCGCCCGCCTCAAAGAGGAGGCGGCGAATGGCAGAATCGGTAATATTTTCTCGGTCCTGTGTGAGCAGAATAGGCCGTTGGTGCATGCTCACGATTTTCTGGACCTTTTTCATTTTTTGGTCCAATGGCAACTTAAAACGCTTAAATATTTTGGGGACCAATTTGCCGCCCACGGCCTCATGCCCGTGAAAGCTCCAGCCTTGGCCCTTAAAATAGCGTTTGGTGAGGGGTTTGGCAATATCGTGCAAGAGAGCCGACCAGCGCATCCAAAGATCATCGCTCTTTTCGGCCATATTATCGACTACCTTGAGGGTGTGCCAGAAATTATCCTTATGGCGGACCCCTTCTTTCTCCTCTACCCCATGCATAGCGTAGAGCTCGGGGAAAATCAGCTCGAGTAGGCCCGACTTAAACAGTAGGCTAAGGCCCAAAGAGGGCTTAGTCGAAAGCATAATCTTATTCAGCTCACTACTAATGCGCTCTTGAGAGATGATGTGAATGCGTTCCCGCTCTGACTGAATAGCAGCGAAAGTCTTTTCCTCAATTTCGAAGCCCAACTGGCTAGCGAAGCGGATGGCGCGCATCATACGGAGCGGGTCATCGGAAAAGGTGGTTTCTGGAGCGAGCGGAGTGCGAATACATTTTGTCTCTAGATCGGCTAGGCCGCCAAAGGGATCTAGCAACTGGCCAAAATCGGCTTCATTGAGCGAAATGGCTAAGGCGTTAATCGTAAAATCGCGGCGATTTTGGTCATCTTCTAGGGTACCATCCTCTACAGTGGGTTTGCGAGATTCGGGGCGGTAAGACTCCTTACGAGCGCCGACCAGCTCGATTTCCCAATCCTTATGATGCAAGGCGGCTGTACCGAAGCGGGCATAAGTGACCACCTTAGGTTGTGGTTTTAAGCATTTGGCGATCGCCTTGGCCAGTTCGATACCGCTACCGACACAAACGAGGTCGAGGTCCTTCCCCTTACTTGAGCGGCCCAAAAGGCGGTCGCGGACATATCCGCCAATCACATAAGTAGGAAAGCCCAGCTTCTGAGCGGCTTGGGCAATAGTCTTAAACAAGGCCTCCTCTTGGGCCGTCATCTCAAATTGCATAGGAAGGTGCAAACTATGTTTTCAAATAGATTAGAAGGCGCAAAGATAGCAAAATTAAGCGCCCTCCCCAATTAGGGTCGAATAAACTCCAATTCTTCCTTGGGGCCAATACGGACAATCGTAGAGGGGGCTACTTCTTGGCGGTCATCTTGGCCATACTCACAAACATAATCTACTTTTTCTATGAGGCTGGGCTCGATTTCGCCAAAATGGGCGGGGCTAGTTTGGCCGCTATAATTGGCAGAGGTAGAGACCACGGCTCGGCCAAAAGCGCGGATAAAATCTTGGCAAAAAGCGGATTGGCAGACGCGGATAGCGATGCTGCCATCGGCGGCTAAGAGTTCTTTGGGAAGATTCTTTGGTTGATCGTAAATAATGGTGAGGGGGCGTTCATGAAAGCTAATGAGCTTAGCGGCCTTGGGGGGAACGGGAAAAACGTATTGCTTCAGCATCTCGATATCGGAGACGAGGAGGATCAGGGACTTTTCTGCGGGGCGCTGCTTGAGCTGGTACAACTGTTCTACAGCGGCTACATTATGGGCATCGCAGCCCAGGCCCCAAATCGTGTCTGTAGGATAGAGCAGGCTCCCTCCCTTTTGCAGACAGGCTAAAATTGCTGCTTTTTCGTCTTTCATTCTGTAGTTATATTAGGTCTTAAATTATTGGTCCTTAAGCAAGGGGGCAAAAAGCTATACTTTAGTTCCCCCAGATGTTCCGCACAAAAGTAATAGGATTAATACTTTTTACCGCATTTAATTTTGGTCCATTTGGATGGGACAGGCGGCGAAGCCGCCGCAGGCTGAGCTGCCGAAGCAGGGCCGCGCAGCGGCAGACCAAAGCCCGAAGGGCTGCAGGGCCGAGCAGAACTGCGAGCTGCGAAGTGGAGCGACCCGCCCGCAGGGCGGGGCAGCCCCAAAAAAAAGAAAAGCCAGCCCTTCTTAAAGAAAAGCTGGCGAAAAATGTTTAGTAGCATTGCCAAAAGGCGGTATCTTCAAAGAGATACATGACGCCTGAGTCGCCGAGGTTAAGGTCTGGCGCCAGTCGCTCATCAAATTGGCCAATAAAAGCGCCATGATGTTCATCGCTTTGGAGCCAGAGCGGTTGGCCGCCCAAGTAAGAGCAATTGAACAATTGTTGGCGGATCGCCTTTAGGGCTTCATTGGGGGCTTCCCAGCCAAAAATTTCGCTAGGGAGCATTAGGGCTTTTTGCTGAATCATTTGGCTAGCAAGGGGCGCAATGGGCGGAGTATTGGGCATAGCGGCCTGGCCCGTATGAAAATGGAGTTGGCTAGAGTCATTGAAGGGTAAAAAAGCCTCATTATCTGCTGGATTCGCCACAAAAAGAGAGAGAAAATCGGCTGGGGGCTGAGGCAGCTGCCGCAAATCTAGGCGCAAAACATGCTGCATAGGCTGGCCTTGGCGCTCGGGCCAATCGGTTAACTGGCTGGCTTGGCCGCCATAATAAGAAAGGCTGGAGCCGCCTTCTTCTCGCCAAAGGAGGATAACTTTTTCTTGTTTTGCCTCAGGGTTTTGGGCAAAATAGGCCTGGGCGGCCTGTTGGAGTGATTCGTACTTATTCATAGGCTTAATCGATTTGTAAAATTCTGGAGACCAACTCTTGTAGTAATTGGCCCGACTCGGTTTGTTCGTTGAAAAAGTCGCCCACCTGCGGCCAGCCCACCCCTTTGGAGCGGAGATCATAGATTTTGAGCAGGGCGATAATGGCCTCTAATTGAGGCAGAGAGTAATTCTTCTGCACATAGCGATAATCGGCGAAGCGCTTTGTTTTTTGGCCCGGACGGCCGTAGGCTTTTTGGCCGATAGCTGCAGCAATACTGACATCATCTAGATTAGTCAGGAAGCGGCAGATATAAGCCTTACTAAAGAAATTGTAGAGTACCCCCGTGAGCATGGGCAGGGGGCCTGCTTTGGGATTAGCCTGATAGTACTTGACAATTCGCTGGGCCTTGAGGGCATCTTTTTGGGCTAGGGCCGATTGTAGCTCAAAGACATTATAATCCTTACTAATGCCAATATTTTTCTCAATTTCTGCCTTTCCAATTAACTGGCCTTTGGGCTGGTTAATCAGCAGCTTTTCGAGCTCATTGGCGATCTTGCTCAGATCGTTGCCCAGATACTCGGCCAGCAGCTGGCCCGCCTCTTCTTCTATTTGGGCGCCTTTGTCCTTGAGGTAATTGCGGATCCAATTGGGCAGCTCATTTTCATAGGGCTTTTTACTTTCAAAAAGGACCGCCTTGCCCGCTTTTTCGGCCGCTTTGAGGCTTTTGCCTAGCTTTTTGCGGCTATCGAGTTTTTTGTGCTTATGTAAAATAAGCAAAAGCGTAGTGGGCAAGGGATTTTTGACATAAGCCTCTAGTTGGTCCAAACTGCGCATACTTTGGGCCTCCTTAAGGACCACCAACTGCCGTTCGGCCAGCATAGGGTAACGGCGGGCAGCATCTAGAACCTGCTTAAAGTCGGTATCCTTACCATACAAAATAGTTTGATTGAAAGCTTTTTGGTCCTCAGAAAGGGCATGGGCCTCAATAAAGTCGGTAATTTCATCAATATAAAACTCCTCCTCGCCATGCAAGAAGTAGATTGGGGCAATTTTGCCCTGTTTAAAATCTCGGATAATTTCTTTGGGGCTAGCCATAAATTAGACATCAAAGTTGATACGGACAATGGGCGTAGTGGGCTTAGATTGGCAGCTGAGGATAAAGCCTTGGGCGACCTCCTCCTCATCTAGGGCCAGACAGCGTTCCATCTCTACGCTTCCTTCTTCTATCTTGGCCATACAGCTAGAGCAGGCGCCAGACATACAAGAAAAAGGCGCATCGGCCCCTACCCTACGCAAACCATCTAAGATAGATTCTTTCTTTTGCAAAACGACCTCAAAGTCTTCCCCATCGATGCGGGCATAGACCTTGGCATTGGCTTGAGCATTCACCTCATTTTTTGGGGCTTCATCGGCATTGAACCATTCTCTGTGAATTTGGTCGATGCCCAAGTTTTCGCCTGCTTTTTGGGCGGCATCCATCAGGCCTGCGGGTCCACAAAGATAAAGCGCTTTGGGGCGACCATCCTCTGCCTGATGCTGCTTGATAAAGCGGCTAGCCTTTTTGGCGTCAATTCGTCCCACTTCGCCCTTCCAGCTTCGGTTCTTTTTGGCAAATAGGCCCATAAAACCGCCAGAGGTTTCGGTTTTGGGTTGGCTGAGGATATGTTGAACAAGCAGTTGGCCAGCATAGCGTTTTTCCAAGCCGTCTAGCTCTTCTTTAAACAAAATGCTGTCTTCTGTTCTATTTTGATAATAGAGAAAAACCCGACTTTTGGGGGCCAGTTCGATCACAGATTTCAAGATAGACAAAAGCGGCGTCAGTCCGCTTCCGCCCCCAAAAAGGAAATAATCTTTCTTCTCATCGGCTTGGGGTTGGGCCACAAAATGGCCTTCTGGGGGCATGACCTCAATTTGGTCTCCTGCCTTAAGCTGATCGTTAATATGATTAGAGACTAGGCCCTTGGGCACTCTTTTGACGGCCACGGCCAGGTCTTGGTCTAGGGCAGGACTAGAGCAGAGCGAATAGGCTCGGCGTTCTTCTTGGCCATTGAGGACAAAACGAAGCGTAACATATTGGCCCGCAAGATAGCTAAACTGCTCCTTAAGCGCTTGAGGAATCTCAAAAACGAGCTTTACGGTATCGCTAGAAAGCGAAATGACTTCTTTTAGAGTAAGCGTATAAAACTGATGGGCTGCATCCATAAAAAAGCTTATTGTTCTTCTTGCACCTTTGCATTTTTTTGCAGATAGCTCTGCTTAAAAATGCCTCGGCTTTTCATCAAAAAATAATTATCAAAGGCGGCTTGCAAAGAGATGTCATACTCTTGCAAAAAGGCTTCATCGGCTACAGAGCGGATGAACATTTTATCTGTTAGGGCCAACAGACGAGGGTTGATATCGTTCATGATCCCGGCCTCGATTCCTTTTCGGTAGAAGGCTTCGGCCACAAAAAGGGCTCGGTCTTGAAAATCCCGCATTTTGGCCCAGAGCTCAGGATAAAGCTGTCGGCTATCAATGAGAAACTGATTGGACATTTCGGCCAGCATGACCGAGGCGGTTTTGATCACCTCAAAATAGCGTTCGCTAAAGGTAATTTTATCATCGCTCAATTGGTCCTCAAAGGCTTCAATTTCGGTAATTCGCAGACGAACGACCGCATCTAGGATCTCGGCTCTAGAGGCAAAATACTTATACAAAGTGGCCTTGCTAATGCCCAATTTTGCGGCAATATCGTCCATAGTAAATTTGGTCAATCCATTGCGAAGATAGACCGTAGAGAGTTGTTCGATCCAGCTAGCTTTAAGGCTAGGGTCATCGATTCGTTCTTTTTTGACTGGTTTTCGTCCCATATATTATTGGAGTAGCGGCTAAAAAACTTTTTTTCGGCCATAAAGTTACCAAGTTTTGCGCAATTATTTTTTGTTTTTTTGGGGCTGCCCCTGCGGCCTGCGGCCTTGGGTCGCTACGCTGCGCAGCTCGCTACTCGCTCGGCCCTTCCCCGCTTTCAGCGGCTCGGTCTGGCCTTCGGCCACTGCTGCGCATCGCTCATCCGTTGCCAGCCGCCCTCTGGGCGGCCAAAAGCAGGCCCTGCGGGCCTGCCCAGCGCTTCCGCCTAAGCCTTTTTGGAGCAAACAGAGGACTTGGCGCCATGGCCCAGCGCTGCGGAGTGGGTGGCCGAAGGCCAGACCGAGCTTTTTGAGCAAAGCGAAAAAAGCGAAGGGCCGAACAGACCTGTGAGCCCCGTAGCATAGCGGCGGCCGACCTAGGCAGAGCCTAGCCGGCCGCGGGCCCCAAAGCCCCAAAAAAGAAAAAGCCAGTCCTCTTTACAGAAAACTGGCTTTATATATAGTCTATTGATGATTCTCATAAAAAAAGGAGCCCGATCTACACCAGGCGCTCAACCACCTACCCTTGCTTCGTTTCCGACCTGGGGGAGTTCAGTAGGAGCTGCCCGTGTCTCTTGGCTCCGCTGCAAATATAAGTCGGCTTTTTAGATTTGCCAAATCTTTTTTGAGTAGGCTGCAAGAGATGCAGGCTAAGTCTTTTGGAATCAGGCAGAAAAAATTTTAAAAATTGCGGAATTAGATAGGGGGAAAAGCTTAAATTAAACATCTGTTTAATAAAAAAAGCCGTACTCAAAAAGAAAGCCTATGAAGAAGTTAGTTTTATTTGCCCTCCTCCTCGTTTTTGGTCCTTTGCAAGGGCAGCAATGGGAATTGGCCAAAGAAAAATCAGAGATATCCGTTTATAGTCGCCCTTTGGCGGGTTGGGAAATGAAAGAGAGTCGAGCCGAAATGTATATTTCGGCCAATTTAGAAGCGGTAGAAGCGGCCATTAAGCGGGCAGAGATGCGCAAAAAGTGGATGTATGAAACCCCATTGAATGAAAACCTAGAGCAGGTTTCTGATGATGAATTCTATGTTTATTATCAGGTAGATATGCCTTGGCCGATAGAAAATCGGGACAATGTGACGCATTATAAAATACATCGTTTATCGGCAACAGAATTACGGATTGACTTTAGGAGTTGTCCGAAAAAGAAGGCCAAACAGGCGGGTTTTATACGAATTGAGGAGATGCAGGGGCATTGGTATTTTAAGGATATGGGCCGAGGGAAATTATTTGTTCGGCAGCAGTTGGTGGCCCATGCTGGGGGGAGTATTCCGGCTTGGTTGGCCAAAAAGTCGGTCATTGAGGGACCATATAAAACGATGACAAAATTTAGGGCCTTATTGGAGTAGGGCCACAGCAAAAGGCCCCGCTAGCAGTAGCTAGCGGGGCCTTTTTTGTGACTTAAAATAAAAAAGAGGCTGCCCTTATTCAGGACAGCCTCCCCTAAAAACCCAAACAAATAAACACAAAGACAATTCAAAGATACAGCTCTTATTGTAAATGTCAAATTACAGACTAAAAATATCCCCCAAAAGGGGTAATTTTAACAATTGTTAAAAAACGATGTACCTACACCAAATTAACAACATCTTGGCTATCAATAACTTCAATGCCTTTTTCTTTTAGCTCGGCAATTGCATTTTTTCCATCTTCTGCTTGCATATTTACTGCTCTACAAGCATCTTGGACCAAATAAGTTTTGAAGCCTAGAGCCTGAGCATCTAGGGCCGTAAACTTGACGCAATAATCTAGCGCAAGGCCTAGCACAAAAACGGTTGTGACGCCTTTTTCTTTCAAATAATCGCCTAGGCCGGTGGCTTTTCTATGGCCATTATCAAAAAAGCCGCTATAGCTATCAATATCTATATCTGTTCCTTTTTGGAAGATCTTGGTAATTTGGCTTTGGTCCAATTCATCCACCAATTCGGCCCCATAGCTTCCCTGCACACAGTGAATGGGCCAAAGGATTTGCGCTAAGCCATTGAGGTCAATTACTTGCCCAGGCTGTCGAAAAAGGTGGTTGGCGGCAAAGCTTTTGTGGTTGGCGGGATGCCAATCTTGGGTAGCGATCACCAGCTCAAAATGAGGCATTAGGCTATTGGCGATAGGGATTACGGCATTGGCATCGGGGACCTCTAGGGCGCCATATTGGCAAAAATCGTATTGTAAATCTACTAAGATAACTGCATTCATAAGTTGCTCTCTTTAGTCTTCGGTCTCTCTGGGTTGAAAGCGAATTTCAAAGATGAATTCGCCTAAGCGTTCAGACAGCCGTTGATATTTTTCTTTATTAAATTTATAGAGGTAGGCGGGGCGGTGCGGCACATTCTGTTGCCGTTCTTGTTGCTCGAGCAGTCCCATTTTTAGAATTTTGGACCTAAAATTTCGGCGGTTGAGTTGTTGGCCCAAAATGGTTTCATACAAGTTTTGAAGATCAGTCAGGGTAAACTTTTCGGGCAAAAGCTCAAAGCCAATAGGTTTGTACAAGACCTTTGCTCGGAGTCGCTCCAAGGCCATTTCTAGTACTTTATTATGGTCAAAGGCCAAGGGTGGCAGTTCCGAAATCTTAAACCATTTGGCTTGTCGGGCATCAGAAGCGGCCTTAATGGGATGTTCCGATAAATTGACTAGGGCATAATAAGCCACACTAATCACTCGGCCCCTAGGGTCTCGATTTGGTGCACCAAAGGTATAGAGCTGCTCGATAAAGATATCTTTAATGCCCGTTTCTTCTTCTAGCTCTCGTTTGGCGGCCAAATCTAGGTCTTCGCCCATATCTACAAAGCCGCCAGGCAAGGCCCAATGTCCCGCAAAAGGGTCATCTGCTCGTTCAATGAGCAAAATGCGCAAATCTGCGCTATCGTCTAAACCAAAAACCACACAATCTACCGTAACCGAGGGTCTTGGATATTCATAGGTGTATGCCATATTTTTTATTCCTTATTGTTTTTTATTCTTCAGTCCCTCTATCAAGGCGGCTTTAGTTTGGGCCAAATGCGCTTCTAGCCCCTTGGGGTACAACTTAAAATCTACGCCCTGGAAAAGAGCCAAATCTTGTTCTGCAGTCTTACGAATTTCGCCTAAGCTAGGCAATTTATAGCAAAGTTCGCCTTTTCTAAATATGGGCTGCAAGAGATCTTCGTATTTTCGGCTATCACAAACTATACTGCGGCCATCTAGGCTTTGCAATTGGCCCAAAGGGCTAGTTTGCAACTCATCCCAAATCATGTCGCCATAGGGCCGCCCATCGGTCAAATAATAGCGGCGAACTTGTAGTGCGCCCGGATTAGAGATTTTAATTGGCGTATTGGAGAGCTTAATTTTATAGGCCCATTTGCTGTTTGCGTCCTTGCGCAAGGCAGCCAATTTATAGACGCCGCCTAGAGCGGGCTGATTCTGAGCCGTAACCAAATTAGTCCCCACGCCCCAACTATCAATGGCCGCGCCCCCAGCCTTTAAGGTCCTAATTTTATCCTCATTCAGGCTATCGCTAGCAATGATTTTCGTCTTTTCAAAACCCGCCTCATCTAGGCGTTTTCTGGCCCAAATACTCAGGGCCCGCAAATCGCCACTATCTAGGCGAATTCCTAGTAAATCCTGTCCTTGCTCTCTTAATTCTCTACCGATTTCAATGGCTTTGTCTACTCCCTTTTGCGTATCATAGGTATCCACTAGAAAAACGCAATTAGCGGGCATGGCCTGCGCATAAGTAGCAAAGGCTTGCTGCTCATCCTCAAAACTCATGACCCAACTATGCGCATGAGTTCCCTTTACGGGAATATCATAGAGCTTGCCTGCCAATACATTACTGGTTGCGGCCACTCCGGCAATATAAGCTGCTCGAGAAGCGGAGAGACCGCCGTCAATTCCCTGCGCTCTGCGCAAACCAAACTCTAGGACCGTATCGCCCTGAGCGGCCAAACAAACCTGATGCGCCTTGCTAGCAATTAAGGTTTGAAAGTTTAGGATATTTAATAATGCCGTTTCTAAATTGGGCCTGAATCAATGGACCACGAACCCGCAAAAGGGGTTCATGCGCAAAAACAACTCGGCCCTCGGGCACCGCATCAATATCACAGCTAAACTTCATGCGCTGTAGATAATTTAAAAAGGCTTCCTCAAATAATGGGCGGCCATCGGCCCCCTTCAAGCCCCCCAAATACTGTATATCATCTACCGAAAAGACAAAATCTTGCATATAGGCAATGGCATCTTCCAAGCCTGCTGTAATGGCATAATTGGCCCCAAAAGGATTCTTTCGGTAAAACCAATGAAAAATGGCCTCTTCTTCCTGCCGGCCCGCCTTCCAATAGCCGTAGGCCATAGTAATTTGATAGAGGTCGGTGAGCAGGGCCAAACTGCTCCGATAGCGCTTATTTAAACTGTTTTGCATAGGGATATTTTATTTTGTAGGAACAAGATAATTAGACTTAGTTTATTTTCCAAACTAACTTAGTTTATTTTTCAAACTAAGTACCCTAGCAATTAGTTCAACTGCCTTGAAATTTTAGGTTTAAAAAGACTTATATTATTGATTATCAACTATTTAATTTCTAGGTCCTTTTGCGGTGGGCAGGCGGCGAAGCCGCCGCAAAGGCGCGCAGCGCCTCGGCTGAGGGGTTGTAGCAGGGCGGCGAAGCCGCAGACCGAGGCGCTCTGCGCCGAAGGGCCGAGCGAAGAGCGAGCTGCGAAATGGCCCGACCCGAGCGAAGCGAGTGGGCAGCCCCAAAACAGCAGTAGAGGAGTTAAAAAAGAGGATAATATTGAGCCAGGGCGGCAATGGCCAAAAACAGCAATTGCCAAAGCTCTGCCCAGCGGCTATTTTTCCAGGCTTGCCATTGTAGCCCAAGCAAGAGCGCCATAGGGAGCAAGCAGGCGGTTAGTTGGGCGGGTATTCCTTGATAGGCCAAGAGCTGCAAGGGGGCAAAAAAGAGGAAGATAAAAATGAGTTGTAAAAACTTCTGCTCCTTAATGGTCGTCTTTTGCTTGAGGGTTTGAAAATTGGCCCAAGAGAGGAGAAAAATCAGCAAAGCCGCCCCAAAAGAGGCCAAAAGAAAAGGGTCATTGAAGTTAGAAAAATCTTGGGCGAGCCAATTGGAAAAGGCATAAGTTTGGGCAAAATCGCCCCAATGATCAAAGAGAAAATAAGCTGTGCCTGTTAAGAATGCGGGTATGCTGCCCGAGAGCAGAATGACGGAAAAATCTCGGATGCTGGCTGGTCGAAGGGTGACCCAGGCCAATAAAAAAGCGGGTAAATAAAGGGCAAAAGGCAGATAAAACTGCATACTCAGGCCCATAAAGAGCGCGGCATTAGAAAGCGGCAAAACCGAGTTTCTCTGCTCATAGGATCGGTAGAGATTATAGAAACAGAGCAATAAACTCAAATTGCCCAGTAAGACTGGCGAGAGGCCCAAGCTCTGAGGAAACAAAGCTAGGCCAAGCAAGCTGCTGATGGCCACAAAAAATGTACTCTGTCGGCCCAAGCGGAAGCGATTGACCAATTGGTTGAGCCCAAAAGTCAAGACAAAAGCGAGGAGCAAAAAAAGCAAATTGGCCCCTAGTCCACTGCCGCCAAAATAAGGCGCTAGTGGTCCCAACTGCGCCAAAGAAGCCGTATCGGAGAGAAAAAAAACGGGCAAAAGGAGTAAAACTCCATAAATCAAGACAAAAAAGCCGGTAATAATATGATTGTTGCGAAATAAAGAGAGCACCTTTTCTTTTTATAGGGTAGAGGTAATTTGTTCATTTAGGGCAAAATGGGCCTTTTGTCTAAAAGATGATGGACAAGATCTTAATTCTTCAGTAAGTTCATCAAAAAAGCCTAAATTTACGGTCCATTTTACGCCTGACCGCCCCAAAATACAGCTTCAGCATGCGAAATACAATCGGTTTTCTGCTTTTCTTTCTCCCTCTTTTTCTTTTGGCCCAAACCGAAGAAGAAGAACAAGCAAATCCCCCCCTCCAATTGGGGCAATTTTATGCCGATATACATATCAACTCGAGTAGTAAGCCCTACAACTCTCGGACTGGAGACATGGACTACACGATCTGGGAGCCCATTTTTCATGATTGTGGCTACGACCGTTCTAGCCAAATGATGCAGGCCCTAGGCCCCTATCTGCCCAAATACTCGCAGGCGCATTTTGCAGCCTTAGCGCAGGGACGTAGCCGCCTTAGCTGCATGGCGCTTTCTCCGGTAGAGCGCCCGCTCATCAATGGCTCTAGTTTTTATAATGACCGAAATAAAAAAGCGACTGTTTCTTGCATGACGGGCATTGTGGCCAACCAACTTTTTTTGCGCCAAAAAGAAATGGATTATTTTGCCGACCTACTGGGTAATATTGAGTATTTGCAACGTTTTGAGGGCGAAAAAAGCTTTTACTATTTTCAGGGCAAAAAGCATCAGTACGAAATTATCCGCAATGCTGGGCAGCTCGACTCGGTGCTGGCTAGTCCCTACCGCCTCGGCATCTTGCTGAGCATTGATGGAGGCCATAGTTTGGGCCACTCTATATATATAGATGAAAATATTACCAATTTGGAGGAGTATAGCGAGCTGATGCGCAAAAATATTCGCCGCCTAAAGGGCCTACTCCCCATTTCTGATAATACCGATGAGTATATCCAAACGCCAATTCTCTGGATTTCCTTGGCCAAAAACTATGAAAATGGCCTAGGCGGAATGGCCAATAGCTGGAGCCGCGACGAAATTAACGTCTTTGGTAAGGTCAAGGCGGTCAATAATGGCCCTAGCCGTCTGGGTAAAGAAATTATTGAAGAACTTACCGCCCGAGAAGGCCGACGCATCCTGATTGATGTGAAACACATGAGCTACCGCTTTAGAAAATATTATTATCAGGCCATTGAACGGGCCTCGATTTTGGGCGAAAAAATTCCCGTGGTTTGTAGCCATTGCGGCATTAGCGGGTTGAGTTGGCAGCAACGAAATTATAAACGCAAAGATGACGATAATAAAAATAATACCTCTTATCTGAATCACTGGACCCAAAATCTCTCGGAGGAGGACCTCATCATATTTATAAATCAGGCGGCCTAATTGGCATTCCCTTAGATGCCTCGGTTTTGGGCGGCCAGCTGGCCCTAGAAGAAATTCGAATGAGCCCCGAGGGCAGTTTGCAACGCAAAAAAGCGGAGTTGCACCTCTTTATGGCCAATGTACTGACGGTGGTGCAGCTGGTTTCTAAAAGTAGTGGCTACAACTCCAAGCGAAAAAGTGTTTGGGATATTATGGCCCTGGGTTCCGATTTCGATAACATCAAGCAACCCCTCACGGCTTATCCCGATGCCTCTTATACCGCCAAATTGGCTGAAGATATTGAGGCCTTTTTGGCCCAGCCCGAAAACATTAGCAGTCTATTTACTAGCCGCCAAATTGAAGAGCTGATGGAGGGCTTTAGCCCAGAAGAACTGACCGAAAAGATCATGTCCAAAAATGCCTATGACTTTATTAAAAAGCAGCTAGAGCTCCAACCTAAACTAACGGGTCCACAAGCCCAAAAATAAGCTGCTGTTTTTTATTTTTTGGGGGCTGCCCCGCCCTGCGGGCGGGTCGGGCTGTGTCGGGCTCGCAGGTCTGCTCGGCCCATCGGCAGCTTTGCTGCCTCGGTCTGGCCTTCGGCCACCCTTTCCATCCCTCAGCCTGCGGCGGCGAAGCCGCCTGTAGGGATCCAATACGAGCATTTAGCTATGAATATCAATCAATTTTTTCAGACAGCCAGCTGGCGCTTTGCCCTTGTTTTGGGCTGCGTATTGGTCCTTTTGGGCTCTGTTTACTTTAATATTACGATTGGGCAGCAACTAGAAACGGCAGAGCGGCAGCGCATGCGTACCTGGGCTCAGGCCCAAGAAAGCATTTTAAAAGCAGCCAACAATTGCGACCTCAGTTTTCAGAGCCAAATCATTAGCGAGAATGAAGATATTCCCATGATTTTAGTGGATGGGGATTACCGCATTATTGATGTGCGCAACTATGGGGATAGGAGCTGGCCCAAGGACCGAAAATACTTTGAGAAGGAGCTAAAAAAACTGAGAGAAAAGAGCCAGCCTATTATTTATGAGGTGCCCGAACTACAGCTCAAAAACTACGTTTATTTTCGGCAATCTAAATTAATTACCTATTTAGAGGTCTCGCCTTATTTGCAATTTGCTTTATTATTGGCCTTTATCATTATGGCCTATTTATCGATTAAGGCCCTTAAAGATTTGCAGCAAGAGCGCATCTGGTTGGGCATGGCCAAAGAAACGGCCCATCAGTTGGGGACCCCCACCAGCTCTTTGGTGGGCTGGATAGAAAACATTCGTTTGTTTTATCCCGAAGATGAAAATCTGGGCATGATGGCCGATGAAATGGCCAAGGATGTAGAACTGCTCAATCAGGTGGCCTATCGCTTTTCTAAATTGGGAGCTTCGGCAGAATTGAAAGAGGAAGACCTTTTGCCTCGCCTAGAAAAACTGTTGGCCTATAGTAAAGAGCGGGCCTCTAGAAAAGTGCAGTTTATTGCGCCCAACTTTGAGGAACTGGCCCCTATTTTAGCCCCCATCAATGGACTTTTATTTGATTGGGTCATTGAAAACCTCTTTAAGAATGCCCTAGATGCCATGGATGGACATGGCGAAATTGCCCTGCGGGTCTATCAGGTTCAGCAGCAAGTAATTATTGAAATTCAGGATAGTGGAAAAGGCATGCCCAAAAAACTGCATAAAAAGATTTTTCAGGCGGGCTTTTCGACCAAACAGCGAGGTTGGGGCCTAGGGCTCTCCCTCTCTAAGCGAATTGTAGAACAATATCATAATGGGCGCATCTATGTAAAAGAATCGATACCTGGAGAAGGGACCATATTTAGGATCCAACTGCCCACAAGCCTAGGCTAGGCCTTCTGCGGTTTGCAGGCCCAAAGGGCCGCAGGCTGAGGGATAGAAAGCAGTGGCCCAAAGGGCCAGACCCAAGCCGCCAAAGGCGGCTGCAGGGCCGAGCAGAGCTGCGAGCTGCGATATAGCCCGACCCGAGCGAAGCGAGGGGCAGCCCCAAAAAAAGAAATAAAAAACCCGAGATAAAGAAGCGCTAAAAAAGAAGCCCTAGACGGATCTTTTTTGCTTTTAAAAAGGCTGGCATAAGCCATTTATTTTTTGTATTTTTGTAGCTATGGAAGAAAATAAAAACAACTTAGATCAACAACAGCCCGAGGTTCAGAATGCGGACTATGGCGCCGATAATATTCAGGCGCTGGAAGGCTTGGAGGCCGTGCGTATGCGGCCAGGTATGTATATTGGTAGCACAGATAGCAAAGGCCTTCATCATTTGGTATGGGAAGTCTTGGACAACTCGATTGATGAGCATTTGGCGGGTTATTGCGATGAGGTGACGATTACCGTGCACCCCAATAATTCGGTTAGTGTTTTTGATAATGGTCGGGGGATTCCCGTGGGCATGCATCAGAAGCTACAAAAATCTGCCTTGGAGGTGGTCATGACCGTCTTGCATGCTGGTGGAAAATTTGATAAAAAGACCTATCAGGTATCTGGTGGTTTGCATGGTGTGGGGGTTTCTTGTGTGAATGCCCTATCTAGCTTTTTGAAGGCGGAGGTGCATCGCGAGGGGCAGGTTTATGTGCAGGAATATAGCTGTGGGATTCCGCAAACCGAGGTAACTGTGATTGGGCAGACCGATCGAACGGGGACCAAAGTGACTTTTTTGCCTGATGCCAGTATTTTTTCGGCCACCAATTATATTTATGAAAACTTAGCCAAGCGCTTGCGGGAATTGGCCTATTTGAACAAAGGTTTGCGTTTGATCATCATTGATGAGCGCAAATTGGAGGAAGATGGCAGTTTCAAGCGGGAGGAATTCTTTTCTGAAGGAGGGCTTAAGGAGTTTGTTCAGGAAATGGACAACAATAACAACCGAGATATTTTGTTGCCCGAACCTATTCATGTGATGGGAGAAGAAGAGGGCGTATTTGTCGAGGTGGCTTTTCAGTACAACAACTCTTATCGGGAGAACCTTCGCTCTTTTGTCAATAATATCAATACGATTGAAGGCGGAACGCATGTTTCTGGATTCCGCAGAGCGGTGGGCCATGAGCTCAAGAAATATGGAGAGCGGACGGGCTTGTTTGCCAAGGCCAAGGCGACTATTTCTAGTGAAGATTTTCGAGAGGGCCTCACGGCTGTAGTGGCGGTAAAGGTGCCCAACCCGCAGTTTAAGGGACAAACCAAGGGCGAATTGGGCAACCAAGAGGTCAATTCTATTGTCTCGGGGGCGGTGCGTAAGGCCTTTGCTCTTTACTTGGAGGAAAATCCTTCTACGGCTAAGTTAATTATTGACAAGGTGGTTTTGGCCGCTCGTGCTCGTACAGCAGCTCGCAAGGCCAGAGAAATGGTACAGCGCAAAAACGTATTGACGGGTTCTGGTCTGCCAGGTAAACTGGCCGATTGTTCGTCTAGAGATGCTAGCCTTTCTGAAATCTTTTTGGTAGAGGGAGACTCGGCGGGTGGAACGGCCAAACAGGGTCGTAGCCGTGAGTTTCAGGCTATTTTACCTTTGCGGGGTAAGATCTTGAACGTAGAAAAGGCCATGGAGCATAAAATCTACGAGAATGAAGAGATCAAAAATATTTTTACGGCCCTAGGCGTACGCATAGCCGAAAAAGATGGCGATCGTTATCTGGATACCGAGAAATTGCGTTACCACAAAATCGTCATTATGTGTGATGCCGATGTAGATGGTAGCCATATCGTTACCTTGATTTTGACCTTCTTCTTCCGCTATATGCGCCCCTTGGTAGAGAACGGCTATGTTTATATTGCTGCGCCCCCCCTCTACTTGGTCAAGAAAGGCAAAAAACAAGTTTACTGCTGGGATGAGGCACAACGCCAAATGGCGGTAGCCGAATTAGGCGGACAGGGCGTTGGCGTACAGCGCTATAAGGGTTTGGGTGAAATGAATGCCGAGCAACTTTGGGAAACCACCATGAATCCCGAAACCCGCACCCTTCGTCAGGTACAGATTGAAGATGCCGAAATGGCCGATGACACCTTTAGTATGCTGATGGGAGATGCCGTGCCTCCTCGCCGTAAGTTTATTGAAGAAAATGCAAAATATGCTAATGTTGATGCCTAGGATTTAGGCCTCTATAGAGCGAAAAGCGAACTTCCCGAATTGGGAAGTTCGCTTTTTTTTGGCCCTAGGCTGACACAAAAGCAGCAAAAACGGGCCAATAAGTTAAGTCTCTAAATTGTCACAGCAACTATAGATCTATAGTATTTTTTAGGGGCTACTAGATAAAAGGCCCAAATATTTTCTTTGGGCAAGCAAGCTGCTAAAATAGGGCAAAAAGGAAGTTTAGCCAATCTAACAAGGTAAAACCAGCTGAAAATCAGCCACTTAAAAGCAAAAACAGGCAAAAAAATACTTTTTTAGCTTTTTTATGACTTCTAGATTGTAAAAGAAATGTTAAGCTGATTTAAATAAAATCTGGCTTTTAGGGTAACATTTTGACTAAAAATGTCATAAACAACTATAAGACCCAAACAAATTGCAGATAATCAATTGATTTACGGTATAAAATTTATTTTAATTGTAGTTAACGACAGGAAATAGAGAGGACACTAAAGGACAAAAAAGCGAAGGAAGAGTGACAAGAATTAACCAAACTTAATTCTTAGCTATAGTAAAAAGACAGAATTTTATCTGCATTTGGGTTGTTTTTTGCGTATTATAGAGAAAAACAGAGCCCTATGAACAAACAAATCTCATTTAACCAGTTATTTTTTGCTTTTTCTAGGGAAGTAGAACTCCTCTGGAAATTTACAAAAACCGACCTTTTGGTCTCGGTGGTATCGGCTAGTATTTTTATGCTAGTGGCGCTTTTTTCGGCCGCTTCGGTTAATCTTCAGAGCCTGGCTTATTTTGGCCTAGGACTTTGCTACTTTATTTTTTACATATATCCTTTTGATATTAGTAATCAGTTGGAGGCCATAGAAGAAGACAGACTCAACAAGCCTTTTCGGCCCTTGCCTTCTGGCCTAATTAACGAGCAAGGCGCTTATTTTCGCTATTATTTAGGCACGGCCATTTACCTAATTTTAGGCGCCTTTTTGGGCGTATTTTATTGGTCGCTGCTTTGGGTAATTGTTACCTATATGCTCAATTTGCGCGGCTGGGATAAAAACTGGATCACAAAAAATTTTGTCTCTATGGGCTTGGGCACTGCTGCTCAGCTAGGCGCCGCCTGGCAAATTATTGGTCCATTTAGCAACTCGGCTATTATTTGGATCAGCTTAATTTCTTTTTGGGTGGCCCTGACTTCTTGCACCCAAGATTTTAGAGATGTAGAAGGCGACCGCAAAACGGGCCGCAAAACCCTCCCTATCTTAGTGGGCGATAAAAAGGCCAGAATCATTACGATGAGCTTTTGGGCCATTATGTCGCTTAGTGTTGGAATCGTCTATTTTCAGTTGCAAGAGGGACTATTTTGGCTAGATCTTGCTTTAATCTTGCCTGCATTAGCTACGCATCTATATATTATGTACCGCCTTTGGTTTTTGCGCAGCCCCAAAGCAGACGGCAAAACTTACCTCATCCAATGCCTCCTCTATTGCTACCTTTTGTTGCTATCTGTCTATATTTTTCTGTAGATTTTTAGGGGCTGCCCACTCGCTTCGCTCGGGTCGGGCTATGTCGTGGCTCGCTACTCGCTCGGCCCTGCGCAAAATTTCGCTGCGCTCATTTTGCTCGGTCTGCGGCTTCGCCGCACCACTATCTATCCCTCAGCCTGCGGCCCTTCGGGCCTGTAGGACGCCATAAAAAACAAAAGGCCAAAGAAGATAAATCAACTGAAAAAATACCGATGAGCGGCCCAGCGCTGCGCAGCCGTGGCCGCAGGCCAGACCAAAGCCCGAAGGGCTGCAGGGCCGAGCAGACCTGCGAGCGGCGCAGCATAGCGGCGGCCAGCAAAGCTGGCCGCGGGCCCCAAAACCTAGACATCCCCTCCCCTACCAAAGTAGCAGCGATAAGAAGTTGCTGCTTTTTTTTGTCAAAAAGCGGCCGCCTAATCAAAAATCTTACCAAATGAAAACTTAAATTTGATTTTAAGGGCTAAAAATAGTAACTTTAGTAAGTAAGCGGGCGTATATAGCCCCTATAACCCTTTTCGCACAGCCTATTTAAACGATAAATATATGCTCAAGCAACAGCAATCTCAGAAGATGATGCAAAAGCTATCGCCTCAGCAAATTCAGCTGATGAAGCTTTTGCAAGTGCCCACCGATATGCTAGAACAGCGGGTCCAACAGGAACTAGAAGGTAACCCTGCTCTAGAAATTGATGAGCACCAAAATGAGGAAGAAGAAAAAGAAGACCCCTTAGAGGAGGAATATTTGATTGGAAATGAGGAATCGGAGAAAAAAGAGGAAGAAGAAGAGCTCAATGACCCCGATTTTGAGGATTATTTGGAAGAATATTTAGGCGATGATGTTGCTTCTTATAAATTAGAGGTCAATAATTACTCGCCCGACCAAGAAGAAAAGACCATTCCCGCTGCTGTAGAATCTAGTTTTCAGGAACAGCTAGAGCGGCAGTTGGGCATGCGAGAACTGACGGAATCGGAGGAATTGATTGCGCGGCAGATTATGGGCAGCTTGGATGATGATGGTTATTTGCGGAGAGAGCCTATTGCCTTGGCCGACGACCTATTATTTGCCGAAAATGTTCGTTTTAGCGAGGCTGAAATCCTACGTGTTTTGGAGGAGGTGATTCATCAGTTTGAGCCCGCTGGAATTGGCGCTAGAGATTTGCGGGAATGTTTGCTTTTGCAATTGGACCGCAAACTACAGTCTGAAGAAGTGCAGCAATACTATGATGAAAAGGAAATGAAGAGCCTCAAATTGGCCCATCGAATTATCAAAGACTACTTTGAGCCCTTTTCTAAAAAGCACTACAAGAAGCTGATTCGCCAACTCAATATTTTTAGAGAGGACCTCAAAGAGGCGACCGATGAAATTTTGAAACTCAACCCCAAGCCCGGTAGCGTTTACGCTTCTTCTTCTAAGATTAAGAAATATGTAGTGCCCGACTTTATTATTGAGAACAAAAACGGAGAGCTAGACCTGCGCTTGAACAGCCGCAATGCTCCTGAACTTCGGATCAATCGGGAATATAAAAACATGTTGGAGGCCTATAGCGCCAGCAAGAAAGACAAAAAACAGCGAGAAGCCATCATGTTTGTCAAGCAAAAAATTGATGCCGCTCGTTGGTTTATTGATGCCATTCGTCAGCGTCAGGACACCATGTTTAGGACCATGTACACCATCATGAACTATCAGGAAGACTTCTTTTTGACGGGAGATGAGAAGCGCTTGCGGCCCATGATTCTAAAAGACATTGCCGAAATTACGGGCCTAGATATCTCGACCATTTCGCGGGTGGCCAACAGCAAATACGTACAAACTGAATTTGGGACCAAGCGGCTCAAGAGCTTTTTCTCAGAGTCTTTGCAGACCCAATCTGGAGAGGAGGTCTCTACCTTAGAGGTCAAGAAAATTTTGACCGAAATCATTGAGGCAGAGAACAAGCGCAAGCCCCTTTCTGATGAGAAACTGAAAACGGCCTTACAAGATAAGGGCTATAATATTGCTCGAAGAACGGTAGCCAAATACCGAGAGCAGTTGAATATTCCGGTGGCTCGTTTGCGTAAAGAAATTTAAGAAAAAAGCCCTGATCTTAAGGATCAGGGCTTTTTTGATTTATAGAACGGGGGTACCGTCTTTTCCTTTTTTCAGCATCAATTTAAGAAACTCCACATCGGGTAGGCGGCCATTGGCCTCTTCTCGGGGGAGCATTCGGCCGCTGCTACTATCTAGACGTTGGTGTGGAGGCGCAATAATAATGACCCTTTGTTTATTGGTTTGGGGGTCTCGGATAATAATGCGTTTGCCCTCCTGCATCAGTTCGCGTTCGGAGGGATTGGCCTTAAAGTTTAGAAAATAGAGGGCCGAAAAGCTGCAAAGGCTCAAGCTGGCCACTCCTATTTGGTAAAAAATTCTTTTTGACATCCTTATCGGCTTTAATCTCGATCTTGTTCTTGCATCCAAGAGAGCAACTCCCCAAAGCTTTTTTGTAGCGCTTGGCTAGCTTTGGGATCAGTTCCTTTTTCTTGCAGGTAAAGGTCGAATAGTCCTTCTGGGCTCAATTCTGCTAGGTCTTTTTCTGGACCTTTAGCCGCCTTTTCCCGGCTATTGAGCTCCGACTTTTGCTGCATAGAAATTAGCTCGGCGGCTTTGCCTTTCAGTATTTTGCGAAACTCTTGTTCTAGAGCGGGTAAAAACTGTGGCACTTCTAGTTCTAGCTTGAGTAAATCACTTACTTTTTCGCCTTGAGCGGGCAGTTTTTCCAGTTTGGCCCTAATTTTTTGCTCATCGCCCTTATAAAAGATTAAACGCCGAAGCAGCTTTAAGGGTTTCATTTTATTTTGGACCAACTTTCGGCCCTCAAACTCCAGCAACTGCACAGATTGAGCATAATTGATTTCATTGAAATCCATGGGCAAGATAGAGCCCGAATAACAGATCCGCCCCTGCTCCCCTAATTTTTGTGGGCGGTGCAAATGCCCTAGGGCCACATAATCAAAAAGGGCGGGAAAATCTTGGGCGGGAAAAAGGTCGGCCTGACCAATATGGATATAATCACTACGGCCATCTCGCTGCCCTTGGTCCACATATAAATGCCCCGTAGTAATTAGCGGAATATTCAGTGCTGTTTTATCGGCTAGCAGAGCGGCTAAATCTGCATAATGCTGTCGGATGGCCAAACGGAGCGCCTTAATTCGCTCTTCATAGGGTAGCATTTGGCCTTGTCGGAGCTCTCTTTCTCGCAAAAAGGGGACGGCCGCTACATAAGCTTGTAGTTCGCCCTGGGGATTTCGGACCTCAATGAGCTGTTCTTCTAAGGTTTCGGGCAAATTGGCCAATACCTTTATATTAAAGCTATCCAGCAGCAGTTTGCTACTATCCAAAAAATTAAAGGAATCGTGATTGCCCGCCACCACCACTACCGTATGACAAGAGGTCTGTTGTAGGGCTTTGAGGAAATTATAATACTGTGCCTGCGCATAATTGGGCGGCAGGTGTTGGTCAAAAATATCGCCGGCAATAAGGAGCAGCTCCACTTCTTCGGCAATAATAAGGTCTATAATCTGCTGAAGAACAGCCGCATGTTCCTCTTCTCTAGTTTGGTTGAATAATTTATGGCCCAAATGCCAATCGGCGGTATGTAGTACTTTCATCTTTGTTGCTTTGTTGCACAAGAAACAAAAAAGCGCTCGCTTTTTACTGAGCGAGCGCTGCTAATTGCTGAGATTTTAACCTTAAAGTGCTTCATCTGAAAGCCCTAACTTTTCTTTTAAAGCAGAGAGGCCATAATAATCGGCAAGCATTGGAGGATATCCACTCAAAACAGCGACAACTTCTGCTCTATTGAGGTAATTGTTTTGCTGAGATTCAAAAATTGTCAGTTGGTCAATCCTTGTTTGGGGCCAACTGAAATTCCGATAAACAACATAATTCATCTTTCTTAAATGGGCTACTGCAACTTCTCGCCAGTGACTTAGCTCCCAAGTTGTTAGATTCTGAAAACGAGAACTAGCTTCATTGCCCACCAAATTTTTATAGTTAATTTTTGTCCTAGCTGCTACAACTAATTCTTTAAAATCAATCTCATCAGCTAAATGCTTAATCGCTTCAAGCATCGGATAACTAATGTAGAGCTTACCTTCTTCTGTTTCATTCCTAAAGAACTCTAGCATTTCTACTATTTGTTCATCAGTAGCCATACGGTCGTGCCCATCATAATCAAAGAAAAAGTATAACTCACTAAAATCATTTCGGCCAAAGCCCTCTAATTGATTAGGATGACGGTTTTTTAGTAAAGTAAAGGTATCCAGAAACTCATCTTCTGAGCATTGCCGATAGAACGTATAAATATTTTCTCCATAGACTGTAAAGATGGTACTTTGCTCTATTAAATTCAATGCTTTTAAGCGCTCTCCAATCTGATTTTCTGCTCGGCCGCCCTCAAATACAAAAAGAATTCTACTCATAAAAGGCTCCTGCTTTATACATTTTTTCAATGTTATGCGCCTCTCTCAACTCTTTTGCCGTACTCGCAGCTAATGATTGTATCTTATTGGGCCACATCAAAAAATAACAATCAGGACGCAGTAAGTCATTCGTCATGATAGAGGTATTATGGGTAGTTAGCACAAACTGAACTTCAGACTCTTTAAGCAGTTCTACAATTGCTCGAGACAACTCATGATGATAAAAGGCATCAAATTCATCTATGAATAAAAAAGAAACGGGCTGCTCAGAACGCAAACGAAGACTCCAGGCATAAAAAAGTGCTAGTGCTTGCGTTCCCGTAGATGCAATATCGTAGAAGGGAATATGAACTCCGTCAAAATCAAAGGCAATAATTATTTTATCAAAAGTACTTACGGCCTCCAATCGACAATCTAAATTAGCCTTCTCATTTAAAAATAACTCAAAGTCTTTTAACTTCCCCTTCTTTATAATATCTGTTTCAATGTCCCAAACCCCATTTTCATAGCCTAAATAGAGGTTTCTAGATAAGGACCGATAAAAGAGCATTTTATTTACAAAGTCAAAAAACTCGGCCAATATCCGATTCTCTAAACTATCAATTAAGTTTGCATTCGTCTGAATATACTTTAATAACGATAAGTTGGGGTTATTCAACTCTTTGTTTAAACTTTCGGCTCCAGCTAGTTCAATTCTCGCTATAGTCCCTTGGCTACGATCTATTTCGGCCACAATTTGATCATTGATGATAAGTTGCTCTTTCAAAAGTAACCGAAAGCTCTTCTTTTCATAGGAATAAATAACTCGCTGCCGACCAAACAAAAATTCATACTTGAAAGTCGCCGCTCGAGTTTTATTGTATGCATTTAGATAACTGCTCTCTCCATAAGAGTTTTCCGCATCTGTGTGCTTATCCGTCAAATGCCCAACAATATCAAAAAGAGCCAAACCTAAATTTGATTTGCCCACTCCATTGTATCCATAAACAATGGCATTTTGTACTACTCCCTCTTTTACTGCAGAAGCATTAAAGTTGTAGTTCCTTGCATCTTCTAAGGAAAAGATAAAAGGCTCCTTAAAGTTCTTAAAATTAGAGACCGTAAATTTGCTTAGCATAATTGACACTTTGTTTGTTTGCTACAATAAATGAAAAAAAGCAGCCGTAAAAAAATTACGGCTACTTTTTCTCCCCTAATCCAAAAAATAAACGGGCTCATCCATGGCCCTTATTTTCTCCTTTATTTGCAAAAAGAGATGCAAGGGCTTTTGTGGCCGCCAATTCAATTCATTAAAAGGGGCCCCAAAATAAATATGCTCATGAAGATCATGGGCCTCCATTTCATCACTCAAATGCTGCCGCAAATTTAAAAAACAGCACCAGCCTTCTTCCTCATCCAGATCCTCTACAAAAGCTTCGTAGTAGGAATCGTCGCTGCCATGAAAATTTAATACATTTTCCATAATGAGCAGAAAATAACGAATCCCCTCCCCCTGCAAAAGGTCCAGCAGTTCATCTTTCAAACAGCCCATGTCATTGTTGAGGGTGTCGTTCCACTCTCCAATGAGCTCAATAATGGCATAGCCCCGCTCATAATCCACAAAAAGAATTTTGAGATAGAGGGTCTCCGAGCCAAATTCATCCCATTGCGGATGAATCAGGTAGTTGTAAATCTTATTCTCAAAATAGAATTCACTATACTCCCACCCATAAAATGGCGAACGCTCGTCTTGCTCTGCCATATATTCGTCTCGCCAACGAAAATGAGGTTCTATGCTGTGCATCTGTTTCTAATTAGTCGGAATAGCCTGGGGAGCAATGTTTACCCCATCAATACCATCGCGAATGAGGCTCTGAACTTGGTCTACGGCCCGTATAACATTGGCATAACCCTCCACATCAAAGGTGTTGGTGTTCGATTTGGGCAATATGTCGTTGATTTTTGGACCCGTTACCCCAATGGTCTGAAAAATATACCGCACCGAGGCCCGACCTAACTGTACGTTGGCCGCTAGCTGTGGTAGGTTGTTTAAGTCAATTTTTCGACTGGCTTTTTCAATATGCAAAAATAAGCGCACCCCAACGCCATAACGACTCTGGTCCTCTTCGCAGTCCATATCTTTGTATTGCATATAGTCCACAATGACGACCATTTCCTTTTTGCCCAACTGCATTTCTTTGCCAAAAAGGGCCAAGCTCCCCTGGTTGTTCTTGTTAAATTGATAAAATATTTTTTTCAATCCACCATCCAGATCCGCTACCGTTTTAGGTAGCTGGCAACCCGCTGGCGGCGCTACTACTTTGTATTCTTTAACCTCTACTTCGGGCATTTGTTCATCCACGGTTTCCCCTTCTCCCCCTTCTTTAGCTAGCTGATCACAAGAGGTCAATAGGAATAGCGCAAAAATAAGTACACTAAATTTTCTAATCATGTTGATGTTGTTCATTGGCCACATCCGCAAATGGGCGTTCTGTTAAGAGATTCCCAAATTTAACCTATTTCTGCTAAAGGATTTCATCTTTTATGAACTGTTTTTTGGGGGCTGCCCCGCCCTTTGGGCGGGTCGGGCTGTGCGGGGGCTCGCTGCTCGCTCGGCCCTTCGCTTTTTCGCTGCGCTCAAAAGCTCGGTCTGGCCTTCGGCCACCCCCTGCCATCCCTCAGCCTGCGGCCCTTCGGGCCTGTCCACCGCAAAAGTGGTATTCCTCGCTGCGCTCCTCATCCGTCAATATGTCCCCGCCCCCCCTCCCCTCCTCGAGATTCCCTAAGGAATCCCTTCGGGGAGGTTGGACCAATTGCTATTCCCCCCAAAGCCGAGCATTCACTCTAGGCTGCCAACGCTCCGCCCAAGAACAAGCATAACTCTGGCCCAAAAACTCCCGCACCCAACTGATCCCCTGCACCGCATTGGTTAACCAAATTTCATCCGCGGCCAGACAATCCGCTATACTGAGAGCTTTTTCCTCTACAGCAACCCCCTCCTGCCTAAATACATCCAACAAATAGGCCCGAAACACCCCCGCCACTGGCCCTTCCGAAAGCGCTGGCGTGGCCCATCGCTCGCCTTTCCGAATCCAGATATTGGCCGCTACGCTCTCTACTACACGGCCCCAAGCATTCAGTAAAATACAGTCATCAAAACCCGCCTCCTGCCTATATTTAGCCGCCATCACATAGGTCTGAGCACTCAATGATTTTAGAAAAGATAGGCCACCCGCCGCTATGGGCTGCCCTTCATAAACGCCCAGATACAGCCCCTTTTTGGGCCAGGGAAAAGCAGCCGCTTGCAGCGGCTGCTCCTCTACCGCATAGGCCAAACCGTTCTCTTCTGGTGTATAGAGGCCGCCTCCTGCCCGCCAGCAGCTCAGCCGAAGGCGGTAAGTTTCGCCCAAACGAATAAAGGAGGCTAATTGAAAATCCTCTGGGGCCAAAATGCCCAATTGGTCCAAACTGCGGCGCAGCCGCTGCTCATGCCAAGGCAATAAAGGGGCCCCCTTGGGCCCTAGCCGAATGCTCTCAAATACCCCATCTCCATACTTAAACCCTCTGTTATTCATGAGTATACATAAAAATGGCCTTGGAAAAACGCCAAAGCCAAATTACTTAATATTGTTTCAACAAACGCCCCCATTTAGAAGCCGCCTGCTTCATAAAGGCCCCCACTTCTTCTCTAGCCGTGCGGTCTGGCGCCTTCCAACGGGCCATAGAAAAGAAAGAGTGCTTTTGCTCTTCCTCTACCTCTGGCGGCAAAATCTCTAGCCAGCGGTCTACAGAAGTTCGCAGCTTTTGGACCTCCTCCAAAAGGGCCAACTCCTCTTTGATGTGCTTTTGCTGCAGTTGGTTGTCCAGACTTTGGGTAAATTGCCAGAGTAGGCCATAAGCCTCTTTGTAGCGACTCCGAATTTCTAAAATCTCGACCATATTCATGAGCATCTGCAAGTTGTAGCCAATGCTTGAGCGGCGCTTGCGCTGCCAATCCTCTGTAGTAAGGGCCAGACTCTCCTCTTTATAATCATAAATGGCCAAGTAGAGCATATTGACCCCATTGGCAGCAGCATAAAAATGCGGAACATCGGCGGCTTGGGCCTCGGCAAAGGCCATTTCTTGGGCTAGGTCTTCTGGAATATTACCAATGTACTCCGATTTATTATTTTGAGGCTGAAAACAGTCTACCTCAGCATCTATAAATTGCCCAAGGCTAAAGGCCCAAGCCGCCGATTTGTTGGTGGCCGCCCAAGACATAATGGGTGCCGTGCGGGCATGAGCCAAGACCCGGCCCTCCTTATTGGTCCAGTAAATTTTGGCCTCGGCCAAGTTGGTGCTGCAATCGCTGGCCTCCAACTGGGCCAAGCGCTCTGCTAATTTCTGTGTAGACATGATTTTATGCGGATTCAATGTTCTGTACTCTAATTTTTTGCGTCTAGAGGCGGGCGAAGCCCGCCCGGCCTAGCGATGGGGAGCAGTGGCCGTCAGGCCAGACCGAGCCAGCGAAGCTGGCGAAGGGCCGAGCGAATAGCGAGCTGCGGACCGTAGCGCCGACGAGCGAAGCGAGGCGGAGGCCCCTAAAACCAATTGGCTAATTCGTAATAAAAATTCTGAGCAATGGCGCCTCCCGTCCAAGCAAAATCAAAGGCTAAGGTAAAGAAAATGCCCCAAACAGCCCCCCAAAAGTGAGCATCATGCCCAATATTGTCATTGCCATTTTTGCTCATATAATGCGAGTAGGCCAAATAGCCCAAAGCGGCCACAATGGCGGGAGTGGGAATAATCAAAAAGAGCAAAAGCGTGCTGGTGGGCGCAAAAAGTACATAGGCCAACAAGACCGCCGAAACCGCCCCAGAGGCCCCCAGCGCATTGTAGCCATAGTTGTCCTTATGCTTCTCAAAGCTATAAAAAGAAGAGGCCGCTAGGGCCGAAACATAGAGCAAAAGATAGAGAATATGGCCCCAAATATTGCCAAAAACAAGGGTAAAAACCTGCTCCACCTGTCCCCCAAACTGATAAAGGACGAACATATTGAGGCCCAGATGCATCCCATCGGCATGGATGAGGCCCGAGCTAAAAAAGCGGTACCACTCCTTGCGGTTGGCAATGACCGCCGGATTAAAAATGAGCTGCGCATAAATCTCCCGCTTCTGAAAAGCTTGGAGAGAAATGATGACCGTAATGACCAAAATGGCCAGATTTACGGGCGTCTGACTAAACAAATTATCTAATAAAAGTAAGCTATTCATAATGCAGATTAAGCGTGATGATAGGGCAAGCCCCTTTGGATGCTAATGGCCCGATAGAGTTGTTCGAGCACAAAAAGGCGGACCATTTGATGCGAAAAAGTGAGTTTGGAGAGGCTCCAGCGGCCATTGGCGCGGGCATAAACCTCATCGGAAAAGCCGTAGGCCCCACCAATCAGATAAATGATGCGTTTGTGGCTCAATTGAAACTGCTGCTCTAACTTAGCAGAAAAAGCCAGAGAGTCAAACTGCTTGCCTCGCTCATCCAGCAGCATCAGGAAATCGCCCTGCTCTAGTTTGGCCAAAATCTTTTCGCCCTCCTTCTGTTTAATTTGGGCCTCTCGCATATTTTTGGCCCCCTTAATATCGGGAATAATGCGGCTCTCGAAGGGAACAAAATGCTTGAGGCGCTTTTCATAAATATCCATTCCCTCTTTGAGGTAGTTGAAGGCGGTGTTCCCAACCATCCAAAATTCTAGTTTCATCTCTTAGCGTTGGCGGCGAAAAAAATAACGGTCCTTGCTACGGACATTTAAGTTGGTGATCCAGAGCGACTGACTATCTAGCTTATTGATAGCAAAATATTGCCGTTTTTTCTGGGCATTATCAAAAGAAAGGCGGCGCTCCTCTAGGTACAAAGGCGCTTGCATGGGCACCACTAATTGGCTATCGCTAATTTGCCAAAAGATGCTATCGGGCAAATGAAAATAGTCTCGCCATTGTTGGCGGGCGCCATCAAAAAAGACATGATCTTCTAAGCGCCATTGGCCCTGCAAAAGCGGAAAAATATCGGTTTGTTCTAGGCTATCAAAAGTTTCCTCATAGCGAATAGGCTGGCCCAAATAAGCCGCATGCAAAAAGGGCGTACTCAACTGGAAGTCGGGAATCTCCAGCTCCTTATATTCCTCTAGGCCCAAGCGGATTTTCAGCTGCATGCTCCCGCTAGATTGCTTAAACTGCTCATGCGAGTGGAGCTGAAAACTCCCCGACAAATTGCGGTTGACGACAAAGCCCGTGCTGTCTAGGCCAGTCAAAACGGCCTCAATCTGCTCTGAAGGGAAGGTATAGCTACTATCTAGGGCAAAATTAAATAATGGGCCATTAAAAATGAGGTAAAGGCTGCTAGACCCGCCCTCCAAACTCAGTTGAATTAGGGTCTGCTGTCCCGATTGAATACTAAAGTCCTGCTCCGTATTCAGTCGAGCATAATAATGAATGCCTCCCCCTGCTTCTATACTTTCTTTTGGTCCATTTTGGCCGCAGCTAAAGAGGCCAAACAGCAAAACAAAAGCAACTAAAATTCTCATAACTTATCTTTTTCGGCCTGAATAAAAGGGGCCCAAAATTCGGGCTCATATTTTTCCCAAGCATGGCAACCAAAAGGCAATTGCTCCCCATTTTGGGCATAGGCTTTTGCTGGAGAAAGCTCAAAGGCGAAGCGCAGGGCTTCGGCTTCTTTGGGCCGCTTAAATTTCATGAAATAAGGTAGCACACAGGCCCAGAGAAAATCTTCATTTTTGCCCGTGGCCCGCAAAAGGCCGCCCCATTGCTTGGCCGCCTGAATAAAACGCTCAACTTTTCGGAGCGAAAAGCCCCCATTACCTACCTGCCCCTTCATCATATTGGCCAAATTAAATAGTGGGCGTTTGTCTACAGGGCTAGGCGGGGCCTCTATCCAAGGCGCCCCAATATAGTCATAATCTTGGGCCATCCAATGGGCCAATTCATCGCGAAAAACAAAGGCATCTAGCTGATAAATCAACAAATAGTCATAAGCTTGAAAACGGCGGTAAAAATCGGCCCTCAGCATCAAGCGATTATAGCCTTTTACCGAAGCAAAATAAGCAGGCTCAAAATATTCTACTGTAGCCTTGGGCGCATGGGCCAAATAAGGGGCCGCATCAAAGCCCTCTGCCGCAATAAAACTAAAGGGCTGCTTGCCCAAAACACGAACAGCCTGCCGAAGGGCAAGCAGTTCATTATCTGTGGGTTGCTCCCGATAAATCGGAATGCAAACAATGGCAGTTTTCATCTTATTCTTCTTCTGGATCGGCCTCTTTCAAAATCTCCCAAGTATGGTCTGCCAATAGCTTTACGGTAGCCAAAAAGCGGTGAAACTTATGCCCGGCCCAGCCCCATTCATCGGGACCCACCATAGACAATACAGCCTCCCCATTCTCTCGCTGATAGAGGTGATAAATGTGGTTAATTAAAGGCTTAAAGTTCATATCGGCCCCATAAATCATCTCCGAAACCGAGACCCGATCCTGCAATTTTTTGGCTTGCATGGCCAAGAGCTTGATCTGCTCCTCAATCTGAGACAGCTGCATCTTGGTTTGCTCCTGCATGGCCTGCACAGACAGCCCCTTGGTCCGCCCCTTGTCCATCGGCTTGATCACAGCGCCCCCCACCGTATGCGCATAAGGCAAAAGGTGCGGATTTTCTGCAATTTTATCGGGATCAATCGGGTTGATGAACTCTTTTTCCTTTTTCTCTTCTTTCATAATCTTGAAATTAGGGCCTAAAAATACGGATTGTTTTAATATTGTGGGTCTATACTGCTGTTTTTTTGGGGCCTCCGCAGCTTCGCTGCGGCGCTATGTTGCGGGGCTCGCTGCTCGCTCGGCCCTTCAGGCTCCACTTCGTTCCGCCTTCGGTCTGGCCTTCGGCCACCCCTCCACAGCGCTAGGCCGAAGGGCCGCCTGCCCATAGCTGCAGGTATTCTGGCGGAACGGTATCGGTCAGCCAAACGCCATTGGCCGATTGGTAGAAGGTATAGCCCGCGGCCTGCATCTTTTGGGCCTGCACCACCAAAAGGACCAATTTGCCATGCCGACGGCCCACATTTTCAGCAGTAGAAATATCTGCCGATAAATGGACCTGATGCCGATTCATTTTTAACAAGCCCTCTTTTAAAATGTTGTCTAAAAAACGCTGGGCCGTGCCATGATAAAGAATTTCTGGGGGCGCTTGGGCCGTATATCCCAACTCGATGTCTACAGAATGTCCCTGACTGGCTCGAATCTTGGTTTTTTCTGCATTAAAAGCAAAGCGCTTTTTGTTATTTTTGCAGACCACTTCTTCCAGCAACTCCCTATCTAATTCCTTATTATGGGCCTTGGCCGCTGCTAAAAGCTGCTCCACATCGAGCCAGCCGCCAGCTTCTAGGCTTAGCCCCAATAGCTCGGGACGATGACGCAGAATTAAACTTAGGAACTTAGAGGTTTTTACTAATCTTCTATTCATTTTTCGTTTTTTTGCGCTGATAATGAAGAATTTTGCCCAAAACGTTCCCCCAGCAAGGCCCTTTTTTATAACAAACTGCCTAGCGCTTGCCCAAAAGCCCGGCCTAGTGGCCTGAGGCTGGGGCTTTCCCCAGCCTATCGGCTGAGGGATGGATAGCAGTGGCCCAAAGGGCCAGACCGAAGCGCGCAGCGCTGAAGGGCCGAGCGAGCAGCGAGCTGCGGCACAGCCCGACCCGCAGGCCCAAAGGGCCGAAGGGGCAGCCCCAAAAAAATATATTAAGAAACTATTTCATCTATGCGATTAACCATCATGTTCTGCCTCGCCTGCCTTTTCTGTATGAGCAGTGTAGAGGCCCAAAAAAAACGGCCCAAATACAACCAAATCAATGCCGATGGCCAAAGAATTGGCTACTGGATTATCAAGGGAAAAGATGGGAAACCACTGGCCAAAGGCCGCTATAACGAAAATGGCGAAAAAGAAGGCCGCTGGCGCTTTTATATCTCTCCAATTGGCCGATATGCCGATGAACCCGATGTGGTGGGCCAATATGAAAATGGCGTAAAAAATGGCCGCTGGGAACTAGTAGACTCCCGAACAAAGGTCAAAATGAAAGGCAAATTTACCAACGACAGCATGAATGGCGTCTGGATTATCTATAACCACTTAGACGATAAACTAGCGGCCGGTAAATACCTCAATGGCATCCGACAAGACGAATGGTTGCTGTTTAAGGATGACCGCCTGATGGCCAAAGGCCGCTATACCGATGGCCAAAAAACGGGCCGCTGGCAATATGACTATTATATTGATAAGGGAAATGTCCACATTAAAGGAGAATTTGACTTTGGCCAAGAACGGGCCAGCGGAAAAATGGAATACTATAAGGTGGACCGACACCCCCGTTTTGGAACCGAAGAATTGCTGGTGGGAACGGGCTCCTTTCTCAATGGCCTGCGTGAAGGCCGCTGGATTGAATACAAAAGAGGCCTCAATGGGGGCGAACTAGTGGCCACTGGCTACTATGATGGCGAAGGCCGAAGAACCGGCCTTTGGAAAACTACTTTGGATGCCGAACCCTTCCGGCAAGAAACCTTTAATGACGGTAAGCGCCAAGGGGTCTTTAAGACTTACTATGATGATGGCACGCCAAAATATAGTACGGCCTATGAAGATGGCCTAGAACTGGGCTTTTTTACTAGCTATTATGAAAGTGGAGAAGTTAAGGCCAAGGGCGCACATACGATTCTGAAGGACCAAAAAGATATGGATACCCTCTTTTATAAAATTGAGCTTCCTTATGAATATAAATTCAAATTGGTGGACCAAGATTTTGAGCGCCTGAATTATAACGCCATCCAATGGATTGACAAAGTAGATTATTCGGTTTCTGCCGATAGTTTGGAAGAACGCTGGCAAGAGTACCTCAGCTATGGCTTGGCCAAGGAATTCCGCATCCAAAAGCTAACTCCTCGCAAACAGTATAGCGTTCGGATTGGGGAGTATGTGCAATACCATATCAACGGCAAAGAACATATTAAGGGGAAATACCTGCCCAAACTCATCATTGAGTACAATCCTTTGACGGGCCGCAAAGAACGTGGCTATGCCAAAACTGGCGAATGGGTAGAGAATGACCCTGTGGGTTATCTGCGTTTTAAATACTTTTTCAAAGATGGGGTTTTGGTCCGTATGGAAAATAATAAGGGCCGAAAAATCGACCCTTATACCTTTAAGGAATTAGAAGACTAAAAAGGTTCTTCCTCCTCTCCTACTAAACTAGGCGCTACTTCTACGTAGAGGCCCGAAAGAGGAAAATGTAAATAGCAGCTAGCGCTATAGCCCGCTTGGGCCAAGGCGTTTTTGGCTGCATACAATTTAGCTGCCGCTTCTCTGATGCGGTGGCTTTTTTGTTTCCAGCCCTCATAAGTATACAAAACATCCAGCATTAAGATTTGCCGTTCCTCTTCCTCAGAAAAGAAGTAGTAGTCTACCTGCCCCCTAAAAACCTGTCGGTCTTGCTGAAAGCGGAACCTTCTGGCCCGATGCAGCTGCATGGGTCCAAAAGCCCTTAGGCTCTGATGAAACTGCTGGCTCAAGCGCATCAATTGTAAGCTATTGAGCTGATGCTTGAGCTCAAAATCTTCTAATAGTTGTTGGGCGGTTTGTTCTCTCAAGCTCAGGGCATAATCCAATTGGTCGGCCCGCAAATAGAGCTGTAGCAATTGGCCCAAACGCTCTTCCTCCTCTTCGCTAATATCTTCTATGGGCAAACCAGGTACATAGGGGTACTCTCCAAAAATTGGCATTTCAATTTCGCCCATCAGTTGCTCTGCCGTTTCGGGCTGGGCCGCCAAATGGTCCTGCTCGCCCTTAAAGGCTTGCAAATAAGGGAAAACCTCCTCTTCTCGCTCCAGTTCCAAGGGATCAATCTCCTTAAAGAGCTCCAATTGCATCCGCTGAACGGGCAGGGCATTGCCCTTCCAATCCCAAATGCAAAAATCGCTATCGGGATCTACGGTTTGCATTTCCTCATCGCCCAAATGAAAGCTGCGGTTGAGCCAATTGAGGCCCCAATTCTTTTGCTGCAAAAAGATAGGCAAAGCCAGATAATCTCGGGCACGAGTTACCCCCACATAAAGCAAGCGAGACTCCTCCTGCAACTGCGCCTTTTTGCGCAGGGCGGTCTGTGGCAAGGCCTTGATGTTCTCTACCAAATTGGTTTTCTGGCTCTGCTTGCCGTAGGGATTGGGCCAAAAAGAAATCAGGCGATTGGCTAAAGGGTTTTTCAAGTCTACCTCTTCTTGGGTAGAAATCAACTGAAAGCCAAAGTAGTTTTCCCGCAGCGATTTCTCTAGCTCATAGCAAACCACAAAAGGCCATTCTAAGCCCTTACTCTTATGATAGGTCAATACATTAACTGCATCTTGGCTTTGGCTAGAGGCCTGCGCATCCAAACCCTCCCGCTCCAAATGGTCCAACCACAAGAGAAAGCCCCCCAAGGTAGCCGCATTATGCAAACGGTTGCAGTTTTCTTCATATTCTAGGGCCTTGCTGCGTAGGGCATCCAAATTGGCAAAGCGCTGATTGGCATTTCCCCAGCGAGCCACTACATTGCGGAGGTTCATCTTTTCGATGACCAGATTGACAATTTCGGTGGCGGACATTTCGGGCAGTTGTTGGGCCAAATGCAATAAACGCTTAATTTGTCCCGACTCCCCCCAAAGTTTATACTTTTTCTGCTCCTGCTCTCGCTCCAAATACTTCAGGTGATCCTTGACGATTTCCTCCAAGCTTTGCGCCTCTAAGAGGAGTTTGAGCTCGGCTACCGATAAGCTATCTTGCGGATTGAGAATAAACTTTAGGCAGGCATGCAACAAACTGGCTTCTGGCGTTTTGAGCAAGCCCTTTCGGGCAATGGAGGCTTTTAGGCCTTCTTCGGCCAGTTGCTCGGCGAGGTCCTGACAAGTTTGGTTGGAGCGGCAAAGTACGGCAATATCGCCCGCCTCTAATGGCCGCATTTGGCCCTTGCCTCTGGGCCGAATCATCCGCCCCTCTTTTAAGAGTTGGGCAATAGCATGCGCCAAGGCCCGATGCGGCCAAGGTTTTCCTGGCCGTCTTTTGCCTTCCTTAAAATCAATGACCCAATGCTCTAAGGCATGGCCCAAACCTTCCGGCTCTAGCTCTTTCTTAAAGGGCGGAGCTACCTCTAAGGCGACCCGCTCTTCCCCTAAATCTGGAAAAGCTTTGCAGAAAAGCCCATTGGTAAAGTGGACCAAATCCTGCCTAGAGCGCCAAGAGTTCCCCAATACTTGCATTTCACTGGCCTGTTCTACTACGGCCTGCATGAGCTCGGGGGCGGCTCCTCTAAAGCCATAAATTGACTGTTTGGGGTCGCCCACCCAAATCGATCGCTTGGCCAAACGGCTGAGGTCCAAAAAGATTTTGAGCTGAATGGGGTTGGTATCCTGAAACTCATCGACTAATAAAAGGTCTAGTTCTTCCTCTAGTACTTCCCGTACTAAGGGCTGCTCCAAAAGTTTGAGGATATAGACCTCCATATCCGTATAGTCAATTAGGCCTCGACTCGTTTTGTAGGTTTCGTATTCATCTATAGCCGCCTGCGCCAAGCTAAAAAGCTGCTCGATATATTGACTGAGGTCTTCCTGAAATTGGGGATGAGATTCATGCCCATCGGTCAATTCTTTGAGTTCTTCTACGGCCTCCTTACATTTTTTTGGGGCCTTTTCGCAGGCTTTGCCCAAGGCTACCCATTCCGACCAATGCAGATAGCCCCGAGCGCGAAGTTTATTCTGAAAACTTCGCAGTTTAGAGATGAGGGTTTGTCTAGATTTGGTCCCATCTTCTATTTCTAAAATGGCCGCCAAGGTATTTTCCAAATAGCTGCGCAACTGCTGATCTAAGGCCGCTGCGGTCTTGGCGCTTCGGCTAGGCAAAAGGGCCAAAAGGCTACGTACAGAAGCCGTAGCGCTTTCTTCCAAAGCTGCTGCATCTAGGTTGTTGCTTCGGGCCAAATCGGTTAGTTGAAGGATATCGCTGCGCCAATCTCGGCCATAAAAGCCCTGCTCTTCATAACCTAGGCGCTTGCTCAGCATTTCCATTTGCAGGCTGCGCTCTTCGGTCAAAATTGTCGATAGTGATTGGTTAAAAATCTGCGATTGCTCCCCTTCGGCAATGATGTCCATTTCGGGAGAAAGCCCCGCCTCAAAGGCAAAGCGCTTGAGCAACTGTACGCCCACCGCATGCACGGTCCCAATCATGGCCTGGCCCAATTCATCGGCTTCTTGGCTCATGCCTTCCTCCAATAATTTGACCCGCACCCGCTCTTTCAACTCCGCAGCAGCTTTATTGGTAAAGGTGGTGGCCAAAATTCCCGAGGCCCGCACTTCGGCGGGCTGCCCATCTTTGGGGATCAGCAGTTCGGCCATTTGTTGAGTGAGGGTGTAGGTTTTTCCACTACCCGCTCCAGCCGATATAATTTTCAGTTGCATTTTTTCTTGCATAGCTCATCTGTCTTCTTTAGCAGTTATAAACTGCTAGGTCCTTATCCTTCTGTTTCTTTTTTGCGAAAACTTAGGTTTTTTATACGCAATAAAGTTATCCCTTATTTTGGGGTTTTGCAACTGTTGTCTCTTTTATTTTTATTTGGGGCGTTACTCCTTTCAGTCGTCGAACTGGCGCCCCTATAGGGGCTGGTTGTCGGGGCTCGCAGATGTTTTGGGGCCTCCGCCTCCCTTCGGTCGTCGGCGCTACGTTTCGGGGCTCGCAGGTCTGCTCGGCCCTGCGTCGCCTTCGGCTCCTTGGTCTGGCCTTCGGCCACCCCTACACATCGCTAGGCCATAGAAACCACAAAACCCTGAACGGTCGCTCAATAACCGCTGAGCTATGGTTAATGATAGCTGGCAGATCATCAACGACCTCTGAGCTATAGTTAATGATGTCTGGCAGATCATCAATGACCTCTGAGCTATGGTTAATGATAGCTGGCAGATCATCAATGACCTCTGAGCTATAGTTAATGATGCCTGGCAGATCATCAATGACCTCTAAGCTATAGTTAATGATGTCTGGCAGATCATCAATGACCTCTGAGCTATAGTTAATGATGCCTGGCAGATCATCAATGACCTCTAAGCTATAGTTAATGATGTCTGGCAGATCATCAATGACCTCTGAGCTATAGTTAATGATAGCTGGCAGATCATCAACGACCTCTGAGCTATGGTTAATGATGTCTACTGCATTATTAACCATACTAAAAAGGTCATTTCCTAGCTCTTTGAATAAGTTCAGTTGTAAATAACTTTAACAAAACCTTTAGTAATATAAAGAATGGCTTCTGCCATAGCCCTAAAAAAAGGCGCAAAACCTAAGTTTTGCGCCTTTTGGGGGCCGAAGCAGGAGAGCCAGCTAAAACATAACTGTTGAGCGGCCTAGCGATGTGCAGCAGTGGCCCGCAGGGCCAGACCAAGCCGCCCTAGGCGGCGAAGGGCCGAGCAGACCTGCGAGCTGCGAAACGTAGCGCCGCAAGGCGAAGCCGCAGCGGAGGCCCCAAAACAGCAGCGAGCCCTGACAACAAGGACTTTAGTCCGCAGTTCGACGACCAAAGGGAGTAACCGTAGCGCCGACGACTGAAAGGAGTAACGCCCCAAAACCCATTAAAAATCTAGACGAAAGCGCAGGTTCACGCGGCGAGAAGAGAGATAATTGGGGATAGCATAGCTGGTATTTGTAAAATCCTTGACCCAGGTATTGGAGGCCACATTGCCCACCGCCATCAGGTTGAAAACCTCTAGGCTGAGCCAGGCTGAGCGCAGGTAGCGGAAGGGATTTTTGCTATCTTTTTTGAGGGCTTGTTCGGCCATAGCCAGAGATAAATTCTTGTCTTTATAGGCTTCTTGGGCCTTTTTGGCGCGGTCCCAAAGCGAGAGACTAAAGCCAATATCGATGCGATGATAAGGCGAATAGCGATAGAGGTTTCGGGCCACAATATTGTCTTTGGGCACCCCATAGTGCATGCCGCTACCCAAGGTAAAGGCCAAATTGACCTTGAACCACTCGGCGCCAGGCAGCTCATCTTGAAAATACATGGAGAAAATGAAGAGCTGATCGGTGGGTTTAGAGACATAATCCACACTGCTAGTATCGACAGTTTGGCCCTCTAGGGTATAGACCTTATGCGCTACGCCATTAAAGCTTTCGCGGGCGCGCAACAAAGAGAAATTAACCCATGATTCTAGGCCCTTGACCAGCTCGCCATTGAGGCGAAAATCCCAGCCCGTAACATAGCCCTTGGCCAAATTATCGCCATAATAGCGAATCCGAACATTGTCTACATCATAGGGAATTAGGTCCCATTGATGCTTATAATAAAGCTCTGAAATCAGCTTAAATTTGCGCTTATACCAGCTAAAATCCCAAACGACACCGCCCAAAATATGCACGGATTTCTGTGCGCGGACCGAAGTATTGATTTCGCCCTCCAAATTCCTCAACTCCCGATAAAAAGGCGGTTGATGATAGGCCCCGGCGGCCAATTTAAAGGTTAAATCCTTGCTCCAATGGGCCGTATCGCTCATGGCATGATGCTGCGAAAGGGGGCTATAATAAAGCTGAAAGCGGGGAGCCAGCAAAAACTCTTCGTTCAGGCTCCAATAACTGGCCCTTAGGCCGAGGGTGGTCCGCAAAAAGTGTTGATCATTTTTATACTCCCAAGTATTTTGTAGAAAGGCCGAAAAGCGATGCGTCAATAGCTGCGTATCGGTCCGAATGTATTCAAAAATAGGCATGGCCGTCGTATCAAAAGGGAGGGTATAGCCCAAAGAATCGAAGCTGGTCCATTCCTTTAGATCATCACGGATAAACTCATTTTTATAGGTCAGGCCCCATTTTAAGAGCTGTTTACTCTCGGTAAAAGTCGAGTCATTGAAGCGCTCATGGCTATAAGCGCCCACATATTTGGCCTGAATCACATTGGCAGTCAGGTAGTTTCGGGCATATTGATGGGTTTCGCCATAGGCCAAAGTGCCCACCACATCGCCAAAGTTATCGGCGCCAAGGCCAGTTTCCACCTCCTCCAAGCGATAATTATTGATCACATCAATGCGTTCATCCTCTTGCGATTGGTAGTTGGAAAATAAGATGCGGTGGCGGCTATTTTCTTGAATGGTCAGCTTTTTTTCTGGAACCGTTTTGACCTTCAGCTCTCCGCTATAGGCTAGGGCGGTCCCCATCATATAGGTATTAAAGCTAGAAATTTCTTGGCCCTCAAAAAGCGAGCTGAGGCGTATCGCATAATTGTATAAGCCGCTTGTGCTAGCCGATTCTTCGGGAATCAGTTGAAATTGGGCCGTATTATAATTTCCGATGGCTTCTATTTGCCAGTTTTTGCCCAAATCATAGATCAAATCGGTCTGCAGGTCTAAAAATCGGGGTACATACTCCCCCTTAATATCTAGGCTCGACAATAAATACTGGGTCGTTTTATAGCGGGCGCCCACCGTATAAGTCAGGGCTTTATTTCCCTCTGTTCTGCCCCCCAAATAGAGCGATCCGCCCAATAAACTCCCGCTTGCTCTGGCCTCAAAGCGGCTAGGGCGGCGATAGCGGACATCTAAGACCGAAGACATTTTCTCGCCATACTCAGCCTTAAAGCCCCCAGAAGAAAAGGCCAATTCGTCGAGCATATCGGGATTGGGAAAGCTCAGGCCCTCCTGTTGGCCCGATCGAATAAGCAGTGGGCGATAGATCTCAAAGCCATTGACATAGACCAGGTTTTCATCATAATTTCCACCTCGCACCGAGTATTGAGAAGAAAATTCGTTGCGATTCGCCACCCCTACGGCCGTATACAGAAGCACCGACTCTAGGCTCATTGTAGTCGTTGGAATATTCTGAATATCCTCTCTAGACACCCGCAAAGCATCTGCTTCCTTATCCGAAAACGACTCTACGATCACCTCTGGAACGGCATCATCCAACGTTTGCAGGGCAATATCTAGGCGCAAAACTTCCTCCTCTTTTAGGCGCAGGCCTCGCTTCTCATAACGTTGAAAACCCAGATAACTAGCCATGAGTTTGAGCCGAGGACCAGCGGGCAAACTCAGGTCATATCGGCCATCCATATCCGTCACCAGCCCAATGAGCAGTTCATCATTGAGGTACACACTGATAGAAGCCGAGGGCAGCGGCTCTCCTGTTTGCGCATCGGTCAATTGGCCGATGAGTCGGCCTTTTTGGGCCAATAAGGGGAGCGAAGCCAAGAAGAAAAAGAAAAATATTAAGCGAGACATAATTTATTTTTGTGCAGAGAGAAAGAGCGCATTGGCGGCCCATACTTTTTATCAACGTAGCTAGGGCCTAGTTCGCAAGATACAGAACTGTTTTTCTTTGTCCCTTTTTCTGTTTTGATTTTTTGGGGCCTGCCGCCTTCGGCGGCCGGGCCCTTGCAGGGCTCGCAAGTCTGCTCGGCCCTGCGGGCTTCGCCCTTGGTCTGCCGCTGCGCGGCCCCCTTACAGGCCCCTAGGCCGGCTGCGCCCTTTGGGCGCGGCAAGGCCTCGCTTCGCTCGGCCCTGCAAAAAAAAGCCGCCAAGGAATTTTTCCTTGGCGGCTGCGCCTGCTCCTTTTGGACCAATTACTTCGCTTGAAAGATCCCCATGCCCAAAGGCATAAAATCCGCTTCATCCGTAATTTGATCTTGGAGACCTAGACAAAGCAGGCCGTTTTTCTTCAGGCCAGTATAGCAATGGTCTAAAATCTTTTTTCGGTTTTGTTCATCATAGCGTTTAATCACCTCCGAACAAATAATGAGATCATATTTATTTCGGCTAGGGACCATCTTGCAGAAATTTCGGCTGCTATAGCTCAAGTTTTTCTGATAACGCGAGCTAAGACGGTTGGGGCTAGAGCTACTCAGATACTTTTTATAATTTCCATTTGGAAATAGCGCTAGAAACTTAGTCGCCAACTGTTTGTCTAAATCTGTATACGCTGCTTTTTTGGCAATTTTCAAAAGGCTAGGGTCTACATCTGTGGCCTCAATCTTAGCCGACAGCCCCATTTCCTCTAGCAAAAGGACCAAACTGTGCAGGCCCTCGCCCCTTCCTACTTGCATATACAAAATATGCAGATTTCCGCTTGCTTTTTCTTCTAGCAACTGCTTAAAGTGTCGCCATTGAGAAAGGGTATGAAAAAAGCTATTATCTCTAGCCTGCAAAAAGCGAATTGTTTTTTGGCCCAAATCGGCATTGCGCAAAATTTGGCTCCAAAGCGAAAAAATAGAGTTAATCTGTTCTTCTTCCATCAGCAACTCTACTCTTTCATTTAGAAAACTTGGGGAATAGCCTTTAAAGTCTGCACCAAATTTATTGGCCAAACCAGAAAGCAGAGAGTCAATTTCTTCGGTTCTTACCATCATAATAATTCCTTCTTTTTATAAATTCGACGGCTCAAGCAATAGGGTTCAAAATAATCTTGTCCAGCTTTGGGGAGTACATCATAATAGCCAATAATCAAATAGCCATTTGGCTTGAGGCTTTGATGAAAACGCTTGAGGCTGTTCATTTTGAGCCGCTCGTCAAAGTAAATCATGACATTGCGGCACAAAATCAAGTCGAAATCTTGGGGGTAATCGTCTTGGACAAGATTGTGTTGAAAAAAGTTAATCTTCTTCTTCAAGTTAGGGTGCATACAGAAGTCCTTTTGGTCTTCTGTTAAAGTAACGTAAGCTTTGGCCCTATTGCGAGGGCTAAACTCTTCATAGTTTTTAAAAAAGCGGCCTTGGCTACTGCTATAATAGCAGCCCTTTTTTGCTCGATCCAGCATTTTCTGGCTAAGATCAGAGGCCCAAATTTCGGCCTGTTGCAAAAAGTAGCTCTCTTTGAGCAAAATCGCCATACTGTAGGCTTCTTCGCCAGAGGAACAGCCTGCATGCCAAACCTTCATGGACCTTCTAGACTTAAACTCTGGCAAGAGTTCATCTCTTAATCCTCGCCAGAGCTCTGGATTTCTGAAGAAGGCCGTTAAATTGACCATCAACTCATCTACATAATGTTGAATCATTTGGCGGTCCTTCAAAATATGTCCCCAAAGCTGTGTGAGTAGGGTATAATCATAACGCAGCATCAGGCGAGAAAGTCCTCGTTTTAAGGATTTTGCTTCATATCCGCTAAAATCCATACCAAAACGCTGTTTAACTGCAGAAATAAAAGCAGCTAGTTCTTCATCGCTAGCTGGCGCAGGTGTAGAAAACTTCATGGCTTATTTTATCCTATTTTTGGGTAGCTGTTCCCCAGCTACGGTCCAATAAATACAGACCGGCTTGGGGATGCCCTCTGCGCTAAAAGATAAGCGAAAAGACCAACTCTCGGCGCTTATCTCTTTCCAGTCTTTAAATACTGGGGGTAAACCATAAATTAAGCCCTCATAATAGTCGGCAAAGCTGGCCAAAAAATTCCCCGAAAGGATGTTGTCCAGTTCGAGAAAAAAGGCTTCTTCCATTTCGGCAGGGACGGCCGCCCCTGCTTGGGCCAAAATGGCTTGTTTCCAAGCCTGAGGAATGAGCAAGAAAGATGCGCCTACAATTGGGCCTTTCAGCTGGGTTTGCCAACAACTCCCCTCCTCCGGAAGTTGGTCCAGGCAGTCTATGCCCAAGTAGTTTACCTTTTTCCCACTATAGCTCTGCAAAAGCTCCAGCATTTTGGGTACAGCAGCCAATAGCAACTGACTAAATTCTTCTTGTTTACGCATCCCGTTCTCGCTTGAAGTCCTCAAATAGTGTGTCTATGGTCAATAGCAAACAAACTTCGCCATTGCCCAAAATCGCAGCTCGTCTAAACAAAGGATGCTGGTCTAAGGGAGGAGCTAATTTGCGTTCAAAAATCTCTTTTTGTTGCTGCAAACGATCTACCCAAAGGGCCATTCGCTGACCTCCATAATGCAAAAGTAAGAGCTGAAGCTCCGCCTCTGCATCTAGCTCGGCTATGCCTTCTTTTTTTTGCCCAAATACCTGGGCCAAAGCCCGAATCGGATAAAAGTCGCCCTCATAGTTGCACATCCAGTTCTGGCCCACCCACTCTAAAGATTTGCGCCTAATGCTCAAGACCAAATCCGCCATATCAATAGGCAGGGCAAAGCTTTGTCCATCTTGCTCAAAAAGGAGCACGGTGCGCATGGCCATAGAGTAAGGCATTTGCAAACAAAAGGTACTTCCTTTACCTAAAACAGTGGACAAACTCAGTTTGCCCCCCAAAGATTGTAGGGCATTCCGAACCGCATCTAGGCCCACCCCCCTACCCGCCAAATCGGTCAATTCACTGGCCGAAGAAAAACCCGATTTAAAGAGGTACTCAAAGCATTCTTCATCACTCAATTTGGCTAGCTGGGCCGCAGTTAGCCAACCTAATTCAATGAGTTTTTGCTCAATTTTTTTACGGTCTACGCCCGCTCCATCATCAGTCAACTCAATAACAACCTGGTCCTTATTGGTCCTTGCCTGCAACAATAATGTCCCTACTTCCTCTTTGCCCGCCAATAGGCGTTCCGCTGGCTTTTCTATGCCATGACTCATCGCATTGCGCAACAAATGTTGTAAGGCATCGGCAATAACGGGCAAAAGGTTGCGGTCAATCTCCGTCTGTCCTCCCCGAATCTCTAAGCGGGCCTTTTTGCCCGTTTGTCGACACAAATCACTCAAGATTCTCGGATATTTGGCAAAGAGCAACTGCAACTCAGACATCCGCAATTGCATAATCTGGTATTGCAGCTCTGTACTCAGCCGATGTAAGGTCAAAAAGCGATAATCATTGCCTTTTTCCTGCTGATCTTCCAACATCAATCGGTCCTTTTCTATACTGAGCTCTCCCACCAAATTGAGCAGCTGCGTTAGCCGTTCTATGGGCACTTTCAAATGGTCCGAAAGCCGAATATCTCGAGGAGCCGATAGGTTTTCGGCGGGCTCTTTAGGCGCTTCTTTTTCTTCAGAGGTAGGCAGCACCTCCACCCTATTTCCCCGCTTTTTAGCCTTTCGCAAGGCTACTTTTAGCTTGGTGCTAAAGCCTTTATAGGCCAGTTTTTCTTCCGTCCGAATGGCCGCAATTAAATCAGAAAGTAGGTCACTGCTTCGCAAAAAAAGCGCAATATCATCGGGCCAAAGCGGAAATTCTCCAGCCTGTAAAGCCTTAAAATAATCTTCCAAAAGATGACTCACCGCCGCAATGCCCTCATAACCTAGGCCCATAGCATTCCCCTTTAGGGTGTGCGTCAACCTAAAAATAGGGGCCCAGAGGTCTTTGCGCTCGGGACTAGCTTCTAGCTGCAAAAACAAGGCTTCTAGTTCCGCCTGCTGCTGTTCTGCTTCTGCTAAAAATATCGCCTTGTACTCATCTCCTGTTTCCAACTGTTTTGCTTTTACTGAGTTTAACTGTTTTTTTGGGGCCTCCCGCCTCGGCGGGCGGTTACTCCCTTCGGTCGTCGAACTGCGGCCTAAAGGCCTTGTTGTCGTTCCGCAGCTCGCTGCTGTTTTGGGGCCTCCCGCCTTCGGCAGGCGCTACGTTTCGCAGCTCGCTGTTCGCTCGGCCCTGCGCCGCCTGCTGCGGCTGGGTCTGGCCTAATGGCCACTGCTGCACATCGCTAGGCCGTTTGGCCTGCGGCCAGGGCGGCTTTGCCGCCTACTCCATATCTAGTAATTGGACCAAAAAGGGCGGAATAGCCGAGAGAGACAACTCCCTTCGGCTGGCGCCTATTCGTTGGGCGGCTCGGGGCATTCCATAAATGCTAGAGCTAGCTTCATCTTGGTTGATCGTAAAGCCGCCAGCCTCCTTAATGGCCAATAAGCCTTTGGCCCCATCGGACCCCATTCCCGTAAGCAAAACCCCCAAAAGAGTTTTTCCGATCACCTCTGCAGCCGACTCAAAAAGGGCATCGACAGAGGGGTAATTATAGGAGGGATGTCTTCTTTGGCTCCAAGCAAAAAGGTAGTCATTAGGAGTTCCCTGCAAGAGCAAATGATGATCTCCAGGGGCCAAATAGACCTGATTGGGTTTTGGACGTTCTCCATTTTGGGCCAGACTCACCTTTAGTTTCGACAACTTTTGTAGGCGGCGGGCAAAAGCGGGCAAAAAGGCCTGCGGCATATGCTGGGCAATAACAATAGGCAGCGGCCAATTTTCGGGCAATTGGGCCAAAATAAACTCTAGGGTGGCGGGACCGCCAGTAGAAGCGCCCAACAATAGCATTTCGTAGGGCAAATCTGTTGAAAAAGAGTGTTTGGCTTGGCTAGCAAAAGCCTGTGGTTTTTGGGCCAAATTAGTGGCTAGGGCCGCCTTAATTTTTTGGTCCAACTCTAGACCAAAATGCTGCAAATTGCCATTGCGCAAAGAGGGCTTGGCCAGTACATCGGTGGCCCCAGCGGCCAAGGCTTTGAGCAAAAGCTCTTCGCCTTGGCTAGCTGCAGAGAGCAACAAAATGGGACAAGGGCAGTTTGATTTCATAATTTGCTCTACCCCATAAAGGCCGTCGTAATCGCCCATAAAAAGGTCCATCAGGACCAAATCAGGTTGAAATTTGGCGGCCATTTCTGCGGCCTCCTTACCATCTCTGGCTTGGCCCACAATATCATAGCCTCGATTAGTGCCCAACCAAGAACGAATCAGCTGGCGCATCACAGCCGAATCTTCGGCCAAAAGGATGCGTTTGGGCTTATTCGGTAGTTTGGTCATTGAGGCATTTATTTGCAATCTCTAGTAATTCTTCTGGGGTAAAGGGTTTGACCAAATAGGCGGAGGCCCCCAATTTTAGGCAATCTTGAATAACAGACTCTTGGCCTACGGCGCTAATCATAATGACTTTGGCGTTTAGTTCTTCGGCTTGGAAAACCTCTAGAATATCGCTACCGATCATATCGGGTAGAATATTATCTAGGGTAATGAGGTCGGGTTCTAGGAGCATGGCCAAATCAATAGCTTGTTCGCCATTGGCGGCTTGGCCAACCACTTCATATTCTTCTTCTGCGGCCTGAAAAGACTTGAGGATCAGGCTACGCATATAGAGCGAATCGTCTACAATTAAGACTTTCTTTTTCATAATGGATTTTTGAGGAGGGTGGATAATTAAAAATGAACTTAGGGCCTAGCCCTTTATTTTTTGGCGAGCCTTGGCGAGTTTTTTGGCCAAAGGCCCTTTGTATTGGCCTAGCGATGTGCAGCAGTGGCCCGCAGGGCCAGACCCAGCCAGCTTGCTGGCGCAGGGCCGAGCGAATAGCGAGCTGCGAAACGTAGCGCCCGCCGAAGGCGGGAGGCCCCAAAACAGCAGCGAGCTGCGACAACCAGCCCCTATAGGGGCGCCAGTTCGATGACCAAGGGGAATAAACGACAACAAGAACTTTAGTTTGCAGTTCGACGACCGAAGGGAGTAACCGCTGCAGCCTTGCTGCAGAGGCCCCAAAACAGCAGCTTAAATTTTATCAATATCTAGAAGCACCGCAATTCCTTTTGGGGTTTGAAAAAGGGCCTTGATATAGGGATTATTTTGGAAGAGCCCATCCGCTTTTTGGAGATCTTGGAGATTCACCTTGAGGGTTTCGGGCAGTTTGGGGATGAGTAGGCCTTGTTTTTTATCCTTTTGTTGGAGGACCAGAAAGAAGTCCGCCTTTTGTTCGGCCCCTATTTTTTGGTCGAGCAAGTTAAAGATATTGATGGCTGCAAGGATCTCTCCACGGACATTGACCACCCCTTGGATATGGGCCTGCGCCTTGGGAATTTTGGCCATAGGGGGGCAGGGCAGCACTTCTTTAGCGGCCGAAATGGGGAGGGCGTAGGTCGTTTCTCCAAGCTCAAAGCTCACCAATTGGATTTGCGGACCTTCGGTTGTGTCGCTCATTTTTTTGCGTTCCTCTTGGGCGGCCTGTTGCAGTTCATCCAGCGAGATATAGGCCTGTTGATTTTCCTCTTTGGGCATATTATCTCAATTTAAACTTCAGAATATTCTCTTGGAGTTGGGTAGCCACTTCGGCCAGGTCCTTACTGGTTGCTGAAACCTCATTCATCCCTTGGCTGAGCACTCGGGTAGAATTGGCGACCTGTTCGGTACCGTAGGCGGTTTCCTCGGCGACCACGACAATTTTCTCGATATTTCGGACTGTAGCATCAATAGCCTCCTTTTGTTGATTGCTAGAATAGACGATACTTTCCGAGAGGCTAAACGTTTGGTTATTAGACTCTTGAATATCCTTAAACACCTCTTCGGCCTCCTTAGAAGCTTCTCCGCCCGACTTCACATTTTCCTCCATCAGCTCGATAGCTCGGCTGGCGGCATAGATATCCTTTTGGACCTCTCGGATAATGCGTTCGATATTGACGGCAGAGCGGCGGGAGCCCTCGGCCAGTTTGCGAATTTCCTCGGCGACCACGGCAAAACCTCGGCCGGCTTCACCGGCTCTAGCGGCTTCGATAGCGGCATTTAGGGCCAGTAAATTGGTTTGCGAGGCGATATCCGTAATAATGCTGAGCGTGCTTGCAATTTCCTCGGAGCGGTTGGAGAGCACCGAAATAGACTGGGCTGTACTTTGGGCAGATTGGCGGATCGACTCCATATTATCGACCATCAATTTGAGGGTAGCTAGGCCTTCTGAGGAAGAACTTTGGCCCTTATGAGCGGCTTGGTTAATCAGCTCGGCCTTTTGTTTCATCAGGTTAGCGGCCTTGAGCAGCTCATCCATTTGCTTGCTGGCCTCATCGGTTTGTTGGGCCTGTTGTTGGGCTCCTTGGGCCATTTGTTGAGTTGCGGAAGCGGCTTCTTTGGTTGTACTTTGCATTTCCTCGCCCTTGGTCAGCATTTCTTCTGAGGCAGTAGCCAGCAGATCGGCAATTTGGGCCGTATTTGTGAGCAGGCCATTGAGGCTAAGGATAGCTTGGTTGATTCCTTCGCTAAGATTGCGGATATCGCCTTGAGCTTCTATATCGAATTGGCCAGTGAGGTCGCCCTCTGCCAATTGGTCGATAATTTTGCCGAGTTGGCCAATGGGTGTAGAGACTGATTCGAGCAGCATATTGACAGAATCGACCAGCATTAGCCAGTCGCCACTTGCATTTTCTAGCTTGAGTCGAGCGCCCAGATTACCTTCTTGGCCTGCGGCGGCCACCACACGATTGACTTCTAGGACCACCTCTTTTTGGCGGCTAATATCATTAGCTATTTTGACCACCTTAGTCACTCGGCCCGATTCATCTTCTACGGGAGTATAGGCCGCTAGGATAAAAATATCTTTTCCTGTTTTAGAGATGCGGCGGAACTCCCCTTCTTGTTTTTGGCCCATAGAGAGGTCGGCCCAAAACTGCTGATATTTATCACTATTTCGGTAGTCGGGATCCACCAGCATAGAATGATGATGGCCGAGTAACTCTCGTTTATGATGGAAGCCCATCAATTGGACAAAATTATCATTAACATCTAGGATATTTCCATTTGGATCAAACTCAATTCGGCCAAAAGAGCTATCTATAGTTTCTCGGAGGGCCTCTGCATTGAGTGAAATAGCTTTTTGTTTTGTGATATCTAGGGCAATTTTAACAATCTTGCTCACCTTTCCCTCTTGGTTTTTGACTGGGGTATAAGCGGCTTGGATCCAGACATCTTCGCCCTTGATATTTTGGCGTTTAAACTCCCCTTCTTGGGTTTGGCCTAGGGCCAAAGACTGCCAAAACTGTTGATACGCTATAGATTTTTTGTAGCTATCGCTCACAAAAATAGAGTGATGTTTACCGATGACCTCTTGGGCCGAGTTGAAGCCCATGAGTTGGGCAAAATTATCATTGAGATAGAGGATATTTCCGAGAGGGTCAAACTCAATACGGCCAAAAGACTTGTCGATAGTCAATTGCAGGGCTTGAGAGCCGGCTTGCATTTGGGCCTGTTCGCTTTGGTCTTCGAGGAAAAGCAGATAGCGTTTAGTTTCTGCTTCATTTTTCAGTTCTTGAATATGGACGCGCAAATGAGATACGCCTTCAAATAAGCCATAAAGCTCATAGACTTTTGCTTGCCGTTCTCCTTTGCGGTAAGCTTGTAGGGCCTGCGGCACAAAAGGCAGGCAGATGCTGCTATACTCACCAATGAGTTGGCTTGCCTCCTGCTTTAATAATTCTGTAGCAGCTTGATTTACTACCGCTATCCGAAGGTCTTCGGATAGGATAATTGCAGGCGTAGGGAGCTGCTCATAAATTTGTTGATAGTTCATGCTAATTATTTCTATATCTCTCTAAAAAAGTAAGTGCTTCTTTAGAGGAGGGAACGGGGGAATACATTCTATTTGTTTAACGAGAAAATGAGCTAAAGGGGGTGCTCTTTACTCGCATTATTCTGCCAGTAAATTTCTCTTTAGACAAAAGGGCTAGCAAGACTTCATACATAAAATGTGGGAGGGCAGAAATAGCAAAGGCCTCGCAGAGCGAGGCCTTTGTATCTTTTGAATGCTCATTTAATAATAAGCAAAAACAATTAGACTTTCAAATTATTTAGACTAATTCTTCCCTACTTTTATATACCCTTCATCGCCAGGATTGAGGCGGAGGAAAGACAGGCCGGGGCCTTCTGTAGCCTTGAGTTTTTGTTTATTCTTATCATAGAAAGTAAACCACATAGTATAGCCCTCATCGGTAGTTTCATACATGAGGTCGACATAGCGGGCGGCCGTAGTAGAAGTAAGCATTTCGCAGGTTACCTCATCGGGCATTAGGGTTTTGAAGCTTCCTTTTTTGTGTTCCTGATGAATGATTGTCAGGTCGCAGGCGGGGTTCTTAATCAGGTCCTTACGGATATCGAGTTTAGGGAACTTGCTTTTTTTCCAGGCATTGATATACTTTTCGGGTTCTTTGAGGTAATACACCTCTTGGCGAAAGCTATCGCGATCAATTTGCACATACTGTTCGATGCGTTGATCGAGTGGGCTTTCTTTCATATCGGGAGAAAATAGTTCGAGATAGACCCAAAACTCTCCTGGGCGGTCATATTGGAAAATGGGAACCACCACAAACTCTTGGGGGGGTTCGGCGCTATTTTCTTCTAAAAGTTGTTGACGATTACTAAAGTGGCCTACTAGCTGTGATTTTAGGCGGTCAAATTTGTTAAATATTTTGGAGATCTCCTCTGGAGTTTTGCTTGACTTTTCATAAAGTGAATTACCTGCTTTTTTACCGCCAGTACAAGCGGCCAAAGCAAATACCAAGAGCAAGATCGCCCATAGCTGTTTTTTCTGCATAAGATTGATGATCGGTTATTGATGGAGACTACTCTCCTTCTTTTGAAGATGATTCCTTGACTGGGATAAGTGCTGTGTCTTTAAGTTCATCAGCTAATTTCTTGCCCAAATAGTTATCAATAATGTGGTGCATCCAATAAAGCAAAGGCGTTAGGAGGATGGCCACAGTAAATTTATAAATATAATTAACGGTTCCTACAGCAATGATGCGGTCAAAGGTCCAATCGGCGCCTAGGCCAAAAGCGATATAAAGGACCACAAAGCTATCAATAAGTTGAGAGACCAGGGTAGAGCCCGTTGCTCTCATCCAGATGCGGCTTTCTCCGGTTGCTCTTTTGATGCGTTGAAAAACGATTACATCTACAATTTGGCCCACTAAAAAGGCGGTGAGCGAGCCCACGATAATCCAGAGTCCTTGTCCAAAAATAGCTTGAAATGCGACTTGCATATCTTCTGGTCCTCCATTGCCTGCTCGGCTGCCTGGCCACCAACTGGCGGGCACCAGTGCAATACTCAGAAAGACCATTAAGAAGGCGTAGAGAATAAGGACCACGGCCCCCTGCGAGAGGAAGCGCACCCCTTTGGCGCCAAAATACTCATTGATGACATCGGTCATAATGAAAACAACGGGCCAAAGTAAAACACCAGCCGTAAGATCTAAATTGAGTTCATAGCCTAGAATCATCAATCCTAGGGGGTCAAAACCACCGCTAGCCTCTAGAGAAAAGATTTTCACGCCAATAAATTCTGCAATAATTGCATTGGCAATAAAGAAACCTCCTAGGACCAAAAATAAACGGTTGGCCTTATATTGAATAATATGATTCATGTTCCTAAGATTTTAATTGTGCTTGAGTTTGTTTGCGCCAGCTCAACATGAGCTTTTTAGAGAGTTCCTCTGCAAAATTGTGCATTTCTCGCATTTCTTGTAAAGAGGCAAAGCGCAACTGGTGCATTATGAAAATCATGGTTCCGTTCGATTCGATATAGTGCGTGGGCTGGCTCTCCAAAAAGTCGAGCAAATCTGTATCAAAAAACTCACGCATATCTTTTTCGCTTGGGCCACGCAAAAGGTAGCGATGCGAAAATTGGGGATGGGATCTAAAGTTGACATCCTTATAAACCGATAATTGCGCGCCTATTTTAGTGGGGCCTTTTTCGGCCTCCAAAACAAAAAGCGGTGCATTAAAGGGAAGGTGCAACAAGATAATACTACTATGATAGGCCTGCGCATTGAAAAGCGCCCCCTGGGCAAAGGTCAAATCACAACTCTCCCATTCAAAAAAGAGTTGGTAGTTCCCCTTAGCCATATTGAGTTTATATTCAATGGGCCGAGTCTGGAAAAAACTAAACTGCTTGAGCATATTCACCTCCCAACTCAGTTCGGGCCAAAATTGCCCGCTTTTTGCCTCTGCCAATTCGCCCAAAGCCTGCTGCCTTTTGGTCAGCTGTGGCTTTTTGTTTTCGGGCAATACGTGCATGGCATTGGGGTGACGCGAAGAGGTTTCATGCGCATCTAGACCAATAATATCAAAGTTGAGGTTGGGCAAATCATAGCGCTCTACCTCCTCATTGAGGTACTCCAAAACCGCCGAGTCTACCAAACGAGTATTAGAAAGGTCCAAAATCAAGAGGTCCTTTTTGTTGGCCGAACGCAGCGTATTTTTTAGCTGTAAAATATTGATGAAGTTGATGACGCCCTTAATGGCCACATAAATCTGCCCATCGGCCCGCTCTTCTACCTGAATATCGGGGCGCAAAAGGTAACGCCAAAACTGCTTAAACTCTAAATTAGATTGGCTATACTGCAAGAAAATAGTCACGGCAAAACCAAAGGCAATTCCCCAAAGTAAGCCGTTAAAAAGAATCATGAGTAGGGTCGAAATAAGGACCACAAACTGCTCTAACCCTAGACGGAAAGTATCCTTAAAGATTTTTGGAGAAGCCAATTTATAGGCCGTAAAAATAAGCAAGGTCGCCAGTGCCGCCAAGGGCACCCCCTTAGCAAATACAGGCAAAAAGAGCACAAAAATAACCAACATCAGGGCCTGAAATAAATTGGCCCATTTTGTTTTTGCCCCATAATACATAGGCACGGCCGTAATCACGGGCAGGCCACCAATACAGGCCGAAAAAATACTGCTCAATCCACAAGCAAAAAGATCCTTATTCAGATTGGTTTGTCGACCCAAAGGATCAATTTTATCCATAGCCTTGGCCGAAATTACCGTCTCAATAGACACAATCAGGGTGATGGTGACCACAATTTGCCAGAAGTAAAAATGATCCCACTTCGAGAAGTCGGGATAGACCACATTTTCCCAAATATCCTCAGGTAAATTGACCAATAAATCGGGGCCCAAAGCAAAACTTTGGCCCATGGCCTCCACCGTATGCGGCTCATCCAAATTGAGCACATAAGCCATAATCATACTGAAACCAATAACCCAAACTGGGCCCGGAATCATCTGTATCCAACGGTTTTTGGTATAGGCCTGCAAGACCAAAAGGGCCACCGAGCCCAAGGTAATCAGCCCCACAATAGGGTTTTGGCGCAAAAAGAGCTCTGGAATCTCCTCCAAGCTCTCCATGGGCGTTAGGGCCCAGCTCTCGGCGCCTAAGGCCACCGGCATCTGTTTACCCAAAATGATCAGCCCAATAGCGCCTAAAACACCATAAATAACCGATCTAGAAAATATATCTCCATAACGGCCCAAACGAAGAAGGCCGAAGAGCATCAAAAACACTCCAGCTACTACTGTGGCCGCTAAAAAATACCGAAATCCCGCCAAGGCATTGCCATCTCCCAAGAGCTCTATACAACTCAGGGTGACTACAATTAAACTAGCTGCGGGGCCATTCATGGTCAATTGGCTACTCCGAAAAAGAGTGGCAATCAACCCACCCATAATAGCCGAAAATAAACCGGCCATGGGCGGAACTCCCGAAGCTAGGGCAATCCCTAGGCAAAGCGGTATGGTGACCATAGCCATACTAAATGCAGCCACTCCATCCTCTTGCCAGGAAGGTTTGGCCTGCAGCCAGTTGCTACGCCATTCTTGCCTAAATTTTTGTCCTATCATATCTGCTTTCCGTACTGCGAATAATGGGGTCTTTGCATCAGCTTGCGTTTTGCAGACTGCTTGTTCTTCTTTGTTTTTTGTTTTTTTGGGGCTGCCCCTGCGGCCTACGGCCTTGGGTCGGGCTCTGTCGTGGCTCGCAAGTCTGCTCGGCCCTGCAGTTTTTTCGCTGCGCTCAAAAACTTGGGTCTGCGGCTGCGCCGCACCACTTTCCATCCCTCAGCCGATAGCCGCCGCTCTGCCTCTGGCCCAAAGGCCAGAATATTGGGGGGGAGGAAGCTATAGAAAACGCTAGGGGCTAAAATAGGGAAAGACTGCCCTACTTCGACGACCGAAGGGAGGAGCAGTCTACAGGGCGCTTTAGCGCCCGCAGGCCTAGCTGCCTGTAGGGGTGCCGCGAAGCGGCAGACCTAGGCGGCAAAGCCGCCGCAGGGCCGAGCAGACCTGCGAGCCCCGCAAGGACAACAAGCCCTTCAGGGCGCAGTTCGACAACCAAAGGGAGTAACCGCCGCAGCGAAGCTGCGGAGGCCCCAAAAATTACTCAAAAATATTGTACTTAATCATGAGTACGACATTCTGATCAATTTTGCGTTTATAAGAGTGCTCATCCATCAGTTTGCGGACCAAATGGATCCCCAAGCCACCAATTTCGCGCTCTTCAATCGACTTGCTCAAGTCAGGCGGCGTTTTTTGGAAGGGGTTAAAGGGCAGGCCACGATCCGAAATTTCGAGTAATAGCTTGCCGGCTTGCAACTCTATTTTAATGTCGATGAGTTGGAGGCGATCCTCATCCTCAAAGCCATACTTAATAATATTAGATAATAGTTCATCGAGGACAATATTGACCTTGAGCATAACCGGCATAGGAATGCGATGCTCATGAGCAAACTCCTCAAAGATAATCATGGCTCGTTGGACCTCAGAAATTTCGTTCTTGATACAGAACTCCTTATCGTAGGTGGCCACGGCTTGGCCTTTGCCTAAGAAGCTCAGGGCGATAGCCGTAATATCATCAAACTGCTCTCGTTCCCCCTTGAAAATTTGGGTAGCTTGAACAATGCGTTCTACGGTAGGCTGGGCCTGTTCATCGGGATATTGTTTGAGCAATTGTTGTAGGCGCTCGTCCGAAAACAGCTCATTTGCCTCATTATGGGCCTCTGTAATTCCGTCGGTATAGGCAAAAACCAGATCATCGGTTTTGAGTTCTATAGTAGACTCTCGATAGACGAGGCCCTCCATAGCGGCCAAAACGGGGCCATGTAATTTGCTCAGGCGTTCGAGTTCGCCATCGGCTCGGCGGATATAAGTGGGGTTGTGTCCCGCATTAGAATAAGTAAACTGCCCAGTTTGCACATCGAGAATGCCCATAAAGAGCGTCACGAACATCGACTTGGGGTTATCCTTAGCCATTTCGGTATTCACATAAGTGAGAATACTAGCCGTAGATTGCTCTGTACTTGCTCTTGATTTGAGCAGTGTTTTACAGACCGCCATCATGAGGGCGGCAGGAACGCCTTTACCAGAAACGTCTCCGACCACAATAGCGAGGTGGCGATCATCGAGGAAATAAAAATCGTAGAAATCGCCTCCTACTTCTCGGGCGGGGATGAGTTGGGCGAAGACCTCAATTTCATCTTTATTGGGAAAAGCGGGAAAGCTAAGCGGCAGCATACTAAGTTGGATATCGCGGGCTACATTCAGCTCGTTTTCCATCCGTGCTTTGGCCAAAGTAGCCTTACGGAGATTTTCTGAAGACTCGAGTAATTCTTGGGCCAGCTCCTCCTTTGTTTTTAGGTCTAGGATATTAGAGGCGGCGCGGAACTTCCCTTCAAAATCTTCTCTGAGGCGAAAATGCTTGATTAGCAAGAGCTCGCTACTATTATTGGTGGGTTGGATTTCGTCAAAGAAAGCAGCCAAGAGGCGTTCTTCCTTAGCCGATCTTTGCACCTGAACGCTGAGTGTAATTTTTTCTCCATCGCCTTTGAGCTGCACCTCTACCTCTTGGGGGTAGGGCAATTTGCGCAAATAGGAAGAGATAGAATTACTTAGGGTAGTGACTGTAATGGCGTCTACAGTCAGCAACTCTGCCACACTAAAGACTTTATGTCTGAAGTGGTAAATATCTTCTATGGCTTGTATTCGAATATGGCTAGTGTGCAAGAACATAAGCAGGTTATTTCAGGAGGTTAAGGTAGACTATAGAGAGATCATCATAGCTACGTCCATAGTTTTCGATAATATCTGATAAGAGTTCGGGCGTTCCTCTGAGGGGCCAACTCTTACGGTAAAGGGGGCGTCCTTTAATACCATCCGAATACATCATCAGGGCATATCCTGGCAACAATTGATGCTCAGTGATTTGGAACTGCCGGGCTCTTTGGCCCAGCACGCCATCCTTAGACACCAGCAATTGTTCTTGTTGGTGTTCGAGAATTCGGACCACGACATTGCCCAGTCCGATATACTCTAAGCGACCATCTTCATGCAGGCGGCAAACCGCTAGGGCTGCGCCTCGGCTTGCTTCAAAGTGGCGGTGAGCCTTTTGGAGCAATTCGTCTAGCGGAAGATAGTGATATTTTTTCAGATAGGCTTTAAGCTTATCTGACATTTCTGCGGCTTTTGGGCCATGGCCAAGGCTATCAATCAGGGCCAAGAAGATAGAACTTTCTTCTCTGTGGACCAGTACTGCATCTCCACAGCACTGCTCTCCTCGGCAATTTCGCCAAGAATAGTGTAACTGGAAGTATTCGTCCTCATATCGTCTGACCCAACTCATGATTTATAAATTACGATGCTCACCTCGGTTCCCTTACCAAACTCGCTTTTGATGTTAAATTCATCCATCATTCGGCGAACGCCAGGAAGGCCAAGGCCTAGGGTTCCGGAAGTACTAAAACTATCTTGTAGTGCGGCCTCAATATCTTCAATTCCGGGTCCTTGATCTATGGCCACCACCCTTACGCCTAGGCGGGGATAGTTGATCTTTTCTATATTAAAATAGCCTTCTTTAGCATACTTTAAAATATTATAGCCCAATTCAGACACAGAAGTACTCAGCTTAGCTACTGCAATAGTAGGAAAGCCTAGATCCTTAAGCAAATTGCTTGTTTTATGGATCGTGAGATGTAGGTCCATCTCTGTACGAATATGTTGTCTAAAAACAAGTTCCATTATAACTTAGATAAGTATTCTAGGGCCAATTTAAGATCTGCCTCTACGGCTAGGGCATCAAAAGAAATGTCTAGACCGACAATAGTGGCGGTTAGACCGGGAGAGAGTCCACAAAGCACAGGGACCAGACCTACAATTTTGAGCGTTCGCATCAGTTGCAGCAGACTTTCTAGTTCTTCTGCATCGATGAGCTCCAAACCAGAGAGATCAAAAGCTACCCCCTTGTAGTTTTGGCCTTGGATCTGATTAAAAAGGCGATCTTTTAAGGCGTTCAAGGCAGGAGCTGTTAGCTCATACTGAATAGGAACAATCAATTTGTCCTCTGAGCGCTGTACAGGTATTCTATGGAGTTGTTCCATCTATTTTTTAATTTGTCGAAGTTCTAAGCCAGTCAGTTTATAGGCTTCATTTAAAGCGGCCCGCATAGTGCCCTCCGTGATAATTTCATCAATTTGCACCCCTAGCTCTACAATAGTTTGGGCCACTGCAGGCGAGATGCCTGAGATAATACAATCGCAGCCCATCAGGCGAGAAGCTTTAGTCATTTTAATGAGGTGGTTGGCTACAGCGGTATCCACTACAGCAATTCCACTAATATCTAAGATAAAAACTTTAGCGGCCGTTTGCCCCACCTTATCGAGCATACTGCTCATCAGCTCCTGAGCACGTTTAGAATCAATAATTCCCACTAAAGGCAATAATAAAATATGCTCGGCGATTTGGGCTACAGGGGTAGACATTTCTCGCAAAGCTTCATTTTGCTCCTCTAGGCGCTCCTTCATGATTCTGTTGTAGGTATCTACAACAATATAGACATCTAAAGACACCCGTCGGTGATAGGCAGTAGACAAAGCTACGGTCTCTACCCTCAAAGCATTAAATTCGTCTTCAAAGAGTTTATTGAGTATCATGACGGCATCATAATACATATCTAAAGGCAGGCCGATGCGGGCATGTACCTCTCCGATGCGTACTCGCTTATGCAAATAAGCATCATCTAGGTCATCTTCCCAGAAAGAGCGCCAGTGCTCTATTTGCAGCTGCTTGACCTTAGCGATATAGTCTTCAGAGTGAAAGTAATCCTTAAACTTTGGAAACTGATACATATGCTCATACAGCTCATCAATGATAACTGGCAAGCGGTCTAACATCTGTTTAGAAACAGTTTGCAAAAGTGCTAACTGATCATCTTGGATAAAGAAGCGGCTTTTAAGATTAGAGGAGGTCAGTGACATTTTAGTAGAATTTATTCTTGGGGCTCATGGGGAAGGAGTTAGGGGCTCCTACTTATTCTCCCTTAAGCGAATGCCGCCATAGCTGCATCTAGGTCAGGTTGCACATCCATGATGCTGCTAAATCCCGACATATCAAGAATTTCGGTAACGACCTCATTGGCATTACAAATTTTAAGAGAGCCACCTAGGCCCAACATTTTTTTGGCTGTGGCCAAAAATACACGTAGTCCCGCACTACTCACAAATTTGGTTTGGTCCAAATTGAAGATGACTTTGCTATGTGCATTGATATGCTTATTGATTTCGGCCTCGGCAAAGCTAGCGGTTCCTGTATCTAGGCTGCCCTCAAAGCTAAGGACCAAAATGTCATTTTTTGTGGTTACGTGAACTTGCATAATTTCTATTATCTATTAAACGAATGTACGGTTATCTTTTCTTTAAATTATTGCCCCCCAATCAACTATCCAACAAACCCAAACGATCGGCAAAGTGCCAAAGCTCTGCTCTGCTCTTCAGGCCCAGCTTTTTGCGCAATTGCTTGAGCTGAGTTTTTATGGTAGCTTCTTTACGGGCCGAAAATTCAGCAATTTCTTTTGCCGTCTTTCCTTCTACCCAATATAATAACAATTCTCTTTCTCTTGCACTTAATTGAGCATATTTATCTGTATCGACCTGCTTGGCCAGCTCTTGCTCGAGCATTTCTTTAGAAAACTGATAGGCTCCTAAGGGGCCAAACTGTATAGCTCGGATAGACAACTGCCCTGTATCGGCCTGATAATGGGCCAAATCTACCTGCCAGTTTCCCTCGGTTTTGCGCTGACACAACTGCCAGTGATGTCCCCCCTCTTCTTGATTGAATATGGGCTGGCAGCCTCCTCCCCAGGGGCCTTCCTGGGCTCCAGTTTGCAAGCGACAAAGCAGCGATTGCTGTCCACAAACAAGGGGAGCAAATAGGCAATAATTAACGGGCTCTTTTTCTTGCATTAGCCTGCTATTTTAGGGTAAATCTCAAAAGCTTGTATAAAGCGCATATACTCATGAAAACTGCTAAAAGGCAGCTTGGCCCGCAAGTTACTAAGATGTTGCTTAACCGTTTCGCTAGAGCAACTGAGTAGGCTTGCCGTTTGCTGCATGCTTTTGCCCTGCCCCCAATGCGCTAGGACCTCTAGCTCTCTAGGCGATAGGCGCCGATAATGCTCATAGTACCGCAGCTGCAAACTGCTAATTCGGAGCTGTCGTTTTAGCCGCTGGCTCCAAATGCCCGCCTCATTGACAGGGACACTGAGCGAAAACACCCAGTTCCCATCCTGCGAGGGCTGATGAGAGGCCAAGCGCAGCTGATACTCTTTGGTCCAAACCGAACGCAGTTTGACCAATAACTGATAAGGATTTAATTCCTTTTTCCAGTCTCGCCAACGCTGCAGCCGAAGATAATGCGCCAAGCTGCTCGGCTCTACAAAACTAAGAAAACGCTCTCGGCCAAAGCTGACTAAATCTTCTTCCTCGGCTACTCCATAAAATTGCCTAAAACTTTCATTGACATAGGCAAAATCAAAGCGGCGAGCATGCATAACCGCCACCGATAAAGGGCCAGGCATCCCATCAAAATAATGACTTAGGCGCTCTAAGTCTCTGCTTAAGCTCCAGGTTTGCAACTCTAATAAAAGTTGTTGCTCTTTATCTGTATGTTGTTTGATGTTCATATTTTGGTCTTTGCGCTTTAAAATAGGTCTTTATTTATTTTTTTTAGTAAAAACACCCCCCTTTTGGGGGATTTATTTTGATTTTCTCTCCAAAGAAATGCTCCTCTCTTCGACGACCAAAGGGAGGAGCAGCTTGCAGGGCGCAAAGCGCCCGCAGGCCTAGCGATGTGGAGGGGTGGCCGAAGGCCAGACCGAGCCAGCTTGCTGGCGATGGGCCGAGCAGAGCTGCGAGCCCCGAAACGTAGCGCCGACGAGCGAAGCGAGGCGGAGGCCCCAAAAACCACTAGACAATCTTCAATAAAGCCGCAATACAGCGGTCTATTTCTTCTTTTGTATTTTCATAGGAAAAAGAAAGGCGCAAACTGCGTAATTCATCGGGCACCCCCAGCGCCGACAAGACCCGAGAGCCCTTGAGTGCGCCCGAGCTACAAGCCGAGCCACCAGAGGCGCTAATGCCCGCCAAATCGAGCTTGAAGAGTAGCATATCGGTGGGGAGCTCGCTCTGAAAATTGACCGAAAGCACCTTATAGTGACTCTCTCCCTGCCAGTCGCCATTGAAGGACAGCCGCTCTCCAAAATGAGTTTGCAGCTGCTCGATGAGGTAGCTTTTTAGGTCCGAAATATGCGCCCGATGCTCCGACATTTCGGCTAAGGCCAAATCAACAGCTTTGGCAAAGCCCACAATGCCCGCCACATTCTCGGTGCCCGAACGCAGCTGCCGCTCTTGGCCACCGCCAACAATCAGGGCCGGAATATGAATGCCCTGGCGAATGTATAAAAAGCCTACGCCTTTGGGCCCATGCAACTTATGCGCAGAACCCGACATAAAATGGATGGGTGCCATTTGCTTGACATCTATGGGGTAATAACCCAGGGTCTGCACCGTGTCGGTATGAAAATAGGCGCCAAACTCTTGGCAAAGAGCAGCAATAGCGGCAATGTCGTTGAGGGTGCCCAACTCGTTGTTGGAGTGCATAAGGCTGACCAGCACCTTGCCCTCGGCCTTGGCCAAAAGAGTCCGCAATTGGCCCAAATCGGCCCGACCAAACTGATCGATCGCTAAATCAATGCTCTTGACCCCAGCATCCTGCATCTGTCCAACAGAATTGCGTACGCAAGCATGCTCAATTTCGGTAGAAATGATGGTCTTGACGCCCAAGGCCGCTACCGCCCCCTTGATCGCCGTATTGTTGGCCTCCGAACCACCAGAAGTAAAAAATAACTCCGAAGGCTTGGCCCCAATGGCCCGAGCAATATTGCGGCGAGATTTCTCTACAGCCGCCCTAGCCGCCCGTCCCTCGGCATGAATAGATGATGGATTGCCATATTGCTGACGCAAAAAAGGGAGCATAGCCGTAAGGACCTCCTCCCGAAGGGCCGTCGTTGCCGCATTGTCAAAATAAATTCGTTGCATAAGATGTTGTTGTTTGCTGTATAAATGATAAGTTCGCCCCAAAGGCTAACTCAACAATAAGAAAGGTTGCGCATCCCTAAAGAATGTGCAACCTTTTATTTTCTCTCAAAGAACTGTTAAAACCATCTGCTAAATAGCAAAAAGCCTCCAATTAAGCCATGATGATCTCGCGAACATCAGACTTGATTTTATTTGCCAAGTTTTGAGCCGTTACAGAAGAAGCACTCTCCGTATAAATGCGAATGATCGGCTCTGTATTCGACTTTCTAAGATGGATCCAGTTCTCATCAATGAAGATCTTGAGCCCATCAATTGTATTCTTAGGATAGTTGACATACTTTTTCTCTAAAGCAGCTAGCAGTTGGTCTATGTCAATTTGTGGCGTCAACTGAATTTTATCCTTAATGATGACATAATTGGGATAATCTGAACGCAAAACCGAAGCCCGCTTATCTGTGCTCGCCAAAAATGACAAAAAGAGCGCAATACCTACCATGGCGTCTCGACCATAGTGCAAGGCCGGATAAATGATTCCGCCATTGCCCTCTCCTCCAATAATCGCCTCTACTTCTTTCATCATCTGCACCACATTGACCTCTCCAACAGCAGAAGCCGTATACTTGCCCCCATGCTTTTTAGTCAGTTCGGCCAAAGCTTGAGTAGAAGATAGGTTCGAGACGGTGTTCCCGCCCCCTTCTTGGCCCAAAATATAATCGGCTACCGCCACTAGGGTGTACTCCTCGCCAAAGGGCTCTCCATCTTCACAGATCAAAGCTAAACGATCAACATCAGGGTCTACCGCAATACCCAAATCTGCTTTTTGCTTGAGCACCTCGGCCGATAAGGCAGAAAGGTTCTCTGGCAAAGGCTCTGGATTATGCGCAAAACGCCCCGTAACCTCATCGTTAATCGCAATCACCTCGCAACCCAACTGCTCCAATAAAGGCACCATAGAAATAGCGCCCGTAGAGTTGATGCAATCAATGACTACCTTATATTTTTTCTCCTTAGTCAATTCTGAACGAACCAACTTGAGCTGCATAATCAAATCAATGTGCTTCTGAATATAGCCCACTTTCTTGCGGCAAGTCCCCAACTGGTCCACCTGCGCATACTCCACTTCTCCAGAAGAAATTAAACGCAAAATCTCACTGCCATCTCTAGCCGAAATAAACTCGCCCCGATGATTCACAAACTTTAAGGCATTCCACTCCTTCGGATTGTGACTGGCCGTCAAAATAATCCCGCCATCAGCCTCTTCTTGCATAACCGCTACCTCTACCGTAGGCGTAGTCGACAAACCAAGGGTATAAACATTTACCCCCATCATCCGCAAAGTCGCCGAAACCAACTGCTCGATCAACTCTCCAGATACTCTCGCATCTCTTCCCAATACTACCGCAGGCGCATCTTTGCCCGTCTCTTGCTTAATCCAATAGGCATAAGCCGCCGTACTCTCTACCAAATCTTGAGCGGTGAGGTTCTCTCCTACTGCACCCCCAATTGTTCCCCGAGTTCCCGAAATTGATTTTAATAGTGCCAAAAGCTCTAGCGTTTACGTTTAAATTAAAAATGTCTCCCTAATACCTCATACTCAATGAAATCCTAGAAGTTCTCCCCCATCTCAAAGCCCTTTCCCTAAAGAACGCTTTCAAATTTTGCCCAAAAATAGTTTTTTTATTTATCATTGTACAGTGATCCGATTCAAAACTCCCCTTTTTCTTTGCTTCTTCCAAATCATCCTACTATGCGGCCTACTTTTTTCCTGCTCCTCGCCCTCTCGCTCCTCCTAATCAATTGCCAAAAAGAAACGGAATCCTTCCCCGATTTCGAGCTTAGCTATTTCCCCACCGATAGCGGACATTATGTGATCTATCAGGTAGATAGCATTTATTATAATGATTTTGACCGGACTATCGACACGGTTTCTCTACTCATTAAGGAGGAAGTCGGCGGCCAAGAAACCGATAACCGCAACCAAAGCTACCAACGCCTCAACCGATATTATAAAAGAGATAGCTCCCCCTGGCAACTGGCCGAGGTCTGGGCCATCCAAATTGAAGGAAGCTTTGCCTACCGCATAGAAAATAATCAACGCTATATCAACCTGAGCTTCCCCCTAAAAATGAACCGCCAATGGGATGGCATTCCCTATATCCGCAGAGATACCGTGATTAGTATCCCCGGCGGCAGTATCGATATTTATAAGGATTGGGACGCCTTCGAGATTATTGAACTAGATGGCAGCTATACCTATAATGGCCAAAGCTTCGACTCCGTACTGACGGTCCTGCAAGTCGATAAAATCAATAATATTGAACGCCGCTATAGCCTAGAACGATATGCCAAAAATTATGGCCTCATCTATAAAGAACAACTGATCTTAGATACCCAATGCAACGGAAATATCGCCAATTGTATCGGCATCCCCTGGGAACAAAAAGCAGAAAAAGGATATATCCTCAATATGACTTTCCTCGCTTCTAATTAACAAAGCAATGGCCCATCTCTCTCCGCAGAAGATGGGCCATTCTTATTCTTTTATGTGCTATTTGGGGCCTCCGCCTCGCTACGCTCGTCGGCGCTACGCTTCAGGGCTCGCTATTCGCTCGGCCCTTCGCCAGCAAGCTGGCTCGGTCTGGCCTAACGGCCACCCCTCCACATCGCTAGGCCTGCGGGCGCTTCGCGCCCTGCTAGACCAGGCTCGCTGCGCTCGCCAAACTGGACCAATAGACTAGGCCGCCTTTTCTTTCCGCCGACGAAATAAGCCCATCGGGATAGATAGAGCCAGCAGCCCCCCCAAAGCATAGGGCCAGTAATCTGCCCAACGCCCCTTTTTGGCCAAGGGAATCGGACGAGGGTCGCCCAATTGTATAAAGGCCGCCCAATAGGCCGGATGCGCCAAACTAGGCTCCCCAATCCCATTCAAATAATCTAGTTTGGCCAAACGCAATGCCATGGGCTTGTTCGCCCCCTCTTGCAAATGACTGTAAAAACGCTGCATAATATAGGCCGTGCTCTGGTCATTCACCTGCCACAAACTAGCCACAATAGAAGAACTGCCCGCAAACTGAAAGGCCCGAGCCAAAGATAATAAACCCTCTCCCGACTGATATTCTCCCGTCCCAGTCTCACAGGCAGAAAGGACCAATAGATTACTATTAACCTGCAAACGCCCCAACTCCCAGGCCTCCAAAAAGTTGTCTTCTGTACTATCTGCCGTTTCCGTAAATACTAATGAAGATAGAAAGGGCTGCCGCTTCTCTAAGACGCCATGTAGGGCCAAATGCAATAAGCCATAGCCCTCCTGCTGATGCCGCTTGAAGTTGAGCTCACTAGCCTCCTGCTCATACAAAAACCGCCCATCAAATAAGGCTTCTAGATAGGCCACTTCTTTTTGGGCCGCTGGCAAAGGCCCCAATACAGAACGACGGTTTTCTAGTAAAGGACTTCGCAAGGCCTGAGCTTTTTCTCCCCCAGCAGCATAGCTGCCCGCAAAGGCCAATACTTTATTATAGGGATATAAAGGGCGCCGACTCTGCTCCAAATACAGTTTAGCCGAAGATTGATAACTAACTTCCCAATCTTTGATTAGGTAGGGTATCTCAGCATAAGGCGTAGAAAGCGCTACCTCCCGACTCAATAAGGCCTCAAAGGGCAAATAACTCATCGGCCCATCTAAAACTAGGGTTAAACGCTGCCCCTTTTGCTCGGCCAATATGGGCCAAAGTAGTTGCTCACTCACCGAAAGGGCTAGCTTTAGGTAGCGCTCTCGACTCCCCTCTGCATCATTTAATAGCGAAGTAAAGGCCTGCATTTCTTTTTGTAGGGCCAAGCAGTCCTCGGCCAAGCCTTCTTGCTCCAACTCATAGAGCTGTAGCTTTTCCGAACTGAGCGCAAAGGCATACAGCCCCTCTTCAGACCAGAAATAGGCCAGTAGTAATTCCTCTTTGGCCAATTGCTGCTGTAAGGCCCCTACATCCAATGCCGCTGTCTCTAATTGCTGGGCAAAGTAGTCGGAAAACTGCTGCTTGACGGTCTTCTCAAAGGCCGTAATAGCCAACTCCTGCTGCGCAATCTGCGCATCCAAAGCCTGCTTTTCTGAAGACTCCAAGCTGCGGGCCCGCTGCTGCTTAAGGGCCATAAACTCCTCTTCTAGGGCCGCCCTTTGGTCCAAAATGCTGTCGGGCAATTGTAGGCCCCAAGCCCCCAACTGCTGCTCTTCCTGAAATAAAACCGCCTTTTGCTCTTCCGCCAACTGAAACAAACTAGCCGCTGGCTGCTTGCGCAATAACTGCAACTGAAACTGCCGATTGAGCAAACGCTGCCCCAAACTTAAGGTCCGCTGCTTATCCCCCTCATGCCGAAGCTCCTGACGGATTTTGCGGTTGTAGTCTAAGGCCAAACCAAGGTAAAGGGCCGCAGAGTCTAAACCATTTTCCAACTGCCCATTATCTCTATACAGCTGACTCAAAGCCTCTAGACTTTGAACAAAAAATGCAGGATGCCAATAATCGGCCTCTAGTAACTCTTCTGGCGCTAGCCAATTTTCATTTTTTGCATTGGCCTGAATAACCTCCCAAAATCCCTCTTTAGCCAGCTCATAATCCTCATTATAGTAGTGTAATCGGGCTATAGAATATTGATTTTGTAGTAAACCAAGTTGATTCTTGGCCATTTTTCCTTTCCTCAGGGCTAGGGCTTCTTGCATATATTGCATGGCCTTTTTTCGCTTCCCCATTTTAAAGTAGGCCACAGCAGTATTGTTTAGACTGACGGCATACTCTAGAGAGGGACCAACTACTTTTTTTTCTTCCCGAAGCAACTCCTCATAATTGGCAACAGCAGCCTCTATTTCACCTAAGCTGCTCAGAATCGCCCCATAATTAGCCTTTAGCTCAAAGTACAAACTATGCTGCTTACCCAAACTAGCAGAAATAATGGCGAGGGCCTTTTCTTCATTTTCCTTGGCCAACTTTAACTGTCCATCTAAGGCCTGTACCCCAGCCAAAAAATCAAGGTCCATAGCATAGTAATAATGTTCTTTGCCATAAAAAGCCTCATCAATAGCCATTACTTGAGCATGAAAAGATAAGGCCTTACTTAAGGCCCCCATATCTTTATATAGTTGCGCCAAATTATTAAGGAAGGTGCTTTCGCTTTCCTCATCGAGTAAACTATCGGCCTGCAAAAGCGCTAAGCCTTCTAAAAAGTAGTGCTCTGCATCGCTTAAAGCATCATTTTGATAAGCTATGGCCCCCAACAAATTGTAAATTTTACTTTTATCCTCTTTACTTTCTAGCTGAAGTAAGCTTTGTTCTAAGGCCTTTTTAGCCCGTTTGTAGTCACCACTATAATAAAGGTAGCAAGCCCAGGTATAATAAAATTTAGCGTAGTAAGGGTCTGTTTTAGGACATTCCGCCAAGGCCGTAGAAAGTAGCGATTTGGCCATATCCCACTGTTCCTGCTCTATAGCATAATAGGCTAAACTGTTTTGCCAGTAGTATTTTTCTTTTCCTGCTTGGGCTCGATCAATCATCTGCTCTAAGTAAAATATAGTGAGCTTAGCAGGAGCTTTGGCTTCTAAAAACTGATACACACTATCCGCATAGCTGTCGTAATTGGGGGCACTGCTGGCCAGACTTAGATAGCGATCTACTATAGGCGATAACTCTTCTTCGCTTTCTAGTAGTTCTTCATAGATCTGTTGGGGAGAGTTTTGGGCCTGCCCCAAAAAAGGAAGGCAAAACAAGAGGAGGGGAACTAGGGCTTTCATCTGTTTTCTTTGTTCTGTTTTCAAAATACTAGGCCTTAACTTAGCCGCCTAGGGCTGGGCATAAAAGGCCCGAAGGGCCGTCGGCTGAGGGGCTGTAGCAGGGCCGCCGAAGGCGGCAGACCAAAGCCCGCAGGGCTGCAGGGCCGAGCAGAGCTGCGAGCTGCGCAATGGCCCGACCCAAGGCCGCAGGCCGCAGGGGCAGCCCCAAATTCATTTAAAAATCTAATCCTATGGCCAAGTCAAAGAAGTCGGCCGTGATGCCATGCGCCTTGATGCGTACCGCCAAATAAGGCGTATACTTATGCTTTAGGGACGAAAAAGGATAGTAGGCGATGCTCGCCCGAGTATAGGGGAGCCTGACGACCGGTTCTGTAATATAATAACCAACTTGCAATCCAAGGCCAATATTGCCCATAATCCACTCATGTCCAGCCCAAAACAACAAACGCTGCGCCTTTTGTCGAGCCTCTTGGGCCGTTAGGGTCAGGTTGCTCAACCAAAAGGCCTCTACCCCGCTATGGTACTCCCCTAAAAGGCCAAAACGCAGACTTTTAGTGGCTGCATAGCGATAACTGCCGTAAACTGTGGCACTGTAGAGGGCAAACTTTGGCCCCCGCTCGGTACGGCGCACCTCGGTCATGCCTAGACCAAAATCAGCCCCCAAGCCCCATCTTTTTGGCGGTTGATAATCCGCTGGGGCAGGCCGATAGTCCTCTGACTGCAAGGTATAGGGCCGATAACGCAAACCCAAATGAAAACTAGCCGCATTGATGCCCAAATTGGGAAACTGAGAAGCCCCATTGGAGTAATGCGTAAAGCTAAAAGAAGGCTGCAAAAGCAAACGAGAACTCAAGGGCCATTGAAAGCCCAAACGCAAAGCCGTGTTGTTGTTCCAATGCGAACCAATAATGTTGTTGTCGGGATTCCTAAAACTATTGCCATAATTCGATACATAAGCAATGCCTAGGCCCAAGCGAGCATAAATCTCCCAGTCGCCAGAGCGCCAAAAAGGAAACTTGAGCTGCGGCATCAGCCCAATGCCCCACCCCAAACGAGCATCCGCAAAGTCTTGAAAGGATAAAATGAGCCCAAACTCTGGATAGCCCGCCAAAGCGGACCAATCCTTTTTGCCATGACTCTGATACAACCAGTTAATCTCGCCCCCTAAGGTAGGCGGCAAACGGTCTACTGGAATATTGATGTACTCCCGATGTTTGACTAAGCCCCCATAATGCAGGCCCATTTCCCAACTATGCCCCTGCTGAGACCAACTGATAGAGGCCCAAGATAAAAGTATAAATAGTAGTAGCTGCCGCATGCTGTTTTAGCCCAAAGATAGGGCTTTCTCCTGAAGTCCTGAAAGGAAATAAGGCTTTGGGGGGGCTTAAGCCCTAAGGAGAATTAAGGAAGGTCCTCGCCAGGACCTGTCTAAGTCCTAGCGACCATTAAGAGACATCCTCCAGAGGATCTGCCTAGGTCCTAAGGAGCATTAAAGGAGGTCCTCGAGAGGACTTAACTAGGTCCTACTGACCATTAAGTGAGGTCCTCAAGAGGATCTAGACAAATCCTAGCGACCATTTCAGAAGGTCCTAGCGACCACCTCCATAGGTCCTAGGCTGGGGGTAAAAGAATCCCCCTGAGGGGGTTAAGCCCCCCTTTCGAGGGGTTCGGCACCCCCTCTGTAGGGGTCCAGTCCCCCCTCCAAATAATTGGCTAAAATCATCTACAGAGGGAAGAAAAACAAAGCCCCAGACTACGGTTAGTTTGGGGCTTTATTGCTTTAAATAGACTAAGGGACCAAAGTAATAGGAACAAACTCCTGCACATAATTTCCTTTATGATCTATATGGCAGCGGATTTCCAGTTCTGCTGCTCGAGGGAGGCTATCGGTATAAACCCAGCTAGTATCAATAGCCAATAAACCATCATGGGTATGCAGGCCTGCCGAGAAGAGCAAATCATAAGTGCTTGTATCTAAGACATAGAGCTCATAGCCGTGCATTTCCCAATCTTCTGCCGAAAAATTGGCCTGTATCTGAATCGTTTCTCCCCTACGGAAGGTATCCCCAGGCTGAGGGCTCAACAGAAAGCGATCTACTTCTTCTTGGCTGGGCGCTATAGGCGGCTTTTCGCAAGCCAATAGGGCCAAGCTCAAAAGCAGACTGAGCATAATAAGATAACGCATAATATTATTTGTTTAGAAAAGATAAATCGCTCGGAGGCTAGCCTGCCAGCGGCCATATACATAGCCTTCTCCTAGGGCTTGCTGAATGGGCAGTTGGGCCTCTACCCCAAAGGCATAGTTTTGCAGAAAGAGGTCGGCCCCAAGACGGCCCCAAAGGGCCCAGCCATAAGTGAACTCTTCGGGAATATTACCCCGATAATCGGGGTTGCGATATTCATAGCGCAGGCCAGCCTGATAAGAGATAGAATTGCCCTTAATCTTTTGGCGGTAGAAGCCGTATAAGTTGGTATTCCAGCGGTCCCCAAACTCATAATTGGTCTTTGGCGCTGCCGTATTCAGGGTATAGCTCATTTCTAGGCCACCGCCCCAGCTTCGGTACTGCCAATTATAGAGCAGCATAAAGGGAAAATCCCAAGAGCCGGTTCCCATTTGCAGATTGGCGGGCAGCAGCTCGCCATTGGCAGATTGGCGTTGATATTGGCCCGTGGGCAACTTCAGGCCGAGGCCCAATTGCAAAAAGTGGCGCAGCTTATATTCTGCACTATCCGTATTATTATAAAGGGTAATATTGGCTTGCAGACTGGCATCGCCTAGGCCCTGATTATAGCTCCATTGGCCGCCCTCATAATTGCTATAATGCTGATAGGGCAGACTAGCAAACAATTGCAACCGATTTTTAAGCAAGCCATAGCGGCCCCAAATCTCGGCCCTTTGCAGATAATCCCAGGCTTCTAGGGCCTCGCCTTCCTCCAACAAATAGGGCGGATGCTCTGTATAATACTTCTGAAAACGATATCGAAGGCCCATAAACCGACTACGATAATTGGGCAGTAGGCCAAACACATTATCTCCAGCCCCACTGCCGCAAACATCGCAGGCCAACAAACTAGGGGCAGACAACAGGAGAAAAAAGAGAACAGAGAGTAAGCGCATAGATCGGTATTTTGCTCCTAGGCAGCAGGGCCGCCAGGAATTTCTTTATCTTGCGCAAAGATAACTTATAACTACCATGAAAGAAAAGAAAAAAAACAATTGGCTCGAAAAGCTAAAGAAGAGTACTGATTTATTTTGGTCCGAAACCTACCCCGCCAAAACGGCCGAGGAAAAACAAGCCTACTGGAGCGCTTTGGTCCAAAAGGCCCTCAAAGAAGCCGAAAAGAACGGGGAGGAGCTTGGCCAGGTGTTTAGCCCCAGTTGGTGGCAGGAGATTAAGGCGCAAGATGCTCAAGCTTGGGACTATCTGGCCCAAAGTTTTCCAAAAGCAGATTTTCCCGCTATCTGGAGCGCTTGTCCAGAAGATTAGGATTTGGGGCCCGCGGCCGGCTAGCCTTCGGCTAGGTCGGCCGCCGCTATGCTACGGGGCTCACTCTCTGTTCGGCCCTGCAGCCGCCTGCGGCGGCTTTGGTCTGGCCCTTCGGGCCACCCCTCCGCAGCGCTGGGCCTGCGGCGGCTTCGCCGCCTGCTAGCTGTAAATTCAATTGATGAGGGGGCTTCCGCTCATTCCCATAAGATGGCAAAGCAATACCTTTAAAAAGGGCCGAAGGCCCGCGGCTGAGGGGCTGTAGCAGGGCCGCCGCAGGCGGCAGACCGAGGCGGCAAAGCCGCCGAAGGGCCGAGCAGACCTGCGAGCTGCGCAATGGCCCGACCCGAGCGAAGCGAGTGGGCAGCCCCAAAAGAAGAAAAGTAAAAACAATCACATAAAGAAGATGAAAAATAGCTTATTATTAGTCTGTTTATGGTTGAGCGGACAGCTGATGGCCCAGCTTCCTGAGGCCCAATTTCCCTTAATCGGGAGCAATGGGCAGCCCCTTGAGCTAGCTTGGCAGGGCGGACTCAACTCGCCACAACTCTCTACTGCCGACCTAGACGGCGACCAAGCCCCAGAGCTCATCTTATTTGACCGAGTGGGCCAAACTATTGATATTTATAGCTTGCAAAGCGATGGCAGCTATTTGCCTCGGCCAGCGCTGCGCTCCGCCTTTCCACTTGCCGAACTACAACACTTTATGCTCGTGAGAGACTACAACTGCGATGGGATTCCGGACCTCTTTAGCTACTTTCAGGATATTGGCCTGGGGCAGACGGGGATCATTGCCTATAAGGGAGAGCTCAATTTGGCGGGGCAGCTCAGTTGGAGCACTGCTGGAGAAAAACTATTCTACAGAGATGTCCAGGGCCAAAGAGAAACTATCTTCCTGAGTACCATAGATATTCCCGCCATTGATGATATAGATGGAGATGGCGACCTTGACATCCTGACCTTTAACCCCTCTGGAGGCTATATTGAATACTTTAAAAACCAATCTATAGAAGAAGGGCATGCCTGCGATAGTCTGCATTTCACCTTAGCCGATGACTGCTGGGGGCGGGCCTATGAAAGTGGTTTGCAGGCCGAACTGGACCTTAGTCCAAGAATAGATAGCTGTGCCAATTGGGCCGGTTGGACCGCCCTGAGGCCGCAGTCGGGCCGTCATGCGGGCTCTAGTCTGCTTAGTTTGGACCTAGATGGCGACCAAGACAAAGACCTCATTCTGGGCGACCTCTCTTTTCCCAATCTCATTGCCTTGCGCAATGGCGGGCAAAACGATACCGCTTGGTTTGACCAACAAAATGTAAACTTTCCGACGGGCCAAGCGGCAGCCGTAGAGCTTTTTCCCGCCGCCTTCTATGAGGATGTAGATGGGGACGGCATCAAAGACTTTTTGGCCAGCAGTAACCGAGACTTTGCCTCGGAGGACCGCAGTTTATTACTCTATAAAAATACGGGCAGCAACAGCCAACCGCAGTTGCAGCTACAAAGCAATCATTTTTTAATTGAAGAGATGTTGGACCTAGGCACCAATGCTTTTCCGCTTTTAGCCGATTGGGATGGCGATGGCGACCAAGACCTCATTTTGGGACATTATGGTAGCTATCAGGCCGGCAACAACTATACGGCTGGACTTTGGTACTTTGAAAACCAAGGCAGTGACCTTCAGCCCAGCTTTAGGCAGCAGAACGATGATTTGGGCCAATTGCGGCAATACAACCTGCATCGTTTGGTCCCTACGGCAGCCGATATAGATGCCGATGGCGATTTGGACCTTTTGGTCGGTTTGGATGATGGGCAATTATACTTCTTGCAGAATACGGGCTCGGCTCAAGCGCCACAACTAGCCACGCCCCTGCCCTATCAGGGCATTGATGTGGGCCAAAATGCGCATCCACAATGGGTAGACTTGGACCGAGATGGCGACCTAGACCTAGTTTGTGGAGAGAAAAATGGCAATATCAACTACTTTGAAAATACAGGCGATAGCAGTCAGGCCCAGTACTCGGCTAGCCCGAGCACAAACAGCCTAGGCTTTATAGATACCCGTCAGCCGGGCTTTACAGAAGGCAACTCGGCCCCCTTCTTTTTAGATTTGGGTCAAGAATACCGGCTATTTGTGGGCGGCCAAACTGGGGAGATCTGGAGCTACGACAGCATTGAGCAGAACATTTTGGGGGCCTACCGCAGCATTAGCCACCCTTTGGACCAAATTGATGAGGGTTGGCAAACGGCCATAGCCGCCTCTACGGCCTTTGGGCAGGGACAAACGACCTACTTCATTGGCAACCGCAGAGGAGGTGTTTCGGCTTACTATCAGCTAGTGAGCAGCAGCCTAGCCCCTGCCCCCTTGGCCCCGCTAAACATTTGGCCCAATCCGACTCAAGGCATCATTCAGCTAGAGGGGCCATCCTTGGCTAAAGGGCAGCAACTCTGCCTTTACAGCCCCTTGGGCCAATTGGTCTATCAGCAGCCCTTAAATGGACAAAACCAACAACAGCTCGACCTTTCTTTTCTTGAAGCTGGACAATACATTTTAACCATAAAAAGTAAAACAGGCAGCCCTTATTATCAAATACTTGTTTTATATTAAAAGTGACTTAAAAAACTCATTTAAAATCTCTTGCATTATGCATAAACTACTTTTACTCCCTCTTTTGCTCTTCGCTGGCCTTAGCTTTGGCCAAACCGTAGAGCCTTGGGTTCCCCCAGTGATCAATAGCAATGGGGATACCCTTCTATATGGCGCATTGGGTGGCTTAAATACTCCACAGTACTCAGAATTAGACCTCAACAATGACGGTAAAATGGACCTATTGGTCTATGATCGTTCTGGGCAAATTGCCTTGACCTTTCTCAATGAAGGTGGGCCCAATGAAATCAACTATAAATACGCCCCCAAATACCAGAAGAACTTTCCGCAGGGGACCCGCAACTTCATGCTGGCCCGTGACTTTAACTGTGACGGCATTGCCGACCTCTTCTTCTTTAATCAACCCCCCTTTACCTCTGGCGGAATTGGCGTCTATAAAGGACGCTACAATGCCGATAATGAGCTAGAGTTTGACCTTTACAATCCCTTATTGGAATATACCCACCCTCAGTTTGGGGTCAGCGATATCTTTATTTTTAATCCCGATGTTCCCGCCATTGAAGATATTGACTTTGATGGCGACCTAGATATTGCCGCCTTTACCCTAGACTTTACCTTTCAGCGGAATGTCTATTACTACCGCAACACCTCTATGGATGATGGACATGGTTGTGACTCGCTCAACTTTATTCTGGAGCACGAATGCCATGGCATGTTCTCGGAAAGTGGCTTTGATAATGTGGGCATCTTGAGTAATGATGTCGATAGCTGTGCGGGCAATCCCTATTGGGGACGGATGGCCAACCCTCGGCATATTGGGTCTACGGTGACCTTAGTAGACTGGAATGCCGACCGCAAAATGGACCTGCTCATGGGCGATGTGAGTGTAAACACGCTCAATATGCTTACTGCCGAGATTGTTAATGACACCTTCCTCTTTGTTTCTCAAGACATCACTTACCCTAGCTATGATGTTCCTGTAAATGTATTTAGCTATCCCGCAGGCTACTTTGTAGATGTAGACAATGATGGCGATAAAGACATGATTGCCAGCCCCACCGAGCTAGCTACAGGAGAGGCCGTTACCGACTCTGTTTCTTGGCTCTACCTCAACAACAGCCCCGACTCAACTATGCAATTGGAGTTTCAGCAAAAGGACTTTATGGTGGGGCAGATGATTGATTTGGGCATGGGAAGCTTCCCCACAATTGTGGATGTCAATGCCGATGGCCTTTTGGACCTAGTGGTCGGGCATTTTGCCTATACCGACACCTTTAATGTCTTTAGTACTAGCCTACATTATTATGAAAATGTAGGTACCGCAACAGCTCCTGTCTTTCAGTTGATGGATGAAGACTTTGCAGGCTTAGCTAGCTTGGGCGAACAGTCTTTTGTCCCTACCTTTGGCGATATTGACGGCGATGGCGACCAAGACCTTTTGGTCGGTTTGGTAGATGGCACCTTAGACCTTATTGAGAATACCGCAGGGGCCAACCAGGCTATGATTTGGGGCAACCGCACAGATAGTTTTGCGGGCATTGATGCGGGTAGCGTCGCTTATCCGCAACTTATGGATTTGGACCGAGATGGCGACCTCGACCTTGTGGTCGGTAATGATATTGGCCGAATGTACTATTATGAAAATGATGGAGACGCCAATACCCCCGACTTTCCAAGCAGCCCAAGCAGCAATGCCTTTGGTTTTGACCTCACGGCCTATGGGGGCAGCTTGGCCGCGCCACATTTTGTAGATCTAGGGACCGACTTTGAGCTCTTTTTGGGCTATGATGACGGCAAAATCCTACAGTTTAACAATATTGATGGTAATGTAACGGGCCTTTATGACACCCTCAGTCTAGACTTTATGGGCTTTTGGCAGGGAAGAAACAGCAGCATTGCCGTGGCCGATCTGGATGGAGATGGCGAGCGCGACTTTGTGCTGGGCAACATCCGCGGGGGGCTTTCTTTTTACCGCCCTTCTTATGTAGATACCACAACTAGCCATAATGTATTGGCCCAAAGCAGCAGCTTTAGCCTCTTTCCCAACCCTAACCAAGGCGAATTTGTCGTAAAATGGGAAGCGCCATTAGCAGCGGGGGGACAGCTCTTTTTGTTTGACCTCATGGGCCGCCTCATTGAGCAGCAGCAGTTGGTCCAAGGGCAGCAGTATAGCAGCTTTCAGTTGACGGACTTGCCCGCTGGGCAGTATTTGTTGCAGTATCGCAGCAAAACGGGCCAACAAGAAGTACAAAAACTAATTATTCGATAATGATTTGGGGCTGCCCGCTCGCTTCGCTCGGGTCGGGCCATTGCGCAGCTCGCAGGTCTGCTCGGCCCTGCAGGCTTTTTCGCTTTGCTTCAAAAGCCTTGGGTCTGCCGCCTTCGGCGGCCCTGCTACAGCCCCTCAGCCGATAGGCGGCTGAACAGCCGCCTCTTGGCCGAGCCGCCCTAATTAAATTGACGAATGGACCAACTTGGCCAGCGCTCTGCAGAGCGCTGGCCTTTTTATTTGCGCATCGGGCGGGCCCAGCGCTGCGCAGCCGTGGCCGAAGGCCAGACCCAGCGGGCGCAGCCCGCGCAGGGCCGAGCAGACTTGCGAGCGGCGGAGCATAGCGGCGGCCAGCTTGCTGGCCGCGGGCCCCAAAAAAAACAGAAGAGCCCACAGCAAAGCCATTGAATCTTTGTATTTTGGCCAGACTGCAAAAAACAATTATGAAAAAGAAAAATGCGATACAGCAATACCTACAAACCATTCCGCATATTGTGCGCTATGTTTTGTTAGGGGCTTTAGTTTTATTTATTAGCCTCTTTTTTCCCAACAACATCCGTTTGGATTATAACTTTGAGCCGGGAGAAAGTTGGCGTTATGAGGACCTCAGAGCACCTTTTGCCTTTCCGATTAAGAAATCGGAAACCCTATTGGCCCAAGAAAAGGAATATTTGGCCAAAGACTTCATGCCTTATTATCGCTTGAATGCGGCCTTGGGCCAAGAGCAAATTGCGAGCTTTGAAACGGCTTTTGCCCAGCGCTACCAGCAATTGAATGATAGTATTCGGGCCCTAATAGATAGTAGCCAAGCCCAAGATTTGGGGCAAGGCCTGCTGGCCAAAACCTATGAGCAGCACATCATTGAGTTGGCCAGCCAGCATCAGGCAGAGGGCAAAGAGCTGCAATTTCGCCTCATTGAACAGCAAGTAGAATTGGGGGAGCATCAGGCCCTCGACTTCCTTTCGCAGCGGGAGGCCGCCCAGATTGTGGTCGATAGCTTGGGCCAACTGCCCCAAAGCTCGGAGCAAACCGAGCTCCTTTTGGCCCTATTAGACAGTTTGATGGCCCAGGCCGACATCAACTACGATGCCTCCTTGACCGCCAAAAACAAAGCCTTAGCCATTGATAATGTCTCGCTGACCAGAGGGATGGTCAAGGCGGGCGAGCTAATCATTCGACGAAATGAATTGGTAGATTCTACGGCTTATGCCAAGCTAATTTCCTACAAAGAAAAATATGACCAAGAGATCAACCAGCACAAAAACGGCTTTTTGATTTATTTGGGCTACCTACTCTTGACCTTGGCCCTGATTGCTATTTTTAGTATTTTCATGCGGACCTATTCGCCAGAGCTCTTTAACAACAACCAGCACCTAAGCCTTATTTTGGTCTTTATTGCGGGCTACTCCTATCTATCTTTTGCGGTAGACCAACTGCCAGAGCTGAGCTCTTATCTGATTCCCTTTTGCATTGTGCCTATTGTCATCAAGAACTTCTTTTCGGCTCAGATGGCGCTCTTTACGCATATTGTGATCATTCTGATTGCGAGTATGCTGCTTTCGTTGGACTATCAATTTATTTTGGTCCAGATTATTGTGGGCATGGTGGCCGTATTGACCAAGCGAAAAACCCGTTATTTGACCGACTTCTTTTTTGCGGTCCTTTATATCGGAATAGCCTATGCCGCTTGTTATTTAGGGCTAGAGCTCATTCACAAAGGGGCCTTTTCGCCTGTTTTGGCCGAAGATGGTCGCTTGATTGAAGAGGGTGTAGAATGGGGCAACTTGGGTTGGATTAGCTTTAACGTCTTTTTGACCCTACTCACCTACCCTTTGATTCCCTTGCTAGAACGCATCTTTGGGCTTATCTCTGAAATCACTTTGGTAGAACTTTCGGACCTCAATAAGCCCTTGCTCAAAGAGCTATCGCTCAAAGCGCCGGGCACCATGCAACACTCCTTGCAGGTGGCCAACTTGGCCGAAGCCGCTTGCTCGGAAGTAGGGGGAAACGCCCTACTCGTCAAGGTTGGGGCCCTTTATCATGACATTGGTAAAATGCTCAATCCGCCTTACTTTATAGAGAACCAAAACCAATATAATCCGCATGAGGAATTGACTTATAAAGAAAGTGCGGCTATGATTATTGGGCATGTGACCGAGGGCGTTAAGTTGGCCAAAAAATACCGTTTACCTCGGGCTTTGGTTGATTTTATTGCCACGCATCACGGCAGCACAAGAGTAGAATATTTCTATCGGATGTACCAAAAGGAGAATCCTGACTTAAATGTAGACCCGGCCGACTTTACTTATCCTGGACCAGCCCCCAGAAATAAAGAAGAGGCCATATTGATGTTGGCCGACTCTATTGAGGCGGCATCCAAAAGCTTAAAAAATCCTACGGGCCAAGATATTGACCAATTGGTAGATAAAATTGTCAAGTTCAAATTAGAGCTGGGCCAATTGCAAAACACAAACATTACCTTTAAAGAACTCGATCAAATTAAGGCGGTATTCAAGAAAATGCTTCGCAGTATCCAGCATGTGCGCATTGAGTACCCCGAAGAACAGAAAAAGAAATCTGAATAACTATGGGCTATATTATCCGTGCCATGAAACCCCAAGATGCCAAGGCCTTTATTGAGCTATTGCAAACCACCGATGCCGAAAGTAACTTTATGTTGCAAGAGCCTGGCGAGCGGCAAATGAACAGCTTTCAGCTGCGCATGGCGGTTGCTACGGGCATTCATCGCATCTTTTTGGCGGTAGAAGAAGAAAGCGGCCGCTTTATTGGCCATATTGCGGGCAGCTTCCCCTATGGTCGGGGCGAGCGCATTAAGCATGCTATGCATATTGGCATCTCGGTCCTCAAAGAATTTTGGGGCCAAGGGCTAGGCAACGCCCTCTTTGCCGCCCTAGAAGATTGGGCCCAAGAAAACGGCATCCATCGCCTAGAGCTCACCGTCATGACCCATAACGAAAGAGGGGTCGCCCTTTACAAAAAACGAGGCTTTGAAATAGAAGGCACCAAAAAACATTCGGCCAGAGTCAATGGCGAGTACATTGACGAATATCTAATGGCTAAACTCTTTTAAACGCTACCTAAATTATGTCGCTAAACATATTAGTTACCAATGACGACGGCCTAAGCGCCCCGGGTATCCGCGCCCTAGTAGAAGTGGCCCAAGAATTTGGGCAGGTCTATGTGGTGGCCCCCGATAGTCCGCAATCTGGACAAGGGCATGCCATTACCCTAGAACACCCCCTCCGCCTCAAAGAACAGCGGATTTTTGGCCCTAAGATTCCCGCCTATGCCTGCTCGGGCACCCCAGTAGATTGTGTCAAATTGGCCAAGCATGTTTTGCTTAAAAATGAAGATATTGACCTCTGCATTTCGGGCATCAACCATGGCTCCAATGCCTCGATCAATATCATTTACTCCGGCACGATGTCGGCCGCTATGGAGGCTTCCGTAGAAGGGATTCCCTCTATCGGTTTTTCTTTGCTCGACTATAGCATTGAGGCCGATTTTTCGGCCGCTAAAATCTATGCCCGCAAGATTATTAAGCAGGTCCTAGAACAAGGCCTAAAAGAAACGCTTCTCCTCAATGTCAATATCCCCAAACTACCCGCCGATGCCATCAAAGGCATTAAGGTTTGCCATCAGGCAGAGGGGCATTGGGCCGAAGACTTTTTGGAAAATACCGACCCCATGGGCCGCACGTACTACTGGCTCACGGGCAAGTTTACCCTCGCCAAAGAAGACGAAAATGCCGACGTCTGCGCCCTAGAAAATGGCTATGTTTCGGTGGTGCCTTCTATGCACGACCTCACGGCCTATCCCGCTCTAAATCATCTCAAATTTCTGGAAGAAGTATAAGCTATGCAACTGTTTAAAGATCAATTGGTATATGGCTTGGCTTGGGGACTCATTACGCCCCTGATTAGCTTTGCCCTCGTCTTTGCCATCAATAAAGTCCTACTACAATCAGGAGCGCTAGATACCTATGCCACGGCTTGGCCGGGCTTTAAGGACAGCACGCTCCACCTGATTGCTATCTGCGGTAACCTGATTCCCGTGGCCATAGCCAACCGCCGCCGATTCGATGAATTTACCCGAGGTATTATGTTGCCCACGGTTATTCTGGCCTTTGTCTGGATGTTCTATCACAATCCACTCAATATCTAGAATTTGGGGCTGCCCCGCCCTGCGGGCGGGTCGGGCTGTGTCGTGGCTCGCAGGTCTGCTCGGCCCTGCAGTTTTTTCGCTACGCTCAAAAAACTTGGGTCTGCGGCTGCGCCGCACCACTTTCCATCCCTCAGCCGGCTGGCGCTGCGCGCCCAAGCTCAACAAAGGGCCAAATTGGCCCAAAAAAAGGCCTTCGTCCAAGGGACGAAGGCCTTTTCCCGTCTAAACGCAAAGCCTAAAACTCTATCGGAATGTTCTCGTATCGCTTTCTGATGAGCTGCTTTTTATAATCATCCATCATCCGCTTCATCCTTGGGCTAAAAGATATCGCCCGCTGAATGTTCCGACTCACAAATACATTGTTGGCCCCATGCAAAACATCCATCCATTTACTCGACATAGACCGCAGAGCAACCGAAAAACTACTCTCCGGATAAGCAATATAATGCCAATAACCAGAAGGCATAAATAAGGTCTCTCCAGGATAAAGACTCAGTTTATAGCCCTTCAATTGCTGAAGATTGGGGTAATCCTCCTCCTCATACTCCTCCAAACGAGAAAAATCAATTAAAGAATGTGTAGTCAAAGGTATCTGATAGAGGTTCTCCCCCTGAGAACGATCAAAAAGTAAAATATCTTTCCGCCCTAAAAACTGTGACAAAAAGACATTCGAATAATCAATATCGTAATGCATACGAGTGGCACTTTCTGGACCACCAAAAAAACAAAAGCGATAGTTTAAGAAGTGTACCCCAATTGAAGGCTGCTCAATATGCTCAATCAGCTCTGGATGCTCCTTAAAAATGTCAAACAAAAAAAGTCGATATTCACTCGGCTTATTCTCTCTTAGGTAAACCAAGAAATCCCTAAATGGAATCTCCAAGTCCTCTTTAGTTTGCACATCCAAGGCTTGGCCATTCTTATAGGCATTACTATACACTTTCACGAGATCATCTCCCGCTACTTTCTCTAAAAAATCATAGTCCCAATCTCTCATTTTCCATTGGGCCGTAAAATCTGTAAATACACAGGGAATCTGCTGCTCATAATAGGGTCGAAAGGCTTCTTCTGTCGCAGAAATCCGGTCAATTGCTTTGAGCTCCATAGTATTATCAATTTAAGTTAATCATATGGCTATTCTTATAGTATTTCTGCCAATTACCCACTTTTTATTCTTAATTTCTCTTTCAACTTCGTTAAAAAATCAAAACTATCGACCATAGCCGTATTTTATAAGACGATTTCAACTATAAGTCGTTTGATTTTTCTTAAGCTAAAGAAATACTATTTTCATAGCTTGAGTTGTTAAAGAAAAACTAATTTGAATGAGTGGACAAGCTATCCATTATACTCATTTTATTCCCCAACCCTTTACTCCACAACTTATGCGATTATCCTTTGTTTTTGCAGCGGCCTTAATGGCCTTGGTGCTTGGCGCTAGCACTATTGACTTAGACCAGCTAGATAACTACGCCAACCAAAGCGTTCCCGCTTATATTCAGCTGGACAATTTGCCCGCAGGCCAACAGATGAGTGATGCGGTGGCTACTTTAGGCCGTGTTTTATTTTATGATAAGGCACTCTCGGCCAACAGCACAATTTCTTGTGGGAGCTGCCACAAGCAGGCATTCGCCTTTAGCGATACGGCCAAACAATCTTTAGGCTTAGATGGCGGGCTCACGGGCCGCCACTCCATGCGCCTGATCAATGCCCGCTTTGCCGAGGAGGTAAAGTTCTTTTGGGATGAACGTGCCCTGAGCTTAGCCGAGCAGACCACACAACCCATTCAGGATCATATAGAGATGGGTTTTTCGGGCAGCAATGGACAGCCTGATTTAGATTCTCTTATTCGCCGCCTTAGTGCACTCCCTCGCTACCAACAACTCTTTACCTTTGTTTATGGCGACACCATTGTTACAGAGGCGCGTATGCAAGAGGCCCTCTCTCAGTTTGTGCGCTCTATCCAATCTTTTGATAGCCGTTTTGACCAAGGTTTGGCCCAAGCCAATGGCAACATCAATCAGAACTTTGGTAATTTTACGGCCCAAGAAAACCAAGGAAAACAGCTCTTTCTTGCCCCCCCCCACTATTGGCGGAGCGGGCTGCCAAGGTTGCCACCGTGCCCCAGAATTTGATATTGACCCAGCAACCAACAACAACGGCATCATTGCTACCGCAGATGGTACGGGCACAGATCTGACGAATACCCGGGCGCCTTCTTTGCGAGATATTCTCAATCCTCAGGGGCAGCTCAATGGGCCCTTGATGCACAATGGGAACATCAACAACCTTCAGCAGCTGATCAATCATTATAATGCGGTTCCTCAAAACCCCAACAATAGCAACCTAGATGCTCGTTTGTCTGGTCCTAGGGGACAGCTAAACTTAACGCAGACCGAAAAAGATGCCCTAGCCGCCTTTTTGGCTACCCTTTCTGGCAGTAATGTCTATACCGACCCCAAATGGTCCGATCCCTTTGTTGGGGGCCTAAGCATTATTCAGTCTACGGCAGTGGCCCAGATGGAAAATGCCCTAGAGCTACGCCCCTACCCCAACCCAAGCAGCAATTTGGTCCAGCTAGACTTGCCCGAGGGCCCCTGCCAAATCAGCATTTATAATATGGCGGGGCAGCTTATGCAGCGGCAAGAGAGCGAATCGGCCCAAATCCAGCTTAACATTTCGGATTTGCCAGCGGGCTCCTACCTCCTAGAGGTTCGTCAGTGGCTAAAAGGTCGCCGTGGCCTTAGTCGAATACAAAAAATCTAAGCGATTGCTTACCTTTGGTCCATGATTCGCTTTTTTCTTATCTTTTTGATTAGCATTTTGGGCCAAAACAGCAGCTTATACCTACAGCGCTACGCCCATTTTTCGGCAGTATTGGCTTCGGCCGCTCCGAGCTTGGGCTTAGCGCTTTTTTTGTTTTTATGGCCCTATCCCTTGGATGATTTTTGGCTAGAAGAGTTGCCTCTTATTTTTTTTGGGGCTAGTTTTGCGGGCATGTCGCAGGGGCATCGCTTGCCCAATTTGCCCAGCCAATTGGTTTCGGCCCTAATTTTTGCGGCCCTCATTTTTGCCCAGAGTCAATTTTTTAAGGGCTATGGGGGTGCCTTGGGCACATCGGCCTGTATTGCGGTTTTGGGTAGTATGGCCCTGCAAGAGCTTTATGCCTATGGCAAAAAGAAATGGAATCCTTAGTTTTTTTATTTTTGGCCTTTATTCGGTCTAGCAGCGGGCGAAGCCCGCGCAGGCTGAGGGATGGATAAGGGGGGCCGAAGGCCAGACCGAGCTTTTGAGCGTAGCGAAAAAGCGAAGGGCCGAGCAGACCTGCGAGCCCTGACACAGCCCGACCCGGCCGCAGGCCGGGGCAGCCCCAATTCAATCATATCATTTAAAACCTAGTTATATCATGAGATTTCAGCAAATGAAACTGCTTCTGCTTTGTCTACTGCTTAGTACTCTGGGCAGCAGCCTAATGGCCCAATCGAAAAAAGAGTTATTGGCCCGAATTGAAAAGCTAGAACAAGAGAGCCTGAACCAACTGCGGATGTTGGAGCAACAGGCCGGCCTACAAGAGGCCCTAAACAACAGCATTGCCCGCCAAGACTCTATGATGGCTAGGCTGTTGGCCCTAGAGAGCTTGACGAAAAAGATGAATCGGGAGCTGCTCTTGAAAGAAGAGAAAATTGCGGCCTTGGAGCAGGCGATTCCCCGCCCAAAAATGGAATTTGTACAAACAGTCTATGATTTTGGCGAGCTAGAAGCGGGGCAAAAAGTAGAATTTGAATTTGAGTTTCAGAATACGGGCAATATGCCCCTGCAAATTTTTAGTGCCCAAGGGAGCTGTGGTTGTGTGGTGCCCGAATATCCCAAAAAGGCCTTAGAAACGGCCGAAAGAGGCAAAATTAAGGTCGTATTCAATAGCAAAGGCAAAAAAGGCCTGCAGCGAAAAACCATTACGCTCAAAACAAATCTGCCTCAAGAAAAGGTAGAGCTATTGATTTTGGCGGATGTAAAAGCGCCTAAGGAGTAAAGGCAAGGGCAAAGCAACCACAGTTGTTTTGCCCTTTTTTGGACCAAAAAATGACATAAATATGGAGATTTTAGCCAACCCTTCCTCCTGCTTATTGTTGAAAAAACTGTTACTTTTGCGCCTTAACAGCCTATTTTTGGGCCAGTAAGAAGAAATGAACAATGTCTAAACAAGATGATCAGGCCCCAAAAGGGCGAAAAAAACTCAAAAAAGATGGGCTCAAGCGAGCCTTCAAACTACTTGCTTATATCAAGCCCTACCGTTTTGCTTTTGGGCTTTCGCTCATTTTGCTCATGCTGGGTAGCTCTGTCTTTTTGGTTTTCCCTTGGGCTGCTGGAGAGCTACTCGCCATTGCCGACCCCGACCGAGAGGCCGCCTATGGCCTCACCTTTAATAGTATTGGTTGGTTGCTTTTGGCCTTGCTGCTTTCTCAGGCTAGCTTTTCCTATATCCGCACCCTGCTCATTACCTATGTGAGTGAAAAATCGATGGCCGATATTCGGAAAGACCTATACAGCCAATTGATTCGGCAGCCTATCCACTTTTTTGAGCAGCGCCGAGTGGGCGAGCTATCTAGCCGGGCCACCACCGATGTACAACAACTACAGGATGCCATCTCGATTACCTTGGCCGAATTTATTCGGCAGCTGATTATCTTGATTGGCGGCTTGAGTTTTATTGCCGTTATTGCCCCCAAGCTGACCTTAATTATGCTAGGGACCTTTCCGGTGGTCATTATCATTGCGATGGTCTTTGGTCGATACATTCGCAAACTGTCTAAAAACCGCCAAGATGAATTGGCCGCGACCAATGTGATTTTAGACGAAACGCTTTCAGCCATTGCGGTGGTCAAGGCCTTTACCTCTGAATGGTTTGAGCGGAAGCGCTACGGCCGTTCGGTAGATAATGTGGTGCAGATTTCCCTGCGTTTTGCTCGAGTTCGGGGACTTTTCATTGCCTTTATTATTGCGGTCCTTTTTGGGGCTATCTTCTTCATTCTTTGGATTGGAGCCAGCATGATTGACGAGGCAGACCCCAACGGATTTCACTCTGATGACTTTGTCCAGTTTATTACCTATACGGCTCTTTTGGGTGGTTCGCTCTTTAGTTTGGGGAACTTCTACGAGCAGTTGGTGCGGGCCGTGGGGGCCTCGGAGCGCATTCTAGATATTTTGGAGCAAGATACCGAGATAGCCGCTGAGGCGCCAGAGGGCGAGCTTCGACTTCAGGGAAATATCCGCTTTGAGCAGCTGGCTTTTAGCTATCCTTCTCGGCCTGATATTCAGGTGCTCAAAAATATCAACTTTGAGTTGGCCGCAGGCGAAAAAGTGGCCCTAGTGGGCAGTTCTGGGGCTGGAAAATCGACTATTGTGCAGCTTTTGCTGCGCTACTACCAACAACAGCAAGGAAAAATCCTGATTGATGGCCAAGATATTAGTGGCTATAATTTGAGCCAATTGCGTCAGAACATGGCCATTGTGCCTCAGGAAGTAATGATGTTTGGCGGAACAATTCGAGAAAATATTGCCTACGGAAAGCTAAGCGCCAGCGAGGAAGAGCTCATTGAAGCGGCCAAAAAAGCCAATGCTTGGGAGTTCATCCAGCAGTTTCCAGAGGGCTTAGATACTATTGTGGGCGAAAGGGGGATCACGCTTTCGGGCGGACAGCGCCAACGGATTGCCATTGCTCGGGCCATTCTCAAGGACCCCAAAATTTTGCTTTTGGATGAGGCCACCTCGGCCCTAGATGCCGAATCTGAGCGGCTGGTCCAGGATGCCCTCAACACCCTCATGCAGGGCCGCAGCTCAATCATTATTGCCCACCGCTTGGCCACTATTCGAGAGGTGGACCGCATTTATGTGTTAGAACATGGCGAGATCATTGAGCAGGGGAACCACCAAGAGCTCAGCCAAAAAGAAGATGGGGTTTATCAACAGCTGGCCAAGTTACAGTTTGAGCATTAAGCCTTAGCAAAAAGCCATTCCTAGTTGTAGGGATGGCTTTTTTTATTGTTTTTTTGGGGCCTGCCGCCTTCGGCGGCCGGGCCCTTGCAGGGCTCGCAGGTCTGCTCGGCCCTGCGTCGCCTTCGGCTCCTTGGTCTGCGGCTGCGCCGCCCCCTTTCAGGCCCCTAGGCCTGCGGCCCTTCGGGCCTGTAGCACAAATTTTTGGGAGACTGTTTGAAATTTTGTGTCTGCCCTTTACTGCGCCTAGGGACAAGCCCCTAGGCGACTATTGGCCAAATCATAGCCAGCTAAGGCCCAAATTTTATTCTGATACAGAAAATCATGAACAGTCCCGAATAGTCCTAACAAAAAGCTAGGTCGAGCTAGTGGCGTCTTAGGTCGAGCTAACAAAAAGCTAAGTCGAGCTAGGAATACCTGAGGTCGAGCTAACTAAAAGCTAGGTTGAGCTAGTAACGTCTTAGCTTGGGCTAACTAAAAGCTAGGTCGAGCTAGGAACAGCTGAGGTCGAGCTAACAAAAAGCTAAGTCGAGCTAGGAATACCTGAGGTCGAGCTAACTAAAAGCTAGGTTGAGCTAGTAAAATCCTAGCTTGAGCTAACAAAAAGTTAGCTCATTATCCTTTAGCGATAAGTTCATTAAGTCAGCACTTTAACTTATTAGTAACAATTGGGCCTTTAGGGGTTTAGCAGGCGGCGAAGCCGCCGCAGGCCCAGCGCTGCGGAGGGGTGGCCGAAGGCCAGACCCAAGCCGCCGCAGGCGGCTGCAGGGCCGAACAGACCTGTGAGCCCCGCAGCATAGCGGCGGCCAGCCTTGCTGGCCGCGGGCCCCAAAAAAAGGAAAAACATTGTGTAGATAAATCTGTTTTTTAGGGCAAAGCGGTTTAGAATCTAGCCTAAAAAATTTAGCTTTGTGGCACAGCTAACCGTTCTTACCCTTTGACTACTTAAGCAGTTAAAAACCAAAGAAGTAGTAAGTATCAACTCAACTCTTTAAAAAAGGCAAAATTTTATTTTGCTCAAAAGCTAAACGCCGATGTCTATTTTCCAGCATCCCGATCGTTTTGTGCAGCGTCATATTGGACCAAATGCAACAGAGCTTCAAGATATGTTGAAGCAAATTGGCCTTCCGTCTTTAGAGGCCCTTATTGCGGAGACTATCCCTGAAAACATTAGAAGAGCAACGCCCTTGCAACTGCCTGCGGCCCTTTCTGAATCGGACTATTTGGCCGAGCTCAAAGAAATTGCCGCCAAAAACAAGCTATACAAAAGCTATATTGGTCAGGGCTATTATCATACGCTGACGCCCAATGTCATTTTGCGTAACATCTTTGAGAATCCGGGATGGTATACCCAATATACCCCCTATCAGGCGGAGATTGCCCAGGGGCGTTTGGAGGCTTTGCTCAACTATCAGACGATGGTCAGTGATTTGACGGCTTTGCCCGTAGCCAATGCCTCTTTATTGGATGAAGCCACTGCGGCGGCCGAGGCCATGACGATGTTTTATGGAATTAAGAATCGGAAAAACAAGAAAAATCCAGCCAATCAACTTTTGGTTAGCCGAGAAATTTATCCGCAGACCCTAGACGTACTCAAGACCAGAGCGGAGCCTTTGGGGATAGAAATTGCCGTGGCCGATCCGGAGCGCATGCGCTTTAAGGACCCTGAAATCTTTGCGATTTTGTTGCAATACCCCAACTCTAGAGGAGAAGTGAAGGACCTTCGGGCGACGGTAGAGCGGGCCAAAGCCGCGGGCATTTATGTCATTGTAGCCGCCGATTTGATGAGCCTCGCCTTATTGAAAGCCCCTGGAGAATGGGGTGCCGATGCCGTAGTGGGCAATACGCAGCGCTTTGGGGTGCCTATGGGTTTTGGTGGACCTCATGCGGCTTATTTTGCGACCAAAGAGGAGTTTGTCCGTCAGATTCCGGGCCGTATTATTGGAATGTCTTTGGACCAAAAAGGGCAGCCCGCTTTGCGGATGGCCCTACAAACCAGAGAGCAGCATATTCGCCGAGATAAGGCGACCTCTAATATCTGTACAGCTCAGGCTTTGTTGGCCATTATGGCGAGTATGTATGCCGTTTATCACGGACCTGATGGCATTCGCAAAATTGCCGAGAATATTCATCGACATGCGCAGGTTTTGGAGACAGAGTTGAGCCGTTTGGGCTTTCAGCAACTAAATAAAGCCTATTTTGATACCTTGCGAATTGATGTCTTGGAAAAGGCCGAGCAGGATAAGCTGCGGGAATTGGCTTTGGCCCAAGAAATCAACTTGTTTTATGATATGGGCCGTTATGTGCAAATTTCGGTAGACGAAAGCACAAAATTGACAGACATTGCCCAATTGGTTAATCTATTTACCCAACTCAAGGGACAAAAATCGGAGGCTACAGCCGAGCAATTGGCCGAGCGCTATGCGGCTGCTTTTGCCTCGCCTAAAATTCCTGAACAGCTTCAAAGAGAAAGCGATTATTTGCAGCATCCCGTCTTCAATAGCTATCAGTCAGAGAGCCAGATGATGCGTTATATCAAGCGCTTGGAAAATAAAGATTTGTCTTTGGTGCACTCTATGATTTCTTTGGGATCATGTACCATGAAATTGAATGCGGCCAGCGAATTGATTCCCGTTTCTTGGCCCGCCTTTAGTCAGATGCACCCTTTTGCGCCCTTAGATCAGGCGGAGGGCTATCTGCAAATCTTTGATGAATTGGAGCGTTATTTATCTGATATTACTGGATTCACGGCCTGTTCGCTACAGTCTAACTCTGGTGCGCAGGGAGAATACAGTGGTTTGCTCAGCATTCGGGCCTATCATTTGGCCCATGGGCAATCGCAGCGCAACATCGCCTTGATTCCCTCTTCGGCCCATGGCACCAACCCCGCCTCTGCGGTCATGGCTGGCATGAAGGTCGTGGTGGTAAAATGCGATGAGAGAGGCAATATTGATGTAGAGGACCTCAATAAAAAGGCCGACAAATACAAGGATCAGCTCTCTTGCCTAATGGTTACTTATCCCTCTACGCATGGGGTATTTGAGACGGCCATTCAGGAGATTTGCCAAAAGATTCACGATTGCGGCGGGCTGGTCTATATGGATGGGGCCAATATGAATGCGCAGGTGGGCCTAACGGCTCCTGGCCTCATTGGCGCCGATGTTTGCCATTTGAACTTGCACAAAACCTTTGCGATTCCGCATGGGGGTGGTGGACCTGGCATGGGCCCCATCTGCGTCAATGATAAGCTCAAGCCTTTCTTGCCCAAGCACTATATTTCTGATCAGGTAGGTGGCGCCCAAGGCACCAAAGCGGTGGCTGCAGCCCCCTGGGGATCGGCTAGTATTTTGCTCATTTCTTATGGCTACATCCGTATGTTGGGAGCGCAGGGTTGTACCGATGCCACGGCCTATGCGATTCTAACCGCCAACTACATCAAGGCCCGTTTGGAGCAAGATTATGATGTATTGTATACTGGTGAAAAAGGTCGGGCGGCCCATGAATTGATCATTGATTTGCGCAAATTTAAGCAGTTGCATGTTTCTGCAGAAGATGTGGCCAAGCGCCTCATCGATTATGGCTTTCATGCCCCTACCCTTTCCTTCCCGGTGGCTGGCACCATCATGATTGAGCCCACCGAATCGGAAGATAAGGCCGAGCTAGACCGCTTTTGCGATGCGCTCTTGCAAATCCGCCGAGAGATTGATGAAATTGCTAGCGGTGCCGCTAGTACAGAAGATAATGTCTTAATCAATTCGCCACACACCATTCACGAGCTCAGTGCTGACGAATGGAACCATAGCTACTCCAGAAGCAAAGCCGCTTATCCCCTCCCCTTTGTGCGGGAGAATAAGTTTTGGGCCTCTGTGCATCGGGTCAATGGTGCCTATGGCGACAAAAACCTGATTTGTACTTGTCCCCCGCTCAGCAGCTATGAAAATGAAGCAGAATGCGAGGCTTAATGGCCTAAGCATAGCCTTAAATTAGATAGAGCAGATACGGTTAAAGGTATCTGCTCTTTTTTTATGGTTTTGGGGCGTTACTCCTTTTAGTCGTCGAACTGCGGCTTGCAGCCTTGTTGTCGCCTCCCTTCGGTCGTCGGCGCTACGTTTACTCCCTTTGGTCGTCGAACTGCAGCCTAAAGGCTTTGTTGTGGCCTGCGGCGGCTTCGCCGCCTGTCCCCTGCAAACTAGCGCAACAACTGAAAAGCTGCCCAATAATAAGGGTGGGCATAGCGTCCTTTTTCTTTTTTCATCAGGGCCAACTGGGCTTTTCGCAGAGCGATGGGGGGCGAATCTCCTGCGAGATAAGCCTCATAAAACAGCTCCATAAAAAGGGCCGTAACTTGGTCGTTCACGCTCCAGCGGCTGCCCATAAAATAGTCTACTCCCGCTTGCTGAAAAGCGGTGGGCAGGCCGAGCAGGCCCTCTTGGCTAGTCATTTCGCCTAGGGCGGTTTGGCAGGCAGAGAGGACCAACAGTTCGCAGCCTTCTAGCTCTAGGCTGAGTAAATCAAGGGCTGTGAGAATGCCGTCGGCTTCGGCCATAGAGCTGCTAGCGGGGCCTTGCCAGCTCAGGTTGGCCCCGGCAAAGACCAAACCCGAGCGCATCAGGGCTTGTTCTTCCTCTTGGATCAATTGTTTTTCTAGGCTAAGTTGTCGGCTACTTTCTTCAAAGAAAATTCCGCCTTCATCGCCTTCTTTTGGGCGTTCAAAAAAGTAGGCATGAGTGGCCAGATGAATCAGGCGAAAACGCTTTTCTTGCAGCAGTTTTAAAAAGTGTACTTCATTGGCCGAGCCGCGGGTCAATTTATCGCTTTCCCAGGCGGCATTATATAGGGCCACTTCTAAATCCTCTACTTCTTCTAGGCTAGCGGGCAGGGGATCCCAAGGCAGCCAGGGGCTACGTTTGGGTTTGAGGCCAAAATCCACTCCCCCCATTAAAAAGGCTTGTTTGCTAACATAAGACTGGGGCTGTTTTTTTAATTTATGAAAGCTACTATAATAATGCAGTTCATAATCTTCTATGAGGTAACGTTCATTATGGCTTTGCAGAATGGCTTCAAAAGAAAGCGGCTGCAAGATGGCGGGCAATTGGAAATGCAGGCGGTTTTTATCTGCTAGATGTGGGCGCAGGGGTTGCCAAAGCTTTTTATCTAACAATTGGCTTAGTCCGGGAATAGACAAATAGCTGCGGTTAATATCCTTTATTGTTTTGAGTCTAAAGATATGTGATAAGACAGACGCTATGGCTTCTTCGGTACAGAGCTCTTGCCAAATGAGCAGACTATCTTGGCTAAAGATCAGGGCGGCAAACTTAGCATCGCTTAGCCAAGCTTGGCCATTATGGTCTTGATAGTGTAAAATATTGATGGCCATTTCGGTACTATCTAATTGGGCTTGTAGTTGTTCTAGGGTATAATTTTGGGCTAAAAAGGGGATATCATTTTGGCGAAGGGCGGCCTTTAGTTCTTTTTCTAATGCTTTTACGGCTGCTTTTTGTTCGGCTTGTTGGAAGCGGTGGGCCGCCTTTTTTTTACTGAGGCGATAACTATGCGCCAGCTTTTCTACGGCTTCGGCCCAATCCATTTTGAGGTCTATTAAATGGGGAGACCTTAGGGATTTTAGGGCTTGTCTAAAGGCGGTGGCCTCCTCTTGGCCCCTAGCTTGGGCGGCTAATTGGAGTTGGGCCAAACATTTGAGCCATTTTTGTTGGGGATGTCTGCTCACCCAAGCGGTAAAGCGGTTAATTTCGGGGGCGAAGCTTTGTTGGAGCCGCAAAAACTCTTGGTAGCTACTATATTGGGCCAATTCATCAATCTCTTGGATCAGGTTTTGGATATAAAGCTGCATGAGGGTTTCGCTTTGATCCAATTGGCCTTGACTTTCATAGAAATAGGCCATTTCTCCGGCTAGGCTGAGCGTGAGGGGATGATCCTGGCCCAAATTCTTTTTTCGATTTTGGTAGAGTTCTTCATAGCGTTTTTTGGCCAGGCTGTTTTTCCCCATTTTCCAGGCATTTTGGGCCAGGGCGGCCATTAGGACTTCTCTTTGGTAGGCGGTAGTGGGGCCAGTAAGGGCTAGCGCCTCTTGGAACAGTCTTTCGGCCTTTTGGCCCTCCTTATTTTTTTGGGCCAAGATAGCGGCTGCATAGCGCCATTGGAGATTTTCTGCTAAGGGGATATTTTTTTGCTGCAAAATTTTGTCATAAATTCGCTGAGCGGCCATCAACTGTCCTTTAAGCTGATAGACCTCGGCCAATTGGGCTAGGAGCTGCAGGCGGTCGAGGCTAGGTGGGCCGAGCAAGGGCGGGAGTTGTTCTTGGGCCTGCATCAGAAAGAGCTCGGCGGCTTCATATTGGCCAGCGAGCTGTTCTAGGCGGGCCAACTGCTTATAGAGCAATTGGCTTGAACCCAAGCGGAAGCCTGCTTGTTCATTTAGTTGTAGGGCCAGAGCGCCATACTGTCGGGCTTGTTCGATATGGCCCAATTCAAAATGCAGTTCAAAGAGCAGCAGCAGGCTATTGTAGTGAGCCGAATTGGCTTGGTCTTTTGTGGCATTGAGGGCTTTGTGGGCCAGAAAAAAAGCTTGTTTTTCTTGGCCCAAACTCCATTTTTGCCGAGCTTGTTGCTGTAGGTCCTCTACCTGGGCCCAAAGGCCAAAAGGGAGAAAAAAGAAAACAAAAGGGAAGAGTAATTTCATAGGTGATTTGCTGTAATTGGAGAAAGCAGGCGGCGAAGCCGCCGCAGGCCTAGTGATGTGCAGCAGTGCGGCGCAGCCGCAGACCCAGGCAGCTCTGCTGCCGCAGGGCCGAGCAGACCTGCGAGCTGCGAAACGTAGCGCCGCAAGGCGAAGCCGCAGCGGAGGCCCCAAAAGATAAGTAATAGTCAAAAAAAGAGAGCATGCAAGGAATACAATATATAGACCGCAAAACGGGAGCGCTTTGTGAGGAGCGGCCGCCGGCGGAAAAATACATTCGGTTTTTGTATCAGAGTCCGTTGGGCAAACTGCCCTTAGAGTTATTGGTGCGCAGAAAATTTTTGTCGGCTTGGTATGGTCGACGGATGGACAAGGAGAAATCGGCGAAAAAGATTGCTGATTTTGTGGCCGCTTATAACATTGATATGAGCGAGGCGCTGCGGAGCGTGGAGGAATTTGAAAATTTCAATGCATTTTTTTGTCGAAAGCTACACCCTTCGGCTCGGCCTATTGGGGAGGGTTTGGTTTCTCCGGCCGATGGTAAACTGCTTGCTTTTGAGCATATTGATGAGCTGCGTGCTTTTTTTGTGAAGGGGCAGGCCTTTAATTTGAAGCGTTTTTTGGGCGATGAAGCCTTGGCGGAGCGTTATGCCAAGGGGAGTTTATTGATCATTCGCTTGGCGCCGCATGACTATCATCGCTATCATTTTCCCTATGCGGGGCAGGCTGAGGAGGCCCAGCAGATTATGGGGCGTTACTATTCGGTTTCGCCTTATGCTTTGGCGAGGAATTTTGTGAAAGTATTTTGCGAAAACAAAAGGGCCTATAGTATTCTAAAAACGGCTGATCGGGGCGATATTTTGTTGGCTCCGGTGGGGGCCACCATGGTGGGCAGCATACATTTTAGTTATCCGCCCAATGCCCAGCTAGAAAAGGGGCAAGAAATGGGTTATTTTGCCTTTGGGGGCTCTACGGTGGTTATGCTTTTAGAGCCGGGGCAATTTGAATTGAGTGCAGATTTATTGGAAAACAGCCGTAGAGGGATGGAAACCGCGGTTCGGATGGGCGAGCAAATTGGGAAATAAGTATAATACCTAAATTTAGATTTTGCCCAAATGGCCTAGAAAAAAAGTTATTTCTTGCTGTAGATTTGCAATAGAGCAAAAAGAAATACTTGCTCTAACTTCAATTAAGTTTGGGGTAAATCATGGGGATTACAGAGCAGCTACTTTGGGGAAAGTAGCTGCTCACTTTTTTTGCCCCTATGCGTTTTGAAAATTTGGAAATAGATTGTAGTTTTAGCATGCTATTTTAAACACTATTTCTCATTTATCCCATAAATTTAAAGTAATGGCCGATTATACAAAGGACCTAGAACAGTTGGTAGATATCCTTTTGATGGAATTCAATAAGCAGTTTAACGGCAGCATGATTAACCCTCATGTAAAGTCTTACTGGAGCAAACTAAAGACTCGTTTGGAGGCTGATGTGGTGACTGCCCTAGAGCAAAAGCCCATGGAAGAAAGCAGCAAGGAGCTCCTTAATAAGACCTTGGCAGAGAAATTTACCGACCAGCGTTTTTTGGCGCATACGGCTATGTTTATGAACCAATATGAGCGGACCAAAAAGTAAGCTTGGCTACTTTTGGAAAAGCCCCCTTTTTTCAGGATAGAGAAAAGGGGGCTTTGTTATTGGCCTTTCTTTTGTTAATCTTGAGCTCTGTTAAATATAAACAAAAGCTTGCGGGACATTCATCTAAGGGCAAAACTCTTGCGTTCTTGTGTTGTCAGCAAACAAAACTATTGCTCCAATAGTCTTGTCCTCCCCCAATTAAGACAGCAAGCTGTCTATAAAATATAATTTGTTATATGTTCAGAATTGCCACTACTTTAGTTCTTTCTATTTCTGGAATCTACCTCGCTTGTAGCTCCAGTACGCCCCAAAACCTTAGCTCTAAATCTGCCGATAGCGCTACCTTTGAGCTGAAAAGCTTTAGAGGAGAAAGCGAGGAAACCGAAGAAGAAAGCCCTTTGTCTAATGTCAATTGGATGACTTATGAGCAGGCCGTTGCTCAACTCCAAGCCGATAAGGCCGCTGGCCAGAAAGGCAAAAAAATCTTCATCGATATTTATACGGATTGGTGCGGCTGGTGTAAGCGAATGGACAAAAATACCTTTCAGCAAAAAGAAATTTCGGCCTATCTCAACAACAACTTTTATCCAGTAAAACTAGATGCCGAATACCGAGAAGATATTCTCTTTGCGGGCAATACCTTTAAGTATATTCCCCAGGGCCGCAGAGGCTACCACCAGCTGGCCGCCGTCTTATTAGATGGCAAAATGAGCTACCCTACGGTGGTTTTTCTCAATGAGGACTTTCAGCTCATTCAACGCATTCCGGGCTATCTAGAGGTCGGTATTTTTGATACTATTTTACACTATTTGGCCGAGGATCACTACAAAAAAACCCCCTGGGAACAATTCCAACAAGAATACAAAAGCACAGTCCAACGCTAAGAGATGGACCAAGCAAACTAAAAAGGGCAATCAGTTTTTTCGCTGATTGCCCTTTTGCTTTTTATGTTTTCTTTTTTTGGGGCTGCCCCTTCGGCCTTTGGCCTTGGGTCGGGCTCTGTCGTGGCTCGCAGGTCTGCTCGGCCCTGCAGTTTTTTTCGCTACGCTCAAAAACTTGGGTCTGCGGCTTCGCCGCCCCACTTTCCATCCCTCAGCCAAGGCGCTTTGCGCCTTTCTAGATGCAAAAACGGAAGCTATTTAATCAAGGCGCCATCTTGCATGTCCTTCCAGGGTTGGAGCAAAGAGAGGCTACCATCTGGATTTTCAGCTGTCAAAATCATGCCTTGCGAAACAATTCCTCTGAGTTTTCTAGGCTTCAAATTGACCACCATCACCACCTGTTGGCCTAAGAGCTCTTCGGGCGTATAGAATTTGGCCAAGCCAGAAACTACGGTTCGTTTTTCTCCGCCCAAGTCTACCTCAATTTCCAGTAATCGATCTGCTTTTTTCACCTTTTTGGCCGAGATCACCTTGGCCAAGCGCATTTCTACCTTTGTAAAATCATCAAACTCGATCTCGGGCAAACGCTTTTGGTTGGCTTCTTCTTGGGCTTTGCGCTTGGCCTCCGCCTCTAAAGCTTTGAGCCGATCTTGCAACAACTGCTCTTGTTGCGCAATCAAATCGGACCAGCGCTTATCTTTCTTATTATTGATTTTGGCAAAGATGACTTTGGGTTCTGCCAAAGCATGGCCCACAGCCAAAAGGCTTTGGCCTTCAGCCAATTTTGCTTTCAAGCCCTCCCAATCCAAATCCGCTGACCAGTTGAGGAGCTCTTGCATTTTCTTGGCGACAAAAGGCAAAAATGGCTCTAGCAAGATATTGAGGCAGGCGGCAATTTGTACCCCAAGGGCCAAAACGGTTTGCACTTCTGCCGCTTTGGGGTTCTCTTTGGCCACTTTCCAAGGCGAGTTATTTTGGAACATTCCATTACCCAAACGAGAGAGTTCTAGGACCGTTTGAATGGCTTGGCGCAATTCAAAAGCCATGATTTCTTTTTCCAAACGCTCTACCAAAGGCAGGATTTCTGTTTGGCAAAACGTTTTGTAGCTGCTTTCACTGCCCACCTCAGATCCCTGAATCAGCAAATCTAAATCGGCCGCAGGCAATTTGCCCGCACTATATTTTTTAATAAAGCTGAGCACTCGGTTGAAGAAGTTCCCCAAGTTATCGGCTAGCTCATTATCGTGTAGGGCCACAAATTCCTCCCATTTGAAATCGCCATCTTTGTTTTCGGGCAAGCTGCGAATCAAGGCATAGCGCAGCGCATCTTCCTTATTGGGAAATTCGGCAAAGTCTTGCAAATATTGATGCTGCTCAATCACCCAACCTCTTGATTTAGAAAACTTTTTGCCCTCTAAGTTCAAAAACTGATTGGCGGGAACATTTTTTGGCAAAACATAATCGCCTGCCGCTTTGAGCATGGCGGGAAAAACCACACAATGGAAAACAATATTGTCTTTTCCAATGAAATGGATCAATTCGGTATCCTCTCCTTTCCAGTAATCTTCCCAATTTTTGCCTTGCTCCTCGGCCCAAGCCTTAGTGGCCGAAATATAGCCCAAGGGGGCATCAAACCAAACATAAAGCACTTTGCCCTCGGCATTTTCAATGGGTAATTTGATTCCCCAATCCAAATCGCGAGTAATGGCTCTGGGTTGTAGGCCGCCCTCGATCCAAGAAAGGCATTGGCCCAAAACATGCTTGCGCCATTGGCTGGGATCATGCAATTGCTGGCCATCGACCTGCCCTTTTTCCACCCATTCTTTGAGCCAAGCTTCATGCTGGTCCAAACGGAAATACCAATGCGTAGTTTCCTTTAGCACAGGCGTTTTTCCACTCATCGTAGAAATTGGATTGATCAATTCTGTAGGCGAAAGCGTAGAGCCACATTTTTCGCATTGGTCGCCAAAAGCTTCCTCATGTCCACACTTAGGGCAAGTCCCCTGAATATAACGATCGGCTAAAAACTGCTTAAAGTCTTCATCATAATATTGCTCTGTGGTCTTTTGCTCAAACTGATCGCCTTTTTCCAACAGCTGCAAAAAGAAATCTTGGGCCGTTTTATGGTGCAGCTCACTACTCGTCCGATGATAAATGTCAAAAGAAATACCGAGCTGCTCAAAGGTTTTTTTATTGAGTGCATGATAATGGTCAATAATTTCCTGAGGACTCCGCCCCTCTTTTTTGGCCCGAATCGTAATGGCTGCGCCATGCTCATCAGAACCACAAACAAAGGCCAAATCTTTGCCTTGTCGGCGCAAGAAACGGGCATAAATATCGGCAGGCAAATAGGCCCCCGCCAAATGGCCAAGGTGCAAGGCCCCATTAGCATAAGGAAGGGCTGCAGTAAGGGTATATTTCTTTGACATATCTCTTTTTGTAAAGTCTCGAATCAAGGGCGCCAAAATAAAAAAAAGCCCTTAAAAAAGGGCTTTTCAAGGGGCTTATTTAGCATCTCTTAGCATGACCGTAAGGCGGCTACTACAAATGGGGCGCTCTTTTTGGTCCTGCAATTCGATCGCCCAAAAATGAACCTGACGACCAATGCGAATCGGGCGACAAATTCCCACTACTTCGCCTCCTTCAGGCACCGAACGCAAATGGCTGGCATTGATTTCTAAACCCACGGGCTGCTTTCCACTATCCTCATTTATACAAAGGACCGAGGCCACAGACCCCAGCGTTTCGGCCAAAACAACAGAAACTCCCCCATGCAAAATCCGCGCTGGCTGCACCTGATTGGCCGTCACGGGCATTCTGGCCTTCAAATAATCCTCCCCAATTTCTATAAACTCAATACCCAAATAACTCACCACAGTATTTTCCGATAACTGATTGAGCTGGGCCAGGCTGGCTGTTCTTCTCCAAATAGACATAACTGTAAATATTTGATTGATATAATGCTGTTTTGGGGCCCGCGGCCGGCTAGCCTTCGGCTAGGTCGGCCGCCGCTATGCTGCGCGGCTCGCAGGTCTGCTCGGCCCTTCACAAAACTTCGCCAAGGCTCGTTTTGTTCGGTCTGGCCTTCGGCCACCGCTGCGCAGCGCTGGGCCAATAGTGGCCTAGGATTAAAAAAACATTAATCCGTCGCAAGATAAATAAACCAATCGGTATTTTTTGTAATTTTACAGTATAAGCAACAACAGCCATGAAAAAATCGGCCAAAACAAGGCAACATATTATAGAAACAACGGCTCCTATTTTTAACCAACAGGGCTATATCGGCAGCAGCTTAACAGACCTTTGCCAAGCCACAGGACTAAGCAAGGGGGCCATTTATGGCCACTTCCAAAATAAAGAAGAATTGGCCCTAGCGGCCTTTAATTACAACTTGCGCCAACTTAGCCAAGCCATCATGAAAAGGGTTGATGCCGAAGATCGACCTAGCGATAAACTAGCGGCTATTCTCCAATTTTATCAGGATTACCACCATTTCGCCATCCCTTTTGGGGGTTGTCCTATTCTTAATTTGGGGATAGATGCCCAGGGACAACATCCTCAATTTTTGGCCCGAGTAGTCGAGGTGATTAAAAAACTAGAAAGTCATATTCGCCGCCTAATTTTAGCCGCTATGCAAGCCGGAGAGTTTCGGTCCAACTTAGATGAGCAAAAAATTAGTCGGCAGATTTTTTCCCTTTTAGAGGGCGCTATTTTCATGACGCTTAGTCTAAACAACAGCCAATATTTACTGGATGCCACAGATTTGGCCCAAGAAATACTCAGAGATTGTCAGCTATCCCCTGCTCCCCTACAATAAATAAAACCAATCGGTATATTATGGAACAACAAGCACAGCCAGCTGGAGAATTGGGTAATTTTTACAAAAAGCAAGAATTGCCCTTAGCCGTAAAAGCCTTGCGCTTTTATTTCCGCCATTTGGGCAGTTTTGCCCCCAATTATTCTACAAAGTTATTTTGGAAGCTCTTTACTCGGCCCAATCCTCGTAAAATTAAGGATTGGCATAAGGAGTTTTTGGCTACGGCCAAAAACAAAAGCCGATTTGAGGTAGAGGGCCATGAATACTGTTTGTTTGAATGGGGGGAAGGACCAAAAACCATTATTTTGGCCCATGGTTGGGAGGGCATGACGCCCGATTTCAAGCGGCTCATAGAAGCCCTTTTGGCCCAATCTGATGATTACCGCATCATTTCTATTGATTTTGCGGCTCATGGGGCGGCGGCTGGACAAAGGAGTAATTTGCCCATTTTTATGATGGGTCTAAAAGAGCTGCTTCGCAAAGAGAAAGAAGTGTATGCCTTGATTGGGCATTCTTTGGGGGCTTGTGCCTCCTTTTTTGCGGGACTAGAAGAGCGAAAAGAGGTCCATATCCAAAAATTAGTAATGATGGGCGCCTATCCTATTCCCTATCATTTCTTTCTAACTTTCAAGGAGTTCATGCAAGTACCCGATGCGCTTTTTCGCAAAATATTTAATAAAATCCAAGGACAAATTGACTGGGATATTTCGCAATACAATATGTATGAGCAGCGCTATAAACTGCCTGTAGAGGAGATCCTTTTGGTGCATGACGAGCTAGATGAGGTGGCTAGTTTTGAAAAGATCAGGGCCCTGGCGGCGGGTTGGGATAAAGTAGAAGTCTTTTATGGTCGACATGGAGGGCACTCTCGTCATTTTCGCCACAAAGAGGTGGTTGAAGTAGTGAGTAATTTTGTGGGCAGAAGAAAAAAGGCATTGGCCAATTAGGTCCAAACCTGCCTCCTACAGGCCCGAAGGGCCGCAGGCTGAGGGATGGACAGCAGGGCGGCGAAGCCGCAGACCAAGCAAAATGAGCACAGCGAAATTTTGCGCAGGGCCGAGCGAACAGCGAGCTGCGAAACAGCCCGACCCGAGCGAAGCGAGTGGGCAGCCCCAAAAAAAACGCCCCCTAAAAAAGGGAGCGTCTAAAAAGGAGTGACATGGAGCTATTCCTAAGGATTTGGAATGAGCTCTTGGTAGTAAGCTTGTCCTTCACCTACGACTTGTAGTTGAAAGAGTTTGGGCAAATCGGCCGTATTTAATTCGGCTTGTGCATGAGCAAAATTTTGCTGCAGCAACAATTGGCCCTGAAGGCTATAGACCTCTAATCGGAGCAATTCTTTGCGGTCTTGCTCCATCTTTTGGATGCGGAGATAATCTCCTTGGCGATAGAGGGTAAAGCTTTTATTTTGCTGCCAATTTTCGACCTTAACGGTTGAGTAGCTAATGTCGTTTTCGGCAAAGCCGATAAACTTGAGGCGATAATAATTATTGCCCCAAAGCGGCTGTTTATCGACAAACTCATAATTTGCGCTTTGATGCGGGTCATTTTGGGCGCTTAGGGAATAAAGGTCCTCAAAGAACATATCGTCATCAGCTCGTTGCACCACAATTTGGTTCATATCGTACTCACTTTCTGTTTGCCACTGCAAGAAAATCCCTTGGGAGAGGTCTTTTTCTAGTCTAAAATCGGTTAACTTGAGGGGCAGGCTTGCCTGAGTGGCCGTATAAATATTATAAATACGGAGCTCTGTGAGCAAGCCTAAAGTGGGGGCATTTCTGCGGACCTCAATGCGCTCTAGGGTTTTACCTGTGGGAATATTGAGGACCAGTTGAAATCGGCCAGAGCCTGCTCCTAACAAATTAGCGGACAAAAGAGGAGAGCTATTATCGAGCAGGCTGCTGCTGCCATCAGTATACTGCACCATTAGGGCCAAGCCGTTATTATCCCAAAGATTGCTGCCTAAATCTAGGTCTAAATCGGTTAGGGCAACCTCCTGCAACTGAACAAGGACCGCATCGGGGGTACCATCGGCATCGCCTAAAAAGTCGGTATTAGGGCTAGCGTCCCAATCGTACTCGACATATTGGTACTCGGTACCCAAGAGGCTGAGGCCAATGTCCCAGCGCATTTGTGCATACTGAGAGTTAGGGTCATTTCCTAAGCTAGCGGCATGCGCCTCATTGAAAACTCCACAACTGAGGCAAAGAGTTAGAGCAAGGCCATTTTGGCCAGAGTTTCCGGTAAATCGGCTAGCGTAGTAGCGGTTGGTAGGCATGCCCTTAATATCATAGACTTCTAGGGCTGAAGGTGTTATACCAAGACCTAAAGAAACTAAGGCGCCTGTTCGGATGCGGATCCCATCGACATTAGCCGTTGGAATCTGAATGAGCAAATTAAATCTAGAGCTAGCCGCATCAACCACATCTAGCTCGGCCAAAGAGGTTCCGGAGCTACCGCCATAGGTACTCACGACAGTTGTTCCGTTGAGCAACTCAACTTCTAGGCGGTCGAAAACTAGGCCATTGGCTAGAGTTCCTAAAAGACCTGCTAGAATGCTATTATCGCTAAAAGCGAGGTCTAGACGAAGTTCTGAGCCCACCGCTAAGGGGGCCGCAAAAGAATAATCTTGAGAAACGTAGCCAACTGTCGAAAGAGGCAGAGCGCTGGGGTCGATTAAGGCAGCCGTGCTCGTGCTCGCATCAAAGGCCATTTCGGCTTGATTGACAAAGCAGCCGACACAGCTCAATGAAGTTTGCGTGCCGCCAGTAGATACTGGCTTTTGGGCCCAAAGAAAAAGGGGAAGGGCCAAAAAAAGAAGGGCTAAGATTGGGGATTTCATATCTTAGGTTTTTTGAGGTGAAAAAAACCTTGTTGTAATCATCCATTTTTGGGGTATGTATGTCTTTTACGGCAAGTTTTTAATTTTGTTTCATAAATCACTACAAACCAACAACTTAAGATAAAAATAACTGTCACAAGAAAGCATTAGCAATTGCTTCATAAGCCGCATAAAATAGGCCTTTGCCTATATTTTAGGTCAAAAATTAAGAATATTCTATCTACATAAATTATTTTTTTTAAAGTAAAAAAAATACAAATTAACTGATAAACATATGTCAAAACCTGCTTATATAGAATTTGCTGCCAAAGACTTAGCGGCCACTAAAGCCTTTTTCCATAAGGTATTTCAGTGGTGTTTTGAGGACTATGGTCCAGCTTATACGGCCTTTTTTGCGACTAATTTTGAGGGGGGATTTTATAAAGCGCCCCTAGCCTCTTCGGTAAAATCTGGGGGCGCCCTCTTGGTCCTTTATGCCGAAGATTTGCCTGCTTGTTTGGCCCAAGTAGAGGCTGCAGGGGGAGAAATCAGCCAAGATATTTTTGTTTTTCCTGGCGGGGCTCGTTTTCACTTTATAGAGCCCAGCGGCAACGAATTGGCCGTTTGGTCAGAACAAGCCAGCCCGCATGTCTAGGCCTATTCGATACGTTTGGGACCAAAGCTGCCAAGACTACTTTTTGGCCCATATTCAATCGCATCATGGCGAGCTGATCAAGGCTTTTTATCTCTTGGCGCCCTATCTGCAAAGCATAAAAAAGGGGGAGGCCATTTTGTACTTGCGGGCGGAGCATTGCCGCATTTTGCGGCAATGGGCCGAGCTCGAAGAGCTTCTTTTTCCTAGCCTTGGCGAAACAGCCGAAGAACTAGAAGAATACATCCAGTTGTTTTGCCAAACTCCGCCCCCCAAAGAGCTGGCCCAAGAGCTGCGGCCCTATCTCGACCGCTACTTGCTGAGCTTTGAAGAGGCCCAAGATATTGCCCAAATTTACTTAAGTAAGCATCAGCCTTTGGCGCAGTTGAGCGGGCATGGACAGTGGCTGCCCGAATGGCTATTGGATGCGAACCTCTACCCTATTAAGGAGCCCGTTTGGGTAATTTTTGCCCAGAAAAAAAGCAAATTTGAGGGGGCTGCAGAGTATAGTTTAGTCATCTCTTGTCGAGAAAAAAAGCTCGCTGATATTCGACTCATTTAAGTTTCACCGCTAAAATTTATCTTTATGCAAGAGCTCGCGCCCTATTTGGCCAGCAGTTATTTTATAGAATCTGACCATCCTGATATTCAGGAATTTGCAAAAAAAGTTAGTGCCCAAGCAAAAACCCCAGCCGAAAAAGTACAGGCGCTCTACTATGCCGTTCGAGACGGTTGGAGCTACTACCCTTATCATCTTCGCCTAAAAAAGGAGGCCTTGAGGGCCAGTTATATTTTGCAAAAAGACTATGGTTATTGCGTCGAGAAATCGGTCCTTTTTGCCAGTTGTCTTCGGGCCATAGGAGTTCCCGCCCGCCTCGGTTTTGCCAATGTGCGCAACCATTTGGCCACTAAAAAAGTAGAGGAATATCTGCGGACCGACCTGATGGTTTTTCATGCCTACACCGAGGTTTTTTTGCACAATCGTTGGATCAAACTCACCCCCGTTTTCAATAAAACGCTTTGCGAGCGCCTTAATGTGGCCCCTCTAGATTTTAATGGGCAAGATGAGGCCATTTTTCAAGAATCGGATAAATCTGGACAGCCATTTATGAGCTACGAAAAGGAGTATGGTCATTTTGCAGACCTCCCTCTTGCGCTTTTTATTCAGGAGCTCCGCCATTATTATCCTCATATTTTTGAGCAGCGGATTCAGAGCAAAGACATTATTGTTGATTTTTGATTTTTTTGGGGCTGCCCCGCCCTGCGGGCGGGTCGCTCCACTTCGCAGCTCGCAAGTCTGCTCGGCCCTGCAGGCTTTTTCGCTTTGCTTCAAAAGCCTTGGGTCTGCCGCCTTCGGCGGCCCTGCTTCGGCAGCTCAGCCTGCGGCCCTTCGGGCCTGTAGGACCAAAAAAAGCTTGAACCTACAGAGGTTCAAGCTTTCTATTGTTTAGGGCTAGTCTTTTAGCCAATTTTTGATTTGTTCTAGGGAGCAGCCAATAATTTGCGCAATTTGTTCTAGGGCTAAGTTGGCGGCCTGCATTTGTTTGGCCATGGCTTTTTTGGCCTTTAGCTCACCTTCCTCTCGTCCTTGTTCGAGTCCTTTTTCTAAGCCTCTTTCTTCTCCTTCTTTTAGGCCTTCTTCCCGTCCTTTTTCTAGGCCCTCCTCTAGGGCGGTGTCGATAGCATTTTTAATATCTCGATGCTTTTTGAGGGAGACCTCATAATTTTGGCGCTCCTCAATAGAGTAGCTGGCAATTTCGGCGGCATGGAAAAGCCCCGTGAAAATGCGCTCTTGCAAAGCCGCGGGCCGATCTTCTAATTTGGCCAAATAACGGAAAAGATAAAGCCATTTATCCTGTAGATCTTCTAGCTCATCTAGGGTTTTGGTGAAATTAGGCAGCTCGATATAAATATAGGTAAGGTCTTCAAAGAAGGGTTCTTTGTCTTGGTCCTTGAGCTGTACATAGCGAATCACTCGATTATGGGGATTGGGCTGATTGATCTTAAAATCAAGAATGCAGATCGTATAAATGGGCCAGAGCTTAAAATTCCAATCGCCCCGTTCGGATTGTTCTTGAATGGCGAAGGTGCTATAAAAAATAGAGCGATCGATGAAATGATTTTGCTTGCTGCGTTGCAGCTCAATAATAAACTGCTCGCCTCGGCTGCTGGTGCAATAGATGTCAAAAATAACTTTTCGGTCCAGAAAACTGGAAGGCAGGCGTTCGCTAGGGAGATATTCGAGATCCTCCACCTGATGCTTTTCGGGCAGCAACTGATTGAGAAAATGGATGAGTAGCTCCTTATTGGCGGCCTCGCCAAAAAGCTTCTTAAATCCAAAATCGGTTAGTGGATTGATATAGCGATCCTTGATCATCTTTTTTTCTTCTTTTCCCAAAATTAAGGTATTTAAATGAGGTGCTAAAAAAATGCAGCACTAAAAACTGCGTATACCACCAACTATAAGGACTGAAAACCAGATGGTTAACAGTTAAATACACTTAATTTAAAATTTGGGCCAAATTTGCGGTTTGGGGGCGCGAAGCGCCTGGCCTAGCGATGCGAAAGGGGGCGGCGAAGCCGCAGACCAAGGCCGTCAGGCCGCAGGGCCGAGCAGACCTGCGAGCCCTGAAGCGTAGCGCCCGCCGCAGGCGGGAGGCCCCAAAAGAAAAGCCCTTAAATTTTGTTAAAAAAGTGTTACTGTTTAATTTTAACATACTAAAATTTTGGGCATAAAGGGCGAGCTATTTTACGCCTAAAAACTTAGTTAAAGGCTAGGAATAAAGGCCCTTGCGTTAAAAATGGTACTTTTGGGCCTACTTAAGTTTTAGTTCCCGAGGCTGTAAAAAAAATTGGCTTGGCACGAAAGTAGACTGAGAGCAAACCAAATAAAACGGACATACATACATAACTTAAACCTTAATTTATGCGATCATTTATTTATTCAGTATTAGTGCTTCTGCTCTCTTTGGGGAGTTTGGGGCAGCTACAGGCTCAGGAGAGCGATGGCTATGGCGGTCATTGGTTTTTGGGCGGTGGTGGAGGTGTTGCTTGGCAGCAGAGCGACGCTTGCACGCAACTGGGAGGTGGTTGGACCATCTACCTAGGAAAGAACATTTATTACAGTCCGAGCAGGCCCTTATCTTTAGATTTGCGAATGCGTTATATGGGGACCGTGACCTATGGGCAGGACGATCAGTTGACCGATATCAGCAACAACAGTTTGTTGAATGGGCAGTCTAATTCTTTGTTTGACCCTGATTATTCGGTGAGTAATGGGGGAAGCAACTTTGTGTACCACAACCACCGCACCGCCTTTAATGATTTGTCATTGGAAGCTAGAATCAACTTTGAGAACCTACGTCGCAATCACAACATCTGGTTATCGCTTTATGGTGGAATTGGATTGGGTTGGTATCGGGTAGCTTATGATCAGTTGGACCAGCGTGTTTTTTTGGATGATGAGTACATCAACCTTTATAATAGTGTAGCGGGAGACTCGACCTTAAGCTCTTCTGAGATTGTGGACCAGCTTGTGGGTGGCCGTGATGGCGACTATGAGACCTTTACCGATGGTTGGGGAGATTATAGCGTCATCTTTACGCCTTCTGTTGGTTTTGAGTTGGGATATTGGGTAACGCCTCGTTTTGCTATTGGTTTTGGGCATCGAGTGAACTGGACCTTAACGGACAACTTTGACGGGGTTGTTCGGGATGGCAACAATGAGATTCATCATTTTTCCAATTTCTTTATTCATGGTCGTTTGACGGACCATCATGAGGAGGAAGTGAAGCCTTTGCCAGATCCTCAGGCGGCGCCTCCGCAGGTAAGCTTTACGAACCCTTCGGGCAGTTCGGCCACGACCAACAACAGCAGTTATACTGTACGGGCGACTGTTCGGAACGTACGTTCGGCCAGTGATATTCGTTTTATTCAGAATGGGCAGGTAATTGACAACTTTAGCTATAGCAATGGGAATTTTCAAGTAACGATTCGATTGCAGCAGGGAGCCAACAACATCAACATTCGGGCAAACAACCCCTCTGGAACCGACCAAGATGTGGCCACTATTAACTACGAGCCTATTATTCGTCAGGATCCTCCCCCCAGCGTAGTCATTACGACTCCCTCGGCCAATCCTTATACCACAAGCAGCAGTTCTGCTAGTGTAAGAGCGACCATTCGCAACGTAAACAGCAGCAACAATGTAAGTTGTACGCTAAACGGTCAATCGGTTAATAACTTTAGCTTTAGTGGAAGCAGCTTTAGCTTGAGCAATATTTCTTTGCAAAATGGCAGCAACACGGTAGTCGTATCGGCTAGTAATAATGCGGGTCAGGCCTCTGACCAGACTGTTATTATTTACAAGCAGCCTGTAAACAACAATACAAACAACCCCAATCCCCCTACGGTAAACATTACGAGTCCTTCTTCTAATCCCTATAACAGCTCGAGCAGCAGTGCGACCATTCGTGCGACTATTCGCAATGTTCGGAGCAGCAGCAACATTAGTTTCACCGTAAATGGTCAGGTAGTTCGCAACTTTAGTTTTAGTGGAACTAGCTTTGTGGCGAGCAACATCAACTTGCAGCAAGGAAGCAATAACATTGTCATTACAGCTAGCAACAGCGATGGAAATGGTTCGGATCAGACGAGCATTATCTATCAGCCAGTGCGCAATGCTACACCTCCCACGGTAAACATTACGACACCTTCGGCCAATCCATACAACAGCAGTAATAATAATGCGACCATTCGGGCGACCATTCGCAATGTACGCACTAGCCGCGACATCAGCTTTACCGTAAACGGTCAGGCCTCTAGCAGCTTTAGCTTTAGCGGAACTAGCTTTGTGGCCACGGGCATCAACCTACAGCAGGGCAATAACTTTATTGTTATTTCGGCCAGCAACCAAGATGGCAATGCTTCGGATCAAACGACCATTATTTATCAGCCGCAGCGTACCCCCACACCTCCTACGGTAAACATCACTAGCCCTTCAGCAGATCCTTATACGGCTTCTACTAATCGGGCGACGATTCGGGCGACGATTCGCAATGTGAACAATAGCAATGATGTGCAAATGCAGGTAAATGGGCAAACAATACGCAACTTTAGCTTTGCGGGGACCAACTTTGTGGCGACCAATGTGAATCTACAGCAAGGTAATAATGTAGTCGTGATTTCGGCTAGCAACCCAGATGGTACTGCTTCAGACCAAACCACGATTATCTACAAGCCGCAGCGCAACCCCAATCCACCTACAGTAAGTATTACAAGTCCTTCTGCCGACCCTTATACCTCTAGCGCTAGTCAGGCAAACATCCGCGCAACCATTCGCAATGTGAATAATAGCAATGATGTGCAAATGCAGGTAAATGGGCAAACAATTCGTCGATTTAGCCTCAGCGGCAGCAGCTTTAGCGCCAATAATGTTTCGCTACAACAGGGTAATAATGTAGTCGTGATTTCGGCCAGCAACCAAGATGGTACCGCTTCGGACCAAACCACCATTATCTATAAGCCACAGCGCGTAGCTACCCCACCTACAGTAGATATTACTACGCCCTCGGCCAATCCTTATAATACGCCGAGCAATACAACGACAATTAGAGCCAGTATTCAGCATGTAGATAACAACCGTGCAGTTCGCTTTAAGGTAAACGGACAAACCGTTCGCAACTTTAGCTTTAGCGGAACTAGCTTTGTCGCTAATAATGTCCGCCTACAACAGGGGAATAATACGATTGTCGTTTCGGCCAGCAACCAAGATGGTAATGCTTCGGACCAAACCACGATTATTTACAAGCCGCAGCGAGTTCCCACTCCCCCTACGGTCAATATTACAACTCCTTCAGCTGATCCTTATACAAGCACAAGCAATAGCACAACTGTAAAAGCTAGCATCCAGCATGTAGGCAGTAGCAGTAATGTTCGCTTTACGGTAAACGGACAAACCGTTCGCAACTTTAGCTTTAGCGGAACTAGCTTTGTCGCTAATAATGTCCGCCTACAACAGGGGAATAATACGATTGTCGTTTCGGCCAGCAACCAAGATGGTAATGCTTCGGACCAAACCACGATTATTTACAAGCCGCAGCGAGTTCCCACTCCCCCTACGGTCAATATTACAACTCCTTCAGCTGATCCTTATACAAGCACAAGCAATAGCACAACTGTAAAAGCTAGCATCCAGCATGTAGGCAGTAGCAGTAATGTTCGCTTTACGGTAAACGGACAAACCGTTCGCAACTTTAGCTTTAGCGGAACTAGCTTTGTCGCTAATAATGTCCGCCTACAACAGGGGAATAATACGATTGTCGTTTCGGCCAGCAACCAAGATGGTAATGCTTCGGACCAAACTGTAGTGATCTTTAAACCGCAGCGTATTTCTACTCCACCCACAGTGAAGATTACTACGCCTTCGACAGATCCTTACAACAGCCCGAATACCAATACTCGTATCGTTGCTACAACTAGCAATATTAGCCGCAAATCAGAAATTAGCTTTAGCCTGAATAATCAGAATGTGTCTAATTTCAATTTTGCCAATAATACAATTACTGCTTCGGTAAATCTTAAGCAAGGAAGCAATCAAATTAGTATCAAGGTGCGCAACCAAGATGGTAGCGCTACTGATCAAACCGTGATTACCTACAAGCCAGCACCTGCACCTACGGTGAGAATTACCTCTCCTTCTGCCGATCCACATACAGTGGCCCAAAACCAAGTCGATATTCAAGCCGATGTCTTTAATGTCAATTCAGCCAATGATATCCGCTTTACAGTGAATGGCCAAACCAACCGCAACTTCCGCTTTAGCAACAATAAGTTTACAGCCCCCAATATCCGATTGAATACGGGCAATAATACCTTTGTCGTTAGCGCAAGCAATGCCCAAGGCAATGCCTCTGACCAAACCGTGGTGATCTATCAACCCGCTCCACAACCACCAACAGTAGATATTACTACGCCCTCTAGCAACCCTTATACGGCCGCTAGCAATAGCACGACAATTCGGGCCACCATCCGAAATGTAAGTAGCAGTAGCAATGTCAGCTTCTTGGTGAATGGTAGAGCTGTGAGTAACTTTAGCTTTAGTGGAACTAGCTTTAGCGCAACCAATGTCCCCCTACGCCAAGGCAATAATAGCATTAGCATTTCTGGACAAAATAGCGCTGGTACCGCTAGCGATGCCGTTACCCTGATCTATAAACCCGCTCCAACTCCAGATGTACGCAACCTCAATGTAATTATTAGCCCCAACCTCAATAAGTGCTTCGCCGCCGTTTCGGCCGAGGTCCTTAATGTGAGCAGCAAAAATGAAGTGAGCTTCCAAGTTAATGGCCGTAGAGTTTCTGACTTTACCCTAGCCGGTAGCCGCTTAAACGCCCGCGTAGATGTAAGCAATCTCGGCTCTGGCGCTATCACGTTTACCGTTTCTGCACAAACTACCGGCGGTAGCGACTCCGAAAATAAACGCGCTAGCCTAGCCGATTGCTCTCTCAATGTTTCTGGCGGAAACTCTAGCACCATCGGCGGAAATAACAATACCAAGGATCCTCGAAATTCAGGAGGAAATAATGGCGCCAATAGCCGCCCCAAACCTTCTGTTACCTTTACTAGCCCTCGCCTTGGAACGAGCTCGGTCCGTACCGTCAATGTTCGCGCTACCATCACGAATGTAGACAATCGTAGCCAAGTTCGCTTTAAGCTCAACGGCCAGAATATGTCGAACTTCCAACTTTCAGGCATCAATTTCCAAGCTAATAATGTTGGCCTGCGCCCAGGTAGCAACTTGCTCGAAATTACCGCCACAAACAATAACGGAAGTACCACACAAACCTTTGCCATTACTTATAATGCCGGAGGAGGAACTAGCAATACCGCCGACCGCAAAGCTGATAATAATAACCAAAATAGCTCTACCAATAGTGGATCTACGGTAAACGATAAAAAGCAAAGCAATAAGCGGACAAAAACCTCGACTAAAGACCAAAAACGTCGTGGAAGTACTACTAAAACAGAGGCAGAAAAGAAGGAAGAAGCCAAAACGCAAAAACGTCGAGGTAACTAAACCCTCTGTCTTTCTCTAAAATTTTGGGAGCATTGGATTTTTTTCCGATGCTCCCTTTTTTATTTTCTTTTTTTGGGGCTGCCCCGCCCTGCGGGCGGGTCGGGCTGTGTCGCAGCTCGCTATTCGCTCGGCCCTGCGCCGCCTTTGGCGGCTGGGTCTGGCCTGCGGCCACTGCTATCCATCCCTCAGCCATGGGCCCTACGGGCCCTAGCGGCTTCGCCGCCAAGCCCAACCCTTGCCTCAGGGCAAAAAAAAGACCTGCCCACAAAAATGCGAGCAGGTACTAACCCCTAAAAATGTATGAAGAACAAGTAGTCCAAATATAATGTATTTTGATAGAAATTCAACGAATTACTATTTTTTAACAGTTTTCACCTGAAAATGACATGATGTATATTTTTCACGCACTATATGTAAAAAAGACCTGCCCACAAAAATGTGAGCAGGTACTAACCCCTAAAAATGTATGAAGAACAAGTCTTCAAATATACTATATAATAATTAATTACAGTATACAATTTAAGTTTTCACTCCCTTTAAGACTCTAAATAGAATAATTCTATACAAAAGTCTATTTTGCTTGGTCCTTCAAGAAAGGGAGCCCTTTCCGTATAGCTAATAATTCATCTATAGATATCTTTATATTTTTTATTTGCTCCTTATCTTTTAACTGAAACAATATTTTGCCATCGGCAGCAATTAGGCTACTGTAGCCAGAATAATACAAATCTGTGCCATCAACCCCTACCCGATTTACAGCAGCAACATAAGCTTGGTTTTCTATTGCTCGGGCCTGAAGCAGCGCCCGCCAATGTGCACTGCGCTTGTCGGGCCAATTGGCCACATAAATGGCCAAATCATACGGCTCCTCTTGGCGGTTTCGGTTCCAGATCGGAAAGCGAAGATCATAGCAAACAAAAGGACAGATCCGCCAGCCTTTATAGGCGATGATTATTTTTTCTTGGCCCGCCTCATAATGCAACTCTTCTTGGGCCATCGTAAATAGATGTTTTTTATCGTAACAGAGATAATCGCCTGAAGGAGGCATCCAAACAAAACGATTGTAGTACTTTCCCCCTTCCTCAATAATGAGGCTGCCCGCCAAAACAGCCTCCAATGCTTGGGCTTTTTGCTGCATCCATTGCATAGCGGGCCCCATCATGGGCTCGGCCAATTTTTGGGGACTCATGCTAAAGCCCGTTGTAAACATTTCGGGCAAGATGATTAAATCACTTTCTTTGGGGGCCAAAGGCGCCAAAAGTTGGTCAAAATGGGCCAAATTGGCCGAAGCATCTTCCCAATGCAAATTTGCTTGGACTAAGGTAATTTTCATAAGCTGATGTTTTATGCAAGATAATTTGGCCCTCTGCAGCGGACAGGCGGCGAAGCCGCCGCAGGCTGAGCTGCCGAAGCAGGGCCGCCGCAGGCGGCAGACCCAAGGCTTTTGAAGCAAAGCGAAAAAGCCTGCAGGGCCGAGCAGGCTTGCGAGCTGCGAAGTGGAGCGACCCAAGCGACAACAAGGCCCTTGGGCCGCAGTTGGCCGCGCGGGGCAGCCCCAAATTATACATTAGAAAGTAGCCAACTGCCGCTTGTACATTTTCCAAACCACCCAAAAGTAATACAAAAGAGGAAGCGCCAGCCCCAAGGCAAAATAGCCCCAAAAAGCAGGCATTTCTACAGCGATATACTGCCCCAAAACCCACTGAAAACTGTAGCTGGCGTAGGCCATAAGGCCCAAGAGTAAGAGGGCCGAAATCCCCATCATTAAGCCCCTAGAAAAGCGCCATAGTTGGCGTCCTCTAGCCTCATTTTTTACGGCCACCTTATCACTAAAATGGAGTAACTTTTGACGGATATACAAGAGCAGGGGAAGCGGAAAAATGGGCAAAAGGAAGCCCGCCAAGGCAAAAATACCGCCTAGGTAAATCAAGCCCAAGAAAAAGGCTTTGAGCGCCAAAAGGAAATCCATAACTTGAGTATTATTGCTAAAGGGCGCTAGGCTGCCCCAAAATGAGTTCGTTTTAATCAGTTGTCCAAAATATAGAAAATATGCGGTTTTTCCTGAAAAACTACTTCCCTTTCCTGCTTGGCCTCTTGGCCCTTTTGCTAAGAGTTTTTTGGGGATTTTTTCCGGCCCATTGCGAGACCTACTACGCCAGAGGCCTCTTTTTATGGATCCGCCAAGGACTAGATGCGCTTTTTTCGCCCCTGCCTTTTGCGGCTTTCTATTTGTTTTGGGCCAGCTTTTTCCTTTGGGCCGCCTATCGGATTTGGGCCCTGTTTCGGGCCCGGCCTTTTGGCAGTTGGAGAGCATTTTTAGGCTTACAGCTACGAGCCAGCGCCAATTTCATAGGCCTAATTGTTAGTCTTTTTTTGGGCCTTTGGGGCTATAATTATGCAAGAATTCCCTTAGAAGAACAGCTAGAATTGGCCGTTCGCCCACTTTCTCAAGAAGAAATGCGGGCAGAGGGCAGCCGAATACTCGAAGCGGTGGCCCAAGCCCGAGCCGAAATTGGTCCATTAGATAGTTTTGCTTTAGATAGTGCAATTTTGCCCAAAGATATAGTGCCTCATCTGCGTACTTGTTTGGAGGCTGAGCTGGCCAAACTGGGCTATCCGCATCAGGCAAATTTTAGATTGCGGGCCTTGCAGCCCAAGGGCTTGGGCTATGGCTTTAATGCCTCTGGATTTTATTGGCCCTTTACGGGAGAAGCCCATATAGAATCGGCCCTACACCCTTTGCAACAACCCTTTACCATTGCGCATGAACTGGCCCATGGCTACGGCTTTGGCGATGAGGCCAGCTGCAATTTTTTGGCTTATTTGGCTTGTAAGGCCTCTCCCAATGCCTTTATCCGTTATACGGGCCAACTGGCCTATTGGCGCTACATTTTCTCCGAGCTAAAGTATAGTGACCACGGCTATTATCGCTATCTGCGAGCACAAATCGACAGAGGGGTGCATCAAGATTTAGCCGCCATTTATGCGCAAATGGGCCCCTATTTTGAGTTTGTTCCCGGCCTGCATGGCATTGCCTACGAAACCTACCTGCAAATGCAAGGCGTAGAAGAAGGTCTGGCCTCCTATGACCGCATGATTCTCTTGGTTTATGCCTGGGAAAAGCAAAACTAATCGAGTAAATATTGTAATTCTGGCCCAAAATGCGCCTTAATCTGCTCTTTTACGCCCTCTTTGGCCGCCCGATGCAAATAGAACCTAAGCTCTCGCAATTGCTTGAGTTGCAAAAAGCTGCTGGGTAATTCTAAAGAGGGACTATAGACCGAAAAGCTCTGATAAAAGGAAAGGCGCTGCAAATTGGGCAGGCCCCTCCAGTTTTCTGGAAACTCCTCTAAGAGATTATAAGAGAGGTCCAAATCCTCTAAATTGGGCAAATCAAATAGGGAGGCGGGCAGGGCTGTAAGGCTACAATTTTTTAAGGACAAGGCCCGCATATTCTTCAATTGCCCCAAAATATGGAGCCGCTCTCGGTCTACCTGCTTTGCCCCCTTAGATAGCTCTTCCTTTTGTTTGTAGTAACTGCCCACCAAGCCTAGTCGGCACTGACTAAGGTCCAAAATCTCTATATCAAAATCGGCAATTTCGGCAGGAAGATGCTCTAAATACTGCCCAGAAAGGTCCATGGTTTTGGCTTCTTCCTGATAGAAATGGGCCAATAAGCGACGTTTTTGCTCCGAGTCTTCGCTATAGCGAAGCAAAAAAGCCAAACCCTCTTTGTTCTGCTCAAAAGCCAAGGCCGCCATGGCCAAGGGCTGCTCTAAGGGAAGGCGCTGCCCTGCAGGCAGCTGAAGCTCGCTAAAATGAGGATAATTATGAAAGGGCGTATAGGCTTTGAGGCTCTGCGAGGGCCGTTTGTAATTCGCCAGGCCTAGTTGCCGCAACTTTGGAGCGCGACAAAATTCTTCGGGCAGGGCCAAGCCCCTTTGCAAATTTACCTGGCAACTGCCGGTCAGTTCTAAGGCTTCTAGCTGAGGAAGCTCGGCCAAAAAGCTGGGAAATTGCTTGAGGTTGTTGCGGCCTAATTCTAGGCGCTTGAGCTGCTTGAGCGACAACAACGCCTTGGGCAATTTACGCAATTGATTACCCGATAGCTCTAGGACTTCTAGCTGCTCTAGCTCGGCAATTTCTGGCGGGAGGCGGCGCAAAAAATTATCATTGAGCCGAAGATGCCGAAGATTTTTATGGGCCAAAACGGCCAAGGGAAACTCTTCTAGGCCCGCCTGAGAAAGGTCGATCAAATCGCCCTTTTGGCAAAAACTCAAATCTGCATCGGCCTTTCGGCCCCCATCCAATAAATAGTAGGCCCCCAATTTATGGTCCTCATAAAGCCATTCGGCCAATAGCTTGGCAGGCAAATCGGCCTCGGCCTGGCAAAGATGAAGCTGCTGGGCCAAGGTCTTTTCCTGAGAAGATAAAAGAAGCGATCGGCTAATCTGCTGCCAATAAAAATCCATTACCCCCGAAGCCGCTAGCCTCGGATTGGCCCGTAGCAAACGCTCGGCCGCCTCGGCAATGGAAGCAGTAGGCGCAAACTGATAGACATAAAAAAGAGCGGCCAGCAGCTGGGGAGGCTGCGGCCCTTCTGCCAAAAGGCTAAAGGCCAATTCTACATTTTCGGGCTGCGAACTCCGCAGCAGCAGTAATAAGTTGGCCAGTTCGTCGGTAGTAAATCGATTGGGCATAAGTTTATTGTTGGGGAGCCTGGGGAGCCTCCGTCACTAAGAAAAAGTCATATGGACGTAGCAGCTTTTGCAAAACGAGATTCTGGGCCAAATAAAAATGATCCTCATCCCGATCGACAAAATATCGAATGATGCGCTCGCGCAAACCCGGACGACCATCGCCACGGTCATAAGAAGGGTTAATGACCGGATAAATGCTCAATTGCTCCTTTTTTCCATTCTCAAATTCATAACGCAATTGGGCAAAAGGAACCGTTTTGACAATAGAATCTCGCAAAGGCGCATCATAAATCAAACGCTCGGCCCCCATGAATTCCATTTCCTCCAAATAGGCCGAAATATACTCCTTTTTCAGCTGCCCCTGGGCTACATCCTCTCCATTGGGCATCTGGTATAAAGGACGCAATTTATAGTCCTCTCCCCCATTGCAATCAATGTGAAAAGAATAGGGCCGCTGCTCTGGCGAGTAATATTCCATCTCTAACCAAGCTATTTTTTTGGGGTTGATGCGCAACATGGCCTTATCTCTCAGGGCCTCTTCTCTACAAGTATAGCGGGTGTCAATACTGCCCGAAAACTTAGGCAAATAGACCATATAAGGCACCTCAGCACCTTCCATGACCGCAAAAGTAGCCTGCCCGGCATCGGCTGGACCACCAATGTAGTAGGTCCGCATTTTTTTATCTTGTTTGTTGTACAACTCTACCTTGATGCCAATACTTCCAATCCCTTTAAGGACCGAATTGACCGAAGCCGCAGGCACTCGGTTTCTGGCCCGTACCTTTTCTACGGTCTCCATCAAGTTATTAAAGGCATTGGGGCTAGGCCGAAAAACCTTGCCCGTCGCCTGATTGGTATAGGTCCAGCTGCCATCCGACTGCTTTTCAAAAAGGGCCTGATTGCCCTGCTTATCGGCCAAAAAGATTTTATGCAAAACCTCTCGAGCGTTTTCTACCGCAAATTGCGTATGCTCTACCTCTGTAAAGCTGTCTTTGTACTCCTCGCGCCCTTGCCAAAGCCAATAGGCCAAACCCAATAAGATGATTAAAATAATGGCTAATAATCCGATCCGTTTCATGTTTCATTTTTTATATAAGCTCCAAAGATAAGCAGCCCAAGGGAAATCTAAAACCCAAATAGCTGCCTTCTCTTTTTCTTATTTTTTTGGGGCTGCCCCGCCCTGCGGGCGGGTCGGGCCATTGCGCAGCTCGCAGGTCTGCTCGGCCCTGCGCGGGCTGCGCCCGCTGGGTCTGCCGCCTTCGGCGGCCCTGCTACAGCCCCTCAGCCGCGGGCCTTCGGCCCTTTAAAGCGGTATTGCTACGCAATAATATATTGGAGGTCCAAATCTGCGTCCTACAGGCGCGAAGCGCCGCAGGCTGAGGGATGGACAAGGGTGGCCGAAGGCCAGACCTAGCCAGCTTGCTGGCGCAGGGCCGAGCAGACCTGCGAGCCCTGAAACAGCCCGACCCGAGCGATAATTCATGAGGGTTTTAACCCTCATTTTGTATAGCTTCGCAAAGCGATACCGCTTTGCGCTGGCTTTCAACCCAGCGGGAGGGGCAGCCCCAAAAAAAACAGCCCAACAAAACTGTTGAGCTGTCTATTTAATAATCAAGCAGTAGCTGCCTATTATTGTTTGACAAAGCGGCGGTGGTAGTTCTGCCCGCCTTGCTGGATGCGCAAGAAGTAAATTCCGGCGGCCAAATCTTGAAGTGGGAACTGGAATTGGTTCTCTCCTTCACTCACGCTCACTCTTGTTGGAGGCGTAATTTGTCGGCCCAAAGCATCTACAATTTCCATTTGGATCTCGCTATTGTAGTTGCTGTAAAATAGCAGGTTAATTTGCTCTCGGGCGGGGTTGGGTTGTAGGCGAATGGCCTCTAGGGTATTACGGCGCATATCGAGTACACGGACCGAAGAGTAATAGGTGCTGCCATTATCAAAATGCTGCAAGAGGCGATAATAATTATAGCCATTGAGCGGCCGTGCATGAACTTTCTGATAGCTAGCGGCTTGGCCTTCTGCCGTAATTTGGAAAAGATCTTCAAAGTCAATTCCATTTGCAGAATGCTGTAGGCTAAAGCTATTGCAGCCTTCCTCGGCGGTTGTTTCCCAGCTTAGCAAAGCTTGGTCTCCGGCTCTTTTGGCCTCAAAAGAGAGTAGGTTATTAGACAACAAAGTGGGACTAGGATCGCCAAAACCAAAGCCAGAAAAGCCGGTGCTAAAGTTAGCCGAAAGCGTTACGCCATTGGCGCCAAAGCTACCTATAGTTGCTGGAACATATTCGATATTATAGCTCGCATAATTGCCAGGCGTCACATCTGAAATTGGATTATTGGCCACCTTTACAATTTTGAGATCGGCTCTTGTTTTTCCAGTAGCGGCCTCCCAAGCGGCGATTTCTGCTTCTGTAAAATAGAAAGTTGCGTTATAGGTTCCTGAGGCATTATTGCTAGAGGGATCTAGGTAAAAGGTTTTGGCCATTAGGGCATTGGCTGCAAGCAAATCGATGAAAGGAGCGGTAGGTCCAGCATTACTCGCCGTAGAGCGGTCTACCTCTAGAGTGGTACAACCATAGTCCCAAGCCGAAGTATTTTCAATGCTTCCCATCACATTAGAAGTAGCGGGATCGTAGAAATACACCATATTGTTTGGGCCAAGGGGAAGATCATCATTATTGGCCGTATTCACAGCCTCTTGGATATTCGTATTAAAGTTAGCCTGCAAAAGGATATTATCTATGGCCATGCCATACATCCAGTCGCCGCCATCGCTATACTCAAAGCGGAGCATAAGGTTATTTTGGCCAAGGTAAGCATCTAGATTGCTATTGACAGTTACCCAGGGTGTCGTCCGGCGACCTCCACCATCATTTGTGCTAGTATTACTTAGCGTTAGGAGGGGTACAAAGGGACCTGCGGCGCCATTGGTAGAAATAGAAACCACTCCAGTTTCAGGCGCTTCATCGGCAAAAGCATGATCAAAGCTAAAGGTTGTAGAATTGGCATTTTGCAAGCTAAAGACCGGAGAAAGGAGGTAATCTGCGCCCTTATCGCAATTACATTCATCATCATTGGTATAAGCAAAAGTAGTTGCATTGCTGTTGTCGATGGTCCAAAATGCACTAGAAGCTGTAGCGGCAGTACCTAGACCGAAGAGGTCAGAACCTGCGTTTCCATCGGTTGTAAATCCACCGCCACCAGATTCAAAGTCTACATTGATCACATCAACTAATTGGTTAGCGATAGGCGCATAATCATCATCTTGGACCGTAAATACATGTTGGCGAGTATCGGCTGTTGTAATTGCGGCATCGCCTACAGTGCTTAGATTCATGCCAATAGTAAAGTCTTCTGTTGCTTCAATAATTCCATCATTATAGATACGAACCGTTAGGGTTTGAGTGTTTTGTTGGCCCGCTAAAAAGGTAACTGAGCTAGGAAAAAAGTCATAATCTTCGCCTTGGGTAGCCGTTCCAGAAGGAACAAAAGTAATGACGGCATCATCAGAAGGGGGAAGAGCAATATTGAGATCTAGGGTAAACTCCTGAAAATTACAATCGGTCCCTTCAGTTACTGCCGTTTGGTCCAAATCAAAGGCAATAGTTGGCGTTGGAGGTGCACATTTGGTAGAGCTAGCTAGTTCCATCCGACGAGGCGAGTTATTCATGACCACGACCATCCGTGCTTTTTGGTCAGCAGTAAAGTTATTCATACAGGCATCATTAGAATAATCCATATAATTCTCGACTAAATCTGTAGTAGTACAAGAAACATGGCCCGTAGCACAACCAAAGTTAGCCGCATCAGACTCTGGAGTATCTGCACAAAAGTCATCTACAGAACAGTTGCCATCGCCCCAGATATGGCGAAGGCCAAGCCAGTGGCCCACCTCATGAGTAGTTGTTCGACCTAGATCGTAGGGTGCGTTATAGGTTCCGCCAGGCGCAATCGCCGAAGAACCAAAGGCACTAAAAAGCATAACGACTCCATCTGTATTTGCGGCACCACCTCCAGGCATACCAGCTAAGCCAGAGGCATCTGGAAATTGGGCGTACCCCAATAAGCTTGCATCTGGAGCCACAAAGCGGCAGGTCCACATATTCAGGTACTGGGTAGGGTCCCATTGTGTGTTAGGCTTAATCGTATTTTCTAATTGATTTCTAGTAACCCCTGTTTGTCCAATATTTACACGGTTAATTCCAGTAGACGGTCCATTTGTTTCATCATATTGGGCCATACAGAACTCGATCTCCACATCTACCCCAGATCCATCGCCGGGGGTTCCTGCCAATTTGCGGAAGTCCTCATTCATTACCTGAATTTGTGACAAGATTTGGGCATCAGAAATATTTTCGTCTGTGCCTATGGGGTCGCCATTATGTAGTACATGCACCACCACAGGAATTCTATAGACCACTGATTTGGCACCGCCTCTAGCCGCTTTTTGTTTGTATTCCGCTACTTTAGGGGCAATCCAGCGTTCAAAATCTTCTACATAATTTGTTTTGAGCTGCTTGCGCATGCGTTCAGCTTCCATTTCAACAGTAGCACAGCGAATATGGCCAGAGGGCGTGCGTTGAAAACTAGTTTGATTTTGGGCAGGTCGGGGTGCATTGGCTGGTTTTTGGGCCAAAAGACCTGTAGTCAGTCCAGTAAATAGCAGTAAGCTGTAGAGTAACCTCATGAATGTTAGTTTTAGTTAGACAATTGAATTTTGCTGATTATTTGACCAAAAGTCAATGTAAAAGTAAGTAGTTAGGGCATTAAATAGCAAAATTTAAGGCAACAAAAACCCCCTTTTACAGATATATTATTTTGATTAACCTAAAAAACAGCAAAGGCTAGCATTCTAAAAAAAGCCCTAGCCATTTTATAAATGGCTAGGGCTTCATTTTGTTACATCTTTTTAGTCTCTTTTTTTAAGCGAACTCAGTATTTTTTGGACAAGTCCCAAAACTAAGGTTTTGGGCCTTTTGTCTAGAACAGAGCTGCTAGCTCTAAAATAGCCAACTACTTAGAGCCTGGCATGCCAGATTTTCCGCCAAAATAGAGATAGGGAAAACTATCGTCTACTCCGGGTAAGACCTTCTTTTGCTCTTCCGTGAGCTGCTCATAGGCGGCTTTTACGTAAAACTGCGGATTATGATACCAAAAGCGAATAGGCAAAGCCGGCAACCAAGCATTTTCCATTTCCTTTTTCAGGCGAAGTTCGCCCAGCGTTCTTTTATCTCTGAAAGGGTGTTTATGAAACTTGAAAGGAGAAAGCGGAGTATAGCGTTCTCTTACATTTTCATGCAATTGATAGCCGCCAAGATCTTCAGCATCAAACCAATGCCGCTGCCCGCAATTGGTATAGCCCGGCGCCCAAAGAATACTCACGGGGTCGAGATAATACTCAAATCGGTGGACCTTATTCGGCAGTAGCTGCGCTAGTTTTTCAGCAAACTTCTTATTTCCAATAGTTCGGGGCGAGGCAAAAGTATAGACATTTTGCACGGGTAGACCCGCCGCTTTTAGGTAAGCGCCCGAAATAATGGCCATAGCACCACCCAAACTATGTCCAGTAATCCAGATAGGTTTGTGTTTAAACTCTTTTTGCTGTAAGGTTCGCATCAACTCATCTCGAATCAGGTCAAAGCTCTGCCAAAAGCCCTTATGCACCTTAGTATTGATGAGAAAGCCCCCCGCTTGAACCAACTGAATCCGAAAATCGGTCCCCTTCCATTCGCTCCATTCGTTTTCTTCTACTTTATCGGTGCCTCTATAGACCAAAACGACTGCTCTAGGCGTATTCACAATCATCAACTCGGGATCTAGCCCCTGATCTTTCTTGCCCCCCAAATAGGCCATTTTCCGCATAAAGTGGAAGGTACTCTTGGTCTGCGGAGGCTGCTCCTCTTTCATCCCCGTTAACTGTCGGGGATAATCAAAATAATGAGCAAAGCGCAGCTGAAAAGCCTCCTGAAAATTGTCGTCATTAACTGCTGCATATTGCTTGATCCACTCCGAATCTGGAATGCTGTCTACTGGCTGATAGCCATTTTCTAGATAGCGCAGCTGGTACTCCATCCGCTCTAAATACATCAGTTCTGAGAACTTGGCCAAAAAGAATAAATTGATCGGAGAAATGCCTTCAGCCTTGGGCTCAAAAAATCGGAAGGCCCCTTTTTCTTGCTCTCGGGGCTGAAACTTAAACTGCAGTTGGGTAAAACTGCGAGTAGGGAGTAAGAAAACTAAAAATAAAAGATAGTGTACAGGCGCTAGTCCTTTGGTTTTCATTGATTTATTGTTTTTCCATGCTATTTAACTTCGGCCGTTTGCCTATCAAAAAATGTGCCCCTATTTAAGTTTTTCTTTGGCTTTTTTGGCCAGCGGCTTAATAGTCAAACTCCATGCTTTCTAATGGAAAACCAAAGGCCCCTCTTTCCTGAATATAACGCGCCACACGATCCGATAACATGGCCTCCCAGCCTTCTTCTGCCGCCTGTATTTTGCGCAGGGCTTCTCTAGAGCGAATATGTAAAACATCCTCATTATAGCCTTCTACATCTCGAATCTGCCGCTGGTCCAGCAAATGCTGATAGAGGTTGCGCATACCTTCTGGAATGGGCAAATTATGGGTTTGCAACAGCTCTCCACTGCCTTCCTTGAGTTCTGGATAGGCATAAAGGGTCACATTGCGGGTAAATACCTCGCCAAAGGCCGTGAGCAAACGCCCATCTTTATTCCGTTCATATTTGCCCGATAGCAAGCTAAGCAGCAAATTGTTTTCAAGGACCAAGCCCAAATGCTGAATCCGATAATCAAAGGCGTATTGAATGAGCTTATGGTAGCGGTCGCAGTCCGTAATCATTACATACTGCCCCAAATGATTGAGCAAGCGCGCCCGTTCCAAAAAGTTTTTCTCATCGGTGGTATTTTCTTCTCCCTGCAGACTATCAAGGGTCATTTCGGTCATGACAAAGCAGTCCATGGCCCGCCGACTAAAGTCGGCCCTAAATTGCGCCGCCGAGGCCCGAATCATATCTAGGCTCAGCAAGGTAGACGGATTGTAGTTGCCCCGAACCAACAAGAGGTTTTTCTTATACAAGAACTCCGATATATGAACGGGCTGCCCCTTCTTATCAAAAACAGCCACATCGGTCAGGTTTTGCTCTATTAAAGATAAGAGCAATAGACGATTGTCAATATGTTCAAAATCGGGCCCTTTCATGCGTACCACATCAATCCGAATCCGATCCTCCAGCTTATCCAGCAAAGAGGCCAAAAGCTCTTTATAATCCGCATGATAGCGATAACAGGCATATAATAAATTTACCCCCAAGATCCCCACCGCCTGCTGCTGCAAATTGGCATTGCCATCCTGCAACTCTATATGCAAAACGATTTCGTTGGGCTCTGCATGCGGACTCAACTGAAAGCGCATGCCCATCCAACCCTGCCCCTTGATGGTGCGGTGGTAATTGATGGTGGTAATGGTATCGGCAAAGGCAAACAAACAGAGGTCGGGCCGCTGCCCACTCAATCGATCCAACAACAACTCATACTCATGGTCTAGCATTTTATACAATCTCGACTCGCAAACGTAGCGGCCAGAAGGCTCCCGCCCATAAATGTCATCACTGACCACTTTGTCGTAGGCCGAAATCGTTTTGGCGATGGTCCCCGCCGCAGCTCCTACCTTAAAAAAATAACGAGCCACTTCTTGCCCCGCCCCAATTTCGGCAAAAGAGCCGTAAATTCTAGGGTCGAGGTTGATTTCTAGGGCTTTCTGTTCGGTTTCTAAAAATTGACGCATAGTTGTAGTATTAAGGCCCTGAATATACAGTTTTGCTGAAAAAAAAGAAAGGTTTGTAAACCGAGTTTACAAACCTTCTAATCACCAAAAATCAATCAAATTCTAACGCTTGTATTAAAGAACCAAAAGCGAATTGGCCCCAATACTGTCGTTTTCTGTTAGCTAAGATAGAAGCATTCTACATAAATGCAAAACTTTTGATAAAAAAAAAGTTTTGTTCTTTTTCTCTGCCCCAAATCCCCTCTATTCCTTCAACCAATCGCCTAGTTCTTTCTGCTGTTCTAAAGCATCTGCCTGCTGCACCGATAGTTTAGGGAAAAAGTTAAGGCCCGTCTTATTTTCTAACTCCCGAATACTCAAAGCAAAGCTGCTTAAGTCTGCATCCGACTTTTCATTGGCCAATAAAAAGGCAATGCTCTTCCGCGCCTTTAGGTCTACAATGACTTTGTAAAAGGCCGAAGGCACCAAGATGTCTCCAGCAATTTTTGGAGCATCCACAGGCAGTTCTGCTGGCAAAACAGGCCCGGTAATCACCAATAAATCCCCCTTTTCTAAGGCCCAATCTCGCAAGTCCCCCTCTAGCTTTTTCCAAATCCCCCGATTAAAACTGGGGTCCTGAGGCGATACATTAGATAAATAAAAGCTTTCGTCCATGGCCTTGGGATCAAAATCCATATCCTCGGCCGGAATCAAATGCCCCCGATCAAAACCCGAGCCCCGATAATCAGCATCACTAGCCGTTTGCCGCCCCAATTGAGGGTCCTGGATAAAACCAGAACGCCTAGGCGCCCGCTCATCCGCTACCGACTGGCTGTCGATCCGATACATGGCCCATTCCGCATTTTTTGCATCCAAACGATAGGAAAGCTGATAAAATTGATGACGCACCAATTGCCCCCCCTGACCCGCTGGCACATCTGCCAGTAGCTGCTCTGCGGTCCAAAGCTGCTCTGCTGCCGCTGGGGCCGGACTAGCGCCCCCAGGCGCCTGCGGACTAGGCTGACAAGACCAAAGGCCCAATAATAAAAAGCCAAATGCTAGTAATCGATTCATAAGTTCTGCTTTTGCGTTGGGCTGCCCCAACTCTTTTCTTATATGTTTGTTAAGAGACAAACATAAGTTATTTTTCCCAAAGCTGTCTTCTGTGATTCTTGTTGCTTAAACTCATAGCAGCCCTTTGTTTATTTTGACCTAATTTTTCAACTGCATCAACTTATGGCCAATAGAAAACATTATCCCCAAGACCAATACGAAAAACCGGTCTTTAATCTCCCCTACCAAAAAATTTATCTCTACCTCCTTTTGGTAGGCCTCACTTTCCTCTTTGTCGCCTTTGCCATCGGCTATGTCTATACCCGCTCGGCCAATGAGGTGGGCCAGGGCGTTTACCTCCCCCCCATTTTTATCGCCAACTCGGTTTTGCTTCTCCTCAGCAGCCTGACCATCAAGGCCGCCAATACAGCCTATAAAGAGGATGAAACTAAGAAGTACCAAAATGCCCTCAACCTGACCTTTCTGCTCACGGCCATTTTTCTCATTATGCAAATTTTGGCCTGGACCCTCTACAAAGATGCCCTGATGGGCGAAAATATTGGCAATGGCAAGCAGTATCTATACGCCCTCTCGGGCCTGCACTTTGCCCACGTTTTTGGCGGCCTGCCCTTCCTGCTCTACTTTATGTATGTGGCCTCGGTCCGCATGAAAGAACCCGTTAGCGTATTGGTCTATTTCTCCGACCCCGCCAAAAAACTCCACCTAGAACTCCTCACCGTCTATTGGCATTTCCTAGATGCCCTCTGGATCTTTCTCGTCCTCTTTTTCCTCCTTAATATGCTGTTCTAACTGCTGTTTTGGGGCCTCCCGCCTGCGGCGGGCGCTACGCTTTGGGGCTCGCAGGTCTGCTCGGCCCTGCGTCGCCTTTGGCGCCTTGGTCTGGCCTTACGGCCACCCCGCCGCATCGCTAGGCCGCTCATCTATCTTTTTCCTTTTGGCTTTCTTCTTTGGCAGTTGGCTGCTTTAGGACCATGAGCTAAAGCCCATGGTTCTGGGCCTAGGCAAAGAACAGTCCCATAAAATACGTCGCCAAACCCCATTAACGACGTTCTGAACTCCATCAGATACGTCCCTATACTCCATCAGATACGTCGCCAAACCCCATTAACGACGTTCCGAACTCCATCAGATACGTCCCTATACTCCATAAGGTACGTCCCCAAACCCCATCGATGACGTTCCGAACTCCATCAGATACGTCCCTATACTCCATAAAATACGTCCCCAAACCCCATTAACGACGTTCTGAACTCCATCAGATACGTCCCTATACTCCATAAGGTACGTCCCCAAACCCCATCGATGACGTTCCGAACTCCATCAGATACCTCCCTATACTCCATAAAATACGTCCCCAAACCCCATTAACGACGTTCCAAACTCCATCAGATACGTCCCTATACTCCATAAGGTACGTCCCCAAACCCCATCGATGACGTTCCGAACTCCATCAGATACGTCCCTATACTCCATAAAATACGTCCCCAAACCCCATTAGATACGTCTAGGGACCCCCAAATAGACGTCCTGGGACGTCTATTTGGGGTCCTACAACCTATATCATGGACTTCCACAACCTATATCATGGACTTCCATAACCTATATGGAGGACTTTGACCACCTATATCATACAGTAAAGGACCGCATACGAGCAGTACAACTACTGCATAGCAACAGTAAAGAGGGCCTGTTCAGGATTTTGTGTATTAGAATAAAATTTTGGCCTCTAAGTAGTTGGGATTTGGCCAATAGTCGCCCAGGGACAAGCCCCTAGGCTAATCCAATGGAGTCAGCCCTCTGTGAGGGCCTCAACTATTGATATACAAGGCCTTGTTCAGTTGTTATCGAAGAGAAGAACCTTATCCAAAGGCCCTCTTTAGAGGGCTGTCTAAAAAAGCTAGCCTAGGGGCTTGTCCCTGGGCGCAGGAAAGAGCAGACACAAAATTTTAAACAGATCCCAAGAGGTTAAACAATATCTCATAGCCCTAGGCTTCAGCCCAGCCCACTAAGTATAGAAGTTCTTTTTTGCACTTAATTTTCTGCTTAGCCATTCCCTGCCTAGAGACAAGCTAAAACTCCCCCCTCCCTACTACCCTTCCCCTCAATTCAAACACCCAAGAAAAAGCTGAGGGACTAGTTAAATACCTATTAGCCTAAGACTGAGTTTATATACATTGAGTTATTCGGCCGGAGAAGAAGGGCCAAAGAAAAAACTAAAGTTGAGCGGCCCAGCGCTGCGGAGCGGGTGGCCGAAGGCCAGACCGAGCTGGCGCAGCCAGCGAAGGGCCGAGCAGACTTGCGAGCCCCGCAGCATAGCGGCGGCCAACTAGCTGAATGCTAGTTGGCCGCGGGCCCCAAATGATTCCTAAAATTCTTTTTCTTCTAAGGGGGGCTGTAGATCTAAATCTAGTTGTCGGTACTTCTTTTTATAGAGCTTGGGGTAATCCCAAAAAGCAAACTCTCCATTGCTGCGGTCCAGTAACTGCCAATCATTGATACTAAAAATGGTTAGGCTCAGGCCAGCCGTGGGTTGGTTATCTATGGGCGTTGGCTTGAAGGCATTGACCCAATTGGTGGCGCTAGTATTGTGGCCCACAACAAGGACCTTATTGATATGATTGGGCAACTCTCGGAGGCGTTGGTAGACCTGTGGGAGCTCGGCCTCATAGAGGCGATAGCTAATTTCGATATCGCCAGCGGGGCGATTAAGGGCTTGGCAAAAATGCAGAGCCGTTTGTTGGCAGCGTTCTGCTGGAGAGCAGAGAATATGGTCCAGCGGCAGCTCTCTGCGCTTAAACAACTGGGCCATGAGTTGGGCGGCCTCCTCTCCTCTGGGGTTGAGCGGGCGATCAATATCGTCTAGTTCGGGCTGTTCCCAAGAAGATTTGGCATGGCGTAAAAAATAAACCCACTTCACAGTTATTGTATTTTGGTTAGGGGGCGAATATCTTAAAAAAAAGAGAGGGCACAAAAAAAGCCGCCTCCTTTGTCGGGAGGCGGCACTGAAAGCTATTGTCTACAGCTTTTTAATATCTATCTACTATTGCTTGATGAACTGCTTAACCGTAAATCCTTGGCTAGTGGCCAAGCGGATAAAGTAGACACCAGCAGGCAATTCGTTGATATTGATTTGCTCTGTTTGGTTTTGAGCGCCATTCAAGCTAATTTCCTGAAGACGTTGTCCACGGATATCGATCAAGCTAATTTGTGCATCCATTTGCTCCTCTAGAGACAACTGAATATTGAGGTAGTCCTTAGCAGGATTGGGGAAAACAGCCAAGCTATTTTGGTCCAATTGAGCTACAGGCGTTACAGCAGAACCCATCATGAAAGGAGCTTCATGTAGACGGATAACGGGGCGGTAGCCACCAGTAAATCCACCAGGATAGAGACGGTCAGTATATACCGTAGAACCTAGGCTAATGAACTCTCCAGTTCCGCCATAAGTAAAGCGAGGAGAAGTGGGAATTGTGCTATCCCCTTGGTATTGTACCACAAGGAGGTACTGAGTGTTGGCCGTCAAAACAGCAGAATCGGCTCCGCTATTGATGTCGAACAAACGCTCAGAGATGATCGTATTGGGTAGGGTATCAGCAGCAGTGATAATATGCTGAGTAGCAGCGATAGGCGTATAAGTAGAGTAATCTGCATCTTGACCAGTAGCGCCAGTAATATCATAAAGTAGGATATTGAAAGGACGGCCAATAAACTCAGAGCCATTGTCTAGGGCAAAAGAAGCCCAAGCTACAGAACCACCATTGGGACCAGCGATATAGGCGTTACCCATATCGAAGCGGTAACCAGCATCGGCAAAGCCTTGGTCAGTTACCCCGATCCAAGTGAACTCATCTTCATCGCCTTCATCTAGCATAAAGCTATGCTCAGTGATCTGGAAGTTTTCAAATACAGTATCATTAGCCAAAGAGCTAAAGAAAGCCATTTGATACATCCCCGTATCTACAGGCGTGTAAGTCTGTGTGAAAGTTACATTAACAGTAGTATCTGCATCAATAGTTAGGGTTTCTGTCAACGTTTGAGTAGCTCCAGCAGGATCAGTTACAATAGCGGTAACTGTAGCACTAGCAGAAGAAGCACTAGCATTGATTACATCTACATTGATTCCGTCTAGTGTTTGGATATGGTCCTCTGGCGTACCATAGGCAAAAGTACCTACCGCATTAGCGATAGCAGGCTTACGGAAAGTCATGCTTACAGAATCGCCAGCAGTAATAGCATTGGCCAAAAGCTCACAGTCTTCATAGCTCAACATAACGGCGGGAATATTTACCTGAGGACCAAAAGTACCTCCGGCCATGTTAATTACACCACCACCGGGCTGGCTATTACAAATCACACAACCAATAGCTCCTTGAATTTGTGCATTAAGGGCCTTTTGGCTAAAGTTACAAGCGCCACGGCGAACAAGGGCGATCTTGCCCGTCAAATCATTGACTACAGAGTCACAAGAAATAGAATCGCCTACTGCAGTTCTGGCCCAAACGGCCTGTCCAGTTACATTTGCAGCCAAAGAGGTAGGTCCCCAATCCGACTGATAACCATAGATATAAGAGCCCGCCAAGTTAGAGGGCGAGTTGACCTCTACCAACATGGGATGCTCCAACTGCTGGGCAGATAGACCGAAGCCCATAAGCAGGCAGGCAAAAAGAAAAAGTTTCTGTTGTAGAATTCTCATAATAGATTGCTGTTTTGGTTTTAAAATCGCAAATTGATATGCGGTTCATTTGCCTTAGCAAGATAATTTATTCTGTTTGATTTTAAAAGCCCTATTGTCTTAAAGTTTAAGTTTCCTTAACTTTTATTTTACAATAGCCGCCTAAGCTGCTGCAAACTAAGGCTTTATTTTTTTGTTTTATCTGCCCTTGCCAATGAGCGGGAAAAGCTTATATTTAAGCTTGTTTTAGATCAAAAATCAAGGCCCTAAGGGCCTCATCAAAATGTCACAATTTATGAATATCATCACGCCAACTTCTGAAGATTTTTTGGCCAAATACCTCAACAATGCTTCGCCTACGGGCTTCGAAACCCCTGGCCAAAAACTTTGGCTAGATTATATTAAGCCCTATATCGATGACTATTTTGTCGATAATTATGGTACTGTTGTGGGTGTGATCAACCCCACTGCCGACTACCGTGTGGTCATTGAGGCCCATGCCGATGAAATCTCTTGGTTTGTGCATCAAATTACCAAAGAAGGCTACATCAAAGTGATTCGCAATGGCGGTTCTGACCATATGATTGCCCCCTCTAAACGTGTCAATATCCATACGCCCCAAGGGATTGTCCGCGGCGTTTTTGGCTGGCCCGCTATTCATACTCGCCGTGGCGAGGATGCTAAATTGGCCCCCAAGCTCGACAATATTTTTATTGATGTGGGAGCCGATTCTAAAGAAGAAGTAGAAGAAATGGGCATTCATGTGGGTTGTGTGATTACCTTCGACGATGAGTTTGAGGTCCTCAACGACCGCTTTTATATGGGCCGCGCCCTCGATAACCGCATGGGCGGTTTCTGCATTGCCGAGGTCGCCCGTTTGCTGCATGAGGAGCAGGTCAAATTGCCCTTTGCGCTCTATATCGTCAATGCCGTTCAGGAGGAAGTAGGCCTCCGTGGTGCTCAAATGATTGCCAACCGCATTAAACCACATGCGGCTATCGTGACCGATGTTTGCCACAACACCCATACGCCTCTGGTCAGCATTGCCAAACATGGCGATATCAAGGGCGGAGATGGACCCGACCTCACTTATGCCCCTGCGGTGCACAACAAATTGCTCCAACTGATTATTGAGGCGGCCCAAGAGAAGGAAATTCCCTTCCAACGCTCGGCTTCTTCTAGAGTGACGGGCACCGATACCGACGCCTTTGCCTACTCCAATGCAGGCGTGCCTTCGGCCCTTATTTCACTGCCCCTCAAGTATATGCACACCACCGTAGAGATGGCCCATAAGGAAGATGTCAAGCATGTGATTCAACTCATTTTTGAAAGTCTTCAGAAGATCGAAAACCAGCATGATTTCCGCTATTTTCATTAAGGAATGATTTTTTGGGGCCTCCCCTAGGGCGCTTTGCGCCCTAGGGTCCTTCCCTTTCGCAGCTCGCAGGCCTGCTCGGCCCTGCGGGCTGCACTTCGTTTAGCCCTGGGTCGGCGGCTGCGCCGCCCTGCTACAGGCAAGTAGGCCGCTCATCGGCTGGGCTTTGCTTTTGGGCGGGCGGCTTCGGCCCAATTAATTATTAAAAGGCGCGTAGCGCTGCCTTATTTGGCTGAGGGATGGATAAGGGTGGCCGAAGGCCAGACCCAGCCGCCTTTGGCGGCGCAGGGCCGAGCAGACCTGCGAGCCCTGACACAGCCCGACCCGCCCACAGGGCGGGGCAGCCCCAAATTCTTCTCCTCGATCTGCACAAAAAGAAAACTTACAAATTTTGTATCTTGCGCCCATTCTAAAATTTCTTTGAAATAAAGTAGCGATGCCCCTTTCCTCTCAACTATTAGAAGAAGGCGTACAAGCCTTTAGCAAACTGCCGGGTATTGGCCGCAAAACGGCCCTTCGTTTGGCCCTACACCTCTTGCAAGCCGAAGAAGAGGAGGTGGTTGATTTTGCCAAGGCCCTGCTCGATATGAAGCAAAAGATTCAGTTTTGCCAAAAATGCCATAATATTTCGGACCAAGAAACCTGCAGCATCTGCCAATCGCCTGCCCGCAGCAAGCAAGTTATTTGTGTGGTAGAAAGCATCAAGGAGGTCATGGCCATTGAAAACACCCAGCAATTTCAGGGTACTTATCATGTTTTGGGGGGGCTCATTGCGCCCATTGATGGCGTTGGCCCCGACGAGCTTGAGATTGCCTCTTTGATAGAGCGTATTGAAAAAGATGAGGTAGAAGAGCTAATTATGGCCCTGAGCCCTAGCATTGAGGGCGATACTACCGTTTATTATATTTCTAAGCAGCTAGAAGGCAAAACGATTAAAATCTCGACCATTGCCCGAGGGGTTTCTTTTGGTGGAGAGCTAGAATATGCGGATGAGCTGACCTTAGGGCGTTCTATTTTGGGCCGTTTGCCCTACAAACAAAGCTAAATTGAGCATGAAACTGAGCATTGTCATTGTCAACTACAATGTGAAATATTTTTTGGAGCAGGCGCTCTTGGCCGTTCGTAAGGCCGCCAAGGGCTTAGCCGTAGAGGTTTTTGTGGTAGACAACAACTCAGTAGATGATTCTGTGCAAATGTTGCGGGAGAAGTTTCCTGAAGTCAAGCTCATGGCCAATAGCCAAAACTTGGGCTTTTCTAAGGCCAACAACCAAGCAATTGCGCAAGCCAAGGGGGAATATGTGCTTTTGCTCAACCCCGATACCGTCATCCGAGAAGATAGTTTATCGGCTCCCTTGGCCTTTATGGATGCGCATCCTGAAGCAGGCGGTTTAGGCGTAAAAATGATTGATGGCAAGGGCTGTTTTTTGCCCGAATCTAAGCGGGGATTTCCTAGTCCGGAAGTGGCCTTTTACAAAGCCTTTGGGCTCTCTAAGCTCTTTCCCAAATCCACTCGCTTCAATCGTTATCATTTGGGCTACCTCAGCGCCGATGAGACCCATGAAATTGAGGTACTTTCGGGGGCCTATATGCTTTTGCGCAAATCTGTTTTGGACCAAATCGGCTATTTGGACGAGGCTTTTTTCATGTATGGGGAAGATATTGACCTCTCTTATCGGGTGGTACAAGCGGGCTATAAGAATTATTATTTTGCGGGCACCACCATTATTCATTATAAGGGAGAAAGCACCAAAAAGGGCAGCTTGAATTATGTCAAGACCTTTTATAATGCCATGATTATTTTTGCCCAAAAGCATTTTGGTGGTCCTCAGGCTGGGCTTTATGTGGGCATGTTGCGGGCGGCCATTTATTTTCGGGCCAGCCTCACGCTTTTGGCCAATTGGAGCAAGCGCTTATTCCCCTTATTATTGGATGCTTTGCTCATCTTTATAGGCCTCTTTTTGCTCAAAGATATTTGGGCCAATCTCCGTTTTGATGATCCCGATTACTTTAAGCCCAGCTTAATCTACTTCAACTATCCGCTTTATATAGGCATTTGGCTGACTACCGCCTTTTTTCGTGGGGTCTATGATCAAAAGCTCAAGGCGGGACAACTGGTCTCGGGCTTTGCCTTGGGCAGCCTGCTCATTGCGGCGGTTTATGGTTTTTTGCCCTCCCATCTTCGGGCCTCTCGTATGCTGATTGTGCTGGGCACAATTTGGGCCATTGGCAGCAGTTGGAGCTGGCGCTACCTACTGGCCCTTTTGGGTAAGGGGCCTTTAGAACAAGGCCAACAACTGCATAATGTAGTCATTTTGGGCAGCTTGTCGGAAAGCGAGCGCGTGCAGCGCCTACTTTATAAAGCTAGAGTGCAAAATAACCTCATTGGCACCGTAGCGCCTAGCGAATCTGAGGCCGATTTCAAGCAGTTTTTGGGGGCGATCTACCAACTAGAAGAGCTGGTCCAAATCTATAAAATCAAAGAGATTATCTTTTGCGCCAAAGACCTGCGGGCCGAGCAAATTATTTATTGGATGAACCGCTTGGGACCAGAAGTCGCCTATAAAATAGTAGCCGAAGACAGCCTGAGCATTGTGGGCTCCAACTCCAAAAACTCGGCAGGCGACCTCTACACCCTAGAGCTGGGTTTCAAGATTGCCGAAACCATGGCCAAACGCAACAAAAGGCTGTTGGATTTGAGCAGCAGTTTCATTTTCCTGCTTTTTTCTCCTATTTTAGCTTGGAGCTGCGCCTCTCCCCTGGGCTTTATCGCCAATGCTTGGGCTGTTTTTTGGGGCCAAAAAAGCTGGCTGGGCTATGCCGAGGGAGACAGCAAACTACAACATCTGCCCAAGCTCCGCCCTTCGGTCCTCTCCCCTGCCGATAGCCTGCCCCAACTGCCCGATGAAGAACACAGCCTCCACCGCATCAATCTATTTTATGCCAAAGACTATTATTGGTCAGAAGATGCTCGGCTAATCTGGGAAAACTGGCGCAAATTGGGCCGAAAAAAACAGCCAGCACAGTCCTGCAGCCAGCCGCTGCCATCTACTCAAAAACAAGACTAAATGGCCAAGAACTATCGGGCCCAACTGATGGCCCACCCCAAAATCCCGATCAGCCTTTTCGACTTCCTAACCGAAGAACTGCAGATTTCTCGCCGCTACCTAGCCCTTTGTGTCGGTGCCGATGCCCTACAACTTATTAAGCATTGGAAAAAACGCCTGCATCTGCTTTGCCTGCTCTTGCCCGATCAAGCCGCCATCTCCCTAGCCGAAGAACTAGACCCCAGCCAAGAAATATGGATGCAAAAAGGCGATTTGGCCCAACTTCCCCTAGATGATGACAGTATCGATATGGTCTGTATTCTAGACCCCCTGCCCAGCTCCCCTGCCGCCTGGAAAAAAGAACTCCAACGCCTGCTTCGCCTCAATAGCTATGTTTTTGTCTTGAGACACGAACTAGAAGACCAAAATGAACGCAGCTTTTCTTGGGCCTTTAGCCAGTTTTTCAGACAACTACATGGCCCCAATAGCTACCCCCACCTCCCCCAAACAGAAAACTTTGACCAACTCTACCCCAGCAACTACAAAGCCCAAAGCTTTGCCAATCAGCTCCGACTCGATTGGCCCCTGCTAGAAGCCCACTACCAAGCTTGCCCCCAAGCCTTTGGCCTAGAACAAGAAGAATACGAACGCGCCCGAAAAGGCCTGCGCATCCTCTTTGAACAATATCAACAAGATGGAAAAGTGGTCCTCAACTACCAAACAAAACTCTACTACGGCCTTTTTAACCTCTATACCCCAGCCATCTCCCTACGCAAAAATATATTTTTTCAACTGCTCCGCCCCTTTGCCTTTCTCTTCTACCTACTCATCAAATTAAACCTCTACTTTTGGCGGGCTATCTACAAATTGCAAAAAAAACAAGCTGATGACTAAGCAAGATTTACAAAATAAATGTCGTGAACTTATCGAAAAATTATCCTACGAACACCTCGAACAAGTGCACGACTTTGGCAAAATGCTACTCGAAATGCAACAAAGCGAAGAGGAGTTTAATAACCACTTTAGCATAGAAACCCAAGAGGAAAACCCTCAGACCCCCAATGCAGAACCCCTTGCAGACCCCCTAGATAAATTGCTGCTACAACACCTAAAAGACGAAAATCGAGATATTAACTAAACCAATTTCTCCTTTTTCTATTCTACTCTAAAAGTACGCTCTAAAATGAAGAAACTCGTTTTTAAAACCAGTTTGCAGTGCGCCAACTGCCAAGCCAAAGTGCAAGATGAACTCAACGCTATTCCCGGACTGCATTGGCGGCTAGACCTAAGCGATGCCGACAAAAAACTCTATGCGGAAGGCGATGATATCAAAGCCGAAAAAATTATCGAAACCATTGAAGATTATGGGTTTGATATAGAACTTATTGACGAAGAATAATCTATACCACTTTATGGCCAATCTACCCAAGGAAATTCAGGCCCTTCAGGCCAAAATTGCGCCCATCGAAGCGCAAATTATCCAACACCCTCTCTATAAAAGTATCCAAAAACCCGAAGAGCTGCACCCCTTTATGCAGCATCATGTGCTGGCCGTTTGGGACTTTATGTCGCTGCTCAAAGCCCTGCAAATTGAGCTGACCTGCATGCAGCTCCCCTGGCGCCCAACAGGCAATGCCGAAACCCGCTTTCTCATCAATGAAATTGTGGTAGGCGAAGAGTCTGACGAACTACCCGATGGCAGCCATATTAGCCATTTTGAGCTCTATCTACAGGCAATGCAAAAGGCCGAGGCCGATCTAGGCCCTATTCAAGCCCTGCTAAAGGCCCTTGAAGAAGGCCAAACGGTAAAAGAAGCTCTGCAAACCGCCAAGATTCCCGCCGGCGCCCAAAAGTTTGTCAACTTTACCTTTGAGGTGATCGCAACAGGCAAAGCCCATATCATGGCGGCCGTTTTCACTTTTGGCCGCGAGGACCTGATCCCCGATATGTTCCAAGCCATGGTAGACGACCTCAATGCCCGCTTTCCCAACGATCTTAGCCTCTTCAAATATTATCTAGACCGCCACATTGAGGTGGATGGCGACCACCACAGCCATCTGGCCCTCTCCATGACAGCCCAACTCTGTGGCCAAGATCCCGAAAAATGGGCCGAAGCCGAACAATATGTCCTCCAAGCCCTGCAAATGCGGAAAATGCTCTGGGATTCTGCCTATGAAGCCATTATGGCCGTGCAAGTATAATCCTTTTTTTGGGGCTGCCCCTCGCCTAGGGCTCGGGTCGCTCCCCTCTACAGCTCGCAGGTCTGCTCGGCCCTGCGCAGGCTTCGCCTGCTAGGTCTGCTGCCTACGGCAGCACTGTTCCGGGCAGCTCAGCCTGCGGCGGCTGCGCCGCCTGCAAAACGCAAGCTCATCTTATCTGGATGGCCTTGCGTTTTTTTGTACCTTTGGACCAAAGGGCGCAAAGCGCCCCAAAGGAGCGAAGCGACTCGGCTGAGGGATGGAAAGTGGGGCGGCGAAGCCGCAGACCAAACTGCCGAAGGCAGTGCAGGGCCGAGCAGACCTGCGAGCCACGACACAGCCCGACCCGACCGATAATTCATGAGGGTTTCAACCCTCATTTTATATAGCTTCGCAAAGCGATACCGCTTTGCGCTGGGTTTTAACCCGGCGGAAGGGGCAGCCCCAAAAAACAGAAAAAATTAGTCAATGAATATGAAAAAGATCTATTTCAGTTGTTGTTTGCTTTTGCTTAGCCTTTGGGCCAAGGCACAATACTATGAAGTATATAAGGGGATTTTGGGCGGCGAACCCATGGAACTTATTTGGACGGAAAAAGCCGATGGGCAACTAGAGGCCTATTATATAGATATCAACCGCAGACAGCGCTTCCCTTTAGTGGGCGAATATCATCAGGAAGGACAATATTGGTCCTTTGAAAGCCAGGAAAGTCCACAAAGTTGGCGACTATTTTTGCGGGCACGCTGGGGCCAAAAAGGCCGCCTAGACGGCATCTACTACCGAGAAGATAAGTTGCGTAGCTTTGCCGATATGCGACAACAAAATGCCAGCAAACGCAATCCCGAACAACTCATCGAGGCCGTTAATGGCATTTATCGCGACTTTTTGGCCCAAAATAACCTCCCCCAACGACAAAAGGAATTGCCCTTTACCCAAGACGAACAAACAGGCATTTATTTTCTGGCCGAAAATGAACCCACTCCCCTCCCCTCTGGCCTTAGTTTAGCTGGCCGAGAAATGCACCGCTACCAAGCCATGCAGGTCTTTTTTGACGACTTTTCGGGAGATGGCAAAAAGCTAAGCCTCTACTTTCAAGTGCTAACCTATTACCCCAATATGCAACTGATGGTCTGGGCCGAAGAACAAAACGAAAATGGCCAAACGCTCACCCTAGGCGTTTATCAGCAAAATCGCAGAAATTGGGAGCTGACCAAAGATGTTTTGCAAGAAAAAAGCTGGGCCGAATTGGCCGAACGGCTCCCCCAAGGGGCCAAAATCAGTAAAAAGGGCGCATTTTACCAGTTGGAATTGGGCCAAAATCCCTTGCAAATTGACCTAGGTACCCCTTTAAGTAGCTTTTACGATAAAAAGAAACCCCTCTTCCGCCTCTTTTGGGAAAAAGGCCATTTGCTGATTCGCTAGGCCAAGACCTTCCATTCTTCACTGCTATTTTGTACATTTAAAGCCCAAAAATATTCTCTTTTGCCCATGAATTGGACGCCCTCAGAAATTTCTGCCCTCGCCCCAGATGTCGCTACCGAAAATCGTGCACGTCGACTTGCCCAGGCCCCAAAATGGGAGTCCCTGGGCCGCTATGAAGATTGTATCTGGGGCTATTGCAAAGGAGCCGGCATTGGTAGTATGGCCTATGAAGTTAAGATCTACCTCAAAGGGCCAGAACTGCTTTGCAATTGCGCCCAAAGACAAGTCCATTGTAAACACGCCCTAGCTCTGCTCTTCCTTTTTGCCGAATCTGCCCCGCTTTTTCGGCAAAAAACGCCCCCCCAAAATATCCTCCACTGGTATCTGCAGCAGCAACCCCAAACGGCCAAAACAAGCCCCGCTGCAGCGGTGGACCAAAAAGAGCTAGAAAAAAAGCGCTTGGCCAAAGCCAAGCGCCAAGCCAAAAAACTGGCCCAAATGGAGGCCGGCATGGAAGAACTAGAACAATGGCTACAAGATTTTAGCCGTCAGGGATTTGCCCAATTGCCCGTCCAAGAGAAAAGCTTTTGGGAGCAGCTGGCCCAAAAAATGACCGATGCCAAAATGAGCCGCCTGGCTTATGGCCTGCGAGAAACCGCCCAACTCCTGCCCTTTCAAAGCAACTGGATGGATTTTCTGGGCCAGAAAATTGGCGAGCTGCAACTCCTACTACAAAGCTTTAAGCAAAGAGAGAAGCTCTCGCCCCTTCAGCTAGAAGATTTACTGGATGCCTTGGGCCGAGTACAACGCAAAAAGGATATTGTGGCCCAAAACGACCCCATTGAAGATCAGTGGCTAGTCTTGGCCCAATTAGAAGAAATTGATGCAGAAGGCCGAAATATGCGCAGAGTTTGGCTGCAAGGCCTGCAAACAGGAAAAAATGCCCTACTCATTGATTATAGCTTTGGTAGCCGTGGCTTTGAGCAAAACTACTTTTTGGGCCAGCTCTTAAGCGCCAAACTCTACTATTATCCCAGCGCCTACCCCCAAAGAGCTATCTTGCAAGAGCAGCAGCAAAGCGCCCAAAAAGGCCCTTTCCAAATTCGGATGGCCGAAAACTGGCAGGCAGCCCAAACAGAATACGCCCAAGCCCTAGGGAAAAACCCCTGGCTCAATTACCAATTGTTTTTGGTCCAAAACCTTCGCTTAGAACAGCAGGCCGATGAACGTTTTATCCTTTTGGACCAAAATGGGCAATTTCTCCCCTTTCAGACCAAAATAGAGCAGAGCCTCTGGCGCATCTTGGCCTATGCCGCCGAAGCCGACATCCACCTAATTGGCGAATGGCAAAACGGCCAATTCCGTCCCCTTTCTATCTTCAAACAAGGTCAACCTCAAGCGCTTTAAGTCTTATGCAAAGCTGGAACCTCATCATCAAACAACTTTTATTGGGCAGCGCCCAAGCTGGCCCCTTACCCAAAGAAAGCCAGCTCCAATTGGAACATTGGCAACTGCAGCAGATTGGCCAAGAACAACTAGAGCTCCAATATTTGCAGGCTTTGGCCGCCCAATCGCTCTTTAAGAAAGCAGAGCTGCCCCTGGGCCAACTGCCCGAAGAAGCCCAAAAAACCAAGAAAATCCAGGATGAGCAGCAGGCCGCGCCCCAAAAAGCCAGCTGGATGCTGCAACAAATCCTCAGCCGCAGACAAGAAGAACTCTTGCCCGCCTGGATCGATTTGGCCCATAGTCAAAACTGGCGAGTGGCGCCCGATAATTTAGCCGATATCTTAACCTTTGGCAGCCGCCACAAAGAACTGCGGCCCGCTATTGTTTCTGTTTTGGGACAAACGGGCCGCTATTTGGCCCAATTCAAAAGAAGCTGGTCCTATGCCGCCATCAAAGAATTGCAGGAAGAAGAATTGGCCCAAGCCGACTTTTCTAGCCTGCTCTTTTGGTTGCAGCAAGAGCGCCGCTTGGATCCCAACAATGCCCTAAAAGTGATTCAGCAGTATTGGACGGAATGGAGCAAGAAACAGCGTCTAGAAGTGCTCGAACTGCTGCATATTGAGCTCTCTAAGGCCGATGAAGCCTTTCTGGAGGAGGTCCAAAACGACCGCCGCCAAGAGATCAGGCAAGCCGCTGTAGAGCTTTTACTGCTTTTGCCCAATACCGCCCTCGAAAAGCGAATGCAAACCGCCCTCGAACAACTGATTCAGTATGATGGAGAACTACTAAAGGTAGCCGCTCCCGAAAAACTGACTGCCCAGCTCAAAAAAGATGGCATTCGGGAGCATTACCAAGCCTTTAGCGAAGGGAAAAACAGCAATTGGCTGGCGCAAATGATCGCCTCGGTAGCGCCCAGTTATTGGGCCAAAAACTGGGAACTTTCGCCTATGGCTTGCCTGCAGTTGGCCCTAAACTCTGACTATCGGCAGGCTTTGATTTGGGGCTGGAGCAAGGCCGCCCACCGCCTCAAAGATTTAGATTGGCTGATGGCCTTTCATCAGCTCTTTATGCAAAATGAACCTAAAGGGAAACAAGCCCTTTTCTTTTCCCTAGAATTTCTGTATTATGATTTGCCCAGTTCATTTTTTAATGAATTGGCCATGGCTTACCTTCGGGCCTCGGGCAAAAGAAGCATAGATGATGAAGATCCTATTATGCAGTTGCTTTTGCAAGAGGGCCAAAGCTGGGAGGCCGAATTGGGCCGGCAGGTTTTAGAGGCCATGAAAATCAGTTTGGCCCAGGGCTTTTCCGTTTTTCAGTGGAACCACAAAACCCTGCTCAAACGAGCGGCTTTTGCCCTAGACGAAAGTCTGTTTGAAGACAAAGAACTACTTAATGACTGGCCTCAACTGGATTATTCCTGGCAAAAGGAATTGGACCAATTTAGCGCCCAAATCTCTTTCCGTAAAGAACTGGCCCAACTCAAGGCCCTTTAGGGACTTGCAGCGGACAGGCGGCAAAGCCGCCGCAGGCTGAGGGATGGATAGTGGGGCGGCGCAGCCGCCGACCAAGGCGCCCCGCGCCGCAGGGCCGAGCGAACAGCGAGCCACGACACAGCCCGACCCGAGCAAAGCGAGGGGCAGCCCCAAAAAAATAGCTTGACGATTATCTAATACAATACTATATGGCTAAGCGAAAAAAGGCAGCAGAACAATTGTTGCGCCCTCATGCCGAGGTGCTTTATGCAGAGGAACTCAAGGCCCTCAAAAAAATGGATAGCTACCCCAAACCCCATAATTGGGCGCTTTCGCCTTGGGCGGTGGTGCAGTTTGTTATGGGCGGAAGCTTGGAAGATGGGACCGAAATTGAGCCCAAATATTTTGGCAACCGCCGCTTGATTGAGCTGGCCGTAGCCACCCTAGCCACCGACCGCGCCCTGCTGTTGATGGGGGTGCCCGGTACGGCCAAATCATGGGTCAGCGAGAATATTGCCGCGGCCATTAGCGGCAGCTCGACCTATTTGGTGCAGGGGACCGCTGGCCTTGGCGAAGAGGCCATGCGCTATAGCTGGAACTATGCGCAATTGTTGGCCAAAGGCCCATCTGCAGAGGCTTTGGTGCCCTCTCCCCTGCTGCGGGCGATGCAAGATGGGGCTATTGCCCGACTAGAAGAATTGACCCGTGTGCCCGCCGATGTGCAAGATACCCTCATTACGATGCTGTCGGAGAAATTACTGCCGATTCCCGAACTCAATACCGAAGTTCAGGCCCAAAAAGGCTTTAACCTGATTGCCACGGCCAACGACCGCGACAAGGGCGTCAATGAGCTTTCTTCGGCCCTCAAACGCCGCTTTAATACCGTGATTTTGCCCCTGCCCGCTTCTTTGGAAGAGGAGGTCAAGATTGTCAAAATGCGAGTAGAAAAGCTGGGCGCCGCCCTAGAGATTCCCGCCAAAATGGCACCACTCAAAGAGATTGAGCGCCTAGTGACGATTTTTAGAGAACTGCGTTCGGGCGTGACCCAAGATGGCCGTCAGAAAATCAAGCAGCCCAGCTCTACCCTCAGTACCGCCGAGGCGATTTCGGTGGTCAATAATGGCCAAGCCCTAGCCGCTCATTTTGGCGATGGCGAACTGCGGGCCAGAGATTTGGCCTCTAGCCTGATTGGTGCGGTGGTCAAAGACCCCAGCCAAGACCAAGAAGCTTGGCAAGAATATGTAGAAACGGTGGTCAAAGAGCGAAAAGAATGGGCCGATTTATACCGCGCCTTTAAAGAACTAAGCTAAACTACCTCATTTGGGCCATAAAACGGCCCCAATAAACTCATTAACATGCAATACCCCGTCAAGATCTCTAAAGCAGAGGTCAACGAACTTCCCCTCTGGCATTTTGAGGGCGAAATTATTACCGTAGAAACCGAAGAGCAGCTAGAAGAGGCCCTTTTGGCCCTCAATCAATGCAAGGTTTTGGGCTTCGATACCGAAAGCAAACCCTCTTTTCGCAAGGGAGAATACCATCCCGTTTCGCTCATCCAATTGGCCATGCCCGATAAGGTTTTTCTGATTCGCAACCTCAAGTCTGGCTTTAGCGATGGCCTCAAGGCCCTCTTCGAGAACCCCAAAATTGTAAAAGCTGGCCCTGCTCTCCGAGACGACATCCGCGATTTGCAGCGGCTGCGGCCCTTTAAAGCCAAGGGCTTTAAGGACATTGCCGATATTGCCAAGGCCAACGGCATTCAGCAAATGGGGGCCCGCAATCTTACGGCGATTTTTCTGGGCAAACGGATTTCAAAATCCCAACAGACCTCGAACTGGGAGCGAGAGCCCCTCAGCCAAGCCCAAAACTTTTATGCCGCCACAGATGCCTATTTGGGCCTAAAAATTTATACCTTATTCCAGGAATTGGGCTGGACCTAAAACAAGATGCAGCAGTCTATTTTTCTAGGCTGCTGTTTTTTTGGGGGGCTTGCCCGCCCTGCGGGCGGGCCGGGCTGTGCCGCGGCTCGCAGGTCTGCTCGGCCCTGCAGTTTTTTCGCTGCGCTCAAAAAACTTTGGTCTGCCGCTTCGCGGCACCGCTATCCATCCCTAAGCCGGCGGCTTCGCCGCCTCGGAACGCAAATATTGGAGCCATGTCATACGAACAAAAAGAAGTCAATCTTCGCCTAGAAAAATACTTGCTCAAAAGCAATCAGCAATTTACCCTAGAGGATGCTGCCGCTAGTACGGGTATGCCCATCATTGAGAGCGAATCGGCTATTCGAGAACTAATGCAACGCTACGATTGTAAACTCAAAGTGACCGAAAATGGCGATTTAATCTATGATTTTACGGGCCTGCACCGCCGTACAGAAAAAAGCTTTGGCGAACGCCTAGCAGAATTTGCCGATTGGTTTTGGAAGGGCTTCAAGATCTTTTATCGCATTGTTACGGCGGTGTTTCTGCTCATTTATTTTGTGCTTTTTGTGGTCATCCTAATCGCTTTGATTGTGGGCCTTTTGTCTCAGGGTGGCAACTCAGATAATGATAGCAAATCGGGAGGAGTGGGCAAGCTCTTTTTGGTCCTTTTTCGAGTTTTTATCTCCATTTTTGAGTGGAGCACCATTTTGGGCTATGATTATACCTACCGCAGCCGCGACGACTATGGTTATCCCTATAAACATTATGTAGAGAAGCCAGGCCAATTGGCCAAGTTGCGTAAAAATCGCAAAAGCTCTAAGGAAGAAAAGGGCTTTGTGGCCTCTGTCTACGACTTTATTTTTGGGCCAGTTCGCTATCAGCCCGATCCCTATGCCAACCATAAGGAGGTGGCCAGTTTTCTGAAGGAAAACAAGGGCTTGGTTTCTACTGCAGAGCTACAGGCCTTGGCCGGTTGGCGCAGAGATGAAGCCGAAAACTTTATGACAGAGCTTTTGGGCCGTTATGATGGCCAAGCCAAGATTTCGGAGCGTTCTGCGGTCCTTTATGGCGACTTTAGCCAGCTAAACCGCTCGGCCAACCGCCCCGATGAGGCCCCTATTATCTATTATTGGGATGAATACGAGCCCGAATATGAACTTACGGGCAATAAAACTGGACGAAATTGGGCCATTGTGGGCATGAATAGCTTGAACTTAGTTTTTTCGCTCTTCTTTTTGGCCCAGCCTAACTTTTTTGCCGAATTTGATATTCCCATTGCGAACGGTCCCTTTTTGGCCCAAGTCGTTTTGGGGGCGATTCCCTTTACTTATTCCCTACTCTTCTTTTTGATTCCCGCTTTTCGCTACTTTAGGCTCTTGCCCCTCAAGCGAAAGCAGCGGCAAGAAAATGCCCGCAAACGATTGATGAAAGTCATCTTTCAGCATGTTCGTGTTCCTATTAGTCTAAAGATGCTGACCCAGGTGGCCAACGACCAAGCCCAAACCGAGGAGAAACTCAAGGAGGAGCAGGTAGAAGCCCTGATGCAGGAAGTGATTCATGACTTAGGGGGAGAGTCGAGCTTAAACTCTCAAAACCAACTGGTCTATCGCTTTGATCGCCTGAAGGAAGAGGTAGAGGAAATGAGCCGTTTGCGCCAAGAGCATCGAGGAGATGATCGCCTGGGCAAGATTGTTTTTGAGTCTTAGGGCTTAAAAAGGAAGATAGCAAAAGATGCTCTCTGGGGAGCAGGCCCTTTTGGTCCAAAAAAAAGGAAGCCTAGAGGAAGGTCCGATTAAGGGCGCAAAACTTGAGTTTTGCGCCTTTTTTTGGTCCAAAAATCAGTTGGCTGCTATATTTCGATTCTAAGCGACTATAGTTAAACTGTAGTAGGGGGAGTCCAGAAAAAAAAGATAGGACCTTAGAGATACGCCCGGAGGAGTTTGTAAATTGCAGATTAGCTCTGAACAACTGTATAGAGCTGTTTTGCATTTGCAGATTAACTCTGGGGATTCCCCAGAGCCGTTTTGCATTTGCAGATTGCCTCTGAACAACTGTATAGAGCCGTTCTGCATTTGCAGATTAGCTCTGAACAACTGTATAGAGCTGTTTTGCAGTTGCAAATTAGCTCTGGGGATTCCCCAGAGCCGTTTTGCAGTTGCAGATTGCCTCTGAACGACTGTATAGGGCCGTTTTGCAACTGCAGATGAAGGCTGGCGCAACGCCAGGGTTGTTGCTGAGCTGCAGCTGGACGCTGGACGGTTGTTTTTTTGGGCCTGGAAGTTGGGGGCCTAGGAGATGGGGTTGTTTCTTTGTAAAAACCCCGCCAACAGTACCCCTGAGGGATTCCTTAGGGAATCCCGAGGAGGGGCGGGTGGGCGGGGTCGTGAAAACGAATGAGGAGCGCAGCGACGAATACCGCTTTTCGGCAAAGGCCCGCAGGGCCGCTGAGGGCCCAGCGCTGCGGAGCGGGTGGCCCGAAGGGCCAGACCAAAGGCAGGCAAAGCCTGCCTGCAGGGCCGAGCAGACTTGCGAGCCCCGCAGCATAGCGGCGGCCGCCCCTACTCAAAAGGGCGGCCGCGGGCCCCCAAAAAAAACTCCCCAACAGTAAACTGTTGAGGAGTTCGTGAGGCCTTACTTTTGTAATTCTAGTAAAAGCTTATGCTTATAATCCTTACTCTTCTCGAAATCATCGGGGTTCAGGAGGATATGCTCTGTAAACTTTCGTTTCTTAAAATCGGCAGTCATATTAGAGAGCTGGCTATAATCATTTTTGGAGAGATAAGGCTCCTTATTGGGCCAAACGACAAAACTGGGCTCTGCATATTTGGTAAAAGGATACTTTTGCAACTTCTCGATCGCCTCGGTAATGGCTGGACCAAAATAATAGCCCTCAGGCAAGGCTTTGTCGCCTAGAGCTTGCCGCAGCAGAATCTCCGCCAAAGACTCTTGGCTCTGGATATTGAGGGTCAGGAAAAAGCTATTGACATGCGGTAGCTTTTGGACCTTTTCCGCATTGAAATTTTCTTGCAGATAAGTCATATGCTCCATGGGATCGCCCCCATTAAAATGGACCACAATCGTTTCGGAAAAGCGGAGCATCGTTTTGAGGTAATAGGTTTTTACGCCCTTATGATAAGTATAAGGGACCTCCTCTACTTCTAGGCGCTCCTCCATGAGGTCGGCAGGATGCTCGGCGGTAATAAAATTGCGTGTAATAGTTTTGAAACTGGGGTGCGACATACGCACTTTAAAGGCTGTATTATGTGGCAAATAGATGCCCCATTCATCTCCCTTGGGATCATAATACGCAATATAAGTATTACCTAAATCGGTACCTCGATTTCGGATATCATAGACCGTAAACTCAACCTTCAGCTTAGCACGGGCCTCTTTATAGCCAATTGCTCTTTGGGCCCTATATGCTGGTTTTTCGAGTCTGATAATAAGGTGGGTCATTCCCTCTTCCGACTTATTGGAGAGGATGCGTTCTCTGGGCTTTTTATCTTTGGGCGGCAAGAGGCCTTGGGCAAAGCTAGGCGAAATAAAGAGGGCCAAAAGGCCGATTAAGGCGAGTTTTCTCATAGTGGCTAAGATTTATTGGGCGCTAAAAATGGGCTGTAGTTCTTGCTTAATTTGGTAGAGATACATAATCTGCTGGCTACATTCTGGGCCAAATTCGGGCTGCAATTCGTTCCAGAGCATCAGGCGGTCTATAGCGGTTTGCAGATAGGGCCAAAGGCTGCGGGGCAGCTCGCCTTCAAGGACCAAAGGGGCCAAGCAGGCCGCCAGAAGATAACTATCGGTAGAGAGAATTTCTAGCTCATCGCGAAAGCGGCGATCGGCAATCTGTGCTTCTATTTTCTTTCGATTGAGCAAATGAGGACCATATTGGGCCAAATTCAGCTTTCTCCTTTTGCTCATCCAATCAGTAACAAACTCTAGGGGATCTGCTTGGGGCGCTGTTTCTCGCCAAAGCAGATAAGCTTTTAGGCTTTGGTAGCCCTCCATGGCCCCAAAAGGCGCTAGTTGGTCGCGGCTATCCCAGAAAAAATCGCCTTTAAATAAGGCCAGGGCTTTGGGGTGGGCCAAAGATTTTTGAATTCCTCTATAGGTCGTTTTCATTAAGATACATTTAGGTCCATCAAGATTTGCAGGGCCGCCTCATAACCTGTTTCAAAGGCCCCATGAAGGCTTTGGATATGCCCCTTAGGGTGGCAGGCTTCGCCAGCAAAATACAATTTATAATCGATCGGGGCTTGCAGTTCGGCTCTATCGCCGGGCTGCTCGCTATTGGAGGGATAAGAATAGGCGCCCCAGATATGCTCCTCTTGGCTCCAGTCCTGCCAATAATATTTTTCAAAATGGCTGCTGGCCGCCCCCACATAAAGGCTATCTAATTCGGCTAAAATGGCTCGGCTAGCGAGCTCTTGGCCCATATTTCGTAGAATTTCGGCCTTTTCGCCAAAGGCCCAGGCGCAAAGAATAGCATCCTTGCCCGACTTATAAGCCTGCGTATCAATATAACTGCTAGCCATTTTGGCCCCAATAATATCGCCGCTCCAAAATAGGCGATTAAATTTAAAGAAGATTTTCAGGCCATCGCCCATTTTTAGTCGCTGAATTGCTGCAGTTTTGGCTGTGGGCAAACTGGGCGCAAAGCTAATGCTCTCCTTTTGCAAAACGGGCAGGGGAACGGTTAGTAGGACCTTATCCACCACAATCGTTTGATCTTGGGTAAAGACCTTAATCTGCTCCCCACTATAATCAATATGTTTTACGGCCTGGCCCAACTGCAAATATGGGCGGAGCGGACGGATCAGCGACTCATCAATAAGATCATAGAGCGAGGGCTCTGCCTTAAAGTCCAGATCGCCAGAAGACCATTGTCTATTGATTTTGGCTAGGGCTTCTATCCCCAACTCCTTGGCCGAGCAGCCCCATTCGCCAGCCCAATAGTCCAACAAAGGATAAAGCGCCTGATCAATGCCATTTTGCTCGGCCCAATCCAATAAATTGCCTTTAATGGGCGCTTCTTCATAGCCCAACTCATTGAGTCGCTCGAGCAAAACCTCTGCGCCAGGATAATCCTCTAGGGCCCGCAACTGCTGTTTGTAAGGCACAAACTCCTCCCCTTCATCTTCTACAATTTGGTTTTGGTACTGGCCATCTAACCAGCGAAAAAGCGTAGAGCGCTGCCCATGCAACCATTCTGCGCCTAGTTCTAGCGGCATATCGGCCCAGTTTCGGAGATTGGCCAAGCGGCCAGCGGGACGCTTTTTAGCCTCTAAAATAATGGGCCGCAAGCCCTGCTGCTTAAGCATATAGGCCGCCGTCAGGCCAGCCAAACCAGCCCCAACAATAAGGACCTGTCCCTGAAAATAGGGACCCGTACTCAGCTCCCAAAGGCGGGGACTGAGTGCTTGAAAAACGGGAGCTAAAAAACGATTGGCGGGAGAGCTAGACATCTAATCTTTATTTTTAATCAGGTGGGGTTGAATACAATTTTCGCAAATATTGGGGCCATGATTTCGGATGAGGGTGGCCTTGGTTTCGGGATAAATCAAACCATGTTTTTCCCAACATTCGCCAGCTTCATGCTGCAAAAAGCTTTTGCCACATTTGCCGCATTTGACCACAAAATTTTGCCGCAGCTCAACAAAAGTGCGGCTAACAGGGCCGCCCAAGGGCGGGTCCAACTTAGAAAGGCGCAGCTCAATATCGGCCGCCTTACTCAAAATAGAGCGCAGTCGGTCCATAATCCGCTGGGCCAGATGTTCAATCATTTTAGAGGGCTTGGCCATTTCTACCTTAGCCGCCCGATAAATGGTTTCATAATTCACGGTATCGCCCAATTCATCGGTTTTGCCCACCTTTCCTGTGGCGGTTTCCACATACACATCTAGGCGATAGCGGCCGCCCATTTTGCGTTCCTCCTCATAAAATCCGTGATAGGCATAAAACTCCATGCCCTCAATTCCTATTCTTCCCATAGCGTTAGGCTGCTGTATTTATTTCTGCTGTTGATTCAATTTATTTTTTGGGGCCTCCCGCCTCCCTTCGGTCGTCGGCGGTTACTCCCTTTGGTCGTCGAACTGCGAACTAAAGTTCTTGTTGTCGTTTATTCCCTTTGGTCATCGAACTGGCGCCCCTATAGGGGCTGGTTGTCGCAGCTCGCTGCTGTTTTGGGGCCTCCCGCCTTCGGCGGGCGCTACGTTCCGCAGCTCGCTGTTCGCTCGGCCCTGCGGCGGCAAAGCCGCCTGGGTCTGGCCTAACGGCCACTGCTGCACATCGCTAGGCCATTGGGCGCAGCGTTCTAAAAGTAAGATATTTTTCCATAAAAAAAGGGCTGTCGATGATCGACAGCCCTTTTTTTGGGGGTTAATTTCTTCAGGCGGCTTCTTGGGCCAAGGCCTTGCAAAGGGCCACAAACTCACTGAGCATCATGGCGGTGGCGCCCCAAACTGTTTTTCCGCAAAGGTCAAAATACGGCATATTGGGCAAAATGCGGCCATTATAGGTTTGAATATCCTTAGATTTTCGGTTCGTAGAATCGAGCAATTCGGCTAATGGGATTTCGATAATCTCTTCCACTTCTTCGGCATCGGGAACAAAATTGGGTCGTTCTTCTAAATAGCCCACAAAGGGGTAGACCAAATAATTGCTCACGGGAATATAGAGTGGAGTCATAGGGCCTAAGAGCTCTACAGTTTCGGCCAAAACGCCAAACTCCTCTTCTGTTTCTCGGAGGGCGGCAGCGGCCGGGCCGGCATCAAAGACCTCTAGTCCCCCACCAGGAAAGCTAATTTGCTTGCTATGGGGATAAGGCGAAGCGGGCCGTTGCATTAGCGCCGTATGCCATTCTCCTTTGTGCATATACAGCAAAAGCAAAGTAGCCGCTTCTTTATATTTTTTGGGCAATTTGAAGCGCGACTCTTGGTCTGCTCTTCGGGCGAGGGCTTGGCCCATCATTTCTTTTTGTGCGGCTTGTCCGGGTAATTTTTGAGCGATTTCTGCCTGCAGATGGCGAATAAATTTTGCTTTCATTGTTCTTTTTTTTGGGGACCGCATTTCAACTAGTCCCTAACTCTACTTTTTTTTACTTAACTTAAACTTTTGCCAACTTGTTCCTTGTAACAATAGTTACGAACTTCTTTTATTTTGCTAACAAACATTTGCTATGATTATATCTGCTATTGTGGCTTGCAACCAAAACCGAGCCATTGGCAAGGGCAATAAAATGCCTTGGTATTTGCCGGCTGATTTGCGTTACTTTAAGGCCACCACCCTAGGGCATCCCATCATTATGGGCCGAAAAACCTTTGTTTCTTTGGGGCGGCCCTTGCCCAAGCGGCGTAACATCGTATTGAGCCGACAAAAGAAATACAGTGCAGAAGGCATAGAGGTTTTCCCCTCACTTTGGGAGAGTTTGAAAACCCTAAAAAAGGAAGGCTGCGAAGAAGTATTTATTATTGGCGGGGGGCAAATTTATCGGCAGGCGCTTCCTTTTTGCCATAAACTTTATTTGACAGAAGTAGAAATTGACTTACAGGGGGCCGATACCTTTTTTCCTGAGCTTAAGGCAGAAGACTGGACCCTATTGAGCGAGGAGGCCCATGAGAAGGACCAAAAAAATTTGTATAATTATACCTTTAAGGTCTTAGAGCAGAACAACAGAAGAAGCTTGCTCAAGGGCTTGGCCGAATAGTGGGATCCAGAAGGCGCGCAGCGCCTGGCTGAGGGATGGAAAGGGGGGGCCAAAGGCCAGACCGAACAAAACGAGCGCTAGCGAAGTTTTGTGAAGGGCCGAGCAGACCTGCGAGCCCCTGCACAGCCCGACCCGACCAATCATTCATGAGGGTTTTAACCCTCATTTTGTATAAGCTCGCAAAGCGATGCCGCTTTGCGCTGGGTTTCAACCCTGCGGAAGGGGCAGCCCCAAATCATAAAAAAGAAGCAGTAGAAAAGAATATGAGTACAGCAGAGCAGCGAGAACAAATAGCCCATCGGCAGGCGATATTACTGGACCTATTGATGTTAATTTTGGTCGTTTTGGACTTGAGTTGGATTGCCTTTGATCAAATTTTTGGCGTCAAACTCATTCGGGAACAACTCTTTGATGCCTTTTTGCCTAAATTTAGCAGTTGGTACTTTGAGGAAGTGCATCAGAGTTTTTTGCTTTATGAGTCGACGATATTCGGGACCTTTTTTATTGTAGAAATTAGTTTGCGTTGGTTGTGGGCCATTTGGAAAAAGCGTTATGCCAAGTGGTTTTTCTACCCCATTGTGCATTGGTATGATGTCTTGGGTTGTATTCCCTTGAGTTCTTTTCGGGTTTTGCGTTTTTTGCGGGTCATTGCATTATTGTATAGTTTGCACAAATGGAAATTCATCAATTTGTACAACTACAGCCTATTTCGTTTAGTCATTCATTACTACAACATTGCGGTAGAAGAAATTTCTGATCGGGTGGCGATTTCTTTATTGGAAGAGGCCAAAATTGAGATTCGGCGGGGGACGCCCTTGTCCAAAGCCTTGGCCCAGGATGTATTTCGGCCCAAGCATGCGGAGCTAACGGATTGGGCGGCTGGGCATATTCAGGCGGGTTTACAACTGCATTATCATCGGCATCGCTATGAAATACAGGCCTATTTAAAAGATATTATTGAGGAAATCACGCATGGGAACAAAGAGCTCAAGCGGCTGCAGAAGATTCCCGTTTTGGGCAAATCTATACAGCAGGATGTAGAGCAGGCCGTCTCGAGCATTACCTTTGGAGTGATTGACCGCTTGACCACCGACCTAGCCAACAAAGAGCATTTGGTGGTTTTGGAAACTACCGTGGCCGCTGTTTTGGAGGTTATTTTTCAGATGAGCGAGCACAGCAAAGGCGAAAAAGATAATTTGGCCAATGATTTAGTCATTGAAAGTGTAGACCTCATCATCAACCGCATACGCAAAAAGCGTTGGCAAGAGGTAGAAGCAAGCTGGAAGGCCTGAATTTACTATAGTTTGGCCCATAGTTCAGTGAACAAAAAAAGTAGTTTAGCATTATAATTTTCAGCTTCAACTCTCTATATTTGGCGAAGCTCGAAAAAGCAAAAAAAAATTTGGCCAGCCCGCTGGCCAACAATTATCATATAATTTCAATTCTAACGTCTATGAAGTTATTAGTGTGTGTTAGCCAGACACCTGATACCACTGCCAAGATTAAATTTACGGCAGATAACAGCCAATTTGACAAAAATGGTGTACAGTTTATTATGAACCCCTACGATGAGTGGTATGCTCTAGTGCGCGCCCTCGAGCTCAAGGAGCAAGTAGGTGGAACCGTTACCCTTTTGCATGTTGGTCCCAAAGAAAATGAAGCGGTGATCCGCAAAGGACTTGCTATTGGTGCCGATAATGCCGTACGCATTGATGCCGAAGCCAAGTCTTCGCTTTTTGTTGCTAAACAAATTGCAGAATACGCCAAAGCAGAAGGTTTTGACCTTCTTTTCTTTGGTAAAGAAACCATCGACTACAACGGTTCTGAAGTACCCGCAATGGTTTCTGAATACCTCGACCTTCCCTTCGTATCTTATGGTATCGAAATGAGCGTAGAAGGAACTACCGCTACTGTTCAGCGCGATATTGAAGGCGGTAAAGAAGTACTTACTGTAGATACTCCATTTGTATTGAGCTGCGCCAAAGGAATGGCCGAACAACGCATCCCCAACATGCGCGGTATCATGATGGCCAAGCGTAAGCCCATCAAAGTGGTTCCCGCTGTAGAAGCTGCTGTAGGTGCCGAATTGGTGAGCTATGCCTACCCGCCCGAAAAAGGCGATGTTAAACTTATTGATGCAGACAATATGGACGAACTCGTTCAACTTTTGCACAATGAGGCCAAAGTCATCTAATTTTTCCTTGACCAAAAATTATCTCAATATATTATGGCTGTATTAGTATTTGCCGAAAGCCTAACAGGCAGTATCAAGAAAATTGCCCAAGAGGCCGTAGCCTACGGTTATCAGGCTGCCCAAGCTATGGGTACAGAATGTATCGCCCTTACAATTGGCCAAGCCGATGGCGCTGGCGATTTGGGCCTTTATGGCGCTGCTAAAGTTTACAATGTAGACGCTAGCAACGATTTTGACGCTCAGGTTTATGCCAGCATTTTGGGCCAAGCGGCCGATAAATTTGGCGCTGACCTTATCGTTTTTGCTCACTCTTCTTCTGGAAAGTCTTTGGCCGGCCGCCTAGCTGCTCGCTTCGATGCCGCTTTGGTGACTGCCGCTACTAGCGTTCCTACTGTGGCCGATGGCGGTTTGCATATCAGCAAAGGGGTATTCTCTGGTAAAGCTTTTGCCACTTATGCCCTCAAAACAGACAAAAAAGTAGTGACTATCGCCGGAAATACCTTCCGCCCCACTGAGGTAGGCGCTGCTGTTGCTGTTGAATCAGTAAGCCTAGATGCCGCTACTGGCCGCATTACAGTAAAAGAATTAAACACCGTTACTGGTGCCGTTCCTTTGCCCGAAGCCGAATTGGTGGTTTCTGCTGGCCGCGGTATGAAAGGTCCCGAAAACTGGGGAATCATCGAGGAACTAGCGGGTACACTTGGTGCCGCTACCGCTTGCTCTCGCCCAGTGGCCGATGTACACTGGCGCCCTCACCATGAGCATGTAGGCCAAACTGGGGTGGCTATCCGTCCCACGCTTTACATTGCCATCGGTATTTCTGGAGCAATTCAGCACTTGGCTGGGGTGAACCAATCTAAGGTAATCGTTGTGATCAACAAAGATCCAGAAGCACCTTTCTTCAAAGCTGCTGATTATGGCGTTGTTGGCGACCTCTTCGATGTGGTGCCCAAACTCAATGCCGCTCTCGCTAAATTTAAGGCCAATAACTAAGCCTTTACTTTAGCCAATAAAAAAATCCCTAGTTGCTATGCAACTAGGGATTTTTTTTGCCCCTGATCAGGTTAGGGCAAAAAAAGAGCGGGCGACCTCCTCAGGCCTCCCGCTTCTGCCAAAATACATTAACCTAACTAACTATTATGAACCTGTAATAGTTACAGTACAAACTTACAAATATAAAAATTGACAGACAAATAAAAAAGTGTTTTTTTATTTTTGTTTAACAGAGCTGCCGCAAATTGCCTTCTCTTAGCCTTAATTTAAGACTTACTTTAGTTTATCATAACGTAGATGACTGGCAGAAAATCAGGGACTTTTATAGCTTTGCGCTCATTTTTTACTATCTATTGAGTAAGCATAAAAAATAGCTCTAAAACAATTGTTTATGAATTTCAAGGATGCCTTTACGGCTAGTATGATTTTATTTGCGGTAATTGATATTATTGGTAGTATCCCGATCATTTTGGACCTGCGCAAAAAGGTGGGCCATATTCAATCCGAAAAGGCGAGTTTGGTGGCAGGAATTATCATGATTGCCTTTTTATTTGTGGGAGAAGAAATTCTCAATCTCATTGGTATTGATGTCAGTTCTTTTGCGGTGGCGGGTGCTTTTGTGATCTTTTTCTTGGCCATCGAGATGGTGCTGGGCATACAAATTTATAAGGAAGATGCCCCCGAAACGGCCTCAATTGTGCCCATTGCCTTTCCCCTGATTGCGGGGGCCGGGACCATGACCTCTCTGCTTTCTTTGCGGGCAGAGTACGCCCTACCCAATATTATTATTGCCATTATCGTTAATCTGATTGTGGTCTATGCGGTCCTCAAACTCTCTGGCCGCATCGAAAAATTGCTGGGCCAATCGGGCCTGAACGTGATTCGAAAGGTCTTTGGCGTCATTCTTTTAGCCATTTCCATCAAACTATTTGCCTCTAATGTGGGTGGTTTGATTAACTAGTTGGATTTGGGGCCCGCGGCCGCCCTTTTCAGCGGGGCGGCCGCCGCTATGCTGCGGGGCTCGCTATTCGCTCGGCCCTTCGCCAGCTTCGCTGGCTTGGTCTGGCCTTCGGCCACCCGCTCCGCAGCGCTGGGCCATTTGGCCCTTGGGGCCAAGGCGGCTGCGCCGCCTATTCTGGCCCGCCTGGGCCTTTTTTCTTCGCTTCGGGGCAGATAAAAGGACGTTCTGTTTAGATTCTAAAGGAATCGCTTTATCTTAATTAACTAAGGCCCTGGCCAAAAAGGCGGCAAAGCCGCCGCCTAGGCGCGCAGCGCCTGGCTGAGGGATGGAAAGTGGTGCGGCGAAGCCGCAGACCAAGCAAAAAACTTGTTTTTTTGCGAAGGGCCGAGCAGACCTGCGAGCCACGACACAGCCCGACCCGCCCAAAGGGCGGGGCAGCCCCAAAACAAAACTTTCTTAACCTCTATTATACTTACCCATGCGTCAACTTATCTCCCCTTTATTTTGGAGCAGTCTACTGCTCTCGGGATTTTTACTGTTTGGCCTTTCTGCTTGTAGCAAAAAAAACAAGCCGCCCACAGAAGAAGAGCTGTTTCAAGCAGCCGATGAATCCTACAAAAACTATATTTCGGCCTATACCGCCGGCCTGATTTCTGCAGCCGACCCCATCCGCATTCGCTTTTCTTCCGATTTGGCCAGCAAGGCCCAAATTGGCCAAGCCGCCAATGCCGATCTGCTGAGCTTTGAGCCCGCCCTAAAAGGAAAACTTTTTTGGGAAGACGCCGCTACGCTACGCTTTGAGCCCGCAGAAAACCTACCCCAAAAGCAAAGCTTTCGGGGTGTTTTAGACCTCAAAAAGCTGTTTAAAAAGCTACCCGAGGGCCTAGAAAACTTTAAATTCGCCTTTAAGGCCCTGCCCCAAGATTTTGAAATTAGCAGCCAACGGATTTTTATTCCAGATGCCAATCAGGCCGATCAACTAGAGCTAGAAGGCGCCCTTTATACCGCCGATGTGGCTAGCCCCGAACTGGTGCAGCAACTCTTGCAGCTAGATTATCCGGGCCAAGAAAACCTAGAGCTGGTCTGGAAACATTTGGCCGACCAAAGAACCCATCAGTTTACTGTCAAAAATATTCAGCTCAAAAAAGGCGGCGAAGATGGCCAACTCTTTTTGCGCTGGGACGGACAAGCTTTGGGCCTAGATAAAAAGGGCGTAGATACCATCAGTATGCCTTCTGAGCTGTTTACTGTGGCCCAAGTCAAGGTATTGAATGATGAATCAGGCTATCCCTACTTTTCTATTCAGTTTTCTCAGCCCTTGGCGCAATACACTACACCAACACTTAATAATAATGCTATTCTGCCAAATAACAGTTTGCGAGAACTAGATTATATCAGCATTTTTCAGTCGGACTATGAGGTGAGCCGTCGTTTTGACATTTTTGTTGAAAAGAACGAGCTCAAATGTATTCCTAGAAATAAAAATACGACGGGCGACTTTAAGTTGGTCCTCAATGAGGGAATTCGCTCTTTTTCTGGAGATAAGCTCAAGGGAGAAGCAGAATTTAGCCTAGCGCTCCGCTCTGCACAGCCTGCTGTTCGTTTATTGGGCCGAGGAAGCATTTTGCCCAACAACAAAGGGCTATTTTTCCCCTTTGAGGCCATCAACCTCAAGGCGGTAGATGTGCAGGTCATTAAGGTTTATGAAAATAATGTATTGCAATTTTTGCAAAACAATGACCTCAATGATGAATACCTCAATTATATGGGCAGAGTGGTGGCCCAAAAAAGAGTCTCTTTGCAAGAGCTAGCCCCCAATGCCAACCCCAATGAATGGACCCGCTACGCCTTGGCCCTAGACGAACTCATTAAGCAAGAGCCAGGCGCTATTTATCAGGTGGCTATTGCCTTTAGAAAAGAATACCAAGCCTTTGGTTGTGGCGCTTCGGCCTCTTTGGGCCTAGAAAGCACCCAAGCACTTTATGAGGAAGATGAAGAAAGCCAAGAGCTCATTAGCTTTTTTGAACGGCCCGAATTCTATAGCTACAACTATAGCCGCCGAAATGACCCTTGTACAGACGACTATTATAATTATAGCCGCTTTGTTCGCCGCAACCTCTTGGCCTCCGATATTGGAATGATTGCCAAAAGAGGACCGAATAAAGAAGTGCTTGTTGCCCTAACCGATCTAAGAACTACCGAGCCGATTGGCCGAGCTACCGTTAAAATCTATGACCGTTTTCAGCAACTGATGGCCGAACTACAAACAGATAGTGATGGCTTTGCCAAAACGACCACCAAATATGAACCTAGCTTGGTCGTTGCCGAATACAATAAGCAAAAAGGCTATTTGCGCATGCCTAAAGGCGGCAACCTTTCGCTAAGCCGCTTTGAAGTAGGCGGTAGCCGCAGCCAAACCGTTAAGGGCCTAAAAGGAAGCTTGTATGGAGAAAGAGGCGTTTGGCGCCCCGGTGATTCTTTGTTCTTAACCGTAGTTTTGGAAAGCAAAGAAGAGCCCCTGCCCATGCAATATCCCCTAAAACTGCAATTGCGCAACCCTCGCGGACAAATTGTTTATAGCCGCACAGAAGGGCAACACCTCAATGGCGTCTATAGCTTTAAGATAAAGACCGAAGACAATGCCCCCACCGGAAACTGGTCGGCGGAAGTAGCCGCTGGTGGACTCAACTTTAGCAAAAGAATCATGATTGAAACGGTAAAACCCAACCGTCTCAAAATTGACTTGGACCTTGGAAAAGAGGAACTCATGGCTGAAGACCGAGAACTTAAGGCCGACCTCAAAGTGAAATGGCTACATGGCGCCCCTGCGGCCAAAATCCGTAGCCGAGTACAAATGAGCCTAGAGCCCATGCCTACTGATTTTGAGCAATATCCCGACTTTGTTTTTGATGATCCTACTCGCCTTAACTATAGCCGCAGCCCTTTTACTATCTTTGATGCCAGCCTAAACGAACAGGGCTTTGCCCAACTTCAGGGCGAAATCAAAATGGAGGCCCTACCTGCGGGTAAACTCCGCGCAGGCTTTAATGTACGCGCCTTTGAATCTGGTGGAGACTTTAGCGTCGATAATTTCTCTATGCCTTTTTCTCCCTTTACGGCCTATGTCGGTATTGAGATCCCCAGAGATGCTGGGGGACGTAAAACGCTCAAGGTAAAAGATGGCAATAAAATCAACTTAGTGGTGCTGGACCAAAATGGGCAGCCCCTAGCCAACCGAAAGGTCAAAGTTGGACTCTATCGCCTAGACTGGCGCTGGTGGTGGGACAATGGCTATGAAAACCTTTCTCGTTTTAGCAGTAGCTACCACAAAGGGGCTATTTCTACCATAGAATTGACCACAGATGCCCAGGGTAAAGCCCTCTATCAAGTTACACCCGAAGAATGGGGCCGCTATATGGTCCGAATTACCGAAGAAAGCAGCGGACACTGTACTGGAGACTTCTTCTATGCCGGTTCGCCTTGGGATGATAGCGATTTTGGTAATCGTTCTGCCGCTAGTATGCTTGCTTTTTCTGCAGACAAGGAGGTCTATGCCCCTGGCGAAGAGGTGGTCCTTCAATTGCCCGCTGGCAAAACGGGCCGTGCCCTTTTGAGCTTAGAAAATGGCAAAAAGATTTTGGAACATCGCTGGATTAAGATTCAGGATAACCCCAAGGGCATCCAAGAGATTCGCTTTAAGGTGAATGGCCAAATGAGCCCCACCATTTATGCGCACATTAGCTTGGTCCAACCTCATCAGAATAGCCTCAACGACCTGCTTATCCGCAGCTATGGGGTCATTCCAATCCGTGTAGAAGATCCCGCCACTCGCCTAGAGCCCAAACTAGAAATGCCTAGTAAATTACAGCCCAATAGTACCGTTAGCATTAAGGTCCAAGAGGCCAAAGGCCGCCCAATGACCTACACTATTGCCATGGTAGATGAGGGCTTACTCGACCTCACTCGCTTCAAAACGCCTGATCTTTGGCCCGAATTCTATAAAAAGGAAGCCCTAGGCGTAAAAACATGGGACCTCTATGAGCAAGTTTTGGGTGCCTTTGGCCAACAACTAGATCGAATCATTACTATTGGTGGGGGTAGCGGCATTGACCCCGCCCAAGCCAAGAAAGCCAACCGCTTTAAACCTATGGTTCGCTATTTAGGCCCTTTTGAGCTAAAAGCTGGAGCCAAAGCCGAACATCAAGTGAAAATTCCGAACTACATCGGTTCGGTTCGGACTATGTTGGTGGCGGCCCAAGATGCTGCTTATGGACAGGCGGAAAAAACAACTCCTGTACGTAAGGACCTTATGACTTTGGCCTCCTTACCTAGAGTGCTATCGCCCAAGGAACGCTTGGCCCTTCCCGTTACCGTTTTTGCTATGGAAAAAGGCATTAAGGATGTAGAGGTTCGTCTAGAGACCAATGAATTACTACAGATTAAAGGAGAGAAAAGCAAAAAACTCCGCTTTGATCAAGTTGGAGAGCAAATGCTATCCTTTGATATTGAGGCCGCAGAAGGTTTGGGCGTAGCCAAAATTAAGGTAGTGGCCCAAGCTGCTGGTAAAACAGCTAGCTATGAGCTAGAGGTCCAAGTACGCAACCCCAACCCACGGATTAGCAAAACCTATGCGGCCGTCTTGCAGCCCGGCGAAAACTGGGAAGAGTCACTGGCCCGCATTGGAATGCCTGGCACCAACCGCGCTAGCCTAGAGCTTTCTCGTATTCCCGCCCTCAATCTGCAAAAGCGATTGCACTACCTCAAACGCTACCCCTATGGCTGCGTTGAGCAAACTGTTTCTGCTGTTTTTGCGCAATTGTATTTGGGCTCGCTCATGCCATTAAGCAAAAAAGAATCGGCCGAAGTCGAGCAAAATGTAAAAGCGGCCATTAAGCGTTTGGCCCGCTTCCAAACTGCCACGGGTGGTTTTGCCTACTGGCCTGGTGGAAACGAAGCCTCTGAATGGGGCAGTAGTTATGCTGGACACTTTTTGTTGGCAGCCAAAAAAGAGGGCTATTTGGTTCCTCAAGCCATGCTCGACAACTGGAGCAATTACCAAAAGAGTATGTCTCGCATTTGGAGAATGCCCAGAGGCGAACAGCTCAACCAACAGGCTAACGCCCCTTTGATGCAAGCTTATCGTCTGTATACCTTGGCCCTAGCCGGTAAATCGGAGTTGGCGGCCATGAACTTGCTTCGCAATCAGCCTTTGCTCCCTAGCAATGCCAAATGGCGCTTGGCCGCAGCCTACGCCCTGACGGGCAATAGCCAATTGGCCAAAAACATGAGCAAAAACCTGCCAAAAGAAGTCGGTAGCTACCGAGAAATGAGCTACACCTACGGCTCTGACCTTCGAGATGAGGCCATGATTCTAGAAACGCTCAACCGTTTGGGACAAAAAACCGAGGCCGCCAAAGTCTTGCAGCAATTGGCCCAAAAACTCAGCTCAGATCGCTGGTACTCTACGCAGTCTACCGCCTACGCCCTTTTGGCCGCAGCCGATTTTGTCAAACAACAAAAAGGAGGTGCTCAGGCCAAAAATAGCTATAGCTTTAGCTTTGCCCAGCTCAACGAAAGTGCGAGCTTGGAAGAAGCCCCCATTTTTGAAACGGACTTGCCCGTTGGTAGCCAAGCCGAAGCCCTCAAGGTGAAAAATACTGGAGGAGGGCCGCTTTTTGTTCAGGTTTTGCTAGAGGGACAAGCCCTGCAAGATGAAACTGAAGAAATTAGCAATGACCTTAAATTGACGGTAAACTACCAAGATTTGGAGGGCAAAAAGCTCGATATTAAACAAATTAAGCAAGGGACCGACTTTATTGCGATTGTAGAGGTGGCCAACCCTGGCCAAAGAGGCCGCTATGAAGAACTGGCCCTAGAGCAGGTTTTTCCCGCCGGTTGGGAGATTTTGTCTAACCGCATGAATGCCGCTTTGGGCGCAGGCAATAGCCGAGCCGATTATCAGGATATTCGCGATGATCGGGTGTATAGCTTCTTTGATTTGGGCGCAGGCCAAAAAATGACCTTCAAAATTTACTTGAATGCTGCCTATAAGGGCCGCTTTTACCTGCCTCATCAGTCTTGTGAGGCCATGTATGACCATAGCATTTTTGCCAATAAAGCTGGCGGTTGGGTAGAGGTAAACTAGGCCCTCTCCCCTATTCAAAAAGCGCTAATCGTCTTAAAGATGATTAGCGCTTTTTTGTTTTATTTTTTTCTGTTGGGGCCTCCGCTGCGGCTTCGCCTTGCGGCGCTATGTTGCGCAGCTCGCAGGCTTGCTCGGCCCTGCGGCAGCAAAGCTGCCTGGGTCTGGCCTTCGGCCACTGCTCCACAGCGCTAGGCCAACAAAAACTGCGGCTTTGCCGCAGTCGAGCAAAGCGCCTTTAGGCCTTGGCCCATTTTCTCAATTGGCTGAGGGTAGCCCGCATATCTTTGGGGGGTTCTGCCTGAAAGCTCAAGCTTTCGCCAGAGCTAGGATCTGCAATTTGCAATTGGTAGGCATGCAGGGGCACTCTTTTTAGCAGGGGGCGTTCTTCGGCATATTTGGCCGATCGATATTTTCGGCCCTTAATTTCGGAGAGGAAAAACTGATCTTGGCCTCCGTAGCTAGGGTCTACCACTAAAGAGTGGCCCAAATGTTTGAGATGCAAGCGAATTTGGTGTGTGCGGCCGGTCAAGATATCGCAAGCGAGTAAGCTATGTTGTTTAAAGGTCTCTAGGGTCGAGTAATCGGTAATAGAGGGTTTGCCTTTTCGGGCGACGGCCATACGGCCAGCAATAGTAGGATGTTTGGCAATAGGGGCATCGATGCGGCCCTCTTCTGGATAGGGTTGGCCAAGGACCAGTGCCCAATAGGTCTTTTTGGTTTTCCGCTCTTCAAACTGAAGGCTTAAGTTTTTGTGTGCTTCGGCTGTTCGTGCAAAGCAGATAATGCCAGAAGTATCTTTATCTAGGCGGTGGACGATATAGATTTCGCCAAAATCAGCTTTTAGCATATGATAGAGATTGGGGACTTCATCGGGGCGAAAGCGGTCCGGAATGCTGAGCAGGCCAGCGGCCTTATTCACGATAATAAAATCCTTAGTTTCTGCGATGAGCTGATAATTTGCTTTTTTTGCCATTTTATTTTAGCGTTCTGATGTGATGCGAAGGAATTTGGTCCTTTTTGTTGCGGCCGCAGGCCGCATTTTGGCGCCTGCAAGGCGTTTTTTTTGGCCTAGCGCTGTGGAGCAGTGGCCCGAAGGGCCAGACCAAGCAAAAAAAGCTTCGCTTTTTTTGCGCAGGGCCGAGCAGACCTGCGAGCTGCGCAACATAGCGCCGCAGCTTGCTGCGGAGGCCCCAAAGATCCAAAAAAAAAGCAGCTTCCGTAAATAATAATTACGAAAGCTACCTTTGCGCCTTTAGAAAGCGGCCAGATATTAGAGTTGTGGCAGTTCGATCAGGGCGGGGCTATTGGCATGGGTAAGTTCTAGGGCTTCGGCCTCTAGGTTTTTCTCTTTGATGCGGAAGCTCCCTTGGCTACCGTCGGGTCGGACCTTTAGTTGGCCCTTGATGATATAGGGGTGGCTCACCCATTGATCTCGCCAAGAAATTTTGAGATCCATGACCAGTTGGCTAGCGTCTAGATCCGCCTTGAGCACCTCTAGTCCTGGCGACTGAAAAGGCTCTGGATAAACCGCATTGATGGCATACCAAACAGAAGCCTTGGCCAGCTCTTCGGGCTTATTACTTTTTCTTTTGTAGGGGCGGTTGAGCTGGGCCATTTTTAGGGGGCCCGCCTTGGGGCGAGTTTGCTCGGTGAGGGTACTAATTTCTTGACCATTTAGGTCTTCATCCTCAAAAAATCCGTCGGAAATATAGACGGTTTCTTTAGGGAGGTTGAGCAAATCCATATCGTTACCAGAGCTACAGGAGTAGGTTAAAAGGCAACTGAACAAGAAGAGCAGATAAGAACTTTTATACTTCATACTGTCCATTTTTAAGTTAGCAAAACAGATCCTGAATGAGGGGACATTGAGGATTTTCTGATCGTTAGGTTAGTTTTAAGTCGTTGGTTGTCACAAAATAGTGAATAAATTATATTTTCACAGGCTTTTGAGCCGTCAAAATCATCACAATCTCTTTATTATCAGGAATAAATCCAAATATCAACTTGTTAAAACTCTATTATTTAACAAGCTTTCTAATTTTCACATATGCTTGAGCGTCAAGGATTCCCAATGCTTGCGCGCTGATAGGAGAAAGCATAACGATAGAGCCTCTTGCAAAGGGGGTATCGGGCACAGATCCTAGAACTTTGGCATATATTCGGCGTTCAATCATAGGGTTTTCGATCAAAATGACGTCTCCTGCTTGGGCGCCATCATATAATACGTATAGGCCATTTGTTTGCTGACTAAGTTGTTCATATTTGGGCCAGCAGGCTCTACCCTCCTCCATTTTTTCGGTTTTGCCTCTCATCAGGCCCATTTCATACTTTTTTCGCCACTTTCGGTTTTCTTCGGCCAGGGCGCCCTCCAGTCCAGTGTGTTTACTTAGGCTGTCACTAACTCCCTTTAAAGAGAACCAACCTACTTGTAGGCGTTGGCCTTCATAGAGCACGGCAGAGCTAAGTTGATTGCGGTTTTGGAGTAGTTCTACAGGTACATTAAAATGTTTTCGAGCGACTCGCCAGAGGGTTTCATTTGCTTTGACCTGATAATACACCTTGACATAATTGCTATCAATATAGGGCCGAGGTTTAGTTCTTAAGATGGCCTTTGCGCTGATGGGAATACGCAGTTTTTCGCCAACTCTGAGGCTACGTTTAGAGAGGCCTGGATTACAATAATAAAGGTCGGCTAGCTTGATTTGGTAAAAGTTTTTCATGGAGTAAAGCGTTTGTTTGCGCTTTACCTGATGCAGCAAATACACTCTTCCGCCGTTGATATCGACAAAGACGCTATCTTCTGGGTAGAGTTTAATATTTTGAGCTTGCGTTAGATGACTTACGAAAAGAGCTAAAATAAGGATGATATAGGGCATAGATTTCATTAAAATAGTTGGAGTTGAGGGTCTTGATAAGGTGTAGGAATTTTGATGGACCAATCTGTTTTTTTGGCCAATTGTTCCGCCATATACTGACAAATATCTGGGGCCAAGAGGTTGTCTGGTTCATGCAAAAAGAGATAAAACTCCTTCAAGCCTTGGGTTTGCAGACTCATTATTTTTTCTATCCAGGCATCTACTCTTTGGTAATCGCTAGGAAGCAAACCATTGCCCACAAAGCGGAGCATCAAAACGGGGGCGGTCAATTCGAGATGCAAAACATCTCTTCGGCCAGCGACATCAGTAATGCAAGTTCCTACTTTATAATGCTGCAAAAGGTCAAAATAGTCTTTGCGGGCAGCAGCATCTGCAAAGATATCGGCTTGGCGGGCTTCTATACAGATGGGAAAAAGGCTTTGGGGATATTGTTTGAGGAACTGCTCGAGTAAAGGCAGCTTAGCGGGACCAAAATGCGGAGGCAACTGCATAAAGCCCCAACCCAATCGGGGGCCGAGTTCCTGCATTCGTTCGGCAAAGCTTGGGCCTAGGCCCAGATTGATGCCTAGGTCGGCGGCATGGCTAATATTTTGGCCCAGTTTGGGCGAAAACCGAAAGCTTTGGGGCGTTTCCTCTCGCCAACGTTCCAATAATTCTACTTTGGGCAATTGGTAATGGGTAGAATTGAGTTCTATGCCATTAAATTGGGCGGCATAAGCTTTTAAATAATCTTTGGGCGTTGTTTTGGGTGGATAATAGCGCCCAACCCACTCCTTCATGGCCCAGCCCGTACAGCCAATATAGACCGCTGGCTGCTCTGGCTGTTCTTTGGCCAAAAGAGCAGTGCTTCGCTCGGCCAAATTGGGCAGCGAAAAATCTACTCTAGTGATATCTGTCAGTTTACCAAATTTCATTCATTACTTTTTGAGAGCACAAAGATCTCGAACTCATTTTATTTTAGTCGCTAAAAGGGCTACTTTTTTTTAAGGGCAAAAGACGCTATCTTCAGCCAAAATCTAGAATATGCGCCCAGTTTACTTCCTTTTTGCCGCCATTTGTCTACCTATTTTCCTTTTTTGGCCACCCAAAGAAGCCCCTGCTCAAACAGAAGTCTTTGATAACCAAATTAAAACAGGGGCCGAGCAAATGCACCACTACCTCCCTTTCCTCAAAGGCAAGCGGCTAGGTTTGCTGGTCAATCATAGCTCGACCATTAAGGAAACGCATTTGGTAGATAGCTTGTTGGCCCTGGGCCTAAATGTAAAAAAGATTTTTGCCCCCGAGCATGGCTTTCGCGGAACGGCAGACCGAGGCGAAAAGATTTTGGATGCCAAAGACCCCAAAACGGGCTTGCCCATTGTTTCTCTTTATGGCAAAAACCGCAAGGCCAAGGCCGCAGAGTTGGCCGATTTGGACCTCGTTATTTTTGATATCCAAGATGTAGGGGTTCGCTTTTATACTTATAGTTCTAGCATGACGTATATGATGGAGGCCTGCGCCCGTGCCAAAATTCCCTTTTTGGTCCTCGATCGCCCCAACCCTTTGGGCCATTATATAGATGGACCTATTTTAGAAAAGGAGCAGCGCAGTTTTGTAGGCCTTCACCCCGTCCCGATTGTGCATGGCCTTACTTTGGCCGAATACGCCCGCATGATTAACGAGGAGTTTTGGTTGAGCGATAGCCTGCAATGCGATTTACAGTATGTGGCCTGCCTCAATTATCGACATGATAAGTACTATGAGCTCCCCATAAAGCCCTCTCCCAATTTGCCCAATATGCGCAGCATTTACCTCTATCCGGGGCTCTGCCTTTTTGAGGGCACCCAATTTTCGGTTGGTCGAGGCACCCAAAAACAGTTTCAGTGCTATGGCTATCCGGCATTTCCCAGCCGCCAATATTCCTTCAAGCCTGTGCCCATGCCTGGGGCCAAGTCTCCGGTCCAAAATCAACAGCTTTGCTGGGGCGAGGACCTCTCTCTGATTTCCCTCGATAGCCTGCAGGCCCAAAAACAAATCCCCCTGCAGTATTTTTTAAAGGCTTATGAGGAGGCCCCCGCCAACTTGAAGCAAAAATTCTTTTCTCAAAAGGCTTTTTTCGATAAATTAGTGGGCAATAGCTGGCTCCGAACCGCCATCCAAAAGGGCGAAAATGAGAAGCAAATCCGAGCCCGCTGGGCCAAAGAATTAGAAGAGTATAAGGTCTTGCGCCAAAAGTATTTACTTTATCCTTAAGTAGCTATTTTGGGGCCTCCCGCAGCTAAGCTGCGGGCGCTATGTTGCGGGGCTCGCTGCTCGCTCGGCCCTTCGTTTTTCGCTGCGCTCAAAACTCGGTCTGGCCTTCGGCCACCCCTCCACAGCGCTAGGCCGTTTAGGGCCTGCGGCCCTAGGGCTGGCTATTCAGCCAGCCCCATCCCAACTCCTGTCATCATCAATCACCATCAATCATATTGTATTATGCAAGCTCCTATTTTAGGGCAATATGCCCCCGAGTTTATGAAATTGTTTTTATCGCCCCTCAAGCAAAAGTTATTTTTGCTCAGCAAGCTGCCCGCAGCTTGGTTTATGGGGGTCAAAATGAAAACCCTAACGCCTGAGCGCTCTATTGTTCATTTGCCCTTTAGTTGGTACTCCAAAAATCCGTTTAAATCCACTTATTTTGCGGCCCAAGCTGCAGCGGCCGAACTCTCTACAGGAATTTTGGCCAATATGCTCCTCTACAAAGGGCCAAAAATGTCTATGTTGGTTACCGGTATGCGAGCCGAATACTTTAAAAAGGTCAATAAAACAGCTCGCTTTGTCTGCGAACAAGGCCAAGATATTAAGGCCTGTATGCAAAAAGCAATAGATACTGGAGAGGGCCAGCGAATTGAGATCATTTCAGAAGGCTATATGACTGGCCCTGACGGACAAGATATTTTGGTCTCTCGCTTCTATTTTGAATGGAGTTTTAAAGCGAAATAAACAATTTATGAAGTATTTATTTTGGGCCTTGGGGCTCTTGCTTTTGGCTAGCTCCTGCGATTTGACCGAAGGCTGCACCGACCCCATTGCCGAGAACTATGCCCCCGAGGCCGATACGGACTGTTGTTGCGAGTATTTTAGTTTGCGCCTCAATCGCTCGGGCATTTGGGCCGATACCAGCAGTTTTAGTTGGTCTAACAAGTATACCGATATGCAGGGCGATAGCTTTCAGCTAGAGCAGTTCCGCTTTTTTCTGTCTTCCTTTGCCCTCCGCGATAACAATGGCCAATGGTGGCAGGTACAAGATAGCCTCCTCTACCCTTTGGCCAATGGCAGCAGCCGTTATTTAGCTAGCGATATTGCCATTTGGCGAAACAATAGCTTTTTATATGATTTGGGCCGTTTTGACCAAGCCAGAGAATTTGATCGCCTCCGCTTTTTGGTGGGCGCCCCTGCCGACTGGGCCGATTTGGCCCCAAATGAGATAGAAAGCAGTTTGGCTCTCAGCAGTAGTTTTACCGCTAGTTTATATGAAAACTCTGCCTATCAATCGGCCGAAATGCAGGCGGTAGTGGGCAACGATAGCAGCCAATATGTCCTGAGCGACACCCTTTGGGTAGAACTCCCCTTGGCCCTTTCGGGCTCTTTTGATGAAGATCTCAACTTAAATATAGCCCTAGATTATTCGGATCTATTGCGAGGCATAGCCTTTAACAGAGATGATTCTAGCCAGATCGTCCAACGCATTCGCCAAAATATGAGCGCTGCTTTTCAGATTCCCTAAAAAGGTATTCGTCGCTTCGCTCCTCATTCATCAATATGACCCGCCCACCCTCCCCTCCAATGGATTCCCTAAGGAATCCATTGGGGGAGCTTGGGCCATTTTTGGTCCAGAAAGGCGCGAAGCGCCTTGGCCTAGTGATGTGCAGCAGTGGCCCAAAGGGCCAGACCAAAGCGCTTTAGCGCTGCAGGGCCGAGCGAACAGCGAGCTGCGGAACGTAACGCCCGCAGCAAAGCTGCGGGAGGCCCCCAAAAAACAACAACAGCATGAAAAAACTTATCTACCTTAGCCTCAGCCTAATACTACTGAGTTGCCAATCCAAATCTCCTCAAAATTCGGGGTATTTAGAACTCAGTGGGCAAACCATGGGCACCAGCTACAGCATTAATTACCAAGACAGCCTAGGGCGCAACTTTGGTCCAGCCATCGACTCCCTACTCCTAGCCATTAACGCCGAAGTATCCACCTATATTCCCAGCTCCACCATTAGTCAGTGGAACCAATCCGAAGGGGGCATCAAAATAGATGACCGCCCCCACTTTTTGCGCAACTACCTCTTGGCCAAACAAGTATTTCAAGAAAGTAACGCTTGGCTAGACCCCAGCCTCATGCCTTTGGTCAATTATTGGGGCTTTGGCTATACCCAAAAACGGCCCGTACTCGCCGTAGATAGCCAAAAAGTAGACAGCCTAAGGGCCCTTTGCGCCTTTGCCCAACTAAAGCTCGACAAAGGCTATTTGTATAAAAACAAGGCCGGAAACGAACTCGATTTTAGCGCCCTAGCCAAAGGCGATGCCGTAGATGAACTAGGCCGTTATTTAGAATCCCAAGGCGTTCAGAACTATATGGTTGAAATTGGGGGAGAGCTGCGTTTGCGGGGACATCAGGAAGGCGCCCAAGGCTGGTATATTGGCATTAATTTGCCCAAAACAGAGGCTGGACTAAAAGAAATTCAGAATATTGTCGAGATGAAAGACTATAGTTTGGCCACTTCTGGAAATTACCGTAACTTTTATGAAGTAGAGGGCCAAAAATACGCCCACACCATCAACCCCAAAACGGGTTATCCAGAAAAAAGCCAACTACTCAGCGCTTCTATTTTTGCCCCCAATTGTGGACGAGCCGATGCCTGGGCCACCGCCTGCATGGCTATGGGCCTCCAACGCGCCCAAAAACTACTGCCCCAACAAAAAGAACTAGAAGCCCATCTCATTTATGTCGATAGCTTAGGACAACTACAAAGCTGGTCGACCCCAAAAGCAAAAACTTGGATAAAAAAATAATGCCTTATGCGACTCTTCCTACTGCTGACTAGCCTCTTCTTCCTATTGCCCAGCCTCAGCGCTCAAGAAAAAGAACTAGCCGTAATGGCCCCCCTGATGCTTTCTGGAAAATGGACCGGCAAACTCACCCAAGAAAAAGGAGGCATTGCCAAAACCTATTACTATGAAGTAGAACTCAGCCTCAATGGGCAAGATATTGTCGGTACCGGCATGATCCGAGCCGGGCGCATGTTTGGCTATTTTAATATCAAAGGGAAATTAGAAGGAACCAAAGTAACCCTAGAAGATATTGAAATTACCAATGAAGAAATTAAGGAAAGAGCCGCCTGGTGCCTCAAAAAAATGCCCCTGCACTTCCGATTCCAAGATCGCAAATATAAATTAATAGGGCCCTGGTCTGGGGTCGTCCCTTGGAGAGACTGCTCTCCTGGAGAAATTGAACTGGAAAAAGCCAGTATTCGGGCCTAGGTGGAATACCTAATTTATTAGTTGTAATAAAAACTTTTATTCCAAATATGGCCATTTGAGGCGATTTTTACCCTAAATTATGCCGCCAGAGCAAAATAATGCAGTTCGACCGACAATGGCCCACACAATAGATATTACTAATAGGTCTTTTTGGTATGATTTTCAGAGAGGAGAGCAAGAACAAATCTCTGCCTACAAAATAAGACTTATTAAGAACTACTGACCGCCCAGCTCCCTCCCCTTTGGGCCTAGAAAAAAACGATATTATGAAACAAATCTTTGCCCTTTTTTTCCTCATCAGCAGCCTTGGCCTTAGCCAAGTACACGCCCAAGAAGGAGAAGAGCCTCGCTTTCCCGGTTGTGAGGATGCCTTAGATTATGACTGCGCAGATATGAAAATGCTGCAGTTTCTTTTTAGTAATCTCAAACACCCTCAGGCCGCCAAAGACGCCAATGTACAAGGTACTGTCGTGGCCAGTTTTACCGTAAAAGCCGATGGCTCTATCAGCGCCCCAAGCGTAAAAGAAGGTCTAGGACATGGATGCGATGAAGAAGTCATCCGCCTAATCAATCTCATGCCCAAATGGATTCCAGGCACCGACCCCGAAGGAAATCCCATAGATATGGAGTGGGAGATTGACGTGAAGTTTAAGAATTAAACAAAAAGACGGCTGTGCCGTCTTTTTTTTGGCCAACACCTCTACACTATGCCTTATTATCGCCTTTTTTGCTGCCTCCTCTTCTCCGCCACACTCTGGGCCCAAGAAAATCGCCCCGCACTTTTCCCCTCTTGTAGCGACCCCCTCATTAGCCTAGCCCAACAAGAGGATTGCAGCCGCAAAAAACTCCTAGAATATATTCACCTGCATTGCCCCTACCCCGATACCGCCCTGCAGGAAGAAGTGGAGGGCCTAGTGGTCGCCGCCTTCGAGGTGGATGAAGAAGGCCAAATCGCTAAAGTCAAAATCCTAAAAGGGGTCAATAAAGCCATCAATGAAGCCGTTATGCAAACGCTCAGGGGCATCAAGGGCTTTCAGCCGGCCCTAAAAGATGGCCAAGCAAGCAAAAGCTGGATCGAGCTGCCTATCCGCTTCCAACTCAATAAATTACTAGATGCGGCCCAAGAAAATGAGTACCAACTGCTCTGGTCGGGCCCCAGCCAAAATAACCAACTCAAAAAAAAGGAACTAAAGACGCTCCTCCAAAATGAATCGCTTTTTGTCCGCAGTATCCAAGGCCAAAATTTCAAGATCCAAAAGCTAGAAATTACCTACTGGCGCAAAAAAAAGCTGCGGACCATCTACCTCAAAACCCCCAAAGATTTCTGGACCGAAGAGGTCCAAAATCTCCTCAAAGAAGTTCGCCGAAAAGGAAAGCTTTTTCTCCGAGCACATATCCAAGATCGCTATGAAGTAGTTGTTGTACAGCGAGATCTAGAACTGATTTAAGGGTTTGGGGCTGCCCCTTCCGCCAGCTTAAAAGCCAGCGCAAAGCGGTATCGCTTTGCGAAGCTATACAAAATGAGGGTTAAAACCCTCATGAATTATCGGGCGGGTCGGGCTGTGTCGCAGCTCGCAGGTCTGCTCGGCCCTGCGCCGCCAAAGGCGGCTGGGTCTGGCCCTTCGGGCCACTGCTATCCATCCCTCAGCCTGCGGCCCTTCGGGCCTGCTAGACGCAAAACAAGGCTCCGCTCCAGCCTAAAAAAAGGGCAGAAAACCATGGTTTTCTGCCCTTTTTCTTTGGCCCTAAGCCTGTGGTGGCTTGTGCTTCCAGCGCTTATGCGACCAGAGCCAATAAGCGGGGGCCTTTCGGATTTGAGCTTCTACTTTGGCCATGTAAATTTGGCTAATTTCTTCGGCAGTATGCGCCTGTGGGTCCTTAATGAGCTCTTCAAAATGGACCTCATACACTCCTCTTTTTACTTTTTGTACATCAAAATAATAGATGGGAATATTATAGCCTTGGGCATAGCGGGCCGGGCCGTGAATCGTGGCCGTCTGCTGGCCAAAAAACTCTACCCAATGCGCCTTTTTTACGCTACTCGGGTTTTGGTCGGCAATGAGGACCAAAAGCGGAGACTGCGAACGATGCGCCTCAAATTGCTTGGCCGTTTCATAGGTAGGTACAATCACATTGCCCGACAAACTGCGGCCCTTGAGCATTTCGGCCTCAATCAGTTTATTGGCCATGGGCTTATAAATGACCATACTGAGCATAGGCGTCTGAAAGCCAAGACCAGCTCCGCCCCACTCCCAGTTATTGTAGTGCGCCCCAGCCAAAACGGCCGCCCCTTCTTTTTGAGCAATGGGGTCCAAAATATCGCCATTGACGACCTTCCAGCGCTTTTTAGCCACCTCCTCACTCATGCTTAGGCCCTTAAGGCTCTCTAAAAAGATATCGCAAAGATGGCTATAAAACTCCCGCTCGATTTGGCTTCTTTCTGCTTCCGTTTTTTCTGGAAAACAACGCAGCAAATTGTCGCGGACCACCTGCTTGCGGTAGCCCAACAACTTATAAAGGACCAAATAAAGAAAATTAGAGTAGGCATATAAGAGCCAAAAAGGCGTTAGCCGAAAGCTAAAGCGCACCGTTTTAAAGGCCCAAAGCCCCAAATGATCTGAAAATTTTGCCATAAGTTCTGAGTTGTGAAATGCAGCCAGGCGCTATTGGCCTAGCGCTGTGGAGGGGTGGCCCGAAGGGCCAGACCAAAGGCGAAACGAAGTGAAGCCTGAAGGGCCGAGCAGACCTGCGAGCCCCGCAACATAGCGCCCGCCGAAGGCGGGAGGCCCCAAATCCTACTGATTATATTCGGCCATAGCCAGCAAGACTTTCTCTAGCTTTTTGCGGATGGTCCAGGATGCACAATTATAATTATTGACGATAATAGAAAACGCAATTCTGCGGCCCGAGCGGCTTTTGATATAGCCCGTATAAGAGCGAACTCGGTTCATAGAGCCGCCTTTGCCGTGCAGATTTTCCTCTAGGGCCGTTTTGCGGCCAAGGTACTTAAAAGTTCCTGTTTTACCCGCCACCGCCAATAAATTATAAAAATTGGGAAAGCTTTTTTGATCAATATACACTTTGCGCATAATTTGGGCCATGGTTTTGGCAGGTACGCCATTTCGGGCCGAAAGCCCAGAGCCGTCCTGCATAAAGAAGCCCTTGGTCGAAACGCCCCGCTTTTGCCAGAAGTCCATCAGGACCCCAATGCCCGCCTCGGTAGAGGCCTCTTGCTTAAACTTTTTGCCCAAGGTTTTGAGAAAAGACTCGCAATAGAGGTTTCGGCTGGCCTCATTCACATGCTGAATAATTTGGGCCAAAGGAGGCGAATAATGCGTATGAAAACGGCGGCGCTTTTCGGCCATTTTATAGTTTCTGTGCGTCACGGGTTGGCGCAAACAGCGAATCCCCTGCGCATTGAGCGAGCGCCAAAGCCAATGCGCCGCAAACAACTCCGGATTAGGTGCAGCGCCCTTCACCCGAAACTTCTTGCTGCCCTGAGGCAGGCTGCCCCGGATCCAAGCCTGAGGATGATAAGGGGCCGTATAAATATAGGATTGATCGCCAGAACGAGGCTTGCCCGTTTCCAATTCATTGATGACCTCTAGGCCGGGCACCTCTGGCTCGCAGCCCAAAAACTTAGGGCCACGGCTTTGGCTGGCGCTCAGTTGAAAGCGCATATAGAAAAGATTATCGTGCAAATTGAGGCCAGAAACCCCTGCCCCATAATGATTGCCCATATCCATCCATTGCCAAGTAGGCACCATAATCGAATTGTCGTAATAGCTGCCATCGCCAATAATGAGGCCCGTGATCTTTTGAATGCCCGCCTTGCGGACCGCCTCACAAAACTCATTGGCCAAATCATCTAAACTGGGAATATCCTCCATATAAGGAGAGCCCAAACAAGGGTCGCCCGTTCCTTTGAAATACAAATTGCCATGCAAAACCCCATCCTTGATATAACCATCATACTCCAGATAAGTAGCAAAACGATGATTGGCCCCCAAAAGGGCCAGAGTCGTGCTAGTGGTAATGGCCTTCATGGTAGAAGCCGTGATTAGGGATTGTTCTGGATTTCGGCTGGCGATCAGTTCGTTTTTATCGATATCAATAGCGGCAAAACCGATAGAGGCGTAGCGGAGCTCTGGCGCCTGCTCAAACTCCTTAAGCGCCATTTCTAGGCGGTTTTGGCCCAAAATAAAGCTGGGCGAAAGCAGTAAAAAACAAAAGAAAAAGCTAAATTTGTTAGACATAGTAGCGGGAATCTGTTAAATATATTTTAGGCGGTTTTCAGTTCTCAAACTTTATCGCTAATTTCGTTGTTACGACAACAAAATAATCAAAAGCCCTCGAGAAGGGCTCATATTTACAATATTTAAAACCAAAGATTGAATCATGGCCAAGGAAATCACAAATAGCAACTTCGATAGCCTAGTACTTGAATCTGGACAAGTAGCACTTATTGACTTTTGGGCACAATGGTGTGGTCCTTGCCGCGCAATTGCTCCTATCATTGAAGACCTCTCTCAAGAGTTTGAAGGTAAAGCAATTGTAGGTAAAGTAGATATTGACCGCAACCAAGAGATTGCTATGAAGTATAATATCCGCTCTATTCCTACTATTCTTGTTATTAAGGATGGTGAGGTAGTAGACCGCCAAGTAGGGATGACTACAAAGGCTAAATTGAAGTCTAAATTGGAGCAGTACATCGTCTAATCGATACGCCTCTATTTTAAGAAAAAGGAGCTTGACTTAAGGTCAAGCTCCTTTTTTGTTTTACATCTTCTGCAAAAGCAATTTGCCAATCTCAGGGTCGGTCATAATTACTTTAAGGTGCTTGTTGGGCGAGGCCACTAGGTCTTGGGCCATCGCCAAGCGGATGTCATTGGGCAGGAAGTCGATTTTGATAAAGGACTTTATATTTTGTAACTGCTCTTTGTTGGGCTTGACGCTATTGATATTTAGGAAGTTGACCAAACGCGTGCAAATGGTGGCCAAAATATCTACCCGCAAACTGCCCTTAGAAACCACTGACTTAATTGGCGAAAGCACTTCTTTCTTAAAGTCTTTGGCATTAAGAATATCTTCTGGGCTAATCAATTTGGCCAAGTTGTTATTGACAAAAGAGAGAAAGGCCGCCACCGTATTGCTATCCAAAGCCGAATCGGCTAGTAGCTGAACAAGGCCCAACTCCGCCGAAAGATCGGGAATATCACTAATCGACTCAAAGAATTGCACCAAGGAACGAGGGGTGGTCCGCTCGCCAGTGACCAACTCCGGATAGGTCAATACAAAGTTAATTCCCCTGGGGTCCAACCCATATTCCTCGGCCCATTTGGCCCATTCTTTCACATCAAATTCCATGGTAATGTGCATCATGCGGGTAAGCATGGCATCATCCATGGGCGTAACCGAATAATCGCCCCCATCGGGGTTGGCCGTTAGTACAATCTGCCAACCTTTGGGCAACTTCCAGCTCACTAGCTCATAATTTTGCAAAAGCTGCATAATCCCTCTCAGGATGCGGTCATCTGCTCGGTTGACATCATCAATTAAGAGAATGCCAGGCCCTTCTTCTTGAGGCACCCAATTGGGGGGAGAGAAACGAGTTTGGCCCTCCTCATCAATTCGGGGCATGCCCACCAAATCGCCCATTTCCTCAAATTGAGCTGGCGCTATATAAGCCAACTGATAGCCCTTTTCTCGAGCCATGCTTTCTACCAACTGCGTTTTGCCAATTCCATGCTTTCCCCAAATGCAAATTGGGGTTTTGGGGCGATTTTGCTCCTCCATCCGCGCATTGGTTTTTAGAATATGCTCCACAAAGCTGCGAAGTTCTGAGGCATTGGTTTTGGTGCCGTAATAGAGGTAGTGATGTTGTTCTGATATAGACATAAGAGGGAAAATTCTTCCTAAAAATAAATATTTACATCGCTCAGCTGGCGGCTAAGGTTGCGCTTTTGGCTGGCCGATAATTGGTTGCGCTCTAAATGCAGCATTTGCAAATTACTCATTTGCGGCAGATTATAAGGCAGGCGATCAATTTGATTGTCGCCTAGGTCCAAAATCCGAAGTTTGGGCAGGGCACAAAGCTCTTCGGGCAAACGCTTTAGACGATTGCCCCGAACAATCAGCTTCTCCAGATTTTGTAGCTGGGCCAAGGCCCTGGGCAATTCCGTCAGTTGATTGTCCATCAGGACTAGGGCCTGTAGTTGCTCCAACTGGGCCAAAGCATTGGGCAGTTGGCTCAGGCTACAACTATTTAGCGAAAGGGAACGCAAAAGAGAAAGCTGACCCAAACTTTCAGGCAGCTCCCCCAAAGGATTATAATGGATCTGTAGCTGCTCCAACGCCCGAAGTTCTGCCAAATTATCGGGCAATTTAGGCAAGTAGTTATGGCTCAGACTCAGGCTGCGCAAATTGGCAAAGTACCCCAATGGCTGCGGCAGTTCGGCCAGTGGCTCATAATGCAAACTCCAGGCTGTTAAGGCCCCCAAAAGCGCTTCCTGAGCAGTCTCTACCGCCCAATGCAAACCCGCTGGCTGCCGAACAATCAGTTCTGCCAGAGCTGCATCAGCAGGCAAGGGAGCAAAGGACTGCGCCAGGATGAACCCCAGCTCCCAGCCCTCTTCCGCTGCCAATAAGCGCTTTAAATTTGCTAGTTCTGCCGCTTGCATAAAGGCCAATTACTTTTTTTCCATTTCTTCAGATACCTTCACGACCTCTTCCGCCAATTTGCGAATATCTTTTTGGGCCGCCGCATTGGGATCCTCTGCAGAACGAGCCGATTTTGCCCCTTCTGCCGCCGCAAGCATTTCTTTAATGCGCTGACGCTCGGCCTCCAAATCTTTCAATTTCTGGGCGTAGTCTTGGTCCTTATCGGCCTCTTTTAGGTTGTCAATGGCCTTGTCCAATTTGTCCAAAACCTCATCATAAGTGCCCGCTTCTACCTTGTCCTTCTCATGGTTAAAGACCTCCACTACGGTCTGCCCAAAGTCCTTAGCAGAACCCAACAACTTATTGCGAACCGCCTTGTCTTCTGGCGTTCCCAATACAGACACATAGACAATCCAACCAATTAAGGCCACTACTACCAAAGAAATTAGCTTTTTCATACGCTCGTTTTTAGTTTTTGAATAAGAATATTTTTTTGGGGCCTCCGCCTCCCTTCGGTCGTCGGCGCTACGTTTCGCAGCTCGCTGTTCGCTCGGCCCTGCGCAAAAAACAAGTTTTTGCTGGGTCTGCGGCTGCGCCGCACTGCTGCACATCGCTAGGCCATTAAGGCCCTAGTTGGTGCCTGTTTTCGTTTTATACTTCTTTTCTATTTTTGCTTTTTTCGCCTCCTTGGGCGTCCTGCGATAAAGCTCCTGCTCTTCTTTGGTCAGAAAAGGAACCACCAAAGACAAACGGATCCCAAATTGCCCCCCTTTTTGCGTTATTTCATTAAAGCCCACATTTTGGTCAAAGTTGAAATCTCGCTGCAAAGCCTGTAGATCCAATGGACGATATGCCCGATAATATGGACGAATCTTAAAGATATAAAATAAGCGCTCTCGTTGCTCTTTTTTCAGCAAAAAGCGAAAAGGAAAGGCCAATTCCGCATAAAGCTCGCCCCAAATATTATAGTTCTTTATCGGAACCAGATAGTCGCCCCCAAAAGAATAGCGATAACGCATCTGCCCCATATGCAAACTGCCGCCAATGCTATGAAACTTTGACTTAAAAGGCCGAAAGCCTACACTAGCATCCGCAGAGATAAGGCTGTATTCTAGTTCTACCGTTTCTTTGAGCAATTGCGGATTGACACTGCTGAGCTTGCGCCCCAAATAGCCAAAACCCAAGGCCACATCCGCTACATAAGAATAACGCCCCAGGCCAAAACGATAGCCATGCAAGGCACGCAAATCGCCTAAGTTATGCCCCTCTCGCTCATTAAATTCTGTAACAATGGCAGACAGCTCATCAGATTGAAAGCTGCTGTATTCATAGCCCCCATAGGCATAGTATTGCCCCCAACTGCTGCCCGCAGAAATTAGAAATAAGAGTAAGAAAGTAATCTGTTTCATTATACTGTTTTATTTAATTAAATACAATCGGAAAGACTTGGCCTTGGCCTTTTTGGAAGGGCTTTGCCCGCCCCACTGAGGCTGGCGGAACCGCCAGCCCTTTCTCGGCTGAGGGATGGGCAGCAGTGGCCGAAGGCCAGACCCAAGCCGCCGCAGGCGGCTGCAGGGCCGAGCAGACCTGCGAGCTGCGATACAGCCCGACCCGACCAAAGGGAGGGGCAGCCCCAAAATCATTGAGAATAAGCCATCAATAAGATAGCGAAAATGGCTAAAAGCACCCCAATATAATTGATTTTTGACAAACGTTCACGAAAGAAAAAGAGCCCCAATAAGGCTGTGGCCATCACAATACTAATGTTGTTGATGGGCAAAACAACCGATTTGTCCCAAACGTTGAAGGCCAGCAACAAAAAGACGATCGAGAAGTAGTTGGGGATGCCCAAAGCTAAACCACCCCCTACATTTTTCCAAGACCAACGGGCCTTGGCCCTTAGCAATTGATAGAGGTAAACCACAGCCCCCGCCAAACCCGCCGAAGCAAAGATGGCCGTAGTAAAAGCCGCCGACTCTTCCTCTGTCCCCCCTAAAATACTTTGCTGCACATACTGCAAAAGAACCTCAATCAGGCCACTGCCGCTAAAGCTATAGATCGGAAAAAACCAAAGCAATAGCAGGCTACCGCCCTGGGCCAAATACTGCTGTCGCTCTTGTTTTCGGCTATCGCCCTCGGCTAGTTTTTCGGGCCAATTGCTGGCCAATACAGCCGCAAAGGCCAAGCCCAAACCAATAATTTTTAAGCTGCCCGCAGGCTCTTTAAAGGCAATAATAGCATAGGGCACCGAAACCAAAAGCGACATCTTCTGGAGAACCGAAGAAATGGTCACCCCAAATAAACGCACCGTCAGACCCACCGCATAAAAGCAACTGATGAAGATGATCCCCAAAATAAAGGCGTAGGGCATATAAGCTGCCCCCAAATCAAACAATTGACCATTGTATAGCCCGCCCGCCAACACACAGACAAAGTAGTTGATCACGATAGCCCCAAAGGTGTCTACCCCAAAACGAGGAAAGAGCTTGAAGACCGTAATCAAGGCCGTTGAGCAAAGGATACTCAAAAGAAGATATAACACAGTTTAGTCGTTGCGGTAATAAATTTCTACCCGATTATCAAATAGAGGCTGTACGCTCCTCAAATAGTTTTTGGGCGCTATGGGCGCCGCAATGCCTTGGCCCAAAATATCGGAAGATCGCAAAATGCGAATCTCATCCCATAGGCCCGCCGATAGAAAGCTCCGCAAAAGCTGCGCGCCCCCCTCCACTAAGACCGATTGTAGGCCTAGCTGCTGCCAATCGGCGCAAAGTTCCTCCAAAAGCTGCTCATAGGGAAGCTGCACAAAGCTGAGGTTCTTTTGCTCCAAAGCGGGCGGAATGGCCCGATACACTCTTGTCGCTTGCTGTCCATCAAATAGTTGTAGCCCCTTAGGCAACTGCCCCTCTCGGTCCAAAACCATCCGCAGCGGCTGCCGACCAAAATGATGGCGATTGCTCAAGGCGGGATTGTCTACGGCTGCCGTTTTTCGGCCCACTAGTATAGCCGACTCCTGGCTGCGCCAACGGTGGTTGATCCGACTAGAGATGGGGTTGGAGATCCGAAGGTTCTCTCCTTCTCTCCCCATAATATCATCTAAGGAACAGGCCCACTTGAGGACAATATAGGGGCGCTTTTGCCCTATATGCCGAAAAAAACGTCGATTTAGCCAAGCCGCTTCTTCTTCCAATACCCCCAGTTTCACCTCATGCCCCAAGGTCTTCAAGCGAGCAATGCTCTTGCCGCCCACCTGCTCAAAAGGATCCGTCTGAGCAATGACCACCCTTGGAATCTTATGCTGCACAATCAAATCTACACAAGGGGGCGTTCGGCCATGATGAAAACAAGGCTCTAAGGTCACATAAATAGTGGATTGGGCCAAAAGCGACTGATCTTGGACCGAACGAACTGCCAAGACCTCCGCATGCGGCTCTCCCGCCTTCTGATGAAAACCCTCCCCAATGATGCGCCCCTGATGCACAATCACGGCCCCCACTCTGGGGTTGGGCTGCTGACTCCTCCCACTCAAACGAGCCAAAGAGATGGCCCGACTCATGTATTTTTTGTCTAATTGTTCTATCGTCTCTTTCATGGCCCAAAGCTAATACTTTTTTCGATTTTGAATTGCTTTGCCTCCCCCCTGCTTTAGTCCCTCTAGCCGCAAATTATGGAGAGCGAAAAGCGCAAAAAGATATTTTTTTACTATTTTGGGCGGGCTAGCCTATCGCTTTTAGCAGAATGCTAGCGATTTAGTAAAGACTAATAAGAAGACCATGAGTATTATCATATCCCTATTGAACCACAAAGGAGGCGTTGGCAAAACTACCTCTGCGATCAACCTAGGCGCCGCCCTGGTCAAATTAAATAAAAAAGTACTGCTTGTCGATCTCGATCCTCAGGCTAACTTGACGATCTCTCTGGGTATCCCCAGACAAAGAGTGACGATCTATGAAAATATGCGCGGCGATGCAGAACTCCAACCCTATAATGTGAAGGAGGATTTTGATGTCATCACCTCTTCGCTAGACCTCTCTGGGGCCGAAATGGAACTCATCAATGAGCCCGGCCGAGAGTATATCCTCCGAGAACTCTTTGAGCCCGTTCAAGAGGAATATGATTATGTCATCATCGATTGCCCACCCTCGCTCGGCTTGCTGACCCTCAACGCACTCACCGCCAGTAATTTTGTTTTCATTCCCGTGCAAACTGAATTTTTGGCCCTGCAAGGACTCGCCAAGATCAAACAGATTACCGATAAGGTCAGCTTCCGCCTCAATAAGAAACTAAAGATGGGCGGCGTAATCGCCACCATGTACGATAGCCGCAAAATCCTTAATCGCGATATCGTGAGCACGATCAAGAAGTATTTTGGAGATAAGGTATTCAAAACCAAGATTCGTAGCAATGTCTCTTTGGCCGAAGCCCCCTCTCAGCATAAGGATATCTTTGAGTATAATAAGTCTTCTAATGGCGCCAAAGATTATCTCGCCCTCGCTAAAGAAGTGGTGGGCCGCCTAGAGGAAGCCCCTCAAAAAAAATCAGATGCCTAAAGGCTAGATGATAAAGCCAAAAAGGGCTGTCGGAATTCTCCGACAGCCCTTTTTCTTTGCTAACGCTTCAATACGCTTTTATTAAAATAGTGGTCTGGAATCGCTTCATCTAAGGCTAGCTCCAAAAGAATAAAGTCGGTCCCCTTGCCCTTTTTTAGGGCATCTTTATAATGCGTGACCGTGGGATAATAACGATCGCCAAATGCCTTGACCTCCGAGAAGGTCAATTCCTTGAGCAGCTGGCCACTCTTGGCATATAACTCTTCTTTTAGAGGGACATAATAGCGCTGATCTACCCAAATTTTTCGCTTGGGATAGCTCAAACCCTCTACCTTAGCCAATAGCTCCAAAACCCAGACCTGCTGTCCCTGCAGTTCTTCTTCGCCCAACAAACGCAGACTATACATCTCTTGCAGTTTTCGGTCCTCCATCATATCCTTATAAGAAAGGTCAGAGCCCATAACCGACTGCCGAAGCATATGCCCCGATAATTGAATACTCCGATCCGTTGCAGGCGAGTATATCCATAGGCGATCGCCTAACTTAAGCATTTTGGTCCCTCGCTCCCTAGCCGGGGCCAGGTATTCGGTATAGGCCTTTTGGCTCCCCTCCGAATAGGTTCGACTTTCTACGGTTCGGCTGCCTCGACGGCCATGAATAACCATCTGACTTCGGCTGATTTGCGTCTTGGCATTCATGTTTTCATCCATCTTGGCAATGATCTCACTGGCCGTTTGGGCCCAGTTTGGCGCCATCATAAAGAGGCTTAACACAAGGCTACATAATATTTTTTTCATCTCTTTTCTGTTTTGTTTTTTTGGGACTCGGTCTGGCCTTCGGCCCTTTAGACCAATTTCTAGGCCTCCAATTCCTTAAATAAATTGGCGGTGCTTCTTTGATAGATGCCCAAGCCCGCTAGCATACTGCCCAAAAGACTGGCCAAAAGGCCTGGAATAAAGCCAATATAGAGCAACTCTACCGTTAATTTGGCCCTAAAGACCGAAGGCATCATCACATTAGATTGCTCCAAAGCCCCATCTAGGTCAATACCATATAGTTGTAGGTAGTAGCAAAGCCCTAGCCCAACTAATGTGCCCCAAAAAGAGCCCAAGCCACCAATGAGTAGAGACTCTATACAAAGGGCCGTATATATCTGCCCTTTGGCCTCGCCCAAAGCCAAGCGAATACCAAACTCTTTATATCTTCTCAAGCCGCCTAAAAGGCCCATATTCCAAAGGACAATAGACATGGCCAGCACAAAGATGCCTATAATTAAAGTAGACATATTGTTGGCATAGTCTACATATTGGCCCAGGTTGTTTTGGGCCCTGAGCGAAAACATAATAGGCGCAAATTCATCAGGATTCTTCGCTTGCTTCTCATTAAAGGCTGCTGCAATGCTCTTGGCCCTTTCTGCCGAATAACTATTGCTCTTAAAGTAACCCAAGATCTCTGCCGCCGCATCTTGCATATCCAGAAAATCTTCCGCATCGGCTAGATTCATGATGAGGCTGCTGCGGTCCATGGCCTGCACCCCAAAGCGGATGACGCCCACCAATTGGTAGTTTCTAAAGCTCATGCTGCCCTCCATCGTGCTGCCCATCAAACTGAAGCTTTGGCCCAATTCTATGCCCAAGCGCCGAGCAAATTCCTCCCCCATAAGGACCTCCTGCGGCTGTTCTGGCAAACGCCCTTTATATAGAGATTTTTGCAGGTTCAGTCTTTGGGCCTCTCCCAAACTAGGGGTACTAAGGTCTAGGGCCGTTACATTGGCAGGGCCTTGGGCCTTCGTTTCTCCCTGAGCATTGGCCAAATCTACCAGCCCCCCAAAGCGAATCCTGGGCGTCCAGATTAACTCGGGATACTCCTGCCGCAAATGAGCCAACAGGCTGTCGGCCTCATAAAGGGCCAGGTCATTGGGCTTTTGGCTAGCTAGCTCGGCATAGGCGCGGCTCATCACTTTGAGATGCCCCGTCTCTAGGCGGGCATTCTGCTCAATAATATCATTAAACACCCCCTGCATAAACCCAGACAAGAAGACCGTGAGCAATACCCCCATGCCCGTGACCAAGATGGGGAAAAAGCTGCGAGAACGATCTCGCCAAATGCCTTTAAGTAGAAAGTAGATCATTGTAGTTTTCCTTTTAGGGCGGCAACGGGGCTCATCCGAGCAATCTTCCTTGCGGGCCAATAACTGACCAGAAAAGAGCTGCCTAAAATAATCAAGCTCGTTTTTAGAATGAGGGCCCAGCTATAGACGGGATAAATGGCCTTGCCCATACTCACGCCCATTTCATCGGCCATTTCGGGCATGGGGATGCCGTTTTGGGCCAAATAATAGAGCAATGGTCCCCCATATAAACCACCCAAGAAAAGGCCCAAGATGGCATATAGCCCTCCTTCTAAAGTAAAGAGCAGCTGAACTTCTTTTGGGCTCATGCCCAAGGAGATATAGGTCCCAATTTCTTTTTGCCGCTTAAATATAGACAGGACCTGGGTATCAAAAAGGGCCAAAAGGGCTATGGCCAACAAAATGTAATAGCTAAACTGCGAGCTGCCTTTTTTGGCTTCAATAATCTTATTGATAGGGGCTAGTAGGGCCTCCAAATCTTGCCAATTGGCCCCAGCCACCGACTGCGGTTTGGCCTTGGCAGACAGCCAAATATTGGCTTTGTTTTCTAGGCCCGTTTTAGCTTGCAAGCTCGAGAGGTCTACCCAGATTTGCCCTTGGTCCACGCTAGGCAGCGGGCTATCAAAAACGCCCACTATTTCTATTTCTTGAGCATCAAAGCTGCCTTTTTGGTCTCGCCAGCGCATCAAAAGACGGTCGCCTTTTTGGAGCTGGCAGTTTTTGGCCATTCTGCGACCAATGAGGGCGGGAAACTGGGCCTGACTTTCGGCCAAAAGAGCCGTAGGCAGGGCCAATAGTTCTTGCTGGGCGGGAATCCCCTTGATAATCAAGGGATACATGCGGCCATCGGGATAAATACTGCCCTGTCGCCATAGTATAGGCGTTCCCTCTAGGCTATTGGGCCAATCCTTTAGGCCCTCCTGATAAGAAAAGGGATCTAAGGGATCAAATCCTTGGGCCCAATACTGCCCCGCAGCAAACTCCCAAGCAATACTATCCTGTTTGGCCGACTGGTTCCAACCGTCTAACATGCCATTGATAAAGAGAATCAAGACAAAAACGAGGGAGAGAATGCTGGCATTGAGCCAGGTCCGCAGGCCAGCCCCCTTCAGATTCCGATAGGCTAAGGTCCAGGCTATCATTCGCTTACTGTTTTAGGAGTTTGGGCCTCATCCTTTTCGATTTCTCCGTCTCGAAGATGGATGATGCGCTCTAGGTAGGCCATTACTTTCTCATCATGGGTAGAAAATAGAAAGCTCGTGCCTAATTCTTGATTCAGGCGGCGCATCAGACGCATAATATTATGTGCATTGGCGGCATCTAGGTTGGCGGTGGGTTCATCGGCCAAGATTAACTTGGGCCGTTTGACAATAGCACGGGCAATGGCCACCCTTTGGCCCTCTCCGCCCGATAATTTATCGGGTTTTTTATTGGCCAAATGCGCAATGCCCAACCATTCTAGGGCTTCTTTTACGGCTTTTTGGCGCTCTGCCTTGCTCTTTTTTTGGAGTAGTAAGGGAAATTCTACATTTTCAAAAACAGTATAGACGGGCAGGAGGTTAAATTGCTGAAAAATAAATCCCAGCTCTAAATTCCTAAAGTTGGCCGCCGCCTTGGCGCTCATTTTGGCCACATCTTGGCCCAAAACAATAGCCTCTCCCTCCGAGGGTTGGTCAAGGCCACCAATAATATTGAGTAGGGTAGTTTTACCTGAGCCTGAGGGACCGACTAGGCCCGCAAATTCTGCCGCCTGCATACTTAGGCTCAAGTCTTTAAGGGCCGTAAACTCTCCTTCGCCCAAAGGAAAGCGCTTATAGATATGTTTAAGGACGAAGATTTCTTCTTTCATCTTGCTAGAGGATTATTACTGTTGCTTAGGCGGCCAAGGCTAGCCTGCCTTTCTACTGAAGATAAGGTTTAGCTAAGAAATAGACTGCTGATTGCTAAAAATATTCTGGAAGGCCCTCTTTTTTGACCCTTTCTAGCGGCCTCTTAATGGCAGGCGGCTCTCCTAGACTTCATGCCTAGGCCATAACTATGGCCTCTTTAAGGAAATGGATGTTTTTTGATGTTTTTTTTTGGGGCTGCCCCGCCCTGCGGGCGGGTCGGGCTGTGTCGCAGCTCGCAGCTCTGCTCGGCCCTGCGCAAAAAAGCGCTTTGCGCTTTTTTGCTAGGTCTGGCCCTTCGGGCCACTGCTTTCCATCCCTCAGCCGCGGGCGCTTCGCGCCCTTCTGGACCCTCGCCCTTTGCTTTGGGCTACATTCCCTATATATATAGTATGCGACTAAACTTTGTCTATTTATAGGGTTTTGTCTTTAAGCTGCTGTTTTCCTTAGCCAATAGGCCATCTATAATAATGAGTGTACAGCAAGTTTCCCTTTAGCTCTGGGGGATTCCCCCTGGCCATCTGGATCCTTACATTTAAGCGGGGGGATTCCCCCTAGCCATCTGGATCGTTACATTTAGCCGTGGGGATTCCCCACAGCCATCTGGATCCTTACATTTAGCTGTGGGGATTCCCCACAGCCGTCTGGATCGTTACATTTAGCCGTGGGGATTCCCCACAGCCGTCTGGATCGTTACATTTAGCCGTGGGGATTCCCCACAGCCATCTGGATCCTTACATTTAGCTGTGGGGATTCCCCACAGCCATCTGGATCCTTACATTTAGCCGTGGGGATTCCCCACAGCCATCTGGATCCTTACATTTAGCTCCGGGGATTCCCCAGAGCCATCTGGATCATTACATTTAGCTCCGGGGGTATCTAAATGGTCCTATTGCTTTTTTCGGGGACTCCCCTACTAGCGTTGAGCGATAAGTGATTAGGCGCTAAAATATGGAGCGAAGCCTTTTTACCTTCTAAAATTGGGGGCCGAAGCGGCAGGCCCAGAGAGAAAAAGGCCGTTGAGCGGCCCAGCGCTGCGGAGGGGTGGCCGCAGGCCAGACCGAAGCCGCCGCAGGCGGCTGAAGGGCCGAACAGCCCTGTGAGCCCCGCAGCATAGCGGCGGCCAGCTTGGCAGAGCCAAGCTGGCCGCGGGCCCCAAAAAATAAAACTTGCAGAAAGGAAGTTAAACAACTATATTAGATAGTTAATAAAAAGCGATCTATGTCAAAATTAATCGACCCGAACTTTAAGCCGTACAAATACTTGGATCTCAAGACCTACTGTACGGTAGAATGGTTAGCGGGCAATAAAAAGAAATATCGGCAAGTATTTGACCGCTATGAAACGGCTCATATATATGCGGAGCTGACCTTTTATAATAAGTTATTTGATGAGGAGGATTGGGTAGTGAAGGTCAACCTCAAGTGTTATTCCCTAAAGAAGGGGCGCAAAGAGCTTTGCGACCTTAGTTTTGAGCGTAAGGTAAGTCGTTATGACAACTGTGTTTATATTCGAGAAGGCTGGGGAAACAAAAAAGTAGGTAATTTTTGGAAGGCGGGTAGTTACTACTGGGAAGCCTATATAGATGGGGAGAAAGTAGCGACTCGGTACTTTTATATAGAGGATACGGGAAAGAAGACCTTAGATATAAAGCACTACTTGCAGTTAAAGTCGGCCAAAATGTTTGAGGCGCCTTATAATGCCACCTTAGCGGAAGAAGAAAAAGTATATTTGAAGACTTTTCCGGCCAATGAGACGCGTTATGTGCACATAGATTTGGGCTTAGAGAACATGTTTCGGGCAAAATCCTGGCATTGTGAGTTGGTGGTACGGGTCTATAACTCGGCTCGGCAGCTCAAGGGAGAGGCCACGCATTTGCAGAGCATTGAGGCGGAGGAAGAAGTTTTGGAAATTGAGTTGCAGTGGGGCTCTAATGTGAAGGGCTCTTGGAGCAAGGGGCAGTATACGGCCGAAATCATCTTTATGGACCAGCTGCTGGCCATTTTGCCTTTCACTGTAGATGAAGAGGCGGAAGAAGGGATTGTGGGATGTATTTTGCCCAATCAATTTCAGCCAATGGCCTTGCCTGGATTAGATGGACAGGGCGAAGATTTTGAGGAAGTGATGCAAGGTTTGGATCGTTTGATTGGCTTGGCGGCCATCAAGCAGAAGTTGCGCGACCATGCCAACTACCTACAATTTCTGCAACTGCGTAGAGACAAGGGCTTTGCGGAAACCGAAGAAATCAGTCTGCATGCCGTCTTTCAGGGCAACCCGGGGACGGGGAAAACCACCGTGGCCAAAATGATGGGGCGGCTCTACTCTAGTATGGGGCTCTTATCTAAGGGGCATGTACATGAAGTAGATCGGGTGGACCTTGTGGGCGAATACATTGGGCAGACTGCGCCTAAGGTTCGGGATGCGATTGAGAAAGCTCGTGGGGGTGTCCTTTTCATTGATGAGGCCTATGCCTTAGCGAGGACCAATGACGACAGCAAGGACTTTGGTCGAGAAGTCATTGAGATCTTGGTCAAAGAAATGTCTAATGGGCCGGGTGATATGGCCGTCATTGTGGCGGGATATCCTAAGGAAATGAAATACTTCTTAGGCTCTAATCCGGGCTTGCGTTCTCGTTTTAAGTTATTCTTTGACTTTAGCGACTACTTGCCCGATGAGCTATCGGCAATATCCAACTATGCTTGTCAGCAGAAGGGCGTTATTTTATCGGAAGCGGGGCGGAAAGCCTTGGATCAGATGATTGTAGATGCTTTTCGGTCTAGAGACCGTAGTTTTGGCAATGCTCGTTTTGTTTACGACCTCATAGAGGAGGCCAAAATCAATTTGGGCTTGCGGATTATGGGCAGCGAAGCGCCTCATAAGTTGAGTAAAGAAGAATTAGAGACCATTAGTTTAGAAGATGTGCAGCGGATAGAGTTGGAAAGCCCCAAGCGCTTGCCCAACCTCCCTATAGATGAGCGTTTATTGACTGAGGCCATGAAAGAGCTCAACGAACTAATAGGTATGCAGAACATCAAGACGGAGATTGCCGAACTGGTGCAGTTGGTTCGTTTCTATCGTCTGAGCCATCGGAATGTCCTTAATAAGTTCTTCTTGCATACTGTTTTTGTGGGGAATCCGGGAACGGGAAAGACCACAGTAGCCCGCATTTTGACCAAAATCTACAAGGCATTGGGTATTTTGGAGCGGGGGCATATGGTAGAGACCGACCGTCAGGGCTTGGTAGCGGGTTATGTGGGGCAAACCGCTATAAAAACCTCTGAGCGAATAGATGAGGCCATGGGAGGCGTTCTTTTTATAGACGAAGCTTATGCCTTAATCTCTGGCGGCAATGGCAGTTTGGCCAATGCCAGTGATTTTGGGGCCGAAGCCATACAGACCCTACTCAAGCGAATGGAAGACTCTAGGGGGCAGTTCTTTGTTTTTGCTGCGGGTTATCCGGAAAACATGGAAAACTTCCTCAAGGTCAATCCGGGATTGCGTTCTCGTTTTGACAAAGTCTTGAAATTTGAGGATTACAAAAGCGAGGAGCTCTATTCTATTGCCTTGATGATGCTAGAAGAAGAAGGTTTAGAGTTGGAAGAAGCTGCGGCGGACTATCTTCGTCAGCATTTGGAGCAGCTCTATGAAGTGCGAGACAAATACTTTGGCAATGCTCGTTCGGTGCGTCAGCTCATCAATGAGGTCAGTCGCAGACAGAGTTTGCGTTTGGCTGCACTCACAGAAGAAGAGCGGCAACAGCTATCCTTACAGCAGGTAAGTTATGCCGATGTAGCGGGCTTAGCGGCTGAAGGAGAAGAGCAGCTCTTTAATAAAAAGAGCATTGGATTTCGCTCCAAGGGCAATGCCTAATCGAGCAAGAGCGTCTTTAGCTCTTGGCGGCTAGCGGCAAACACATTAAGGTCGACCTGGGCGGGAATGCCCGGATGTCGGCCTTTATTTGTATACTGCCAAAACAGCCAATTTTTGGTTGTGGGCATCTTTCGGTTATAGCGAGCGATCCAGAGGGGGTAAGCTTGAAACTCTGGATGCAGATAATCCTCATAAAACTTCATGGAGCTATAGATAATGGGCTTGCATTGGCAGGCCTCTTCTACCTTGTTGAGCCAAAGCGATACGCCTAGGCGGAGCTTTTGCGCCCCTACCCCATCCAGTTCCTCTACATCGAGGACGGGGGGCAGGTCGCCGGGGCCTAGGGGCACCGTTTGTAGAAAAAAGTTGGCCTGTGCGATTGGCGAGCGTTGAGGTCTAAAAAAATGGTAGGCCCCTACGGGCAGGCCCTTCTTCTTGAGGGCCGTCCAATTATGCTCAAAGAGAGAATCTTGGTAATTATCGGCTTCTGTGGCCTTAATAAAAACAAAGTCGATCTTTTTTTCATCAAACTTTTCCCAATCGATTCGTTTTTGATAGTGTGAAATATCTAGACCTTTGACGGCATAGTCATCGGCTTGATGTTTACAAGAGAATAAAAGCGGCAGTAAGAGCAAGAGAGGGAAAAAGCGCATTAGGAAAAGTCAATTTCAGTGTTATCTCCAATATTTAGGCTTTGGCTAAGGCCCTTTACCGAGGCATCGCTACCAATGATAGAGCGTTGCAAGACAGCCTCTTCTATACTGGCATAATTTCCAATAATAGAATCATAGATAATGGCTTGTTTGAGTTGGGCGCCATCTCCCACCGATACATTGGGGCCAAGGATAGAGTTTTCTATTTTGCAATCTTTGCCGATGCGTACGGGGGGAATAATAATAGTATTTGTAAAACTATAGTGGGTACCTTCCTCTCGGTCGCGGCGTTGCAGCAGCATGGCATTGGTGGCTAGTAGAATTTCTTTTTTGCCACAATCAAACCAATTGCTAATGGGGCAGACGGAGATTTTGCAGCCCAATCGGACCATCTGCATGAGGGCATCGGTCAGTTGGAACTCCCCCATAGTTTTGACCTCATGCTCTATAATATAGCTAAGGGCGGCAATTAGTTCGGGCACTTCACAGATCTTATAGATGCCCACAATGGCCATATTAGATTTGGGGATGCGGGGTTTTTCTACTACTCTTCGGATATAGCGGTCCTCATCGAGCACCACCACGCCAAACTCTCGGGGGTCCTCTACTTTTTTGACCCCTAGGCAGGTAGTTTTGCTAGAGAGGATTCCTTGCAGGTCGCCATCTAGGATCGTATCGCCCAGCATAATCAAAAACTCGGGTTCCTGCATAAATTCCTTTTGGGCCAGCCAGATGGCATGCCCAAGGCCGAGGCGTTCTTCTTGGTAGATAAACACCTTTTTGAGGTCGGGATAACTATCTTCAATATACTTGCGGATCTTATCGCCTAGATAGCCAATGACAAAAACAAACTCCTCTATTCCGTACTCTTGCAGCTGCTCAATAATAGCGGCAATAATGGGTTTACCGGCCACGGGAATAAGGGGTTTGGGTTGGGTGTAGGTATGCGGGCGCAATCGGGTGCCCGCTCCTGCTACAGGTATTAGCGCTTTCATAAAATAGGCTTCTGATGAGTGATAGACTGGCTTTCGGTGCTCCAAAATACAGCTTTTCCCGCAAATCGGGCAGCATCCAATTTCTTTTAGCCAAAAGAAATAGACGCAAAAAAGTGAATAAAATATAAACAATACACTGATAAAGCTGTTAAGTAAGTAGAGAAAAGCAAAAGAGGGCTTGTTTTTAGCCTGATATTTTGGGAAGATTGGGATTAAGCTTGCTAAACAGCGGCTTTATATTCCCGAACGGCCCAAGTTCTTTTCTTTTACATTATTCATCTTATAAAACTATATATGCAGACCTACCAAAAGTTAGGATTCGAGAAAAAAGAGAGTCAATCTATTGTTCATGCCCTCAACCATTTGCTGGCCAACTACCAGCTTTACTATCATAAATTGCGGGGGTTTCATTGGAATGTAGAGGGCCGCGACTTCTTTGAGTTGCATGAAAAATTCGAGGAAGACTATCAGGCTGCTCATGAGAACATTGACCGCATTGCGGAGCGCATTCGGATTTTCGGAAAGAAGCCCGTTTATCGCTTGGCTGAATATTTAGAAATGGCCAAAATCAAGGAGGCCAAAAGTGGTTTGGCCCCAGAGGATATGGTTCGACAGATTGTGGATGATATGGAAACCCTTTTGGGGGAAATGCTTGGGGTGGTGCAAGCTGCCGAAGAGACTGGCGATACGGCCAGCATTCACTTAATCATGAACATGATGCAAGCCTTAGAGAAGCGCCACTGGATGTTTTCGGCTTGGCTGAAGAAAGTGCCTGTGGCCTCGCCCCAGCACAACTAGAGCTGGCCCAAAGCGGCTAGCCGCAAAGGGCCCCCAACCATTAGGTTGGGGGCCCTTTTTTCATTGGCTCATCGGCGCATTTGGCCCAGCGCTGCGGAGGGGTGGCCGAAGGCCAGACCCAAGCCGCCGCAGGCGGCTGCAGGGCCGAACAGACCTGTGAGCCCCGCAGCATAGCGGCGGCCGCCCGCCCTATTTGGGGCGGCCGCGGGCCCCAAATCATCAGTTGGTAACTAGTTTACTTTAAGCAGCTTAAATTGTTGTATGCTTTCGCCTTTTCGCAACCTAAGCAGATAGGCCCCTGCGGGTAGATCCTTAAGATCAAGTTGCCAGATTTTGGCGTTAAAGCTGGCTGTTTTGAGCAATTGGCCTTGCAGATTATAGATAGCCGCCTCTCCGCTTAATTGTTGCGCCCAATAGATCGTCAATTCGTTTTGGACCGGATTGGGGGCAATTTTCAGGGGGGCCTGTTCTTGAGTCTGCAGGCTAATGATTGGCGACTGTTGCTGGTTAGTTTTCAGTTGATAATAATAAGTGGTTTGGGGGGCAATATCTTGATCGAAATAATGATCTTGGGCCTCAAACTGCCCTAGGAGCTGCCAGTCCATAGCATCTTGGCTACGGAAAAGCTGCAATTCGGCTTGGGGGTTGGGTTTTTGCCATTGCCAGGCGATATTGGCCATTTGATTATTGAGCAGTTCGGCCTCAAAATCGAGTTCATCTTGGCCCAAAAGAATCATTTGAGTGCAGCCATGGCCTAGGGCATCGCCCCAGATTTGACCGACCCATTCGGGATGATCGATAAAAGGATTTCGGTTGCCTTGGATGCTATAGACGGCATTATTTCGGTCCAATTCTTTGCTACTTACGGGATCATTTGCATGCCAATTGAGTAGAATCTGGAGCAGCCAGGGGACATAGGCCGTACAGCTATTGCTGATCATGGCGCAGCTACCCTCTGGGCTAAGCGACTGCCAGCTGGCCCAATCGGACTCATAGCGGCAGGCCATATAAAAATACATACGGGCATAGTCGCCTTTATACTCATCTATGGGCTCAAAATAGTTACTGCTACAAGGCAGGCTGGGATTATCGCCGACCATAAAGCCATTGCTGCCCGTTCGACTGGGCAGGCTCACGATACCAGGCGGCAGATTACTTTTAGAGGCATTTAGGCTACCATCTGAAGGCAAAATATGGTGTAAATCGGTATAAGCCGTATCGGAATTTGTGGTGCCTCCGCCCCACCAAGACTTAGGAAAAGAATGTTCTCTTTGGTAGCAGCCTCCTTCTCCGCCGGGGCAAGAACCTTGATCTTTGTTCGTGCAGGGATCCAATTCATATTCTCCGCTGGTATGGGGAAAATCGGTAAATACATCCCAGATGATAGTGGCGGTGCCGGCATCATTGCTTCTCAAATCGGTATGTAAAATGGCGTCCCAGACATCATAATCGCTAGAGGTATAATCAATTTTTCGCTGTTGGCGGATCAGTTGATGCAAACTAGACTTAAGATTGCAGCAAGTTTGGCTGCTATTGATGGGCGCATAATAATCGGCTAGGATACGGATATTATCGAGTTTATAGCGTTTACTTTGATTATTGTAGCCTATATATCGGAAGGCAAAATGCACGCTTGTGCCGTTAATACTATCCAGAGCAATAGCGGGGTGCCGTTGAAAGAGCGTAGAAAAGCAGCTCAGGGCCTCAATATCGAGCAATTCATCGGCTAGGGAGTGCCAATTGGCGGCGGCCAGGTCGGCGGCGGTTCCTCCCCCATTATAATTTATTGAATAAAAGAGGCTTAATTTTGGGCCATTATAGCGGTCATTATAATCAAAGAGCAGAAACTCCTCTTGATGGAGGTCTAGGTTAATGGCTGGAGAAATCAGCCAATCTTCATCATCGGCCCCGCCAAAGCCATTACAGCTAGCCTCTCCGTTTTGGGCCGTCCAGATATCGCTGCCATCGCTCAGACTGATAGCGGACCAGCTCCCTAAACCGGCCGAAAAGTCTTCTTGATGGACAATATTTTGTGCGCTAATTGGCTCAAGGAGAGCCAAAAAGAAAAAAATAAATAGTGGTTTTAAGTCAAGCATCACGATTAAAATTAGGTGAGTCTGTTGGAATTGCTTGCCTTTTGTTTGCTTGTTTGAGCGTTTAAGCTAATATTTTTATTCTATAGACTAATGTGTTAGTTCAGCGGCTAGCAGGCCTATGCTATCTGTTTTTTGGGGCTGCCCCTCGCCTTCGGCTCGGGTCGCTCCACTCCGCAGCTCGCAGGTCTGCTCGGCCCTGCAGCCCTGCGGGCTTGGGTCTGCCGCCTGCGGCGGCCCTGCTCCGGCAGCTCAGCCTGCGGCCCTTCGGGCCTGTAGGGCGCAGAAAAGCCGTTTTGCGCCTAGAAAAACTTGCAAAAGCCAAGGAAAAACCCTAAACTGAAACACAAAAATTAACTAGCATGGCAAAACAACCCAATAGACCCGCTAATTTGCCCGAGGAGGCAAAATGGGTCAAGAGTAAAAACCGCTGGGAAGCTGGCGAAATCAATGCAAACGGAAAAACCGTTGGCCCTTGGAAAATCTGGCGAAAAAATGGCCAGCTTTGGATGGAAATGGAGTATGATGAGCAGGGCAAGCACATCAATGATTATCGCCGCTATCATCCCGATGGCAGTATTTCTCAGGAAGGGTCTTATAAAGCAGGCAAACTAGACGGCTGGTTGGCCTTCTATCGCCAACGCTCGGGCAATAGCAAAGAGCCTTTCCCCAGAGAGGTCTACTACAACCAAATTGTCAAAGTCTTACAGCGCTATGTAAATGGTCAAGCCCTTGGCAAGCGCTATCTTTTGCAAAATGGCCAAGAGGTCACCAACTACCTTAGCCACAAGCCCGCTTCGGTCCCTAAAGAAGCTTGCTGGAACCAAAGCGATTATGAATGGGAAATGGGCCCCTATGACCAAGAGGGCAAAAAGCATGGCCTTTGGAAATGGTGGCGGCCCGATGCCAGCCTCGTTTGTGAGGCCAATTATGATCATGGCGTTTTGCATGGTCCACTCAAGCGCTACCATAACGACGGCAAGGTTTCTAGAGCAGGCGAATACGCCCAAGGCAAAGCCCAGGGCGTGCATCATTTTTACCGCAACAAAAGTTATAGCCAAGAGCGCTTCATGAATCAGGTCGACCAAAGAGTTGACCGCTACGAAATTCACTATAAAACAAATGGGCAAGAAGATCATCGGGAGTACTTCCTTGCCGATGGAACAGCTTGTAGCAGCAAGGGCTTTGCCTTATTAACTGTAGCCCTAGACGATCTATTGACGCCTGGTCCCAATGGCTTTTTCCCTAGCCGCTACCAAGAGATGTTGGGCCGAATTTATCCGCAGCTGTTGGCTCAGGACCAATCGGCAGCAGTGGCCAAGATGAAGGCTAATTTCGAGCAGCTTTGGGGTATGCCCCTGCCCGAAGACTTAGGCCAACTCTATGCGCTTTGGTCCGCCATTGGCCAAAGAGAACTCTTTGATAGCCTTTTGCTGGCCCTACCTAAAAACCAAGCGCTTTTGGACCAAAAAGCAGCAGGCCAAAACCTCTTTGAGGCCGCCCTGCTCTCTATGCAAGAGGAATATCCCTATGACCATATCATGGATTGGTTTACGGGAGGGATTTGTTTGGACCAACCCCAACAGCAGCAAAATGGCCGCTACCGCTATGGCTACTATAGCTACCTTTATCAGCTTTATGGTACAGAGCAAGAGCAGGGAAAAATCTACTGCTACGAGCATAACAACAATGGACTCTGGGGCAGCCAAATTAACTCGGCCATGGCCCCCAACTTATCCGCTTGGCTCTTTGGGCTGTCGGCCTTTTCTTTCTATCATGAATATGAATTGCTCTCTCAGGAGCAGTTTAGCCGCTTATATGATGGGCCCCTCAAACAACACTTTGCCCCCAAATACTACTTTATGAACCATGTTCGTATGGGGAACCGCTATGTAAATGAGAGCGACTTTAAGTATCGGCCAGCCGAAAAACCTTTGGTCCAGCAATACAACAAAAGCCGCTGGATCATCGAGTTGTTCCGAGCAGAAGGCGATCCCTCTAGCATTGCCTACAACTTCTATAGCAATCAGCCCTACAAGGCGCCAGAGCAAGCTACAGACATCCTTAGCTCGGTCCCGGAGGCCTTGCACCACCTTTGGTCGGCCTTTTAGTTAGAGGGCCAAGCGGCTAAATTGCCCGAATACATTGCGCTTTGCAAGCAATCTCCTGCTTTGATTCTACAGGCTGCTGCCGAACTAGCCGAAGAGCTAAGCAGTGGGCGTAAGCGTTTGGGCTTTATCATTGATTTGCCAAAAATCAAGGCGGAATTTAATCGCTCTGTGGCCCAATACGTCTAAGTTTTCCTTAGACCAATCTAAGAAATGAGCTCCCTTTGGGGAGCTTTTTTTATTTTATGATTTCAAGCATCTCTTGATCACAAACATTGGATATCATGAAAAAACTAAGCTTAGTCTTGGCCCTGCTCCTGCTGCAAGCTAGCCTTTGGGCCCAAAAAGATGAGCGCCCTGCGCTCATCGCCACCGTCGATAGCTTTTTTGTGCATTTGCATAGCGGCGACTCGGCCAAAATGCGGCCACTCTTAGCCCCCCAAATGGAGCTACTCACGGTAGCTGGCGATAAGGTCCAACGCAGCCCCCTACCCGCCTTTTTAATGGCCATTGCCCGCCAACCGAGACTGCAAGAATGGGAGGAAAAACTCTGGGACTACCGCCTTCAAATAGATGGGCCATTGGCTACCGTTTGGACCCCCTACAGCTTTTACCTCGATGGAAATCTCAGCCATTGTGGGGCCAACCATTTTACGCTTCGCCAAAAGGCCGATGGCCAATGGCAGATCATTAGTTTGGTAGATAGCCGTCGACAAGAAGGCTGCCTCAACCGTTCTTGGGCCGAAGAAAGCCAGGCCAAAATTGACAGCCTTCTGGACCAATGGCATCTGGCCGCCAAGGAAGCCGATGCCGATGGTTTTTTTGGCAAAATGACTGAAAAAGGCATTTACATTGGTACCGATGCTGGAGAAAGATGGTATAGAGACGAGCTACGAAAATGGGCCAAGGGCGCTTTCAAGAAAGCCCCCGCCTGGGATTTTAGCGTAAAAGAGCGGCATATCCGCATCGATGAGCAAGGCGGCAAAACCGCCTGGGCCGATGAACTGCTCGATACCTGGATGGGCCCTTGTCGGGCCACAGCGGTCCTGAGCTACCAAAATGGCGAATGGAAAATAGAGCACTACCAACTCTCTATGACGGTCCCTAACGAAAAAGTAAAAGCTTATCTTAAATGGCTTGAACAAAAATAGCCAAGCGCTATTCTATAAAGCCGAGGGCCCTGCTTGGCCTAGCGCTGTGGAGGGGTGGCCCGCAGGGCCAGACCAAGCAAAACGAGCGCTAGCGAAGTTTTGCGAAGGGCCGAGCAGGCCTGCGAGCCCCGCAACATAGCGCCCGCCGCCCGCCCTATTTGGGGCGGCGGGAGGCCCCAAAAAAACTACATAATAATAGATAGTCTCTAACTCTAGTGGAAAGCCTAGAATAATTTTAGGACATTAAGAAAAGCTTACTATCTTTGAGCCGAGGCCCTGGCTTCAGCAAGAATAAACAACTATTACATTAAATAAATCAATAACTGAACATCCTATGGCAGAAATTGTAAGAATGCCTGCTCTCAGTGATACGATGACAGAGGGTACTTTGGTGGCTTGGCATAAAGCAGAAGGCGAAGCTGTAGAAATCGGCGAATTGTTGGCTGAAATTGAGACGGATAAAGCCGTCATGGAGTTTCAAAGTCTTTATGAAGGAACACTTTTGCACATTGGTGTAGAGGAAGGCAGTGCGGTACCTGTCAATCAAATTATTGCCGTAATTGGCGAAAAAGGAGAGGATGTTCAGGCCCTTTTGGCCCAGGCAGATGCAGGAGATTCGGCCACTACTGAGGAGGCTGCTCCAGCCGAAGAAGTAGTGCAAGAACTAGAAGCTCCTTTGGCCCAAAAAGAAACTTCTTCTTCTGATGATAGCCGCCTGAAGGCTTCTCCCTTGGCCCGTGCAATGGCCAAAGAAGAGGGCATCGACTTGAGCCAAGTAGAAGGTTCTGGCGATGACGGACGCATTGTGAAGAAAGATATTTTGGCCTATATGGAGAGCCAAAAAGCGGCTCCTGTAGCGGCTACGCCTAGCCCTCAAGTGGCTGCACCCAAGGTCCCCGAGGCCAAAGGCGGCTACAAAGATGTTCCTTTGAGCCAGATGCGCAAAACGATTGCCCGCCGCCTAGGCGAAAGCAAATTCAATGCGCCTCACTTCTATTTGACCATGGAAATTTGCATGGACAAATTGATGGAAACTCGCCAATACATCAAGGGCATTAGCGAAACCTCTATCTCTTATAACGACTTTGTGGTCAAGGCCGCAGCTAAGGCGCTTCAGCAGCATCCTAGCATCAATGCCTCTTGGTTGGGCGATGCGATCCGCTACTATGACTATGTAAATATTGGCGTGGCGGTGGCCATGGATGAAGGTTTGGTGGTTCCCGTTGTTGATGCCGCTGACACAAAATCTTTGTCTCAAATTGCTACGGAAATTCGCGAATTGGCTGGCAAAGCCCGCGATCGCCGCTTACAAGCGCAAGAAATGCAAGGCAATACCTTTACCATCTCTAACCTTGGTATGTTTGGTATTGACGAGTTTACAGCCATTATCAATCCACCCGATGCCTGCATTTTGGCGGTGGGCCGCATTGCGCCTCGCCTTGTGATGGTAGAGGGCGAAGTGAAGGAGTCGAACTTCATGAAAGTGACCCTTTCTTGCGATCACCGTGTGGTGGATGGTGCTCAGGGCGCTCGTTTCTTGCAGACCCTACGCGACATTCTAGAGGAGCCCATGCGTTTGATTATCTAATCGCTTTTGCTCCATTAAAATATCAGCCAGTTGCCTTTAGGTAGCTGGCTTTTTTTATTGTTTTTTTGGGGCCCGCGGCCGCAGGGCGGCCGCCGCTATGCTGCGCCGCTCGCAGGTCTGCTCGGCCCTGCGTCGCTTCGCTCCTGGGTCTGGCCTTCGGCCACGGCTGCGCAGCGCTGGGCCAGGCGCTCCCCTTTGGGGCGGGCAAAAAAAAGAAGGGGACAACAGCAAGCTGTTGTCCCCTTCTGCGCCTAAAGATTAGGGCCGAATTACCGTAAACTTCTTGGTGGTTTTAAAATTGGCATTGCCAATTTGCAAGAAATAAGGAGCTGCGGGTAAATCATGCAGATCGAAGCGAGCGCTTTGGCTGCCTGCCTCTAGCTGGCCTTGGGCCAATACTCTTCCTTGCAAGTCGATTAAGGACCACTGAAAATCTTGGCGGAGCGGCTGCGCAAACAACAACTGCGTATAATTTACCGCAGGATTTGGCGAAAGCAAAGCCGTATTGATCTGATGAGCTTCGGCCTGCGCCTCGGCTAGTTCAGTAGTGCTCAAGGCATTCACATATTCGGTAATATCTCGGGTCCTCACCGCCTGATAAATCGTTCGGCTAGTGGGGGCATCCTCCTGCACAAAGGCAATGGCCTCCAGATGAGCCGTATCGATATTATTGGGGTTGTAGGTCCAAACCTCCGAAAGCTGAACGCTATCGCCAGGCAACCAAGATTGGCTAAAGCGAGTTCCTGCGGCATCGGGCAACATCTTGCGGAGCAAAGAGTGCGTATGGAAATTTACGCCATTAGAAAAATAAACGGCTGAATCTTCGGTCACCACTAGCTGCAAATCATAATCTGCAGCGGCCAAGGTATCCTTAGCGATTAGGGTCGCATTGATTTGCAGATTATTATTCCCAATAAAGGCAATCGGCTCAAGGCGGATATCAAAACGGGCATCTTCTAGCATATCGGTCTCAAAATCCTCCTGTCTCAAATCGGCAGAATTGGGTGGATTGTTGCTATAGCGGCGACCATCGACTACCGCCTTAGCGCTTACGCCATCAATACCATAAATAGAGGTTCTGGCCGAGGGATCGTCTCGGTTCAGGCTGTTCATGGGGTCAAAAGCGGGGTCTTCATTATTGATTTGTAGTAAAATCACATCTCGAACGGCAGGCGTACGATAGACCAGATTATAAACATATTGGTTGATCGGGTCCATATTAACCACCCCAGCATTAGAAAAATGCTCGACCAGCACATTGCGTTCTCGGTTCCCGATCCAAACATTATCGAAGGCAAAGCCACGAAGAGGCGTTTGTGAGGCCCCAATGGCGCCAAAGGCCACTCTAAAGCGGAAATTCTCAAAGTTGCGGAAAGCATCTAGGGTATAGCGGGCATCTTGCCAGCCATTACTTATGCCAGACCAGCCTTTAGGGGCTAAATCTTGTACCCCAGGACGGCCAGCTACTACCGCCTGATTATACCAATTGATGCCTCGGTTGACATTTCCTAAGGGCAACCATTTCTCCGTTTGGGGATCAAAATATTCGATCACTGTTCCGTCATTTCCTTCATCGGTTTCATTAAAGAAATCGAGTTTGAGCATGGGACGTTCGAGAGCGGTTAGGTCGATACAAGGGCTATACACCCAACCACTTTCATCTGGGCCATAGGTACTATCTGTTCGAGTAATCCAAACTTGGCCATGGTCCTGAGCGATATCTAGATCGGTGGGCATACCCCACTCCCAGAGGTTACTCGATTGGGCTTGGCCTTCGGCCTCTTCAACCCAACCATTGGCGCTAGCATCAAAGTCTTCACTATAAGGAACTAGCGCATTGGGCTGTTCATTGGGCAAAACTAAGACCCGAATAGTATCCGAATCGCTGCAATAGTTATTATTTTCGACAAAGAGCGAGGCCTCAAAAATGCCAGGACTACTATACTGATAATTAAAAGTTGGAAACTGGTTATTATTATCATAGCTAGCGGCAAAGCTGTTGCCATCGCCCATATTCCAAACCGCGGTAGTTATAGAATCGTAAAGGGTGGTGGTTCCCGGAATTGTTCCGACCAAATTCATACTATCATTATCGATCTCAAAGAGGACGGAATCGCTAGAGCAGCTATTATCTGCGCTCAGTTTTACATTAGGCAAACTATGCACATTAAAGCTAGCCCAAGCGGTATCCAGACAAGAAACAAAGACATTGCTAGTATCTTGGAAAACTGCCTGAATCTGGTGCGTACCCACTCCTGCAATATTAGAAATCATAAACTCTTTTTCAAAGAGCACACCGGGACCGCTATAATTCAAGACATTTCCAGTGAGCAAATTGGGATAGAAAAAGAGCGTATCTCGGCCAAAGCAAGCATCTGCTGTAGCATCTGCGGGCAGACCTTGAGTGTCATGAGTGGCAAAAAAGCTATACTCTGGATGCGGATGAACATGGACAATTTGAGTATCTCGGGCCGTGCAAGTAAGCGCTTCCGTTTCATAGATAATGGTATCTCGGACCAAAGCGGGATAGCGTGTACTATCCGAGTAATTCGGATTGGGCCAATATTGTCCATTGATAAGGGCCCCATGAATAATTCCTGCCGTGGCAGAAGTATCCCCAAAGAAATAGCGTCCGCCGGTGGGCAAGCCAAAGAGCTCTTGCGGTTCATCGGCTTGGCAGAAATGATAGCTCGCCATACTGAAGTTGGAGCTAGGTAGCGGGTTAATCGTCACTTCAATTTCTACCGTATCCTTACAAAGGGTTGTAGGGTCTTGATAAACATAGGCATAATTGACATAACCAGGGGTATTGGGCAAAACGGGACTATAGACCACAGAAGGATTAAACTGATCATCTGTTGGTCCAGAAATCGTTGGTCCAGAATAAACCCCACCTGAGGGAGTTCCTGTTAAAATACCGATCGTATCATCGGCACAATAGGTGGTATCGGCTTCATCGGTTGAGAGCCCTACACTGGGAGATAAGTTGATTGTAAAAGTAGAGTCAATAGAAGAGACGCAACCATATTGGCTCACATAAGTATAGGTAATCACCTTTTGGCCCGTTCCGGCAACAGCCGGATTAAAAAGTGGTCCATCACCAACAATACCAGGCCCAGTCAAGTTGGCTTGAGAGGCTAAAAGATTGGCTGTAGAGGCATAAGAAGTTGGGGCTGGATAAGTTGTTAAAATATCTACTCCCCCGTTGGTACAATAGCGATTATTTTGGTTGCCCAAAGAGCTAGAGTTTCGGCCAGAGATGGCTAGGGCTACATCTCCGAGGATGCGGACATTAGCGGTATCTCTAGCCGCACAGTTTCCTTGTCCCGCCTCATAAATGAGGTAGTAGTTAACATCAGTGGTCTCATTGCTAGCCGTATAAATTGCATTAGGGTTAAAAATGGCCCCTAGAGTAGTGGAGGTATTGGCTGCATTTCCGTTTCTGGCGGTAATATAGTGTACCCCATTGGCGGGGCTAGAGCCACCTAAATTGACAAAGGTTTCATAATTACAGTAATTCTCTGCAATTGTAGAATCTATAGCCACTTCGGGCGGGTCTACAATTTGAATAGTTTCTTGATATCGAACGACAACTTCTTGTCCTGTATAGATGGTTTGTGCTTGTCCTGTTGTTGGAGAAGTAGGCACATACTCTCTATCTCTAACTTCTTCTATATATTCAATAGTCAGCAGCACACTATTTAATCCGCTTGGCAGCAGCAGTCTATATCGTTCTTGTCCTGGGGTACTATTGATTTGTTGGAGGGCAGAAGAGGGATTAGCTTGAACATTTATCAGGTAGCCTCTTCTTTGTCGGGTTCGGCTAGTTGTTGAAGAGGCATCTGGTCCTTGCCAGTTAGCATCCCATGGAAAATTAGTAGTATCTCGGCCAAACTCTAGAGGGCCATCTAAGCGGCAGTAGAGTTCGGGAAAAAGGCGGGGTGGAATAGCTAAAACATCAATAGAATCTCCTAATTGGCTAATACAGCCATTATTATCTATTTGCAGGCCCAATTCATATCGTCCAGAACCTGCTGTAGCGCCTAAAAAGCGGTTATTTTGAACATAGACGCCAGAAAAGCTGCTGGCTATGGGGGGGCTAGAATTAAGGATAGAGGCAAAATAGGCGGGTTCGCTAGCGACAACACGGATAGCTGCGGTATCTGAGCTATTGGTTACAGAGGCAAATTTGACACTATCGAGGCTATTATTATAAACCGTTATTATTTGTCGGCTACTCACCTCATTACAAACATCTGTAGTAGTTTGCATATAGGGTTGGTAGCGATATTCTAGTCGTAGGTCTCTATTTTTTCTATTTGTGGTTAGTGCTGCGCTGCCATTTATTCCATCGGGTATAAAATCGTAGCTAGCGCCAATATAGCTTGGTTGGGAAGAGGGATTTTGCAGATAATTTCCGGTTATTGGGGTATTGCTATTACTTTCTATCAGTCGTAGGTAAGTGGGACCTGAGCTAGGATTATAGCCAAAGCCTGTATTGGGTTGGGGGCTTAACTGGATAGCAATAGTATCTCTAGAGCAGACCTCTTGAGGGGCTATAATTTCGGGATGGACCTGTACCACTTGTAAAAAGAAGTTCAGCACGGCCCAGCCGGTATCTTGCTGTTCATCATAATGATAAAAAGTAATTTGGCCCGATTGCATATCATTGGGCACAGAGAATGTCATTTGGCCTGCGGTATCGCCTTCTATCGTTGTTGCATTGAGTAAAATGGTAGCTGGAAAAACATCATTAGGAAGCACGGGTACTGTTCGGATATTGGCTGGGGGGTAGGCGGGCTCTGTGGCGTCTAGATCTACAGTAATATCATTGATTGGCCCATCGCCATAATAGAAACTAGCATTACTAGGATTGCCTAGATAGCCATTATTGGCTTGTTTAATGAGGCAAAGAGAGCTCGTATTATTTTCATGTTGAACATAGAAAAAGTGGGGTGCCCTGTTGGTTCCTTCATAATGGATTGTTAGCTGATCGCCTGGGCAGGCTTCAAAGAGGGCGCCTGTATGGTTATTATTCGTAATACTTACTGTTTGCCCCCAGATGCTTAGGGGAACAGAGAGCAACAGAAAGAGGAGTAACTGTCTCATATATTTAGTTTTAGATGAGAAGGCGCTCTTGCTATAAATAGGTTGTAGGTGTTTGCTTTTTGCCTTTGGGCTAGAGGCAGGCGGGCCTTGGAGTTAAGCCCCGCTATTTTTATAGCGGGGCTTAGTTTATTTTAGGGCTGAGGTGGCCCTTAGCGGCAGGGATGGGGTGGCCGGCTTCGCCGGCCAGGCCCCTAGGGCCAATGGCCCAGCGCTGCGCAGCCGTGGCCGCAGGCCAGACCGAGCCGCCGGAGGCGGCGAAGGGCCGAGCGAAGAGCGAGCGGCGGAGCATAGCGGCGGCCGCCCGCCCTTATTGGGGCGGCCGCGGGCCCCAAATTATCGGACTAATACCATTTTGCGTTGTACTTGGAATCCTTGGCCTTGGATAGCGAAAATATAGACGCCGGCGGGCCAATCTCGGGCCCAGAGCTGTAGGCTTTCTTGGCCAGGCTCCCAGCTTCCTTCTTCAAAGATGCGGCCTTGCAGGTCCGTAACTCGCCAGCTATGTGCTTGTTGAGGGAGTTCTGCCAACTGCAAATTAAAGAACTCTGAAGAGGGGTTGGGATAGAGTTTTAGATTTTGGAAGGGAGCCGCAGCGGCCTGAGCGGCCTCAAAAGTGGAGGTGCCCAGAGAGTCGAGATAAATGGTAATATCTCTGGAGCTAGTGGCTTGGAAGACCTCCTTAGAAGTGGCTGTTTCCTCTTGGATAAAGGCCACTACCGAGGCTTCGTTAAAGTCAAAATCATTAGGGTAATTCCAGGTATATCGAATATGTTCTTGGTCGCCAACAGCGAAGGCGCGGCTATATCGGCTACCATCGGCAGCGGGCAACATTTTGCGCATCACGCTATGGGTATATTCTCCGCTAAAATAAGTGAGCGAATCTTCTAGCACGGCAATATGCAGATCATAATCGCCTAGCGGAAGGTCTTCTAGGGCGGTGAAAGTAACGGCTACCTCTAGAGTATTTCCGGCATAGCTCACAAAGGTATCGATACTAATATCGAACTTAGGCGAGCGGAGCATATCCTCTTCAAAATCGACCATTTGGAGATCTTGAGAATTGGAAGTAGCGCTAAATCTTCGGCCATCGATAAGGGCTTTACCGGCCTGTGAAATCCCGTATTTGATGACTCGAGCCGAGGGGTCGTCGATATTAAATAGATTAAATCGGTCGTTGGTATTGGGGAAGCTCGTTTGGTATTGGAGCATCACCGCATCATAGATCACAGGGGTGCGATACATGAGGTTATATACATGTTGGTTCACATAGTCAAAGTTATTGAGGCCCGAATTAGAAAAGTGTTCGAGCAGAACATTTCGGCTACGGTTACCGATCCAGATATTATCAAAGGCTACTCCATCGAGGCCCTGCACTACGCCAATTGCGCCAAAGGCGATACGGAGGCGGAGGTTAGTATAGTGCATGAGGTCGTCTAATTTGTAGCGAGCATCTTGCCAGCCATCAGAGTCGCCCGACCAGCCTCTGGGGGCTAGGCTTTGCACACCGGGGCGGCCAGCCACCACATTATAATTGTACCATTCGATTCCGCGGCCTTGTTCGCCAAGAGGCAGCCATTTATTGGCATCTTGATCAAAGTATTCAATAACGGCCCCATCATTTCCGGGGTCTGTTTCATAGTAAAGGTCTAGGCTAATCATTGGGCGTTCGAGGGCCGTCATATCAATACAAGGGCTATACACCCAGCCATCTTCTCCGCCTGAGGTATAGGCTCTGTTGAGTCCAGTGATCCAGGTATTTCCGTGTCCAGAAGCAATCACATTGGCGTTAGAGGTTCCCCATTCCCAGAGGTTACTGCTCGTATTGGCCGATTCGGCCTCCTCGATCCATCCGCCCGCATCGGCTTCAAAATCTTGGAAATAAGGAACAGAGTCTGTGGGTTGAATAGCGGGCAGCACCAAAATGCGCAATTCTGCAGAATCGGAGCAATAGCTATTATTTTCTACAAAAAGGGAGGCGGTATAGACCCCTTCTTGGGGATAAACATAATGGACCGTATCAATCGTATTATCTGATAGGTCAAATGTTCCAGAACGAATTGTTCCATCTCCAAAATCCCAAGTTACTTGAGAGATCGAATCATAGAGCGTGGTGGTTCCTGGGATGGTTCCTGTTAGTCCTAATTGTGCATTATCTGGAAAGAGCACAGCATCTTGTGTTCCGCAGCCATCGATAGAGCTAAAATTCACATTAGGCTGACTATGCACATAGAACTCGGCATAGGCTGTATCTCGGCAAACTGCGGGAAAATTGGTAGAGTCCTCATAAATTGCTCGAATATTGTGTGCACCGACACCAGCCACCTGAGGCAGCAAGAAGTCGGTATTATTGAGTACCCCTGGTCCATCATAATTCAGTACATTTCCGGCACTTAAATAAGGGAAGAAAAAGAGGGTATCTTGGCCCAAGCAAACATGAGTGGTCGTATCGCCGCCCCCATCTACGGTAGAAAAACTAAAGACGGGATTGGGGTAAGTGGTGAGTACGGCCTCTGTTCGATTGACGCAACCCAATTCTTCCAACTCATAGACCACCGTATCCACTCTAGTACTTGTGAGTAAGGTTGGATAATTGGGGTTGGGATAATAGGTCGCATCATGAAGCGTATCTGTTGTATTATAGTAGTAGAACACCCCACCAGCGGGTTGGCCATTTAGGCTAACGGGCTGATCTGACTCACAGAAGAAATAGTCGCTAACCGTTAAGCTAGGTTGCGGCAAGGGGTTAATGGTTACCGTCAAATAAGTGGTATCGCTACAGCCCGTATTGGGGTCGGTATAGCGGTACTCAAAGTCTACCGTACCTGCCGTATTGGGCGTAGGCGGGGCATAAATAATATTGGGCTGAAAAGCACTATCCTGAGGATTTTGGATCGTTGGGCCAAAAAAGATTCCTCCGGCAGGCGAGCCGGTTAAAATACCTAAGGTGTCATTGGCACAATAAGTATCTCCCAGTTGATCACTAGACAAAATGGGGTTGGGGCCTGGATCTACCGTAAAGGCAGAGTCAATAAAGCTTTTACAGCCATACTGATTGACATAAGTATAGCGAATATTAAAGGTACCTGGAGTTGCCGCCTGCGGATTAAAGATGGGTCCAAAACCACTAATCCCCTGCCCGGTGAAACTACCTTCTCCAGGCTGCAAAGAATCAGGGTGATCATAAAGCGTGGGCGCAGGAGCCGTCAAGAGTTGGTTAGAGGGGTCATTATAACAATAAGTATTGTTGCCATTTCCCTGATTGGCCGAGTTCCGACCAATAAAAGCCAAACTAATCGGAGCCACAATCGTAAACTCCGCCGTATCATAAGCAATACAGTTACCAATCCCCGATTCATAAATCAATCGATAGCGAATATCACTGACCTCTCCTTGGTGCAAACTTGAGGGACTAAAGTTGTTGCCCGCCTGACGTACTGTCCCCGTATTAGGGCCCGTGAGGGTGATCAAGTCGTGTACCCCACCAGCAGGCGTAGAGTTTAAGCCCACAATTGGCACATCATTACAGTAGTTGGCCTGCAAACTAGTGTCAATTACTGGGTCCTGCGGAGCAAATAACTCAATGGCCTCATAATAGACCAAGGTGGTGACGGTGTCTAGAATTGGGTAATTTGATAAATCCTGTGTACCATTATTATTATTATAATTCCTACCACCACTACCACTGTAGCGTCTTCTTTCCTCCATATACTCAATGCGCACCCAAATAGTATCAGTTCCTAAAGGAGCAGCCGCAGGATCAATCTGATAACGCTCTTGCCCTTGGTTACTATTGAGCACCGTTAGACAAGAGGCTGGCTGTACATCTACATCCATTAGATAACCTCTTTTTATGGTCCCGCCTCTGCGGCCTGAATAAAGAGGATCCCAAGGAAAGTTGTCATTGTCTCGCCCAAAGGTAAAAGCCGTATCCAAACTACAATAAGAATAAGGCATTACCCGACCCGGAACATCCCGAACCAAAACATTGGCCGTGGCCTGAGCCAAACAAGGCCCATTCTGCACCTCATAAGTCACAGGAAATGTCCCAATATCTGACTGAGAAGCCAAAAAGACCTCCCCTTCAACTACATAAGTCCCATAAATCGTATCGGCTAGGTTGTTATTGACAATCAAGTTCTCAAAACTAGTAGGAGTAACCCCCTGCAATTGCAAAACAGCACTATCCTCTCGGTTGGTTACCGCCGCAAAAGTTGCCCCATCAATATTATTATTATAAATAGTGGTAATCTGAGATCTGAACTTAGACGGACAATTAACCGCTGTCGTCTGCATGATTGGCCGATAATCATACCGAAGCGTATAGGTCGTAGACAAGTCCTGAGCCGCCACAATAGATGTCGCCCCATTCAACCCATTCGGCACAAAAGTATAGTCCAAAGGGTTGTTCGGATTGTTATTCGTAATGATATAATCATTCGGCGGATAACCCGTAAGCGCAAAGGTGTTCGAAATACTAATCGAACCCGCCCCCAAAGAAGAAGATGGCGCTGGCGTAACAAAAATTTCTAGATCTTCCGTCGTACACATTGTCGTCGGAATAGGAGACATATTTACATCCGGATTGGTCGCCAACAACACAATGGTATCCAAGGGAATCGGCGCCACCGTATAGTTACTATCTACCGCATACAACACAATAGTCCCTGAAGTAATATCTAGTGGAGCCGAAAAGGTAATGGTCCCCGAATAATTCCCCGCAGCCCCCTGACGAGTCGTCTGCGCAATAAGACTATCCGTAGTGTAGCCCCCAGAAGGCGGACTCAAATGCGTCGCAGTTTGCCAAGCCTGAACATGAGACCAATAAATCGTATCTGTTGTGGGCACGCTCTTCACCAAGCGCTGCCGCCCCCCTTTTACCGATAGAAAAAAGAAGTCAGGATACTCCGAATATCCGCTGTAGTTAATTCTCACATCATGCGTCGGATATGCTTCTTGTATAGCCGAACCAACATCTAAGTTCGTGATTGTTGTCGTTTTCTGCCCCCAAAGACAAAAACTCAAACTCAGCAATAAAAGGGTAAATATGTTCTTCATAGTGTTGCGTTTTCTATTCTAATTCCTCAAGGCCCCTCCGCCAATAGGACCCCTATCAAATGTTAAAACGATTTTAAGCTTTTCTTCGGCTACTCTCTCCCCCTTTTTTTATTTTTTTTGGGGCTGCCCCGCCCTGCAGGCGGGTCGGGCTGTGTCGCAGCTCGCAGGTCTGCTCGGCCCTTCGGCAGCAAAGCTGCCTCGGTCTGCCGCTTCGCGGCACTGCTTTCCATCCCTCAGCCAGTCGCTTCGCTCCTCTATCGCCAGCACAAATGTGCTGGCGATCAAAGATGTCTAAAAATAGCGTTTTTCAATTGCTAAAAAAAGACTAAACTCTCCTAAATCTTCTTTTCCCCCTAATTGTCTACGTTTTGTCTAAAAAAAAAGAGCGGCCCAATTAGACCGCTCTTCTTCACATACTATTAAGAGTTATCCCCTATTCAGGTAGCTCTGTGCTAATCGTAAAGCCTAAGGCCACCGCCGCATCAGCCAATAAGTCCCCCTGGTTTTGCAAGGCCGTAATAGCCTGGAAAACAGGCCCGTTATCTCCTACGTTCTCCTGCGTGACGTATTTATCAAATGGAGTGGGAATCGCATTGACTTTGTCCATTACTTCTTCCATAGCAGTCTCTAAATTGGCCGACTTCTGCTCGTCCAAATTGCGCAATAAGGCCAAAATAGAATGCTCTTGGTCCCCAATAATTTGACCGTTCACATCTTCATAGGTCCCCGACAATACATTATTGATCCCCAAAGCATTGGTAATAATGTCTCTATGCGTGTTGTCTGAAAAACAAGAGTGCTCATCTTCCTGCGGATTATCCGCCGGATTGGCCTCTAGGGCCACAAACATCCGCTCTCCAGCCAATTCTGACTTAGACAAGATGGCCGCCCCACTCAAAATCTTAGCCAAGGCTACATCTTCTTGCATGGCTTCAAAAGTAGTTCGGTAGCTCGCTCCAACAGCCCAAGCTGCCTTCAACTCTGCCAGTTGTTCTACCAATAATTCAGTAGTTGCCTGCAAATACTGAGCACGACGCTGCGCAAAAATGTCGCCCGCAAAATCCGTATGGCTGCGGTCTCCGCCCTGCCCCGGATTTACATTGACGTCCAGATCATCTTGGCCCCAAAGCAAAAATTCAATCGCATGATATCCAATGCTGATGTTCTTCTCGCCTCCCTGCTCATTCAAACTGGCCAATAACTCTTTGCTCAAAATAGGATAACTGGCCGTATCGTAGATAATGCCACCATTTACAATATTTCCAGAAGCATCCTCTACATAATCAATGTAGTTTTCATCCAAAGGCCAAGCATTCAAATCCCCCTCTGGCCCATCGGCATCATCAATAGGGCCATCATAAAAACGGAAGGCCTCCGTTTGGCCATAAGGCTCTCTAGCCGCTTTCCAAGCCGTTTTGGCCGCCTCTAAAGTTGTGGCAGAAGGTCCAGCCACCAAATTGTTAATCGCAGTCTGCAATTCCTGCGCCTTCAAATGACTGTCGCTATAAGAAGCATAAACAATCTCGCAGTAGTTGCTCACTACCTCATCTTTCAACCCTTCATTGGGGTCTTCATCTTTCTTACAAGCCGTTAGGCTCAATGCGCCCAAGGCTAGCGCTAAGGTCCAGTTTTTCATTATTGTTAGTTTATTAAGATTTAATCTAATTAAGATTAGGCGCAAAGATAGCAGCATTCATCTAAGCAAAAAATATTTTGATGCTTATTTTAAAGTCCTCTTAAATTTAAGCAGACTGCCAACCTTATCACAGAAAATGATGGCTATTTTTTGTTGCTTAGGCCCAAAACAAAAACAAGCTATGTCTGATACTACCAATAATAACCCCCAACCCTTGGTCCGCGATTTACTTGCCCTAGACCGCACCCACCTCGCCAATGAGCGCACCGCACTTTCTTTTATGCGCACAGCACTTTATATGGTGGTTACGGGCTTTGCCATTATCAATTTTTATCCCGATAAAGCAAGCTCTCATTATACGGCTTATGCGCTTTTTGCCTTGGGCTTAGTGATTTTCTTCTTGGGTATTTTTCGATATTTCCAGATGAAGGCCAAAATTTTGGACCACTATAAGGAGTAGGGTCCTGCAGGCGGCGAAGCCGCCGCAAAGGCGCGCAGCGCCGCGGCTGAGGGATGGAAAGCAGTGCCGCGAAGCGGCAGACCGAGGCAGCTTTGCTGCCGAAGGGCCGAGCAGACCTGCGAGCTGCGACACAGCCCGACCCGACCGAAGGAAGGGGCAGCCCCAAAATAAAAACCGCTAACTTCTAGATCTAGAAATTAGCGGTTTTCTCTTTCTCTTAGCGAGCCTGCTCTTATTCCAAATAACGCTGATCATTGCCCGAGCGAGAACGAATGGCCGCCCCAGCCGCAATGCCGCCGCCCAACAACAAATAGCCTGCAAAACCACCGGTAGCAATGGCCGCCAATAGGCAAACGGCAAAACCAATCCCCTCTACAGTTAGGCCCAATTTGCCTCTAAAACGGTATTCTGCCGCCGCTTTGAGGGGAATGAGCGAAAAATAGCCGACCACCGCAGCCATGGTCCAGAAAATAATACTTCCAATCAAAAACATATCTCTTATTTTAAATGAGTTCTTACTTAATGATAAATAATTTGCCTTGCATTTCGCCTGTTTTGCTGCGAAACTGCAGAAAATAACTGCCGCTGGCCCAATCTGTAGGCAATTGCAACTGATAGCGGCCCGCGCCAGCTTGCAACTGAGCGCTTTGTTCCCAGATCAACTGTCCTTGAGCATTAAAAATTCGCCATTGGCCCATTTTTTCTCCCTCTAGGGTCCATAAAATTTGCAAAGGCTGCCCCTGCGGCAAAGGGTTGGGCCCCAACTGAAAGTCCGATAAAACGGGCATATCCAAATCAGTTAGGGCCGTGGGCGAGTTGGTATTAAACTGCTGTGTGGGGCCATAACCCGCACAAAAATAGTTGTAGGTTAAGGGCATCACCCGCCAGCTATAAGGGAACATATTGGGACGAGGCGACAAAATGCGGTTGCTCTGAAAAAAGGTGTCGGCCACAATCACTTCTTCAATAACTTGGCCGCCTCCCATGGGCTCTTTGTAGAGCTGAAAAAGGTAGTGCGTTGCTCCAGCCGTGGCATTCCATTGAAAGAGCGGATATTCGGCGGGAATAATGGCATTTTGGCTAGGGCTGAGCAAAGTACTCAAATTACTAAAGCTGTCTAGGCTGCTAGGCTGCCCGATCCAATGCCCTCGCTCCGTCAATAAAAAGGCATTCATGGCCTGAATTTGCTCCTGAGAAAAGCCAACTTGGCAGCTGCTCAAGGCATAAGACATAATATACCAACCATCACTTAGAAAAGCCACGCTATCGGGATCTAACTGATAAATGGTGCTGCTGGCATTCGTCGAATTACAAACCCAACGATAGGCCAGATAATCGGCTGGAGTATCACAAAAACCATCGGCGGCAATACCACAGTTGGCATTGGGGCCTGTTCTGGGCACCTTTTCGACCAAAAGGGTGTCGATAATTAGGGTATCGGGATAAGGCTGGTCCTTAAAATCGGTGTAGTTAATGGTCACTTGCGTGGGCGCTGGCTGCGAAAAACTAGTCTGCGGACTGCCGTTCCAACTTTGCCCCCCTTCCCAACCAATAAAGGTATGCGGCAAGCCCAAAGCATGGCCCAACTCATGGGCAAAGGTGTGTCCCGTCAGGCAACTATTGCTCATGGCCACCCCAGCATAAGGCAGATTATAGCCGCAGTTTCCAGAGGCTGGAGAAGCCACAAAATAGACATTCAGGCTGCTATCTCTATTATATTGCAGCATCTTTTGGCCGCCCTGTGAGACCGAATCATGCACATAAAAGTCGGTATCATAAATCTTGCTAATGGGGGGCTCTACATAAAACTGGATGCCCGTGGCCGCAAAATCGGTATTGAGCTGGCAGACCGACTGCAGAATCTGATCGATAGGAATACTGCCCGTGCTATCATCCTTAAATACCTGATGAATTGTTAGTCCAATATATTGGGTACTATTAGATTTTGCCGCCAAGAGGGGCGCATATTGGCTGGGATTGGCCTGATAATTCTTTAGCCAGGCCGACTTATGCGAGGGGCTGCCACAAGACAACCACTCAAAGGGTTCTTGGGCCAATAAATAGCTGCTCAGCAAAAGTAAGGGGAGGAATAATAAAGTTCTTAGCATCATCTTTTTTTTGAAAAGATAAGCTTCTTTTTCCTTAACTCATTTATATAAAGTGGCTTATTTTGGGCCTCAATTCCTAATGCCCACAAACTTTACGCATTAGCCATTCTAACGGACCTAGTTTAAAATAACTAAGCCAAAAAAAAGAAAATGCAACAGCCAGCAAGCTAAAGACTAAAGCATAAGTAAAAGAAAAAACAATAGAGTAGGTCCCCAAGCTATTAGGCCAGAGCAATTCTACGGCCGTTATTCCGATCACAATATGGGCAACATAAACGCTAAGAGCCAACTGCCCTAGTTTATTTAAAAGAAGTACAATTAAATTGGTCGAAAATCTTTGTCCAATCAAAATACAAATAGAAATAAGAGTAGCAGCAAATGAAATTCCATTAAACATATATAAAGGATATGGAGGCATAGGGCTTGTTGCTAAGATAGTACTCCATCCATTTTCTTCTAAGCCAACTATATGACTTCCTGCCAATGCTATAAGTTGAATGAAGAGAAACACTGCGCCTCCCCCAAACAAAAATCGACCAACAAACTTAGAGTTTTGTAAGTCTTGCTGGCCTAGCCAGTAGCCAAATAACATGAAAGAAGTCCAAGGCAACACGGGGTGAAAACCATTAACAAATAGATTTCTAAAGAAGCCATTTATTGACCAGAAATCAAAATAAGTCAAGTTTTCAAAATTCCAAGAAGTTTCATAGGGAATAAAATACAGCACAAATGGGTAGATAAAAATAAAGGCCAAACTACTAAGCAATAATACAGTTTGCCTTGCCTTTAATAAAAGTAAAATGGCCAACATGTATACACCATAAAAATGGAGAATATCTGCTGGCCAAATATAAATATAAGATAGCCCCACAACAAAGAGAAAAAGAGCTCGCTTGGCTATTTTTTTCTTAATTACGCTTAGTTTAACTAGCTGCTTATTTTTCAAAGCAGATTTAGTCATCAAGGCTAAACCCACTCCAGCCAAAACCACAAATAAGGCAGCGGCTTTTCCATCAAAAAGACTAGCTAATGCTTTTAGTTGGGGGCTACCCTTTCCTCCTAAAACTACTTTAAAATTAACGATAATCATTCCTATAACAGCTAGGGATCTAGCTAGGTCAATACCTATTATCCGTTTCTTCATTGCATTTCAATTTGACTACAACTCCTCTAGCGGCTCCCAAATATATTGTTCAAAATTTTGGATTTGGTCTTCTACAATTTCTAGCCCCTCGGCCTCTAAAAGGGCCTGCATAGTTTGTCCACCAAAATGCAGCTTGCCCGTCAGGCGGCCCAAGCGGTTCACTACTCTGTGGGCGGGCACATCTGTCGGGCATTTATTTAGGGCATAGCCCACCTGCCGAGCCGCCCCAGCTTTTTCTAGGGCAGCGGCAATTCGGCCATAAGTACAGACCTTTCCTTTGGGAATTTGGCGAACCAATTCATAGATCGCCTCATAAAAATCACTAGCCATCTTTTGGGCCCAAGTTAAGCGTTATTATTGAGCCAGACAATCAGTTCGGGATCAATGTCTTTTTGCCGCAAGGGGTTTTTACGGTAGTTCAAGCTGCGCAACTCCTGCAAATCCATAATACTTAACGGTAGGGCCGACAGCTGATTATTTTCTACACGCACGGTTTTCAATTGCTGCAAACGCCCAATAGTAGCAGGCAATTTGGCCAATTGATTATCTCGAACAGATAGCTCGTAGAGTAGTGCCCAATTTTTAATGCAAGGCAATTTCTCCAACTGATTCCCATCCAAATTTAACAGCCGTAGCAAGGGCAAACGCGCCAAGGCAAAAGGCAAACGCCTCAACTCATTCTGGCTGAGGTCCAACCACTGCAAACGCTGTAAAGAACAAAGCTTAGAGGGGAGCTTCTTGAGTTTATTGTTTCGCAAACTCAACTCTTGCAACTGACAACAACGCCCAACGCTTTTAGGCAACTGCTCTAATTGGCTATGCTCAACGACTAGCTTACGCAAACTAGACAACTGCCCAATTTCCTCGGGCAAATACATAAGCGGCGAGGCCACCACTTGCAGTTCTTCTAGCTGCTGCAATTGCCCAATGCTTTTCGGCAAATAAGAAAGCGCCAATTGCCCCAAATGCAGGCGACGCAATTGCTTTAGCTGCCCGATCTCCTCGGGCAGTTCCTCCATTAGCCCCATCTGAATCTGTAGCTCTTCCAATTGATGCAATTGCCCAATACTAGCTGGCAAGCGCTTGGCTCGACTATGAAATATGCTCAGCTTTTTGAGCTGCTGCAAACGACCCAATACTTCCGGGATCTGATACAAAGACCGCTGTCGAATAAATAAATGCTCTAAGGAAAATAATTGCTGTATCTCTTTGCCCCCCATTTGCACGACCCGCTGCCCACAGCTCGCCCGATATAGCGTTTTTAGGCCTTCTAGCTCTTGAAACATCGGAATCTGCAAACTTTTAATCCAACTCAAGGCCATTTCTATATTGGCCCGATCCGCAGATTGGAATAGTTGCCAGATCTGCTCCTTAAAAGGATGCTCCTGCTGCTTTTGCTCTTCTTGGACCAGCATGTACCGACTGTAGTAGTATTTTTCTGTTGCTGCTCTTGCTGCCATAGCCATACAATTTTATAGAATGAGGGGGGAAATCAATCTCTATACACAAAACTAACCGCCAAAAAGAGCTTTAAAGGTGCAAAACATCACAGAACCAATAATAAACAAATTAAAATTTGGCAAATGTAATGTATTTAAAATTTTCAACTGTCACAAAAGCTGGCTTTTTTAAGAAACTTAAGGCCGCCGCCCTTTTGATTACCCAAATTGTTACGGTAGAAGAAGCTGTGGGGTTTTCCTCCCCATTTATTTTCTTTGTTTTTTTGGCCGCTAGCTCAGCTAGACTAGATTCCCAGCCATTTTCCAGAAGTTTGTGGAGCAATTCTCTTTAATTTTTTTAAAATCCATTATTTTAAGCGCCCAATTAAGCGATTTTGCAATCAATCATTTGGGCAATAAACAGGCAGGCCACCCCCTAGCCTTTTTTTATGCCCAATAATAGCCCGTTAATGAAAACTTTTTTTTGGACCCTAATCACGCTATTCTTGGCCGCTAACTTGCTCGCCCAAAGCCCTCCGAGCAATCAAGCCGATAGTCTCCGCCAAGATTCTATCGCCCAGGCCCATATCCAACTATTAGCCGATAGCCTTGCCCAAATTAACGTCAAAAGAGATACGATCCCTCAATACGATACGCTCGGCATCGCTAGCTTTCAGTACGAATGTATCCAGGAAAATGAAGAGAGCTTCCTCCGCTTTTCTGTGGTTAATCAAAAGCCCTTTTTAGGCAAAATATCCATCAACGGAGAAGAACAACTCCTCTTATTTAAAGATGGAAAAAGCCAAAAACAAATTGAGCCCCAACTCCAAGGTGAGCTTTATCAGCTCTCTAGCCAATCGGGGCGACAAAAAACACATAAGCTGGTCCATCTCCGCAAACGTACTGACGGCAGCATCCGCGTCAAACCCATCCCGCTTTGGTGGTCTATTCTCCCTCCCCTTGTCGCCATCCTAATCGCCCTGCTATTTAAACAGGTGGTCCTAGCCCTTTTCCTCGGCATCTTTTCTGGCGCCTGGATCATTAGCGGGATGCCCCTAGAGCCCTACCTGATCGTTAAAAGCTTCTTCAGTGTGCTCGATACTTATATTATTAAGGCCATGTCTGATAGTGGTCACCTCTCGGTGGTCCTCTTCTCGATGATGATTGGCGGAGTGGTGGCCCTGATTTCCCGAAATGGCGGTATGGCCGGCATTGTCAAACAGCTAGCCCCCCTAGCCCGTGGCCCCAAAAGTACCCAGTTGGTCGCTTGGTTCCTCGGTATCGCCATCTTCTTTGATGATTATGCCAATAGCCTAATTGTTGGTAATACGATCCGCCCCCTTAGCGATAAGTACAAGATTTCTAGAGAAAAACTCGCCTATATTGTAGATAGTACGGCCGCCCCTATCGCCGCTATCGCTTTTATTACCACCTGGATCGGTGCCGAACTCGGTTATATCGAAGATGCGCTCCCTAGCCTAGAGGGAATCGGCCAGCCGCCCTCGGCCTATTCGGTTTTTCTCTCTTCGCTCCAATATTCTTATTACTCTTTCTTTACCCTCCTCTTTATCCCTATTATCGTGATCTTCGGCCGCGATTTTGGCCCTATGCTTAAGGCCGAACGCCGCGCCCGCCACCAAGGGCAGGTTTTCGCCGTCTCTGGCAATGAAGGCGATAGTAGCGAACTAGAAGAGCTAGACCCCAAGCCCGGCGCTCCCCTTCGCTGGATTAACGGACTGCTTCCCATTCTCGTCGTAGTGCTCGGTACCCTCCTCGGCCTGATCGATACGGGCATGAATAGCTGCTACCAAAGCCTTATCGGTAAAGGCCTGACCCTAGAAAGCAATAGCTGGGAGCTGGTCTGGCAAGAACTCGGCTACCTAGAAGCCGACCTCAGCCAAGGGCTGGCCGCTGCCAAAAATGAGGCGATGGCAATCTCCGATTTGCGCAAGTTGGGCATCCTTATCGGTAGCTCCGACTCTTATTCGGCCCTCCTCTGGGCCTCGCTTTCTGCCATTATTGTGGCCATTTTCCTCTCTATGATTCAAGGAATTCTCAAATTAGGAGAAGGCCTAGAACTGATGGTCTCTGGCTTCAAAACGATGGTGCCCGCTCTCCTGATTCTAGTCTTTGCCTGGTCGCTGGCCCTCACTACAGAGGAATTGGGCACCGCCGAGTTCCTAACCTCTAGCCTAGAAGGAAACCTCAGCCCTTATTTTCTGCCTGTGGTCATTTTTATCCTTTCGGCACTGATTGCCTTTTCTACGGGCTCTAGCTGGAGTACCATGGCCATCCTCTACCCCATTGCCATTCCCATGACTTGGGAGCTCTGCCGTGCCAATGGCCTACCTATGGAAACCACCTGGGCCCTGCTCTATAATAATATCGCTATCGTGCTCTCGGCCTCGGTCCTCGGCGATCACTGCTCGCCTATTTCCGATACGACTATTCTTAGCTCTCTAGCCTCCAATTGCCGCCATATCGACCATGTGCGCACCCAACTCCCCTATGCCTTAACGGTTGGTGCTGTGAGTTTGGCCTGTGGCTATGCCAGTACAGCTTTCGCTATTCCCTTTACGATTTGTTTCCCTGTCGGTTTGGCGGTCTTGCTTTTGGTCGTCATTTTCTTCGGAAAATCAGTCAAAAAGAATCCCGATGCAGAGGATACCCCCCCCGATCATCCTCCCTTAGATACAGAACAAGAATAATAATCGCTGGCCCTTTTCACTTTTTGTGAGGAGGGCCTTTTTTTGGGGCCTCCGCTGCGGTTCAGGCGGGAGGCCCCAAAACATCCATCAACTAGCCGCATAAAAAAAGCCCGCATTGCTGCAGGCTAAAACACAAAAATCGACTACCTCTTCTGCCCTATTTAGAGCGGTAATTATAGCGCAATTGCAGAAAAAACTGCCGGCCAGGGCTAATCGCCATGCTGCCGCTGCTGCCCGAATGCGCAGAGCCGCTATCGCCAGCCGCTACGGTTTGTACATTGAGCAAATTGCGAACGCCCGCCCCTAAGGTCCAACTCTTTTTGAAGCGCTTTTGTACCGTTAGGTCCATTAAGGAATAAGCCCCCAAGCTATATTCATAGACCTCATTTTCTTGCGTAATGGGGTTGTAGGTCTCGGCATAGCGCAATAATTTGTCATAATCTCGACGAAAAATGGAGCAACTCCAGCCCGTTTTGGCCCAATGATAAGACAACTGCTGGCTAAATTCTAGGGTATAATTGTAGCGAGGCACCGCCTCCGACTCCTGGCTAAGGCTATTGTATCGGCCCGTATAAATGGCGCCCAACTGGATGCGCCAACCGCCCTTTTGATAAGCCAGGCGATAATCGGCGCCTAAACTCTCGTAGCGCTCCAGATTAAAATAGCTATACTGATTGCTCGCATTGGGCGCAGGTTGATAACTGCCCGTGCTGTCGACCACAAAATCTTGTAGCGTAATTTGGTCCTCAATATAATTATAGAACAAATTGAGGCCCGTTTGCCAAGGCCCCTTGCGGTAATCTAAATTGAGGCGCAGATGCTGAGAACGCTCCGCCTTGAGGTCGGCATTTCCCTGAATAAAATGATTGGCATCTACAAAATCCATATAGCGCTCTTTGAGCGAGGGCGCCCGAAAACCCGAAGCATAAGAGCCCCGAAGGGTCCAGTAAGGATGCCATTGCCAGCGGCCCTGCAAACTATAGGTCAATGGGGCCCTATAAGCCGTATGATAGCTCCCTCTAAGGCCCAATTGCAGGCGCAACTTGGCCGTGGGTTGATAACGGACTACCCCAAAGGCCGCATAATCGCCCTGCTCGCTATTTTCCTTGAGGCGTTGGCCCAAAGCAGCCTCCTGCCGAAAATCTAGGCCCGCTTGAAAGTCCCAAACTTCTCGAAATTCACTGGCCATCACCGCCCGAAAATGCCAGGCAGAAAAAGCCGAAGTATCAGAATCTAGGCTATCCTGCCGCAGGGCTTCGGGGTTTTCCCCTAGGGGCTGGCGATAGGCATTTTTCTGCCGTTCATAGAGGTTATTGGCCAAAAAAGCCTGTAAATGATAGCGCTCATCAATCACCTTTTTCCAAGATAATTGTTGGTCCAAACTGCGGGTAGTAAACGTATAATCATTGGCATAAGAAAGACTAGGAAAATCAGGCAAACGAGTATTGCCCAACTGCTTAATTTCCTCCAATAAGCCCCCAATCCGATAGCGGAATTGCCCCATTTTCTTGGCATCCCAACGCAAAAAAGCCTGTATATCATGCTGCCTTTTTGGATTAAAAGCCTGAGCGCGCAGGCTGTCAAAACCATAGCCCGCCCAATTTAAATAACGGTAGTTAATACGGCCAGAAATAGCCTTATAACGCCCCCCAAAATAGGCAGATCCCTGATAGCGGCCCTTGCTTTCACCCAACAAATGCCCGCCAGCCTGCCAACCTTCTTTGATAAAATCTTGGGTGACCAACTGAATCGTTCCCCCCAGCGCATTACTCCCATAAAGGACCGACATCGGGCCCTCGACAATCTCTACTTGCTTGAGGTTTTCTAGGCCCATACGGCCCAAATCGAGCTGCCCATCTTGTCGCCCGACCAAAGGCACCCCATCTACCAAAACGTTAATATAACGGCCCGATAAGCCCTGCATTTCTATCTGCGAGCCCAACACCCCATCCTGCTGAATCCGAATATTGAGTTGTTGTTGCAAAAGCTCGTCTAAAACCAAGGCGGCCCGCCTTCTAATTTCCTCTAAAGAGATGAGTTGCAGCGGCTCGATCGCCTTCGCTTGCCCAATGGGCAAAAATTCTCCACTCACAATCACTGCTTCATCCTGCCGCTCCTCTAACAACAAGCTATCTGCAGTGGGTGGAGTTTGGGCGTTCAGCAGCTGCAAACCGCATCTCCAAAGCAAAAATGAGAAAATACTGCAAATCTTTAGGTAGTTCATATCTACTTTTTTCTTTTTTGTTGGGGCTGCCCCGCCCTTGCGGGCGGGTCGCTCCCCTTTGGGCTCGCTCTCTGCTCGGCCCGTCTTTTTCGCTGCGCTCAAAAGCCGGTCTGGCCTTCGGCCACCCGCCGGGCAGCTCAGCCTGCGGCGCTTCGCGCCTGTAGAACGCAGAAAATCAAAGCCTTTAGACCGATTCGGGCTGGACCAAAACGGGCAAAGTATTGAGCAGGGCGCGCCAGTCTTCTCTTTCGGGAATACCGGGTTTGCGCGCGCCAAAGAAGTAAGCAATTAGTTCTCCTTGCTCATCAAAAAGCTCTAGGCTAGAGACGATTCCATCGGCAGAGGGTTTGCGGACCCACCAAGCCTCGGCTACGCCAGCCAGATCTAGATGCAGGTTAAAATCGGGGTCCATGACGTTGATCCAAGTCCCTCGCTCTACAATGCGTTTTACTGGACCTGTATGAATTTGGATACAGCCTTTATTGCCTACAAAGACCATAATAGGTTGGCCCGTCTCCGAGGCCTTTTCTAGCATTTCGGTAACGGCTGCTTTTTCCATTTGGCGGGCATGGCCTTCTGGGGCCAAACGTAGAGCATCTTGGCGGGCCAAGCCATGGCGTTTAAGCATCCCAAAGAAATCGTGCGTATCCTGCAAATTCAACCAATCTTCTTGAAAGGCCGCTACATCTACATCAGCTTTAGAAGCTTCGGGGCCTTCCCAATGGGGGTAAGGCAAAAGGGCCAAAGGGCTTTGGTCCTCCGCTCGGAACTTATCCAACAGCTTCTGATAAGCCTCCATATTGCTCTCTTTGGTACAATAGACCTTATGCACGGCCTCCCCTCTATGATCGAAAAACTGCAAGCCATGCAAGACCTCTTTTCCTTTGGGAATGCCCACGGCATAGACATGGGTCCAGCTAGACAAAAAGAGGCGCAAATCGATATCGGGATTCACCACCAGCCCCACTTGCTGAGTTGGGCCCATAAAAGAAACATTTTCATAAACGCCTTTGCGCTCATGCACCACATAAGGGTTGCGGCTAAGGGCCATCAGGCGGCCCAGGGGCGCTAGGCTCGCCAAAATCTCTTGGGGTTTATTCTCTAGGCGAATACAGCGGCCGCCCAGCTCCAATTCTAATAAAGACAGCTCGGCCACGCCCAATTTTTGGGCCGCTTGGCGGATGCGCAAATGAGGGGTTTCTGCTTGGAGGGCCGCATAAGCTTGGGCCAAATCCTGAGGCGTATTCAATTGATTCTCCATAATAATTATATAGTTTGGCCCTTTAGCCAGCCGCTAAAGATGACCTGTGGACAATGATGTATAGGATGTTTTTCTATAAATGTTTCTACTTGATACATAGCTTTGAGGGCTTCTTGCGTGAGCACCTCTTCGGGCGGGCCGAGGGCCCATTGTTGGCCTGGGGCCAAGAGCAGTAGACGGTCGGCATATTGGGCCGCAATATTGATATCGTGCAAAATGGCCAGAGCCCCCAATTCCTTTTCTTTACAAAGTTGGGCCACCAACTGCATCAATTGTTGTTGGTGGGCAATATCCAGGGCGGCTAGGGGCTCATCTAATAAAAGCAGGGCTTCTCTTTGCTCCACCGCCTCCTCCAATTGCCAGAGGAGTCGGGCCAATTGCAGGCGCTGCCGCTCTCCGCCTGAAAGCTGTTGCCAAAGGCGGTCTTCATAGCCTTTTAGGCCCAATTGGGCCAGTAAATCTAGGGCTCGTTCATCAGAGAGGGCGGCTTTTTGTTGGGCATGGCCTAGGCTCATAAACTCCTGGACCTTTAAGGGAAAAGGCAGATGCAAACTTTGCGACATCACCGCCCTAAACTTTGCCATTTCGGCAAGGCTATATTGGGCCAAATCTTTCCCTTTGAGTTGGAGCTTGCCCTTAACTTTGAGGCTAGGCGGTTTTTGTCCCGCCAAGCATTGCAAAAGAGAAGACTTTCCGACTCCGTTGGGGCCCAGAACCACCAAGAACTCTCCAGCAGAGAGCGAAAAGCGCAACTCTTTGAGCAAGGGCTTTGGGCCCCAAAACAAGGCCGCATCTACATCTAAAAGCATAATTATTCCGTTTATTTTGCGTCCTACAGGCCCCGAAGGGGCCGCAGGCCTAGCGATGTGTAGGGGTGGCCGAAGGCCAGACCCAGCCAGCTTGCTGGCGCAGGGCCGAGCGAGCAGCGAGCCCCGAAACGTAGCGCCTGCCGCAGGCAGGAGGCCCCAAAACATAAATAAGACTAAACCAACTGATGTCTTCCTCTAGCTTGCAAGACCAGATAGAAAAAAAGCGGGGCACCCAAAAGAGTCGTCAAGACCCCAAGGGGCAGCTCTTGAGGGGCCAAAAGGCAGCGGGCAAAGGTATCGGCCAGCAAGAGCAGGCCGCCCCCCAGCATAGCCGAAGCCGGCAATAAAAAGCGTTGATTACTGCCTCGCCAAAGGCGGATTAGGTGTGGGGCCAAAAGGCCAATAAAGCCAATGCTGCCCGAAAGCGCCACCGAAGCCCCCACCGCCAAACTAGCTGCAAACAAGACCTTCCATTTTATTTTTTGGCTGCTCCAGCCCATATATTGCGCCTCGGTTTCGCCCAATAAAAGGGCGTTTAGGGCGGGGCCCATAGGCAACAAAATGAACAAGGCAGGCAATAAGCAAATCAATAAAATCAGCAAATTGGACCAGCTACTACCAGCTAGGCTACCTAGGCTCCAGAAAGTAAAATCTCGGAGTTGGGCCTCCTCTGAAAAATAAGTCAGTAGGCCCGTAAAGGCGCCACAAAGGGCCGTAATCGCCACCCCTGCCAGCAGCATACTCGCCGTATAAGTTCGGCCATTTAGCGTACTCATGCGGTAGACCCCCAAGCAGGCCAAAATGGCCCCCAGAAAAGCAAAAAGCGGCAAGCCCCAAAGCGAATAACTGCCCAAAAGCGGCCCAATGAGGACCAAATAAATGGCAGCGGCCAGCATACTTCCGCCTTGCACCCCAATCAGGCTGGGTTCGGCCAAAGGATTTTGGAAAAGTCCCTGCACCCCCGCCCCAGAAAGGCCCAAGGCCGCGCCCACAGCATAAGCCATGAGCAGGCGAGGCAGGCGAATTTGCCAAAAGAGAAAATAGCTAGCGCCCGCTTGCGTTTGGCCAGAAAGCAGAGCCCATAAATCGGCAGCAGAAAGCGGGTAGGCCCCAAAAGTAGCTGAACCTAAGAGCAAAAGGACCGAAAACAGTCCGCCCAACAACAGCCATTGCAGATCTTCCTTTGCCAGATTCATCACTATTCTTATTTAGATCAATTACTAATAGTGCAAGTATAGGCCCTATTTAGCAAAAGACAAAACTTATTTAGACTTATTTTAATTAAGCGGCCTTAAAAGATTTGGGCTACTAAATATGAAGGCTGTTTGATATTCCTTAGATTAGCGATTCACCGAACGAATTGGATTGTGAAAAAAATTATTTTGACGGGCGCCTCGGGTTTTTTGGGTTGGCATTTGGCCCAAAGCTGGCAATTGGGTGGAGAGGCTGTAGGTTTATATTATCGGCAGCAATTTGAGGGGGCGCCTTGGTCTTGGGAGCGCATCAACTTATTGCGAGATCAGGAAGTACGGGAACTGTTGGATCGTTTGGCTCCTGATGCCATTATTCATGCTGCGGCTATTGCCAACACTAGCTTTTGCGAGGAGCATCCGGCCCTCTCCTATCATGTAAATGTATATGCGAGTTTGACCTTAGCGGATTATGCCAAGTCCAAGGGGATTCCCTTTTTGTTTGTCTCCTCGGACATGGTATTCAATGGGCATTCGGCGCCTTATGATGAGGAAAGTTTTGCTTATCCGCTCTTGCAGTATGGTAGTCAGAAATTGGCGGTAGAAGAAGCTTTATTGGCGGATTACCCCAATGCGTATATTTGTCGCTTGCCCTTATTGCTGGGCATTGGTCCGGCTTACAGCAAGCATTTTTTTGGGCGTTGGTTGGCCCAATTGGCGGATCAGGAAGGGGAGCAACTGGCGGCTTTTAGTGATGAATACCGAACGCCATTATCGGCTTATGAGGCTGCGCGTTATTTGCAGCAACTTTTGGCTTTAATTTATTATAATACGGAAGAGAAATTGCCTAGAATTTGGCATTTTCCTGGGCCAGAGCGGCTATCTCGTTTAGAATTGGCCCAAAAAATGGCCCATTGTTTTGGTCTTGATGCGCATAAAATTTTGGCGGCTAGTTTGGCCGATATACAGCCTGCTCGCCCTGAAGACCTCAGTATGCAAAGTCTTTATGCCGCCCAATACCTCAACTACAGTCCCTTAAGTTTGGCCGCTCAGCTAGAAGAGATTGCCGCCAAAGGTTAAGGTCCAACTTATTTTTCTCACGTTAGTTTATTCCCTATGCGACCCTTTCGACAGCTTTTAATTGGTAGTTTTGTTTTTTTACTCTTGCCTGCTTGTAGCGAGGAAGTGCCCAAGAAGCAGCCACAGGGGCCCGAGCAGCGTTTGGCGGCCAAAAACAGCAAAACCAGCCCATTACCACAGTTTGTAGAAGTCAGTATTCCCAACCTTCGGCTGCGTTCTACCCCTGATTTGGAGGGGGCTGTTTTAGAGCGTTTGGCCTTAGAGAGTGTAGTGGAGTACCTCAACGACAGCACCAACTTTACGACCCTAGTAGAAATGGGTGGAGAGGATCGCTATGAGCATTGGTATAAGGTGCGCAGCGGCAATGGCAATGAGGGTTGGGTCTATGGGGGCTGCATCAAATTTTTGGGAGAGCGAGAGAGCCTTCGTTTTCAGAGCATCAAGGAGAGTGAAACCCCTATTCCCTTGAGCAAAAAGGAGGAAATTGACCCTATGGAGCAGGCCCAGATGAATCGTTTTGGGGAGCTGCTTAAAAAGATATCGATACAAAACAAGTTAGCCTTAGAGGAGGCTATACAATACTATGAGGGGATGTTTCCCAACCGCAAAGCGGCGGCTTCAGACTGGGCTTTGGCCAAGCTGATTGCTTTTCAGCAGCAAGTGCATAGCTATTGGGTAGACCGTTTACCCAGCAGTAAATTTCAGGCCCATTTGGCCGAGCTCAAGCGCTATGGCTCTGTAGATATGCAACAAAATGCCAGTTTGCGAGAGCTCGATCAATTGTATTTGGCCTTTGCCTTGGGGCCCAAGGGCGAGCTATTGCTGGTCCCGAACATTGATAAATTTCAGCGGCGGGTCTATCGCATTGCCCCGGCCAATGGGCGTATTTTTCTGGACCTTTACGCCCAAGACATCGAGGAGCCGGTGCTAAAGGATGGGGAAATTATTCGGCCCATTACGGAGTTGGCGGCACGTTTAATTAGCTGGGATAAATTCTTATTGCGTTTGCCCAATTACGAGCTCAAGGACTGGATTGAGGAGCAAAAAAGCCTTTATTTGCGGGCCTTATTGCAGGGCAGCGCCAACCGCCCGGCTTTTGCGGGCCAGCCTAAGCGTTTGGAGGATGATTTTCAGTTGGCCTATAAAAACTTGCTTGAGCAGATGGGAGAAGCCAGTTTGATTCTAAAAATGCGCCCCTATGTCGAGGTATTGGCCCAAGAAAACTATATTTACAATGACCGAGTAAGGGCTGCACAAGCCAAGGTATATGAATAATTTTTTGGGGCAGTCCCGCCCTGCGGGCGGGTCGCTATGCTTCGGGGCTCGCAGGTCTGCTCGGCCCTGCGGCGGCTTTGCCGCCTGGGTCTGGCCTTCGGCCACCCCTGCGCAGCGCTCAGCCGTTCTGGCCTTTGGCCAGGGGCGGCTAGGCCGCCCAAGCTAGCCGCAAAACCATACAATATGATTATTAGTCCATATTTAGAAGAAGAACAAAAGGCCTACTTAGTAGAGAAATGGCAAGAGGCTGCTGGCGCTTATTCGATAAAGCCCAAGCAACAAGAAGACATCTGGGATTTGCTCTATGCGGCCTATGCCGATTGGGGTCGGCATTACCACAACCTTTCTCATTTGTACAATCTGCTACAACTGGCCGATCAGTGGGAGGCCCAGCTAGAAGATAAAGCCTTGGTCCAAATGGCCATTTTTTTTCATGATGTCGAGTACAACCCCAAGTCTAAAGACAATGAGCGGCTCTCGGCCCAATTTGCTCGGCAGCAGCTGCGCAAACCCTTGGGGGCCGAAAAATGCAAACAGCTCGAACAATATATATTGAGTACAGAAAAGCATGCGCCTTTGCTCGATGAGCCCGACTGTCGTTTATTTTTAGATTTTGACTTGGCCATATTGGGCCAAAGCTGGTCCATTTATGAAGAATACGCCCAAGCTGTGCAGAAAGAATACGTCAATTGGTACAACTTCCTATTTTATAAGCAGGGCAGACGAAAAGCCATGAAAAGCTTTCTGGATCGTCCTCAAATTTACTACTCTGCGGTCTTTAGGAAACAATATGAGGAGCAGGCCAGAGAAAATATAGATCGTGAGATTAGCCAATAGCCGTTAAAAAGCCTATTTTTGGGCCTTTGCCTTTAGGCCAAGGCGCTGATCGGCTTTAGCCGCCTTTCTTTTGGCTGAGGGATGGACAGCAGTGGCCGTTAGGCCAGACCCAGCCGCCAAAGGCGGCGCAGGGCCGAGCGAATAGCGAGCTGCGAAACAGCCCGACCCGCCCGCAGGGCGGGGCAGCCCCAAAAAAACAGTCTTTGAAACAGAACAGCAACAAACAACTAATGAACAAATTATATTATCCGAAAGTATTTATCAAGCCGGGAAAAGAGAGCGCCATTTTGCGCAAGCATCCTTGGTTATTTTCTGGGGCCATCAAGCGCATTGAGGGGCAGGTAGAAGATGGCGATATTGTGAGCTTGCACCGCAGCAATGGGGAATTTTTGGCCATTGGGCACTATCATCATGGCAGCATTGCCGTGCGGGTATTTAGTTATGAGCCCTTGGCGCCCGATGCTGATTTTTGGGCTCAAAAGTTTAATCGGGCTTGGAAAGTTCGGCAAATAGAGGGGTTGGACCAAGACCCTGAGACCAACTGTTTTCGCTTATTGCATGGCGAGGGAGATGGATTGCCGGGTTTAATTATTGACTTTTATGCGGGAACGGCTGTTTTTCAGGCGCATTCTATTGGGATGCACCGCTGCCGCAATGAAATTGTGGAGGCGCTCAAGCGTTGTTTGGGCGATAAGCTACAGGCGGTTTATGATAAAAGTAAGGCAAGTTTGCCGGCCCTTTATGCCCAAGAGTTGGAAGATGGTTTGCTTTATGGCGAAAGAGAAAGTGGATTGGCTGAAGTACTAGAAAACGGCCATAAGTTTGAGGTCAACTGGATTACGGGCCAGAAAACGGGCTTTTTCTTGGACCAAAGAGAAAACCGTGCGCTTTTGGGGCGTTATGCTCAGGGGAAAACTGTACTGAACGCCTTTTGCTATTCGGGTGGTTTTTCGATTTATGCCTTAAAAGCGGGAGCCAAGCGGGTAGACTCTGTAGATGTATCGGCCAAAGCGATTGATTTGCTCAACAAAAATGTGGCAATTAATGGTCTAGAGGGGGAAATGCATAGAGCGTACACCCAAGATGTGCTCAAATTTTTGCAGCAATCGGAAGAAAAATACGAGGTGATGGTCCTTGACCCACCGGCCTATGCCAAAAGCCTGAAAAAGCGGCATAAAGCGGTACAGGGATATAAGCGATTGAATATTGAAGGCTTTAAGAAAGTGGCCCCAGGAGGTTTACTATTTACCTTCTCTTGTTCTCAGGTGGTAGATGAGCAACTGTTTTACAATACGATTACCTCTGCGGCCATTGAGGCGGGTCGACAAGTGCGGGTACTGCGTCGCTTGAGTCAGCCGGCCGATCATCCTGTGAGCATGTTTCATCCAGAAGGGAGTTATCTCAAAGGATTACTTTTGCATGTAGAATAATTTTAGAAAAAGCTAATAGACCTTATCTATTAGCTTTTTTTATCTTTAGGGTATTAAATAATTTAATCCCCTTCTGATGAAATTCCCTTTCCTACTCTCCCTTTTGGTCCTCTTTTTATTTACCTCTTGTACCTCTAGCCGAGTGGTTCGGCCTTTAGAAAAGAAGAAAACGGCCTTTGGGGCCGATGTCTGTTTATTTACTACAGCTGGAGAAGCGGCCCCCATTATCAACATGCAAGTGGCCCATGGATTATCTAAGTACACGACCTTTTATGCCGGCACCAATGTCAGTTCTTTATTGGGTGGTGTTTTCATGGCTGATATTGGTTTTTTGTATGGACTTTGGAAGCCCAAGGGTTGGCGGCCGGGTTGTAGTATCTCTCCTCGGCTAACGGCCCAATTCAACTCTTATTCGACCAGTGACTTAACGCCTTTTCAGCCTGAGGCGGACCTCAACTTATACTGGGAGTATAGCAATCGAAAAGAGACGGCCAACAACTTCTTATTTCTGAACATTAGAAACTGGTTTGAATCTGAGGTTGGTGGAGTTTTCTTTCCTCAGGGCTATCGTCCTATTATTTCTGTAGGTCATCGTTGGCAGACGGAAAAAATGCAATTGGGTGTAGAGGCTCGTTATATGGGAGGTGCATTTGATGGCAGCACGACCAATGACCTACCTACTTATGGGTTTATGTTTACGGCCATGCGTTTGTTTTAATGTTTATTATGGTCAGCGCCCTAAAGGACAAAAAAAGAGCGCAGTACCCTTTGGGTACTGCGCTCTTGTCTATTGGGCCAATCGCTTAATCTAGAGCGGGTAAAATTTTGCCTGTGCAGGGGCCAAAGCCGATGCGGATCCCTTCGGCATTGTAGCCATAGCCAGAGAGGCTGAGTTCATCGCCATCTTGGAGGAACTTGCGTTGGCTGCCATCGGGCATATCGATGGGGCGGGTACCTCTCCAGCTTAGCTCGAGCATAGAGCCATAGCTAGAGGGTTCTTTGCCTGAGATTGTACCGGAGGCGCAGAGGTCGCCAACTTGAACATTACAGCCATTTACGGTATGGTGGGCCAATTGCTGGGCCATATTCCAGTACATGTACTTAAAGTTAGATTGGCAGATAGTTTTCTCTGCTCCGCTTGCTGTTTTGAGGTTAACTTCTAGCTCAATATTATAGTTTTTCTTGCCTTCATATTGGAGGTAAGGAAGTACTTCTGGATCTTGTTCTGGTCCTTCTACGCGCATATCTTCGAAGGCGTCTAGGGTAACGACCCAAGGCGAAACGGTAGAAGCGAAGCTTTTGGCCAAGAAGGGGCCTAGGGGCACATACTCCCATTTTTGGATATCTCGGGCGGACCAGTCATTAAAGAGGAGGAGGCCAAAGATATAGTCCTCGGCTTGGGCGGTGCTTACTCTTTTGCCTAGGGGATTTTCTTTACCGATAACGAAAGCCATTTCCAGCTCAAAATCGAGTAATTTAGAAGGGCCAAAAACGGGATTTCCTTCATTGGGTTTTTGTTGGCCTTTGGGGCGGTGAATAGCTGTACCAGAGACCACAATAGAAGAAGCGCGGCCATGGTAGCCTACGGGCAGGTGGCGCCAGTTGGGGAGCAGGGCATTATCGGGATCGCGGAACATGGTCCCTACGTTAGTAGCGTGTTCGATAGAAGAATAGAAATCGGTATAATCGCCTACTTTGACTGGCAGGAGCAACTCTACTTTATCGAGAGGAAAGAGGGCCCGGGCGCGGAGTTCGGCATGTTGGGCCATGGCTTGATTATCTTGGGCAAAGATTTCGGCTAGGCGGAGGCGGAAGGCCGAGGTTTTGGCTTTTCCGAGGGCCATAAAATCGTTGATATAGCGCTGGCTAAAGACAGTTTTATCGAGGTCCATATCATCGAAGAGGCCTAATTTGGCTAGTTGTTGTAGGTCGATAACGGTATCTCCGATAATTGTAGCCATACGGGCTTCAGACTGAGTGGTTTTGAAGACCCCAAAAGGCAAGTTCTGGATAGGGAAGTCGCTATTTTGCTGAACGGGCAACCAGCTTTTGAGTGCTGCTGCTATAATAGAAGCCATATAATATTTTTAGATGAGTTTATTGAATAGCGTCTAAGCTATAAAAAAAAGGGGAAGCCACAAGGCTTCAAAACTTAATTTTATCCAAAATTTGAGTGGGCTGGGTGGTGAATTGGCCTAGCGATGTGGAGCAGTGGCCGTTAGGCCAGACCTAGGCAGCGGAGCTGCCGCAGGGCCGAGCAGACCTGCGAGCTGCGAAACGTAGCGCCCGCCGCAGGCGGGAGGCCCCTAAAAAAAATAAAAAAGCCCCTGTAAAGAACAGAGGCTTTTATGGAAAGGGCTAAGATTAGCCACCAAAGTCATCAAAAGAGATATTTTCTTCTGGCACCCCTAGGCGGTCTAGGGTATCTACCACAGATTTGTTCATCATGGGAGGGCCACAGAAATAGTACTCAATTTCTTCTGGTTCTGGATGGTCTTTAAGGTATTGCTCGTAGCAAACGGGCATAATAAAACCTTTGAAGCCATCGCCATCGGCATCGATATTTTCTTTGACCTGCCAGTTATCTTCGGGCAAGGGGTTATCGAGAGCCACATAGAAGCGGAAGTTAGGGAACTGCTTTTCGATTTCGCGGAACTGCTCAATATAGAAAAGTTCTCGGCGGGTACGTCCACCATACCAGAAAGACACCTTACGGTCGGTTGTTTTGAGGGTGTGGAAGAGGTGGAAGAGGTGAGAGCGCAGAGGCGCCATACCTGCACCACCACCGATGTAGACCATTTCCTTTTTGGTGGGTTTGATATGGAACTCACCGTAGGGGCCTGAAACCACTACCTTATCGCCAGGTTTCTGGTTAAAGATATAAGAAGAGCAGACACCGGGATTAATATCTTGGTAGCCGTCCCATACGCGTTTGCCATCAACCTGCTTAAACTTGAAAGGAGGTGTAGCGATACGGATGTTAAGCATTACGATATTCCCTTCTGCGGGGTGGTTAGCCATAGAGTAAGCGCGGAACTGTGGTTCATCGTTCACCATTTGGAGGTCCCAAAGTTTGTAAGTATCCCATTCATCTTGGAACTTATTGGGGTCATCGCCATGGTGTTCGGGGTGGGCTTCAATATCGATATTTTTGTAATCCACAGTAATTTTGGGCACATCGATTTGAATATATCCACCTGGGTCGAAGTTCATCTCTTCGCCTTCTGGGAGGCGGACTACAAACTCCTTAATAAAAGAGGCTACATTATAGTTAGAGACAACAGTACACTCCCATTTTTGGATACCGAAGATTTCTTCGGGGACACGGATTTCCATATCGCCGCGGACCTTCACTTGGCAAGCCAAGCGCCAGTTATCTTGTGCATCTTTACGAGAAATGTGGTTAAGTTCGGTAGGGAGGATATCACCACCGCCGTTATCTACTTGACAGCGGCACATGGCACAGGTACCACCACCACCACAGGCAGAGGGGAGGAAAACACTTTGGCTAGAGAGCACACCGAGGAGTGTTCCGCCGGGTTTAGCCTCAAATGTTTTCTCGCCATTTACCTTAATCTTGACATCTCCTTGAGGGAGAAGTTTTTTACGGGCAGAGATCAATCCGGCAGACATAAAGAGAATGAGTACCGAAAAGACAATGACTGCCAGTATGATAGGAATAATAATTTCCATGAGGTCAGCTATTTTTTAATTCAGACGAAAATCGCTTTGATTAGTTAAAAGCCGCAGGATCGATACCCATGAGGCTCATAAAGGCAAGGCCCATTAGGCCTGTAAGGATAAAGGCCATACCCAGGCCGCGGAGAGCGGGGGGAATAGCGGCGGTTTTGAGTTTTTCTCGGATTGCGGCGATAGCGACAATAGCGAGGAAGAACCCAAGTCCGGCACCGAGGCCAAAAGATACAGAAGTACCAAACTCATACTCTCTAGATACCATAAAGAGAGATCCACCGAGGATCGAGCAGTTTACGGTAATGAGCGGCAGGAAGATCCCCAGGGAGTTATAGAGAGAGGGCGAGACCTTCTCGATAATCATTTCTACCAGCTGCACCATAGAGGCGATAACAGCGATAAAGAGGATCAGGCGCAAAAATACGAGGCTTACGCCTTCTACGATAGCTCCATCTTGGAGAATATATGTATTGAGTAGCCAGTTGATAGGCACGGTAATACCGAGAACAAAGATAACGGCGAGGCCGAGACCGAAGGCTGTTTTTACAGTTTTCGATACGGCTAGATAAGAGCACATTCCTAGGAAATAGGCTAGGATCATGTTATCGATAAAGGCCGCTTTGATAAATACGTTCAACGCATCCATGATAGTTGAATATTAATTAGCGTTTGGAAAAAGAGGTTCAGATCTAAGATACATCGACAAGTTTGGGGTTCAAGCTACGCTGAATCCAAATAAAGATGCCGATAATGAAAAGAGAAGCCGCGGGTAGCACCATTAGGTTATTGGCGATATAGGCATCGGGCATAACTTTCCAGCCCATAAAACTTCCTTTTCCAAAGAGTTCACGTACAATAGCCATAGCGACGAGGACGACACCATAGCCAATACCGTTACCGAGACCATCGAGGAAAGAGCGCCAAGGCTTGTTGGCCATAGCGAAAGCCTCTAGGCGTCCCATTACGATACAGTTAGTAATAATAAGACCGATAAATACGGCCAAGCTTTCGTAGGCGCTATAAGCAAAAGCACCGAGAACGATTTCTACTACCTGAACGAGGCCTGCAATAACGAGAAGTTGGACAATCATACGGATTGAGCCGGGGATGCTATTGCGGAGCATCGAGATAATCAGGTTAGAGAAAGAAGTAACAAAAATGAGAGCTACAGCCATAATTAGCGAAGGATAAACCTGAGAGGTAACCGCTAGGGCCGAGCAGATGCCCAAAACCTGTACGGTAATGGGGTTATTATCGTTAAGGGGGTCCGTCAGTAATTGACGTTCCTCTTTACCGAAGCCAAAGGCGGGTTCTTTCTTCTCCGCCTCGGCTAGCTGTTGTGTATCTTGAGCCATAATGCTAAAAATTTAAACAAATGAGATCAAATGCAATGCGGGAGCGGCTTAGCGCTGTCCGATTGCTTTATTATCGGCAGATTGAAGGCCTTTAATGTAGGGCAAATAATTGCCGATACCGCGCTGCATCATTTCAGACACACTATCACAAGTAACTGTAGCGCCAGAGATGGCCTTTACTTGATATTCGGGATGTTTGATATTTTTCTTTAGCACTTGTACAGACACATAATCGCCCGCTTCGTTAAAGATCTGCTTATTTTCAAATTGAGCTTTGAAGTCGGCATTATCTTTAATTTCGGCACCAAGACCGGGCGTTTCTCCTTTGTGGTCAAAGTTTACACCGGCCACCTGCCATTTGTCGGCATACTCTAGAGCGACATAGCCCCAGATTTTGTCCCAGAGTCCGTTTCCACGAACAGCAAGTACAAAGTAGTTTTTGCCTTCGTCTCCTTCATATTTATAGATAGGATAGACGCGATTTTCAGCGGCGAACTTCTCTTCTGAAGCGAGGTCAATATCGGCGAGTTTGCTATACTTTACGCCTTGGCCACGTTCATTGAGTTTATCGAGAGCGGCTTTAATTTCTGTTTCAGATTCTGCGGCCGACTTCTCTTGAGCGAAGAGAATATTGCCATTGGCATCCAAGATAGAAATCTTCACTTTTTGGTCAAAGACAGACTGCACATCGGCAGACATATCTTGGCCAGGGATACAGCTAAGAATTGCTTTTTTCTTAGCGGTTTCTTTGTTCTTCAAGAACATAGGGTTCAAACTATTGAACAAGAGCGAAAGCACAATGGCAATAACTCCAGTTAGCTTGAGCACATACAAATAGATTTGAGTATTACTTTGCATATTCCTTCGCGCGTTTCAATCGTTTACTAATATTTCCTTCGAGTACGTAGTGGTCTACCAATGGAGCAAAAACGTTCATGAGTAGAATCGCAAGCATCCATCCCTCAGCATAGGCGGGGTTCATCACGCGGATGACCATACCAAAGAAGCCGATCAAGAAGCCATAGATAATTTTACCACGGTTGGTTTGAGCAGCCGTAACGGGGTCAGTAGCCATAAATGCCATAGCAAAGAGCAAACCGCCCATACCGAAGTGCTGATACCAAGGTATATTCATAAATACGGTAGCATCCCAAGCGTTAAAGATCATCCCGGTAAGGGCTGTACCAATAACAAAAGAAAGCATCACTCTCCAGCTTGCTACTCTAGTAATCAACAAGAAGATGGCCCCAAAGATAATTGCAGGCTTAGAGGTTTCACCAATACAGCCGGGGATACCGCCCATCCACATCTGCAAAGCAGAATATTGAGAAAGGATACCACCAGTTACTTCACCAGTAGCTGCATCTACCTGCGCCCAACCTTGTGCGGCACCAAGGGCCAAAGGTGTAGCTCCAGAATAGCCCGCTACAAAGGGAGTTCCTTGCACAAAGGTGCTCCATCCGGCAGCTTCAAAAAGAGGATTGAACATAGTATGAGCCCAGTAGTAATCGGCTACTTTAGTCGCTCCATCTTCAGCCAAAGCCCAAGCAGCAACCCAAGGACCGTCCCCTGAGATTTCTGTAGGATAAGCAAAGAAGATAAATACACGAGCCAAAAGCGCTACATTCAATACGTTCATACCCGTTCCACCAAAGGCTTCTTTACCAATCACTACAGCAAAAGCTACAGCCAAAGCCAACATCCACAAAGGAATATCGGGGGGCATGATTAAAGGAATAAGCATACCCGATACCAAGAAGCCCTCTTCTACAGCATGGCCTCTTCGAGCAGCAAAGTAAAACTCGATTCCGAGTCCTACAACATTAGCAACAATAACAATAGGAAGCAATTGCACCAAGCCAAAAACGAGCTTGAGGTGAAAAGCTTCAATAAAACCTGTGTGAATACCAAGAGCAACAAAGTGCTGATGGCCAATATTAAAAGTTCCTACCAATAGGCAGAGTTGTAAAGCAATCACTACATGAAACATAGTGCGCTTCAAATCCATAGCATCACGAATGTGCACCCCTTTTCCCTTGGTCGTCAAGTTTGGCTTGAACATAAAGGTAAAAAAGGCATCATAAGTAGCATGAAGAAACTGATTCTCCTTGCTAGGCTCAATCCGTTTCCAGAAGTCTATTAATGCCATAACAAATTAGTTCTTATTTAGGTGGCTGAATCCAACGTTTTATAATCAAACCCTATTGAGCACGTAGCTCGTCTAGGCCTTCTCTTAAAATTGCTTGCAAAGGTTGCTTAGAAGTACATACGTACTCACAAAGAGCAATATCCTCCTCGCCTAGCTCCAACAAACCAAGACCTTCCATTTTCTCAAAGTCCTTGGCCAAAATGGCACGCATTACATGCTGAGGATAAATATTCATGGGCAAAACGCTCTCATATTCCCCTGTCATTACAAAGGCACGCTTCTCTCCATTGGTGTTTGTATCAGGAACATAATGAGTGCCGGGGAAAAACCCACCAGGGAATGTCCGCGAACGTGTGGGGTGCCCCGTCTGAGGAACCAACCAACCAAACAACTCATAATAATTACCTTCTTTCACTACAGATAGTTGGTCGTCGTAAAAGCCCAAAAAGCTTTCTCGCTCCACCTGCTTACCAGACAAAAGATCGCCAGAGACAATGCGGATGCTACGCACCTCTACCATTTTCTCCTCTTTCTGCCCCTCAGCATTACGTACATATGCTTTTTCTGTAGTCATATCATCGGCCATGCCTTCCAATAGCGCAGCAATCTGTATCCCCTGATGAACACGAGCATAATAACCCTCTTCACCGGGCAATTCAGCACCCGCTACAGCAATTACTTTAGAGGTATCAAAAATACCCTCCAACAACAACTGACCAATCAATAGTACGCCATGCACATCGGTATGCCATACAACCTGACCATTGGGAAGAACAGGGTCTACATGGTGAATGTGTACCCCTACATTACCCGCAGGGTGCTGACCCTGGAAATAATGAATCTCTACACCTTCTACCTCATCCGCTTTCAAGAAAGCATCAGACGGACGCTGCTGAGCCATGCCGTTTACTCCCAAATGTACCTTAGTACCTGAAAGCATCGCCAAAGCCTCTAGCCCCTTGCGAAAAGCAGCTTCCTTACCCGCTACAGACAAATTCGCATCTGTAGCCCAGGGTGCCGTGTCAAATGTAGATACAAAAATAGACTTGGGCGTCATGCTAGGATCTGCAACAATGTCAAAAGGACGCTGACGCAAGAAAGGCCATGCCCCACTCGCCGTCAAGAAATCAACCAAGTCTGCACGACTAGCCGTCTCCAAATTAGGTACATCCTCATGCTTGTGGTACTGCATCTCTCCCTGGTCAGCCAAAATAACCAACTCGTTGATAGAACGCTTCTCCCCACGACGCAACTCAATGAATTCTCCACTCACTGGCGCAGCATAAATGATCTCAGGATGCTTCTTGTCATAAAACAAGGGCTCCCCTGCCTTAACAGTAGCCCCCAATTCTGGCATCACCTTAGGAATTGGCGACATGCCAATGAAATCCTTAGGCTTTAGCGCATAAGTAGCCGAACGTACTTCCCGAATGCCCGTCTGGCCCAAAGAAGGTCCTCCAGCCAAGTTGACATCGAATCCACGTTTGAGGCGCTTTACAGGCGCATCGTCCGGTACATACTCCCCCTTTTTCTTGCCCAACCCCAATAACTCTTGCAAGCTGGAGGGCAATACAGAGTAGCCGCTGGTGTCTTCCCCAGCCTGACTTGCCGTTACCTTCAACAGCCCGTCTCCTAGCGTCAATAGTGTAAAGATGAATAACACCAACACTATCGCAATGATAATTCCCCAGGTCATCTAATTCTCAAAATTTTATTTCAATTCAATAAAAATTGTGTATCAAGCCCTCATTATAAATGCTAGCTTTTCTAACTTTGCAATAGACAGAAGCCCCGCCAAAGCTGCGCAAAACTACCAAATCTAAGGCGTCCAAAAAAATTTAACGCCTTTGTTTTGTAGCATTAGTCACAGTTTTATAGACCTCTGACCGACTTTGCGCAAATATATAATTTACTCTTACATTCTATAGCCCCCTTTTTAGCTTTTATTAACCTCTATTTTTATTTAGAAGTAGTCTAAATTACTTTATATATGTCCACCCCAATACAACTGCTGAGGAAACACAAAATTAGAAATACACCCATCCGTAGAGCCATCCTGCAGGTCTTTATCCAAAAAGATTATGCCCTCTCGCACGCCCAAATAGAAAAAGCCCTCAATGGCCAATTCGACCGAGTGACGCTCTACCGAAATCTCAAAACCTTTGAACAAAATGGCCTGATCCATCGCATCGCTAGCGAACAAGAGAGTATCCAATATGCCCTCTGCCAAGATAGCAATTGCCAAAATCATAAGCATAGCGATGATCACCTGCACTTTCGCTGCACAAAATGCGAACGCACGTTCTGCCTCAATCATAATCCCATCCCCAATATCGAACTCCCCCAAGGGTTTACCGCCCAAGAACAACAAATTTTACTCATCGGGCAATGTCCCAATTGCCAAGATTAAAACAAGAATAGTTTAGTTATGTTTATTCTCAATATTACACATAAGGTGGATGCCGATATCCTCCAAGAATGGAAGAGCTGGATGCAAGAGGAACATATTCCCGCTATCATGGATACGCAGCTCTTTACCGATTTTAAATTTACTAAGGTCCTCTTCCCCAGAGATGAAGAGGGCGCTAGCTTCGCTATCCAACTCCATTGCCCAGAACTTCGCCTGCTCCAACGTTTTCAAGCCAAGTTCTCCAACGATTTCCAGGCCCAAATGGCCCAAAAATATGGTACGAAATGCCTCTCTTTTCGTACCGTTCTCGAACTCCAATAAATTTTACCCATTATGGCTATTCTCAGTATTCCCGAGCAGAATTTCCAATCCAAAAATCCTAAGGAAATTCAAGATTTTCTGGCCCAAAAAGGTATCCTCTTCGATCAATGGCAGGCCAAAGAACCCCTTTCCCTCCAAGCTAGCCAAGAGGAGGTCCTCGCCGCCTACGAGCATGTCCTACAACCCTATATGAAACAAAATGGCTATAAGGTGGCCGACGTCATCAATATCAATAGCGAAACCCCCAACTACCCCGCTATCCGAGCCAAGTTCCTCGATGAACATACACATACCGAAGATGAGGTCCGCTTTTTCGTGGAAGGCCAAGGCCTTTTCTGGTTCCACCTGCCCAATTCCCCCGTTTTTAACGTGCTTTGCCAAGCCGGCGACCTCATTTCAGTCCCCGCAAATAGCAAACATTGGTTCGATGCCGGTAAAGATAATCCCTCGGTCAAAGCTATCCGCATTTTTATCGATATGGAGGGCTGGGTCCCCCATTATACCGGTAGCAACTTGGCCCAAAAATATGCCGCAGAATAAGTTTTTTATTTGGGGCCTCCGCTGCGGCTTCGCCTTGCGGCGGTTACTCCCTTTGGTCGTCGAACTGCGGCCTAAAGGCCTTGTTGTCGTTGCGCAGCTCGCTGCTTTTTTTGGGCCTCCGCTGCGGCTTCGCCTTGCGGCGCTACGTTCCGCAGCTCGCTCTTCGCTCGGCCCTGCGGCAGCAAAGCTGCCTCGGTCTGGCCTGACGGCCACTGCTGCACATCGCTAGGCCGCTCTACCCACTTCTTTGCTTTTAGGCCCCCTTTTTCAGCCCCCTTTGCTGTAGTTTTTTACAGTTAGCAGGCGGCAAAGCCGCCGCAGGCTGAGGGGCTGTAGCAGGGCCGCCAAAGGCGGCAGACCAAGGAGCCAAAGGCGACGCAGGGCCGAGCGAATAGCGAGCTGCGCAATGGCCCGACCCGGCCTTTGGCCGGGGCAGCCCCAAATCCTTTTCTAATATATATAGGTCCTAAATGCCCAATAGTCATGTTTCCAAATGATCCAAGCGCTGCCCTGCGCAGCCCCTACCCTATCCGTTTTGCTCAGGCCGATTTTCAAGCACTTAAGGAGCAGATAGAAGGCGGAAATTATGGGCAAATTTTCGTCCTGCTCGATGAAAATTCCGCCAGAGATTGTTGGCCCATTTTGGCCCCCGCCCTGGCGCCTTACTCCCCCCAATTGCTCCAAATTCCAGCCGGAGAAGAACATAAAAATCTGCAAACTTGCCAGTCACTCTGGACCAAATTGCTTCAAAAAGGGGCCCAGCGAAATAGCCTGCTCATCAATCTGGGCGGTGGCGTCCTTGGCGATATGGGCGGCTTTGTTGCCGCTACCTTTAAAAGAGGTTTCGATTTTATCCAAATCCCCACTAGCCTGCTGGCCCAGGTAGATGCTTCTGTGGGCGGCAAACTAGGCATCGATTTTCAAGGACTCAAAAACGGGATCGGCCTTTTTCAATTCCCTAAAATGGTCCTGATTTATCCCCCCTTTATCCAAACGCTCCCCCCCGAAGAAGTCCGCAGCGGCTGGGCCGAAATCCTTAAACATAGCCTGATTGCCGATGCCCAAAGCTGGCCCCAACTTCAAGAAATGCCCCCTCTGCAAGATATGAACCGCTGGCAGCAAATTATTGCTCACTCTATCCAGATTAAGGACCATATTGTGGACCAAGATCCTCAAGAAAAGGGCCTCCGAAAACTACTGAATTTTGGGCATTCTATCGGCCACGCCCTCGAAAGCCTAAGCTGGAACAGCCCTCAACCCCTCCTGCACGGAGAAGCGGTGGCTCTTGGCCTCCTAGCCGAAGCTTACCTCTCGGCCCAATACCTCCAACTCCCCCAAAAGGAATTGGACCAAATTGAGGCCGCTATCCGCCCCCTCTACCCGAGCTTTCCCCTGGCCCAAATTCCCCCCAATAGCTTCTTCCCCCTCCTTCGACAAGACAAAAAAAATGAAGGTAAAACCCATAGTTTTACCCTCATTTCCGCTATCGGCCAAGGCCAGTTTAATCAAAGCATTCCCTATACAGAAGAAGACCATATTTGGGAGGCTGTGGTTTTTGCTTTAGGGGGTTAGTGCAGTTCTCTCTTCAAAAAAAAGTCCTTGCTACCTAAATAAAGTAGCAAGGACTTTTTTTTTATGGCCTACTTATCCCAATTCAATATGGCCGCAGCCAAGCTCCGCAACTCCCCCTCTCTATTTTGCCAAAAATTGAAAGAATACAACTCAACCACCCAATAGCCTTCTTGGGCCAAACGATTTTGGGCCTCTACAGCCGATAGATAGTCGCCCGGGGCTTGCTGTTTCATCCAACCATCCAATAAAAGGATTAAGGGTTTTTCTCCCGCTCGACTAGACTCCACCAATAAATTGGCCCAAACTCCCTCTACTTTCTGATTGGCCAATAAACGCTCTTCATCTATGTAGCGACTCAAATAGGTTTTGAGGGCCTGACCAAAACTAGGGGCCGGCAAACTCAAGGCCTTGGGCTGCATAGAATAAGCCGCAGCCGATTGCCCCCTAAAACTACTCAAAGGCAACTCCCCTACGCTCCATTGCTGGGCTCCCAATTGCAACAAACGACGGCTGCGCTCTGCAGGCATTTGCTCCCCAGATTCTAAAAGGACCAATTCAAAATGTGCCAAACGCTCTGGCAAAAATTCTTCTAGCATGGCAGGCGTGGCTATAATAACGGGAGACAATTGATGAATCCGCTCCCAACCCAAATGCTCGATCAAAGCCCCCAAGGGTTCATCCTGCCAAGCTCTACTCCCCTGCGATAAGGGCAATTTGTTGTTTTTCTTCCAATCCTGATGCAATTCTTCATTCCGCAAAGCTACGTTCTTGCGGGCCGCCTCTCGCAAATGTGGCTGCAAGCTACGCTCCTGCTCCAATAGGTCCTGCAAATCGGTCCTTGCCGAAGGTAAGGCCAAGGAATAGGTAGCCGCCAAATAGTTATAGTAGTACCAGCTCTTAAAGGCCGTTTCCCAAGATTTGGGACGGCTAGCAATCAGGGCTTTGAGCAACTGCCGCCCCCGCTTGCCCAATAATAACCAATGTTTTCGCCAGCGATAATAAGCCAAGAAGTTGGGCAACTCTTCTTCTATGGCCAATAGCTGGGCAAAGCTATCTCGCAAAAACTGCTCTCTAGCAGGCAGAGAATCAGCCCCTACACTAAAGCGCTTTTTAAAGAAAGGCAAAGCGTTTAGACCTTCTAAGGCCTCCATCAAGCGCTCTTCCAAAGCTTGCAATTGCGATTTTCGGTCCAAGGGCAAGATAGAGCTCAACTCTAAAGCATTGACCTTCTCCCGCATTTGCTTGGGCAAACGCTGGCTCCAATGCTGCGCCCGCTTTTCAAACTCCTGAATGTGCTGATAAAGGGCATTGATGCTGTTAAATTGACGCATTTCCTTGAGCGCAAAGACAAAGTATTGCTTGCTGTCATAAAGCGATAATAATTGCTCGTATTCCTCCGCAATTTGCTGCTTGGCCGCCAAAAGTTGCTGATGACGCTTAGAAAATACGGACATCAATCGCAAGCGATTGCTATAGCCAGCTCTGTTTTCTCCAAATTCATCCCCATAAACCTTCTGATAAATGGCCATCATCTCCTGCAGACGGTCCAGTTGCTTGCGCAAGGCCATCGCATGCTGCTGATGATGCAAAAGCAACTCATCATAGTAGGCATCCAAAAAGCTGCTGTAATCTAAATGTAGCTGTCGAAACTCCTCGGTTTTCCAAGGCAATTCCTTCTGCAAAAGCTGCTCGGCCGCCTCCTCTGTATTTTCTAAAAAGAGCTCATCTCTTAACTGACTCAAGGGGTGGGCTAAGCTCCGTATAGGGGCAAATAGCGCCTCCTGCTCCCTAATGGCCTGCAAGAGCTCCTCATATTCTTTGGGACTAAAGATGTAGTCTTCTTTTTGCAAGATTCTCGACAAAAATTGCTTGCCTTCTTCTTGCTGATAACCCAAATAACGCCCCAACATCTGGCTCCAATCTTCCCCCAATAGGCCTTCTTGGCCCAAGGCTTCCTGCCCCTGATCCAATTTCTGCAATTGTAAGAGGTATTTCTGCAATTGTAACTGATAACTGGCCTGCTCTTTCCCCCCTTGCTTTTTGGGCTCCTTGGCCAATAGGCTAAATAGCTGCGCCCGAGCCTCTTCTTTGTTTTTCCATACCCAAGCCGGCCCAGGCAAAACCCCCTGTTCCATAAACTGGTTCTGATAGGCTTCTATGCGATTCAAGGGACAAACCACTAAAGCATTTCCACCATCCGCCAATAGGCCCGCAATAGCAGCAATAGGCAAACGAGGTAGACCAACAGTACTCTGCAATTGCTGAACGTTTTGGCCCTTGTACAAGGCTTGCAATAAGCTCCGCTCTGGCCCACTAACGGCTAAAGCGGCTAGCTTGCTGTGCCAAATAGGCTTGGGACTCCCCTTCAACCCTAAGGGCAAAGCCTGCTCCAACTGCTTGGGCTGCTCCAATTGACCCAAGATCCCCGCCCAATAGATGGCGTTTTTGGGCCGCTCTTCTTCCGATAATTGCGGATGCGGACAAGGGTAAAGCTTGGGCAAACCCGGCGCATCCAAACCCAACTTTTCCGCCAACTGGTTTAAGGCATCTAGTAAGGTTTGCGCCTTGAGCTCCTCTTTGGGCGGCAAAATTTCTTCCCAATCTAGCTTAAAGCGACTAATCAAATAGTTTTGCAATAATTCATTATATTGCAAAGCCGAATCCGAATCATAGGACAACATCCAATGCCGAGGATCCCCATCTTCCGCAGCCTCTAGCTGCAATTCCCATATAAAAATAGGCGCTTGCACCAATTGGCCCAAACCCTCATCTTCTAAAAGCAATAAAGGAAAACCCAACTGCAATTTCTGCTGCTGGTTGGCCAAACTACTAAAGCGCTCTTGCATGGCCGCAAGCCTCGCCTTTTCGGTACTTTCTAGCTGCTTGTACTGCCGCAGGTCCAAACCAAACTCAAACTCCTTTTGCTTGAGCAATTTAGCCATTAAACGCACAGGCAAATCAGCCCCCAAGGCATTCAATAACCACAAATCTAGTTGCCGCTCATCTAAGGGCAAAACATTGAGCTGGGCCAAGGCCGTTAAAAATAATTGATCGCTAGAGGAAGTTTCTTTGGGCTGCAACATAAGGAGCTATTTTATTTTGCTCTAAAATAATCAAGTCTACCGAATTTGATAATTTTTTTCGCCTCTCTCTATCACTCTTCTTTTTCTTCCCTTTTTTCTTTTCTGCTGTTATTTTGGGGCTGCCCCCTCGCTTTGCTCGGGGTCGGGCTGTCTCGCAGCTCGCTATTCGCTCGGCCCTTCGGCGCCAAAGCGCCTCGGTCTGCCGCCTTTGGCGGCCCTGCTGCCCATCCCTCAGCCGTTCTGGCCTGCGGCCAGTAGGGCCTTGCCCAGCCAAGCAAGGCTTTCTTCCCTTTTTATAGCTTCGGCCTTGGGCCAACCCTCCTAAATGATCCTTTTAGATCATTTCTTTTCCAGCAAATGCTCCTTTGCAAGCCTAAAAGACCATTTCTTTTCCAGCAAATGCTCCATTGCAAGCCCAAAAGACCATTTCTTTTCCAGCGAATGCTCCATTGCAAGCCCAAACAGCATTTCCTCTCCAGCGAATGCTCCATTGCAAGCCCAAAAGACCATTTCTTTTCCAGCAAACACTCCATTGCAAGCCCAAACAGCATTTCCTCTCCAGCGAATGCTCCATTGCAAGCCCAAAAGACCATTTCTTTTCCAGCAAACACTCCATTGCAAGCCCAAACAGCATTTCCTCTCCAGCGAATGCTCCATTGCAAGCCCAAAAGACCATTTCTTTTCCAGCAAACACTCCATTGCAAGCCCAAACAGCATTTCCTCTCCAGCGAATGCTCCTTTGCAACTCCAAAAGACCATTTCCTCTCCAGCAAACACTCTTTTGCTATTGCAGCCAAGATGTCGTTTTGGTCCAACTAGGGCCTTTGGCCCTAACTGGCCGTAGGCCAGAACGGCCACAACAAGCCCTTTAGGGCGCAGTTCGACGACCAAAGGGAGTAACCGATCTGTAGGGCGGGATCAAAGGGCCGTTAGGCCCGCAGGCCTAGCGATGTGCAGGGGTGGCCGAAGGCCAGACCAAGGAGCAAAGCGACGCAGGGCCGAGCGAACAGCGAGCCCCGAAACGTAGCGCCGACGAGCAAAGCGAGGCGGAGGCCCCCAAAAAAAAGACCCCAAAAAGGAGTCTTTATATAGATTAGTAAGTCTTGGGAGTAGGCGGTTTGTTTTTGGACCAAGCCAAATAAAGGCCAATTAGGATGAAAGGGATCGATAAGATTTGTCCCATGTTAATTAAAGCATCTTCGCTAATTCCCTCATTGATTTTGGTATACTCCAATAAGAAGCGATCAAAGAAAAGGAGGGCAAAGAAAACCCCAAATACTTGGCCTTGTTGGACCTTGCCATAGCGTTTTGCATAGTACCAAAACATAAAGCCAAAAATGGCCAGATAGCTAATGGCCTCATAGAGCTGAGAGGGGTGTCGGGGCTCCATGGGATCGCCATCATGGGAGCTCATGAGTCTAAACTGAAAGGCCCAAGGTAAATCGGTAGGCTCTCCAACAATTTCGGAGTTCATGAGGTTGCCCAAACGGATAAACATCCCCGCCAAAGGCACCACCACGGCCAGCTTATCGAGGTACCAAAAAACAGACTTTTTTTGTCTGCGGGCCAAGAGCAACAAAGCGGCCGTAATGCCAAAGGCGCCGCCATGGCTAGCTAGGCCTCTAAAGCCCGTAAATTGAAATTCGGGCTCAAATTGTACGGGCAGAAACATTTCTAGCGGATGTTGAGAGAAATACTCCCAATCATAGAAAATACAATGGCCTAGGCGTGCGCCCAAGATGGTCCCGATGACTACATACATAAGGAACTGGTCCAGCAGCTCGGGCTTTTCGCCTTCTTTTTTGACCAATCGGAGGATGATCATATAGCCGAGGATAAATCCAAAGGCAAAAAAGAGCGAATAATAGCGGAGTTCAAAGCTACCAAAGCGGAGCAAAACGGGATCTGGGGACCAGGGAATATAATTGAGTAGAAAATTCATACGGGCAGGTTTAAAAATAACTTGCCACAAAAGTAGAAAAAAATAATTGACTTAGCTGTTTTTTTGATCCATCAACCATTTCATAGCCGACTCCTTATCATTATCAATATAGAGATGTGCAATGCTTTGCATTTTGATCACATTGTGTAGCATCTCATAAATATGAGGGTCTGCTTTATAGTAAATACTCCATCGATAACGATCATCTAAAAAGCCCATTTCCATCAGGCTAGTAGCGAACTCAAAATTCTCTGCGGTTGTCAGCATAGATAATGTCTCACTAACATCAAAAAAGACATAGGGGCAATCATGTTTTTCTATAGTTGCAATAATAGCTTGCATAGCCTGGGCTCCTGTATTAGTAAGCGCTACGCCTGTAAACTTCCCCTCAATAAAGTGTTCTTTGGGGTGGTAGTGTAAACTTATCCCTTTGAGTTCCATAAAATTATCCATTAAAAGGTGTGTGAAGTGTTTTTTTGGGGGGCTAGGGATTTCTCTGGCAATTAAAATAGTACTTTTTTGCATTATCCTATCATTTTTTGATTGAATTAGGGGGGGATTTAATGATTCTGGGCACCAGATTCTGCTAAGGCTGCATCTTTTTGAATAGTTGAGGATAATCTAGTTTGGCTGTAAATGGCCATAGATTTTTTTCTTATCCTTGGCTAGCGAACTTTCACTCACTTAACTTAAATTTCCCTATGTATTTATTCCGTCATTCCAGGCTTTTAGCCTTATCCAGCCTTTTGCTCTTTAGCTTAGGCATAGGCTATGCCCTTTCTGGGGGCTCGCCTTTTTCCAATCACCCCAAGCTCAAGCAGCTACAAACTAAAATGGAGCAGCAGCAAGAGCAGCGGGGCCAAGAATTGGTTTATTTACAATGCGATCGGCCTATTTACCAGCCAGGCGAAGACCTTTGGTTTTCGGTCTATTTGCGTGATCCTGCCGACCTCTCTCCCTCTACAATTTCAGAGATTGTGTATGTAGAATTACTCAATGGCAAAGGGCAGGTTTTAGATAAAAAGCGCTACACTCTAGAAAATGGGCAAACTGCTGGCGATTTTCAGTTGCCTGCTAGCCTTTCTGGAGGTTACTACAAGCTAAAAGCCTACACTCAATGGCAAAAGAACAGTCAGCAATTTTATGAGCGAGAGATTCAGGTCCAAAAGCCGGTACTCCCTCGTTTAAATATGCGGCTTCGCTTTCAGGAGAAATCCTATGCCTTAGGCCAGCAGGTCAATGCCGAGCTTCAGTTACAGCAACTCAACAAGCAACCTTTGGCCAATCAGGCATTTAGCTATCATTTGATTGTAAATGGTAGAAAAGTAAAAGAAGGCCAAGGAAAAACGAATGGAATGGGCCAGGCTTTGGTGCAGGCTCAGCTTCCCAAAGAGGAATCTACACAGCAAGCCCTCATCAACATCTTTTTTCCCTTTGAGGGACAGCAAGAAGCCATTGCTCGGCCCATTCCCCTACAAATGGGCAAGGTAGATTTGCAGTTTTTTGCAGAAGGGGGAGATCTATTGCCCAACTTTCGGTAGACCTTGGCCTTTAAGGCTATAGATGAAAAGGGGCAGGCCGTCAAGGTTTCGGGACAAATCTTTAATAGTCAGGGCCAATACCTACAAGACTTTAGCAGCTATCATGCGGGCATGGGCAGTTTGTTATTTCAGCCCAAAGCTGGAGAGCGCTATTATGCCAAAGTACTCAGTCCCAAAGTAAAAAAGGATAGTTTTGCCCTACCGCAAGTAGAAAGCAGCAAAAGCCTAGGTTTGCGTTTGCGGAGTCAGAGCAGTCAGTTTCTAGACCTCGATATCTTGAGCAGCAAAGAGCAGGCTGCTTTTTTGGTCCTTCACCAACAGCAACAACCTTATTATAGTAAGGACCTAAAATTGGCCGTAGGAGCTAGCCCTTTGCAAATTCCCATAGCGGACTTACCTATGGGCCTAGTACAGCTCACCCTATTTGATGCAGAAATGCAGCCCATAGCCGAGCGTTTGGTCTTTGCCAATGCCGAGAAGCGTTTGCAAATTCAGATACAGACGCCCAAAGAGAAATATCTCCCTAGAGAGCAGGTAGAACTAGACATTCGGGTAACGGACCATTTAGGCAAGGCCGTTAATGGCCAATTTGCCTTATCGGTAGTCGATGAAAGTTTGCTCAGCTTTGCCGATGATGAAGAGCCGCATATTTTGGCCAGCCTCCTATTGAGCAGCCAGCTCAAAGGCAAGATTGCTTCGCCCAACTTTTACTTTGATGAGGCGGATGACCTAGAAAGAGAAAAACCCCATATTCATCGCCCTACTGCTTTGGACCAGCTACTGCTTACCCAAGGTTGGCGCAACTTTGACTGGAAACAGTTAGAACAAGCCCCCAACTATGCCCATCAGGCAGAAAAAGCTCGCTTTTTGGGCAAAGTGGTAGATGCCCAAGGGCAAGGTATCCCCAATGTTGAGCTTCAGCTAGGGGGAAAAAGTTTTAGCACCAATGAAGCAGGAGAATACAACATCTTTTGGCCCAACTATCAGGGAGCCGTACAAGCAAAATTGAGTAATCAGGGCTTTTTGGACCAAGTCGTTAGCTTTTCGGTTTATGGCCAACAGAGCAATATTGTCTACTATCGCCAAATTAAGCTATCGGGAAAAGTACAACAGGAAGAAAAGCCTGATCGTCACTTTAAAAAAGGAAAACTACAGTTTTATGGTCGGGGGCGCTACCTAGGCGAGGCCAAGATCAATAAGAAAGGAGAATATCAAATCAGTATTTCGGAAGAAGTAAGCGAAGCCCGCCTTGTTCAGGGGCAGATCTCGCTGCCCACAAAGCGGGTTCAGCTCCAAGGAAAGGGAGAAAACCGTAGGGCCAACTTTCAGTTTAGCAAAAAGGCGGTGGTAGAGCGCAAAAAGGAAAGAGCCATTGCTCAACTACAGCTAGCTCGTAGAAGCAAGCGGGCCCAAGTAAGACAACTAGAAGCTCCTCAGTTTGATGATGCCGTCTTGGAGCTCGAAGAGGATAGAATGGGAATGCTTGGAGGCGTAGGCGTTCCTCCCCCTCCGCCCCCTCCTCCTCCGCCCCCCCCTGCTTTACTATTTGAGATAGGGAACAAAGTAGAAGAAAAAGCCCTCCCAGAAGAAGTAGAAGCTCGCAAAGATATAGCAGAAGACGATGCTCTTATGGGCAAACGCAGACCTATGCCCAAGCCCATGCCTAGACGAGAAGAAGAAAGACAGAAAGAGCAACTACGTACTGTTATTATGCAAATTGATCGGGCCAGGACTTTCTATGCCCCTGCTTATACCGCAGAGCAGGCCATGCCTGAAAAGCGGACCGACTTTAGAAAAACCTTGTATTGGGCGCCCTTAATTCAGCTAAAGAATGGGCGGGCCAAACTAAGCTTTTACTGTAGCGATGCCATCACTCAATTTAAAGTGGTGGTAGAGGGTTGTGGACAAACAGGCGGTGTAGGTCGCCAAGACAGTCGCTTCTTTGTACAAACCCCATTGAGCGTATCGGCCAAGCTCCCGGCTCAGGTCCTCAAGCAAGATCGTTTAGAAATTCCGGTTAGCATCGCCAACCGCAGCGATCAGCTCCAAAAAGTACAGCTTAGCCTCGATCTTCCCGAGGGCATCAGCCTACTTACTGACTTAGAGCCAATAATCGAGCTAGCCCCTGCAAAGGCCATCACTAAATTTGTGGCAGTCAAAATTGGGCAAGAGGCCCAATCGGGCAAATTAGTGCTTGCCCTAAAAGGCGAAGCCTTTAATGATGCCATGGAGCAAGATATTGTCATCTTAGACAAAGGCTTTCCGGTCCGTTCGGTTTATGCGGGGCAGGCCCTAAAGAACCGCATGCAGCTCCACTTAGAAAAACCAGTAGCGGGAAGTATTCGGGCGCAATTTAAAGTTTACCCCAATAGTTTGGACCAAGTCATGGATGGCATTGCAAGCATGATGCGGATGCCTTCTGGTTGCTTTGAGCAAACCTCTAGTAGCAACTACCCCAACCTTTTGGCCCTCAACTACCTAAGAAGCAGCAATCAGAGTCGCCCCGCCCTAGAAGCGCAAGCCAAAGAATACCTAGAAGTAGGTTATGGCCGCTTGACGGGCTATGAATCGCCCTCTGGAGGTTTTGATTGGTGGGGACGGGACCCTGGGCATGAGGCCCTAACTGCCTATGGCTTGATGCAATTTATTGATATGCAAGCTGTATTTGATGTGGATCCCGCTTTGATCACGCGCACGCAAAAATGGTTACTATCTAGACGTAATGGCCAAGGGGGCTGGAAGAAAAACCCCAACCACCTACACTCTTGGGCCACTTCCGAAATCACCGATGCCTATATTGTTTGGGCTTTGGCAGAAGCTGGTTTGGGCCAAGAAATCGAAAAAGAGCTTACGGCTAGCTATAAGCAGGCAGTAAAGTCTGAAGACCCTTATCTAACCGCTTTGGTGGCCAATGCCCTTTGGGCGGCCAAAGACAAGCGAGGCAAGAGCCTGCTGCCCTTTTTGCGGGCGGCCCAACAAAAGGATGGTGCTTATAAGGGAGCAAAATGTTCGGTTGTTAACTCTACTGGGCAGGCGCTTTTGGCCGAAACGACAGCCCTAACGGCTATAGCCCTTATGCGCTATGATGGCTTGACGGCTCAGGTGACTAAGGCCATTGACTTTTTGCCCAACTGCAAAAACTACTATGGTTATGGCTCTACGCAGGGTACTGTTTTGGCCCTTAAAGCCATTTTGGCCTATACCGAACTGAATAAGCGGGCCGCAGAATCGGGCCGTATATTGGTCTATAAAGATGGGAAAAAGCTCTTTAGTCAGGAGTTTGTAGCGGGCCAAAAGGAAATTACTCTGCCCGATTTGACGCCCTACCTCAGCGCAGGCAAGCAAAACATAGAACTGCGTTATGAGGGTTGCAAGCAGGCCCTCCCCTTTGAGTTGGAATTGGCTTATAATACCAGCCTGCCTCAAAACTCGGCGGCTTCTGTACTGCGTTTGCAGACCCGTCTTTTGCAAAGCGATATTCGGATGGGACAGCAGGCTAGTCTAGAGGTCCAAATGAAGGCAGAAGGGCAGCAAAACCAGCCCGTAGTGATGGCCATGATTGGCATCCCCGCAGGTTTGTCGCCTCAGCTCAAGCAGCTAAAAGCCTTGCAAGAGCAGGGACATTTTGAGCATTTTGAGTTATTTGAAGACTTTGTGGTTTTGCATTTGGACCAACTACAGGCCCAAGAAGAGCGAAGTTTTCAGTTGGCGCTCAAAGCCGATATTCCAGGAAGCTATGAGAGCTCGGCCTCTTCTGTTTTCCGTTATTATACGCAGGAAGAGCGGCAATGGGCCGCCCCCTTAGCGATCAATATTTTGCCTTAAGGGCTAAAGCCTACAGCCGCCTATTTATTATAGGCGGCTCTTTTTTTGGGCCAAAGACGGCTGCTCTTTGCGTTTAGCAGGGCGCGAAGCGCCCGCAGGCCTAGCGATGTGCAGCAGTGGCCCAAAGGGCCAGACCCAGGCGGCTTTGCCGCCGCAGGGCCGAGCGAACAGCGAGCTGCGAAACGTAGCGCCGACGAGCGCAGCGAGGCGGAGGCCCCAAATTGCCTGCATATCCCTTCATAAACAAATAGTTAGGCCCTATGCAGGATAGATAAGAGGAGGCAAAAAAGGGGCAAAGTCTCCACCTTTGGAAGTTTTTAACAGGGCCAAGGGCTAATCTGACAAACTTTTAGTAAGTTTGCGAAGTTAAATTGACCTGAAATAAAGCCAAATGAGTAATTTTTATTCCTTGGCGCATACCTTATAATAGGGAGCTTTTGGCTCCACCACCTTTTATCATTTCATATATGGAATATCTGATTGTCGCAATACAATTTATCCTTAGTTTATCCATTTTGGTCACCTTACATGAGTTTGGCCATTTTTTGCCAGCTCGTTGGTTTGGCATGCGTGTAGAAAAGTTCTATCTCTTTTTTGATCCTTGGTTTGCGCTTTTCAAGACGCAGCGAGGCGAAACAGAATGGGGTGTGGGATGGCTGCCTTTAGGGGGCTATGTAAAAATTGCGGGCATGATTGACGAGAGCATGGACACCGAGCAGCTCAATCAGCCGCCACAAGAGTGGGAATTTCGTTCTAAGCCAGCTTGGCAGCGTTTGGTTGTGATGCTGGGCGGAGTAACGGTCAATTTCATTCTAGGGTTCTTCATTTTTGGGATGTTGCTTTGGGTTTATGGCGAGAAAAAGCTGCCCGCAGAAAATGTTCGCTATGGGGTGGCCGTGATGGAATTGGGCCAAGAAATGGGCCTAAAAACTGGCGATAAAATCTTGAAGGTCGGTAATAAAGAGCTCGACTATTTTACCTCTGGGGTGGTCTTGCAAGAGATTGTCATCAATATGGCCAAGACCTTGGAGGTAGAGCGGGAAGGCGCTAAAATTGAGCTGAATATTCCCGATAGCACTGCCGGCAAACTGGCCTCAAACAAGGCGGGCTTTATGGAAATCCGAGTACCTATGGTGGCTGGAGACTTCAGCAAGGAGTCTACGGCAAAGGCCGCAGGCATGGAAAAAGGAGACTCTATTATTGCCTGTAATGGGATGGAAGTGCACTTTTTTGATGAATTTGTTCGGGAAGTACAGCGACAGAAAGATCAGGAACTAAGCATTACGGTTATTCGCTCGGGAGAAGACAAGCCGCTTGTGCTCAAAGTGAAGCCTAATGAAGACGGAAAAGTGGGGGTAGCTCCTTTTGGTCCTGATCGTTATATGGAATTTGAAACCATTAAGCATGGGCCTTTGACGGCCTTCCCCTTGGGGCTACAAAAAGGTTGGAACTTCCTTTACTCCAACATCAAGGCGATGGGCCAAATGGTTACGGGCAGTGGTCATGTGAAAGCCACAGAAAGCTTGGGTGGCTTTATCTCTATCGCCAAATTATTTCCAACAGAATGGCAATGGGAGCGCTTCTGGTACATGACCGCCGTGCTTTCGCTCATTTTGGGCTTCATGAATCTTTTGCCTATTCCCGCTTTAGATGGCGGACATGCCGTCTTTTTGTTGATAGAAATCATCATGCGCCGCCCAGTTCCACAAAAAGTAATGGAAAAGGCGCAGGTAGTGGGCTTTATTTTGCTCATTAGCCTATTATTATTTGCCAACGGTATGGACTTTATTCGTTGGTTTAAAGGATAATACAGATGGAAGAGAAGGTCCTGCAAAAATACCTGGAGAAGCTACTCCAAATACAAGCTCGCCCAACTCATTTTGGCGAGCAGGACTTTCGCATTGCCCTGAGCGAACTCAATTTGACGGCGGAGGAACAAAAGGCCTTAGCGCAAGAATTTGAGCAGCGTTTTAAGTTGGGCAGCAACTATTATCAGGCAAAAAACTACGATAAAGCCATCGAGCAATTGGAGACGGCCAAGGCCATTGAGCCCTATCATTTGGCTTGTCATTTATTGCTAACCGATGCCTATAAATTGCGTTATTTGGCCGAGCATAAACCAGCTGATTATGAACGGAGCTTGGCCCTTTGCCAGGAGGGTTTGCGGCTACAATCGCATAATCCATTTTTCTCTGGAGTAGAGACGGCTATCGAAAAATACCAGCAGGGCCGGCATCAGCTGCGTTGGGCCATGCTGGGGCTTTTTCCCTTGGCGGGCCTATTGTTGGCGGGCCTCTATTTTGGGGCGCAGGCCAATTTATCTAGCTCGGCATTGTTGGCGATGACCCTTGGGTTTAGCCTTTTCGTAGCGGCCTTTTCGGCCTCCTTCTACTGGCATTATGCCAAGCGCAAAAAGGCCTTAAAGCGAGAGCGCATTTCGCTAAAATTTGTCGTTAAAAAATAAAACAGATCCCTTTACTTTTCTAGTGAAGGGATTTTTTTGGGGGCCCGCGGCCGCCCCAAAAGGGCGGGCGGCCGCCGCTAGGCTTCGCGGCTCGCTGTTCGCTCGGCCCTGCGTTTTTTTTCGCTGCGCTCAAAAAAACTGGGTCTGGCCTTCGGCCACCGCTGCGCAGCGCTGGGCCAAATGGAAGTCCTGCGCTTCGGCCATTCTTTGATGAAAATTTCAGGCTAGTCAAGGCATTTTTTAAAGGCATAGCCCTAGCTATGGCTGAGAAAAATAACGCAGAATAGCAGGAAATTAAATCAAAGGATAGAAGTGGCAGGGCTTTCATTTGGCCTTTGCCATTTGGCCTTCGGCCAAGGCAGGCAAGCTGCCTATATTGGGCCATAAAAAAGCGCCCCTCCCCTCTTTTGGGCAGAAGCGCACAATCAAAAAACCAAAAAACTATCTATGAAAATCTTGGAAAGGGGTCAGTGGCATAAAACTCGCCATCTTTCCAAGCTTGGATCTCTTCTTCGGTACAAAGGCAAGCCGTCAGCTCCTTGCGATAAGTAGGGACATCTAGGTCTAGACCAATAAAAACCAATTCATTGAGGCGGTCATCAAAGGGAGGGGTCCAGCGGGCCATCAGTGTTTCTTTATGGGCCTGAAAAACGGGATGTTGGTCCAATTCTTCTTGCGTAAAACTGCCCCACCAATAGCCAGCTAAATCGGCTCTTAAGCTACCGCCTGCTTGCGACCAGTTCAGGGCCAGTTTGGGACGGCTAGCGATCCAAAACATGCCTTTAGAGCGCAGAATATCTTGGGGAAACTCTTGGCTGAGCCAGTTCCAGAAGCGTTCGGGATGAAAGGGCCGAGGATCTCTAAAAACGAAAGAGCCAATGCCGTACTCCTCAGATTCTGGATGATGCTCCCCTTGCAGCTCTTGGATCCAAACTGCAGATTGGGCGGCCTCTTCATAGTCAAAACTATGGGTATTGATCAGCTCCTTAAGGTCTACCTTAGACTCTTGCGTAGCTATAATCTTGGCCCCAGCATTAAACTTGCGCAAAAGGTGGATCAACTGCTCCTTTTCCTCTTGAGTGACCAAATCTGTTTTATTGAGTAGAATCAGATTGGCAAACTCGATTTGTTCGGTAAGCAAATTAACGATAGGACGAGTATCGTTAAGGTCATCGGTGAGTTGGCGATCGACGATATTGTCGGCGCTAGAAAAATCTTGAAGGAATCGGCTGGCGTCTACCACTGTCACCATACAATCTAGGCGACAAAGGGAGCGCAGCTCTTCATTGCCCTCAATACCTTCTAGGCTAAAGGTTTGGGCCAGGGGAACGGGCTCGCTAATGCCCGTACTTTCGATCAGAAGATAATCGAAATCGCCAGTTTTGGCTAGGGCCGTTGCTTCTATAATTAGATCTTCTCGGAGGGTGCAGCAAATGCAGCCATTGCTCAATTCGATCATTTTTTCTTCTGTCTGCCTAAGGGCTTGGCCTTGCTTAATGAGGCGAGCATCAATATTGAGCTCGGCCATATCATTAACGATGAGTGCTACCTTTAGGCCCTCTTGATTTTCTAGAATATGCTTGAGCAAAGTGGTTTTTCCTGCGCCCAAGAAACCACTAAGAATAGTTACGCCCAACTGCTGTTCTGCCATTTTTCTCTTTTATAAATATGCAACAATGTTGCAAATATAAACAAAGTGCGTCAATAAAATGCAACATTGTTGCATTTTATTGACGCAGGCATTTAATTTTTGGACCGAAGGAAGATTCAGTTGGCGGCGGGCGGGCGAATTCTAGCGTTTGGGGTTCCTTTATACTGGGCGAAGCCCAGAACGGCTGAGGGATAGGCAAGGGTGGCCCGCAGGGCCAGACCGAGCAAAAATGCGCAGCATTTTTGTGAAGGGCCGAGCGAGCAGCGAGCCCTGAGATAGCCCGACCTGAGCGTAGCGAGGGGCAGCCCCACTAAAAAATGGGCTTAAAAAGAGAAAGTCTAAATAGAAAACTGTAATTTGGGAGAAACTTAAACTCCTCCAATATGATTATATCGAATACAGAAGGGCTGCCAGGCCGAGAGATCCAAGAAGTTTTGGGTTTGGTTCGGGGCAGTACGGTTAGGGCTCGGAATGTGGGTCGTGATTTTTTTGCTGGCCTCAAGAACATTGTTGGAGGCGAGATAGAAGAGTACACCAAGCTACAGGCGGATGCTAGAGAGCAGGCCTTGCAGCGGATGATTCAGGATGCGGAAAATTTGGGGGCGGATGCTGTAGTGAATGTACGTTTTACGAGTTCAACTATTTCTCAGGGGGCTTCTGAGGTATTGGCCTATGGAACGGCTGTAAAATTAGGATAAAGGATGCAGATTGTATTTGTCATTTATGGAGGGACCACCCTCTGCATATTGATTTTGATTGCCTATTTTTGGTCCTTAAAGATCAATAAGCGCAAAAAGGAGAACTTTGAGGAGCGCGATAATTAGTCTTATTTGGGGCTAATTCCTTCTTGATTGAGCCAATGGTGAATATCTTTTTTCTCTAGGGCTGCGGCAATCAGGCTAGGAAACTGTTGGGGAGTGCAAGCAAAAGCTGGGCTACCTAATTGGGCAAATTTTTGGGCCATATCTCGATCGTAGATTGGGGCACCTTGGTCATTTAGGGCGAGTAGCGAAATAAGCTGCACGCCTGTTTTTTTGAGTTGGACCAGCCTTTGGAGCAGGGCTTGGCTATCGCCGCCTTCATAGAGATCGCTAATGAGGACTATGGTTGTATTTTGGGGAGATCGGATAGACTTTTGGGCATAAGCCAGGGCCTTATTGATATCGGTTCCGCCGCCCAATTGGGTACCAAAAAGGAGGTCTACGGGTTCTTGCATATAGGCGCTAAGGTCGACTACTTCGGTATCAAAAACAATCATTTGGGAGCGCAGAGCGGGCAGAGAGGCGAGCACCGCCCCAAAAATGGAGCTATAGACCAGCGAGCTGCCCATAGAGCCACTTTGGTCTACACAAAGAATAATTTCTTTAAGGGATTGGCCTTTTTTGCCAGAGCCGATAAGGCGTTCGGGCACTACTGTTTTATAATCCTGTTGATAATGCTTAAGGTTGAGGCGGATAGTTCTTAGCCAATCGATTTCTTTATGTCGGGGCCGGCGATTGCGGACCGAGCGGTTCAGGGCGCCTTTTACGGCTTGGCGCAGGGGATTTTCGAGTTTTCTTTTGAGTTCTTCGACTACTTTTTGGACCAGCAGGCGGGCGGTTTCCCTTGTTTTTTCGGGAATCACCTTATTGAGCGAAAGCAAAGTGCTGAGTAGCTCTACATTGGGTTCTAGAGACTCCAGCAATTCGGGTTCTAGCAGCATTTCTTCTAGGCCGAGGCGGTCGAAAGCATCTTTTTGCATAATTTGGACCAGGGGGGCGGGAAAATACTTTCGGATATCGCCCAGCCAGCGATTCACCTGGGGCGAAGAATCGCCTAAGCCAGCCTGTCCATCATTTTGGTTATAGAGTGCCCCTAGGCATTGGTCCATTGCGTTGGCCTCTGCGGAGAGCTCGGTTTTATCTTCTGGGTTTTCGGCTGCTTTGCCGAGGAGCAAGCGCCATTTTTGGATACTGCTAAAATCTTCTTGCATAGGGAATTAGGGCATTTCTGTAGTTCTTAGGCGGCCATTATCATAGTATTCGGTTTTCATGACATTGCCTTGTTTATCCCAGTAGATCCAGCTTCCATGACGGGTTTGCGACCAGCGGTGGATACTCAGAGAGCTGGGCATATTGGACTTCCCTTGATATTTGAGTTGGCCATTATCCCAGTAGCTTTTGACCAAGATGGCTTTTTCGTCTTGCATTTCTACAATTTCGCGGACCAACTGTCCGGACTCGCTCCATTCCTTATACTCTCCACTCATTACATTATTGATAGAGAAAAACTGTCGTTGAGGCGAGCCATTGGGGTACCAAGAGCGGTAGCTACCGTGTACTCGGGTTTCCTTCATCATGACATCCTCTTCTTTTTGGCCATTGGCGTACCAGCGTTTAACGCGGCCGTATTGGTCGCCATTGCGATAAGGAATTTGAGATTTCATTTGGCCATTGGCGTACCATTCTACATCCATGGTTTTGCCTTCGCCTAGCAATTGGGTTTCAAAATACTTGCGGCCTTCTTTATCCCAGAGCGTTCTTGCGCCAATAGGGCGGCAATCGACATACTCTACTTCTTCGGCTTTTTGGCCATTTTTGTGCCATCGCTGCATCCTTCCGCTAGGGCAACCGCCCTGATAGCTTACGCTTGCCTTCTTATCTCCAGAGCCATAGAAAAAGGTCCATTGGCCTTCTCTTGCGCTATAGTCTTCTTCTAGGGCGCTGCGTTTTGATTTTTTACAGACCTCAATAGTTTTAGAAATTCCACGGCCATTATAGCTACCTTCGGCCTCTTTATTTCCATTTTCATAATAGTACTCCCAGCGGCCCACCTTTTTATTGTCGGCATTGAGCTGCCCTTTGGCCTTAAGCTGACCATTGGGCCATTGTTCCTTTACTTCTCTTTGCGCCTGAAGGACCGAGAAGTTAGCACAAAGAAGAATGGTGCAAAATGAATATATAAGATAATGCATAATTTGCTTGTTTGTAGAAAGTTAGAGCAGATCTTCCCGCAAAGCTACACTTTTAGATCTGAAAAATATATCGTATAAGTAGAATTCTATTTCTTGCGCAAGTAGTTCTAAATTAAGCGAATGAGTTTACTTTTAGTGGGCCAAAGAAGCCTATTATATAAGGTACGCTTTTCTATTCTATTTTTTGAAGTAAATTTATTTTTAGGCATTTTACTCATGTCACAAGCACTTACTTTTTTTGCTTTATCTTCAATCCTAATTGCTTTCTGATCTCTTCTTCGGCATGATAGAAATGTAAATAGTCGTCAAACCAGCGCTTGGGGCGTTTTTTTGGCCCATGCACCATGGCCACATTCTTTTTGGGATCAACCATCAAAACGCCTACTCCCCTAGCCTTACAAATCTTAATCAGATTATCTTGCAATTTAGGATCAATCATCTCAAAAGAGTCATTAGATAGCGATAGCCATTGTTCGTTGGCGGGATATTGAAATACCTGATGAATCACTTTCATCTCCTGATATTTATGACTATTTCTAAAAATATAGGCATAAAGAGCAGAGGCGCCAAGGAGGACCACCATAGGAATAACAAATCGAATCCAGAAGGATTCATCGGTCATTCGCCAAACAAAAAACATAACGCCCGACAAAATCGTGAAGAGCAAACCATGCCAAAGGCTATCTTTTACCCAAAGCTTGTCTATTCGATACGGTTTTAAGGCCTTTAAGGTTTTATGCGATTTGGCCTCCATAGACACTACATAGGCTTTGGTTTTACTCATGGGGTAGGCCAAAAGCCCATCGGCTCGCTTCATGCCATATTTGTGTTTGGTCCGTTCTTCCAGATTAGAGTAGAGCACTTTGGGCCGTTCTTGGGTCTTGTAATAATGCTCTAAATAGGCCTGGGCGGCCTTTTGCACCTCTAGTTCAATCAGGCGGTCTTCCTTGGGTATTCTCTTTTTTTTCTTTGCCATAACTTATTTTTAAAAGCGGTAGCATTGCTGCACGGCCTGTATATATTTTGAGTTTTTGCTTAATCGAAAGGGGATTTGCTGGGCCAGCTCTTCTGCTAAATTGGCCTCTTCTGGACCATATTTTAGCTCTAGAATTAGGCCGTCCATCGCTTTTTCTCCCTTGGGCTGCCAATAGGAACTGGGCCAAATGGCAGCTGCAGCTTGTTGGCTGTCTAGGGTCAGGCGCAAACGCCCATTTAGGGCCGAGTAATACTGCCGATAGTAGCAATTATAGACCTTTGGGGCCCAAGCATAGCCCTTATGCGGAGCATGGTCGAGCAGAGCGGCTAACTGCATTTTTGGCGAGTTAACATCCAACTTAGGCAGCTCCCAAATTTGCTTTCGGCCCAATTCTCCTGTTTTTTGCTTTAGCTCCAAACGGGCTGGCTGCCAAGCATTTTGCCAAGGCCCATAAAAACGCAAACGATACTTATAGCGCTGACTGCTGCCCGCCAAATTGGCCCGATAACAATGCCAATCTATGCTATCAAAATAAATATTGTGTAGCCAACGAGGAGCATGCGCTTTTCGCCAAGCAAAAGGCAGTTGCCGCAGCAAAATTTCTATCTCTGCTGGCCGATACCCTAAAACTACATACTTACGCTCGTATCGCCAAGCCGTTTGCTCTTTTAAAGACATTCAGGTACTTTTATATTTTTTTGGGGCCTCCGCCTCGCTATGCTCGTCGGCGCTACGTTTCGGGGCTCGCTATTCGCTCGGCCCTTCAGCGCTGCGCGCTTCGGTCTGGCCTGCGGCCACCCCTACACATCGCTAGGCCAGTCGCTTCGCGCCTCTAGGTCCATTAAAGGGGGAGGTCAGTTTGGGCCACCACCAAAAAGCTCGTATTGGCCGAAAGCGCCTGTAGGGCTTTTTGGGCTGCTTGTAGTTGGGCGGTTTCGCAGGCGGGCAAAGAAAAAGAGAGTTCTAGGCCCATCCCCTCGCCTAGGGCATCCATTCGGCGAAGCTGCAATTTTGGTCCCAATATTTTCTTCAAACTTTCTTCAATCAAAAGGGGCTCTTCCAAATCGGTGCGGAGCTCCAGATAAATGGCCCCTTCTTTTTGGTAGTAAGCGGCGGGCCGCATCCAGTAATTGGCCAAAATGGCCAAACTCAGAAAGCTAAATAAAATGAGGGCCAAAAAGGGCTGATTGGCCCCAGCCGCTAGGCCCAAGCCAATCACGATAAACAAATAGCTGAGCTCTTCGGGCTCCTTAATTGCTGCTCGAAAGCGTACAATAGAGAGCGCGCCCACCAAGCCCAAAGAAAGGGTCAAAGAAGATTTGACAATCAGCATAACGAGCATGGTGGTTAGGGCCAAGGGCATAAAATTGGCGGCAAAGCGCTTGCGATTAGACAAGGCTCGGCCATAGCGGACATAAATGGCCGCTAGCAGCCAGCTCAGCAAGGTCACCAACAATAAATTGATCACTAAATCAATGGGATGAATACTATTGAGCAAATCTTGGCCATATAGCTGCAGCCTCTCGTATAAACTATTCATGTTCTTGCTCTTCTCCTTTTTGCTGCACCACAACATCTACCGCCAAGCGATATTCTGAAGTCGGCTTAAAGTTTACATCCATCTGAGAGAATGGAATTTCGATTCCGGCCTTATCAAAGGCTTTTTTGAGGTATTCCTCCATATAAAATAGGGTCTCCCAATAATCATCGGCTTTGGCCCAGACCCAAACCTCTAGATCTACAGAAGAGGCGCCTAGGGCCAAAACATTCACTTGATGTTGATAAGCTTTATCGGAAACGGCAAAAGGGCAGCCGGCAATTACTTCTCGGGCCACTTGGCGGGCTTGGTCAATATCTGCCGAATAGCTAATGCCCACCGGGGCAGAAACCCGGATAATTCCGGCGGCCGAAATATTTTCTAGGGCCTCATCGGTAAGTAATTTATTGGGGATGACAATGCGGCGATGGTCCAAGGTTTCTAGGATGGTATTAAAAATCTGAATTTCCTTTACTCGGCCCATATAATCGCCAGCGCGGACCATATCGCCGGTGCGGAAGGGCTTAAAAATCAGGATGAGGATACCACTAGAAATATTGCTTAAGCTGCCTTGCAGGGCCAAACCTACGGCAAAACCAATAGAGGCCAAGACCGCCACAAAAGAGGTAGTTTCTACCCCTACAATATCCACCACCGAAATAGCCAACAGAATTTTGAGGGCCACCGAAACTAGGCTAATAATAAAGGGGCGGAGGTCTTTATCAAAATCATTCTTTTTCAGCAGATTGTTAATCAGCTTCATTCCTTGGCCAATAATTTTGAGGCCAAAATAGAGTAAGGCAAGGGCTAGCATCAGCCTTGGCGCATACTCCATTACCATATTAAAGAGGTTGGTTAGCAGCGCTTGATAGTCAATCATAGGAAAAAAAATTTAGGGGGCTAATAAATTATTTTGGCGGCTCAAAAATACAAGATTTGCCTTAGAACTCAGTTCTATAGAGCTGCTTTTTCTTCTTCCGTTATGCTTTGGGCCGATCTTTTTTAGGCGAAGAAGAAGGCTGTATGGCCTAGCGATGTGCAGCAGTGCGGCGAAGCCGCAGACCAAGGCCGTTAGGCCGCAGGGCCGAGCAGACCTGCGAGCTGCGCAACGTAGCGCCTGCCGCAGGCAGGAGGCCCCAAAACATAAAAAAGGTCCAACTCTAAAAAGAATTGGACCTTAGGGTAAGTCAGCAAAGCTTAGAACTTACGTTTTGTGCGTTTTTTGCGCGTTTTGATCTGGTTTCCACCTTTGAAGCGGTTTCCAGAGGGAGAACCCACGCGGAGCATAGAGCAACGGAAACCGATAGTAGCAGAAGCCTTATCTTCGTCTAGGAAGCGGCGTTGGCCGGGAGAGAGCCAGTAGGCGCGATCGGCCCAAGAACCTCCTTTGTAAACACGGGCCTTATCAGAGATAAGAGAGTGTTTGCCAAACTGGTACATATGTTTAGTTTCGTTATTGAGTTTAGAGTCGCCATAATTGAGGCGAGACTCGATATCGCCATCACCGTAGTTAATTACATTAGACTTGGTAAAGTTGCGGCGATCTTTGATCTCATTATCGTCTAGGGGCTTATACTTTAGGCGGCCGATGCTATCTACACCAACGGGAGTACCGTTGCTATTGCGTTCTACCTGCGTAAAGACATTACCACGGAAACTGTTCAACTCGTTATTATCCTCTAGGGTAAGTGAAGTAGTGGGACGGTAAACGTCGCGCACCCATTCGTTTACGTTTCCGGCCATATTATAGAGGCCAAAATCGTTAGGCACATAAGAGCGGACAGGCGCCGTAATACTTGCGTTATCGTTTAGTGCGCCAGACATACCCATATAGTCACCACGGCCACGCTTAAAGTTAGCTACGATAGCTCCTTGGTAGCGGCCATGTTGAGGATAGCGAACGGTAGTTCCGTCCCAGGGGTAGATACGGCGGTCAGTGATATTTTCGTCGCGGGCGGCACTTTGGTTACCTACGAGTGCGAGGGCGGCAAACTCCCATTGTGCCTCGGTGGGCAACTGATATTCGGGAAGCATGATACCATCTTCAAAGCGGACGGCACGTTCCTCGCCAGTAGCGGGATTCACGGCAGGTTTGGGGCCAGGTTGTGCTTGGTAGATACCAGAGAGGTAAGAGCCCGTGCTAAAGGTATTTTCTCCTTGTTGTCCTTCAATAGAAGTAGGATCAATTTTACCTTGTTCGATGAGCAACATCTCATTCACACGGTCCGAGCGCCATTTACAGAATTCGTTAGCTTGCAACCAAGTCACACCAACTACGGGATAATCCTCATAGGCGGGGTGGCGCAAGTAGTTTTCTACATAAGGCGTATTATAAGAAAGTTCGTCTAGCCATGCTAGGGTATCGGGTAGGGCCTGCAAATGCACTTGCGGCATAGAGGGGTACACCCGACGGAGGTAGTAGAGGTATTCCAACCAATCGATATTGGTCACCTCGGTTTCATCCATATAGAAGCTAGCCAATGATTGACGGCGAGGGGCAGCTCGGTAGTCTTTCATGACATCTTCTTCGGTTTGTCCCATATTGAAGGTACCCCCTTCAATAAGAACGAGATTAGGTCCAGTAATCTGGCCTTTATAGTTAGGGAGTTTTTCAAAACCACCCCATTCTTGCGAGTTATATCCCCAGCCGGTAGACTGAGAGCGCTGTTCGCGTTTGCAAGCAGTTGTAGCTAGTAAGAGGCCAGCCAAACTAAGCAGCAATAGTTTTTTCATGCTAAGCAAGGTTTTTTTTTCTGAACAAAAGGCGAAAACAAATTTATAAAAAAAAGCAGACTACCTAAACATTTTTAGACAATCGTTATAGTCTATGCGTTTTTTATCGGATGCTAGGTTAAGAATCAGCGAGACTTCATGGGCGCCTCCAGAGGCATTGGCAAGACCGGAGAGCGTCCAATCATAGCTATAAGCTATTTTAATTGGCCCTTGCTGAACGCCAAGCATAAAAATAACGGCATCGGCATTAGAAAAAGTATGTCTAAACCAAATTCCCCCTAAAAAAATATCATATTGACTTTGGGCGCCAAAGTTTAGCTGCTTAAAATCACGCTGTTGGCTATATAAAATACTGGGCGAGATATAGGCGGCTTTTCTGATTTTTTTTCCTGTTGAAAGTGGAATTTGCCCCCCAAAGTGCAAGGTATAACGAATGGGCAGGGTAGCCGCCACTTCATTTAGCGACAAATAGCTTTCGCTAGGGGCATTGATATGCTTAATCGAGAATCCTCCATAAAAGTAAGGCATTTGATACAAAACCCCTGCCCCAAAATCCATATAGCTCAAATTATTGGCGCCTCGGGCTTCTTGGGTCGCATTGGTATTGCCCGAGCCATCTACCGAACCCGTGGCGGGGTCTAGCTGGTCCAAAAAGACCAGTTCATCCCAATTTAGGCGCTTATTGATAAACTGCCCCTCTAGGCCCATCCGCAGCCGGCTATTTTCGGCCAAATAGAGTGAATAGGTATAGTGCAGGCCAATTTGCGTGCTAGCATAAATGCCATTGCCCGCCACATCGGCCAAAACCGAGGCCCCAAAACCACTATTCTGCTTGCTAAAAAACTGGCTATAAGAAGCCGCATAACTCACATAAGCCTGCGAAATACTCGGCCATTGGTTTCTATAATTCAAATGAAATACGGGCGCATCTTCCAAACCCGTCAAAGCGGGATTGAGCTGCAAGGGAGCCGCATAAAACTGGCTAAATACAGGATCTTGCGCCCTCAAAGGAGCCCAACTAAGGAGAAATAAACAAAGAGTAAGGAGAGGATAAAACTTGAGCATGCCAACACTTTTTTAAGTCAAGACGTTATTTTGATTGAGTCGTTTAGTCTACAAACTAAACGCTATTTTTCTATCTTTCGATTTTTTGGGGCTTTCCCTTCGGTCGCCAAGAACGGCCCAAGGGCCTTCTTGTCGCCTCGGGTCGCTATGTTTCGGGGCTCGCAAGTCTGCTCGGCCCATCGGCGGCTTTGCCGCCTCGGTCTGGCCTTCGGCCACCCCTTCACAGCGCTAAGCCAAAGCAGCTTCGCTGCTTTAAGAAACGGCCCAAAATACAAAAGCGTACATTCTCATCTAACATTCATCTAGACTTTTCCAGCATGCCTAACTCCTCTCTTTCTATTCTGCCCCTCTTTTTACTCTTAGCGAGTTCATTATTTGGGCAAAACTTAACCCCTGTTCAAATACAACTAGATTGGAGCCCCAGCTTCAAATCTGCAGATGCGCTGTCGCCACAACAACAGTACCCCCATTTTGAAGGGGCCGTCTATGATGAGAACGAAATGCTGCCTTATTGGACCTATAGCCTTCGCCTGCGACAAACAAGCCAAATTCAAGCCGAATTGCAAGGGGCCATTTATGAACCCCTAGCCGTGCCCGCCAACTGGCGGCCCCAACTGCCCGCAGCTATCCAAACAGAACAGTTGTTTGAAAGAGGCCAGCCTCTGGCCCAAATTAAAGTTCTACCTATTCGCTATAATAGTAATAGCGGACAGTATGAGAAGTTAGTGCAAGCCGAGCTAAAAATTAGCCTCTCGCCTAGCCCCTCGCCCCTAGCCCGCAAATCTATTCTGCACCCGGTCCAACAATCTGCCCTAGCTAGTGGCCAAATTTATAAACTGGCCGTAAGCGAATCGGGCCTCTATAAAATTAGCCGCCAAGACCTAAGCGCCATGGGCTGGGACCCCAATAGTATTAACCCTCAGCAAATTCAAATCTTTGGCAATGGTGGCCAAATGGTTCCCGAAATTATTGGCCATGCCCAAATGATTGACGACCTCCAAGAATTAGCCATCTGGGTGGAAGGCGAACAAGATGGCCGATTTGATGAAAATGATTTTGTGCTTTTTTATGCCAAAGGCCCCAGAAATTGGCAGTACCAAAGCAATACAGACCGCTACCAACACCAACAAAATATTTATAGCGATCAAGCCTGCTATTTTATTAAGATAAATAGCGCAAATGGCCGCCGTATTAGTAGCCGAAATAATGGCAGCAATCCAGATTATAGCAGCAGCAGCTATGATGCCCTAGCCCACTATGAAACCGATGAAATCGCACTCATGGAGGATGTGATCGCCCTGCCGCCTAGTGGCCGCCTCTGGCTTGGCGACCCCTTCCAAATTAGCCGAAACCAAGACTTTAGTTTCGATATTCCCAACCGCCTTCCCAATGAAGAGGTTATCGTTCAATCTAGCTTTTTGGCCCGCCTAATTAGCGGAACAGGTAGTGGCAGCCTAATCATCTCTGAAGGCAACCAAAGCCGACAAACCGGAACCCTAGGCACGGTCAGTAGCTATGTCTACGCACTTTATGCCCAAACACTAAATCAACGCTTTAGTTTTGTTCCCGCTAGCAACGGAAGTATTAGCCTCAATTATCAGTTTAATCACCCTAGCTCTGGGGCAGAAGCTTGGCTAGATTATATCAGCCTGCAAGCTCGTGCCAATCTCCGCTACGAAAATACGCCCCTCTTTTTTAGAGATAGCCGCAGCCTTAGCGCCAATCAGGCCCAATATCAAATTGAAAATGCAGGCGCCAATCTCCAACTTTGGGACCTCACAGAATGGGGCAATATTAAGGCCCAAAGCTTTAGCCAAACAGGCAGCAATATCAGCTTTGTCGCCCCAGCCGATACCCTCCGAGAGTTTGTCCTCTTTCAGGCAGATAATATTGGCGCGCCTAGCCTTCTTGGCCCTCTAGATAATCAGAATTTACATAATATTACCCAAGCCCCACAATTACTCATTATTTATCATCCCGATTTTGCTAGCGAAGCCCAACGCCTGGCCCAACACCGCCAAGAGCATAGCGACATCACTAGCCTAGCCGTAGATATTAACCAAATTTATAATGAGTTTTCTTCTGGCCAACAAGATGCCACTGCCCTGCGCAATTTCTGCCGCATGCTCTACGAACGCTCTAGCGGAAACGATAGCCTGCGCTATCTGCTCCTCTTTGGCGATGGGAGCTTCGACCCCAAAGGCCTAAGCAAAAAACGAACAGAACATCTCAATTTTGTGCCTAGCTACCAAACCCCCAACACCCTAGAACCGCTGCGCACCTACACCTCCGACGACTTTTTTGCCCTTTTGGACCTAGGCGAAGGCGACCCCAATGCTAACCAAGCCCTAGATATTGGCGTGGGAAGACTGCCCGCCGCTAGCCTAAGCGAGGCCAGAACAATGGTCGATAAAATTATAGATTATGATAGCCAACCTCTCGCTCAGCAAGATTGGCGCAATCGCCTGACCTTTTGGGCCGATGATCAGGATAATAATATCCATATCAATGATGCCGATAATATTGCCCAAACTGTAGCCGCTAACCACCCCAACTATAATATCAATAAGATTTATTTGGATGCCTATCAGCAACAAAGTACCTCTGGCGGTAGCCGATACCCCGATGTTAATGCCGCTATCCTGCAAGATTTGTTCAAAGGAACATTGGTGGTCAATTATCTGGGCCATGGAGGCTGGGACGGACTCGCTCAAGAGCGAATCTTTACCCTCAGCGAAATTCAACAAATGAATAATCCCAATAAATTACCCCTCTTTGTTACCGCCACCTGCTCTTTCGCCCCCTTCGATGATCCCAAAAATCTTTGTGCAGGCGAACAGCTCATCCTCAAACCCAATGCTGGCGCTATTGCCCTACTCACAACGGTCCGAGTAGTACTCGCCGATGCTAACCAACACCTTACCGCCAATACTTTTGACCAACTCTTTTCGCCCATTGGCAACCGCATGCCCACCCTAGGCGAAGTCCTCCAAAGGGCCAAAAATAATAGCGGAATCCTTAGCGCATCTAACTCTAGAAAATATGTGCTCCTCGGCGACCCCTCCATGACCCTAGCCTACCCCCAAATGCAAGTAGCCACCACCAGCATCAACGGACAAGCCCCCAGCGGCGCCGATAGTATCAGCGCCCTGCAGTTGGTCCAAATTGAAGGAGAAGTGCAAGACCAAAACGGACAATTACTCTCCAATTTTAACGGCACCCTCTACCCCACCGTCTTCGATAAAGCCGATACCGCAAAAACAAGAGCCAATGATAGCGATAGCCAAATCCGCAACTTTATCCTCCAAAAGAAGGTGATCTTTAAAGGAAGAGCAAGCGTGACAAATGGCCGCTTTAGCTTCTCTTTTATGGTCCCTAGAGATATCAATTACAGCCTGGGCTATGGCAAAATATCTTATTATGCCGAAGATGGCCAGAGCATAGACGCTAGCGGCCACTACAACGGTATTGTGGTGGGCGGAACCAACCCCAATGCCGCCGAAGATAACGAGCCCCCAACAGTTAAGGTCTATATGAATGATCTCAATTTTGCCAAGGGCGGAATCACTGACCGCAACCCGCTTTTGCTGGTCCAATTAGAGGATGATAACGGCATCAATACCGTAGGCAATGGCATCGGCCACGACCTCACAGGCATCCTTACCTATACTATCGATGAACAAACTTATAGCTATAATCTCAATGAGTTTTATCAGGCCGAAGAAGACGATTTCCGCAAAGGGAGCATAGAATACCCCCTAAATAATCTGCCCGAAGGCCTGCATCAGGTCCAAGTTAAGGCTTGGGACGTATATAATAATATGGGCCAAGGCGAAACCGAGTTTGTGGTGGCCGATAATGCCCAAATGGCCCTCAATAATATTCTCAATTATCCCAACCCCTTTACGGATCATACCGAGTTTATGTTTGAACATAATTTGCCCGGCCAAGAACTAGAGGTGATGGTCCAAATCTATACGGTTTCTGGCAAATTGGTCAAAACAATCCAACAACCTATTAGCGCCGCCGAAAATACCGGCTACCGCATCGATGGCATCCACTGGGATGGCCGCGACGACTTTGGCGACCAACTGGCCCGAGGCGTCTATATCTATAAACTCAGCCTGAGGGCCGAAAGCCTGTCTGTAGAGGATGAAACAGAAATTAAACAAGAGGCTAGCTTCCAAAAATTAGTACTATTAAAATAATTTTTTGGGGCTGTCCCGCCCTGCGGGCGGGTCGCTACGCTCTGCAGCTCGCTCTCTGCTCGGCCCTGCGCCGCCTTTGGCGGCTGGGTCTGGCCTGACGGCCACTGCGGCGCATCGCTCATCCGTGAAAGGCGCCCTAGGGCGCCGAGCAGGCAGGCCTAGGGCCTGCCTGCGCCTTGGTCCTCAAGCGCTAGAAATAGCGTTTAAAGTAGCTTAGGCCCAAGTTTGTCCATTTTTTTTAACAAAACTCAAAGATTTAGCCCTATTTTTAGGCGCCAAAACACAAAAACGCACAACTTGTCCTCAGACAAAATAAATAAAAAGACTCCCCGCCCTCAAAACTTATAACTTAATTCTCATCTATGTAGCAGCTTTACTTTGGGGCCAATACCTTTAGGTGGCAGCCCAACTATTATCATCTTAAATTTAATCTAACCTCTTATGCAACAGAGAATCTTGCAGGCCTTTAGTTTTGTTCTAGGCCTAGGAATATTTTTGGGTTTACCCGAAGCTAAAGCGCAGTGTATCCTTAAAGATGGACAACTCGTTCAACCCGATGGCAGCCCCTGCTCGAATACCATTATTACTGCTGTTCCCTTTTTGCGCATTACCCCAGATGCTCGCTTTGGTGCTATGGGCGATGCCGGTATCGCCCTAGATGCCGACCCCAACTCTATGCACTTCAATTCTTCTAACCTCGCCTGGGCCCCCAGCGATGTAGGAGTATCTATGAATTATACGCCTTGGCTTCGCGCCCTAGGCCTCAATGACGTTTTTCTCTCTTATGTCTCGGTCTATAAACACCTAGATGACCGCCAAACCCTAGGCGGCTCTCTCCGCTATTTCTCCCTAGGAGAAATCCAATATACCGACGATCAAGGAAACGCCCTGCAAACGGTTAGCCCCAGAGAGTTTGAACTCACTGGCGCCTATGCCCGTAAAATGAGCCAAAACTTTTCGGCCGCTCTTAACCTTAAGTATATTTACTCTAGCTTAGGAACAGGCGTAGCCGCTGGCGGAGAAACCCTAACGCCCGCCCACGCCTTTGCCGCCGATGTTTCCTTTACCTACAACAAACCTATGAAGGTCAATGATAAGGAAGCCAATTTACGTATTGGTCTGGCCATGACCAACTTGGGCTCTAAGATCTCTTATACCCAATCTGCCGACCGCGATTATCTGCCCGCCAATATTGGCCTAGGCTCTGCCTTTACCTATGATATTGATGAGCATAACTCGATCACTTTTGCCCTAGATATCAATAAATTGATGGTCCCCACGCCCATTCCCCGCAGCATCGAAGACGAAAATGGCAACCTAGTCGAAAATCCAGCATACGATAGCGATGGAGATGCGGGCCAAGGAGATGGTACCGCCGACTACAAACAGCAGTCTGTGCCTAGCTCTATTTTCTCTTCTTTTAATGATGCCCCCGCTGGCGCCGGCGAAGAGTTTAGAGAACTGATGTACTCTGTAGGTATGGAGTATTGGTATAACAAACAGTTTGCTGTACGTGCCGGACACTATAACGAGCACTCGACCAAAGGAAACCGCAAGTACTTTACGGTAGGCCTTGGCCTGAAGTATAACATCTTTAATATCAACTTCTCTTATCTAGTGCCTGCCGTAGCCGCCCAACGCAATCCCCTAGATAATACGCTTCGCTTTTCGCTTGTTTTTGACTTTGGCGAGGCCCCTGAATTTGATACCAAAAAATAAACTGCTTTTTTACAAAAAGTTTGTAATATATTTGGCCAGCTCCCCCCTTGGAGCTGGCCTTTTTTATGGCCTAGCGCTGTGGAGGGGTGGCCGAAGGCCAGACCCAGCCGCCGAAGGCGGCGCAGGGCCGAGCAGACCTGCGAGCCCCGCAACATAGCGCCGCAAGCGAAGCGCTGCGGAGGCCCCAAAATATCGACTAACAAACAACAGAAAACAACATTATTATGGCTAACATTATCCCTTTTCGGCCAGTTTTGCCCGACCTCAACGACATTATTTCCTTTGACGACTTTTTTGGTACCGCCAAACGCAAGTTCCCCCTCTATTACCGAGATGGCTACTACCAAATGGACCAAGAGCCTAGCCTGCTGATTTATCGAATTATCCGACACAACCGCAGCCATACCGGTATTATTGCCTGCACCCATGTAGAGGATTATATTCAGGGCCATATCAAACGACATGAGTTTACCCTGGCCGATAAAGAGGCCCGGATGCAGGAGCTTTTTGAGGAGCGCAATGGTGTGATTAAACCCATTTTGCTCACTTACCCCAATGTGCTAGAAATTGATGCCCTGATTAACCGCATCACGATTTCTATGCCCCCTAGCTTTAAAATTCCCTTTGAAGACGACCAACATGTATTCTGGTTGCTCAAGGAAGAAGAGCATGTGCAGCGGCTACAAGAACTCTTTAAAGATAAAATTCCAAGCAGCTATATCTGCGATGGGCACCACCGCATGACCACCGCCGAACGGCTGTATGCCCAACATAAAAGTAAGGAGGCCAAAAATCCTTACCACTATATTATGGCCGCCTATTTTCCCGCTAGCGAGATCCTAATCCATAACTATAATCGCATTCTCAAGTCGCTCAAAGGACTTAGCGAAGAGGAGTTTTTGCAAAAACTAGAGAAATATTATGAGGTCAGCCTAGAACCCATGGCCTTCCGCCCACTCCGCCGTGGCGAAATGGGCTGCTATATTAAGGGCCGTTGGCGCAAACTCATTTTAAAGGAAGAATATAGCCCCGGCGATGAAACCAGCGTGGCCGATAGCCTAGATGCCCACCTCTTCAATCGCTATATTTTACAAGATATCTTGGGCATTGAGGATGTCCGCAATGATGTGGAGGTCCGTTATGTAGGGGGCGTGAAAGGCCCTGCGGCCCTAGAGCGAAAGGTAGATGAAGAGTCGGCCGTGGCCGCCTTCAACCTCTATCCCGTGGCTATGGAAGACCTCATTTCTATCTCGGACCTCAGAGGGACCCTGCCCCCCAAATCTACTTATGTAGAGCCCCGTATGCGCAACGGCTTTACCGCCCAAATGTATAGCAAAATCTAAGTCTCCTCTTAATCAAGGCCTAGAACTTGGCTAGACAGCCCTACTTTTGTATCTTCCCCTAACTTCATTTAAGAATCGAATTAAACGACTTATTTTTATGAAATTCGGAACCAAAGTCATTCACGCAGGTATTGAACCCGATCCCGCAACGGGAGCGATTATGACGCCCATTTATCAGACTTCTACTTATGCCCAAAGCTCTCCGGGCCAACATAAAGGTTATGAGTATTCTAGAACGCTCAACCCGACCCGCAAAGCCCTAGAAGATAACTTGGCTGCCCTAGAAAATGGACAGTTTGGCCTTACTTTCGGCTCTGGCCTAGCCGCAGAAGCTGCCCTTTTGCACCTGCTCGATCCAGGCGATGAGGTGATTTCTACCAACGACCTTTATGGTGGATCTTACCGCCTCTTTACGAAGGTCTTTAGCCGCTATGGCATCAAGTTTCAGTTTGTAGGGATGCAGGGCACCGCCGAAATCGAGGCCCATATTACCGAAAAAACTAAGCTCATCTGGGTAGAAACGCCCACCAACCCCATGCTCAATATTATTGATATTGAGGCCATTTGTGCCGTTGCCAAAAAGCACAACATTATGGTTTGTGTAGACAACACTTTTGCTACGCCTTACCTCCAAAATCCCTTGGACCTCGGCGCTGATGTCGTCATGCACTCGGTGACTAAATACCTAGGTGGCCACTCTGATGTGGTGATGGGCGCTTTGGTGGTGAAGGATGAAGCCTTGGCCGAAAAGCTCTACTTTATCCAAAACTCTGTGGGCGCTGTTCCTGGTCCCCAAGATTGTTTCTTGGTCCTTCGTGGCATCAAAACTCTACATCTTCGGGTGCAAAGAGCGAGCGAAAATGCCGCTAAAATTGCCGACTTCTTGATGCAGCACCCCAAGGTAGATAAGGTGTATTATCCTGGTTTGGCCCATCATGCGGGACATGAAACTGCCAAAAAGCAGATGCGCGGCTTTGGCGCTATGCTTTCCTTTAATCTTAAGGAGGATACCGCAGAAGCTGCCGCTAAGGTGCTCGAAAAGGTACATTATTTCACTTGTGCCGAGTCTTTGGGTGGCGTAGAATCGCTCATTGGCCATCCTGCTAGCATGACGCATGCGGCTATTCCCCGCGAAGAGCGCCTCAAAGTGGGCTTGACCGACTCGATCATTCGCCTTTCTGTTGGGGTAGAAGATGCCGATGACCTTTTGGCCGATTTGGATAAGGCCCTAGGATAGGTCCTCCCCTTTTGGAATCTATACGATATAGAGCTGCCGTTTTTCGGTGGCTCTTTTTTTTTGTTTTGGGGCCTCCTGCCTTCGGCAGGCGCTACGCTTCAGGGCTCGCAGGTCTGCTCGGCCCTGCGGCCTGACGGCCTTGGTCTGCGGCTTCGCCGCCCCCTTTCGCATCGCTAGGCCGTTTGGCCTTCGGCAATGGCGGCACATCGGTTACTCCCTCTGGTCGTCGAAGACGCCCTAAAGGGCTTGTTGTGGCCGCTCATCTGTCTTTTTTCTTTTAGCTTTTTTCTGCGGCAGTTTGGCTTTTGTTTTTTATTCCCCATAATTCTCATAGGGACCCTAGGGCCAAGGCCCTAGGCTATCTAAAAAATCGCCTTCCCCTCATTCGAGGGGATTTGCCTAATAGCCAGCCGCTAACCCCATTCCCTAAAACATCCATTGACCGAAGCACTACCCCTCCTTGGAGTGACTCTACCCTTAGCCTAGGGTCTTGGGAGACTGTTTAAAATTTTGTAAGCCCCCTTATAAATTTTACAGTATATATAGTAGTCGAGATAAAACTGCTTATAGCCATGGGCTGAAGCCCATGGTTGTGGGGCTATGCAAAGAGCGGGCTAAAGCCCTTCTTTGCAGCTAGGGCTTGGGCTCATTTTCTTCTTTAGTGAATAGCCTTAGAAGTAGAAAAGCGAACAAGGACTTTAGTCCGTCAGTTCGCTCAGTCAATAACCCTGGGCTTCAGCCCAGGGCCTTACAGCATGTTACAGTTGCGCTAAGCTATTCTGCAAATGCAAAACAGCCCATCAAAACCTTTTTGTCCTATTTGACAGAGATCAAACAGCCCATCAAAACCTTTTTGCCCTATTCTGCAGCTACAAAACGGCATATTCCATTTGGAAGAAGCTATTCTGCAGCTACAAAACGGCATATTCCATTTGGAAGAAGCTATTCTGCAGCTACAAAACGGCATATTACAGTTGCGGCAAGCTATTCTGCAGATGCAAAACGGCAGCTTACAGTTGCGGCAAGCTATTCTGCAGATGCAAAACGGCAGCTTACAGTTGCGGCAAGCTATTCTGCAGCTACAAAATGGCATATTCCATTTGGAGGATGCTATTCTGCAGATGCAAAACGGCATATTCCATTTGGAGGATGCTATTCTGCAGATGCAAAACGGCATATTCCATTTGGAGGATGCTATTCTGCAGATGCAAAACGGCATATTCTATTTGGAGGATGCTATTCTGCGTCTAGAGGCGGCGAAGCCGCCGGCTGAGGGGCTGTAGCAGGGCCGCCGAAGGCGGCAGACCAAAGCGGCGCAGCCGCTGCAGGGCCGAGCGAACAGCGAGCTGCGAAATGGCCCGACCCAAGGCCGAAGGCCGCAGGGGCAGCCCCAAAACAGCCTCCTAAAGGCAGAAAAAAAGAGTAAAACTGGGGAGATGATGTGGCTGGGGAGGGGACATAGGCTGGCGAAAAGGGGAAACATCTAGGGACTTAGCCGAAGAGAAGGTTTTAAAATCTTTAGAAAAGCAGTATTTTGAGAGTAACTCAATGCTTGAGCGGCTTTATTTTGACAAAAAACGATATTGATGAGGCGATTATATTTTTTGTTTTGCTTTCTTTTGTTTTGGCAGTTTGCGATGGGGCAAGCGCAGCCGCCATCTTGGGCTTGTCGGGATATAGCAGGCTTATCGGGAGAGCAATTTGACAGCTTGCGGGTTCTTTATTTGTATGAAAAGGAGCTACAAGACTGGCCCAAGGAGATGCGTCAGGCCAAGGGGTTGAAGCGGCTTTGGCTGAGGAAGATGAGCTATATGGACCTGCCAGTTATTTTGGAAGACTTGCAATATCAGCCGCAGTTAGAGCAGCTCTTTTTGACGGAGAACGAGCTGGCCTTTTTGCCGGCTAGCATTGCTAATTTGCAGGCCTTGCGCATTTTATATTTGGACCAAAACGAGCTTGACCAACTGCCTGAGGCATTGGGGCAACTGCAAGATTTGGAAGAACTGCATTTAGGGGATAATCAGTTGGAGCAGCTGCCAAAATGGCTAGAAGACCTTCCCAATTTGAAAAAACTTTATGTGCAGGGCAACCCTTTGAGTTTGGAGACCGATGAAAGTCGAGCAGCTTGGGAAGAACTATTTAAAGAAAAGAAAATTCATTGTCAATGGAACAAACAGTAGCACGTCCGGAAGCGGGAGAATTTGCGCCCTTTTATGCCAACTACATCAACTTGGTTCCGGCTAGGCCCCTCTTGCCGCAATTTCAGTTAAACATGGACAAAACCCTTGAGCTATTGGCACATTTGCCATTAGAGGCGGGCAACTTTGCCTATGCCGAGGGCAAATGGAGCATAAAAGAATTGGTGCAGCACTGCATAGATACCGAGCAAATTATGTTATATAGAGCCCTGCGTTTTGTTCGGAACGATGGGCAGGCCTTGGCGGGATTTGATGAAGACGCCTATGTTGCGGCCCTTAATTTGGAGCAGCGCAAGCTTTCGGAGCTCTTAGTGGATTGGCAGAGTTTGCGACAATTTAGTCAGCGGTTTTTCCTACATCTTCGGGCAGAAGATTGGCTAAAGCGGGGAGTTGCTAGTGGCAAAACTTGTTCGGTTCGGGCTTTGGCCTACATCATCTTGGGTCATGAGAGTCATCATCGTAATATATTAGAAGAACGTTACCTTCCTTATGTCTAAACTAGCCAAATTGCAGGATGCCTGGAACCTAGGGCGTCGGATTGGGCCAAAACGGTTTTGGAATCTAGTCAAAGTCTACAGCTCCTATTATTATAGTCGTTTATTGGGGCGGCCCAAGCAATGGGGTTTGCCTTTTTCTATTGCCATAGAGCCGACCACGGCTTGCAACCTTCGTTGTCCGGAATGCCCTAGTGGGTTGCGCAACTTTTCTAGGCCAACGGGCAACCTCAAGGCTGATTTTTTCAGGAGTTTGATGGACCAAATGGGGGGGCAGCTCTTTTACCTGACCTTTTACTTTCAGGGAGAGCCCTACATCAACCCCAACTTTTTGGAGATGGTCGCTTATGCCAAGCAGAAGGGCATTTATACGGCCACCTCTACCAATGCACATTTTTTGAATGAGGCCAATGCGAAGAAAACCGTAGAATCGGGTTTGGACCGTTTGATTATCTCTATAGATGGCAGTGATCAGGAGACCTACTCGGCCTATCGGAAGAGTGGAAAATTAGAGAATGTATTGCAGGGGGCCAGGAATATGGTCAAGTGGCGCAAGAAACTGAAGAGCAAAACCCCCTATTTGATCTTTCAGTTTTTGGTAGTTCGGCCCAATGAGCATCAGATTCCGGACATCTATCGTTTGGCGGAAGAGATAGGGGTGGATGAGGTTAAATTGAAGACCGCCCAGATCTATGATTACAAGCAGGGCAACCCCTTGATTCCCACACAAAATAAATATGCTCGTTATGCCAAGCAGGCGGATGGCAGTTATGTCATTAAGAATGAGTTATTGAACCATTGTTGGAAGCTTTGGCACTCTTGTGTGATTAGTTGGGATGGTCGGGTATTGCCTTGTTGTTTTGACAAAGATGCGCAGCATGAGTTGGGGCAATTGCAGTCGGCAAGTTTTGAGGAAATCTGGTGGTCGGAGGCCTATCAGGAATTTAGAGAATTGCTATTTAGGGGTCGGGATCAGATAGACATTTGTCAGAACTGCACAGAGGGTTGTAAAGTTTGGGCGGAGGATTGATTTGGTGGAGCGCTTGAAGGCTTAGAGAATGACAATCACTGTAGGTTGAAACCTACAGCAACAATGGTATTGCTCCGCAATAATATATAAATGAGGGTTGAAACCCTCATGAAGTTGACTCGCCTAGGGTAAAACTTTATTCGGATACAGGACAGCCCCAAGGCCCAAACAAAAAAGGTCTACCTCTGAGGAGGCAGACCTTTTTGAATTTGATTGATATTCTGCTAATTAGAAGCAGTACTCATTAGCGTCGATAAAAGTTTTGGCGACTTCACGACCTAGATTTTTGACATTATATTGTCCGCCTTTGCTAAAGCGTTTCACGCCATTGAGCATCATGCGGAGGGCATCGCCATCGGCGAAAGAGCAGAGTGCATCTTTGGCATTTTTGGCGGCGCGATCGAGGGCATCGTTAAGGAAAATCTTAAGCATTTTTTCGGGATTGCTATTATCTTTTCCGAGTTCGGCTAATTTTTGGACACGGAGAAGGAAAGACTCGGCCACGAAAGCGTCGATCATTAGGTCGGCGATATTCATGCAGATTTCCTGTTCATTTTTGAGGTCCAATTTGCCATCAAGTTGGTATTTAGCGGCACCACCGGCCACCATAAGGGCCATTTTCTTGAGCTGCTTAACCGTTTTGATTTCTTGAGCTAGGGGGCCGTCGAGATTTTCGATTTTGGGCATGCTAGCCAACTCCTTTTGCACCTCCCAAGCGGGTCCAGTGATATCGATAGCGCCCTTCATAGCTCTACGCATCGTCATAGAGAAAGTGAGCAAGCGGTTAATTTCGTTGGTACCTTCAAAGATGCGGTTGATCCGAGCATCGCGGTAAGCGCGGGCAGCAGAATACTCTTCAGAGAAGCCATTTCCGCCATGGATTTGGACCGTTTCGTCTACTACATAATCGAGCATTTCGGAGCCAATCACCTTAAGCATAGCGCATTCTACAGCATATTCTTCGGCGGCGATTAGTTTGGCCTCGGCAAAAGTTTTGCCTGCTTCCATAAGGGCCTTAGCCTTTTGTTGGAGGAGCATAGAGCTACGGTAGAGCGCCGATTCTGCGGCATAAATCTGAGTAGCTTGTTGGGCCAACTTATGTTGGATAGCCCCAAAATTGCTAATTGGCTGTTTAAATTGATGGCGTTCGTTAGCGTACTGTACGGCTAGGTCGGCATTGCGTTTAGCGGCGCCTAGAGTCATTACGCCCAACTTAAAGCGACCCACATTGAGTACATTAAAGGCGATGAGGTGGCCTTTTCCGATTTCTCCCAAAACAGCATCCTTAGACACCTTTACATTTTCGAAGAACACTTGGCGAGTAGAAGAACCTTTGATCCCGAGTTTATCTTCCTCGGCGCCAAGGCTAAGGCCTTCGGCTCCACGTTCTACCAAAAAGCCAGTAAACTTATCGCCATCTACTTGAGCGAAGACAATAAACACATCGGCAAAACCGCCGTTAGTGATCCACATTTTTTGTCCGGTAATAAAGAAATGTTCTCCATCTTCAGAGCGGATCGCCTTTGTTTTAGCGGCTAGGGCATCTGAGCCAGAGCCGGGTTCGGTAAGGCAATAAGAGGCTGCCATTTGGCCAGAGCAAAGGCCGGGTAAGTACTTTTGTTTTTGTTCTTCGGTACCATAATAAAGGATGGGGAGCATACCGATACCTGTATGAGCGGCTACAGCTACAGAGAAAGAGCCCGAGCGGCCCACCTCTTCGGTAATAATGGTATTGGTATTATTATCCATGGGCATTCCGCCATATTCTTCGGGAATATGTGCGCTGAGTAGGCCCTGCTCGCCCGCTACGGCCAAAAGATCCTTAGCAATATTATTTTCTTGCTTTTCGATTTTGGCGTAATTGGGGTAGATATGCGTTTCGCAGAAATCCTTCACCATTTGGCGAATCATCTCCTGCTCCTCATTACTTTCTTCGGGGATATAAGTTTCTTTTGCTTGGCTATCGCGGACCAAATACTCCGCACCTTTTAGCACCTCTGTTTGTTTATTATCAACAAGTTCTGCCATGATTGTATGTTTTTATAGATTATACTTTCAGAATTACTATAGTTTAAGGGTTCTCCTTAAACCCAAAAGAAGAGATAGGGCCTTGGACCTTATCTCTTCTTTGATGGGAAAGCGCTTATTGCCAGCGCTATCTCCACAACCCTAAAAATAGCATTTTGTTTGCATTTAATCAAAAAAAGCCGATAATAATTTTCATTTGTGGTCATTTAGGCCAATAAACAATTAACTAATTTGGTGGCCATAGTTTTTTGGGGCTATACTTAGCGTTTTTTAGGCTTTTTAAAATAGTCTTCAAAAATGGCGGTTTGGTAGGGTTGGCTACGGAGCAAAAAGGTTTTATAGCCTTCTACCTTGGGGATATGTTTTTTGAGCAGCTCTATACTGACCTTAGCATTGGCGGGTTTAGCCATAAAGCAGAGGGCATCTAGGTGGATATAGTAGTAGTCTACGGTATATTTTTTCTCTTCTCTTTTTGTTTGGTTTTGGAAATAGGGTAAAGAGTGTCCTTCAAAACTGTTATAGTCCCTTTTCCAATAAAAAATTTCCTCATCTAGGGCCTCTAATTCTTCTAGATCTAATTTAATTTTGCCTAGGGTTTTTTTGGGCTTTTTTAGGAGCTGGCTCAATTTAACTTCTACAGGAAGTTTATACATTTGCCCATGCAAACTATCGCGGTTAATTTCTGTAATATGTTCTAGGGCGGTATAAACTGGCATATCGGGCAAATTGCTCATAAACTGATAATGCAGCAGCCAGTAGCCATCTCGGTACTTATTCCCTAGGGCTACGGTATACAGCATCACACTATCTTGGCCAGAATTCACGTACCATGATTTTAGCTCGCCATTAGGGGTTTTATTCTTTTGCCGAAAAACACCTTGACGCAGATGAAAAAGGCGCTCTAAGTTGCCATCTAATTTTTTGTAATGCTCTTCGGAGAGGTAGGCCTCGGTAGGCTGTGCTAGCAGTGCTGCCGAAGACAGGCAGAAGAGGAGCAACATCAAATAACTATTCTTCATAAAAATTAAGTTTAGGAGTGAAGCGATGCTGTGGGGGTTAGCAAAGTGTTTAAAAAAAAAGGGTATTGCTTGCTTTATTAAAATTAACTCAAAAACTGCGAAGTCTTAAATTTTTCAAAATAAAATTCTTCAAAAAGCAGTCATATTAAAATTTTGTAAACTATTGAAAAAGACTCAAATAGCTTTATTAAAAGCCTTAGAAGCCCACTTTAAGCAAGCCGCTATTAAAGAGAAGGCTGCGCCTATGTCGGCTTATATGCGGAATCGGTTTAGCTTTTTGGGACTGCCTGCCCCTATTCGGAAAACGGCCCAAAAAGCTTTTTGGGCCAAAAGGCCCTTGCCTCAGGGAGAAGATTTATTTGATTTTGTGCAATTACTTTGGGCGCAGGATTATCGAGAGTTGCACTATCAGGCGATGGAGCTCTTAGAAAAGCCCTTGAAAAAAACAGAAGATGCAGAGCTGCTGCCCTTTTTGCTGCAGCTCTTGCAAAGCAATAGTTGGTGGGATAGCTGCGATTATATTGGTCCAAAACTCATTGGCTCCTATTTGCAACGTTTTCCCACCCTTAAAACAGAGGTGAAAAACTGGGTTCAATCAGAAGACCTCTGGCTCCGAAGAACGGCCCTGCTCTTTCAGCTTCGCTATAAAGACAAAACAGATTGGCCCCTCTTGCAAGAAATTATTCTAGAACTAGCCCCCGAAACCGACTTTTTTATCCGAAAAGCAATCGGTTGGTCGCTCAGAGAGTACTCTAAAACCAACGGCCCAGCTGTTACTACTTTTATTCACACAAATGAAGCTAAACTATCAGGTCTTTCTCAACGAGAAGGACTCAAATGGCTAAAAAATCAACAAAAAAATGGCTAAATTCCACGCTTTATTTCTTGGCTTGCTCCTACTTGCAGCCTGCCAAAATCCCGCTGCTGCCCCCAGCAATCAAAGCGGCCTTTCTCCCCAATTAGATTCGCTCTATACCCTTGTTGTGGCCAAACACGACAGCATTATGCCCGAAATTGGGCAGCTAGAAGCTTATCAATTTAAGCTGCGTAAATTATCTGCCGCAGATAGCCTGCCCGCAGAACAAAAAAAGGACGCTTTGCTCATTTTGGCCCAGCTCAAAAAAGGACATGAGGCCATGTTTGACTGGATGAATGCCTTTAAAAATCCTCACCTCAATGAGGACTTTTATGCCCAAAGCTCAGAAAAAGAACTTTGGAGCTATCTACAAACTGAAGAAGAAAAAATTGAAGAGGTCACTAGGCTGATGCAAAGCAGTATGCAAAACGCCAAAGGCTTCCTTGAAGAGATTAAATAAAGATTGTCCTACTATGAATACTAAATTTTTCATCTTTCTGCTCGCCATAGCAACCTTAGGCGCCTGTAGTTCTAGCCCACAAAAAAAACTACCCGTTTTGGGCCAGCCCGAAGTGACTGAAAAAACCGTTGATGGTAAAACGGTCTATGACTCTACAGAACATAAAATTCCAGATTTTAGCCTCTACAATCAAGAAGGCGAAAATATTACCCAGGCTACCGTAGAGGGCAAGGTCTATGTCGCCGATTTCTTCTTTACCTCCTGCCCCACGATCTGCCCCAAGGTGAAGGCCAATCTCAAAAAGGTGTACAAGGAGTATAAAGACCGAGATGATTTCTTGCTCCTCTCCCACTCTATCGATGTCAAACACGATACTATTGGCCGCCTTGCTTGGTATGCCGATAAGTTTAATATTGACGCTAAAAGCTGGCATTTGCTCACGGGCAAACATGAGGACATCTATAAGCTCTCGCCAGAATATCTCATTGCGGCCTTGGTCGATGAGGGCGCTCCCGGTGGTTTTGACCATAGCGGGGCCGTGGCCTTAGTCGATCGCCACCGCCGAATTCGGGGAATGTACGATGGTACAGATCCCGAAAAAATGGAGGACCTCATTAAAGATATTGCCATCCTTTTGGCCGAAAAATAAGCCGCTTATGCGTCCCATTTTCCTTTTTTTCTTCCTGCTTTTGGGCCTTTTTGCCTGCGAGCAACCCAATGCCTACGGCGATGGCGCCATGCTCTACGAAAAACATTGCGCCAACTGCCATGGCGACCAAGGCGAAGGCCTAGAAGAGCTGATTCCGCCCCTCGCCCAAGCCGATGCCCTGATGCAGGCCGGTACGGCCGCCGCCTGCTGGGTCCGCTACGGCCTGCATGGCCCTATTCTCGTCAATGGACAAGAATTTGACAATGAAATGCCCGAAAATAAAGCCCTTAGCGCCGTAGAAATTACCAATGTGCTCAATTATGTGCGCAATTCTTGGGGCAATAAGGGGGAGTTTCTACAACTCGATCAGGTGCAAGAGCAACTTTTAAATTGCCAAAAGTAATTTTTTTGTATTTTGTTTTGGGGCCTCCGCAGCTTTGCTGCGTCGCTACGTTTCGGGGCTCGCTATTCGCTCGGCCCTTCGCCAGCAAGCTGGCTCGGTCTGGCCTACGGCCACCCCTGCACATCGCTAGGCCAGGGCGGCTTCGCCGCCTTGGTCTGCCGCCTTCGGCGGCCCTGCTACACATCGGTTACTCCCTTTGGTCGTCGAAGACGGCCTAAAGGCCTTGTTGTGGCCAGGGCGGCTTCGCCGCCCTACTGGACCATTTTTTTTGCTCTAATTCCCTCTTTATGTTTGACCTCAATGCGCATATCCAAGAAATTGAACAGCTGATTCCCAAGGCCGAAAAGCTGCGCAAGCGCAAGCTGATCCCCTACTATTTGCTCAAGTCCTTGGCCCTAATTCCCTTGGCTATCGCTTTGCTTTTTGCCTATATTGCACTGAGCAATTTAGATAGCAAGGCAATTCCGATTCCTACTGGGGTGGCGGCTTTCATCTTTTTTATTGGGGCAATTGTGCTCTTTTCTAGAGCGGGCCGCAATCGTTTGGACCGCCTGAGGGGCGAGGTAAAAGAAGCGCTTTTGTTGCCCCTTTTGGGCCAGCATCCTCATTTTGAGTATCGGCCCAAAAATAGCTTAACCCTAGATGATTTGCGCAGAGCGGGCTTGTTTCAGCCGCCGCCCAATATCCTAAAAGGCGAAGACTTGTTTGTGGGCCAAATTGGTAAATTCCCGGTCGATTTTTCAGAAATAGAGGCCAAAAGGCGGACAGAAAACCGCAGTGGCAACAAGAAAAAGGTCAATATTTCTGTTGTATTTAAGGGAATTTTTGGCCGTATTCGCCTGCCCAACAGCAGCCAAATTGGGTCTACCTTAGTGATTCCACAATTGATCAAAAACTCCCAAAACTCTAAGTGGTTTTCTTGGGTCAACGATGCGCTTTCACTGCTTCAGATTAAGCAAAAGCATATTGAAATTGAGGGCCTACCCGAATTTTCGGAGCGTTATGCCGTTTATGGCGACAGCCCTGAGGGGAGCCGTAAGTTATTGCGTTTGGATTTACAGCAGGTTTTGCTCGATATTTCGGCTCGTTGGGAGCGGCCCGTTTATTTTGCTTTTGTGGACCAGACGGCTTATTTGGGCCTATCTCATAAGGGCCAGCGTTTTGAGTTATCTGTTCGCCAGCCCTTGAGTGCGGAAACAGTACGGCAGGAGGCCAAGGTTTTTTTACAAGAGTTTCAGGAAATTGAACATTATATGGAGCTATTGGCCCAGCAACTCTCTTAGCTCCTCGGCCAGGCCTTATTTGGCCCAGCGCTGCGCAGCCGTGGCCCAAAGGGCCAGACCAAAGCCCGCAGGGCTGCAGGGCCGAGCAGACCTGCGAGCGGCGCAGCATAGCGGCGGCCGACCTAGCCGAAGGCTAGCCGGCCGCGGGCCCCAAAAAAGAATAAAGAAAGCCCCCAGCAGCAGAACGCTCCTGAGGGCTATTTTTTTGAATCTGGACCATCATTTAATTTGGACCATCTTGTTCGCCACAAATAATTTCGGCCTCTACCCGGCGGTTAACGGCCCCGCCATTTTCGTGATGCGGCAAAGGTTGAGAGCCGCCATGATGTAGGGTAATAATTCTTTTGCGATCCACCCCTTTCTGGATTAAGGCTCTTTTGACGGCCAAAACTCGTTCCTTAGAAAGGATGAGATTATTGTAAGCATCGCCAAAAATATCGGTATGTCCGTGCAAGACCACCTTAGCAGAGGGGTATCGTTCTAAATAATTTTGGACAATACCCAAGGTTTTCATGGCCTGTACTCGTCTAGAAAAGCGGGCTTTATTATCGTGAAAATAGACATTTTTGAGGATCACTCGTTTTTGGCACTCTAAATCTTCTACCGTATTGAGCATATTGGGCATATAATCTACGGGCTGCATGGCCGATTGAATGGGCATATTGGGGCGTTCGCCTAGGTTTTCGGCTTTGGGGACCAGTTCTTCTGACTCATAGACCTTAGACTTTGCGTAGCTAAAGGCTGTATAGAAATTATCTAGCTTCGTTTTCATTTCTTGTTGGCTGCCTAGGGTGGGGCTAGTAGCCGACTTTAGCATGAGGTCACTCACCTCAAAATACGTTCTAAAATTGGCATCTTGGGGGCCTCCGGTGAGGTTGACCACCTTAACGAAATAGGGCAAATTTTCTACATGTAACTCACAGCTAAGGACATCGCCTTTTTGGGGCATCATGGGAAAGCGTTGTTCGGCGCCTAGCTCGGCTAATTGCAATTCATTATTGAGGCGAATATTTTTGACCGTGGCCAATTTGCGCAAAGCCTCTTGTTGGCTACCTGGCCGTTTGGGTGTTTCTAGGGCCCAGGCATAAGGGAGGTCGTGGCCAACAAACTCCAGCATATCGTTATGGGTAGAAATATAAATACAATGCAAGACGACCTCTTTGGCGCCGTACTCTACCTTAGAGATGATAAAGTTTTTGTTTTTTTCACGATATCGGGGGAGATAATCTACATGAGAGAAATGATCATCAATGAGGGGACGATAATCCTCTGCTGGGCCTTGGGGGCTAGCCCAGGCCGTAGTCGTATTGGGCCAAAAACCCAAGATGAGACTGCAAACTAGGAAAAGGGGGAAAAATGATTTCATTTTCAAATGTTTGTATGTCGAACTCATAAAAAAGAGCGTTTATCAGCTAGCAGGACGTTTATAAAGCGATATTATTTTGTTTAGCGACCAAAACTTGCAAAAAAAGACTACTTCTGTAGAGTTCTATTGAGGCGGACAAATAGAACGGGACACAAAGATAAGCTATTCCCTTTGCATCTCCAACAAATTGGTTAACAAGCCGTTCCGAATTAACATTTGTAGAAAAACGATGGATGTTTATCTTTATTTATTAGTGATTTGTCTGCTGCTTTAAATAAAACTTTTATGTTGCATTACTTTTTAACAACCACCAATTTGTTGGCCAAATTCCATATTTGCCATTTATCTTTTCCATTCATTTTTTTCTTCTTGCTTTCTTGCCAGTCTAATTTGGCGCAAATAGAGGCCAGAGGAAACTTAACCAAGCAGCTAGAAAAAGCGGGCCTGCATTTAGGGGATCCCGTCTTGATTCGGATCTTCAAAGCGGAGCGGCGGCTAGAGTTATGGATGCAAAAAGAGAAGGGGGCCTACTACATTTTAGTACAAAAATATCCTATTTGTAATTATGGAAAAAAGGGCTTGGGGCCAAAATTCAAGGAGGGCGATGGTCGGGCGCCAGAGGGCATTTATGAGGTCCGAAAATCGCAGCTCAACCCCAAGAGCAAATATCATTTAGCCTTCAATTTGGGGTATCCGAATGCCTATGATCGGGCCCATCGGCGGACGGGTTCTTATTTGATGGTACATGGCGACTGTGTTTCTATTGGTTGTTATGCCATGACCGATGCGGCGATTGAGGAAATTTATGGGGCGGTAGCGGCGGCTTTATCTGCGGGGCAACCCTCGGTGCAGGTTCATTGTTATCCCTTTGCCTTAGAGCCAGCTGCTTTAGAAAAGCATAAGGATAGCCCCTACTTTGATTTTTGGTCCAATTTGGCCGATGCTTATCAGTTGTTTGAGGAGCAAAAACAGCCTTTAGTTTGGGAGGTACAGCAAAAGCGCTATGTTTTTCTGCCTTAATCTCTTGATCGACCCACTTTTTGCTTTTTGGCTACGTATTTTAAGCAAACTCATTATTACGGACCTCATTTAAACGAAATAATTTATGCGCATTATTTACTTGCTTGTATTTTTGGCCCTCCCTCATTTATTTTGGGCCCAAAAGATTTCGCCCATTATTGATCTGGAGCAAAAGTCTTTAATTGATTGTTTTTTATTGTTGGAGCAGCAGGCTGAGTTTCCGAACTTGCCCAAAAAAGGCAAATTGGCCAAGGGCCGCTATGTCTTTGCTCAACTCCAAAATGCGCAGGCTGCACAGGCGCCTATTTTGGCCCAATTAAAGGGTTTAGAGCTTCAGTATCAGTCTTTTTTAGTGGTCAATGCAATAAGAGTTTGGGCCAAAGCAAGTGATTTGGAGCAGTTGGCCCAACGGGCCGATATTGCCCGCATTCTTCCCAACCCCAATATGCAGGCGAGTTTTCCAGTAGCCCATGGCAGCAAAAGCTATAGCAATTGGGGCATCGAGCAAGTACGGGCGCAGCTTCTCTGGGCCTTGGGCTTTAAGGGCGCTGGCGTAGTGGTGGCTGGCCAAGATACAGGCTACGATTGGGAGCATCCGGCCATCAATAGCCAATATAGAGGAACGGCCCAAAACGACCATAATTATAACTGGCATGATGCCATCCATGAGGCCAGCCCCTTGCACAATACTTCGGATAATCCCTGTGGCTTTGATGCCCAAACTCCCTGCGATGACCATGCTCACGGTACCCATACCATGGGGACCATGGCGGGCCTTGCCCCCAACGAAACTATTGGCCTTGCTCCAGAGTCTCAATGGATCGGCTGCCGAAATATGGACCGAGGCTGGGGTAGCCCCGCCAGCTATTTGGAGTGCTTTGAGTGGTTTTTGGCCCCTACAAACCTTAGCGGTAGCGATGCAGACCCTAGCAAAGCCCCTGATGTAATCAATAATTCTTGGGGCTGCCCTCCCGTAGAAGGCTGCCATCCCGATAACTTTGCCCTACTTCGCCAAGCGGTAATTAACCTCAAGGCGGCGGGAGTTATGGTGGTGGTTTCGGCTGGAAATGAGGGGCCTAGCTGCGGTAGCATTCAAAATCCAGCCGCTATTTTTGGAGAATCTTTTGTGGTAGCTGCCAGTAATATAGATGACCAAATTGCAGGCTTTAGTAGCCGCGGACCATCGCTGACCCCTAGCAATGATAAGCCCAAGCCCGATATTGCCGCCCCCGGGGTCAATATCCGCTCTTCGGTCCTCAATGAAGGCTACAGCAGCTCTTCGGGAACGAGTATGGCGGGCCCTCATGTGGCTGCGGCCGTGGCCCTTTTGCTCTCTGCCGCCCCCGAGCTCAAGGGAGATGTGGAGCGCATAGAAGAAATTTTGCGGCAGTCGGCTTTGCCCTTGCCTGGCGAAGATTGTGGGGGCTTGGCCCAGGATGCCCAGCCCAATTTTAGTGCAGGTTGGGGCCGCCTAGACCTTTGGCGGGCGCTGGCCTTGGTCCGTCCAAATTTAGTCTACCCCATCATGGAAGATAATGCCTACAAATTGAGTATCTTGCCCAACCCTAGCCAAGGAAAACTCATTGTTTTATTGCCCGATAGCTATGATGAAATAGAGTACCGCCTATTCAATTTATTGGGCCAAGAGGTTGCCCAAGGCGAGGCGCCACTTTTGGGCCGCAGCTTACCACTAGATTTTTCGGCCATTCCCCAAGGAACTTATTTGCTCAATCTTTGGCCCAAAGGACGAAAAAGCGAGCAGTTTTCGGCAAAGTTGATTCTGCAGCATTAGGGGCCTCCGCAGCAAAGCTGCGGCGCTATGTTTCGGGGCTCGCAAGTCTGCTCGGCCCTGCGCCGCCTTCGGCGGCTGGGTCTGGCCTGCGGCCACCCCTGCACAGCGCTAGGCCATTTTGGCCTTCGGCCAAGGCGGCTTTGCCGCCGCCCCATTTCCCAAGCCCCTATTTGAACCACCAATTTACCAACTATGAGAATATTAAAGCATTGGAAAAAAATGGCCTATTTGGCTTTAGGGCTTTCTGCTACGGCTCTTATTTTACTCCTTTCGGTCAATTATGCCATGTTGAGCTGGGCCAAAGGGCAATCTTACCAAGATGTGGAGCAGATTGAGGCCCGAGAAGTCGCCCTAGTTTTGGGCACCTCTCGCTCAGTTAATGGCCGCTATGAAAATCCTTTTTTTAGTTTGCGCATGAAAGCCGCTGCCGAGCTTTATCATGCGGGCAAGGTTAAGCATTTTTTAGTAAGTGGCGACAACAGCAACCACAACTACAATGAGCCCAGAGATATGCGCGACAAGCTCATTAAGTTGGGGGTGCCCGCCTCGGCCATTACGATGGATTTTGCGGGTTTGCGGACCTTAGACTCGGTGGTGCGGGCCAAAAAGATTTTTCAGCAGCAAAAGATTACTATTATTTCTCAGGGCTTTCATAATCCTCGGGCTTTGTGGATAGCTAGCGCCTGTGGTATAGATGCCATTGCTTATGATGCTGACTTTCCGAAATGGTCCAATAAAAAAGTGATTTACAGAGAATATTTGGCCCGTTTGGGGGCTTGGGTAGATTTATATATCTTGGGGACAGCGCCCAAGTATTTGGGAGATAAAATAGATATTCAAGTTTAAAACCGCCCATAAAAATGAAAGCTAAGTCATTAGTGGTAGCCAACTGGAAGATGAATAAATCTTATGTTCCGGGGATCATGTTACTGAATCAGATTATTTCGACCCTAGATCCATTGCCCGAGGGCAAAGAAATGGTAATTTGTCCGCCCTATATTCATTTGCAGACGGCCCAAACCTTGGCCAAAGATCGTTTTGATGTACAAATTGGGGCACAGAACTGCCATGTTCAGAAAGAGGGCGCCTATACGGGAGAGATTTCGGCCCCTATGTTGGCCGATTTGGGCCTTAAGTATGTGATTTTGGGCCATTCTGAGCGCAGAAGAGATTTTGCGGAAGATGGCAAGATGCTAACGGATAAGGTCAAGCAAGCTTTGCGTCAGGGTTTGCAGCCGATTTATTGTTTTGGAGAACCTTGGCCCGTTCGGAAGGAGGGCCAAGCCCAAGCTTTTGTAGAGCAGCAATTGCAGGAAGTTTTGGGGCAGCTAGATGCCCAGCAGATGGAGCGGATTGTTTTGGCCTATGAGCCGATTTGGGCCATTGGCACGGGGCAGACGGCTAGTCCGGAAGAGGCCGAAGAAATGCACGCTTTTATTCGGGCTTATTTGGCCAAACAATTTTCTGAGGACTTGGCCCAGAGAACGACTATTTTGTATGGTGGAAGTTGTAAGCCCAGTAATGCGGCGGCCCTTTTTGCCCAGCCCAACATCAATGGGGCTTTGGTGGGCGGTGCCTCTTTGGATGCCGAAGACTTTTTGGCTATTGTAGAAGCTGGACGCAAGGAACTATAATTAGTGTGACTACTTTTTAGCTCGAAGCCCTTGGCAAGTAGTTGCCAAGGGCTTTTTTTGTTTGGTCCATTTTACATCTAGAGGCGGCGCAGCCGCCGGCTGAGGGATGGATAGTAGTGGCCGAAGGCCAGACCTAGCCGCCGCAGGCGGCGCAGGGCCGAGCGAATAGCGAGCTGCGGCACAGCCCGACCCGGCCAAAGGCCGGGGCAGCCCCAAACCTCATCAGATAGAAAATAAAATAATAGCAGGAGTAACTTATAAATAGGCATTGACTTACGTTAAATAAAATAAATTGCGCTAAACTGCTAATCCTGCCCTATTTTTGTGACTGCGCTTTTTGCATTTGCCAAAATTACCCTAAACTAACTGAAACTATGTTGAAATACCCCTACCCCTTCATCCTTCTCTTTATGTTGCTGCCTTTTTTGGGGCAAGCGCAAATTAGTACTATAGATTCTGTAGAGCTACTAGAATTTGCTCAAAAATTTGGTGGCTTAGATGCCCAAAACGTACCTATTGCTAACAGTTGGAATTCTCTGCCTAATTTGGCGAGCACAGAAGTTTGGACGCCTAGCAACCCCGCCTCTAATTGGTATGGGGTAGATACGGATGCCTCAGGGAATGTCATTCGTATTGATTTAAGTGGATTGCCTTTATCTATGCCTGTCACGAGCTATTCTTTAGCTGATTTTTTCTTTTTGGAAGAGATTTACTTGGATAGTTGTGGTTTGTTAGGGTCTTTTCCTGTTCCTATGTTTCAGGGAGGGCAGCAAGCACTCAGAGTAGTTGATATTAGTAATAATATGTTATTCTATGATACTAGTTTTTATAGTGTCAATTTTTCGGGACAATCGGGATTAGAAGAGCTATACAGCCGCAATGCCTTTGGCACGCCCGCCCCCTTCTTTTACTTTTATCCAGCTGGTTCTCAAAACCTTAGAGTATTAGATATTAGTGGAAATGGATTTCAGGGGCAGCTAGATATGGCTTCGGCTATGAGTAGTTTGGAGGTCTTAAAGGCCAAGGACAATGCCTTTGCGGGCATTATCAATACCTCCAATGCGACCGCTTTGGATTTGCTTGACATTAGTAATAATGCGATGACCACAAGCGCTCATATTGAGGAGCTGCTAGAAAACTGTCCTTTGAGACGTTTGGAGGCCAGTTCTGCGATGAATGCGGTAATGGGAACCACTTATCCTTTTCCGGACCCGACGCCCAACTTTACGCCTTACGACCTTCATTTGGACCTTTCGCACAACAACTTTGATGGCACGGCAAATTTGGATAAGCTGATTGACCAAGCGACTGCGATATACATCAACCTTTCGCATAATGAGTTGGATAGTGTTTATCCTTTGCAGAATGGCGTTAATCACTTGGAGTATCTAGATTTGTCTCATAATACTATTCTTTGTCGTTTGGACAACAACTTCTTGGATAAGTATCGAGAAATTGAGGAGTTGCGCTTAAATAACAACTTATTTTATGGGCCGCTCAGTAGTTTTCCAGATAATACCGCTGAATTTATGGAGGTTTTGGACCTTTCTGGCAATCCTGGACTAGTTGGTGTTTTTCCCTTAGAAGATTTTCTAACGGCCCAGGACGTCAACGCCCCTTTAAATACCTTAGACATATCTAATTGTAACTTTAGAAAGCTACAAACCACCTCTGGCAATGCTCGTAACTTTAGCAACTTGAAGCGCATTGGTATAGATGGCAATCGCTTTCACTTTGATGACTTCTTTACCTTAGTTCGGGCGGTAAATACCCCACAGTTTACAGTATACAACAACCTTCCTGCGGGAGTTACTGGCCCAGTTAGTCATTATATTCCGCCTTATTGGAATAGTGGAGCTGGCGCGGGTCTTCCTTTTGATACCTTGGCTGCTTTTACCTATGGAGTGGGTATTGATAGTGCTGGAGTGGGCGGTGTTCGTCGGAGAGGCATTGGCAAATATGTCTATTTGCCCACCAATGTAGGCTTTGACCCCGATTGGGTAAATACTGTTCGTTGGTTTAGAATGAAGGGGCTAACTGTAGAAAGCCTAGGCGGCTTAGCCTCTGATGGCACGCCACAGGGTTTTGATAATACCATTTTCCCTGTTACGGCCACAGATACAGGCTTTTTGGCTGGGCCAGATATTGATCATCCTCATATTTTGAGAGTGGGACCACTGGATTCGGCGGCGCATTCTGTCTGGAAATACTTTGCCGAGGTGCGTCATGATTCTTTTCCGCTCAAGAGCTTTGTTAGCCGGCCCAAACGCCTAATTGTGGGCAACTGTTTTGATAGCTTGGGCGCTCCTATTAACTGCCAGCAAATGCTGGTGCAATTTCAAGATACCGTTTCGGCAGAAACAAAACTGGCCCTTAGAGAAGAGCTAGGCGTTAGCCTTCTTGATTCTTGTGTTTGTGGTTCTATTGAGCTTTGGGAAATTAGCGATACCTCTAATCAGGCCTTGGTGGAAACTGTAGGAACAGGGACAAGAGGTACTGTAAACACGGGTAGAGGCCAAGCAGAACTCCTCAGTGCCGACCCCAATTACCAACTCCTCGGTCCAGGTGGTAATGGCAGTGCTGCTGCACCCAACTTTGCGCCCAGCCACCCCAACAATAATCCTGTTCTAATTGGGATGATTGATGCGGGTATTGACTATAATAATAGTTCTTTGCAAGAACGCATCTGGGTCAATACTGAAGATAATGATAACAACGGCATCGATGATGATGACGATTGTGAAATAGATAATGGCTGGGGTTGGAACTACCTAGACCGCAACGGCAATGTTTATGACGACCACGGACATGGAACCGCTGTAGCCTCTGTTTTAGGTGGTTTTTCTAGCCCCAACATCCTGCCCAATAGCAGCAGTAATGATGATATTGCCATTGTGCCTTATAAGTATACTGATGGAACAGGAGCAGGCTCTGTGTTTGAAGCCGCTTGTGCGCTTCGCCAAGCCAGCGATTATGCCGATGTTCTTCCGTCTGGCGATACCGCCCGCATCCGCGTGGTCAATGCAAGCTGGGGCTATTATGGAGAGCCTTGTATTTTGCTAGAAAACACGATTAAATATGCAGGCAGTAAAGAGCATTTGCTTTTGGTCACTTCTGCTGGAAACGATGGCTATAATACAGCCAACCAAAAGCACTGGCCCTCTAATTCGCCTTGGCAGGAGGACCCTCAAGAAAGCTTTAACGACAATGTTTTGGCCGTGGCTTCTCTCAACCCCAACAACCCCGATTTCTTGGCCAGCTACTCCAATTATGGCGCTATGCACATTGATTTGGCTGCCGATGGGCAGCTAGATGCCTTTGTTCCCGGTCAAACGACTATGCAAAGCCAGTCAGGGACCTCTTTTGCCGCTCCTCAGGTAGCACGTGCAGCCGCCCAACTTTTTGATGAGTTTCCCGATGCTTCGGCTTGTGCAGTACGCAATGCCCTCTTGTTGGCCGCCACAAAATTGCAATCGGATGATAGCCTAAAGCTTAGCTCTGGAGGTCGCCTCAATTACCAAGACGCTCGCCAAATTCTGTACAATACCATTGATCGTCAAACTTGCTCAGACAACTATGTTTTGAGCCAAGAGCGCATCTATGATTCTGCCCAGGAAGAGGAGCGCCTGCTCTGGCTTTCTCCTAACCCTAGCCAAGGCCAAATTCGCTTGCAAAGCCTAAATGGTCCGCTCACGCTTCGCATTCTGAGCCTAGACGGCAAAGTTTGGCAGCAACTAGAGCTTCAAACTAGCCAAACCCTAGATCTCTCGGCCTTACCCGCTGGTATGTACCTGATCGAATCTCGTCAAAATGATCGCCTGCAGGTTCAAAAATGGATCAAGCAGTAGGTTTTTCTATTTACTTTTTGGGGCCTCCGCCTCGCTGCGCTCGTCGGCGCTATGTTTCGGGGCTCGCAGGTCTGCTCGGCCCTTCGCCGCCTCTGGCGGCTCGGTCTGGCCCTGCGGGCCACCCCTACACAGCGCTAGGCCGCTCAACGGCAGAGCAAAAGCTAAGCTTCTTGCTGCGGCCCCACACCCCAAAAAACTCCCCCTAACTATGCTAAAAAAAAGCCTTTACCTCCTCCCCTTTCTCTTGCCCCATCTTCTGCTGGCCCAAACCGCCGAAGAGTATTTAGAACAGGCCCAAACGGCTGAAAGCCCAGCCGCAGCCCAAGCCCTTTACCAACAAGCTGCCCAAAAATTTAAGGCCCAAGGCCAAGCCGATCAATATCTACAAGCCCAAGCCGAATGGATTAAGGGCCAAATGAATGATTTAGGCTATGCCAATAGCCGAAAATTGCTAGAAAATGCCATTCAAGAAGGCCAAGAAATGCTCGGTATGCAGGGCCAAGGCATGGCCCTACTTCATAAGTACCTAGGCTATACCTACTACTATGAAGATAACTTGATTGATGCCACTCCCGCTCTAGAAACGGCCCTCGCACTAAGAGAAAAAGCCAACCCCAATGATCCCGAACTCTTTCGAGATTTTTTTAACCTAGGAGTCGTTTACAATAGCGTCAATGCTTACCAAAGAGCCAATAAAAAATTGGCAAAAAGCTTAGCCCTTGCTAAACAAAATAAAGTAGACGAGACTATTACTTATCGTATTCAAATTGAGCTAGCCAATAACTTAACCCTCTCCTTACGCTATAAGGAGAGCCTCCAATTACTAAATGCTATAGAACCTAAACTTAAAAACCTAGATCAAAAAGCAAGTAATCAACGCCTGCAAGCTTTCTTCTATACCAAAAAAGCTAATGCTATTTATGAACAAGCGACTAACTATAAGGGAATGCTTCAAGCGGCCCTAACAGAAAAAAAAGCCCTTGCATTTTATGAAAATGGACAGGATGAAGCAAATAGCATAATGTCTAAGCTCAAAGTTATGGAGTTTTATAGGCTAGCCTATGTAGACAAACCTGATAAAACTTATATAAAAAAAGCGCTTAAGTTTTTTAAAGAGATAGATAAAAGTAGCCTAACTCCTTACCAATACTATAAGTATTTAACTATGGCGGCTTTTTTTAGTAGCCATAATCAGAATGCTGCTCTTTCCTCTCAAAAAATAGAACAGGAGATTAACCAACTAATAGAGTCTCCTCAACTTACCAAGTTCAGTAAAAAGAACTTATTTACTACTCTTGCTAAATTAGCTGCACATCAAAAAAATTGGGAAAAAACCCAACAGCTGCTAGACAAGGCAGGCCGCATGCTCTTAAAAGAAGATGCAGAAGTAGAAGAAAATATTTCCAAAAGTTGGGTAAATCAAGTTAGTCGTCTCGATTTGCTTTCCTCTGTTGTGGCCAAAAAAATAGGCTTCTACCAAGAGCAATACGCCCAAGAAAAAGACAAAGCCCTTTTGCTAAAAAGCTTGGCCCTTATGGAGGTCTATGATGCTGTAGTAGATGAAATACGTAAACAGATTAATGAATCTGGAGGGCAGATGTCTTGGTCTACGTTCTTAGTAGTAGACTATAAATATGCGCTCAATGCCTGCTACATTTTGGGCCAAGAAGACCCTAAATACCTAGAAAAGGCTTTTTACTACTCAGAGCGGGCCAAAAGCTTTTTGCTCTTACAGTCTTTTCAGGCAGCAAAAGCCAGACAAGAAGCGGGCTTGCCCCTGCAACTGCTGGAGAAAGAGGAGGGCTTCCGCCAAAAAATCACTACTCTCAAGCAGGATATTTTTCAGTATAAACAGGCGGGACGAAGCAAAGAGCAAGCCGCCCAAAATTTAGAAAAAGAACTGCTGGCCCAAGAAACCGCCTTTAGTAACTTTCAAAAAGAGTTGCAAGAAGATTATCCGGCCTACTATCAAATGCAGTATGAGTTGCCTATCCGCGACCTAAAGAGCTGCCAAGCGGCCTTGGCCCAAAACCAAGGACTGCTAGAGTTTTTTGTTGGGGAGGAATATACTTATAGCTTTGGTATCCAAAAGGACCAAATCCAGCTAAAACGCCATAAAATTAGCCGGAACGGGCTAAGAAAACGCATCAAAAGCTACCGCAATAGCATTTATGGGCATTATTTGGGCCTAGGTAAAAAAACAGAGGAAAGCTACAAAGCAGATGCAAAGGCTTTTTATGAGCAAGGGTTGGCTTTTTATCAGGACCTTATTGCGCCCCTAGGCGAACTGCCCGAACGACTCATTATTGTGCCCGCTGGCGCTTTGGCTACCTTACCCTTTGAGCCTATGATTACCGCTGAAGTAGATCAGCCCACAAATTATCAGACGCACCCTTATTTGGTCCAGAAACACGCCATTAGCTACAACTACTCGGCCACGCTCTGGCAGGAAATGAAAGAGCGCAAAGGCCCTAAGGCAAGCAAAGAGCTTTTGGCTTTTGCACCCGAATTTGGGCAAGGAGCGGCTTCTTTTGTGCGGGGTCGACGCTTTGCGCTTTCTCCACTCACTTATAATAAAAGAGAGGTGGAACGAGTCCGTGAAATTTGGGGAGAAGGCGATATTTTCATGGGCCAAGAAGCAACTGAAGATAAGTTTAAGGCCTTGGGCGAAGACTATAAAATCATTCACTTTGCCACCCATGGTATGGCCAACGACCAAGATCCAGATTTCTCGCTTTTGGCCTTTACCGAAATTTCCGATAGCATAGAAAATGAGTTTTTGTATGTGAGCGATATTTATAATATGCAGCTCAAAGCCAATTTGGTGGTCCTTTCTGCCTGCGAAACAGCTCTGGGAGAGCTCAATGAAGGCGAGGGCAGTATTTCTTTAGCTCGGAGTTTTTCTTATGCTGGAGCCAAAAGTATTTTCACTACTCTTTGGTCGGTAAATGACCAAGCGACCTCGGCTTTGGTAGAAAACTTTTACTACAACCTCAAGCAGGGCATGCCCAAAGACCAAGCCCTACAAAAAGCCAAAACCATGTTTTTGGCGGCGGGTAATCATGAGACCTCGCATCCTTTTTTGTGGTCGCCTTATATTTTGATTGGCGATAGCCAGCCCATTAGCAGTCCTTCTTCCTTTTGGGCTTATGGCCTAGGCGCTGCGGGAGTTCTTTTATTGGGCGGTGGTTTTCTTTGGATCAAAAGAAGAAGAAAGCAGGAAGCCTAAGTTGGTCCAGAAAGGCGCGAAGCGCCTTGGCCTAGCGATGTGAAAGGGGGGCCGCAGGCCCGACCGAGTTTTGAGCGTAGCGAAAAACGAAGGGCCGAGCAGACCTGCGAGCCCTGAAACGTAGCGCCGCAAGGCGAAGCCGCAGCGGAGGCCCCAAAACAGCATAAAAAAGCCCAATACTTAGCGTACTGGGCTTTTCTTTATTTAAAGCTCAACTTATTTTTTTGGTCTCGGAGATGTTTGAGGTATTCCTCCAATTCGATTTCATCCATAAAGAGGACATCTCGGGCTTTGGAGCCTTGGTTGGGCCCCACGATGCCAGTATGTTCTAGTTGGTCCATAATGCGGCCGGCGCGATTGTAGCCCAATTTGAGGCGTCTTTGGATCATGGAAGTAGAGCCCGATTGATTGATGACGACCAAGCGAGCCGCATCCTCAAAATACTCATCCAAATCGTGCAGCACCTGGCTAAGCTGATCGCCACCGCTACCGCCCTCCTCGCCATAAGTGGGCAGATAATAGGGTTCTGGATAGCCGGGTTGCTCGGCAATATGGTCAATAATTCGCTCCACTTCGGGGGTATCGACAAAGGCACATTGGAGGCGAAGCAAGGTAGAGCCCGAAGAAAGCAGCATATCTCCTCGGCCGATGAGTTGCTCGGCTCCGCCAGCGTCCAGAATCGTTCTGGAGTCAATTTTTGAGGCCACCTTAAAGGCCAAACGGGCGGGAAAGTTGGCTTTAATGACCCCCGTAATAATATTTACTGAAGGGCGCTGTGTGGCAATAATCAGGTGAATGCCCACGGCTCGGGCCAGCTGTGCGAGGCGGCCAATGGGCAGCTCGACCTCTTTGCCCGCCGTCATGATGAGGTCGGCAAATTCATCAATGACCAAAACGATAAAGGGCAAAAAGCGGTGGCCTTTTTCGGGATTGAGGCGGCGGGCCACAAACTTAGCGTTATACTCATTGAGGTTACGCACCCTTGCTTTTTTGAGCAAATTATAGCGTTCATCCATCTCTACGGTTAGGGAGTAGAGGGTTTGAATCACCTGAGCAGTTTCGGTCACAATGGCCTCTTCTTCGCCGGGCAGATAGCCCAAAAAGTGCGCAGCGATGGCATTATAGGGAGAGAGTTCTACCTTTTTGGGGTCAATCAGAATGAGTTTGAGCTGCGAGGGATGTTTTTTATACAGCAGGCTGGCAATGATGGTGTTAATCCCCACCGATTTACCTTGGCCCGTGGCCCCTGCGATCAGCAAGTGAGGCATTTTGGCCAAATCGGCCACAAAAACCTCATTAGAGATGGATTTACCCAAGGCAATGGGCAGGTCCATTTTGGCATTTTTAAATTTGGGCGAGGCCAAGACCTCTTTGAGAGAAACAATCTGCTTATTGCGGTTAGGCACCTCAATACCGATCGTTCCACGGCCAGGAATAGGGGCAATAATCCGAATCCCCAAAGCGGCCAAGCTCAGGGCAATATCATCCTCTAAGTTCTTAATTTTAGAAATGCGCACCCCTGGGGCGGGCACAATTTCATAGAGGGTGACGGTGGGCCCGATGGTCGCCTTAATTTTAACGATTTCGATTTTATAGTTGAGTAAGGTCTCAATAATTTGGTCCTTATTCGCCTCTAGTTCGGCCCGATCGATAACGGGTTTTTGGTCCTCATAGCTTTCTAGCAAATCCAAAACGGGGCTTTCGTATCGGGGCAGCTCTAGGGTGGGATCATAGGGCTCAATATGGTCGGAGTTTTCCTCGGCGATGGCTACATCTTGGGCCAATTTGTCTTGATCAGACAAAAGCTCTACATCCAGTTCTCCATCCGATTCGGCCTGTTCTTTCTTTTTGGCCTCTAGGTTGAGTTCGAGTTGGTTTTCAGTGAGGCCCTTCACTCGTTCTTCCAATTCTTTGCTCTTGCTTTTCTTTTCGGGTTGGGCTTCTTCTACCACAAGTCCCTCGGCCCGCAGGCGTTGATCTTCGGTATGCTTGGGCAATTCGGCTTCTCGCTCTTCTTGCGTTCGGGGGCGAAGCGTTTTGGGTTCTTCTTTTTCTTTGAGGCTTTCGTTTTTATCGCCTGCAGCCTTTACATCTTTGGGTTTAGGCTGATTTTTGGGCAGCTGTTCGGCCTGAAAGGGGCTTTCTCCCTTAAGAAAATTATTGAACACTCTGCTTAGGCTGCGCAGCACTGTTTTTGGGGCCAAGCTCGACATAAAAAACTGCGGGGTCCATTCCTGAAAGTTGGGGTTGCGTAGCCAGACCAAAATAATTAGGGCAATAAAAATCAACATGCCCACAATGCCGGCCGTCCCGACAAAAGAAGAGAGCGAGCCAATAATCAGGGCACCAAAACTTCCGCCCCAAGGAAACTGAGAGCTAGCCGACTGAAAAATAAATTGCAGCAAACAGCTGGTCCAAACCATACTGACCAAGCCCCGACGGTAAATTTTGAGCATAGAACGAATCCCCTCGCCCATCACCAAATTGTAGCCCGTTTTATAAAACAAGCCCACAAAAACATAGGAGGAAATCCCAAAGCCCCAATAAAAGAAGCTATGCGAAAGCACCGCCCCCAAACGCCCGAGCCAGTTGCTCATCTCTTGTGGACGAAGCAGGATGGCCCAATAGGCTTTGTCCCAATCTTGTTTCCAGGTAAACAGATAAGAAGTGAAGGCAATCAGTAAATAAAGTGATATAAAGATGAGAAATAACCCAATCATTTTGGGCCAGCGCTCGTCTTTATAAAAATTCATGGAGATTTGTCCTCCCGACTTCTTTTTTTTCTTGGCTTTAGACATGCTTTTTGCTGAAAGTTTTGCGAAACCCAAATTTAAGGAAAATTAGTAGCTTTGCCAGTCCTCTAGCAAGAAAAGCTCGTTTATCCGCTATAGCCTCAGGCCTAGGGCTGCAAAAGCGAAACAAATGCGCTAATTTTTACGTTTTTAATACATTTAGCCCCCTCAAACCTCCACCGCCTATGAAATTTATCCTCTACCTTTTTTGCCTCCTTGGCGCTTTCTCTACTTTTGCCCAAAATGACAATAGCCCCAGTCATCAACATGAGGTGGTTGTTGGGGGCGGCCTACACAGCCAAGGCTATATGTTAGGCGGGACCTACAGCTATTTTTATCAGCCCAAACGCGCCCTTTTAGGCCAGGCCCAATTTGCCTATATCAAGCACCCCAAAGAGCGGGTGATGGACAATGATAACAATATTTCTATCAGCAATAGCGGCCAAAGCCGATACACTTTTGGTAAACAAAATAGCCTTTACAGCCTCCGCCTAGGCGCTGGCCAACGCTTTTTCCTATCGCCCAGAACCCGCAAGCAAAATCTTGCCCTCGCTTGGAGCTATAGCGCCGGCCTCAATCTCGGTCTGCTCAAACCCTATTATCTGGACCTCATCTACAGAACGAGCAATGATGGCGTGATTATCCGCTCCGAACCCTATTCCGAAGATAATCGCTATAAGTTTTTAGATCCCCTAGATATTAATGGCGCATCTAGCTCTTCTCTCGGCTGGGACGAGCTCCAAGGCCGTACGGGCCTCTACCTCCAAGGCAGCCTCTACTTTGATTTTGGCCCCAGCGATGAGGTCGCCAAAGCCCTAGAAATTGGCCTCTCCGCCGATTATTTTTTCCAAGAAATGCCCATTATGCTCGAACAACCCGACGAACGCCTTTTTGACAATATTTTCATCCACTTTTATCTAGGTAAACGCTGGTAATTTGGGGCCTCCGCTGCGGCGGTTACTCCCTTCGGTCGTCGAAGCCCCCCTAAAGGGCTTGTTGTCGTTCTGGGGCTCGCAAATGTTTTGGGGCCTCCGCAGCAAAGCTGCGGCGGTTACTCCCTTCGCTCGTCGAACTGCGCCCTAAAGGGCTTGTTGTCGTTCCGGGGCTCGCTATTCGCTCGGCCCTGCGGCGCAAAGCGCCTGGGTCTGCGGCTACGCCGCCCCCCTGCACATCGCTAGGCCAATTTGCGGCTGCGCCGCACTGCGCCTTCGGCGCAGCCCAACTGAACTTAATTGGACCAAATTCCTCGGCTTTTGGGCAAAAAACAGTAATTTTGCCCCCATTCTTTTCCATCAGCTAACCGAACAGAAGCCAATTTCTGCTGTTCTCAAAATAAAACTTGCTGTATGTTCGAACTTCCAATCGTTGAATCTAAAAAAGAACGCCGCAAAAAGCCAGATTGGCTTCGGGTGAAACTCCCCATCGGCGAGAATTATAGAAAGGTCCGTGATTTAGTGGACCAATATAAACTGCATACCATTTGCCAAAGTGGCCACTGCCCCAATATGGGCGAATGCTGGGGTGAAGGTACCGCTACCTTCATGATTTTGGGCAATGTCTGTACCCGCTCTTGTTCTTTCTGTGCCGTAGCCACGGGCCGCCCACCAGAATATGACGAGGATGAACCCCAAAGAGTGGCCGAGGCCGTCCGCCTCATGCAGGTCAAACATGCGGTCCTCACTTCCGTCAACCGAGATGAACTCAAGGACCGAGGCGCTGCTATTTGGCATCAAACCGTAAGGGCCATTAAAGAACAATCGCCCCAAACCACCATCGAAACCCTCATCCCCGATGTGCGCGCCAATTGGGAGGCCCTAGAAACCATGATTTCTGCCGGCCAAGAGGTGGTTTCTCATAATATGGAAACCGTAGAATCGCTCTACCGCAAAGTACGTCCCCAAGGAAAGTACAAACGCAGTTTGGAGCAAATCCAACGCATCAAAGACTATGGCAAACGGACCAAAACCGGCATTATGGTCGGCCTAGGCGAAAGCAAAGAAGATGTCTTCAAAATCATGGACGACCTGCTCGAACATGGCTGCGATGTCCTCACTATTGGCCAATACCTGCAACCCACCAAAATGCATATCGAAGTGGCCGAGTATATCCATCCCGACCTCTTTGCAGAATATGAGCAAGTCGGCCTAGAAAAAGGCTTCGACTTTGTAGAAAGTGGGCCTCTCGTCCGCTCTTCTTATCATGCAGAACGACATGTTTATCCCAATCAGAAGAAATAAAAAAAGGCCCTTAGGGGCCTTTTTTTATTTCTTCGTACTTCAGCTACTCAAGACCTATTTTGCAAAAACAGCTTAAGGTTTTTATCAAAGAATGGCCTAGAAGTTAATTTTATGAGGGTTTCCACCCTCATTTATAGATGTTTGCGAAGCAATACCGTTCTTGCTGTAGGTTCCAACCTACAGTAAAAAGGGCCGAAGGCCCGTCGGCCTAGGGGCCTGAAAGGGGGCCGCCTAGCGGCAGACCTAGGGCGAAATGAAATGAGCCCGCAGGGCCGAGCAGACCTGCGAGCCCTGAAAGGGCCCGCCCGCCGAAGGCGGGAGGCCCCAAAAAAAACAGCAGTCCCAAACTGAACTGCTGCTTAAAAAATGGGGCAAAATGGCTTAGAACTTCAGGCGGAGCTGCACTTTTAGTTCTGAGCGAGTATTGCCTAAAATTAGATTTTGGCCCGAGCTAATCTCATCGCGATCGGCCCAATAGGTTTGTGCATAGCGGACCCAAAGCGTTAGATTTCGATTAAATTTATAGCTCGTATTGATGTAGAATCGGCTGCCACGGCCATAATAAGCGGGCACCGAAAAGGCATAAAGCACATCATTTTCGTAGGCATAGATGCGGGTGTCATAATCCTCGGTGGCAAAAATGGCAAATCGAGTTTGGACCTTGAGGGGGGCAAAACGGGCCGACCAAACCAAGTCTTGGTACATCATAAATCCCTTACTGAACTCATGGTCCTCATAGAAGGATAGCTCGGCTCGGCTGCGGATTTCCCACTCTCGGCTCAGGCGATAGCGAAAATGAATGCGGGCATTTTGCCGCTTTTTGTTGATCAGATAATCGTAAGGCGTGGCATTATCAGAGCGGTTGCCTTCTTTTTGCTCAAAGCGATACTGAAAATAGAGGTTCCAGCGGTAAGCAGGTTGATAATCTAGGCGAACAAAATACTCATGTCCCTTGGAGGGCGCGTCAATATTGGAGCGCAGCCAAGGAAAAACGAAGAGGTCAAAATAGCCGCTAAAGCTCAGGCCACGGCCCAAGTTGGCATTCAGGCCCATATATAGGCCCTTTTCGTTATTGGTTCCCGCAGACTCGCCAAAGGCATTGCCCGTTAGGGTTTGGTAGTTTTTGGCATAATTCCGATAAATCAGGGCCATGCTCACTTTTTCATCTAGGGCCGCCGTCAGGCCGTTGATAGTTGCCAAACCGCCATTATCACTAACCGCCGTTTCGCCAAAAAACTGTAAGTTTCTATAAGCCAGATTATAATCTAGGCTAGCATTGAGCAGCGACTGCCCATTAAAGGCATACTTTTGATAAAGGCGGGGCGTGCGGACCAAAGAGTCGCTAAGGCGGTTATAGACTACATTTGCGCCAATTCGCCAAGTATTGGCCTTATAGGTCATATTGGCCCCGGTGGTAATTTGCTGCAAGCTATTTTTGTCCTCCAATTCGTTTTCGGTTCGGTGCAGGCCACTCAATTGCAAAGAAGAAACCTCTAAAACCTCAAAAGAATCATCTAGGCTATCGGTTTGGACCAAAGAGATATTGCCATCTCTAAAACGGTGTGAGCCAAAGACCGTCGCCTCCCATTTGCTGCCGCCAATCGTGGCCGCCCCGCCCCGCATAAACAAAGCCTCATTGACCGAGCTATAGGGGCGGATTTTATTGGACAAGCGCTTAATGTTGAGCACAGCCGCCCCTTTTCGGGTACCAAAGCCACTCCAACTGGTGAGCCCCTGCCCAAAATAGACCTGATAATCGCCTAAGGCAATGGCTTTGACCCATTTATTATAATCTTTGATAAAGAAATGGGCCGAAAAATAATCGGGTAATTTCGTCTGATTTTTCTGACTAAAAGGCGTCAGCCATTCTTCGCCTGCATCCTTTTCTAAAGTCAGGCCCATACTCAAACGGTCCTTGTAGGTCAGGCGATAGCGCAAATAAAGTTTATCGGGGCTCCCCAAAAAGTCGGGATCTTCCCCATCCTGAGGCAAAAAGCCAGCTTGCTCCTCTATATTTCGCTGATAGCGCATAAAGACTTGCTGTCGCTTATATTTAAAGGCCCGTTTAAAGCTAAAAGCCTCCATTTCCTTAGTAGCTTCTAGACTGACAAAGGGCAGAATCTTGGCAATGCTACTTTGGTCAAAAGTGGGCACGCCCTGTAGTTCATAGAGCGAAAAAATTTGGCCAAAGCGATTGCGGTAGTTAATCAAGGCCTGAATCTGAATGGCCGACAGTAAATTGAGGGCCTGTAGCTCCTCCCGGCTCGCCTTATTGATGTCTAAAGGGTTGCGTTGATAGATTTCGAGGTTTTCAAATTCCGTATCAAAATCAAATTCTTGCGCATCCGCATCATCCACCAAGTTTTCAATCTGGATTTGCGTGGCGCTATTGTCATCTAAAGGAGCGTCTGTGGTATCTACCTGCCCCCAAAGGCTGGCAGTCAGGCCCATAAAAAGGCCCAATAATGATCGTCTTAACATAATGGACAAGGTATTAAATGGGCAATCTTATTCTTCTTCTGTTTTGGCCTCGGCGGCTTTTTTAGTTTTTTGCAAGCGATAACTTAGGGCAAAAGAAGGCGTAAACCCAAGCACTTGATGATAGGCCGTGGCCAAATCAATTTGTAGCTCGTCTAGGTCTAAGCCCAAACCAAAAGAAAGCTGGCTCAAATCACTGAGCTGCATGCCCGCCCGCAACTTAAATATCTTATGCGCCTGATATTCAATACCGGCCTTAGCCCCAAAAGGCTGATTGTAAATGTCTTTTTCTAGGGCCGCATAAATCCCCACTTTTTCAGAGGGATGATAGGCCAAACCCAAATTAAAAAGGGCCGGCAGACGCTCGTCCAATTGGCCCAATTTGGCATGTACTGGATTATATACATGCGCTGCTAATGTCAATTCTTCACTAATTTTGGCCGTCAAGCCCAACTCAAAGGTAAAACTATTGGCCGAGCCATAAGTCGGAATCCTTATCCCCAAATAATCTAATTGTACGCCCAAAGCAAAACGCTCCGATAGCTTTCTGGCATAGGCCAAACCAATTTTTTGCTCATTATAGGCCGAAAAGCCAAAGTAGTTTAGCGTCAACCCAAAGGTCCCCTGATTATTTTCTAAGGGATAGGCCGCTGCAAACAAAAAGGAGTTGAGCCCCTCGGCCAAAAATCGCCGCTCGCCATAGGCAGAAAAGCTCAATTCTTCCAAAAAAGCAAGGCCCGCCTGGTTGCTATAAGCGGCATTGATGTCGGTAAAAGCAACCGAAGCATTCCCCAAGGCCGCCCCTCTGGCCGCAGCCGATTGAGGTTGGCCCTGCTGGGCAAAAAGTCCAAAAGCCATACTGGCCAAAAGAAGGGTGTAAAGCGTTCTCATAGTTTCTGTAATTTGCTGATGATGTTGGTTTTTTTGGGGCCTCCGCTGCGGCTTCGCCTTGCGGCGCTACGCTTCAGGGCTCGCTATTCGCTCGGCCCTTCGTCGCTCTGCTCCTCGGTCTGCGGCTTCGCCGCCCCCTTTCGCATCGCTAGGCCAAATGGAAGTCCTGCGCTTCGGCCATTCTTTGATAAAAATTTCAGGCTAGTCAAGGCATTTTTTAAAGGCATAGCCCTAGCTATGGCTGAGAAAAATAAGGCAGAATAGCAGGAAATTAAATCAAAGGATAGAAGTGGCAGGGCTTTCATTTGGCCTTTGCCATTTTGGCCTTCGGCCAAATAGAGCGAGACAGCCAGCGCTTAGCCGCCCAACAAATTACATAATTCGCTAGCCTTCTACAAAAGAGGCTTGGCTTTCTTAAAGTTTAATTAAAGCAGCAGGCCAAAAGCAAGCTGGCCACTTATAGCCTTAAGACTGGCCCGCTAAAAAAGAAAAGACCCAAAATCTAGGATTTTGGGTCTTTTCTTTAGCCTTAAAAGGAGGCTTAGGCAGAAACTAACTCTTGTTGTAGGCCTTGGCGATATTGCTCTGGAGAACAATCTTGGCTCTTACGGAAAAACGTAATAAAATAAGAGGGCGTTTCAAAGCCCAACTGCTGAGAAATTTCGGCAATAGTGAGGTTGCTATGGCAAAGCAGGCGCTCGGCTTCTAGTTGCACTCTCTTGCGAATAACCGCCCCAGAGGTTTTGCCAAAAACGCGTTTGCACAATTTATTGAGGTAATTGGTGCTAATGAACAGCTTTTGCGCATAAAAAGAGGGGGCTCTAGAGCTCTGGAAATGCTCCTCTACCAATTGCTCAAACTCTAGCATTTTTTCTTCTTGTCGGTTAGGACGGGCCAATTGAATATTGCGGGCCATTTTTTCGGGAGCAAAACGCTCTTGCAATTCAAAGAAAATAATATTGGCATAAGAGCGCAATACGGCCAATTGCTGCGGCTCTTGCTGGTAGTCATTATACATACAGGCCAGCAAAACATTTAGTTTGCTTATTGCATCCTGAGGCAAATCGACTAGGGCCAAAAGGCCTTTTTGCACAAAAGCAAAAGCCTTGAGAATATTGTTGTGGTAGCGTTGCTCGAAAAAAGCTGGCGAAAAAGAAAACAGATAGCCTTCTGCGGCCTCTCCTTCTGCAGAAAGCAGAATTTGATCGGGGCGAAGCAAAAGCGCTTGGCCCGCTTTCAAGGTTGTTTGGCGACGGTTGAGCTCCATTTTAAGCTGGCCAGCCGACAAATAAAAGAAACTATAGCCTCCTTCAAGAAGAGGAAGTTGCAATTCAGCTTTGGGCTGAATCAATTGCATATCAATAAGTTGCGGCCCATCTTGGGGCTGATATATAGCGTGAATAGTCATGAGATTCCACTTTATTAGGATAATAGAAACAGGCCCAACAAACTGATTATTAGCTTGTTGAACACCATAAAATTCAAATACTGGATTGAATTTATCCTAGAAGTGGAGGGTGAAAAACAGAGAGACCTGGCCCAGGGTTTTCAGAAAAACAATAGGCTGGAAAATGGGCAGGTTCTAAAATAAAGGGAATACGAATGAGGACATTTGTTAAGCTTGCTGGCTTGCTATCCAGCTCCTCATATAAAAAGTTTATTTGCAGCTCTTTTTGGGCATCTAATCCTTTTTCTTCCTGCTCTTCTGCATCTTCGGCCCAATTATTTAGCTGCTCTTTGTAGTAACATTTACCTTGGCACATAGGAAACTCATCGGGAATGTTTCTATTTACACAAAACTCCTCTGCTATAAGCTCTTGCTGTAGCTTATAGGAAAGGTATACTTGCAAAGGCCGACTAAGGGGCAAGAGCAAAGTACAGATGAGTAAATATAATCCGAATTGCTTCAAAATAACGCTACGGTTTTATTTGGGGGCAAGATAATACTTTTGGGCAGAATAAAAAGTGATCGAAGTAACCTAGCCCCTTTTTTAGACAATTAGTCCGCTTTAGTGATACAAACAGCTATTATAAAATGGCCACCTTTTTTTGTATTTTGCGGCCCATTTTAACGCCTGCTTAACTACTTATAAATGTCAGTCTTTAGAATATATCTGCTTGCTTTTTTTATCCTCTTTAGTTGGAGTGCCTGCCAAAAGCCAGCCCCCAAAATTGAGCATCAGTTACAAGCTACTGATGATAGTCGAATTGGACAAGCTATAGATGCACAATTTGTAGCCCATTGGGATAGTTTACCCGAAGTAGAGCTGCTACGGCCCACTGACTACCCCCAGGCCTATAATTACTTAGATAGTCAATTATTGTTTTGTTTGGCCCAGCCTCAGTTTGAGCATGCCCAAACCTTTAATTGGCAGTTGCGTATTTTTCAGGCAGCAGAAAAAGAGCAGTTATTTGTTGCCCCCGGCGGCTATCTTTATTTTTCTACAGACTTCCTTCGCTTTTTGGCCAATGAAGAAGAACTAAAGGCCGTTTTGGCCCATGCCATGCTCAGTATTGACCAACGGATAATTAGCCAACAACTACAAGAAGCCTTTTCTATTAGCTATTTATTGGACCTTGCCCTTGGGGCCGAACCCGATGCCCCCGCCCAACTTTTGGCCCTAGTAGAAACCGTAGGCTACAAAAAAGAAGAAATGCAGCAACTAGAACCCCTCTTTGAAGCCCTGCTCTGCCAAATTGATAGCTCTCCTGACAGTATGCGCTCTTTTTTGCAAAGAGTAGAAGGACAAAATGATTTTGACTGGGCTTGGCGATTTAATTCTGACTTTGACTGGTCTGCAGCCCTAGCTAGCAATAATAACTGCCCCCTCTCTCCCACTATGCTTTCTAGCAATAATTATTTATCCTTTTTAGATCAACTTCCTTAACCCTTTAGCGCCTATTTCCCCTATGAAAAAAAGTATCCTCCTATTTTTGGCCCTAGGCCTTTTGGCCTGCCAAAGCAAAGAACAAGAAAAAAAAGTGCTGCCTAATGTGCCCCCTGAAGCCAGTGCTACCTCTCTCTCTCCAAAAGATAGCCTTAGCCAATTTCCTAAAGATTGGGAAGGCCGCTATGAAGGCGAAATGCATTGGTACGTCAATGGCCAACTAAGAGGCAAAATTCCTTGCCGACATGAGGTTTTAGCAAAAAAGCCTGGCGTTTGGAGCTGGACCACCGAATTTGACTCTAGCCAACTCATCCCCAAAGCGGTCCTCAAAGACTACCTCTTAATAGAAGATAAAAGCCAAGCCCAAGGGCATTATATCCTCGATGAACAAGATGGAATTCTAATTGACATGATTTTAATGGGCAATAGCTTCTATAGCCAGTTTGAAGTGGGCAATAGTAAAATTACTACCGTAGACCGCCTAGAAGGAAATACCCTCTACAAAGAAATTATTATGGCCCCTAAAGATAAAGTTCGAAAAAGCTCGGCTAAAATTGGCAAAGAGAGCTTTGAAGTCACTGCCGCCAATAGTATCACCCTCCAAAAAGCTATCCTGAAAAAACAAAAATAACCCCCTCTAGAAGAACAGCTTTCATCCTCATTTTACTTCCCTAAACTTTTTATAAAAAAAAGTCTCGGCGAGGGTCTAAAAGGCTTCATTTTTGGATTAGAAGCAAGACCCTCCCCCATTTTATATTACACACTATGAAAGCAAAACATCTAATGAAAAACCTAGTTTTACTTCTCTTCTGTAGCCTCAGCCTACAACTTTTTGCCCAAAACAAAGAAAACCTCATCAACAATGGCCAATTCCGAAATAGCCTAGATGGTTGGGAAATTCTGCTCAGCAATGGAAGCCCCGGCATTAAGGCCCAAATTTTATCAGCGGAAGCAGATTATAAGAAATTTGGCTTGGCCGATAACTTTGTCGGCACCTCTTTTGTCGAAATTGACGAAAACTCTAGCATTCGGCAAGATGTGGAGCTAAAAAGCATTGAACCGCACAGCCTTGTTTTTGCCTATGCGCCTCGCCCCAATGCTGGCGACAAACAACTAATTGTAAAAGTAGATGGTCGGGCCGTTTGGACCACCACCCTAGGCAACCAAGATGCAGTGGGTCGTTTTCAGTATAAAGCCATTAAGTTGATGCCCGAAGAAAAATCGGCCCAAATTAGCTTTTATGTGGTCTCTCTTTCTGGCAAAAAGGACCAAGGCGTTTTCATTGCCGATGTTTTTCTCAATGAAGAACCGCTAGTAGATTTATACATGATTGATAAATACTAATTTATGATTTGGCGCATTTTCTTTTTCTTGCTGCTTAGCGCTCCTCTTTTTGGGCAAATGGCAGCCCCTGACTTTCAATTACAAGACCATAAAGAGCAACGCTTTGACTATAAGGAGGGCCGTAAGGCCAAGTACTATCTGCTTTTTTTTTGGCATTTCCAATGTAGCCATTGTCAGCAGGGCCTAGCCAAGGTAGAGCAGTTTTTAAAAGACAAATCACCAGAGGATATTCAAGTTGTTACGATTTTTCCCTTTGCCCACCAAAAAGAAGAATTTTGGACCTATGTGCAAGATAGTAGCAACCAATTGCAGACGCCTTTTTTTCAGCATGCTACAGATTATAAAGCCACGGCTCGCCGAGCCTTTGCCCTAAAAGGACAGCCGCCTTTTTTGGTTTTGCTCAATGCAGAAAACGAAATTTTATCTTCTGGCTTTAAGGCCAAAAAATTAGAGCGTATCTGGAAAGCGCTCCGCTAAGCTAAACAGCCCCTAGGGGCTGTTTTTTTTTGCCCCCCTGCTTTTAGGTCGAGTTTTTGCGCAGGCTCAAAATCTTTTGTTCCTCTTTGCTAAAATACTATTTTTAAGAGTTCGTTAAAGCTTTAGGCCCTATTGGCCCAGCGCTGCGGAGTGGGTGGCCGAAGGCCAGACCGAGCAAAACGAGCGCTAGCGAAGTTTTGCGAAGGGCCGAGCAGACCTGCGAGCCCCGCAGCATAGCGGCGGCCGACCTAGGCAAAGCCTAGCCGGCCGCGGGCCCCAAAAAAAATTAAACCCACAGAAAGACTCATATATCTGTTTCATTAAAACCAATAAAAATGAAAAACATCTTACAGTCAGCGTTTTTGCTGCTTATTTTTCAGTTGATGGGGAGTATAGGCGCGCAGGCCCAGCTCATCAACTTTGAAGAAACCTGGCAGGCCTTCTTAAAAGACCCTCTGACGGCCTCTGTTTCTGAACTGCCCAAGCCGCCAAAATCTAGCGTGGGCGATTATGCCAAATATCATTTGATGTATGCCAACTCTAGCTTTTGTGCCGACGAATTGATTGATGCAGAAAGCTATTTGAAAGAGCTCAAAAGTATGGATAAATCGCAATACGATAAATATCCCGGCTTTTCGCAGCGCTTGGCCGATTTGGAAGGAAAAATGAAAGCCTACTACAAAGTAGATGTACTTTGGAAGCGCCATTTGCAAAAATTTGATGTCTCTAGAGGCGAACTAGAAGCCGCCGAAGAAGGCCGCAAAGTTTGTGAAAAAGGGACCTTGGCCAAATATTATCAGATGATGTCGATGGCCTATTATTGCGAAGGCAATGAGGTAGAAGCCCTCAATCAGTTTGAAAACAAAGCCATGCGCATTGTAGACAAAACCTCTTTGCAAGCTGCCGATGTAGAAGGCCTACCCGGCGAAATTAAGCGCTCTAAGGCCCATTTTAAGGTTTTGGGACAGCTCAACAAGGCTTGGAAAACCTATATGGATAGCGATGTATCGCCTGGTTTTGAACCCGAAGTTCCTCTTTATAGCTGTTATACCATTCCCAATATGAAAGCTTATATGCTGCGGGCTATGGTAGATGTTTGTAAAAATGGCTCGGAAATGTTGGCCAAAATTAAAGAACTAGAAGCCGAAAACACCCATGACATTCCCGCCGATTTGGCCGAGAAAATCGGTTGGTTGGAAGCCGAAGTGAAGAAATATAACGGAAACTTGGCCGTGCTCAACAAAGCTTGGGGACAATTTACGAGCAGCGGAAAAGTAGACCCCAGCCTAAAATATATGGGCGAATACTGCGAAAAAGATGCGCAAATTAAGGCCTATACCATGGCCGGAACCCTAGATTACTGCAACATTGGAGAAGAAATGCTCGGCAAAATTGCAGAGGTGCAAAAAGAGTATAATCCAACCCTAGACGCTACCACCAAGGCCAAAATTAAGGCCCTAGAAAAATTGGTCAAGGAAGATGCCGCCCGCCAAGCTAAACTAGAAGAAGCTTGGGCCGAGTTTGTTCCTCAAGATACCCTCAATAGCATTGATTTTGCCTTTGAATACTGCGACAAAGAAGCGCAAATCCGTGCCTATATCATGGATGGCCGCGTAAATGCTTGCTACAAAGGCGAACAACGCCTAGCCGATATCGATAAATTGATGGCCTCGGCTAAGCCTAGCCTACAAGCCGATACCAAAGCCAAATGGGAGGACCTCAAAGTTGTTGTGGCTAAATACCGTGGCGATATTGCTGCCCTCGATAAACTTTGGGCCACCTTTATCCAAAATAATGACACCATCTATGAAGAATTTACCGTAGAACCCTACTACTGCGATAAAATTACTCAGGTGAAATCTTGGTGCCTAGTTGGTAATGTCAATACCTGCGAGCAAGGCCAAGAATATATGGACAAAATTGATAGCTATACCAAAACTTACAAACTCAAATATGACCGCGAACTGAGCTGCCGCATCACTCGCCTTCGTCAGCAAATTTGGGACTGCCGCTACTGGGAGCTCGTGCGCCAAGCACAACGCGAAACCCATGAAGAACGCGAGCGCTTTGGCCCCGAATCTGCCGAAATGATGCGCCTAGACCTCAATAACGACAAACTTCCCTGTAATACAGAGGTACTTTATGAGCCTCTCGGGAAAATTGGGGTGCGCTACGTCATCCAGACCTTCCTTTGCCAAGGTACCGACCTCGCCAAAATGGGAGATCCCGAGTACTATAAGAAAATTGCTACCTGGGTAGACACCGAAGTACTAAGCAAGTATTGCGAAGCCAATATGCGCTGTAAAAAAGATTTTTATATCTACCTAGAAGGCCACACCGATGGCCACCCCTTTAGCTTCCACCGCTACAAAAAGTCTTTGGGCGTTCCCAAAGGTACCGAGTTTACTCACTTTGTAGGCAAGGGAGAAAAAGAAGCCGCCGACACCATCGTGAAGAAAACTGAACGCGAACTAAGCTTTGACCTAAAAAGTAATATGGAGTTGGGTATCGCCCGCGCCTGGACGGTCCGCGAGCAACTTCAGTTCATGAAGGTTCCTATCACCATTGGCGCCTATGAACACCCCTCTAAAGAGCGTGGAGCCGAGTACCGCCGCGTAGATGTAGAGCTAAATATTACCAACCTTTTGCTCGATTTCTATGAAAAACGCCTAGCCGAACTCATCGAAGAATCTGGCATTGGCGAAAAACCTAAAGATTGTAAAGGCTAATCTTTTTAAGCTAAATCATCTGGGCCGGTCCTCTTTTCGAGGGCTGGCCTTTTTTATTTTTTTGGGGGGCTGCCCCGCCCTACGGGCGGGTCGGGCTGTGTCGTGGCTCGCAGGTCTGCTCGGCCCTGCAGGCTTTTTCGCTTTGCTTCAAAAGCCTTGGGTCTGCGGCTACGCCGCACCACTATCTATCCCTCAGCCGGGCGGCTGCGCCGCCCCCTAGACCATTTTGGCCCTCTTTTTTTGCCATTGGTCGAACTTTAGCCCAAAGCTTTGTAATATGTCCGCATCTTGCTTAAATTAGAATAAGCAACCCCAACCGCATTGAACGAATAAAAATGCCTATGTTAAAGCAACTCTACCTTTTAGTTTTTCTCCTCTCTAGCCAACTTATTTTCGCCCAAAGAGATTACGATTTATTTTGGGTGCAATTTGACCATAAGGACAATAGCCCCTACAGCATTTTTCACCCTCAAGAGTATCTCTCTTCTGCCGCCATTGAGCGCCGCCAAAAGATGGGCATAAAGATCGACAGCCTAGATTTACCCGTAGATCCTAGCTATTTGGCCCAAATAAAGGCCCAAGGCTTTGCCATTCAGTATAGCTCCAAATGGAAAAACGGCGCCGTGATCCGTGGCAATGGCCAAAAACTCAAATTTGTTCAAGAACTCCCCTTTGTCCAAAAAACAGCCGCCATCGGCTTTAGCCGCAAAAAAAATGAAGGGACCAACTATATCGGCCGACGAGAATATAAATCCGAATATACCAAAGAAGACGACTTTTACGGCCTGAGCGAAAACCAAATCCATATGCTGCAAGTCGATTATCTCCACCAACTCGGTTTTGCAGGCCAAAATATGCCCCTAGCCGTTTTTGATGGCGGTTTCTCCGACCTCAGAGAAACTCCCGCCTTTGATTCGCTCCGCCAAAAGGGCCAAATTTTAGGCAGCTACGATTTTGTTCAACTCGATACCTTTGTCTATGAAGGCTCCGAACATGGCCGCGATGTCCTCTCTTGTATGGCCGCCAATTTGCCCGGCCAAGTCATGGGCAGCGCCCCACAAGCCAATTACTTTTTATGCAAAACCGAAGACTCCGGCGGAGAATACCGCATTGAAGAATATAACTGGCTGGCCGCCGCAGAATTTGCCGATAGCGTTGGCGTTTATCTGATCAACTCCTCTTTGGGCTATGCCGATTTTGATGACGACAAAATGGATTATGCCTATGTAGACCTAGATGGTAATACCACCACCATCACCCAAGCCGCCGACCTAGCCGCTAGCCGTGGCATTTTGGTCGTTACTTCGGCCGGAAATGAAGGCAATGACCCCTGGCACCACCTCTCCGCCCCCGGCGATGCCGATAGCATCCTGACCGTTGGCGCCACCGATCGCGATGGCTTTCATGCCGATTTTAGCTCCTATGGTTTTGATTCTAGCTATTTGGTCAAACCCAACCTAGCCGCCCGAGGCCTTTTCGCTATTGTGGCCCAAGTTGGCCGCTATCGACACAATTTTAATTCGGGAACTTCTTTTTCTTCACCCATCTTGGCCGGCGCCATGGCTTGCCTTTGGCAAGCCCTACCCGAATATAGCAATGTAGAACTCATTCGCCTAGCCGAAAGCCTAGGCAACCAATACAAAAAACCCGATACCGCCCTAGGCTATGGGGTGCCCGCCCTCTTCGATGCCTGGAAAAAAGCCAGAGCCGGCCACTATCTAGAGGTCCAAGAAAAAGAAGATCTCTATTATCTGCCCATGGCCAAAGCCCAAGAAGATTTCTTTATCATCTGGCCCGAAGCCATTGACGAAGAAGTAGACGTAAAACTCTATGGCCCAATTGGCCAATTGATTTATACAAAAAAATATCAAGCCGTTTTCGGACAACGCTTTTTATGCAAAATTCCAAACTGGAAAACACTGCCCGCAGGCCTTTATCAACTAGAACTAAAAATGGGGCCCGCCAAGAAAAAAGCCCTTTTGGCTAAGTAGGCCCTAGAAAATATTGAACTCATTCATAGTTTTTTTTAGCTTTGCTGCAGCAAAGACAAAAAAAGAAAATCCCCTCTACTAATTCCCTGATTTTCGGCCTAAAAGCACAACGATTTAAGCAAATTCGAGTTCTATTTCTGGACTCATACAGCCCCCAACAACAAAATTAAGATAAGCTAACAGCTAAATAATAGTATAATTATGCAAAACCAAGAATTGCTAGACAGCATTAAGCGTTCGGCCAAACAAGACCGCTTTAAGGGCCAAGATTATTATATGATTGACGATTTGCTAACGGATGAGCAGAAAATTGCTCGCGATGCCGTTCGCGAATTTGTCCGTGGCGAAATTTCTCCCATTATTGAGGATTGCTACGAACGCGCCATCTATCCCCGCCACCTGATCAAAGGCTTGGCAGAATTGGGCGCTTTTGGCCCCTCTTTGCCCGAAAAATACGGCTGCGCAGGTACCGATGAAACCACTTACGGCCTCATGATGCAAGAATTGGAGCGTGGCGACTCAGGCATTCGCTCTGCTGCCTCTGTGCAAGGTTCTTTGGTCATGTACCCCATCTATCGCTTCGGTAGCGAAGAACAGCGCATGAAATACTTGCCCAAATTGGCCTCTGGCGAATTTATCGGCTGCTTTGGTTTGACCGAGCCCGATCATGGATCGAATCCCGCCGGCATGATTACCAACATCAAAGAAGATGGCGATCATTATATCCTCAATGGCGCAAAAATGTGGATCACGAACTCGCCTATCGCAGATGTGGCCGTGGTTTGGGCCAAGGATGAAGAAGGCGTTATCCGTGGTTTGATTGTCGATATGGACACCCCCGGCGTTTCTGCTCCCGAAATTCACGGAAAACTTTCTCTCCGCGCTTCTATTACTGGCGAATTGGTTTTTGAAGATGCGCGCATCCCCAAAGCCAATCTTTTGCCCAATGTAAAAGGCTTGAAAGGTCCTTTGTTTTGCCTCACTAAAGCCCGCTACGGCATTGCTTGGGGTGCTTTGGGTGCGGCTATGGATTGTTATGAGTCGGCTTTGCGCTACTCTTTGGAGCGCGAACAGTTTGGTAAACCTATCGCTGGTTTCCAATTGACTCAGAAAAAATTGGCCGAAATGATTACCGAAATCACCAAAGCGCAACTTTTGCTTTGGCGTTTGGGCGGCCTCATGGATGCCGGCAAAGCTACTCCCGCTCAAGTTTCTATGGCCAAGCGTAATAATGTGGCCATGGCCCTAGACATTGCTCGCGAAGCTCGCCAAATTCATGGTGGTATGGGAATTACCAACGAGTATCCCTGCATGCGCCATATGATGAACTTGGAAACGGTATTGACTTACGAAGGTACGCACGATATTCACTTGCTCATTACGGGTATGGATGTTACGGGCTTGAACGCCTTTAAATAAGCGAAATCAATAAACTTTAGCCTCCTCTAGTTGATAGAGGAGGCTTTTTTGTCTACAAAATTATGGAACTGAAAAAAAAGAGCATGCTAGAGCTACAGCGGCCTAGCATCGAAGAGTATAAGCAACAACCCAAAATGCCTTTGCTCCTCATTTTAGATAATTTGCGTTCGGCCCTAAATGTGGGCGCTGCTTTTCGCACCGCCGATGCTTTTGGCATTGAAGGCATTTTTTTGACGGGAATTTCGGCCCAACCGCCGCAAAGAGAAATTATGAAGTCGGCTTTGGGCGCCGATAGAGCTGTAGATTGGCAATATTTTGAAGAAAATAAAGCAGCCGTAGCCGCAGCCAAGGCCAAAGGCTATAAAGTGTATGCCGTGGAGCAAACTTTTGGCAGCCATTCTTTAGAACAGTTTGTTTGGGCCGCCCAAGAAGGCATTGCCCTCATTTTTGGCAATGAAGTAAAAGGCGTGGATGCCGAACTCTTGCCTTTGGTAGATGGCGCCATTGAAATTCCGCAATTTGGCAGCAAACATTCTTTAAATGTTTCGGTGAGCATGGGCGTTTTACTTTGGGAAATGCGCAGACAATATTTGGGACGCTAAGTCTAGAAAAAATGAGCGAATAGAGTGATAAAATCCTCTTTCGCTTTTTTTTAGTGCTTTTTATAAGCTTTTTGGGGCTGTCCCTCGCCTTCGGCTCGGGTCGCTACGCTCCGCAGCTCGCAGGTCTGCTCGGCCCTGCAGCGGCTTCGCCGCTTTGGTCTGGCCTTCGGCCACTGCTGCGCATCGCTCATCCGCTCATCTAATTTTTTTCTCAGGGCTTTTTTCTTCGGCAGTTTTGCTTCTTATTTTATTATGCAGCTTCTTGAGCAGCATATTTTTTTGTTGGACCATATAATAAGTCCCAGCCTTTTAGCAAAACTTGATAATAGAGGGCAATAAAGCGATTGAGCAAAGTCAATGGGGCTTGCAAAAGCCATAATTTTGGCGAAGAAGAAAGATTTTCCTCCTTTTTTTGCCCTTTTTGCGGCAAATCTTTTTGCGATTGCCCCTGCAACAAACCCAAGTTAATGAGTTGCTCATAAATTTGCGCTAGCTCTTGCAGCTCCGTAAAAATTTGTTCGGGTTGGCCCAATGCCCGAAAAATGAGGAGAAACTCCCCAAACAAAAATTTTCTGCGGCCAATAAATTCCTCCAAACCCGCTGCACGCAAGCGTTTGCGCAAGGTCGGATAAGAAATGCCGTAAAATGCCTTGAGCATTTTTTTGCTCAGTTTATAATCTTGCATTTTTTGCTGAAGACTGATCATGGGGCTGTGTTTTTTTGTTGTTTCTAAAGTTAAGGCTAAAAAATACTAATTTCAATAGACTGACTAATAATTTTTTAGACAAAAAAGCAGCAGAAAAATTAGTTTGATTTTTCTGCCGCTTGCTATTTGAAAGCCGCTAATTGAAAGGGGAATTTTATTTCCCCCATAAATTTCATAGGAAGGCCAAGGCCCTAGGCTAAGAAAAAAATTGTCATCCCCTCATTCGAGGGGATTTTTTTTGGCGGTTGTGCTTGGGCGGTTGTTGTTTTTTCTTGAAACTAAAATCCTTTTCCATTTTCCAGCAAAGAAGGGCTTTAGCCCGCTCTTTGCATAGCCCCGCAAGCATGGGCTTCAGCCCATGGCCATAAAGCAATTCTACACTTAAACTCCACACTAAAAATTCAGGAATGAAAACAATTGCTATTATTTATGCCCTGGGCTGAAGCCCAGGGTTGTAGACTTGAGCGAACTGACGGACTAAAGTCCTTGTTCGCTTTTTTGGCTGCTTATTGTTTTTTCTTTGGATTTTTACAGACCTGTAGGTTAAAACCCAGATCAAAAAAGAGGAACCATTCTACATCCAATAAAATGAGCCGATGGTTAAAACCATCGGCTCATAAAAAATGGAATAAAACCTTTCCCTTTTTCCAGCAAAGAAGGGCTTTAGCCCGCTCTTTACACAGACAATCATTCAAGAAGCGTAACCCTGCTCCACAGCAACAATTTTTAGTTTTCTGCCCAATTTTTTAAAATAGAAATTGTAAATGTAGGGATTAGACAACCTATGCCCTTGCAAGCAACTATTTTCATAAAAAAACAACTCTATGCGAATAAGTTTTTTGGGGCCAAGGGCTTTCCTAATGAAAATATCTAAATGATCTGTCCTGATATTCGCATCTAATGGAATTGTATCCATTATTGTCAAATTTTTCTGTTTTGCTCTTTTACCTATAGCCTGGAACTGCCCTTCATCATCAATAAGACGCAAATTAGTCTTGCCTAAATCTTGACTTTTACGCACTAACTGTACAAATTGACTACTTTTAAAAATGGCGGACAAAAACTCATCCTTTTTTTTGAGCTCCCTAGCCATTTGTTGGCCTCTTTTGGCCTTTACTTTAGGTAGCTCATCTCCAAAGTTTATTTCAGACAGAGGAAAAATATTTTCTGCCAGTAAAATAGGGGCATCTCCTTTCGTGTCAAAATAAAACTTAGCCAGACAAGGCTGTTTATGAGGTTTTTCTGCACTACAGTCCATTTTACAAAAAAACAATGCTAGCTGTTCTATCTGGCCAATTTTCTTCCGCTCTAAAATGATAAGATCAAAAAAAGGGGCCGCATTGATATTAGTTGGAAAATCTATTGCTACTGAGAGCGGCTTTCCAGCTCTGCACAAGCGCAGTGCAGCAAAAGAAGCGGTTTGATCAAAAATGCGCAGACTTAAATAAGCCAGATTTTTCTTTCTAGCCAATAAAAAGGGCTGTAAAGATGTTCCATCTATAATTTGTTGCAACATCTTTTCCTCCATAGTCTGCTTTGCATCCCTTAAGCCTTTACATTGAAGCTCAGAAAAATAATGCTCAAATTCGTCTTCCAAATCTTCTTGAGCATGCAAAAAACTTAAGCTGCTTAAAACAGCTAAAATCAATGCTATTGCTTTCATTAAACTACCGTTTTGGCAAGCTTGGATAAGAAATGCCGTAAAACGCCTTGAGCATTTTTTGTTGGAGATTCATCATGGGCTATATTTTTTGTTGTTTCTAAAGTTAAGGCTAAAAAATACTAATGTTAATAAACTGACTAATAATTTTTTAGACAAAAAATCGGCAGAAAAATTAGTTTGATTTTTCTGCCGCTTGCTATTTGAAAGCCGCTAATTGAAAGGGGAATTTTATTTCCCCCATAAATTTCATAGGAAGGCCAAGGCCCTAGGCTAAGAAAAAAATTGTCATCCCCTCATTCGAGGGGATTTTTTTTGGCGGTTGTGGTTGGACGGTTGTTGTTTTTGTCACTAAAAATTCAGGGATAAAAAACAACTGCTATTATTTATGCCCTGGGCTGAAGCCTAGGCTTGCTGACTTGAGCGAACTGGCGGACTAAAGTCCTTGTTCGCTTTTTTTCTTGGTTATTTTGGACCAGTGGGTTAAAACCCACAGCAAAAAAATGGCCATTCTACATCCAAAAAAATGAGCCGAAGGTTAAAACCATCGGCTCATAACATCTAGCAGAAAAAATTGTGGTAAAAAATTATTCATCACATTTAGGCCAGTTTTTTCTCAAGAGATATTTTTGTCCTTGTTTTTTTATGGAGGTTTTTAAACCTCCATTTAAAAGGAAATGCCTTTTTGTTGTATGGCTGTAGGTTTCAACCTACAGACCACTGCAGTTTTTGGCCCAGCTGCTAATTGAAAGGGGAGTTTTTGGGCCGAAGAAAAAAAGACCAGAGAAAAAACTAAAGTTGTGCGGCCCAGCGCTGCGCAGCCGTGGCCGTCAGGCCAGACCCAGTTTTTTGAGCGCAGCGAAAAAAACGCAGGGCCGAGCAGACCTGCGAGCGGCGCAGCATAGCGGCGGCCAACTGAGGCCGAAGGCCGAACTGGCCGCGGGCCCCAAAAGAAATAATAGAAAAAAAATTATATTAAGGCCCAGACTAGGGGCAGAGAGGGCCAACAAGTATCTCCCTAAAAGAGAAATCATTTTAAAAATATTACCTTTGTGCCTAGGCGGAGGGCAAACTCGGCCAACAACATCCTAAATACCAATAATTAGCTGCTTTTAATATGTGTGCATACTATAGTAAGATTGTGGGAACGGGTTCTTATGAGCCTCAAGTCGTGGTCCCCAATCAAGATTTTACCGACTATCAATTTTATAAGGCCAATGGCGAGAAGAATGTAAAGGAGCCAGCGAAAATTGTGAGCAAATTGGCTGAAATTTCTGGCATTACCGAGCGTTTGTATGCCCAAGAGCATATCAACACCTCTGATTTAGCTTATTTGGCGGCCAAAAATGCTTTGGAGAGCTCTGGAATAGATGGCGAAAGTTTGGACCATATTATTGTGGCCCATAATTTTGGTGATGTCAACTCGAAGACGCATTATACCGATATGTTGCCCAATGTTGCGGCTAAGGTCAAGCAAAAATTAGGAATTGTCAATTCGGATTGTGTAGCCTATGATATTTTGTTTGGTTGCCCAAGTTGGGTACAGGGCGTAATTCAGGCCGATTATTATTTGCGTTCGGGCGATGCCAAGCGGGTGATGGTGATTGGCTCTGATGTGATGTCTAGAGTATTGGACCCGCATGATTTGGACTCTATGCTTTTTGGCGATGGTGCCGGAGCGGTTATTTTGGAGCGTTTTGAATCGGAAGAGCCTGCGGGAATTCTCTGCCATAAAACGGTAACCGATAGCGTGCAGGGAGCCGATTTTCTTCGGATGGGAGCTTCTTATAATGAAGAAGTAGATGAGGACCGTCTGTTTGTAAAAATGAATGGCCGCTCTGTTTATAAATATGCGATGGAAAAAGTGCCGGCCACTATGGATGCCTGTTTGAAAAAGGCGAATGTAGATATTGCCGACCTCAAGCAGATTTTGATTCATCAGGCCAATGAAAAAATGATTCGTCAGTTGTGTAAGAAACTATACAGCATGCACGACCGCCAAATGCCCGAAACCGTTTTTCCCTTGACCGTAGGCAAATGGGGAAATAGTTCGGCGGCCACGGTGCCTATGTTATTGGACCATATCCTAAAAGGAAAATTGGAAGGCCACCAAATTGAGGCGGGAGACCATATTATTCTCTCTTCGGTAGGTGGGGGGATGCACGCTAACTGCATCGTTTATAAACATGTCTAAAAAACAAGAGGGAATTCTGCCCTTTTTTCTATAAGTTCGCTATTTTTGCGGCAAATGAATACAAGGGGCTTCGGCCCCTTTCTTTTTGAGGCCCTCAAAACTATACGCTATATATGGCTCTTCAATGTGGTATTGTAGGTTTGCCCAATGTGGGAAAATCGACACTCTTCAACGCACTTACTCAGGCTGGCGCACTAGCGGCCAACTATCCTTTTGCCACCAAAGACCCCAACGTTGGGGTGGTTACGGTTCCAGATTATCGTTTGGACAAGCTAGAGGAAATTGTTCAACCCCAAAAAACAGTTCCTACTACCGTAGAGATTGTAGATATTGCGGGCCTCATTCGTGGTGCGAGTAAAGGCGAAGGCCTGGGCAACCAGTTTTTGGCTAACATCCGTGAAGTCAATGCGATTATGCATGTGGTCCGTTGCTTTGACGATGGAAACGTAACGCATGTTGACGGTGGAGTAGATCCCGTTCGCGATAAAGAAACCATTGATTTGGAATTGATTTTCAAGGATATGGAAACCTTGGAAAAACGCAAACAACGTCTGCAAAAACTAGCTAAAGCCCTAGATCGTACCGTTTTGCGTCAACTCAAAATTGTAGAAGAACTCATTGCGCATTTGGAGCAAGAGCAGCCTGCTCGTTCTTTTGATGAGTTGGATAGCGAGGATGACGAAAAGTTCTTTAAAGAATTGCAACTGCTTACCGCCAAGCCCATTATTTACATCTGTAATGTGGATGAGGCTTCTGTACTTACAGGAAATGAGCATACTGAAAAATTTAAGGCGGCTGTCGCCAAAGAAAACGCCGAAGTGATTCTCGTTTCTGCTGCTATTGAGGCCGATATTGCCGAGCTAGAAGAAGAAGAAGAGCGCAAAGAATTTTTGGCCGATATGGGCCTAGAAGAACCTGGCGTAAACCGTGTGATTCGGGCTTGCTACAACCTACTCGAGCTGATTACCTATTTTACGGCTGGCGAGAAAGAAGTCCGTGCCTGGACCATTCGTAGAGGAACCAAAGCGCCTCAGGCGGCTGGTGTTATCCACTCTGATATTGAAAGAGGATTTATTAAGGCCCGTACCGTAGCCTATGAAAAATTTGTAGAGCTAGGCGGCTGGAAAGGCGCCCAAGAAGTAGGCGCTATGCGCCAAGAAGGTAAAGAATATCTGGTCCAAGATGGTGACCTTCTTGAGTTTATGCATAATACCTAGATCGATAGGCCAGACTACCTATTTTTAGGCTTTAGGTCTTATCAGCAAAAAAAATAATACCCCCTGCCCTATCTTTGTAACAGACAAGAAGGAAATACCTTGTCTAATCCAATTAAGTTTGGGGTAAATCATGGGGATTAATATTTAGCAAGTAGCTTGGGGAAGCTGCTTGCTTTTTTTTTGTTTTAGGGCCGAAGCAATTTGTTCTGAGCAAAAAATGAGGTGGAGCGGCTGAGCGCTGTGGAGTGGGTGGCCGAAGGCCAGACCGAGGAGCGTAAGCGACGCAGGGCCGAGCGAGCAGCGAGCCCCGCAACATAGCGACCCGAGGCCGCAGGCCGAAGGGGCTGCCCCAAAAAAATAGCCCAGCAAAAAGCTAGGCTAAATTCAGTTAAAAATCTTCATACTTTTGTCGGAAAGCGACATAGCGCCAAAGGACGTAAGAAAAGGCCAGATTGGGCGTTAGGCAGAGAAGCTCCCAGGTAGAGCGGAGCATAGATTTCCAGTAAGGCAGCTCCCAAAATAGCAAACCGATACTGCTAATCATGATGAGAATCCCCCAGGCAAAAATGCCCCAAAAAGCCGCCTTTTGGCTAGGCTTGAACCAAAGCAAGGGAATCAGGGCTAGCTCTACCCCACCCATAATTTGCAAAATCAGGCGGCTGCGGCCATAGCTCAGGCCAAAACTATCTTGTAGGGCCTCCTGCCAATTGATTTGATTGGGCGCATGAATATCTAGGGCATAAAAGGCGTAGGCCAACAGACTCAGGCTAAGGGCCATTTTCATTCGCCAGACAATTTTCTGCACCGGTTTTTTGCTAAAGAGCAGCAAATAGTAGCTAAAAGGCAAGGAAAACTGCAAACTGTGCACAAAAAAACTGGGCCAATAGGCGCCCGCTTCAATTTGGTAGAGCCAAGCCAAAACCATCAGTGCGCCCCCCTGCCAAATAAAAATACGGCCCTTATTTCGGCTATCGCTAAATACCGTGGCGGCGGCGCCCAAAACATAAAACCAACCCATCAAATGCGTAAAACGGTCGACCCCATCGGGGCCCCAGCTGGCGGGTAAAATATATTCATAGGGTGCCGACCAAAAAAAGTGCTGCCAAGCTCGGCCAATCAAAAGTAAGAAAAGGCTCCATTTGAGAAGCCGAATGAGCATAAATCGGAGCATACTGCTTTTTTTTCTCCAAAAAAAAGGGGCCGAAGCCCCTTTTGGTCCTAACTAAATTTTTATGCCTGTTTGGCCTCATCTCTTAGGGCCCGGCGAAGGATTTTACCCACATTGGTCTTGGGCAACTCCTCTCTAAATTCATAATGTTTGGGCTTTTTGTAGCCCGTAAAGTTTTCTTTAGAGAAAGCACGGAGCTCCTCTTCCGTCAGAGAAGGATCTTTTTTGACCACAAAGACCTTCACGGCCTCTGTAGACTTGGGATCGGGAACGCCAACTGCGGCCACCTCCAAAACTTTGGGATGAGCAGCAAGGACCTCCTCAATTTCGTTGGGATAAACATTAAAGCCCGAAACCAAAATCATATCCTTAATGCGGTCCACAATTTTCACAAAACCATCTTCATCCATAATGCCCACATCTCCAGTGCGCAACCAACCGTCAATAATGGTTTTGGCCGTGGCTTCTGGGCGGTTGAGGTAGCCCTTCATCACCTGAGGACCCCGCACTTGAATTTCTCCAGCCTCGCCCAAAGCTAAGGGGTTATTTTCTTCATCGCAAATGCGAATTTCGGTAGAGGGAATAGGCAAACCAATGGTGCCAATACGGCCCTCATCATAGAGCGGATTGACAGAAACCACCGGAGAGGCTTCGGTCATGCCGTAACCTTCTGTCAAGGTAGAACCCGTTACTTTTTTCCATTTTTCAGCCACGGGTTTCTGAATAGCCATGGCTCCCCCAATCACAATTTGTAGCTTAGAAAAGTCGAGCTGCGCAAATTCTGCATTATTCAAAAGGGCATTGAATAAGGTATTTACCCCGGTCATAATGCTGGGCTCGGTCTTTTTCATGATGTCCACCACCGCGGGTAAATCTCTAGGATTGACCACCAAAACATTGCAGGCACCAAAAGAAGTCCCCAAACAAAGTAAATTTACCGTAAAGGAGAAAATATGATAGAGCGGAAGCGGGGTTAAGATACGCTCCTGTCCTTCTTTGATATTGGCGCTATTGATCCAGCCTTCTACCTGAAAAGCATTGGCCAATAGGTTTTTATTGGTCAGCTCGGCCCCCTTGGCCACCCCAGTAGTACCGCCCGTATATTGTAGGCAAATTACATCATCAAGCTGGCCGCCAGTAGCCATTTTGAGCTGGCTGGCATTGCCTTTATTGAGGGCCTTTTTAAATTTGATATGCCCGGCCAAATTATAGCTAGGGACCATTTTTTTAAGATTGCGCACCGCAAAATTGATCAGCCAGCCCTTAAAGCCGCCAAACATCTCCCCAATGCTCACTACAATCACCTTATTGCGTTTCACTTGGGTCTTATCGATTACTTTTTCGAGCTCGGCCGCAAAGTTTTCGGCAATGATCACTGCGGTTACCTCTGCATCATTAAATTGATGCTCAATTTCTCTGGCCGTATAAAGCGGATTGGTATTTACAATGGTCAAACCCGCACGCATAGCGGCAAAAAGAGCAATGGGATACTGTAGAAGGTTAGGCATCATCAGGGCCAAACGATCGCCAGGTTTAAGGCCCATATCATTTTGCAAATAGGCCGCAAACTGCTTCGATAACTGATCTACCTCCGCAAAGCTAAGGGCCTTTTCTGAACTGCCCACAAAGCTTCTAAAAGCGGGACGGTTCGCATATTTTTTCAGGTTCTCATTAACCAAATCTACTAAGCTGGTGTATCCTCCAAAATCGATTTCATGAGGAACGCCTTGGGGGTAATTTTTCAGCCATCGTTTTTCTACAGCAGACATATATTTTGTTGTTTTTCTATCTTCTGCCTCCTTACTGCCTAATTATGAGGCAACTAAGCAGCAGCTTAAATTGATTGTTGATGTCAGTTTAGTGGGAAGCAAACAAACTTTTGATTCCAAGACCCAAAATATACACAATCTTCTTTTTTATTTAAGCTTTGGCCCTCATTTTTATTAGGAGGCTGTTTTTTTGGGGCTGCCCCTTCCGCCGGGTTGAAACCCAGCGCAAAGCGGTATCGCTTTGCGAAGCGATACAAAATGAGGGTGGAAACCCTCATGAATTATCGGCTCGGGTCGGGCTGTGTCGCAGCTCGCAGGTCTGCTCGGCCCTGCGCCGCCTTTGGCGGCTGGGTCTGGCCCTTCGGGCCCCTGCTATCCATCCCTCAGCCGAGGCGCTGCGCGCCTTACTCCCTTCGGTCGTTTGGGGAGCCAGATGCTGTGCTTTGGGCCAAAAAAAAGCTACTCCCAAGGGAGTAGCTCTATACAGTTTGGCCTAAGCCAAGATTTAGTTCAATTGGAACTTGATGGGCACTACCATACGTACACGTACGGGATTACCTCTTTGGCGACCGGGGGTCCATTTTTCCTTCATACTGTTCATACTTTTCACAGCACGGAGGGCAGCTTCTGCTAGTCCTCCACCGCCAGTCATGTCGCGAACGACTTCAACATTGGCGATACGGCCATCTTCTAGTACGATGTAACGAACGTAAACGGTTCCTTCGATGCCATTTTCACGGGCCATAGCGGGATAACCTGCTTTTTTGGCCAAATAGGCGCGGAGCTTCAAATCAGCACATTGCTTCTTTTCTGCATCAGAGCCTTCCTTATCCTCACAACCGGGGAAGCGAGGAAACTGCTCCACAAACTCAAAAACCTCGGGGGCTTTGGGGGGAGGAGGAGGGGGGGGAGGTGGTGGAGGAGGCGGAGGCGGTGGGGGTGTCCCTTTGCTTCCTTTCTTCCCATCTTTATCTCCTTCAAGATCCTGTTGCTCATCATCCTGAGAAGGTGGCTCAGGGGGAGGCTCCGGCTTGGTATCATCAATTTGTACCTGCGTGGGAGGAGGTGGCGGTGGTGGTGGCGGTGGTGGCGGAGGCGGAGGTGGTGGCGTGTTAGGCACATCTATCAGAATTTCTTCTGATTCGATCACCGTTTCCTCCTCAAAAGCAAACTCTTCCCATTCGGTTTGAGTCCAGTTTAGCGCCAAGAAGACCACAAAGAGTGAACATGCCAAACCTGCCCGGTACACCATGGGCGAGTGCTTAAACACATTCACCTCCTCGTACTTTCTAGTAATGGCCGAGTAATTGGCATCTTCTTTTCCTTCCTTGGCCTGCATGAGCTTTTCGCTCTGCTTAGCCAAATAGGATTTGTAGCCAAAAATAGCTCCGGCAGAAACCGCAATCAGCCCAACGAGGCTAATGACAATTTGGCTTCCAGAGACCATAATGCTCGCCATCAGAAAGTCGTTAGAGAGGAATCCTAACAGCATAATTCTGTGGTTTTGGGTGAAAAAAATAGTTTATTGAAACAATGAATATTTCCTTAATAAATAGTAGCCCATAAGGGCGCCTATTGTATTTGCGGCCAGATCCCAATAGTCAAATTGACGGTAAGGGCTAAGGTCTTGCAAACACTCTAGGAGGAGGCCCAAAGCGAGGCTAAAATAGAGGTTATTTCTTTTTTTGGTCCAGACGCTATTGCCCAAGAGCAGTAGGCCAAAGTAAAAAAGAAAATGAGCTAATTTATCCCAGCCCAAGCCATTTAGGCTAGCGGGCAATTGCAGGGGCCAAAGCGAGAGCAAGGCCAAGGCAATCAGGGCCAAAAAATAGGCTGAGGAAAAAAGTCGCTTAAGCATTGATGGCTGCTTTATAAGCAGCGGCATCCATCAAATCGTCCATTTCGGCAGCATCTCGAACTTTGATTTTAACCATCCAGCCTTCGCCGTAGGGATCAGAGTTGACCAACTCGGGGCTATCTTCTAGGCCTTCGTTAAATTCTACTACCTCTCCGCTAATAGGCATCATTAGGTCCGAAACTGTTTTTACAGCTTCTACAGAGCCAAAGATTTCCTCCGCGTCTAGGTCCTCCCCTTCTTCAGAAATATCAACATAAACAATATCTCCGAGTTCGGATTGGGCAAAATCAGTAATACCAACAAAAGCGAACTCCCCTTCTAGGCGAACCCATTCGTGGTCCTTACTGTACTTCAGATTTTCTGGAATGTTCATAAGCGAAACTAGCTTAATTAAAGGATATTAAAATTGTGATTGGCCCACAAGAATAGATTGGCCCGAAGTTATTGGGCGGCTATTTTGGGGCATTTGCTGCCAAAAATAATTTTTTTTTGGGGAAATCACTAAAGCACTTCCTTTAATTTCGCTTTTTTCCTTGCGGGGCTGCATATATTGCCGCCCAATTCGTCTTTAAGAACTTTCTATTTGACTAGATGTAAGCGGCTTGTATTTTGGTGCTTGCCTTTTAAAAAAAAAGTATTTTTTTTCTGTGGGCCAGAGGCGGCAGAGCCGTCTTCTTCTCCTTTAAGCGCTTTCTCTATTTAACTAGATGTAAGCGGCTTGTATTTTGGTGGCCGCCTTTTTAAAAAAAAGTATTTTTTTGCGGGGGACAGGCGGCGAAGCCGCCGCAGGCCTAGGGACATGTAGCAGGGCCGCCGCAGGCGGCAGACCCAAGGCTTTTGTAGCGCAGCGAAAAAGCCTGCAGGGCCGAGCAGAACTGCGAGCTGCGCAATGGCCCGGCCGCCGCAGGCGGCAGGCCCCAAAAAACAATAAAAAAAGCCCAACTCTGAAGAATCGGGCTTTTCTATATATATAATAGTTCCTTTTAGAACTTGAGTACAGCGCCTAAGGCGGGGAGGATAGGCAATTGATTTACTCTTTGGTAGCGGACGCGATCAAAGTAGAAAATATTGGCTCGATCGTACATATTGGTCACACTGGCATTGAGGAGCAACTTGCTATAGCGGCCGAGGTCAAAGGTATAAGTGGCCGAGAAATCGAGGCGATGATAATAAGGCAGGCGGCCACCGTTGAGTTCATCGCTGTAGAGCACGCCCAATTCGGTATCGGGATTATTATTGGCGGTAATATAATCGCTATTGATGCCGTCTTGGAAGCTATAATTAGTAAAAAAGCCTTGAGTTTGCGTAAAGGGGAAACCTGAGCCGAGATTCCAGCGGAGCGAGAGCTCTAGGGGGTACTCGGTACGTCTGCGGCGTTCCTCTGCAGAAAGGTCTTCGGGTAGGGACTTAAACTTCAGTTTATAGGCGCCCACAAAGTTGAGATTATGGCGGCGGTCGAAGTGAGCGGGAAACTCTTGCAGCCCATCATCTCGGCGGACATGGCCTAGAGAGTAGGCCAGATAGAGATAAAGTTGATCTTTTTCATAAGTTCCGGAGAGATCGAGGCCATAGGCTTTTCCTTCTTCGGCGATGTAAGTGGGTTGTAGTTGGTCGGTATCGGCGGTGCGGTTGCGGTTCAGGCCAATAATTTGGGGGAACCATTTGATATAGGGTTCTACATTAAAGACCAAATGTTTACCTGCGTCAAACTCTAGACCGCCAATAGCATGAATAGAAGTTTGCAGTTTAGAATTGGTGGCCTCATAAACAGGCGATTGACTTTCTTCATCATAGCCCGTAATTCGGAACACCTGTTGGTCGGGCCCACCCAAAAAGCCGACAAACAAGTTAACTACATCTCGTTCGTCTACAGAGCTGATTAAGTTTTGGGAGTACATCCCGCCCGCCATTTTGAGGCGGATATTTTCGGTAATATTATACTTAAGGCCCAGGCGGGGTTCTGCTCTAAACTCGCCCAAAGAGGCATAATATTGAGCGCGCAAACTAGGTTCGATCACCAAATTGCCAAAGCGGCCTTGATAGCGGAGATAGCCGGCTACCTCTGTATTAGATTGAGTTTGGCCGATGGGAATACCATTATTGTTTACAAAGGCGAAATCGGTACCGACACTATTGAACTCTAGGCCATAATTGAGCTCTCTAGAGAGGCCCATATAATAGGTAAAATTAAAGTTGGCGTTAAAATTAGAGATATCGCTACGGCGTTCGCGGCTACCGTCGCCTTCTTCAAAGTTAGAGCCATAGAGTGAGTAGGCCAGGGTACCGTCCATAATAATTTTGGCTGCGCCGGGGACGATACGGAAATTGATTCCACCGCCGGCAGAATTCCAGCTATACTTAGCCACATCGCCAAAATTGGCCACATCATTATGGCTAAAGCCGTAGGCATTTAGTCGGCTACCGTTGGCGGCATTAAAAGAGAGCTTTGCGTGAAAATCGGTAAAGCTATAAGGGAGTGTGCTATCAGAAACGGCAGTTCCTTCACGGCTGAGGATAGGCTTATAGAGTAACTTAGAGCTTTCATTGAGGTAAGAATGCTTGGCTGTCACAAAATAAGAGAGGCTACTTCCGCCATCATCGCCTAGGGGGATAATGGGTCCTTCAATTAGGGCTTTAGCGACAAAAGGGTTGATACTAACCATTCCCGCTGTGCGCTTTTTATTTCCATCTCGGGTTCGGATATCGACAATAGCGGAAGAGCGGCCGCCATATTTGGCGCTAAAGCCGCCGGTATAGACATCGGCGCTACGGATCAGTTCTGTTTCGAAGACCGAGAAAAAGCCGATAGAGTGAAAAGCGTTAGAGATGGTCATTCCATCGAGTAGAATTTTATTTTGGACGGGGGCGCCACCACGGATATAGAACTGTCCGCCTTGGTCGCCAGTAAAGACAATACCTGGAATAACTTGTAGGTATTGGGCGATATCGGCCTCGCCACCTGTAGAGGGCAGGCGTTTAATATCTTTGGGGGTAACTTGGACCACAGAGACCCGCACTGTATTTTGGGCTTTTTCCTTATCTGCATCTACGGTTACCGTACCTACCTGTTCGGCCGAGGGGACCATATTGAGGTTTACGGTCATAAACTTACCGGCGACAACCTCTACATCTACTACCAAACTATCATAGCCGAGGCTACGGCATTTGAGTTGATAGTTGCCTGGGGGCACATTAGCGATGGTATAGAAGCCATCATCTCCAGAGAGGGCATTATACTCTCCGTTATTGAGGTAGACGGGGGTAAAAGGGATAGGCATTCCCGTTTCATCATCTAAAAGGGTACCCCTTATTCCGCCATTTTGGGCCATAAGGCTAAAAGAAAAGAGGCCAAAAAGCAGCAAAAAGAGGCTGCTCATTTTAAAATTCTGCATCATTGATAAAATTATCAGTAGTCCGTTTTTGAATAAAAAGTGAAGCCTAGAGAAATGTTATAATTTTCCATGCTTAACTTCTCTACGGCGGCCAAAATAGCCTTTTTCAAGGGGATTGCCCTAAAAAACAACTTTATAAATTTTGTTAAGAGAAGCCAAACAAAAAACAATATTTGGTGGGGCGAAGGCTGCTCCGCCGAATAGAATGGGGGCGATTATTTTTGATGGGGCCTTATTTTTTTTGGATTTAGTAGGGCGCGCAGCGGCCTAAAAAGGAGCGCAGCGACGCGGCTGAGGGATGAGAGCAGGGCCGCCAAAGGCGGCAGACCAAAGGCTTTTGTAGCGAAGCGAAAAAGCCTGCAGGGCCGAGCGAGCAGCGAGCTGCGGACAGCCCGACCCGGCCGCAGGCCGGGGCAGCCCCAAAAGAAAAAAGACCTAAAGCATAAGCCTTAGATCTTTTAGGGAGGGGTAAGTTTAACTATTTATCGTTGTACTCGGCGGAGGAAAACGCTATAGACGGGAAGGTGATCGCTATAGCCGCCAATGAAAGTGCCAAAAGAGTAAGTTCTTTTGGGAGCATTTTTGAATCTGCCCTCTTTTTGGAAAAGGTAACCTTTGCGGAAAACCACCGCCTTTTGGAAGAAAAAGCCCTCTTGTTTTTTATTGAGGAAAGCCGAAGAGATGATCGTTTGATCGAAGAGGTTCCAGCTATCGTTCCAGGCCAGGGTACCATTACCTTTCTTGTATTTTTTCCACATGGGATTAAAGAGTCCGCCAGTTTGCACCTCCTTCTTTTTGCCTTTGGCTTGCAAAACATTTTTTACAGAAGGGCTAACGGGGTCGTCATTGAGGTCGCCAGTAATAAAGATTTTGGTATTGGGGTTAATCTTGATGAGCGAGTCGATCACGGCCTTACATTGTTTGGCGGCATGTTCTCGGCGGGGAGAAGAGCGTTTTTCTCCGCCACGGCGAGAGGGCCAGTGATTGACAAAAATGTGCATAGTATCGGTACCGCCGAGAATACCCTCTACCCAAAGGATATCGCGAGAATGGTAAGTGCCATCGCCCTCATTGCGGGGGAAATTGACGGCTAGGGTTTTGTGGCTAAGTTCTCGGAAATAGCGAGGATTATAGAGCAGGGCTACATCGATACCGCGGGCATCGGGAGACTCTTCATGGATAATTTTATAATTGCGGTCTTTAATTTTGGGTTGTTGGACCAAATCTTCGAGCACCTTGCGGTTTTCGATTTCGGAAACGCCCAGAATCACTACTCCGTCGGGCGTAATATCGGTAGCCATTTCGCTAATCACCTTAGAGAGGTTATTCATTTTGGATTGATAGACCTCTGTATTGTATTTATTGCGGCCTGTGGGCGTAAACTCCTCATCTCGTTTATCGGGAGTATCTAGGGTATCAAAAAGATTTTCGAGGTTATAAAATCCGATTGGCGCCACCTGATAATCTTGGGCGCTAAGGGGTTGCTGCAAAGCCAAGAGGCAAAGGCCTAGGGCCAAGACAGGAAGTTTCAAGAGAGCGTGCATGATAGTCGTTCTTTAGTTTCGAGCAAAAAAATAAGATCTGAATCAGCCGAAGCTGCTAGCGGATGGGCCAAAACAGGGCCAAAACGAGGCAAAGATAAAGGCTTGAGCCGCTTTTAGGTGCTGTTTCGTTCAAATATAACTTTAACTTATTGTTAATTCCTAAGAAAGTTTCGGTGGGCTCTCTCTTATTTGTGCTAACTTTGCCCCCGAAAAGGAGGGGCTAGCTTTTGCTTGCATCGATTTGCCAAGGGTAAAGGTTGGTCTTCATTTTACTATTAAAATAGCACAGTATTCTGCTTATGAAACAGTTAACCACATTATTCGCCTTGCTTTTGCTCTTAGGGCAGACGGTTTGGGCACAATCTGGGGCGGGGCTAAAAGGCTCGCTTAAGGATAGTGACAACCGGCCTGTAGATGGAGTTGCCTTAAGTGTAGATGGCCAAGAAGCAGCCAGTTCTTCTAATGAAGAGGGCTACTTTGAGCTATCTGGACTGTCGGCAGGTAGCCACACCCTTATTTTTAGCAAAGCAGGTTGGAACACCTACCGCCTAGATGTAAACCTTACTGAAGGAACCAAAGATCTAGGGACAATCATCATGGTCCAAGAAGGAGGCATTGATATGTTTTCTAGTGAGGACCTCATTCCCACTGTTAGCCTTTCGGACCAAGACGTTTCTGGGGGCTCTGGTGCTGGAGGCTCTAATGTCTCTGGTCTATTGACTTCTTCTAGAGATGTATTTTATAGTACTGCCGCTTTTGCATTTAGCCCCTTGCGTTTCCGTATTCGTGGCTATGATTCTGAGCACTCTACGGTTTATATCAATGGATTGCCCATGAATTCTCCCGAGAACGGCTTTGCCACTTGGAGCCTTTGGGGTGGATTGAATGACGCTATGCGCAACCGTAGCAATACCGTTGGTTTGGCCCCTACTGATTATACCTTTGGTGGAATTGGTGGCGCTACTCAAATTGATATGCGTGCCTCTACACAATGGAAGCAACTTCGCGTGGGTTTAGCTGCTTCTAACCGCTCTTACCGCGTTCGTCCTATGTTTATCTACTCTACTGGCCTGATGCCTAACGGCTGGGCCTTTTCTGTAAGTGGATCTTTGCGTTTGGCCGAACAAGGACAGGTAGACGGTTCTTATTATAATGCAGGTTCTTACTATGCCGCTGCCGAAAAGCGCATTGGTAAAAAGCATGCCATCAACCTTTCTATTTTTGGCGCACCCAGAGCCCGAGGTAAAAATGCCCCCGTTACTGCTGAAATGCAAGAAATTGCCCGCGAAGCCAACGACGATGATGGCTATTTTTACAACCCTTACTGGGGCTGGCAAACCCAAGAGGATGGCAGCCGGGTAAAGCGTAACTCTCGCTACTCTTATACCCATATTCCCGTTATTATGCTTACGCATGACTGGAAAATCACGCCTTCTTCTAAATTGACCACTAGCTTCGGCTATCAGTTTGGACAAAACGGAAGCACGGCCCTCAACTGGTACAACTCTTCTGACCCTCGTCCAGAATACTACCGCAAATGGCCTAGCTATTTTGATAATACCGACCAAGCTACTGCCGATGCCCTACGCGCACAGTATGTAGCCAACCCCGAGCAACTACAACTCGATTGGGATAACTTCTATGAAGTAAACCGTAATAGCTACGATGAGTCGATTTCTAGCACAGAAACTCGCGCAAAGTATATCGTTGAACAGCGTCGCTACGATGTGAAACAATTTAACTTCAATAGTATCTACCGCAATTTCCTCAACGAAAATGTGACCATCAATGCCGGCCTTAACGGTCAATATTATATTGGCCAAAACTTTAAGGTCCTAGACGATCTCCTTGGCGCCGATTATTATGTAGATGTAGACCAGTTTGCCCTACGTGACTCGGCCCAAAATGAAGATTTCTACCAAAATGACCTCGATAACCCCAATGCCGCTCTTACAGAAGGCGATCGCTTTGGCTACGACTATGAGTCGCATATCCAAAATGTTGCCGCTTGGGGACAAGGCCAATTCAAATATGGACAACTAGAGCTCTTCGGCGCTGCCGAACTTAGCTATACCCAGTTCTGGAGAGAAGGAAATATGCGCAATGGCCGCTTCCCCGACAACTCTCTAGGTAAAGGTGAAGTTTTCTCTGATTTCAACTACAACTTTAAGGCGGGTGCCACCTATAAACTAGATGGCCGCAACTTTTTCTTCCTCAACGGAAGCTATGGTACCAAAGCCCCCTATTTCCGCAACTCTTATGTTTCGGCTCGTACCCGCGACCAAATCGTTCCCGGCCTACAAAGCAAAACGATTTATGGCGTAGAAGGAGGTTACCTCCTCAAAGCACCTAAGGCCAAGGCTCGTATCTCTGGCTACTATACCGCTTTCCAAAACGAATTCTATAACCGTAGCTTCTTCTCTGATAACGCCTTTGCCGCCGATGACGGAAGCCTACAAAGCGGTTATGTAAACTTTGTTATGGATGGTATCAACCGCCGCCATATGGGCCTCGAACTAGCCGGAGAATATGAAGTACTTAGCGGCCTTAAACTAAGAGCTGTTGCCGCTGTTGGCGAAAATATCTACACCAGCCGCCCCAATATCTCGATCTACCTAGATAATGACCCCAATACTCAGGTGTCTAGCCGTACCGCCTACATGAAAAACGCTTATGTAGCCGGATCTCCCCAAATCGCAACTTCTTTTGCAATCAACTACCGCTCACCTAAATACTGGTTTGTGAACCTCAGCTTCAACTATATGGCCCGCAGCTTCGTCGATATTAACCCCGACCGCCGCACTTATGAAGCCGTTACCTACAGCGCCGACCCCACTTACCAACAACAGGCCGTTGTCCCCGACTCTGATCAGTGGAATGCCATTTTGGCCCAAGAAGAACTACCCGCCGCCTTTACCGTGGACCTTTTCGCAGGTAAGTCGCTTCGCCTAAAAACCAAAAAAGGCAAAACCTACTTCCTCTACTTTAACCTAGGGGTAAATAATATTTTGAACAACCGCAACATGGTTAGCGGTGGCTTTGAACAACTTCGTTACGACTTTGAAGAAAAAGATCCCGAGAAGTTCCCTACTCGTTACTTCTATAGCTACGGCATCAATTACTTCGCAAGTATTACTTACCGTCTACCTATGTAGATGAATCTTCATTTTTTCTGACTTTTATTTAGTTGGTTTTGGGGCCTCCCGCCTGCGGCGGGCGCTACGTTCCGCAGCTCGCTCTCTGCTCGGCCCTTCGGCAGCTCCGCTGCCTCGGTCTGGCCTGACGGCCACTGCTGCACATCGCTAGGCCAATGGCCGCCCGGATGCCCCCAAACCAGCCTCAATGACTTCTACTGAAAAATACCATATTATGAAAAGTATGTCTTATCGCATTTTTGCGCTTTTCTTGGGCCTCACGCTTTTTGGCCTCAATTTCCAAAGTTGTAAGAAAGACTTTGATGAGCCCCCCATCCGTGAGCTCCCTAGCCTTACTGGCAACACAACCGTAGCCCAGCTACAAGCTATGCACACGATCGGCGACCCCGCCGACTCTATCTCTGGCGATATCATCGTCGAGGCTATTGTCGTCTCTTCTGATGAAGCCGGTAACTTCTATAAGCAACTTATCGTTCAGGATGCTACCGGTGGTGTAGAAATCCGCGTAGAAATGAACAACCTCTACAACGACTACCCCGTTGGCCGCCAAGTTTGGATCAACTGTAATGGCCTCTACCTAGGCGATTTTGAAGGCAACTACCAATTGACCATCAACGCCAATGGCGACCGTATCCCCGAAGGCCTTTTGCCCGAGATTATCATCGCCGGTGAACGTGACCAACCCATCAACGCTCCTGTTGTGACTATCGCCGACATCAAAAGCAGCACGCAGTACCGCAACATGTTGGTCCAAATCGATGATGCCCAATTCGCTACTGCAGACGCTGGCCAACCCTATGCCGATGCAGCCGCTCAACAATCTGCTAACCGCACGATCGTAGACTGTAACGGGGAGTCTATCCTCCTTCGTAGCTCTGGCTACTCTGACTTCGTTGCAGAACTTACCCCTAGCGGAAAAGGTACTATCTTCGGTATCCACTCTAACTTTGGCTCTGATGCCCAACTTTATATCCGCGATACCGATGATATCAACTTCAATGATGCCCGCTGTAGCGTAACTGTTGGTGGTAACCTCATCGACTTGACGACCCTCCGCGCTGCTTATACCGGTAGCACTACGGTAGCTCCCGCCAACTCTAAGATCAATGTTTATGTGATCTCTGACCGCAATACAGATAACTTGGTAGACCAAAATATGGTCGTTACTGATGGTACCGCTGGTATCACTATCCGTTTCTCTTCTGCTCATAACTTCAATGAAGGAGACCAACTAGAAATTGGTATCGATGGCGCTACTTTGGATGAGTTTAACGGCTTGCTACAACTAGAAGGCGTAAATACCGCCAATGTAGGCATCTTGAGCAGCAATAACGCTGTTCCCGCTACTACTGTAACGCTTAGCGACTTGAATACCAATGCCGAAAATTATGAGTCTATGCTTGTCAAAGTAGTTAATGCTAGCCTTTCTGGTGGAGCTACTTACTCTGGCAACTTGATTATCGATGATGGTACCAGTACTATGGACCTCTTCACTCGCTTTGGTGCTACTTTCGCTAGCGATGCCGTTCCTTGCGGTACCCTAGAAGTAACCGCTATTGTTGGCCAATTTACTAGCTACCAACTTCAGTTGCGTAACCCCGCTAATGATGTGGTAGGCGGTACTACTTGTACTGCTGGTCCTGCCGACTTGACTACTATTGATAGCATCCGTATGCTTTATACGGGTAGCAATGTTACTGTAAATGCCAAAAAAGTAAGTGGTGTTGTTATCTCTGATGCAGCCAATGGCAATATCAATAACCAAAACTTGGTGATCCAAGATGGTACAGCAGGGATTACCCTTCGTTTTTCTAATGCCCACTCTTTCAACCTGGGTGACTCTGTAGAGGTGATCTTGAACAACGGTACAGTAAGCGAGTACAACGGCCTTCTTCAAGTAGATGGTTTGTTGACTACCAACGCTACACTTATCGCTTCTGGGGTAACTCCTGCTGTTCGCACAGCTACTGTTGCTCAGATTTTGGCCAATGCTGAAGACTGGGAATCTACTTTGGTCCAAATCACTGGCGCTACTATTGGCGGTGATGCTACCTATGGCTTCAATGATATTACTGATGCTTCTGGTACTATGGATTTCTATACTAGCAACGGCACAACCTTCAAAGGACAAACTGTTCCTACAGGTACCGTAAGTATTACTGGAATCTTGGGCCAATACAATACCGATTACCAAATCCTTATCCGTAGCACAGCTGATGTTCAGTAAGCTTTAGGATATTGATTATGATGAGAACTGCCCGCTAGCCAAAAGCTAGCGGGCAGTTTTTTTTGGCCCAAGGCCTTTTTTGCGTTCTACAGGGCGCGAAGCGCCCGCAGGCTGAGGGATAGATAGCAGTGGCCGAAGGCCAGACCTAGGCGGCAAAGCCGCCGCAGGGCCGAGCAGAGAGCGAGCTGCGACATAGCCCGACCCGCAGGCCCAAAGGGCCGTAGGGGCAGCCCCTCCCCTACTTCCTCAGTATCTCTAGCTCCTCCTCGGCCTTTTTGGGCCAAAGTCCCTTGCGCTCTACCCACCTCAACTGAATGGCTGGCCAAGGCGTTTGCGACAAATAAGTTTTGGCCCAAGCTCGTAAATAAGGCTTGTTGGAAAAGCTGGGTAAATCGTACTCCATGATGCTCCAATCATCTACAGATAGCCAGTATAGCCCCCCACTGCGATAGGCCGTTTTTAGGACCTTGAGCGGAATTTGTCGCTTGAGGCTGGGGGCATTAAATTGCTCCTCCGAAAAGCCCAAATGCAGCTCCGTAGAACAGGCCGAATACATGGAAAAAGACAGCGGATAGGGCCAGTAGCCCGTAGTTCGCTGGCTGGGAAGCAGGCCAAAAAGCAGGAAACTGAGGAGAAAAGCAGGCTGCTTGTAGGGCATAGATGCAGGCGTTTTTTGAGGAGCAAAAAGCAGGAGGGCCAAAAGCGGCATGCCCAAATTCCAAGGATAAACCACCCGATTCCAGTCGTCGAAAAAGAGGAAAAGCAAGATGCCCAAATGAAAGGGAATGAGCAACCATCGGCTATAGCGGGCCAATTTTGGGAAGAAAAAACTCAAGCCCAAAAGGGCCTCAAAAATGGCCAGGAGGTAGCCGCCCATGGGCCAATTGGCCCAGCTTTCGGTCCAATAAAAAATGCCCATCAGCCAAGGGAATACCTCTGTAGCAAAGAGCGGATTGATTTTGTGCAAGCCCGCCCAAAGGTAGCAGCAAGCCATAAAAAGCGCCAAAAGCTGCCGAACCAGCCCCTCTTTATCGCTTTGCCATTGGGCCCAGGCCAAGACCAAAAAGAAGAAAAAATACTGATAGCTCCAGGCTTGTAGCAGTTGTAAGTCGGCCAAAAACCCATAGGCCAAAAGGAGCGCTGTAGCCGATAAACTATAGCGGTTGGGGCGAAATACAACTGCTATCAGGGCCAAAACTAAGGCATAAAAATAGGGGGCGCCCAGGGGCAAGGGCAAAAGGCCCTGCATAGGAAAAAAACGTTGGCCCAAGCCCCAAGCAGGAGCCGAGAGCAGCAATTGAGCAAAAAACATCAGGCCACAAAGGCGGGCAATTAGGGAAAGGCGTTTGCTGTTAGGCATATAAAAAGAGTCAAAAAAGATCAAAAAAAGAGCCCGACATCCTCAGATAAATCGGGCTCTAAACTAGTTAAATCAGGCGCTATTTACCTTCTTCTAGTCGGCGTTCAGATTTAATTTTCTTAAGGGCATTCTCCTCATCTTCAATCTGTTTTCTCAAGAAGGCCAATTTATTTTCCTTCTCTTTAATTTCTGCCTGAATTTTATCCAGTTGCTCTTGGGTGGCTTTGCGTGCAGCTTCAATCTTCGCCATATTCTCCACCTCCACGGCCTTGAGGTTTTCGGCTAGTTTTTGTTTGGCGGCAAGATTATCGGCCTGAATGCTTTTGATTTCCTCTTCAGAGCGTTTTTTAGCCTCGGTAATTTTCTGGGCCGCATTTTCTTGGGCCTTGGCAATTTGCTCGGCATTGAGTTTCATGACTGCATTGAGCGAGTCTTGCAATTCTTGCTTTTTGGCTGCAGTTTCCTTTTTGGCCAAGGCAATTTCGCTAGCGCCTTTTTCCTTGGTATCGGCAATTTGGTTGGCTACATTCTCCTTCACCTTAAGTAGGCGTTCGGTTTCGGCTTTTTCGGCCAAAACGGTTTTGCTGCGAATCTCCTGAATGGCTTTGGCCGATTCTTCCTTAGTTTTTGCAATTTCAAAGGCGGCCGTTTCTTTGGTGGCGGCCACTTCGCTCAAAATCTTTTGGCGTTCGATAGCGGCTTTTTCCTTATCGGCGCGGATGGCCTCGGCTTGAGCCTCTCTATTTTCGGCAATTTTCTTCGCCTTTTCCTGATCAGAGGCAGCCATATCGGCATAGGCGGCCGCCTTTTCTGAAGCGACCTTTTTGCGCAATTCGGCAATCTCTTTTAGGGCTCTTTCTTGGGCCAAAAGGACCTCCTCGGCAGCAATTTCCTTGGTCTCTTTCATTTCGTCCTGAGACATACGGCTCACCTCATCGGCCTTGGCTCTAGCCGTAATGATATCAGATTGTACCTTTTCTTGAATTTCCTTTTGCTTTTTCACGGCTTCAGCCTGGGCTTTCTGTACCGCCTCGGCATATCTGGCCTTAGCGGCGGCGGCATCTTTGCTGGCCTGCTGTGCTTCTTTTTGAGCTTCGGCATCTGCTGCGGCAATTTGCTCGGCGGCCTTTTCTTTGGCCTGGGCAATTTCCTTAGCGGCAGCGGCCTTAATTTCAGCCTCTCTGGCTTTGGCGGCCTTAATTTGCTCCTGAATTTCTTTCTGGATGCGCTGAATTTCTTCTTCGGCCTTCACTTTGGCTGTGGCCACATCGGCTGCCAATTTGCGCTTCATGCTTTGGGCCTCTTCTCTAGCTTTGATCACCTCCTCATTGGTCAATTCCTTAGAGTTGGCAATTTCCGCTGCGGCTTTCTTTTTCGCCTCGGCTACCTCTTCGGCAGTTTGGGCTTTTTCTTTGGCTGCATCGGCTTTATCTTCTCTAATTTCCGACTTAATTCGGGCAATTTCATCAGCGGCAATTTTGCGTTCTTTCTCAATCTGAGCGGCAATGGCCTCTCTTTCTGTGGCCGCCTTTTCTAGGGCTGCCGCCACCGATTGGGCCGATTTCTCCTGAGCAGAGGCAATGTCTTCGGCGGCTTTGCGGCGCGCCTCCAAAACATCCATCTGAATCAATTCTTTTTCCTTGGCCGCTTTTTCTCTGGCTGCCGCAATGCTTTTGGCGGCCGCAATTTCGGCCTCGGCAATTTTCTCTGCAGCCGTCTTGCGAGACTGGTCTACATCCGCAGCGGTTAGGTTTTGTTGTTTTTTGGCCTTCTCTTTAGCCGCCGCAATTTCCGCTGCCATTTCTTCCTGAATGCTCTTGATTTTTTCATCAGAGGTTTCTTTGGCTAGCTCTACCTCAGCATCATACTGCGCCTTGGCCGATACGTACTGCTCTTTGGCACTTTTGATCCGCTCGGCAGCACTCTTTTGGGCCTCAGCTACTTTCTTGGCCTCATTGGCCTGAATCTCACTAATTTTAGCATCCGCCTTTTGCCGAACTTGCATGGCCTCCAACTGCGCTTTTTCAATCAAGCTGTTGGCGGTGGCCTGCGCATCCTCAATGGCTTTGCGCATAGCCTCTCTGGCCTTGGCAATCTCCTCCTGGGCCTTCTGACGCACTGCAACCACCTCTTCCGCAATGGCCGATTTTTCCTTAGAAGCATTCTCCCGAGCCGTAGCCAAAGAACGCTGAATACTCTCCCGAGCATCCGCCGCCTTCTGCTTTTCGTTCCGAATCGCTTCCTGCGTCAATTCTTTTTGTACGTTCAACTCATACTTCAATTTCTTAATCTCCTCATCCGAAAATTCTTCGCAAGGAGAAGATTGCGCCCGGGCAATCAATGCCGTAGAGTTGTTTTTCTTGGGGTCCTCCTTGGGCTTTTCACCCCCTCTAGAAGAGGCCACTGGCCCCGATTTCTTCGCCCCAGCAATGGTAACATTCACTTCTTTATAGGGCAAGAGGTCTTGGTTGATCACCTGCGTTAAGCAATAAGCCGTGTTTTTCAATTCCTCTTGGCGCGTACTCGAAACCGGACGAACATACATTTTACTCACGGTCATATCTACCAATCGAAGGGTCCGCACTTTATTCACCGCCAACCACTTGAGGTTTTCCATATTGAGCTGAATACTGTTTTGGTAGCCCTTGCGGTTCCCTACCTTAATCTGCTCCGCCGTCGAAATAAAGTCGTACAAACGCTTTTCCCCACTAGTCGAAATCAACATGATTTTAGTATTCCCCTTTTCCAAAGGATGCTCATCGGTAGAGGTTACTTCCAAAATAATCCCATCATCATCAACCTGCAAAACAAATTGATAACTCAAAGAGGTCTGACTATGAACAATAATAGATTTGGAGCGAATCTTTTGACGATCACTCATGCTTACTTTTTGGTCAAAAACGGTATTACAACCCTGCTGAGCAAAAAGCGAGGGGCCAGCCAATAGCATACAGCCCATCAATAAAAGTAGAATATGACGCATATAAATATATATTTTGGGGGAAATTAAAGGGATAAGTCTTTCACACCCTCATAAGTTACAGAAAAAAGGACAAAAGCCGCCGAGAAGCCCCTATTTTAAGAGTTCTCCTCCCTAAGGAGGCTATGCTTATTGTTTTTTTGGGGCTGCCCCTCGCCTATCGGCTCGGGTCGGGCTGTGTCGGGGCTCGCTGTTCGCTCGGCCCTGCAGGCAGGCAATGCCTGCCTTGGGTCTGCGGCTGCGCCGCCCCCCTATCCATCCCTCAGCCAGATTTAATCGCGCTGCTTTGGTCGTCTTTGCTATGATTTTTTGGCTAGGCCAGCTATTTTTTAAGGGCATAGCCTTCGCTATGACCGAGAAAAATAGGGCCGACTAGCGGGAAATTGCTGCAAACTATAAAAGTGAGTGCGTTTAAATTTGGCTATAGCCAGCCAGTCGCTACGCTCCTTTGCGGGCGCTGCGCGCCCTGTTCCATCCAAAGGGAGCAAGGCCTGCCCAAACTAGTGCATGCGGTCGGCCCGCACTTCCATACTAGCCAAAATCTCCGCCTCAAAAGCCAAACACTCTTTCCAACGAGCCATGCTCGTTTCTTCTCCACAATACTCTTTGGCCAAAGATAAAAAGAGCTTATAATGCCCCGCCTCAGCAACCATAAACCCATGGTAAAACTTACGCAGATGCTCTTCTTCTAATTGGGTGGCCAACAAACGAAAACGCTCACAACTTCGAGCCTCAATCATAGCACAAACCAAAAGCTTATCTAATAAGGCCGTTTCTGGACGCCCCCCTTTGCGCACAAAGGTAAACAACTTATTGACGTACTCGTCTTTGCGCTGCCGCCCCAACTTTAAGCCCCGCTTTTTGAGCTCTTTCAAAACCGAACGAAAATGGCCCCACTCTTCCGTAACAATGGGGGCGAGTTCAGCCACCAAGCGCTCGTAATCCGAATAACGCTGAATGAGCGAAATGCAGCTGGTCGCCGCCTTTTGCTCACAATAAGCATGATCGGTCAAAATATCTTCCAATTGCATGGCCGCCAAATCTACCCAACGTGGGTCGGTAGGTAGTTCTAGGCCCAAAACACGTTTAGTCGTTAGTTCCATAAACTAGTTTATCTTTAATTCTTCTTTTGCTTGCTGATAGGCCTGCCAAACTCCTATAGCCTGACGAGCCGCTTCTACATCATGTACCCGCAAAATGCGAGCCCCTTCTTCTAGGGCAAAAATATGCGCCGCAGTAGTAGCGGGCAAAACTTCCTGCGGTTGGCTATCCAAAAGTTTGTACAGCATAGATTTGCGAGAAACCCCCGCTAAAATAGGCAGTCCCAATTGCCGAAAAGCTTGCCCCCCCGCCAATAACTGGTAGTTCTGCCCCAGGCTTTTTCCAAAACCATAGCCAAGGTCCAATATAATATCTTTAACGCCCAACTGACGCAAGGCGCCCAGACGCTCCACAAAAAAGTCATAGACTTCTAAAACTACTGACTCATATTGGGGTTTATCTTGCATCGTTTCTGGCCGCCCCTGCATATGCATCAATACATAAGGCAATCCCAACTTGGCCACTATCGGCCAAAGTTTAGGGTCTATAGCCCCCGCCGATATATCATTGACCAAATGAATGCCCTCGGCCGCTGTAGCCTCTATAACTTCGGCCCAATAACTATCAATGCTGATCAATAAATCTGGAAACTCTTGCCGAATGCGCCTTAATGGCCCCAAAATTCGCTTTAACTCCTCCTCTGCAGAAACTGCCAGCGCCCCAGGCTTAGTCGATGCACCACCAATATCTAAAATGTCTAGCCCCTCTCCAATCATTCGCTCCACTTGCTCCAAATAAGCCTCTTCCCCCAAATAACGCCCGCCATCATAAAATGAATCTGGCGTTAGGTTGAGTATCCCCATAATCTTCGGAGAAGAGAGGTCCAAAAGTCGCCCCGCCGCATTAATCGTTGTTTGCATACTGCTTTTATACTTTAATGCGGCTAAAATAAGCCTTTTTTTTGAGAAACTAAGCCCCTAGGCCCTGCCGCTTATTTAGATAAAGTCTGATAAAAAACAGTTCTTTTTTTCCTTATATCAAGCCCCCTAATTACCTTTGAAGCCCCTTCTGACAAGGATCATTTTTTAATGTATAAATGCAACTAAACTTATGTTAAACGGACTACAACACGCTCACTCGGGCCTCCGCTGGCTAGTACTGATCTTTCTTTTACTCGCTATTGTGACCTCTTTCCAAAAATGGAAAGCCAATAAACAAGAGTACCTAAACAGCGATAAAAAACTACCGCTTTTTGCCCTCATTTTTACACATACACAGTTCCTCCTCGGACTCATTCTCTATTTTATGAGCCCTAAGGTGCAGTTTGTAGAAGGCATGATGAAAGATACTTATCTCCGCTTTTATGCCGTAGAGCATATTAGTATGATGGTCCTTGCTGTGGTGGCCATTACTATTGGCTATAGCCGAGCCAAACGCCTAGACGATGCCCCCGCTCGCTATAAAACGCAGTTTATGTTCTACCTTATCGGCCTGGTCCTTATGCTAGCCGGTATCCCTTGGCCTTTCCGTGAAGCCTTGGGCGCTGGATGGTTCTAAACCATTAAGCAAAAAATAAGACTACACCCAAAGGGGCAAAACTACAGTTTTGCCCCTTTTTCTATTTCAAAATATGCTAAGGCCGTATTTTGAACGCTACGCCCTTGCTTATCATTTCGCTTAGGGGAGTAGCTTGTAGAAATAATATGCGCTTAGATCCAGCCACGGGACCGTATTGCTCCGTCAGATTGGCTCCGTGGCAGCTGGGAGAGCAAGTAGAAGTTGGTCTAACAGCCCCTCTGACTAAGCATAATGGATAAAAAGCAGCCTCAAAAGGAAAAGACTTTATTTTAGGCTTAACAAACCCTAAGCGGTAAAACTTGTTTGCCTAACTGGAATTCAATACCTTTGTAGCAGGAATTTTTAATATAAATCTTATACCTACACATAATATATATATAGTTATGCCCAAAACAGTCAAATGTCTCATTATCGGTTCTGGTCCTGCAGGCTACACCGCTGCAATTTATGCTTCTAGAGCCAATATGGAGCCTGTACTTTATACAGGAAAAGAGCCAGGTGGTCAGCTGATGATCACAACAGATGTAGAAAACTTCCCGGGTTATCCCAAAGGCATCATGGGACCTGAAATGATGGAAGACTTCCGCAATCAGGCGGCCCGTTTTGGCACGGAGATCCACACCGGAGTCATGATTGACAAAGTAGACTTTTCTGGTCCTGTGCATAAGGCTTGGACCGAAGGTGGAGAAGAGATCCATGCTCATTCTGTAGTGATTGCCACGGGTGCTTCGGCCAAATGGCTGGGGCTAGATTCTGAAAAAAGGCTAATGAACAAAGGTGTTTCTGCCTGTGCGGTTTGTGATGGCTTTTTCTTCCGTGGACAAGAAGTCTCTGTAGTTGGTGGTGGAGATACTGCTGCTGAAGAGGCTCTTTATTTGTCTAAACTTTGTCCGAAGGTACACCTCTTTGTTCGTCGCGACGAGCTACGAGCCTCTAAGATTATGCAAGAGCGCATTGAGAAGGCCGAAAATGTAGAGGTGCACTGGAATACCGAGATCGAAGAGATTCTGGGCGATGATGGGGTCACTGGCGTTCGTCTCATCAACAATAAAACGAAAGAAAATAGCGAGCTCAGCCTAGGCGCTGTCTTTATTGCTATTGGCCACAAGCCCAATACAGACATCTTTAAGGAGTGGTTGCCCACAGATGAAACTGGCTACCTCATTGTAGATCAGCCGGGTACTTCTAAAACTAAGATTCCTGGTGTTTTTGTTAGTGGAGATGCTGCAGACAAAGTATATCGCCAGGCGATTACCGCCGCAGGTACTGGCTGTATGGCGGCCCTAGATGCCGAGCGCTACCTAGCCGAAGAAGGCATTATTTAAGCCCTAAAACAGGCAAAAAAGGCTGTCGAATTTCTCTTCGACAGCCTTTTTTTTGTTTGGCTAGGGCCCATTTTGGTCCAAAAGGTCGCCTAGCGCCATGCCGCTCTTGGCCTAGCGATGGGGAGCAGTGCCGCGCAGCGGCAGACCAAAGCCGAAACGAAGTGAAGGCTGAAGGGCCGAGCAGACTTGCGAGCTGCGGACCGTAGCGCCCGCCGAAGGCGGGAGGCCCCAAAAAACAATCAATACAGCATAAAAAAACAGGAAGGATGGAAGCAATAGATTTTGGAGGAGCATTTTGGCAAGGCAAGCGGGCATTGACCGATAGTCGGCAGGCGGTAGAAGCTGGGCGGCAGATTTTTTTTGCTCGTTTGGGGCCACAGCACAATGGACACGATTATATTCCGGCCCTTTATGAAAAAGGCCTGCGGCATTTTGTGGTAGAAGAAGGCGGTTGGGAAGAGCGTTACCCCAAGGCCGAATTTCTGCATTTTCCTGATAGTTTGGCCCTTTTGCAGGCTTGGGCGGCCTGGCATCGGCAGCAATTTGAGGGGCCGATCTTGGGGATTGCGGGCAGTAATGGCAAAACGATTATTAAGGAATGGCTCTACCAGTTGCTTTCGCCGCATTTGGCCCTACTCAAAAGCCCCAAGAGCTATAATTCTCAGTTGGGGGTGGCGCTTTCGCTGCTAGAACTGCGGGCAGAGCATCAGTTGGGCCTAATTGAGGCGGGCATTTCGAAGCGGGGCGAGATGCAGCGGCTGGCAAAGATGATTTCGCCCCAATATGGGCTCTTTAGTAATTTGGGCTCGGCACATGATGAAGGTTTTGCCAATAGAAGCGAAAAACTAGCCGAGAAAATGCGTCTTTTTGAGGGGGTGGAGCAGCTAGTTTATTGTTTGGACCAAAGAGAATTGGCCCAGTATGTCGCGCAGCATTTTGAGGAAGATCGCCGCTTTAGTTGGGGCCGCTCGCCCTTAGCTAAGTTGCAGCTTTTATCGGAAAAACAGCAAGGCAGCCAGAGCATTTTGCGTCTAGCTTATGCGGGTCAAGAGCAAACAGTTGTTTTGCCCTTTTGGGGAAAAGCCGCCATAGAAAATGCGATGCAAGTCCTGAGTTTTTGTCTGCTTTGGGGGCTATCTTGGGCCGATATTCAGGCTGGATTTAGGGAGCTGCGCAAATTGCCTATGCGGCTGAGCTGGAAAAAAGGGAGTCGAGATTGCCTTATTTTAGACGATAGTTATAGCAATGATTTATTGGGCCTTCGGCATGCTTTAGAATTTATGGCCCAGCATCAGGAGCATCGTTTTTTGCGGCCCAGCATCATCCTCTCCGACATCATGGAATCGGGCCAAGAGGAAGAGCAACTCTATGCGGAGGTTGCCCAATTATTGGAGCAATATCAGATCGAGCGGATCTTGGGCATTGGGGCCGCTATGCAGCGACAGCAAGCACAGTTTGACTTTATTCCGGAGCGCAATTTTTATCCCAATACAGAGCAGGCCTTGGCCGCCTTGGTCTCGGATGAGTTGCTTTTTCAATCGGAATATATCTTGGTCAAGGGGGCGCGTTCTTTTCGTTTGGAGCGCCTGAGTCAGCGCCTACTCGAGCAGCGGCATCGCTCGGTTTTGGAGCTCTCTAAATCGGCTATTTTGCATAATTTGCGGACCTACAAGCAGCAGCTCAAGCCCTCCACTCGGCTGATGGTCATGGTCAAGGCCTTTGCCTATGGCAGCAGCTATGAGATGGCCCATTTGCTGGCCAATCAGGGGGTAGATTACTTTGGGGTAGCCTATGCGGATGAGGGGGTGCGCTTGCGGAAAGAGGGCATTCAGCAACCGATTATGGTCATGAACAGTGAAAACCTGGCCTTTGAGGACCTCTTACAATTTCGCTTGGCCCCTTCCATCTTTAGTTTGGCCCAGCTCAAGGCCTTTGTGCAATTTTTGGAGCGTTACCACTACCCTGCTCATCCCATTCATATCGAGTTGGATACGGGCATGCATCGTTTGGGCTTTGAGGGCCAGGAATTGCCCGCCCTTTTGGCCTTTTTGAAAGAGAAAAAGCAATATATACAAGTGGCGGGCATCTTCTCGCATCTAGCTGCAGCCGATGAGGCCGAGCAGCAGGCCTTTACCCATTTGCAGGCCCAGCGTTTTGCCCACTGGGCCGAACAAATAGAGGCCATTTTAGAAGAGAAGCCCCTGCGGCATCTGCTCAATTCTGCGGGGATTTCGGCCTATGCCGACTACCAATACGACATGGTTCGTTTGGGCATTGGTTTGCATGGAGTAGACCCTGCCGAGCGCTTGAATTTGCAGGCGGTGGCTCGTTTGCGCAGCCAGGTCTCGCAGGTCAAGCAACTAGAAGCGGGAGAGGCTGTTGGCTATGGGCGAGCGGCCAAGGCTCCGCAGGCTAGGGAAATTGCCACCTTGGCCATTGGTTATGGCGATGGTTTGCCGAGGGGTTTGGGCAATGGCAAGGGGCAGGTTTATATAGGGGGGCGACTTTGTCCATTGGTGGGCAATGTTTGCATGGACATGTGCTTTGCCGATGTCTCGGGCCTAAGGGTTCGGGCGGGCGATAAAGCCATATTTTTTGGTCCAGAGCTGCCCATTGAGGGGCAGGCCAAGGCCTTGGGCAGCATTCCCTATGAGCTCTTAACTCGGATAGGGCCAAGGGTGCCGCGTTTGTATTATGAGGATTAGGATTTGGGGCTGCCCACTCGCTTCGCTCGGGTCGGGCCATTGCGCAGCTCGCAGGTCTGCTCGGCCCTGCAGGCTTTTTCGCTTTGCTTCAAAAGCCTTTGGTCTGCCGCCTGCGGCGGCCCTGCTCCAGCCCCTCAGCCGATAGGGCCAATGAAAAAGCCCCAAACGGCCGTTGGCCGTTTGGGGCTTGCGCTAATCTCTTTGCTCGCTTAGATCGTTGTTTTTTGAGGAAAGACAGCAAGCGCCATGGCCAAGCTTTCTTGCAGGGCCGTTTCATTTAGGGCGAGCTCTTCCTTTTGGCTATTAAAATAATAGACCAGATTTTCGGTAGGCATATTGCCCGTTAGATCATCTTTGGCCATAGGGCAGCCCCCATATCCTCTGAGCGCCCCATCAAAGCGGCGGCAATTATTTTGGTAAGCGGCCACAACTTTCTCCTCCCAATTATGGGCTTGAGTATGGAAATGGGCGCCAAACTCCACATCTGGATAAGGGGGAATCAGATTAGCAAAAAGGTATTCGATAATTTGGGGGTTAGCCACCCCAATAGTATCTGAAAGTGAAATAATTTTGATGCCCATATCGGCCAAGACATTGACCCAATTTTGCACCAGTTCTACATTCCAGGGGTCGCCATAAGGGTTACCAAAGCCCATAGAGACATAAACCACCAACTGCTTATTATGCTTGAGGCAAAGCTTTTGGATCGCCTCTACTCGGCCCAAAGAATCGGCAATACTTGCATTAGTATTGCGTTGTTGGAAGGTTTCGGAGACCGAAAAGGGATAGCCTAGGTAGCGAATTTCTTCAAATTGGCAGGCATCCTCGGCCCCTCTTTGATTGGCCACAATAGCTAGCAACTGGCTGCTGCTCTGCTCCAAATTTAGCTGGCTGAGGACCTTGGCCGTATCTCTCATTTGCGGAATCGCCTTGGGCGAGACAAAGCTGCCAAAATCTAGGGTATGAAAGCCCACTTTTAGCAATTGATTGAGATAATTTACCTTCTCTTCAGTGGGGATAAAATCATGCAAACCCTGCATGGCATCCCTTGGACATTCAATTAGTTTGATCATTAACTGTTAGTATCTAGTTAGTTCGCTCTAATTTTGCCTGCTCGGATGGAAAAGGAGCGAGAACAAAATGTAATTCTAATAGTTCTTTAGTAAGTTTGCGGCTTCAACGGAAATAGCATCTACAATTATGAAAAACAAAACAACCCTAACCCTCATTGCCTTTGGGCTTTTCCTCATTGGTTTTGTGGGCCTAATTGTCAACCTTATTGGTCTGCCATTTATGTTAACCGACTGGCTCAACCAGCTCTTTGGTGCGGCCGTAGGTTTCTTACTAAAACTTGTATTGGTCATGTTCGGTTTAGGCTTGGCGGTCTTTGCCAATAGCCCAGAAAAGGAGCCTTATGATGAATACTTTGATGGGGACAAATTTGATTAGAACTTATTTTTCCACATCATAGATTCTACGGGATAAGGCGTTTTCTCTACGTATTTGGCATTTTGTTTTTTATTGTAGCGATTTTCCACTTCGCCATCTAGGGCAAAGTAAATCAGTTGACCAATAGGCATACCGGCATATACGCGGACGGGCAAGCTACAAGAAATCTCTAAGGTCCAATAGTTACAGAAGCCCACATCGCCTTTACCTGCGGTGGCATGAATATCAATGCCCAAGCGGCCCACGCTAGATTTCCCCTCTAAAAAAGGAACTTGTTTATGGGTTTCGGTGTACTCTTGAGTCACGCCTAAATAAAGTTGGCCAGGCTGTAAAACATAGCCTTCTTCGGGAATTTCGAAGCGGCGAACCGAGTTGTGTTTTCGAGCATCTAGGACCTCGGCCTCATAAACGGCTAGGCTGGCTCCTAGGTGAACATCATAGGAATTGCTGCCTAGGCAGGCTCTGTCAAAAGGCTCAATAACGATTTCGCCTTGCGCTATACAGTTTAAAATGGCTTTATCTGATAGAATCATCTTGTTCTTCTTGAAGACTGCCCTATAAGCTAGACCAATCTTTATTTTGAATAATAATAATTTTGGGCGAATTAAAAAAGAAAAATGGACTTGGCCGCTATTTCTCAGGATAAGATTTTATTAAACTTTTGTCCTTTTTTTTCTTGGCCGACCCACTTTTTTTTCGCTCTTTTCGTTATGGAAATTAACGGCTAGCCCTTACATTTGCAGGCCTTTGAGGGGCCCGAATAAATAGAGGGTAATCCTTTAAAAGACAACATAAAAGCAAACCATCGAAAATTCTATTTCTCTATGTATTGGACGTTAGAACTCGCCTCTTATTTGCAGGACGCTCCTTGGCCTGCCACTCGCGACGAACTTATTGATTATGCTATCCGCTCTGGTGCGCCTATCGAGGTGATTGAAAACCTTCAGGCCCTAGAAGATGAGGGAGAGCATTACGAAGGCATTGAAGACATCTGGGATGATTATCCCACCAAAAGTGATTTCTTCTTTCCTGAAGACGAATACTAAATGCTTAAAGCGTTCTGGTAGAACCCAGAGCGCTTTTTTTGGTCCTATTTTGCGGTTTTGCAGGCGGCGAAGCCGCCGCAGGCTGAGGGATGGACAGGGGGGCGGCGAAGCCGCAGACCTAGCAGGCAAAGCCCGCGCAGGGCCGAGCAGACTTGCGAGCCCCGACACAGCCCGACCCGACCGCAGGGAGGGGCAGCCCCAAAAAAAGAAAAACCTTCCCCAAAAACTGGAGAAGGTTTTTTATTTAGAAGTTGGAGCGTTGTTTAGTACTTCCCTCTTTTCTTCTTCTTTTTCTTGAAGCTGCTAAAGCGGTCATTGGGACGGCCTTTGCCGTAACCACCACTTTTTTTCTTGCCTTTATAGCCACCTCGACGACCATCTTTGCGGCCAGAGCGGCCACGGTCTCCTCCACCTTTTTCAGAGAAAGACTGAGGGGCGCCCATTTTGCCGAGTTGGATTTTACTCAACTCATGAGCGAGGACCTTTCCGATGAGCTCTTCTTTGCTGAGGTTGGCAAAAAGCAGATTAGCTTCTTCCTTCATTTCCTCGGTAAGGTTGGCTCGGATAGATTGGTCCAAGACATTTTTGCACCAAGTTTTGAGGCGTTCGTTGCGAATCAGCTCCGCAGAAGGCACTTCTACTTGTTTGATTTTGAGGCCCAACATCTTTTCGATATGGCGGATGCGGTGGAAATCGCGTTTTTCTACAAAAGCGATCGACAAACCTTTTTTACCCGCACGAGCGGTACGGCCACTTCGGTGCGTATAATAAGAAAGGTCATCGGGCAAATGGTAGTGGAAAACATGCGTTAGATCATCCACATCGATACCCCGGGCAGCGATATCGGTAGCGATAAGGACCTGCAAGTTGTGTTGGCGGAAGCGGCGCATCACTTGATCGCGCTGCGCTTGCGACAAATCGCCATGCAAAGCATCGGCGGTATAGCCTCTTTGGATTAAGAGCTCGGCCAATTCCTGAGTATTGCGACGAGTGCGGCAGAAAACCACGGCCCGCATATCGGGTTGAGCGTCTAGGAAACGGCCCAAAGCCTCTGACTTATCCTTATAGTGTAGGCCTACATATTGGTGTTCGATATTTTCATTGACCTCTTGCTTGCTATTGAGCTGCACCTCTAGGGGGTTAGTCATATAGCGTTTTACGATGCCCTTAATATCCTTAGACATAGTAGCAGAGAACAACCAAAGGTTTTTACCTTCGGCGGTATATTCTAGAATTTCGTCTAGATCTTCTTTAAAGCCCATATTGAGCATCTCATCGGCTTCATCGAGGACCAAATAGCGCAAACCTCTGAGGTCTACAGCGCCACGTTTGAGTAAATCGATCAAGCGGCCAGGCGTAGCAATAATAATATGCTGAGTCTCAGAGCGGAGGGCTTTGAGTTGTTTAACGATGGGAGCACCACCATAAACGGCAAGCATGTTAATTCGCTGCTGGTATTTTCCGAAAAGCGCTAATTGTTTGGCAATCTGTTGGCCCAACTCACGAGTGGGGGCTAAGATTAATGCCTGTGTTAGGGGCATTTGGCTATCCATGCGCTCGATGAGCGGCAGACCAAAAGCAGCGGTTTTTCCGGTTCCCGTTTGGGCCAAGCCCAAAAAGTCGCGTTCCTGCTCTAGTAGTTCTGGAATAGCTTCATGTTGAATTTCACTAGGATTTTCAAATCCCATTTCCGCAATTGCTTTTAGCGTGGGCTGCGAAAGACCCAACTCCTTGAAGGTTAGCAAAGTAGTATTAATTTAAACTCGACCCACTCGCCCCCTTCATCAAAAATCTTTCTCAAATTCATTCAAAAGTAATAGGAGCCCTTAGGCCAAAATGATCATTAGTGAGCGCTTGCCAATTGTTTTTTTTTGGTATTGCTCGCCGCAAAGATGCGTAAAATATTGCAGAGCTGAGCCTAAAATTGATAAAATCGGTATTCTGCCTAGCAGATTTAATATTAAATCTGCCATCTGTTAAGACAAAGTTTTTCAGTTATTTAGGGTCTTTTGCTCAAAAAAGCCTAGTTTTGTGGCCGTTTTGCCCAAGCTTGGGCCAATAAAAAAACAACCCACTGAAAATCAATAGTTTTAACCAATGAAAAAGAAATATCAACTCTTTGATCTCTCTCAAAAAGTAGATTATCAAAAAGAATTACTCTCAGGCCTAACCGTGGCCCTAGCCTTGATTCCCGAGGCCGTAGCCTTTGCCATGATTGCTGGTCTACATCCGCTTACGGGACTCTATGCCGCTTTTATGATGGGAATCGTTACCGCTATTTTGGGTGGTCGTCCTGGCATGATTTCGGGCGCAACGGGTGCCGTGGCGGTGGTGATTGTCGAATTGGCCTTGCATCATGGGGTCGAATACGTTTTTGCGGCCGTTGTTTTGGCCGGGATTTTCCAAATTGGGGCCGGGCTCTTCCGTTTGGGCAAATTTATGCGGCTGGTCCCGCATCCTGTTATTTTTGGTTTTGTCAATGGTTTGGCCATTATCATTTTTACCGCTCAATTCGATCATTTTAAGCAAGATGGCCAATGGATGATTGGCAGTGAAATGTGGATGATGCTTGGCCTGACGGTCCTTTCTATGCTGATTATCTGGCTGTTGCCTAAATTGACTCGGGCCATTCCCTCTTCTTTGGTGGCTATTTTGGCCGTTTTTGGCATTGTCTCGGCTTTTGGGATCGATACCAAAACGGTAGGTGATATTAGCTCGATTCAGGGAAGTTTTCCGCCCTTTCATATTCCTGAGGTCCCTTTTAGCCTCAAAACCTTAGAGATTATTTTGCCTTATGCGGGCGTGGTGGCTGCTGTGGGCCTAATCGAAAGTTTATTGACGCTGAATATTATTGATGAGATTACCGAAAGTCGGGGTTCTGGCAACCGCGAAGCCGTGGCACAGGGAACCGCCAATATTCTCTCTGGCCTGTTTTCGGGCATGGGTGGTTGCGCTATGTTGGGCCAAAGTTTAATTAATATATCTAGTGGTGCCCGCGCTCGCTTGTCGGGCATTACGGCGGCCGTAATGCTCCTCATTTTTATCATGTTTGGTGCGGGCTTGATTGAACAGCTTCCTATTGCGGCCCTAGCTGGCGTGATGTTTATGGTGGCTATTGGTACCTTTGAATGGGCCAGTTTTACGGTCTTTAACAAGATGCCAAAGTCTGATATTTTTGTGATGGTGCTGGTTACGGTGGTCACTTTGGTTTTGCATAATTTGGCCCTTGCCGTGGTGGTGGGCGTGATTATCTCGGCCTTGGTTTTTGCTTGGGATAGCGCCGTTCGGATTCGCGCCCGCAAGCATATCGACGAAAATGGCCACAAACATTACGAAATTTATGGCCCCCTATTTTTTGGCTCTGTGGCTACCTTTAATGAGAAGTTTGATGTGCAAAATGACCCCGAAGTTGTGATTATTGATTTTGCCGAAAGCCGAGTGGTGGATATGTCGGCCATTGAGGCCCTCAATAAACTGACGGAGCGCTACCAAAAAGCCAATAAGGAGGTCCATCTCAAACACCTCTCAGAAGATTGCAGAAAACTTTTGGCCAATGCCGATAAGGTGGTCGATGTCAATGTTATTGAAGACCCCAGCTACAAACTACTGGTCGATGATGTAAAATAAAAGCCCTTTCTTTAAACGCCTCGCATTTTTTTGTGAGGCGTTTTTTTTGGGGCCTCCCGCCTGCGGCGGGCGCTACGCTTTGGGGCTCGCAGGTCTGCTCGGCCCTTCACAAAACTTCGCTAGCGCTCGTTTTGTTCGGTCTGGCCTTCGGCCACCCCACCGCATCGCTAGGCCGTTCTGGCCTTCGGCCAGCAGGCGGCAAAGCCGCCTGTTTGGACCAAAATGGCCCAGCTGCCCCGAGGGATTCCTTAAAGGAATCCCGTAGAGGGGCGGGTGGGCGGGGACATGTTAAAGCATGAGGAGCGCAGCGACGAATACCGCTTTTTGCGTCTTGCAGGCCCAAAGGGCCGCAGGCTGAGGGGCTGGAGCAGGGCCGCCAAAGGCGGCAGACCAAAGCCCGCAGGGCTGCAGGGCCGAGCAGACTTGCGAGCTGCGCAATGGCCCGACCCGAGCGAAGCGAGTGGGCAGCCCCAAAAAAAAGGCAATAAAATAAGGCATAAAGAACAGATAAACAATAGTTTTTTAGAAAAGCGAAAAAAAAATGGGCTTTTCCCTTTTTGCTTGGCTGAAGCCTAATAAATTTTGTATTTTCGGATTCCAAATACATTTGCCAAAAAAACTAAGCGAACCAGATTATGAAAATTAAGAAGCTTACGCCCGAACAGGTTCAGGATAAGAGCCTGGGATACAAGGAGTATAAAAAGGTCATTAAGACCTTGCTCAACAGCATGCAATCGGAGCACAACAGTGCCGATTTGCCCACCAAATATTTGGCCCTCACCAATTATGAGTTTGCCGATATGCCCGGCAAAAAAATGGGCCTTATTATTCCTGGCGACCAAACGGCTAGCTGGGCCAAGCTCTCTAAAGAGCTGCTCAAAGCCAACAAAAAAGAGATCAGCCTAGGACAGTGCTATATTAGCTTAGATGAATATGACAATCCCGTTCTTCAACTTGAACCATTGAAGGGGAATGCTAAAAAGGCCCTATTGCTCAAGCAATTGACCAAAACGGCCCTAAAAGGTACAGGCGTAGAAGTGGCCATGGCCGCTGCAGAAGAAGCCGTTGCCGAAGCCGTAGCCGATGCTAGCGAAGCCACAGCAGAAGAGACGCCCGCTGGCCCCAAAGAACAAATTCAGGCCCTTTTGGTACAGATTTCGGACCTCAATAAAGGCATTAACCTAGCCGATGGACTTCAGCCAGAGGACATCAGCCAGGCCGAAGAGCTAAAAACGGCTATTCGCCAATTTGCCCTTTTGCTCAAAGATGCAGATGCTGGACTCCGCCAAGAGTTTGGTGCGGCCTTTATCAAAACCCGCAAGCTCTTTAAGAAATTAGAAGAAGAAATTGCTGCGGCCAAAGCCCTTCAGGCAGAGCTCGATGCCGAACTAGCCGCTGAATTGGGCGAGCTAGAAGAAGAGGAAACGGCCACTGCCGCTGCTGAAGAAACAGTAGCTGCGCCCGAAAATAAAGCGGAGGCCATTGCGAGCAATGCCGCCCTTTTTGAGGAAATCAATCAGCTCATCCAAGAGAGCCAATTGCAGCAACTTGTATAAATCACAGAAATGGATCAAGCAACTATCAATAAAGTCAAGGAACTTCAGGCCGCAGCCCAAAAGTGGCTCAAGCACTATGAGGCAGGCGACTTTGGCCAAGATGCAGCCCTAGCCGCTCAGGCCCAAGAAATGAAGACCACCCTAGAAAAATGCAATCAGATTTTGGCCAAGGCCAAAGGCAGTAGCGGAGACTGGCAAGCAGAATTCGATAAACTCAAGGCCAAATTTGAACAAGAACCCTTCTTTGCCAATTGCTTTGCCGCAGCAGAAGATCTGCTAGCCGCTGGCAAAAAAGTAGATGAAGGCGTTCAAAAATTAGCCGGAGAAGCCCAAAAGTTGGCCAGCAACTGGTATGGCCAATTTGCCGACCTAGCCGAAGTGCCCCAAAATATCAAGGCCACCGTAGCCGGCCTAAGCGATAGAGCCAAACAATTGCTCGGCTCGGCCCAAAAGCCTGAAGGCAATTACAAAATTGCTTTCTTTGGCGCTCAAACTGGCGAAAGCCGCAAGCTCTCCAAACATCTAGATGATTTGGTGGCCGAACATGCCGGGCAATTTAGCCTAGAAAAACATGTGGATGATGGCCAAGAAGGCTTGCGCAAAAAACATAATATCGAGCACTTCCCTACCCTCCTCTTTATGGTGGACAATAAGGAATTTGCTCGACATGAAGGCGAAATTAGCCTGGCTAGCCTCCAACAAAAAATCAATACTATGCTCGAGGGCGCTAAGTTCTCGGATAGTAGCAAGGTGATTTCTATGGAGGACCAAAAAACTATCTCGGAAAGAGAACTCTTCGAGTTGGGCGAATTTGTGGTGGTCTACTTCGAAACCGTTTGGTCGGGCGCTTGTAAAAAAGTGGGCAGCTCGGTCAAAGATGCCGTGCTCGAACTAGCCGCAGAGGCCAATAAAACAACCAGCATCAAATATGAAAATGTATTGATTGATGGCCGCACCAAATTGCATGAGCGCTTTAAGGTGGACAAAGTACCCACTATGGTCTATCTCCGCGATGGCAATGAAGTAGGGCGTCATGAAGGCTATATCAACCCCTCTAACCTCAAAGAAGATATGCGCCGCTTCTTGGCCAACGGAAAAGTAGGCAATAGCAGCTCTAATGAGGTGGATTTGATTGGGATGGAATATGACCAAGCTTCTGCTCAACAGCTTAGCATGGACCTCAAAAGCCGCCTAGATGGCAGCGTGGGCAAAGGAGGCAAAAACGAAACCTCTGATGTCTATACTATCCAGGTCCTTTTGGCCCAAAATGGCTATAGCTGCGCAGCAGATGGAGAATATAGCAGCGAACTAGCCGCTATTATTACCGAATTCCAAGCCGCCAATGAGCTCCCTCAAACAGGAGCCGTTAAGGCTGGCGACGAAAGCTGGCAGGCCCTAAATAGCTAGGCCTTTTTTAGACAGCTCAAAAAAGCGGAAAAACCTCTGGGTTTTTCCGCTTTTTTTTCGCTTTTGGACCAAGGGCCGCCCCCCCTTTCTTATCTTTGAGCCTAATTTTGTTATTCATGAATGACCTGAGAAAAGAATTTAGCAATTATGATTGGCTGGGCATTGGCCTAACCCTAGTGCTGATGGCCATCGGCTGGCTGATGATTTTCGCCTCGGAGTATCATGCCGAGAGCTATACCCATTTGCTGGATCTAGACAAGAACTACGGCAAGCAGCTCATCTGGATTACGGCAGCTATCGTTTTGGCTGTGGGGGTCCAAATTGTCGACTCTAAGTTTATTCACACCATGAGCCCCTTGGCTTTTGCAGCGGTCTTGTTTTTGCTTTTTGCGGTGCTCTTTACTCCACCAGTCAATGGCGCTAGCTCCTGGTTTGGCATTGGCAGCTTTAGGCTACAACCCTCCGAGTTTTCTAAAACAGCCACCAACTTGGCCCTAGCCGCCCTACTCACTCGACCGCAATTTAGGATGCAGGAGTTCAAGTATCAGCTGCAGGCCGTAGGCCTCATTCTTAGTCCCGTTATTCTCATTGCGTTACAGCCCGATGCGGGTTCTTGTTTGGTCTATGTGGCCTTTTTTCTCGTCATTTTCCGTGCGGGTTTTCCGCCTTTCATCTACATTTTGGGCCTCAGTATGGCCAGTTTGGGCATTGCCTCTTTAATGGTCGATGATGTGAGTGGGCTAATTTTAAGCCTCATTTTCTTGGCCAATTTGGTGGCGCTTCGCCTTTGGCAGAAAGATGAACGCTGGCTGCTCGCTGCTGTTGCTCTTGGCGCAGTACTCTATTTTCTCTATCAAGCCGCCTATTTTTGGCCCCTACTCCTCTTATTTTCAGCAAGCCTAATCAGTTTATCGGCTTTGGCAGGGCTCAAAAAGCGCGGCCAATGGCAGGCGGTGGGCTTCAATTTAGGCGTTTTGGCCCTAAGTATGGGCTATAGCGCTACGGTCAATTATGCCATTTACAAACTTCTACGCCCTCACCAACAAGAGCGCATTTTGGTCTGGCTTCGGCCCGAAAAATGCGACCCTCTAGGCGCACTCTACAATGTAGAGCAATCTAAATTTGCCATTGGTTCTGGTGGGCTCTGGGGCAAGGGCTTCTTAGAGGGAGAACGCACAAAACTAGACTATGTGCCCGAACAATCTACTGATTTTATTTTTTGCACTATGGGCGAAGAATGGGGATTTATGGGCAGCTTTCTCCTCATTAGCCTCTTTACGGCTCTTTTGCTCCGCATTCTGTACTTAGCCGAACGCCAACGCTCCGATTTTGCCAAATATTACGCCTATGGCGTGGCCTTCATTCTCTTCATGCACCTTTTTGTCAATATCGGCATGACGGTCGGCCTGGTCCCCGTTATCGGCATTCCGCTCCCCTTCATTAGCTATGGGGGCTCTTCCCTAATGTCTTTTGGCATCTTGCTGGCCATCCTTTTCAAACTCGATTTTGAACGAAAATCTATTTTTCGATAAGCTGTTTTTGGGGCTGCCCCGCCCTGCGGGCGGGTCGGGCCATTGCGCAGCTCGCAGGTCTGCTCGGCCCTGCGCAGGCTTCGCCTGCTAGGTCTGCCGCCTTCGGCGGCCCTGCTACAGCCCCTCAGCCGGCGGCCCTTCGGGCCTGTAGGACCAAAAAAAAGCGCTAAACCAGTGGGTGGTTTAGCGCTTCTGCTGTCAACAGTAAAACAGGGGATAAGACTTAGTGCTGATGCAACTTCTCATAATTGAAAGGCAACAACTTAGAATCCTTCACAGTAGATAGGGTCATCAAAGTTTTGAGTCGCTCAATCTCCTCAATTTTAGAGAGGGTCTTGAACAAGAGCTGCTCATAAGTGGGGATATCCTTACAAACCAACTTCATCAAGAAGTCGGCTTCTCCCGTAATGATATAGCACTCTACAATTTCATCAATTTGGTCCACCTTAGACAAAAAGCTTTCTAGCGCATTTTCTTTTTGCCAGGCCAAAGAAACCAAAACAAAAGTCTTTACACTAAGGCCCATTGCTGCGGGGGCCACTTGGGCATGATAGCTCTCAATAATACCTGAGTTCTCTAACTTCTTTACTCGCTCCAAAGTAGGAGCTGGAGACAAACCAATTCGCTTTGATAGTTCCAAATTGGTAATCTTACTGTTCTGCTGAAGAATCTTCAAAATCTTCAGGTCAATCTTATCCAACTTATGATTTCCTGTTGGCATAATGCGTTGTTTAGCAAAGGGCTGCTGCCCTTTTGTTATAGTAATATATATCCTAATGTCAAACGGTATGGCCAAGGGCCAAATATCTATTTATTTAGATACACAAAAATAGTCTTTTTTTTCTATTCCTAAAGTGCTTAGCAGGAATTTAACAAAATAAAATTTTGTTTAGCCGACTAAACTTCTGCTTATACAGTAGTATTGTGTTAGTTATCACAAAAAAAGGAGGCTTCGGCCTCCTTTTTCGTTATTTGTTAGCGGTATAAACCAACTTTAAATTGGCCGATTTTGGCTATGGCCAAATACCGAGAGACATATAGTCTGCGCCAATTTTCTTAATAGCGTAAACAAATGCTGCGGTACGTAGATCGGGAATAGCGGGATTAGACTTCCAAGTAGCGCGAATATTTTGGTAAGAAGTCACCATAGTTTCTTCTAGACCAGAGCGTACGAGGTCCAGCTCATCGGCACCAGAAGTAAGCATACTTCTTTGGGCGGGGCTGAGGTCTTTGCCTGTCATTTCCAAAATCATATCTACCAAATGGGTGTAGCGGTTCGAGGTGAAACGCTTCTCCATATGGCCAAAGCGAGAGTGAGAGATATTTTTCAACCACTCAAAATAAGATACAGTTACCCCACCTGCGTTTGCATACATATCGGGAATGATGAGTACGCCTTTTTTGAGGAGGACGGCTTCTGCCTCAGGAGTAACAGGTCCGTTGGCAGCTTCTGCAATAATTTTAGCCTTAATGCGGTCTGCATTATCAGCGTTAATTTGGTTTTCTAGGGCCGCGGGAACAAGAATATCGCATTCTAGCTCTAGAGCGCTACCACGGTGCTCCAAAGTAGTACTACCAGGAAAACCTAGGATAGAACCAGTTTTGGCGCGGAACTTCAATAGTTCAGTTACATCGATTCCCTCAGGGTTATAGATAGAACCTTCGTACTCGGCTACGCCAATTACTTTGATTCCGCCTTCTTCCTGAGAAATTGTTCCAGTATAAGAACCTACATTACCCATACCTTGGATCACCATAGTTTTTCCTTCGGTTCCGGTAGTCAGGCCTAATTTATCAGTATCGTCGCTATAAGAAAGGGCTTCGCGGATAGCATAGAAAACGCCACGGCCAGTAGCCTCTGTACGTCCAGCTACACCATTTTGCTCTACGGGCTTACCCGTTACACAGCCTGCGCCTTCTAGTTCGCCATGACGAAGCGTCATGTAAGTATCCATGATCCAAGCCATTTCTTTGGGGCCTGTTCCATAATCGGGAGCAGGTACATCTAGGCCGGGGCCAATAAAGTTTTTGCGGACCAACTCAGCAGCATAGCGGCGAGTAATGCGCTCCAACTCCTCTTCAGAATAATCTTTGGGATTGATTTTCACCCCCCCCTTGGCGCCACCAAAAGGTACATCTACTACAGCACACTTATAGGTCATCAGGGCTGCAAGTGCTTTTACCTCATCTTGGTTTACCCCTAAGCTATAGCGAATCCCCCCCTTAGTGGGCATACGGTGATTAGAGTGTTGTACGCGGTAAGCCTCGATTACATTCACATCGCCGTCTTTGGTACGTACAGGGAATTTCATTGCAAAAATCGCGTTACAAGCCTTAATCTGGCCCAATAGGCCCTCAGAAAGGCCAGCGTAACTTGCTGCTTTATCAAAGTTGCGTTCTACGCCTTCAAAAAAGCTATAATGTTTGTCCGCCATAATTCGGAAAATTGATAATTGAAAAAGTCAAATGTATTAAAGTGGACCTATCCATTTGATAAGGCCCCTCAAGTGTTTCGATTTATTTATAAATCTTCATGCGCTCGCTCTATCTTGGCCAAACGGCGCTCTAGATAAACCAAAAGGGCAATAATACCTATGAAGATCAACAGAATAACGGCCACTACTACATAAATTTTACCCGTACTCTCCAAAAAATCTGTTTGTGTAGAAGGAGATTGGGCGCTTAGGCTAACAGTAGCCAAAAGCATCAAAATCAAGCTATTATATGTTTTTCTCATGCTTTTATGATCCGTTTGTATTGTAAACTTTGGAATTTTTATTTGGAAAAAAAAATTTATCCTCAACTATATTTTAAAGAAGAGTCTACCGTTTGAGGCAAATTTGGGCTAGTTTACTTATATAATCTTTTGTGAACTAGCTATTTTCCCAAAGAAATATCTAAAACTCTATATTAAAAATTATTCTTATTGGCCCCTCCTTTTAGACCCAAAATAAAAGCGGCCGAAGCCCAAGGCCAAAAGCAAAGCCTACAGATGAGCGGCTTACTGGCCTGTAGGGGGCGGCAAAGCCGCAGACCTAGGGGCTGAAAGCCCCGCAGGGCCGAGCAGACCTGCGAGCCAGGAAGGGCAGGACCTGAGGCCGCAGGCCGAAGGGAAGCCCCAAAAAATTAGTCCCTAAATTGATTCTCCCAAACCTTGGGTTCTAGGCGATAGACCCGAAAACAAATTTGAGCCAACCAAAGGCCGAAAATGATCCAGCCCAAAACCGAGGGATAGAAAAGTAGGCGCAGGCTGCTATCCAAATCATAGCTGCTAAAAGCGGGATTGCCCTCGGCGCCAGGGTGCAGGCTATCCACCATTCTGGGCACCACATAGAGGAGCGGAATGAGGGTGGCAAAGGCAAAAATGTTGTAGGTGGCCGCAATTCTGGCCCGTTTGTCGGGGTCTTCAAAAGAGGAGCGCAAAACGAAATAGGCCAGATAAATGAGGACCGCCACCGCAGAGGTGTTCTGCTTGACATCCCAGCTCCAATAGGCTCCCCAGGTGTGTTTGGCCCAAATGGCGCCCGTGACCAAGCCCAAAAGGCCGTAGCTCACGCCCACCGTGGCCAAGGCTCTGGCCCAATGGTCATTTTTGAGGCCCTGCCCCGCCATCAGTTGTTTGATGCTCGCCACCACAGAAAGCAGCAAAATAAACATCATCCCGAACCACATGGGCACATGATAAAACAGGTTGCGGATACTTTCTTCTAGAATATTGAGAAAGGGAAAATTGGTCCCTGCTGTCATCGCAAAAGGCTCAGATTGGCAGGCCTCTACGGCCAAATCACCCTCTCCTTTTTGGATGTATAAATCCGTAAAAGCGGTTCCGTATTTGGGCGTGCTAATCTCAATCAGGGGAAAAGGCGCCTTAATTTTGTTGGGGTCCAACTGCGGCAGAGCCACCTCCAACTTGAGTTGGCGGGCCTGGCCAATTTCGATTTTTTGGGCACAAAACACTTGATCTTCCGCTAGCAAAATGCGAGCTTGGACCTCCTCGCCCGACTCAAAGCGGCCATTATAGACCCAAACATCTAGCGATTGACTTTGGCCCGTTTTCAGGCTCAAACTACTTTTATCCGATACAATTCCCATCCTTAGCGGAATCAACAAACCAGCCGAGAGGCTGTAGAACAACAAGACCGCCGCTAGGGCCTTCCACCAATGTTTTTTCAACATGTTTCTCTATTTACTGGGCATCATCGGCCCAAAAGATGCTAAATCGGGCCTGCCCATACTTACGAATTTGCGCAAAGTTAGCATGATTTGCGAAATCTTGGCGCTCGTCATGCTCTATTATCAGGCAGCCCCCTTTTTTTAATATATTCTTAGAAAAAATAAGCGCTGGCAGCTCCTGCATTTTATTCAGGGCATAGGGCGGGTCGGCAAAGACGAGCCCATAACTTTCTTCGGGCAATTGGCCCAAAAAGGCAAAGACATCGGCCTGATAGACCTTGGCCTTTTCTTCCATCCGAAAACGCTGCAATTGGCTTTGAATAAAGCGGCAACAGCCCCGATATTTCTCTACAAAATCGACCTGTTCGGCCCCTCTAGATAAAAACTCATAGCCGACGCCCCCCACTCCTGCAAAAAGGTCCAAAACCCGCAAATCTTGCAGTTCAATTTGATGTTGGAGGATATTAAAAAGCCCCTCTCTGGCCATATCGGTGGTGGGGCGGGTTTTCTGGCTTTTGCCAGGCATTTCATAGCGTTGGCCCTTCAATTGGCCACTGATGATTCGCATATATTTTTGTTTTTTCTGCTGTTTTGGGGCTGCCCCTGCGCTTCGCTTGGGTCGGGCTGTGTCGCAGCTCGCTATTCGCTCGGCCCTGCGGCGCTAAAGCGCCTTGGTCTGGCCCTTTGGGCCACTGCTATCCATCCCTCAGCCAGCGGGCTGCGCCCGCTTCTAGGTCCAAAAAGGGCCAGTTACAAGATCGTAGCTAAAAGCTGAACAGCTCTTTGGGGTTCTAGTTCGGCCAGGCAATCGCTTTGGGCAAAATCTTGGGGGCGGGGCAAGGGTTTTAGGGCCACAATATAGGTATAAAGCAACTGATGAATCGCCGAATCTACCGTCAGTTCTCCGCCAAAATGCAGGGGAATCTTTTTGGGCGAAAGTCCCAGCTCCTTATACATCCAGAGCAAATAATAGAGGCAATCCTCTGCATTTCGGAAGGGCCGAAGCTGGTGCAGCAGCAACTTATCTTTATGCCAGGCCATCAACTGAATGCTTCTGGGGCTAAAATAGGCCAGCAAGCGGTAGTTATTTTCGGGCAATTTGGGAATAAGTTCTTGGCTAATTTGGAGCAGGCTGGGCAGGGCAGAATAAATTTCGGCCTGCGGGAAAAGGTCCTGCAACTGATCTTTTAGGCCTAAGCGGACCGACTGCAAAAAGACCAAATCAAGCGAAGGCAGTTGGGCCTCCAACAGATAATCGCCCTCATCAATCGGGAGCAGGGCCTCAAAATAGCTGTATTGTTGTTCTGCCTGATAAAGCGGTAAGGGCAGCGAAATCACTCTATTGCTCCGCAAATAAATCTGGACCTTTTGATAAGGCGCCCGCAGAATTTCTCTTTGGTCATAAGCCTGATTTAGCCCATCGACCAAACTATACTCTTCTTCTACCTGAACAAAATCGAGGCCGCCTAGGGCCAAGACCTCTTTTTGGGCATGCACCAAATAAGACAACCTATCCGCTCCAAGCAGGAGGGATAGGTTATAATTTTTGCTTTCGTCTAGCGAAAACTTAGCGCTTGTATAGCGGTCCATAGCTTACCAGTTACCAGTAGTAGAAGGCTTAGTGAGATCTCCCACTTTCACCTCTGCTTTATGATCAAAGCTAGGGTCATACATACCGTATTCCTTTACAGAATACTCTTTCATATAATCGCCTACCGTGGTTTTCACTTCAAAGGTGGGGAGGCGGCGGCCAAAAGCACGGCGACCTTCCATAGCGACTTCGCCAGCAGCGACAACAAACTCCTTATTATCAGAGAAAGGAACGCTACGAATTTTCTTGAAATAATCTTTAATAGAAGCCTCTGCAAAATCTAGATAAGCGGCAACGGCGGGATCTTGGCGAACATCTTGGCTCGTATCCTGCCAGTTTTCCATAATCTCTAAAGCGGGGCCTTGCAACTCCTTAAGTTTGGCCTGATCTAATTTGCCAGCTGCGGCAATAAAAGAGAGGACAGAATCGCGGGCGGGATACATCAGCTCCGTAGTATCGGGCGTGATTGTCGTATCAAAGGGGTCACCTTCAATTTTAAGGATAAAGAAGCTATCCTTGAGGAAAGAAGTTTCTAGTTCTTCAAAAGAGGCGGCAAAAAGGGTATCTCCTTTAATGCTAGTATACATCTTTTGGAGCTCTGCAATTTCTTCTAGTTTTTCTTGGACGGCAGTTTTGCGCTCCGCCCAAGTATCTCTAAAATCTACAGGTCGGCGGATGCTTTCCATGAGGTAATAGGCAGAGGCTAGAGCAGCCAAAATAAATACGATATTGAGTACGATCTTCATCGGGCTATTATTTTAAATCTAATAAAGTAGCGCAAAATAAAATTTTATGTCAGGCGGGCTAGGGCCCTTTAATCCTGCTTGCAAGTATAAGTATTTTTTAAAAAAAATTGGTCCTCTCTTCTTTTTTTGTTTTTAGCAGCGGGGGCCAAAGTTAGTCATTAGATGAGGAAAAGGCCCTTTTTTGGTGTTTGGCTGCGGCTTCTCTTTTGGGCCATAGCAGGCGGCGCAGCCGCCGCAGAGGAGCGTAGCGACTGGCTGAGGGATAGATAGCAGTGGCCCGAAGGGGCAGACCCAAGGCTTTTGAAGCGAAGCGAAAAAGCCTGCAGGGCCGAGCGAACAGCGAGCTGCGGCATAGCCCGACCCGCCCGAAGGGCGGGGCAGCCCCAAAATATAAAAGCAGTAAAAATTATTTCAACAGCCTTAAAATAGTATGTTTACACTATAAATGTGGAGACTTTAGATAAAAAATTTAGCGCTTTTTTAAACAAAACCTTTAGGGATAAGTTAAAGAGCCAATAATCGTTTAACTTGTCTCTTGGCTAAAAAGCCTTTTTGCTTTACTGGAGAACAACCACAATATGTCGAAAAAAGTCATTGTTATTGGGTCTGGATTTGCGGGCCTTTCTGCGGCCTGTCATTTGGCCAAAGCTGGATACAGCGTTCAGTTATTAGAAAAAAATGATTGTGCTGGCGGGCGTGCTCGCAAAATGGAGGTGCAGGGATATCATTTTGATATGGGACCGAGTTGGTATTGGATGCCAGAGGTTTTTGAGCAATTTTTTGAGCAATTTGGCAAAAAGGTGTCGGATTATTATGAGCTCAAGCGCTTAGACCCGGCCTATAAAATTGTATTTGGGGAGGGAGAAGAGCTGGCGGTTCCGGCCGATATGCAGGCCTTAAAAGAGTTGTTTGAGAGTTATGAGCCCGGGAGTTCGGCCAAATTGCAACAATTTTTGGATGAGGCCGAATACAAATATAAGGTGGGCATGGGCGAGTTTGTGCAAAAGCCTTCTTTATCCATTTTGGAATTTGCAGATTTACGGGTGGTTCGGGCACTATTTAAGCTGCAGATGTTTTCTTCTATTGCCACTCATGTAGAAAAGCTATTTAAGCATCCGCATTTGCGGGAGTTATTGAAATTTCCCGTTTTATTTTTGGGGGCTACTCCAGAAGAAACGCCGGCCATGTACAGCTTGATGAACTATGCAGATTTGGCTTTGGGGACCTGGTTTCCCATGGGCGGCATGTACCAAATTGTGGCGGCAATGGTTAGTTTAGCCGAAGAATTGGGGGTAGAAATATTGCTCAATGAAGAAGTCTTAAGTATTGAGGTTTCGGGCAAGCAAGCCAAGGCAGCCATTACCAAAAATGGGCGTTTTGAGGCCGATATCATTGTAGCGGGAGCTGACTACCATCATGTGGACCAAAAACTACTTGCGCCTGAATATCGTAACTACAATGAGCGCTATTGGGATAAGCGAGTGATGGCGCCATCTTCTCTGCTCTTTTATTTGGGGGTAAACAAGCCGCTAGACAACCTACTGCACCACAACCTCTTTTTTGATGAGGACTTTAAGCTACACGCTCAAGAAATTTACAAAACCCCAAAATGGCCCAGCAAGCCTTTATTCTATGCTTGTTTGGCCTCTAAAACCGACCCTTCTTGTGCTCCAGAAGGGCATGAAAATCTCTTTTTATTGGTGCCTGTGGCCCCAGAACTAGAGGATACCGAAGCTACTCGAGAGCATTACTACAACTTGGTGATGGACCGTTTGGAAGCCCTAACGGGGCAGGAAATCCGCTCGGCCGTAGATTACAAACTGAGTTATGCACATAAGGACTTTAAGAAAGACTACTATGCCTATAAAGGGAACGCCTATGGTTTGGCCAATACCCTATCGCAAACGGCCTTTCTCAAGCCGCGCTTGAAAAACAAAAAACTAAACAACTTCTATTATGCTGGGCAATTGACCACGCCCGGTCCGGGTGTTCCCCCCTCTCTTATTTCTGGAGAGGTTGTCGCCCGAGAAATCATTAAGTCTAAGGGCTAAAATACATCTCCTATGGATCACTTAAAACTTTATCAGGACAGCTGCCAAGCTTGCAGCCAGCTCATTACAGAGCGTTATAGCACCTCTTTTTCGCTGGGCATTCGGATGTTTTCTAAGCGGTTCAGAGGACCTATTTACGCCATTTATGGTTTTGTTCGCTTTGCCGATGAAATCGTAGATACTTTTCATGGGCATGACAAAGCCGATTTGCTTGAGCGGTTTCGGCAAGATACGTATCGGGCCATTGAGGAAAAGATCAGCCTCAATCCCGTTTTGCAGGCCTTTCAAATGGTGGTCAATGAATACCAAATTGAGCGAGAACTGATTGATGCCTTTTTGTATAGTATGGAGATGGACCTGCATTTTCAGCGCTATGAAGATAGCCTCTACAAAAAGTACATTTACGGCTCTGCCGAGGTGGTGGGACTGATGTGTTTGCGGGTGTTTTGCAAAGATCAGCCGGGCCTTTATGAGGAGCTAAAAGAACCGGCCTGCGCCCTAGGCTCCGCCTTTCAAAAGGTCAACTTTTTGCGCGATATGAAAAGCGATTATGCAGAAAGAGGTCGGGTGTATTTTCCGGGTGTAGATTATAAGTTATTCAATGACCAAATCAAGGCCGAAATCGAGGCGGATATCCTGCTTGATTTTCAACTGGCCTATCATGGCATTTTGGGCCTGCCCAAAGGTTGCCGCTTTGGGGTCTATGTGGCCTATAAGTATTACCTCAATCTCTTTCACAAAATTAAGCAATCGCCTGCCGATCGGGTAACCGAAGAGCGCATCCGAATTCCCAATGGCAGCAAATTGTATATCTTGGGCAAATCCATGATTCGGGCACAGTTTAATCTCTTATAAATGCAGCAGCAAACAAAAAAATGGGGGGCGGCTCTTCTTCTTGGAGGGCTGCCCTTGCTTTGGGTCCTTTACTTATTATGGCAGCCCCTAGACTGGCAGGCCGAGCAGTCTATGCAAGTGCCCGCTATGGGACCAAAACTCAGTTTTGGCGAGCATGCCTATTGGTATTTGTGGATTAACATCGGGACGCTCCTCTTTCCTTTTTTACTCTCCTTTGATAAAAAGGTGCATTTCTATAAAAAATGGCGCTTTCTCCTCCCCGGCCTGCTCATGGTAGGCGGCTTCTTTTTAGCCTGGGATGTTTTCTTCACCCAAATGGGGGTCTGGGATTTCAATCCCCGCTATTTTACCTACTCTTTCCTGGGCCTCCCCCTAGGCGAATGGCTGTTTTTTATTACCGTTCCCTACGCCTGTGTCTTTATTCATGAATGCCTTTTGGCCTATATTCCTAAAGATATTTTGGCCCCCATAGAACGGCCCCTAAGCTGGCTTTTGGTCCTTGGCTTTTATGCGATTGGCTTTTTGGGCCTCTGGATGAGCTATACCGCCTGGACCTTCCTGCTGGCTGGTAGCTTTTTGCTCTGGCAACTGCTGTTTGTCCCCAATCACTATCGCAGCCGATTTTATCTGGCCTATCTCATTAGCATTTTTCCCTTTTTATTGGTCAATGGCATCCTGACCGGAGGCTTCAATCAAGAACCTGTGGTCCTCTATAATAATAGCCAACAACTACAAAATCTACTCGGCTTTCGCTGCGGCAGTATCCCCTGGGATGACTTTATTTACGGCTTTTTACTCCTTTTTCTAAATGTCGCTTTCTTCGAGTACTTCAAGAAAAAGGGTGCAAAACTATAAGGCAGCTTTAAAAACAAGGACTAGACTAGCACGAAATTTGAGCAAAAAACAATACCTTTATTCGCTACTTTTTTACTCATGTATCTAGCCCTACCCTATGCCTTCCAGCGATTTTGATATTTATGAATTACTGCCCCGCCGCAGCCGAAAAATTCTAAATAGCCGCCGCCGAGCCCGCTACCATAGCCTGCCTCGGCATTGCCTGCGTATGGAGCAAAACGAAAGCCCTTGGGGCAGCCTAGGCAGCGAGCAAGACTATAGCCAATATCCCGATCCCGAATGCCAGCTGCTCCGTGACGAAGCCGCCGAGTTTTATGGCCTCAAAAAAGAACAAATTATCGCCGGCAATGGCGGCAGCGCCCTGATCGACCTGATTTTTCGCGTCTTTTGCCAAGATGATAAAGACCATATCCTCAGCTTTAGCCCTATCGCTCCCGAAGTCCGCCACCTAGCCGATCTCAATGGCAGCCATCTCGAACTGCTCCCCCTCAATGAAGATCATCAAATTTCACTCTTCAAACTGCGGGCAGAACTCCGCAAAGAGGTCAAAATCCTATTTCTGAGCCATCCCAACCCCATCTCTGGCCGCTGCCTCCGAGGGATCGATATTGTAGATGCGATCGAGGGCTTTAAGGGCCTGGTCATCCTAGATGAAAGACAACTGGATTATCAACAAGACCTTAGCCTACTCCCCTACCTCAAAGATTTTCCAAATCTAGTGATTATTCGCTCTTTTTCTAGCCTCTGGGGACTAGCGGGCCTCCGCCTAGGACTGGCTTTCGGCTCTGCCGAACTGATCGAGATTTTGCAAAAAATGCAAACGCCCTTTAGTGTCAATGCCATGGCCCAAGCTGCCGCCGTAAAGGCCATGCGCCTGCCCGCCCAAAAGGATCGCGTAGTCGAACAAACCCTAGAACAACGCAAAATCCTTATCGAAAAACTCGACCAATTGCCTCTGGTCCAAGAGGTCTTCCTCTCCAACAGCAATTGCATTCTCTTTAAGGTCAAAGAGGGCCAAAAAACTTATGAATACCTACAATCAGAAGGCATCGAGGTCTTTCCCGCCTTCCAAATTGATAAAAATTTAGAGCATTGTATCCGCATTTCTGTCGGCCAAGAGGAACAAAATAAACGCCTCATCAAGGCCCTCAAAGAGATGCCCAGCAAAACCTCTCTACGCCACAAAATCATGAAGCAACTCGGCCAAGGCCTCAAAAATGCGAGCCTGATTCTAGGCATGGGCGTTTTCAAAAAAATTATTGGGTAACCATATTCCAATACCTCTAGGGAAGGATAGCACAGGCTGTTCTTCCCTTTTTTTATGCGCTAAGGAGTTGCTCTACTGCTGTTTTTTTGGGGCTGCCCCTCCCTACGGTCGGGTCGGGCTGTGTCGCAGCTCGCAGGTCTGCTCGGCCCTGCGCCGCCAAAGGCGGCTGGGTCTGGCGCTTTGCGCCACTGCTGTCCATCCCTCAGCCGCTGCGCTGGGCGCAGCCCAGCGCAGGATCCTCCCAGCCGCCAAAGCGCCCCAACTAGCCCCTACAGCAAAAGAGTTCTGCCGCTTTTGGTCCTCTGTTTTAAGAATTTGGCGGACTTCCGTATCTTGTAGGCATTAAACTATCTCAACCCTCTGCCTTTATGCCGGCTAAATTATACCTTATCCCCGTCCCTTTGGGCCCCTCCGATTATTTACCTGTCCCAGAACAAGTGATTCAAGTGGTGCATAGTTTGGACCATTTTATTGTTGAGCGAGGCAAAACCGCCCGCCGCTTTCTCAAGGATTGGAAAACCCCCGTCCCCTTTCAAGAAATGACCTTTTTTGAACTCAACAAACGCACCGACCTAGCCGAACTGCCCTCTTTCTTAGAGCCCGCCCTCAAAATGGGCAAAAGCATCGGCCTGATGTCTGAAGCAGGCTGCCCCGGCGTAGCCGACCCCGGCGCTGCCGTTATCGAAATGGCCCATGCCAAAGGCATTGAGGTGGTCCCCTTAGTCGGCCCCTCTTCTATCCTATTGGCCCTAATGGCTTCTGGCTTCAATGGCCAATGCTTTGGCTTCGAGGGCTATCTGCCCATCAAAAAAGGAGATCGCCAAAGAAAAATTAAACAGCTCTACGCCCAATCTAAAAAAGAAGGCCGCAGCCAAATTTTTATCGAAACGCCTTACCGCAATATGGCCATGCTAGAGGACCTTTTGGCCCAATTGCCCAAGCATTGTCGCCTTTGTGTAGCCGCAGATATTAGCCTGCCCAGCCAGTATATTAAAAGCCAAACTGTAGCCGAATGGAAAAAAGGAGAGCTGCCTGACCTCCATAAACGGCCTACCGTATTTCTTTTCCTTGCCTAAATTACCTACGCTATGCGCTCCCTTTTTGCTCTTTTAGTCTGCTCTCTTTTTTTATCCAGCCCAAAGGCATCTTGCCAAAACGGAGATGAGGAAGTAGAGCAAGTTGCTAAATTCTTTGACCATGTTTTGACTCAGGGACAATGTTATCCTTGGTTGCACTATCTCTGCAAAGAAGTAGGCCATAGAGTAGCAGGCTCTGCCGCTGGGGCCGCCGCTGTAGAATACAGTCAGCAAATTCTAGATAGCATTGGCTGCGATAAGGTCTGGACCCAAGAGGTGGAGGTCCGCCACTGGAGCCGCGGAAGCATAGAAAAATGTAAGGTAGTTCAATCTAATACCCTAGGCGATTTGGAGCTCTCTGTGGTCGCTTTGGGCTACTCCGCCCCCACCCCAAACTTGGGCCTAAAGGCAGAAGTGATCGAGGTGAAATCTGTGGAAGAACTGCGCAAACTGCCCAGCAGCCAAGTCAAAGGCAAGTTTGTCTTTTTTAATGGGCCTATGGACCCCAAAAAGATCAATACCTTTCACGCTTATGGGGCCGCAGGCTCACAACGGACCTCTGGACCAAAAGTAGCTGCCCAAAAAGGCGCAGTAGGGGCTCTGGTCCGTTCTCTTACCCTCAAAAATGATGATGTCCCCCACTCTGGTGTGACCATTTTCCAACAAGAAAAGCCCATTCCAGCCGCAGCCCTAGGTATCCAAAGCGCCGATAAACTATCAGCTCTTTTGGCCCAAGAACCCAAGGCCAAGATTTTGCTAGAGCTAAATTGCCAAGATTTGGGCAAGCGCAAAACCTATAATGTAATTGGCGAAATCAAGGGCTCGGTCTATCCCGATGAGATTATTGTCGTAGGTGGCCATCTCGACTCTTGGGATTTGGGCGAGGGGGCCCATGATGATGGCGCTGGCTGCGTGCATGCCATGCAGGTCCTACACAGCTTCAAAGCCCTAGGTATTCGGCCCAAACATACGATTCGCTGTGTGCTTTTTGCCAATGAAGAAAGCGGCCTAGCTGGTGGTCGTAAATATGCCGCCGAAGCCGAGCGCAAAGGCGAAAAACATATTGCCGCCATTGAATCTGATGGAGGGGGACATGCCCCTAGAGGCTTTGCCATGGATGCCCTGCCCCATGTTCTAAAACCCGCCTATGCCAAGGCCCAAAACTGGAGAAGTTTAGTGGCCCCTTATGGCTTTTATGAACTCACTACTGGAGGTTCTGGGGCAGATATTAGTCCCCTCAAAAAGTTGGGCGTGGTCCTTTTTGGCTTCCGTCCCGACTCTCAACGCTATTTTGACTACCACCACTCTAGAAATGATGTTTTTGAAAATGTGCATCGCAGAGAACTAGAACTAGGCGCCGCCGGTATTGCCGCCTGGGTATACCTGATTGATAAATATGGCCTACAATAAATTTCTACTTTTTTTGCTCGGCTTGAGCTGCTTGGCCTGCCAAAAGATAGCGCCCCTAGAACGGCCCATGACGCAATGGCAAGCCCCCGATCAATTGCCAGTAAATAGCCTATTACTTCATGGCGATAGCCTATATGTTGGCTTGGGTGACCTTTTTGACCGTGGAGGAGTTTGGGCCACTGCTCTAGATAGCCCTAGTTGGGATAGTTTGCTCCTGCTCGATCATGCCGTCCGAGATTTACAATGGCTAGAGGACCGACTATATGCCTACCCCATTGGCAATACCGTTTATTATCGAGAAGGCGGAATTTGGTCGGGCCTATATATGCCTGGCTGGGAGTTTTTTTCTGCGGGCCATTTCTTTTCTGACTCTGCGGGCCTAGTCGTTGCTGGCGAAAATCTGGGCCAGGGGCGCATCCATCGCCTAAGGGCCAATGGAGAATTTCCCAACCTACTACAAGCCGATAGCTTTTTGCACAGCTTTAGCGATTTGGCGGGCCGGCCCAATGGCCAAGCCATGGCCGTAGGCTATGGCCTGATCTTAAAGACCACTGATGGGGGCCAAAACTGGAGCCCTATGCCGCCCCAAGGCAACTACTTTAGGGCCATCAGTTGGCCAGACAGCCTAAATGCCTTTGTGGCTGGCGATTACGGTAGTGTTTATAAAACCGAAGATGGCGGAGAAAGCTGGCAAAAGCTGCTGTCTGGCCAAACCATGAACCCCAAATACCGCTGGCGCTCTATTTTGGCCCTAGACCAAAACCGTCTGGCCGTAGGGGGAAAAGATGGGGCCCTGCTCCTCTCTCATGATGGCGGAGAAAACTGGCAAAAACTTCAGGGTTTGGCGGGCGAAGAAATTCTCTCCTTGGCCCATGATGGGCAATTTTGGTATTTGGGTACGGCCCAGGGACATATCTGGCGCTTTAGCGATTAGTCTCGTTTTTTTAGGCCCTTATTCACTTCATGCATGGCCGCTATAAAGTCAATACTTTGCTGTGCATACTTCAACAGCCATTTCTTTTTCTTGCGGCCGGGCAAATGCTCTAGAATATAGAGATTTAGCTCAAGTTGGGCCAGCATATATTCTTGGTCCAGCTCTGGTATATGGCTACGCCCGAGCAGCTTACAAAACTCTGCTTGTTCTGCTTCAGGAGAGAGCACTGCATTATCATGATAGGGCAAGCAGTCTAAAATGGCAAGCCGTAGCTCAATGAGCAGCAGCAACTCTTTGGTAGCGGCTAGTTTTTCGCTAGTGGTTTTGGCTTTATTATAGGCCTTGATTGCTTTTTTGGAGCGGCGATTAAAGGACTTGATTTTGGCCCTAATTTCTGGCTTTTCGGCACAAATATGATAGGCGTGGGCCCGACTGACCAAATGGGCAATCATCGCATCGGAGGCTTTGGCGAGCCGACTATCGGCGGCGATGACCTCTGCAGGAAGGCTTTGGCCCAAAAGAGGAAGGGCGGCAAAAAGCAAAAAGAAAAGAGCATAAAAAGAAGGTAACTTCATAACTGTCGTTTTTGTCGTAAATAACTAATACAACAGTAGGGTAAGTTTTTCTTTTTAGAATTGCCAGTTTTCTGTCTAAATAATCTTATTATTTATGGCTGGGCGGCCCAGAGCGAAGCTGGGGCATTTGGCCTAGCGATGTGCAGCAGTGGCCCGCAGGGCCAGACCCAGGCAGCTTTGCTGCCGCAGGGCCGAGCGAATAGCGAGCTGCGGAACGTAGCGCCGACGAGCGCAGCGAGGCGGAGGCCCCAAAATAGCAGCGAGCTGTGGAACGACAACAAGTCCTTTAGGACGCAGTTCGACGACCAAAGGGAGTAACCGCCGCAGCAAAGCTGCGGAGGCCCCAAAAAATAAAACAAAAAGCTAAAATGGCTGTAGATATTAGGAGATTTGCCAAAGCTTTTTAGTTTGAGATAAGTTCGTTATCTTCATTCCAATTAATAGAGAAATCATTATGCTTAAATTCTTCAAACTAGGGGGGCATCAGCCTCGTGGATTTGGTTATCAGCCGCGGTTTTATGATGCGGATAAAGAGGCTTTGGAGAACCGCGTACGTGCGGCGGAAGGCCGAAAAACGGGAGATATTGACCGAGAAGTGACCAAAATGCGCATTCGTGAAGAGCTGCGTTTGGCCAGAGAGATTGCCAAGCGGGAGCATCGTGGGCTTTGGTCTGGTGGTATTTTGCGCTTATTAATTATCTTGGGCATCTTGACGGCTGCGGCCTATGCGGCCCTAGAGCGCTGGTTGCCCGGCTTGCTTAACTTTTGGTTTCCCAATTCCTAGTTTCTTAATTTATATTCCTTATGGCAGACCTTATTCGCCTGTTGCCCGACCATATTGCCAACCAAATTGCCGCCGGAGAGGTAGTGCAACGGCCCGCTTCTGTGGTAAAAGAATTGATGGAAAATGCCATTGATGCCGGGGCGCAAAACATTCGGCTAATCATTAATGATGCGGGAAAAACCCTCATTCAGTTGGTTGATGACGGCATTGGGATGAGTGAAACTGATGCTCGGATGAGTTTTGAGCGGCATGCGACCTCTAAAATTCAGAAGGCAGAAGACCTTTTTAACCTGCATACGATGGGTTTTCGGGGCGAGGCCCTAGCCTCTATTGCTGCGGTGGCCCAGGTAGAAATGCGGACCAAAAAGCGGGGCGAAGAACTGGGCGTTCGCCTGCAAGTAGAAGGCTCGGAGCTCATCTTGCAAGAACCTTGTCAGGCGGCGGCGGGGACCAGTATTTCGGTCAAGAACCTCTTTTATAATATTCCCGCTAGACGCAACTTCCTCAAGTCCGATAAGGTAGAGTTTAAGCATATTCTCGATGAGTTTCAGCAGATTGCCATTGCTCATCCCGATATCTTTTTTGCCTTGCACCACAATGGTCAAAAGCAGTTTCATCTGCCTGCCAGCAACCTCAAACAACGGATTATTCAGGTACTGGGGAAGAAATACGCCCAAGCGCTGATTCCCATCTCTGAAGAGACCGATATTATTAAGATTTGGGGCTATGTGGGCAAGCCCGATTTTGCTCGCAAGATGCGTGGCGATCAGTATTTCTACGTCAATCAGCGCTATATCAAAAGCAATTATTTGCAGCATGCGCTTTTTCAGGCCTATGAAGACCTCTTGCCGCAAAAGATGTATCCGCTTTATGTGGTTTTCTTTGAGCTAGACCCAGCCAAAATTGATGTGAATGTCCACCCCAGCAAACAAGAAATTAAGTTTGAGGATGAGCGTCTGATCTATAATTACCTTAGAGTTTGTACCCGCCATGCTTTGGCCCAGCATCATGTGACGCCCAGCATTGATTTTGAGCAGGAGTCGAGCATTAGTAAGCAATTGGAGCGGGAACAGATGGAAAAACAACAGCTATTTTCCAATAAAACGAGCAGCTCAAAGTCTAGCACTGGCAGTGGCGGCTATCGTCCCCCTCAAAAAACGGAGCAGGAAAAAAACAATCTGGCGCATTGGGAGAAGCTCTATGCGGGTTTACAAAATGAGGAGGAAGAAGAGCAACAGCCCCTTCCTTCCAAGCTCTCTAAGCAAACCCCACTTTTTGAACAAGAAGAAGAAGAGACCCTGCAAATGGGCCAAGGCCCCAAGCAAGAGCTTTTTTATTTGGGCCAAGGCTATATGATTAGCCCATTAAGAGCGGGCTATTTACTGATTCATCAGCAGACCGCCCTAGAGCGCATCCTTTATGATGATTATTTGCAGCGGCTAGAACATAAGCGGCTGGTCCAACAACACAGCCTCTTCCCCATTAGTGTCAGCCTAAACTTGCGAGATGCCAAGCTCTTACAAGAGCTGCTGCCCGAACTCAAGAAGATGGGCTTTGAGCTGGTCCCTATGGGTGAAACCACCTTTGTCATCTCTTCAGTGCCCGCCTATTTAGAACAATTGGGCGAAGAAGATGGCTGGCTAAAAGAAATCTTGGAGCAGTACCAATTGGGTCAATCGCTCTCCCTTTCCTTTGAGCAAAATATGGCCAGAGCCATGGCCATGCGCATGGCCAAACAACAACCCAAACGGCTTAGCCCCATGGAAATGCAGGCCCTTATTGATCGACTCTTTGCCTGCCAAAATCCAGAGCGATCGCCTAGAGGTCGCCGCTGCTTTATTCGCTACAATTTTGAAGAACTCGATAGCCGTTTTGAGTCTTAATTCGACTATTAGCCACTCCAATCTTACTCATTAGGAGCCGAGGGTTTTAACCCTGGGCTCCTTTTTTATCATTCCTATTGGCCACACACTTGCTGTAGGTTTTAACCTACAGGTCTTTGGAAATGAATACTTTAGTTGTTAATAATTGTCAGACCTGTGGGTTAAAACCCACAGCAACAAAGGATCTTTAGAACATCCTGCTGCTGAGCGGAAGGTTGAAACCTTCCGCTCAGAACAATATCTGCTTGTTAGGAGCCGAGGGTTTTAACCCTGGGCTCCTTTTTTATCATTCCTATTGGCCACACACTTGCTGTAGGTTTTAACCTACAGATCTCTGGAAATGAATACTTTAAATATTAAATATCATAATACCTTTGAGTTGAAACCTTCCCCCCAAAAAACAATATCTGCTTGTTAGGAATTGTAATACCTGTGGGTTGAAACCCACAGCAACAAAGGATCTTTAGAACATCCTGCGGCTGAGCGGAAGGTTGAAACCTTCCGCTCAGAACAATATCTGCTTGTTAGGAGCCGAGGGTTTTAACCCTGGGCTCCTTTTTTATCATCCCTATTGGCCACACACTTGCTGTAGGTTTTAACCTACAGGTCTTTGGAATTAAATGCTTTAGTTGTTAGGAATTATAATACCTCTGGGTGGAAACCCACAGCCCTTTTCTGCGCCTAGGGACAAGCCCCTAGGCTAGCTGTTTCAGACAGCCCTCTGCGAGGGCCTTTGGTTCAGCCCCTTCTTTGCTATAATGATTGAGCCAAGCCCTATATTTTAGCATTTGAGGCCCTTTAGGGCCGACTCCATTCGATTAGCCTAGGGGCTTGTCCCTAGGCGATGATTAGCCACTCCAATCTTACTCATTAGGAGCCGAGCATTTTCCCCCACAGCAATCTATATCTTCTTTTTTCTTCTGCCCTCCACTGCTTACCTTTGGCCCAAGAACAAGCAGCATGAAATCACTTCTCTCCTATTTGGGCCTTAGCGCCCTGCTCTCGCTCCTGTTGTTGGGGCATTATTTTTTTGGCTATTATGGTCACTATGGCTATGATGATGTCATGGGCTATATGTACCAAGCCGCTCAATTGGTACAAGGGCAGTTTCATTTAGGCGACGACCACTATGCCTATCGCTGGGGGACGATCTTCCCCACGGCCCTCTCCTATGCCCTTTTGGGCATCAATGATTTTGCTGGGGCCCTTCCCGCTATGCTCATCACGGGCGCCACGGCCCTACTGATCTTTTGGAGTTTGGGCGGCCGTTGGAAAGGGGCCGGCATTTGGGGCGTTCTGCTCTTTTTCTTCAATGAATGGAGCCTGTTTTATTCGGATAAGGTCATGCCCGATATTCTTGTCGCTTTAGGGACCCTAGGCCTTTTTCTCTGTCTTTGGCGACTCCGCTTTAAGCGACAAGGCGGTCCAAGCTGGCCCTATGCCCTGAGCTTTAGCCTGATTTTGCTCTATTCTTTTTGGGCCAAAGAGACCATTATCTTATCGCTGCCGGTCTTTTTTGTCTTCTTTCTTCTAGATGTTTACCGCCGTGAATACCTCGCCTTTTGGGCTTGGGCGATTGGCTTTTCTGCCCTCTTTTTTGCCCTTTATTTTGGGGTGATTTATGGACAAACGGGCAGTTTTCTCTATCGCTTCAAAGCCATAGAGCTGGGCAGTTATTTCAATCCCTGCAGCTACGACCAGCTCCCAATTTCCCATTTACTAGAACGCATTAGCTATGGTTTGGGCCTTCTATTTCTTCGCAGCGGTTTGCTGCCTGTTTTGGGCATGGGCCTAGGCAGTCTCTTTTTCCTAAAAGGCAGGCTCTGGAAACTAGACAGCGAGTCCGCCTTTTGGAGCCTTAGCTTGGGCCTCAGTGTTTTTTCGGCCTATTTCATGACGATTTCTTATAAGGCTTATGTGCCTATGTGCGGCACGGATGTCCGTCACTTTTTATATTTGGCCCCCTTGGCCGCCATTGCCGCCGCCCCTTATTTACAGGCCTTTTGGCAGCGCAAGCAGTATACGCTTGGACTACTGCTGCCCTTGTGGTTTTGGACCGGTCTGGCCTATTGGCTAGACTATGGCAATGCCTTATCTATTGGGGCTTGGGCCTTGGCCCTTTCGCTTTTTGCGCTTTCTCCCCAGCGCTTGATTGTTGGGGCAAGGGCGCTCTCTATCTCGCTCTTTATTCTGGCTTTGGCCTACCCGACTTACCAAAGTATGCAATATGCCCAAACCCAAGGCTATATCGAACAGCGGGAACTGATCCTGCGGCATTTCTCTCCCGATCAGCAGCAGGCGGCCATAGTCATTAGCAATCCGGTACAGCGCAATTTTGGCGAATACTATATGCAGTTTGCCCCTCAATCTCAGGTCCTTTTCTGGAACTACCAACAGGCGGCGCAAGAACAGCCCCAGCCCAATAGCCGCTATTATTTATTGCTCAATGGCTTTAGTCGCTATCAAAGCAATACTAGCTGGGAGGAGCTCCCTCCTTTGGTACAGGCCTATTATCAGGACCAAAAACAACTTCCCCTAAAACTAATCGATAGCCAAAAAGAGGGGGCCATTCTCCTCCTCGAAATCACTGATCCCGCAGCAGCTTGGCCCCAATTGCTTTTGCCCCAATAGGTCTTGTTGCTGTTGGAGACTATTTAAAATTTTGTGTTTTTCCTTTTTGCTGCCTAGGGACAAGCCCCTAGGCTAGCTTTTCAGACAGCCCTCTAAAGAGGGCCTTTGGATAAAACCTTTATCTACAATAACCACTTAGTAAGGCACTATATATCCACCTTTGAGGCCCTTTAGGGCTGACTCCATTTAGATTAGCCTAGGGGCTTGTCCCTAGGCGATGATTAGCCAAATCCTAGCAAGCCAAAGGCTCAAATTTTATTCGGATACATAAAATCCTGAACCGTCCCGCTATTTATAAGCATATACTAGATGCTGTTGTTTTGGGGCGTTACTCCTTTCAGTCGTCGAACTGCAGACTAAAGTCTTTGTTGTCGCTGCGGCTTCGCCTTGCGGCGCTACGTTTCGCAGCTCGCTATTCGCTCGGCCCTTCGGCAGCTTTGCTGCCTTGGTCTGGCCCTGCGGGCCACTGCTGCACATCGCTAGGCCGTTTGGCCTTCGGCCATAAGAAGGAAGGTTCTGCTATTACCCCAAAGAATAAATAGCAGAAGTTCAGCCTTTTGCAAATCGATATCAACAGCTCTAGTCTATGCTTTAGAGAAGTAAACTTAAGGTAGCTTTTAAAACATTTTGTTGTATCGGGCTAAAAAGCTAACTTGCGTTTTTTGATAAATAGACCACTCTGAGTCACAAAAATACAAAGATGTCTAAGCTTCACTTCTCTGGACACAACTCATTTATTTGCAAGCAGTTTTGGCTAAAAAAAGGCTATGACTTTCTAAGAACAGAAGGGAATAACTTCAATTCAGACGAATCTGTTGTCGCACTAGGTATTGGTAAAAATATGGTTGCCGCATTGCGATACTGGTTAATATCCTTTAACATCTATAAACCTGCTGATGAAAAGGATGATGGTGTCACTAGTCTAGGTAACTTCTTATTTCGAGATGGACTTGGAAAAGACCCTTACTTAGAAGATATCAATTCGATATGGCTACTACACTATTTTCTAGTAAAAACTAATTATGCTACGATATACAACCTAGCATTCAATAGTTTTTTCCCTCAGAAGCAAGAGTTCAAAGCCGCTCAGCTCCAAAAATTCATTAAACGCTTTTGTGAGTCAGAAAAGCAGAAAATCTCTCCGAATACACTTAAGCGAGATGTTCAAGTTTTTCTGCAATCTTACCAACCTGCCTCTCAAAAAATTAAAGAAATAGAAGATAGTTTTTCTGGCTTATTACATGAGCTGAACTTACTAACTATAGTGCGATCTGAAGATGGCGAAAAACTATACTCCTTTCAATACACGGATCGTGAAGAGCTAGCAGAAGAAATTGTGCTCTATGTAATTTTGGATATCATGCAAGAAGGAGAAAGTAGTATTTCTTTTAAAAGATTACTTAGTAATCCCAACTCTCCTGCATGGATATTTGGATTAAATGCGGACGGACTTCTGAACAAAATAACTGCTTTAACAAACAAGTACCCAGGCATCACCTACTCTGAAACAGCTGGAAATAGAGTTCTTCAATTTGAAGAAAGCATGTTAACCCCAGAAACAAAGCAAAGCATTTTAGAAGACTACTATAAGTAAATAACTCTGTAATGAACAAATCAAACTTTACGCCTTCGGTCAATCTTGAAAGAGATCATGAGCGCGATATAGACTACTTAGTTAGCCCAAATAGTAGAGCTAGCTTTCAAAAAATATTAACGAACTACGAAAAAGGTGTTCGTGCATTTAGTGTTATTGGTGCTTATGGAAGTGGAAAATCATCTTTTCTCTGGGCAATAGAAAAAACGCTAAATCGGGATGGTGACTACTTTAATATTTTTGGCGATTTTGAATATTTAGAAGGTGTTGAGAGCATCATTATTGTCGGTAATTATTCTTCTTTTCAAGAAGCTTTTGCAGAAGCATTACATCTAGACAAAAGTAGTACTCAAAAAGATATTTTTGATGCCCTCGAAAAGCGCCATAAGCAAGCTAAAAATAAAGGTAGAGGGCTGCTCATTCTTACAGATGAATTTGGCAAATTTCTAGAATATGCAGCTAAAGAAGCGGCAGATGCTGAGCTCTACTTCATTCAGTTACTAGCTGAGTTTGTTTGCAATACAAAGTACTCAATGTTCTGGGTCAACACACTTCATCAAGACTTTAGTGCATACTCTTTTGGACTAAGTAGAGCACAGCAAAATGAATGGGTAAAAGTTAAAGGACGTTTTATAGAAGTTCCATTTAATGAACCTGTTGAGCAACTCCTACTACTTGCAGCAGAAAGATTGGCAAGTAGACAAAAAGCTCCAGTTGACCTAACATCTGTTAAGAAGGTTTTTAGCCTTATTAAGGGGGCAAATGCATTTCCACTAAGAGACTTCTTTAATGAAAAAATAGCTGCGCAGCTCTTTCCTCTAGATATTCTAGCCGCATCTATTATAACAAAGGCTCTTCAGCTCTATGGTCAAAATGAACGCTCTCTATTCTCCTTTATCGCTACTGATGACTACTTAGGGTTAAAAGATTTTGAATCTAATGGAGAGTTCTACAATTTGGCTAATGTCTATGATTACTTAAAGCATAATTATAGCTTACTAAGAAGTAGACACAACCCTCACTATAGTCAATGGGCGGCTATACAAACAGCTTTAGAAAGAGCAGAGGCAGTACTAGACGAAAAGTTTACATCTGCTGCATTTTTGCTAAAAACAATTGGACTACTCAATATTTTTGCATCCAAAGGAGCTCAACTGGATGAGACCTTCTATACAGAATATCTCAATACTACAGCAAAAATAGATAATGGAACAGAGCTACTAGAGTTATTAGAGCAGCATAAAATCATCCGGTTTCAGCGCTATAAAAAATGCTTTGTTCTCTTTGAAGGGACAGACCTAGACATTGACTTAGAGATTGAACAGGCTACAGCAAAAATCAATAAAAACTTTGACCTGCTGAAAGAGTTAAAAGCTTCTTTCAATCTATCTCTTGAATTAGCAAAAGCTGTGTTCTTTGAATTTGGGACTCCTCGTTTCTTTGAATATAAACTTTCAGAAGAACCAATACAAGACTATAAAGGGAGCAAAGAAATAGATGGCTGTATAAATCTTGTTTTTGCAGAAAAACTTACTAAAAAAGCCTTTTTAAGTGCTTCTGCTACAGCTAAGCACGAACCCATACTACATGCCTATTTCAAAAGAACTGCTGAGATCAAATCACTTCTTATTGAGATCAAAAAAATTGAGTACGTAAAACACAATTACCCTGATGATAAGGTTGCCCAAAAAGAGTTGATTAAACTCCTCGCCAATCAAAAAGAGATACTGAACCAACAATTATATAATGCTTTCTACAAAGGAAGCAAAGAAGTGCTATGGGCCTTTCAGGGCAAAGAGATTCAGCTCAAAAATAGTCGCACATTAAACAAACAACTCTCTCTAGTTTGCGAAACTATATATCACGCTACTCCGATCTACAAGAATGAGATGATAAACAAAAGCAAGCTATCATCTTCTATGATTAGAGCTCAGAAGAATCTAATGAGAGCATATACTTCTGAACTAAAAGATCAAAATCTTGGCTTTGCCCCTCAAAGAACCCCTCCTGAAAAGACTATATACTTATCTCTATTAAAGGAAACAGGTATCCTTGAGTGGAAAGAAAACCAGCATATTTTTCAAACGCCTACAGATCAAAGCTTTCATAAGCTATGGACAGCTTCTGATGATTTTCTTGAAACTACAAAAGCTGCAGGAAGAACAGTATATGAGTATATAGAACTTCTAAGCCAACGTCCATTTAAACTCAAAGAAGGATTTATTAAATTTTGGGTGCCGCTTTATCTCTATGCTAAACGTAATGAGTTTGCTCTTTTTGAAGGTGAGGTATATATACCAACAATAACTAATGAGGTACTAGAGGTTCTCATAAAAAATCCTAAGCGCTATAGTATCAAAGCCTTTAAAGTTGACGGCCCAAAACTAGAGCTATTTCAACGGTATAGAAACTTAATAGGTCAAAAAGGACGTCAAGAGTTGACTAATAAGAGCTTTATAGAAACGGTAAAGCCTTTCCTAATCTTCTATAAAGGGCTGCCAGTCTACAGTAAAACTACTAAGCGCTTATCTAACGAAGCCCTTGCAATTCGACAAGCTATTGCTGAAGCAAAGGACCCTGAAAAAGTCTTTTTTGAAGACTTTCCTATGGCCCTGAATTTCAATGACAACCAATTGAAAACAGACCAAGATTTAGATTTGTATATTGATCGGCTCCAAGATGCAATTAAAGAAATTAGACGTGCTTACGATCAGTTACTCAATCGATTTGAGCTATATATTACAGAGCTTTTAGGACAAACTGTAGTTGATTTCACTACATATAAAGATGCCCTCAACACACGTTTTAAAGCTGTAAAAACAGCCCTATTAAATCAAAAACATAAAGTTTTCCTACAACGTCTTCGTTCAGATTTAGATAGAGGAGACTGGTTAAACTCTATAGCACAAGCCTGCGTAGGCTCTACGCTTGAGAAAATAAAGGATCAAGATGAGCCACGACTTTATGAGAAGTTTAAAGAATTAGTAAGTCAACTTGATAATCTAAATGAGCTTAGTGCTGTTGAAGATACTCTAGGTGAAGACGAAGAACTTTTTGCATTTGAACTACATAGCTTAGGCAACGAAAGTAAAAAGAAAACTATTCGCTATCCTAAAAAACGACAAGCAGAGATAAACCAACAAAAACAGCAAATTCAGCTTTTATTGCAATCCACAGATAAAGAGCTTAATATTGCTACATTGACACAAATACTAAAAGAGCTTTTAGAGCATGACTAAAGTACGCCACTTACTTGGTATATCAGGAGGTAAAGATAGCTCTGCACTCGCTATCTACCTAAATGACTTATATCCACAATTAACTATCGAATACTATTCTTGTGATACTGGGAAAGAATTGGAGGAGACCTATACTCTTGTAGATAATCTACAAGCCTACTTGGGAAAAAAAATTGACTTACTACAAGCTGCAGAAAACAGTCATTTAGATCCATTTGATCATTTTCTTCAAGTCTATGGCGGGTTTCTACCTTCATCTGTTACAAGATGGTGTACCAAAAAGCTAAAACTTGATCCATTTGAAAAATTTGTAGGAGATGATTTAGTAATTTCTTACGTAGGTATTCGCGATGACGAAAATAGAGAAGGCTATATTTCTAAGAAGTCTAATATTCAAACGATTTTCCCCTACAGGAAAAACATTTGGTCAGAGGATGTCATCCAAAAGGTTTTGCAGAATAGTACAAAGGATATAATTGCAAAGTTTTATGAAGAGGAAGGAATCCTAGATAGTATAAAGCTAGAACGTGCGCTTAAAATTGTCACAACCAATGTATCACCCGAATTTGATCGAGATAGAAAACTGGATAGCTTATTAAAGGTTAGCATCAAAGCTTTTAATCATGTTGTCTTTCGGTTCATTAAAGAATTTACTAACTACCCATTATCTTACCTAGATAAAGAAGACTTCCCCCTACTTAACAATGAAGACGGTCTTGTTCGAGAAGATGTCTTCAGAATTTTAAGAGAAAGCGGTGTTGGTGTTCCGGCCTACTACGAAAAGCGAGAGTTTGAAGTTGATGGGAAGAAAGGATATTATTCTAGAAGTAGATCAGGCTGCTACTTTTGCTTTTTTCAGCAAAAAATTGAATGGGTCTGGCTCTATGAACAACATCCTCAGCTTTTTGCAAAAGCTATTGAATATGAAAAAGAAGGCTACACTTGGATGCAAGACGAACGACTAGAAGAACTAGCAGCCGAAGAACGCCGAACACAAATAAAACGAGATGCAATAGCTAGAGCTAGCAGACAAAAAAAAGACTCCCCCTATCTACTAGACTTATTAGATGATGCTGAAGGCGAAGGCTGTGCAGCTTGCTTTATTTAAATGAAAAGAGCGATCGAATTATCGATCGCTCTTTTTGTTTTATCTATTGGGTGTAGTCAATAAAAAATATTAGCTTGTAAAGTCTTTAGTTCTGAAGGAGAACTAGGTAGCACAAAAAAAGATCATACTAAAATATAACTTATTTTTTTTAATTGAAAACCTAATCTAGATGTTCCAAATAGATAAAGCATTTAATCCCGAAACTACAAATGTATACAGTTTTTACCAGAAGCCAGGTGTAGGGTTGTACATACCATTGTATCAAAGAGAATATAGCTGGGATAAGGATAATATAAATCAACTTTTAGAGGATGTTTCTCAAGGAATATTTTCAATAACAGAAAACAGGGATGAAATTCGATTTTTAGGGACTGTAATTGCAGTTCAAGTTAGAGATAAACGATCTATTTACCCACTAGATCCTCAAGGGCTACCATCCCTTATTGAAAATATTATTGATGGCCAACAAAGATTATCAACAATAGCGTTATTTTCAACACTTTTGTACCACCAAATATGGCGTTTACAGCAAGGAGTTCCAGACGCCGTGGATCCAGATATAAAAAGTCAGTTGGATGAAGTGTGTGAGTATTGGAAAAATAAGTTGCAGAAGGTATTTTCTCTCGATTTAGAAAGAGGCACTCCTAACCGAAAACCAAAAATAATCAGAGGAAATCAGGACCAGTGGACTAAAGATGGAGATATAGATTCAAACTACCAGTCCGATGTTGCCAATTATTTAGCTAACTTCATAAGTTATATTGATGCTCCAGAAGGTGAGAAGCAACTCCCCAAGTTTAATAAAAAAACTAGAACAGGAAGCAATTTAAGACAAATTGCTCGGTGGCTTGATTCAACAGTTCTGAAAGCACACGAAAAAGAAACCGAAGACTTTATTACTGCATGGGAAATTTTAGATAAGATAGACCAAGACTCAATTTGGCAATATCAAAGAGATGAGCTAACTGCTATTGTCCAGAAAAAAGAAGTAAATAATAAAAAATCTGTAGACTATATTTTATGCTCACTAGTACAACTATTTGCCCTGTCCCATTATTTATTAGAACGTTGTTGTTTCACGATTATTCAGCCAATGAATGAAGACTGGGCTTTTGACATGTTTCAGTCTTTAAATGCTACAGGAACGCCTCTAACAGCTATTGAAACGTTTAAGCCAAGTGTTGTATATGCCGTAGAAAATGATAGTTCTATTGGTCGGTTTCAAGACTCTATTGCAGAAAAAAGCTTTGACAAAATAGATGCTCTTTTTACAGGATCTAAAAGTGCTGCAAGAAAAAATAGCTTGACTAAAGATTTGTTAATTTCACTTGCATTAACTATTGAAGGAAGAAAATTAGGAAGTCATTTTTCACAACAAAGAAAATGGCTCGTAGAGACTTTTACAAAGAGCTGCCGTAACACTAATGAACAATTAGATTTTATCCGATTTTTTGGTAATTATGCCGAATTCTATAAAGATATATGGCTGGAATACACAGGCCTAAATGGAAAATCTATTAACCTCATAGATGATCATCCAGAAGCAGAGCTAATATCACTATATATTCTTTACCTGAAGGAATCTAACCATAAGATGGCTATAACTATTTTAGGTCGTTTTTATGCAGATGTTATAGAAGGAAAAGATCAAGCCGTGGCAAACTTTATAGAAGCAACAAAAATTATTACCCGATTTTATACTTTGTGGCGATCAGCTCAATCAAATGCAGGGCTAGATGTACAGTATCGAAACTTTTTTAAACGACCTGTAAATAAAGATAATGAAGTTTTGACTTCAGAGTCTAACATCTGGCTAGACTCCCCCCAAATTAGCTTAGATAAGCTAAGAGAACATTTTAACAATGCCCTCCATCAAGAGGGAAATAATTTATTAGACAAAAATACCTGGAAGTATAAATCTAGTAGTTACTTGAAATACAACAAGGCTAAATCTATTTGTAAACTAGGGCTATTCATCAGTGCCCATGACACTATTCCCGATGATCAAGCACAAGGAGTAATGAAATCAGCAAAAGCAAATACAGCTGACTATCTAATATTACGAAAATGGATATCAGATGATCTAAAAACAATAGAACATATAGCCCCACAAAAAAACACTTATGGTGCATGGGATCAAGAATTCTATACAGAGGAAGACCTATATCAATCAATAGGTAACCTTACTCTGTTACCAGTTGAAATCAATAGTTCTGTAAGTAATAAAGGGTGGAAGTCTAAATATATATATTTCCAGTTTCTTAGTGAGGTAGATACTGAAAAGCATGAAACTCTTCGAAGTAAAGCAGAACAGTTAGAGGTACCTCTTCAAGATTCAACACTTAAACTATTAATGAATGCTAAATTCAATCACCATATAATGCCAATTGTAGCTGTCGGTGATAATGACAACTGGAGTATCGAAATTGTAAAAAAGAGAACAGAGCGAATTTTAGATTTAATTTGGAGTCATTTCAATGAAACAAAGTAGGCGGTAAACTTTAAGTTAAACCAACTTCAAATAAAGAGCCCTGATTATCTAGTAGATAGTCAGGGCTTTTTCATGCCCCAGCCCAAGGGCTGCCAAACTGGGCTTTAGAGTCTATTTAAAGTTTTGTGCCTGCCCTTTCCTGCGCCTAGGGACAAGCCCCTAGGCTAGCTTTTTTAGACAGCCCTCTAAAGAGGGCCTTTGGATAAGGTTCTTCTCTGCGATAACAACTGAACAAGGCCTTGTATATCAACAGTTGAGGCCCTTGTCAGGGCTGACTCCATTGGATTAGCCTGGGGGCTTGTCCCCAGGCAACTATTGGCCAAATCCTAAGCAGCTAAAGGCCTAAATTTTATTCTAATACACAAAATCCTGAACAGTCCCTGATGAGCTACTCAAAGTCCTTTCTTGAGGCCTGAACTACATTATATAGGTTATGGAACTGCATGAGAGACGTCCTGAACTCCATTACATAGGTTATGGAACCCCATGAGAGACGTCCTGAACTCCAGCAGATAGGTTGTGGAACCCCATGAGGGAAGTCCCGAACTCCAGCAGATAGGTTGTGAAACTGCATGAGGGACGTCCCGAACTCCAGCAGATAGGTTGTGAAACTGCATGAGAGACGTTCCGAACTCCAGCAGATAAGTTGTCGAAGTCCTTTGTTGAGGTCTTGTTAGTCCTTAAAAAGAGTATTAGAACTACATAGCTAGAGTAATGAACCTATGTCATATATAAATGAAGTAGTTGCATGCAGTATTGGGACCTAGAAAATTAGGTAAATAAGCTCAATTACGATCTAACAGACCTCAAAAAAGGAGTCTAGGTAGCTAAGGCTTGAAGTAAAGGACCGCAGCAATGCACTTTATAAGCTCTAAATTAAGAGTTAGGACCTCGCTGTCTAGCTACTGAACGATACGCAAGTATTTATAAGACCTATCCTTTAAGGTTCAGAAGCACTAAAACTACCTTCCAAGACGAGGTTTTAGACCTTATACAAGCCCAAAAACTAACTAAAACGTTAAAATAGATGCTTTTTTAAGGTAAATACGTAAATAAATTTAGTTATAACTTGCATTTATAAAAAGTTACCTCTACATTTATAACTATAACAACACAGATAAACAAAAGGCAGGAGTTCCCCTATAGCTTTTAAGCTATGATTGCTCTACCTAATCTCTGCTGTTTATTTTCATTACTTAAACCTTTTTTAGTTATGGCTAAAAACAATATGATTAGCATTGAATTGCTAGCGACTGCTATTCAGCAGATTAACGGCGCTTTTGACCTAATTGATCAGCTTCTAGATGGCAAGGTCATTAACCTCAGCCCCAGCGACCGTCAACGTTATGGAAGCATCAATGAGCAGAACAAGCTCTTTATCCTCAAAGCACACAGCTTTTATCAAGCAAAGGGGCAATTGCTTCCTAGCTACTTTGATCGAGTGGAGTACGAAAAAGACTTTAATGCTCGTCAGGTTTTTGAGAATCTAGAAGGTCGCACCAATGAGCTCTATGAAAAGCTTCGCGATACTCGCACCCTACTTGATTATGACTCTATGCGCTTTTCTTCTCAGATGTATAAGCAGGCAAAGAACATGAGCGAATCTGGCGTACCTGGTGTTGATTTTTGGGTAGCCGAAATGGCCCAGTTCTTCAAGCGTAGCCGCATCAACCTAGAGGCCATGGCCGAAGAAGAAGATGTGGATAATACTGCAGAACAAGAGGATTAGGATTGTTGGAAAATGGAAAAGGCATAAAGCCTTTAATTAGTAGCCGAGGAATACCCCTTGGCTACTTTTTTATCATCCCTATTGGCCAGCCAGTTAACTTACAGGTCATTTAGGTAGCATAATTAGGGTCGGAAATTCTCTAAAAGAAAAGTCAACAACATATGCCCATTGACTATATCTACATTCATATTGTTTGGTCCACCAAAAACAGAGATGACGTTTTTAGCCCTGAAGGCATGGTCAAAATGTCTAAAATTATAGATAATGTTGCGACCAAAAATAAAATCTTTCTTCTAGCAGTAAATGGCTATAAAGACCATATACACTGTCTTGTCCAGCTAAAAAGGTCACAATCTTTAAGCTCAATTATAAAGCAACTCAAAGGCAGCAGTAGCTTTATCTACAATAAATCAGTAGCCAATGAACAAAAAATTAAATGGCAACGAGGTGCTTTTAGTGAAAGCATTCAGCCTAAAGCTGTAGAGAAAGTCATAAACTATATTCGTTATCAAGAACATATTCATCGAAATAGAGAATTTAAGTTCTTAGATTTTAAACGTTGGGGATGATAATACCTCTGAGTTGAAACATTCCACCCCAAAAACAATATCTGCTTGTTAAGAATTGTCAGACCTGTGGGTTGAAACCCACAGCAACAAAGGATCTTTAGAACATCCTGCTGCTGAGCGGAAGGTTGAAACCTTCCGCCCAGAACAATATCTGCTTGTTAGGAGCCGAGGGTTTTAACCCTGGGCTCCTTTTTCATCATCCCTATTGGCCACCCACTTGCTGTAGGTTTTAACCTACAGGTCCTTTAAAATGAACACTTTAGACATTAAACATGATAATACCTCTGAGTTGAAACATTCCGCCCCAAAAACAATATCTGTTTGTTAAGAATTGTCAGACCTGTGGGTTAAAACCCACAGCAACAAAGGACCTTTAGAACATCCTGCTGCTGAGCGGAAGGTTGAAACCTTCCGCCCAGAATGATATCTTTTTACTCCTCTACATCTACACCCCTAGGGCCAAGCCCCAAAGCCATAAGTAGCAGGCGGCAAAGCCGCCATGGCCGAAGGCCAAACGGCCCAGCGCTGCGGCGGGGTGGCCGAAGGCCAGACCAAAGGCGAAACGAAGTGAAGCCTGAAGGGCCGAGCAGACCTGCGAGCCCCAAAGCATAGCGGCGGCCGACCTAGCCAAAGGCTAGCCGGCCGCGGGCCCCAAATCCACTCACTATAAGGACCTAAAGGCCTCATCAAAAGACAAAAAAAGCGATTCTAAACTATAGGGGCAGTGCTCATTCTGATTAAAAGCTGTATTTTTGTAAGCAGCAAAATTCTGCTTGAGGAAATAATTAGCCCCCAAAAAAAGTTTGATTAAAGTGCCAGTTAGGAATTTCTTTTGCTAAAAGGCGCGCTAAAAGGTGTAAATAATGATACTACGAACCACTTCTATTTTTTTGCTTCTATTGTGTTTGGGATGGGGGAGTTTGTCTGCACAGACAAATTGGAAAGACCTAAAGAAAGAAGCCGAGGCCGCAGCGGCCGACAGAGACTTTGCCTTGGCCGGCATCCGTTATGGACAAGCTTTTGAGCTTAAGCGCAGCCAATTGGACCTGGCCTATTTGGCTGGAGACTATTTTTTGAAGGCCAGAGATTATTCCCAGGCCCTAAAGTATTTGGTCATTGCCAAGGCCGAAGACAAAAAAGATTATGAATTGGTGGGGATGAAATATGCCTTGGCCCTAAAGCAAACTGGAGAGTATAAACAGGCAGAATCGGCATTTCGACAGTTTATTGGACAATATGATGGTCCCCAAGCCGATTATTGGAAGGAGCGGGCTAGCCATGAAATTGATGGCTGCCAGTTTGGGATCAAGGCCGCAGAACAAGCCAAAGAGCTGCCCCTACAGCTGTTGTCTAGCCAAATCAATGGAGAAAAGAATGAGTTTGCCCCCATCTGGTTAAATGGACAGCTTTATTTTAGCTCGAGTAGAGACCGCAAAACAGTGCTTTATAGCAGTGAAAAAACAGGCGATATAGATAGCTGGAGCAAGGCCGCCCCCTTTGCAGGCAATGCCAAGATCAATGGCGACTTTGCCGGGGGAAGCTTTACCGCAGATGGCCGCCGCTTCTATTTTTCGATGAAAAATAAGAAGGGAAAATATGCCATCTATCTGCTGGTGCAGGAAAGTGGGCGCTGGTCCAACCCCATTCCGCTGCCCATTTATATCAATGGAAGCGACTATAATAGTAGCTACCCCTTTGTGGTCGAGCAAGATGGGAAAGAAATCCTATACTTTGCCTCGGATCGTCCGGGTAGCAAGGGCGGTTATGACATCTGGCGGTCGATTCGACAGGCAGAAAGCAAGTCCTTCAACTTCTCTTTGCCCCAAAACCTAGGGCCAAATATTAACACCTTTGCCGATGAATTGAGTCCCTACTATTCGGAAAAAGACCAGGCGCTATACTTTAGCTCTAATGGGCATTTGAGTGCGGGCGGTCTAGACCTTTTCAAGGCCCAATCTACGGGCAAGGGTTGGGAGCTGGCCCAAAACCTGGGCTTCCCCATCAACTCCCCCGCCGATGAACTCTATTATACAGAAGGGGCCAAAGGGAGTTTCTTTGTATCTAACCGCAGCATAGAAGGACAAACCGCCCCAGCCAATGAAAACATCTACTATCTGGGAGCGGCTAAAAATATCGAGCTCAAAGTGGAGGGAATTATCTATGCCGAGAACGACCCCAAAAAGACGCCAATTGAAGGCGTACAGCTACAGCTTTTTGAGCAAACCGCAGGCAATGAAGAACTGGTTTATAGTGCCAAACTTACTGCTCAGGGCTATAGCATCAGCCTAGACGCCAACAAGCGCTATTTGGTCCTACTCACCGCAGAAGGCTATCAAACCGCTAGTTTTGAGCTGGCCACCCTAGATATTAAGCGATCGGAGACGCAGAACAACCCCATTGCCTTGCGGCCTGCAGAAGTAGTGGCCCAAAATCCACCCAAAGAATTTAAGAGCCCATTCTTTGCCATTGTTCCTCAAGAATATATTGGAGAAGAAAAAGCCTTTAAATTGCCCAAGCGAGCAGAAGATCCTCAAACGGGCAAGGCTTATCCGGCAGGCAGTACCGAGGCAGAGCTCTATGAACGAGTGGCTAAAATTGCCGCCCGCTCGCCCTCCAATAAAGTCTATTGGGCCAAAAACAACCTCTTGCCACTGATGGAAGAGGAAGAGCCTATTGTGGCCAATACGCCCCCTAAAGAAGAGCCCAAAGAAGCCCTCCCCAGCAATAATAAAAAGCTAGGCAAAGGCCTACATAAACACTATGACGAAAGCCAAGAAGATGCAGCCGAAGAAGGTGTTTCTTATGTCATTCAGGTCTCTGCCGTGCGCCGATACAAGGCCGCTAAATACGAAGAGCTACAAGAAGGCCCCTTGGGCGACTATGCCCTAAGCTTTGAGACCATCGAGCTCAATATTACTCGGGTATTGGTGGTGCCGCCGGGCCGCAATATAGACGGCAGCATTGGCTTTAAAAAGAAAACGGAAGCACTAAACATCTTATATCATATTATCAACTCTACTCAATTTACCAAAGCCTTTGTCGTTGAATATAAAGATGGCGAACGCGTAGGTAAGGGCTTTAGAGGCCTGAGCCAAGATGATGAAATCTAAATGGGCCTAAGCTGTCAATAGAACTAACCACGACTAATCAGAATGAAACGAACAAATTACCTTTTACTCTCTCTCGGATTACTACTCCTTCCATTTATGCTTGATGCTCAAAGAGCTCCGCAGAAAAGCTGGAAAAAGCTAAAGCGAGAAGCTGCAGAATTTGAAAAGCTGGGCGATCATAGTCGAGCAGCGCTCTACTATGAATCTGCCTATACGCAAAAGAGCTCTAAACCAGAATTGCTCTATATGGCTGGGGTTTGCTATCTCAAGGTCCGCGATTATGCCAATGCCGTAAAATGCTTGGCCGATGTAAAGGATAAGAATAATGAGAAAAACTATGATAAGCCCGGCTACCAATATGCCCTAGCCCTAAAGCAAACGGGGCAATATCAGGCTGCCAAAGATGCCTTTAATGAATTTTTGAAGGTCTATAAAGGTAGCGATCAGGCAGAGATGCAGGCTAAAATTACTACCGAAATTCAAGGCTGTAACTTTGCCCTCAAGGCGCAGGAGTATACCAACCCCAATATTTCGCTCAATCACTTGGCCCTCAATATCAACACGGAGAAAACCGAGTTTGCGCCCATCCCCTTTAGCAATAATGTGCTTTATTTCTCTTCTTCTATTAGTGGGGTCTCTAAGATTTACCGCAGCCAAAAAACAGGCGAAGATAGCTGGAGCAGCCGACAGGTCCCTACCCTATTTGCAGGCAAAATGGAAAAGCCCCATTATGGAAATGGTAGCTTTTCGGCCGATGGCAAACGCTTTTATTTTACCGAATGTGATTTTGTGAAAGCCGGAGAACTACAGTGCATGATCTATATCATGTCGCAAAATGAGGATGGCAGCTGGGCCAATCCCAAAGCCCTAGCCGATTACATCAATGCTCCCGAAAGCAATACCACTCACCCCTTTGTGATCACCAAAGAGGATAAGGAAATTCTCTACTTTGCCTCTGACCGAGAAGGCGGAAAAGGCGGCCTCGACCTTTGGTATGCCAGCCGAGATCTAAAGGATAAGGAGGCCAAATTCTCTTTGCCCAAAAACCTAGGCCCCAATATCAATACCGCAGGCGATGAAATTACGCCCTTCTATCACTTCCCCTCACAAACGCTCTACTTTTCTACCAATGGCAGAATTAGCGCAGGGGGCTTTGATATCTTTAAGTCTAAGGGCGAAATGCTCAAATGGGAGGTGGCCCAAAATGTAGGCTTCCCCCTCAACTCGGCAGCCGACGACCTCTATTTTATCATCAATGAAGCCCATAAAGGGGGCTATTTGGTCTCTAACCGCACCTTTGACCCTCATAAAGTGACCACCACCAATGATGATATTTTCCATTTTGGCCAAGAAGGAAGCCGCTTCTTCCTATCGGGTAAAATTATGGGTGAGGGCAAAGATGGGCCCCTAGAAGATGTGAATATCAAACTCTTTGAGGTCATTGATGGCAATGAGGAACTCATTAGCGACAAAATGCTGGCCGTAGGCGAGTATAAGTTTGACCTCAAAACCAAAAAAGAATACCTCTTTGAAATTAGCGCAGAGGGCTACCCCAAACTCCTCAAAACTCTCTCTACAGAGGATACCCAACCCAATGAAAAGAAACAACGCAACTTCGTTTTGCCTAAGGCTAAGGTAGCCGCCGTTCCAGAAATCACTCCCGAAGCCCCCCAAATAGAGGCCCGCTTTATTGTGGTTCCCGAGGAGTTCTCAGACCGAGACATGGCCTACCTCCTACCCGATGAAGTGCCCCTAAATGAAAGCACTGGCGATCCCTATGCTGAGGATAGCGAGGTCTATGACCTCTTCATCAAAGCCCAAGAAGTAGCCAAACTCTCTATGACCGGAGAGGTCTACTGGCAAGATGAGGTCCTCGTCCCTTATATGAGCGAGACCACCGCCAAGACCGAGCCCGAAGAAACGCCCGAAGAAGCAGGTATTTTTGAGCTCTATGCCCCCACCCCCGAAGCCGAAGAAGGCGTGGCCTACCAAATCCAAGTGGCCGCCGTTCGTAAATATCGCGCCTACCGCTTCGAGGAACTGCAAGAGGGCCCGCTACTCGATTATCGCCTGGGCTTCGAGCCCATCGATGGCGGCATTACCCGAGTCATGATTCTGCCCCTAGAAAGTAATGCAGACGGCTCCGAAGGCTTCAAAACCAAGTCAGAAGCCCTCAATGTGCTCTCTTATATTCTGGACCATAGCCGCTTCAAAACGGCTTTTGTGGGCCGCTACGAAAATGGAGAACGGGTCGGAGAAGGCTTCCGTGGCCTAGATGAAGATGCCGGACTTATTGATAAGAATTAAGCCCTAAGCAGTCGATTTTTTCGGCTGCTTTTTTTATGCGCGCTCAACTTTTTTTTGTTCTGCTGTTATATTGATTTGGGGCCTCCGCAGCAAAGCTGCGGCGCTACGTTTCAGGGCTCGCTATTCGCTCGGCCCTTCGCCAGCAAGCTGGCTCGGTCTGGCCTTCGGCCACCCTTTCACATCGCTAGGCCTGCGGGCCTTCGGCCCTGTAGAACGCCAATAATCACCATTATAAAATTAGAATATGCAACTCCAAAATGCAAAAGTAGTCGTTACGGGCGGAAGCTCGGGAATCGGAAAAGCCACGGCTCAACTACTCATTGAGAAAGGGGCCAAGGTCCTCATCACAGGCCGCAATGCCGAAAAGCTCGAACAAGTGGCCCAAGAAATTGGCGCTACAGCCCTCGCCCTAGACATGGCCGATAGCGAGCAGTTTACTGCAGCCGCTCAAAAGGTCCAAGATCTTATGGGCGCCCCCATTGATGTCCTCATCAATAATGCGGGCATCGGAGAATTTGCCCCCTTGGGCGAGCTCAGCCTAGAGCAGTTCCAAAAGGTCTATATGACCAATGTCTTCGGCCTTAGCTTACTCACCCAAGCCTTTTTGCCTCAACTCAAGGCCCAAAAGGGCAATATTGTTAATATTGCTTCTACTGCTGGCCTCAAAGGCTTTGCCACAGGCTCTATCTATGCTTCTTCTAAATTTGCCCTTCGTGGACTCACCCAATGCTGGCAGGCCGAACTCCGCCCCCACAATATTCGGGTGCAGTTGGTCAACCCCTCAGAGGTCACTACGGCCTTTAACCAAAAAGATCGGGTCGAGCGAACAGAAGAGGCCAAAAAGCTCCGCAGCCAAGAGATTGCTCACGCCATTGCCTCTGCCCTAGAAATGGACGACCGCGGCTTTATTCCAGAACTCACCGTCTGGGCCACCAACCCCTTTTAATCGGGGCCGCAGCGCAAAAAGGGAGCAACAGCTTAGGCTGTTGCTCCCTTTTTGCTTTCCGCTATAACCGTCGAAGCAAATGATAGAGTGGAAAAACGCTCAATAATAACAAGCCCTCTAAACATGGGCGAATCAGGGCCAGTATAAAGGCAAAGAACAGGCCCAGAGCATGGGCCCATAAAGGCGGGCGCTTAGGCATCGGCTGCCGAAAAGGAGAAAGCGAGGCTAACTGAGGATAATGGGCCATAAAATCGGCCTCATAGGCATAAGGTAAGCGCTCCAAAGGATGTTCTCGATAAGCTAGATAGGCCGCTTTGCGCCAGCCCTCCCTAAACAGTAAGTTGAAAAACTGGGCCATAAAATGCCCAAAATAATAGCCCATAAACGGCCTAAAAAAACCAAAGCCCCAATGCTTGCGGGCCAACAAAACATATTGCTGGGCATGGCAGAGCTCATGCACAATAGTGGCCAAATTATTCAGGCTCAAAGGCCCTTCGGGCTTATCCATATACAGCCTAATTTTTTTGCGGCTAAAACTATGCGGCAAGGCCACCCCCACGGCAAAGCTCCCCAGCATAAACCAAGGCAGCTGCTCGTATAGCTCAATTTTGGCCCCTTGCAGCTCAGGGAAAAGCTGCTCAAGCAGTTGCTCCTCCGCTTGAGTCAGTTGAAGAGGCCTAGGAAACAGCCCTTCATACAACAAAATGACCCAGCTACGCAAGTGGACGATGTTTGGGATGCATGACTACCCGCTCAAAGGTTTCTACCTGCTCCTCATCGCCCAAAATAACGAGGCTCATGCCTTTGACAATAGCCGTATCTGGTCCAGGGTTAATAATATACTTACCATTGGCCAAGCGGGCCCCAATGATATTTACCCCAGTTTGGGAGCGCAGATTCAGGTCTCTAATCTGTTTATCTTTAAACTCTGGCCGCAAATCTTTATAATCCACCTCTTTAAAGCTCATAGAGACATCATTGCCCAAATTGGACAAGAGGTTGAGAAACTCCACCATTCGGGGCTGATAAATAAGGGTGGCCATATAAAAGCCTCCAATCACCTCTGATAAAACGGCATAATCGGCTCCAGCGCGCAAGAGTTTTCGCTCTACCGAATGGTTAGAGGCCCGGGCAATCACTCGGACCAACTTATTTAGTTCTCGGGCAGTAAGTACCGTATATACATTTAAGGCATCATCGCCAAAAGTGACCACAATAGACATGGCATGCTCAATGCCGGCATCCAAAAGAGTTTGGTCCATAGCCGCATCGCCCTCAATAAAGGCATAGCCGCCTTTGCGGAGCTCCTCCACCTTTTCCTCATCGCTTTCAATAATCACATAGGGCAACTTATTTTTGGTCAGCTCCTGAGAAATCTCCCGACCGTGTCGCCCAAAGCCACAAATAATCGTGTGGTTATGCAAAGATTGTATTTTCTGATACATACGATAATCTTTCATGAATTTCCGCAGGTCCCCTTCAATAATAAAAGAAGAAAGGACCGAAATAGCATAGGCAAAAATTCCGATATTGAAAATAATGATGAAAGAGGTAAACAGGCGCCCATTAAAAGAAAGCGGCTGAATCTCGCCATAGCCCACCGTCGATAAAGTAATGATGGTCATATAAAACGCATCGGAAAGGCTATAATTATCAATAAACATAAAGCCCACGACCCCAATAAGGACCGTAAGGACCAGTAAGCCTGCAGCCAAAGCAATATTGCGCAGGTACTTACTCACTCGCTGATAATGCTGTTGAGAAGTAGAGCGAGTTTTATTTTTATGTTTTCTAACCTTAAATTTATTCGTGAGCATGGCAAGAGGAAAAGAGGCAGTGGGCAAGCCCACTGCCTAAGGAAATAGTCTATTTCTTAAAGAAGGGAGCCACTTCTTTATCTTTGCTGCCGGGCGTATAGCGGTAGAAACCTTCGCCTGTTTTGGCGCCTAGTTTACCTGCCGTGACCATATTGACCAGTAAGGGGCAGGGAGCATATTTATCTTGGCCAAAGCCATCATAGAGGACATTGAGAATAGACAAACAAACATCTAGTCCAATAAAGTCGGCTAGTTGTAAGGGGCCCATAGGGTGCGCCATGCCCAACTTCATTACGGTATCAATTTCTTCTACACCAGCTACCGACTCATAAAGGCTATAAATGGCCTCGTTAATCATCGGCATGAGGATACGGTTAGCAATAAAGCCGGGATAATCATTCACTTCTACAGGGACCTTCTTTAGGTTTTTAGAAAGCTCCATAATGGTATTTAGGGTCTCATCAGAGGTGGCATATCCACGGATGACCTCGACCAGTTTCATGACGGGTACGGGGTTCATAAAGTGCATACCGATGACCAATTCGGGGCGGCTAGTCACGGCGGCGATCTTTGTAATAGAAATAGAAGAGGTATTTGTGGCCAAGATACAGCCTTCGGGAGCGGCCTCATCCATTTGCTTAAAGATCTTGAGTTTGAGATCTACATTTTCTGTAGCGGCCTCTACGATTAGGTCGGCATTGGCTGCGGCCTTAGTGAGGTCAGCGCCGGGAGTAATATTAGCGAGTGTAGCTGTTTTGCCTGCCTCGTCAATTTTCTCTTTGCGCAGCATGCGGTCCAAATTCTTTTCGATGGTCGCCATAGCTTTGCTTAGTGCTTGTTCAGATACATCTACCAATTGGACCTTATAGCCCTGCATGGCAAAAACGTGGGCAATTCCATTCCCCATAGTTCCTGCACCTATCACAACAACATTTTTCATTTGAATACTTTATTTAGTTCTGTTAAACTGATTTTTAATTATTTAGCCTAATAAAAACTGGCCAGAGTCATAAATCTTCTCGCCATCGGCCCAGATTTCTCCGCCATTTTTCATTTCAGCGATCATATCCCAATGGATAGCTGATTGATTTTTGCCCCCACACTGCATATAGGTTTGTCCTACGGCCATATGTACCGTTCCGCCAATCTTCTCATCGAAGAGAATATTTTTGACGGGGCGTTGAATATCTCGGTTGGTGCCGATAGCGGCCTCGCCAAAGCGGCGGGCGCCGGGGATTTCAAAGATTTGGTCCAGTAGTTTTTGGCCTTTTTTGGCCTCCCAACGTTGAATTTCTCCAGCTTTGACCCAAAGCGTAATCCCTTCAACCTCTTGGCCTTGAAAAATGGAGGGATAAGCGAAATGGATTTGGCCCTCTACGGAATCTTCTACGGGGGCGGTATAGACCTCTCCGGAAGGCATATTTGTTTTTCCGTCGGAGTTGATCCATTTGCGGCCAGCTGTACTAAACTGAATATCGATTCCTTCGCCTTTATAGTGAATTTGGCTACAAGCATTGAGGTGGTCCACAATGCCTTGCTGCTCTCTGCTTAGGGCCTCCCAAGCGGCTTTGGGGTCTGCTGCATCTAGGCGGCAGGCGGTATAGATAAAGTCGGTATATTCATCTAGGCTCAGGCCAGCATTTTGGGCATGGGCCATAGTGGGATATTCGCAAAGGCTGCGTTTTAGGCGCAGGTCGGCGGTTCGTTCGCTATATAATTTGCGATAAGGCGCATGCGCTAGGGCTCTGAGTTTTTGTTTATCGCCATTGGGGCTATAGCAGAGTTGGCCATAGAAGGGCGCTCTAATATAGAGATAGCATTCAAACTCCTGCATAGCCTGTGCATAGATAGGGTCAATAGCTTGCAGTTGGGGCGCTTCGCCGTATTGGTTGAGCAGGCGGCCTTGTTCTCTAAAGCTAAGGCTAACATAAGGAATGCCTCCGGCTTTGAGCACCTCGGCATAAACCTCGCGGACTAAATCTTCGGCCAGAGTGGTAGAAGCGATATATACTCTTTCGCCGGGCTGTACACTTAGGGAGTAACCGACCAAGAGTTTTGCATATTTTTTCAGGTAGTTCATAGCTTTGTTTTGACTTTGACCAAAGTTAATTTTTTTTGAGGAAAATACGGCTTTTTTTCCCTTTTGGGCCTGCTTCTTTATGGCTTAGAGCTTGTATTTACTGCGGTTTTGCAGGGCCGAAGGCCCGCAGGCTGAGCTGCCGAAGCAGGGCCGCCGCAGGCGGCAGACCAAAGCCCGCAGGGCTGCAGGGCCGAGCGAATAGCGAGCTGCGAAGTGGAGCGACCCGCCCGCAGGGCGGGGCAGCCCCAAAATATCGAACATCTTCAAGGCATATTCGGTCTGCTTCTGTATCTTTGGGGCTATAAAAAGCAGAAAATCAGATGAAATACAACTTTAGTCTTTTGTTTTTGGTCCTTTTTGGCAGTTTGCAGGCGCAGGTATTACAAAATATAGTGCGCAATCCTAGTTTTGAGCAATATCGGCAGCAGTACCCTAAAGACCTGGGGCAGATCAGTTTATCGACCTATTGGGGGGGCGCTAATTTGGCGGGGGCCGACTACTACCATGAGCGATCGGAGGGTAGTAATGTAGCGGTGCCTCGGAACAAAATGGGGCGGACCAAGGCCAAGACGGGTCGGGGATATGCGGGAGTATATGCCTATACTAGTCGCTATAGTAAAAGAGATTATCGGGAATATGTTCAGGTCAAGCTCAAGCATCCGCTTAAGCGGGGCGAGACCTATTGCATCAAGGCGCAGCTCTATTTGGCCGAGGCCTCTAATCGGGCATTGGGGGCATTTGGGGCTGGGGCCAGTCGTTTTCCGATGGAGCAGGAAGACGAGGCTGTTTTGCAGAATGTAAAATTCACTTATTTATTCAATCAGGACCGTTCGCCCTTGGACCAGCGGCAGTGGGTAGAAGTGCAGGGAGACTATGTAGCAGAGGGGGGAGAAAACTTCTTGATTTTGGGGAATTTTCAGGATGATCGTTCGACCAAAGTGACAGGAGCGATAGAAGTGGATTCTTTTCGCAATCCGCATGTAGACTTTGCCTACTACTTTATAGATGATGTTTGTTTGACCAGTCAGAAGTCGAACTTTACATGTAATTGTGGGAGTTTTGAGATGCTCAATACGCAGCGGCGGGAAAAAATTGTTTTGGATGTTCGTTTGAACCGCAAAGAATACCGCCTCAATCAGGTAGATATTTTGGAGCAGGTTCAATTTGAGCGGGGCAATGCGATATTTTTGGAGGGGGCCAAAGAAGAGTTGGATAATTTGGCCAAGATCATGGAGATGAACCCCAGCTACGAAATTGAGATATCGGGGCACACCAGCAACAAAGGGGATCCCAGAGAAAATCATTTTTTGTCGAAGAAGCGGGCCAAGGCCGTATATGACTATTTGGTGGCCTCTGGGGTGCATCGCAGTCGCTTAAAATATCGGGGATATGGACAGGCGCGGCCCATTGCCTTGAATGATAGTTCGGCGGGTCGGGCGAAAAATGAGCGCATTCAAATTAAGCTGCTGAAAAAGTAGGCTATTTTTTGTAAGTTTGTGGCTTGAAATTATTCCAATCTTTAGAAAGAAGTTTACATCATGCGTAGAAACAACATGGATGATCCCCGCCTAAGAGAGGCGGCTATTCAGAAGCCGATTGAAGCGATTCGTCAAATGTACTTGGACCAAAATGGCTTTAGCGAGCCCATGGTCGATAAAATGAAGGCGCTTCGTCAAATGTACATTGAGTTAGAGCAGCCTACCTTGGTTAAGTCTGTTCGCTTAGTTTATGAATATGCCGAATCGAAAGATTGGACATTCAGCCTAGCGGCTTGGGAGGAAGAGAATGATATCTCTAGCCTAGAGTACTATCTAGACCTTTTGACCAACCCGGGCAATAAATACAACCGCGAAGAGATTCGCGAGCTCAACGACTACCTCAAAGCGACCTTAAAAGGGGAAGAGGTAGAGTTTCGTCCTGGCGCCGATGATGAAGAAGAGGAGGAAGCCACTGAAGAAAATACAGAAGAAGCCTAAACCTTTTTGGCCCAAGGGAGTCTTCTCCCTTGGGACTCTTTTTTCTTTAGGGGGTAGATTTGCCCCTGCTAACTACTAATTCATGGCCTTACTTTCTTTCATCAAGCGAAGGGCCCAGCGCCAACAAGAACAAGATGGCGAAGGGGCCGAAATGAGCTTTGTCGAGCATTTGGATGAGCTGCGGATGCACCTCATTCGCGCCTTTATCGGCATTAGTGCGGCGGCTATTGTGATGTTCTTTGCCACCGAGCTGGTCTTTAAATATGTCATTTTTGGTCCGCTAGACCCCAACTTTATTACCTATAAGTTATTTTGTGGCATCTCGGAACAGCTAGGGACCAAAGCTCTTTGCTACACGCCAGTTAACCCCGAGCTACAAACCTTTGATATGGGGGAAGCCTTTTTGCTCCACATCAAAGTCTGCTTAATTGGGGGATTGATTGTCTCTTTTCCTTATGTGCTTTATGAGTTCTGGAAATTTGTTCGTCCGGGCCTCTATAATAGCGAGGTGAGCGCCACTCGTGGCGTAGTGGGCGTGGGGAGTTTGCTCTTTTTGTTGGGGGTAGCTTTTGGCTACTTCATTTTATCGCCTTTTGCGATCAACTTTTTGGTGGGCTATCAGCTGCCTATGGTCAATGAGGGGCAAAGCATTATTAAGGCCAAGTCTTTTGTGAACTATATGATTATGTTCACCTTGCCTGCTGGCCTTATTTTCGAACTACCTATTATTGTGTATTATTTGGCCCGTATGGGGATTGTCACCGCTGCGGGAATGCGGCAATATCGTCGGCATTCTATTATTGGGATTCTTTTGCTTTCGGCAATGATTACGCCCCCAGATGTCATGACGCAAATTATTGTTTCTATTCCCGTTTACATTCTCTATGAGCTAAGCATTAACATTGCGAAAAAGCAAGAGAAAAAACGAAAAGAAGAATTGGGCATGCTTGAAGATCAGGCCTAAATGACAAAAGGGCAATCGGAGAATTCCGATTGCCCTTTTTCTATGGCCCTAGGCCTTAGAAAGCCGCAAGACTTCTATTTGCAAGAGCTCCTTAAGGGCCAAGGGGGAGAGTTCTAGCAAAATGCCTCTTTTGCCTGCATTGATGGCAAATAGGGGCAAATCTAGCGCCCTTTGGTCCATATAAATGGGTATAGGCTGCTTGAGGCCCAAGGGACTACAGCCTCCACGGATGTAGCCTGTTTTAGCTTGTAGCTGAGCTTGAGGTAAAAGCTCTAGTTGCTTAATGCCCAAACTTTTTTTGAGCCCTTTGAGGTCCAATTGCCGATCGCCAGGCACCAAAGCCATTAAGAGCTGCTTATTGCTGCCCTGCAGGACCAAACTTTTGTAAATCTGGGCCAAGGGCAATCCATTTTCTTCGGCAATTTTGGCCACATCTAGGTTCTCGCTATCGTACTGATATAAAATGCTTTTATAGGGAATTTTTGCCGCTGCTAATAGCCGCATGGCATTGGTCTTTTTCATTAGTTTTACTTTTTTTATTTGATGGGCTAAAGCCAAAATAGCACAAAAAGTTCAAATCGATGGCTTAGGCAAAAAGGCCAAAGCAGCAGCAAACACAGAGATATTTCTTAATTTTGATAGACAACAAATTCACAAATATGCGCCTCTCTCCCATTCTTTTTCTTCTCATTTTTGGTCTACAAGCCTGCGCCCCCAGCCATTATAGTCCCTTCTATAAACTAGAGTATCAGCAGTATGATAAAGCGATGGTTTTACGGACCGACTGCATCCAAAAAGGGCAGCATTTTTATCTGCGCTGGGAGCACCCAAAAAGCAACTACATCCTTGATGTTCAAGTCTATCCACATCAGAGCAAAGAGACGCTTTTGTATCATGAGGTCCTCGATTTTCAGGCCGTGGAGTTGGGGCAGGCCCAAAGCCTAAAGTTAGGCGATTTTAAGGTGGGGGGCCAGCCATTGGTCCTCAAACTACAAATTGCTTCGCCCCAAAAGAAGCTGCTGAGCACCCAACTGTTCTACCTCAATGGTCCAGAGCGACAAATTGGCCAAGAGATTTATCTAGAACATAGCGATGGCCGCCCCTTTCTGGGCAGCTACGCCAAAGCGGAGGAGGTCCTGCAATTGGCTAGCGCCGCCGACTCTATACAGCTTTTTTGTATCGATTTTTTTCCCAAGTCTCAAGCCCCCGCCCCTCCCCCATACAGCGATAATAGCGGCATCTTTTTGGGCCAAAACCAACGCCCAAAAGCCCGATTTTGGGTCAAAAAAGGCCAAGAGCTACGCCTCAGCCAAGAGGGGCTCTACTGGATTCGGAGCGATAGCAACGCCAGCCAGGGCATTTATCTCAACTACTTTGGCGAGGATTTCCCCAAAATTAACCGCATCAAAGACCTTATTCTCGGTAGCCGATATATCACGAAAAATATAGAGTATAACAAAATGAATGAGGCCGAAAATCCCAAAAAGGCCCTAGACGAATTTTGGCTGGCCCGAAGCCGAAAAGAAGCCGTGGCCCGAAAACTCATCAAAAGCTATTATGGCCGCATGGAGTACGCCAACCAGAGCTTTAGCAGCTATAAAGAAGGCTGGAAAACGGATAGAGGAATAATTTATACTATCTTTGGGCCGCCACAACTTATTCGACAAACCAATAAGGAATTGCACTGGTACTATGGCAGCAGCCGCGGCCGCTACCCCGTCCATTTTACCTTTAGTGCCTATGAGGGCCAATGGATACTCCAACGCAGCAGCCAATACCGCAGCGCCTGGAATGCCGAAGTCCTCAACTGGCGAAATGCCATACAATAGTGCCTAAAGGAGGAGCAGAAGTGTTTTTTTTAGGGGCTTCCCCTTCGCTTCGCTCCGGGTCGGGCTGTGCACTGTCTCGCTGTTCGCTCGGCCCTTCGGCGGCAAAGCCGCCTCGGTCTGGCCTGACGGCCAACAGTTACCATCCCTAAGCCAGCGGGCTGCGCCCGCTTCTAGACGCTACAAAATCTATGAATGAGCTAGACCTCTCCATCACAGAAGAAAACTACCTAAAGGCCATCTATAAATTGGCCGACCTAGCCCCTGGGCCAGTATCTACCAACGCCATTGCTCAGGAGGTGCAGATTTCTGCCGCCTCGGTCAGCGATATGCTCCGCCGCCTATCTGAAAAAGAGCTAATTGTTTATGAAAAATATAAGGGGGTCCGCCTCAACCCCCAAGGCAAGCAGCAGGCCTTGGCCCTTATCCGAAAGCACCGCCTTTGGGAAACCTTTTTGGTAGAAAAACTAGACTTTAGCTGGGATGAGGTCCACCCTCTAGCCGAACAGCTCGAGCATATTCGCTCTATAGAATTGGTGGACCGCCTAGATGCTTTTTTGGGCCACCCAAAAGTAGACCCACATGGCGACCCCATTCCAGATGCAGAGGGCAATTTTCATGTGCTAGAGCATATCATTTTGGCCGAGCTAAAAGAAGGGCAATGCGCTCGCATTGTGGGCGTAAAAGAGGATGATGCCGACTTTCTCCGCTATTTAGAAGAATTGGGCCTACAGCTGGGCGTAGAGCTACAGCTCATTAAGCACTTTAGCTTTGATGGCAGCTTGCTGGTCCAGAAAAAAGATGGCCCACAACTACAACTGAGCAAAAAATTGGGGCAGCACCTTTTTGTTCGCCTTTGCTAAAGTTGGAACTTTGCCGAAGGCAAAAAAGTTATGCCCCCGAAATCAAGAAAAAGGCTTTCTTCTGGGTTTTGCAGGCGGCGAAGCCGCCGCAGGCTTAGGGATGGACAGCAGTGGCCCGCAGGGCCAGACCTAGCCGCAAAAGGCGGCGCAGGGCCGAGCGAACAGCGAGCTGCGACACAGCCCGACCCGAGCGAAGCGAGGGGAAGCCCCAAAAAAATAACAACTCATGGAATTTAAGAATAAAATCGAAATCGTCAACCGCAAAGCGCGACATTTATATGAATTTGTGTACACCCTAGAAGTGGGGATTGTATTGCAAGGGACCGAAATTAAGTCTATTCGTCAGGGCAAAGTCAATATGGGCGATGCTTTTTGTCGGGTCGTTGAGGGAGAGCTTTTGTTGGAAAAGCTGCACATTTCGGTTTATGAGCTAGGGACCTACAACAATCATGAGCCTTTGCGGCCTCGTAAGCTCTTGGCCCACAAACAAGAAATTAAGAAATTGCTGGGTCGAGTAAAGGAAAAAGGATTTTCTATTGTACCTTATCGCCTTTATTTAAATGAGCGGGGGAAGGTTAAATTGGAAATTGCCTTGGCCCGTGGTAAAAAGAGTTTTGATAAGCGCGACAGTCTGAAGCAAAAGGACCTCAAGCGTGATATGGACCGCAATTTAAAATATGGATAAGTTTAGCCCTTTTTTACTGCTGAGTTTGCTTTTTTTGCTTGCCTGTCAAGGCGAGGTTGTAGAAGAAAAAGCGGAGCCTAGTTCAGAAGAAAAAACAGACAGTGCTGTATCTCTGGCTCCGGCTGAAGATACAGCATTTTTGTACGCAGAAGCTCGTCGGCTTAGGCAATTAGAAATTCGAGACTCCTTACTTTCTTTAGAGGATAGTGCCTGGGTAGATTTGCAGCAATTGATTCCGCAGGCGGAATATGAAATTCGTTATGCAACGAGCAACAACTTTATGGAATTGCAGGTCTATGATTGTCCGGGCTGTTATACGCGTTTGGCGGTGGCCAAATCCTTAATGAAAGTGCAGCAGAATTTGGATAGTATGGGCCTAAGTCTTAAATTCTTTGATTGCTACCGGCCCTCTTCGGCGCAGTGGGCCCTTTGGAAGAAAACGCCAGACCCTCGTTATGTGCATCCGCCCAAGCAGGGCTCTATGCACAGCCGTGGCAACGCCTTAGATCTCAGTTTGGTGGATAGTTTGGGTCGGGAATTGGATATGGGTACTCCCTTTGATTATTTTGGCAAAGAAGCCTATTGGTCCTATACCCAACATTCGGAAGAAGTGAATAAAAACCGTAAATTGTTGCGGCAGCAGATGCAAGCTGCTGGCTTTTCTACTATTCGGACCGAGTGGTGGCATTTTGTTTATAAAGCCCAACGCTTTCCCTTATCTAATTGGCAATGGTCTTGCCCCACAGATAGTTTGGAGCAAAAGGGCTAAAATGCATAATTCTTGTAGAATTGGCCAAGAACTTAACAAAACGACATTTATGAAACTCTCTTATTTTTTAAGCTTTTGCTTTCTTTTGCTAGCCGTAGCTAGCTGGGCCCAGCCCGATTTGGAAAACCTCAGTCGTGAGGAGAAAAACACCATGCGCAAATGTCCTTTGCACAAAAAGAAGATGAAACTCAGCGATAATTATCGGGCCAACGCCTCTGATTTTCGCCGTAGTGAGGACTATCCATTTGCCTATCAGCTCAATTATCGTCGTTATTGCTCGGTTTGCACCAAGTTGCTGACCAAAGAAGAAAAGCAATTTGCGGCAGAGGAGCGTGCTCGAGGAAACAAGGCCAGCATGCAGCGTTGCACCGTCCACAATAAATTTATGAAGACCAACCCCGAGTTTTCTTCTGTAAAATCGATAAAAGACGAAAAGCGGGATGAGGACATCATCAACGCCAAGCAGTACATGGGCCGTTTTTACTGCCGGGTCTGCTCTAAGGTCTACCGTATTCGCTACAAAGATGAAGAATAACTTTTAATCCCTCTCCTATGAATATTTTTGCCATAATTGCCCTTGTTGTATTACTCTTGATTGCGGGTATTTTCTTTCTGCTTCGCTTTTTGCGCAATGTACAGCCCGATGAAGGCGAGTTAGAAGAAGACTTAGCCAGCCTTAAGGAGGCCATTGCTAGCTTTAAGGGCGGCTTTGTTCCTTGGTCTGCGGGCATTTCTGCCAAAGAGGTAGACCAGGTGGTTGAAAAGAGCAATCAGCGGCAGGGCAAGGGTGTTTTTCTCTCTCCGGAGGGGCAGCCTGTTTTTGCCTATGCTTTTCGCAGCTATATTGGTCCGGGGAAAAACAATTTGGTCTATGTGCTTACGCTAGAGCATGAGTATGTCTTTCGGACCAGCACCAAAGGGACCGAAATTCGGCGAGATGAGCGCCTAGTTGGGCTGCTCCGCCCCAATGGTCAGTTGGTCGACGAGCGAGGCCGAGATATTGGCCGTTTGGAGCGGCGCAATGCCATTAGTGAAAGTCGCTTTTATCTAAAAGAAGAGAATAGCGAAAGAGAGCTGGCCAAAATTGCCCTACCCGATAATATTGGTAAGATAGAAGCCGTAGAAATCACGGGCATGCTTTCGGCGGAGCAAGAACAGCAGCTCAAGGCGGTGGCCAGCTATGAGCTGGTTGAGAACTTGGGCCTCTTTGCTAAATAGCGAGCCGTTAAAGCGAAAAGGGCAGCTGGAAACTCCAGCTGCCCTTTTTTTTGGCCCAACTGCCCTAGGGGCAAAAAAAAAGCAGCCAGCAAAAATGCTAACTGCTTTGGAGGTCGCGGGCGGATTCGAACCGCCGTACAAGGTTTTGCAGACCTCTACCTAGCCACTCGGCCACGCGACCTTTTTAAGGGTATACTTCTCTGTCGAAGCGATTGCAAATATAGGGCAGGGCTTTGGATTATCCAAATCTTTTTGTCTAAAAAATGGTTTTCATAGGGAAATCAAAGCTAGCTTTGGCTAGTGAATCGATACTTTTCTCCAACTGAATCAAGCCTTTAGGGGCATCGTGATAATCTAAAATTATTTTTTGTCCTTGGGGCAATTTTAGTGAAATGGCCTTAAAGGGGAAGCCCTCTAGGGGTTCTTCTCCTTGGGGGTAATACCGTTGCCAGGTTTCAAAAGCGGGGGTCCAATTGGCCAATAAGGTCTGCAATTTTTTGGGGTCTATTTTGCATTCTCTTTTGCCCATGGGCTCGGCAAAGGCGAGGCCTTCATAGAGAACATCTCCATTCGCCCAAAAATAGAGGTGATATTGTGGACATTCTCCGTAGCAGGGGCCGGTCATAAAGCTAATTAGGGGTTGGTTATTGTTCAGGCTGCTGGGCAGAAGGCCCTTACCAAATTGGCTGCCCAAGCCGGTTTCTTGCTCTATCTTTATTCTTCCCTCTCGAGATCGGCGGTAAGCCTCCATTTGCAGGGCAGAATCGGCCGATGGTTTGGCGGCTATGGCTGCTTTTCGGAGCCTCCTGATCTCTGCCTGTTCATCGGCTTGGCGGAGTCGTTCTTGCCAGGCACGTTCTTCTTTTCGGTGTTGGCAGGCCAAGAGTAAAAAAAGAGCTAAGCATAGGATTGGATAATGTGCTTTCATCTGCTAATTTTGGGCTAAAGATAATGATTTTTTTGAGGCTTATTATTTTTTGGGGTTTGCTGCTCAATCAGGCTTTTGCCCTTTATTCTCCACAAGCTTTAGCGTTCTATGAAAAAGGTCCAACACTACTTGGGACAAGCCATTGATATTCGTTCTTTAGTGCTTTTGCGCATTCTTTTTGGCGGCATTGGCGCCTATGGCTTCATCAGCTCCTGGATGAAGGGAGAAGCGGCGGAGCGTTTTCAGGGCTTGGCCTATCGCTTTAGTTGGTCGGGCTATACCCTTCCCTCTTTGGGCGATGCGGCCATTCCCTACATCTATCTTTTTGGGCTATTGGGGGCTATTGGGATCAGTTTGGGGGCTTACTATCGTTTTTCGGTGCTTTTATTTGCCTGTTGCTTTGGGTACTTACATCGTTTAGATGCTAGCAATTTTATCAATCATTACTACTTGATTGAGTTATTGGCCTTATTTTTCTTTTTTGCGCCTGCGCATCGCAACAGCAGTTGGGATGCCTATCGGCGGCCCAAGATACGGCTAGAGCAGCATCCTTTCTTTTGGCTTTTTTGCTTGCGCTTACAAATTGCGCTGGTTTATTTTTTTGCGGGTTGGGCCAAATTGAGTGTAGATTGGTGGGCTGGGCGGCCCTTGCGCATTTGGCTGCTACAGGTCCAGGATACGCCCTTGATTGGGCATTTTTTGGCCTTAGCCGAAACGGCTGTTTGGGGAGGGCGTTTGGCGGCCTGCTACGACCTGAGCATCTTCATTTGGTTGAGTTGGAGTAGAACGAGGCCTTGGGCTTATTTGGGAGTGCTCATTTTTCATGGGCTCACGGGCTATCTGTTTAACATTGGACTTTTTCCGCCCTTGATGATTGGGATGACCCTAGCTTTTTTTCCGCCTAAAAGTTGGAAAAAGCTGCCCCTTCCTTATTTTAAGGGAGGCGAAACGGCTTATAAAAGCTGGTTTGGGCCTATTTTGCTGCTTTATTTTGCTTGGCAATTTATTTTACCCTTGCGACATCATTTCTTTGGGGCCAAAGATATTATTTGGTCGCAGCGTTATTATCGTTATGGTTGGCGGGTAATGTTAGTAGAGCATCAGGGGCAAGTGCGTTTTGAATTGGCGGACAAAAAAGGGAATCGATGGGAGGTATCGGCTAGTGAATACCTCAAGCCCTATCAGATAAAGCGGATGAGCGTACAGCCCGAGGCGATTCGGGAGTTTGCTGTATTTTTGGCCCAGCAAGAGGCCGAAGAAGGGCAAAAACTGGCGGTATATGTAGACGCTTTTGTCAGTTTAAACGCTCGGCCGAGTCAAAGAATTATTGATCCCGAAGTCAATTTGGTCCAAGCGGCCCCATTTGGGCCCTGGCTGCTCCCTTTGGCGAACTAAAGTGGGCCAAGGGCTGTTTTTAGGCGGCGCAGCCGCCGCAAAGGAGCGAAGCGACGCGGCCTAGGGATGGTAACGGGTGGCCGTCAGGCCAGACCCAGGCGCTGCAAGCGCCGCAGGGCCGAGCAGAACTGCGAGCCCGTGCACAGCCCGGCCGCCGAAGGCGGCAGGCCCCAAAAAATTAGGATAGAACAAGAAAAAAGAACAATGAAAATTTTATTACAACTAGTAGGCTGGTTAGTCTTTATTGGCCTTTGGTTTTTGGTAGAAACGGAATGGTTAAATTTGGTCAAAGCGCCTTTTTTGCGCTACCTCAATAGCTTTGCGGGCTTCTACTTCTTTTTTATGGGCTTTAGTAGCCTGATGCAATTTTTGCAATACATTTATCGGAGGCGGAAAAAGCTGGGGGCCGAGCAGAAAGACAACATTATTGCCGGCAGCCACAACATTTACTATTTGGTGATGCTCTTGGCCCTATTCATGACTATTTTGAGTCTGTTTGGGATCAATTTGAGTAGTTTATTGACCTCCATTAGTATTTTTGCGGCCGCCTTGGCCATTTTGAGTAAGGACTACATCTCGAACATTATTAGTGGGATGATGATTGCCTTTTCGAATGAGGTGGACCTGGGCGATGTGGTTAAAATTGGGGAGCAGAAGGGCAAAGTGATGAGTTTGAGCTTGTCAAAGCTGCTCATTTTGAATGATGATGACGACCTGATTTACATCCCAAACAACACTGTTTTTCTGAGTGAAATCGTCAACTATACCAAGCGAGACATCAAGAAAACCAGCATTGAATTTGAGATGGATTTGCAGTATGTTCGGCGCATACCGAACCTAGAGCAAGACCTGATTACGGCCATTGCGAACTATCATGAGTGGATACAAGAAGACAGCTTCATCCTGAAAGTGGAAGAGCTAAAAAAAGATGCCGTCATATTTAAATTTCAGTACATTTTGAAGGAGCCGAATCGCAAATTAGAGCAAGACATTCGCCGTTTGATGATTCGTCATATTGTTCATATTGTCAAAGAGCATCAGAACAATGTTACGCCATAAATGAGGGCGATAATGAGGAGAAGCACAACGCCTAATCCAGGCAGCATACAACCTTTGGGGCTATGGCTGGGCCCTTCTTCATTTTCTTGGGCCGTAGGATGGTGAGAAAAGGCCTCTTGTTCGGCTTCCTCTTGGGGTTCTCCATTGGCCAGGGGCGTACCTTCAATATCGAGTTGCTCCAACTTATGCTTGAGTCTTCTGGGCAAGCTTTTGATCTGCGTATGGGCGGCAAACAAGCGTTGTAGGTTGGGCAAATCGACTAGGCTATCGGGCAATTGCTCGATAGGATTACTCTCGATATGCAAAATCTCTAGGGCGCGGAGAGCGTCTAGAATGAGCGGCAGGCGGTCCAGATCATTGCCTTGCAAATAGGCCATTTTCAGGCGGCCAAGGCGGGCAAAATCAGAAGGGAGGTGTTGGAGCTGGTTATGTTCTAGATGGAGCAGCTCCAAAGAGGCCAGGCCTTCCAACTTGGGCAGATGTTGGAGGGCATTTTCTTTCAGGTTGAGTTGTTTGAGGCTAGCTAGGCGGTCTAGGCTATCGGGCAACTCTTGCAGTTCATTTTGGGCCAACTGCAAAAGCTCTAGGCTACGGAGCTGGCCTAATTGGGCAGGCAGATGGCGGAGCTGATTATTTTGCAGCCAGAGATTTTGCAAGGCAAAAAGAGAGCAAATACTTTCGGGCAACTGCTGCAGCAAGCAATTTTGGAGCTGTAGGGTTTGCAGCTTAGTAAGTTGGCCAATATTGACCCAAATCTGGCCAATAGGATTATCGTTGAGGGCCAAAAAGCTCAGATTGGGCAGCTGCTCCTCCTCCAAATTGGGCAGACTACTTATATTATTATGGCTAAGATCTAGGCGTTGCAGGCTAGACAGGCCCAAAATAGCAGCGGGCAAAGCCTTGAGCTGGTTATTGGAAAGCTGCAGCAACTCCAAACGACTATGGGCCAGAAAATCGGCCGAGAGAGCTGAAATCTGATTATTTTCTAGATAAACCTCCTTAAGATTACTCCATTCATTGAGCCAAGTAGGCAGGGCCGTCAGTTCATTATTGCGAAGGTCCAAAACCTCTACATAACGCAAATTAGCGAGAACAGCCGGCAGGCTGCTCAACTCTCGCTCCGATAAATCTAACTCTCGGATAGCATAGCAAGCCGCCACCTCCTCATGCTGTTCGGCATAATAAGGCAGGGGAATATATTGCCGAAGTTCGGCATATTCCTGTTCCCAGGGTTTTAGATTGAAGCCTTGGGCGCGGGCGCGCAAAAGGGCCATCTCCACCTGTTCGGGTTTGGCGGAGCGAAGTTTTTTCCAGAGCTGCTCGGTTAGAGGTTGCATGATCACGATTTTTGGAGCCAAAACAAGCGCCAAAATAAGGATTCTTCAACGAGCTACCAATATTTATCGCCTGTTTTCTTTTTTCCTTTTTTAGGGTTTACTTTTCCGTTATAAATAAGTATATTGCTTATGTAGACCCTTTTAAGTAATTACCAAACAACAGAGATATGTTAGCAGAAAACGACGACATTCGGAATAGCATCCTCAAGTTGCCCTGCCCAACCTGCGGCAACCAATTGAGCTATTCGGCAGAAAAACAGCTCATTAGCTGTGGGCACTGTGGTTTTTCTAAAGATTTTGACAAGGCCAACGACCTTGTTCGGGAGCAATCTTTGGCCCGAGCGGCCAGCCAGCAAAACCAATATAAGCCCAAAGATTTGGGCAAAAAAGTCATGAATTGTGGGGGCTGTGGGGCCCAACTCATGGTCGATAGCAGTGAGGTTTCGCTGCGTTGCAATTTTTGTGGCTCGGAAAAAGTGAATGAAAAGGCTTTTGAGCAAAACCTCATTCAGCCGCAGGGCATCTTGCCTTTTGTGGTCACAAAACGGCAGGCCAGCGAGAAATTTAAGGACTGGATTAAAAAAGGCTGGTTTCATCCCAACAAGCTGAAAAAACTGGCTGCACTGGGCGATGTGCATGGCATTTATGTCCCTTTTTGGACCTTTGACGCCCAGACCTACACCGAATGGCAGGGGCAGGCGGGTTATCATTATTATGAAAACCAAACGGTTTATGAAAATGGCGAGCAAAAAACCAAACGGGTACGTAAAACCCGCTGGGAATGGAAGTCGGGCCGTTTTCGCCAACCCTTTGACGATGTTTTGGTGGTGGCCTCTAAGGGCTTGCCCGAAAAAATCATCGAGCGCATTTTTCCTTATCGCCTAGAAGAGACCATCAACTACCAAAATGAATTGGTGGTCGGTTGGGAGTCTGAAATTTATAGCGTAGATGTGCAGCAGGGCTACCAAAAGGCCGAGCAGAAAATGATGGAGGACCTTCGCAATCGAGCCCGCCGAGAGTTGGGCGGCGATGAACAGCGCAGTTTGACGGTAGACAGCGACTTTTTCGAGCAGACCTTCAAGCATCTGATTTTGCCGGTTTGGCTCTGCAGTTATCAGTACAATGGCAAGTCCTATCAGTTTGCCGTGAATGGGCAAACGGGCCGCATTAATGGCGAAAAACCCATTTCTACCATCAAGGTGATTATTACGGTTTTGATTGTTGTGGCCATTATTGGGCTCATTATTTTCTTGTCTTCTGGAGGCGAGGGAAATTAGGATTTTTTGGGGCTGCCCCGCCCTGCGGGCGGGTCGCTCCCCTCTGGGCTCGCAGGTCTGCTCGGCCCTTCAGCGCTACGCGCTTCGGTCTGGCCCTGCGGGCCACCCGCCGGGCAGCTCAGCCTGCGGCCCTTCGGGCCTGCAAAACGCAAAAAACGGCCCTAGCCTTTTCTAAATATGCAGGGATATGGCTATCATTGCGAAGCTCCTTTTTTTGAATAAAAAAGGAGCTTTACTTTTTAAACCACAGCGAGCATGAAAAAGAACAAAAGCATTTTGGCCCTAGTAACGGGGGGCACCTTTGACAAGGAGTACGATATGATTACGGGCAAGCTCTTTTTTAAAGACACCCACCTTTCGGAGATTTTCAAGCGGGGGCGGGCCACCTTAGACATTAAGGTGCGCACCTTAATGATGGTTGATAGTTTAGAGATGACGGATTTGGACCGAGACATTATTATTAAGCATTGTCAGAGTACCGAGGAGCAGCAAATTTTGATTACCCATGGCACCGATACTATGGAAGTTACGGCTGCCGCCCTTGCCAGGGCTGGAAAAATTGAGGGGAAAACCATTGTTTTATTGGGGGCCATGATTCCCTACACCTTTGGCATGTCTTCCGATGGGTTTTTCAATTTGGGCAGTGCAATTGCCTTTGTGCAAACCCTGCCTCCTGGGGTTTATATTGCCATGCATGGCGAGTACTTCAATTGGGACAATGTGCGCAAGAACCGCTCTACGGGTTACTTTGAAACCACCAAGGACAAAAAGCATTAGCGGGCCGGAGATCTTTGTTGGGCGGGAACAAAAGAGTGGAGCGGATGAGCGCTGCGGAGCGGGTGCCCCGAAGGGGCAGACCAAAGGCAGGCGCAGCCTGCCTGCAGGGCCGAGCAGACTTGCGAGCCCCGCAGCATAGCGACCCGCCCGAAGGGCGGGACAGCCCCTATTATAAATACTGATACAGATAGAGGTAAATAACTATACACAAGGCAGTTAAAAGCTTAAAAAAGGGGGCTAGGCGCTGATCTTCATATAGTAAATAAAGGGGAATGGCCTCCTTGGGCTTTTTGGGAAAATAGATTAGTTCTAGGCTATCTTCGACATAAAAAAACTGCTTTTCATCGACGCTAGTAAAATTGGGATAAGTAAGATCGATGCTTGCGCCAAAGTCTAAATAGAGGCGATACGTTCCACCAGTGATTGTAAATCGGTCACCATTTGAATCGGTATAATTCAGGCGGGGTTTATGGATACATTTGGCCCATTTTCGGAGGCCTTCTTTCTCTAGGCGTTGTCGTTCGCCCATGCTTTTTGCCCTACAGGTCCAGATCAAAGAAAGGGGAAAAAAGAGGAGCATCCAGATCAGGAATCGGCGAAAGATAGAGCGGCTCAGGGGGCTTTTCATGAGGGGGGATTAAGACGTTCTGAGAAAAGCGACGTACAAAAATAGGCCCAGCATAAAGGTAGTCCCCAAAATAATGACGCTAAACATAACGGCATCTTGATAAATCATTTCGAAGGTATTGGGGACGGCTAAATTGGGTCGACCTTTTTCATGAACCATTTCGACAGATTGGCCCTCATAATAATAGGTCTGCATATTTTCGACTTTGCGTTTATAAATTCGGCCATTTTTGTCTTTGTACTCAAAAGTAGCGCTATAGCTGATCGACTGATCGCCATCATCGTCATAGCTAGTATGAGTTTGGACGCTGACCACCTTTGCATTGACCTTTTGGCCATGTAACTGCAATTGTTGTCCTTCATAAATCGTTTTTAGCTGAAGACTAAGCAAATAGCTCGGCAGCAAAAGGAGGAGCCAAAAGCCGAAGCGTTTGGCTAAATTAGAAGAAAAGCTACGCATATCGAAAAAGTAATAATGGGGCCTAGGGCCCCATTATTTTTTATTATTATCATCAAAAAAAATTAGCGAGGCACCTCGACCTTAGCGATAATATCGGCGACTACATCACTAATCTGCATCCCCTCCATTTCTCTTTCGGGGGTAAGGATAATTCGGTGATTGAGGACCGGATAAGCCACATATTGGATATCATCGGGAGTAACAAATCCGCGGCCATTCATGGCGGCTAGGGCCTTGGCCGTTTGCATAATGGCCAAAGAGGCCCGAGGCGAAGCGCCCAAGAAAAGGTCGGCATGAGAGCGGCTACGGTGGACCAATTCAGCGATATAATCGAGTAATTCGGTTTTGATATGGACCTGTTCGATAATCTCTTGGCACTCTTGAATATCTTGAGCGGAGAGGACTGCTTTAACATCTGCCGCTTGGCGCTTCGTGAAGTCATCTTTAAAGCGGTAGAGAATCTGTTGTTCTTCTTTCAGAGAGGGATATTCTAGAAGAATGCGGAAGAGGAAGCGGTCCAATTGGGCCTCGGGCAGCTTATAGGTTCCTTCTTGCTCGATAGGGTTTTGGGTAGCGAGGACCATAAAGGGGAAATTCATCTTATAGGTCTTTCCGTCTACAGAAATTTGTTTTTCCTCCATCACCTCAAAGAGCGAGGCTTGAGTTTTGGCTGGTGCTCGGTTAATTTCATCGATAAGGACCAAATTGGAGAAAATGGGTCCTTGCGTAAAGACAAAATCTGAAGATTTCATATTAAAAATCGTCGTACCGGTTACATCCGAGGGCATGAGGTCTGGAGTAAACTGAATCCGGTTAAAGTCCACCTTCATACTTTGGGCCAAGAGCTTGGCGGTAAGTGTTTTGGCGATACCGGGCACCCCTTCTAGCAGCACATGTCCACCAGAAAAAAGTGCGATGAGGATGAGATCAATCATTTCATCTTGTCCGATAATTACTTTTTGGACCTCTTGTTTTACTTTTTGGACAGCCTCTTGAATCTTCAGGCTTTGGCTATCGTCTTGTTCCCAGCTTTGCATGCTAGGGCTATGTTCTTCCTCTTTAGCGGGTTGTTCTTGTTCTGGAAATTCTTGCATATTTAGTTCTTAAGTTATGGACTTAGGAGATGAGTAAAATGGGCAATTATCTTTTGGTTTAGGCCGAGGGTTGTTTTCTTCGGGCTTCTTCTGCTTCATAGAATTTTTGGACCAGCAGATAAAAATTATTGAGTGTTTCTGGCGACATCGTCACATTGGGTTTTGCCAACTGAGAAGAAAGGCTATTATATCGTTCTAGAATTTCTTCAATAATTTTATAGTCCACTTCGCTACGTTGTGCGATTTGTTGAGCGGCTAGGTTATCCCAATCTTTAATATTGAGGCCATATCGTTTTCTGAGGTGGCCATGGAAGATTTGCATAATCTTCTCGAAAATCAGTCCATGGCTTTGTCGTTGGAAATAGAGTCGGCTAATTGTTTTGACAAATCCCAAAGAGGTATTATGATTTTTGGGCAGGACCTCAATTTGTTGCTGTCTTCTTTTGGCGCCAAAAAGGGCATAGCTAAAGGCGCCAGCTACGAGCAGCAGCCAAGCCCATCGCAAGGCAGGTTGAGAAAAGACATACTCCATTGGGGTTGGGGGTTTGTCATATCGTTGTGGGCTTCGGGGGTATTCGTAGGGTCTGGGGGTTGTACTTGCGTAATCCCAGATAATTTTTTTGGCTGAAAAGGGTTCTAATAGGCGTTGAAGATAATTATAGCCTACAGTTCCATTTGTTTTTTGCGAGAGATAGAGATTGGTCAGCATAATCGGGTTGCTGTGCCAATAGAGGCGCCCCTCTCCTACTTCCATAGCAAAAAGATAGGGATAGCGCATATCGCTTATGCCACCCTCTAGTTGGTAGAAGCCAGCTTCGACAACGGCGGGTTCATCGCCTGGGCAGATATTATAATCGGGGATGTAGGTCCAGTAATACTCTCCAGTATCCTTGACGCCTGTTTTATAGGCAAAGGGATAAAGTTCTGCATTTTCGCCGTCGTCATATTCATCGGCATAAAAGCCGGCTAGCACTTGCTTGCTGCTCATGCTACTGTGGCGATAGTCGGTAGCCAGGCTATAAAAGCAATGATAGCTTTCAAAGAGGGTATAAAACAAGCTATCAGAGGGTTCGATCGCCACAATCAGGGCGTTTCCTCCGGCTTCCAAAAAGGCTTTTAGTTTTTCGGCATCTTGGGCAGAGTAGTAGGGTTCTCCGGCGCCAATAAAAACATAAAGGCTATTTTCTGCATTGGCGGTAGACAGCTGTTCTTCTATGCGTTTATTTTCATAGCGTTCAAAGCTATCCACGCTTGTTTTAAGGAGTTCTTCTAGCAGTTTAAAATCATAGGGTTCTGTTTCGGCATGCTCCATACTGGGCCACCATTGGTACTTTACTTCTCTAGAAGAGGCAAAGAAGTAGGCTAGAACGCCCAGCAGCAAGACAGCAATAACAATATAGAGCAGGCTCGAATTTTTCTTTTGTTCCATTAGGCATTCGTCTTTTGTTGCTTAGCCTTAGGCGCGCTTGCCTTTTGCAGCATATCATCAAATAGGGGGCGGATGCGACTAAACTCTGTTCGGTCTAATTTTGCGCCCTTAGCGAACCAGAAATACTCATAAATTCGGGTTACTTTTTGGAGCAAAGGGCGGGCGGGATGCGACCAGATTTCTCGGATATAAGCTCCATTTGTTTTTTCCTTCTTCCAGACAATATGTCCGGCATGCAACAAGGCCTGCAAAATGCTCAAATAGTAGAGGCGGAGGGCCAAAGAATAGTTTTCGGCCTGTACGGCATCCTCCAAAGGCGTTTTAATATTGGCCTCTTCCAGGTTATCTTCTATCTCTTCTAGGAGATAAGCCTCATCTTTACTAATTTTTTGGTTGGCGCCTAAAAGGCCACCCCCCACTAGGCGGAAGACGATAAATACCAATAAACCAATCACTACTGCAAAGAGACTGTACTTTAAGACGTTTTTGGTAGAGGCGGACATAGAGGGGCTTTTCTCAGGACTATCTGCATATAGCTCATCCTCAGGCTCCTCTTCTTCTGCTTCTTCTTTTACCTTTTCTTTATTATAGTCGTATTGCTTAGAAATTCGCTCCCAATCGGCTCGATCTAGATCCTGTGCTTGTCCAAAATTGGGACTTAGGCAAAAGAAAGCCCCCAAAAGCAATAGGCGATACAGCCAGCTACTCCCTTTCCATTCCATAACTTTTCTTTTGCTGGCCCAATTGGCCAATATGATCAAATAAATCTTCTGCGGCCACGGTCTGCTTATAGCTTCGCTCGCCAATGCTCATCACCAAAAAGACCAAGGGGAACATAAAGCAGAGCGAAAAGGCATGCAAAAAGAGATTAAAACTGGTATAGTAGAGCTGTGCCCCCTCCTCAGAGATAGGCAGTAGCGTCATAAAAGAGTTAAAGTAAAAATCGACCAAGGGAGCTGTTGTGAGAAAAAGAAAAATAAAGCTCATCAGTACGCCCACTACATAGTTCCCCATCATCGAGAGGTAGTTTTTGCCCAAATGCTTAAACCAAAGCGGAATGCTCACAATCAGGTTCTTCTGCTCATTATAACTAACCGCTAAGCCATGGGCCAAAATGGGAATAACAAAGAGCAGATAAAGGAAAATCATGATGTAGTAGTCCTCATTGCCATAACTAATAAACAAGAAGTTCATTAGGGCACTTGCTAATAAAGCATTGGGATATAGCAAGGCATGTTTGGCCCAACTCATTGGCCCATTGGCCTTAGCCGAAACGCCAGAAAGTGCAATGTGCAAAATAACCGACATGGCCCCAACATTGAGCAACCAACGTAGCCCCAATTCTTCTAAAAATAAAAATTGAGCAATATGGTAACCCGTATAGGCCAATGCCTCGAAAAATGAGAATAGGAATCCAGCCTGATGAAACTCAAAGTAGTACTCCATCTTAATACTCACAGCCGTATAAACAAAGGCCATAGCCGCCGAGCCCAAAGCCAAACGAAGCAGTTGCTGACGATATAGCTTGAAGGCATCCATAAATACTTGGCCCTGATTCTTAATCATTTTGAGGTTGATCGGAACCTCCTTGGCCACCGGCAACTCTAGCTCACCTTCCTCCGCCGTCTGCTGTCGACGACCCACCCGCCAAGGGTACCAAACAAAGTAGCCCCCCATAAATACAAAAGAGGCAATAATCAAAATGGCCCGAACCACATAAGAGGCATCGCTATAACGAGTGATATAGCCCTCAATAAAGGCCGCCAATATAATCAAAGGCACAATGGCCATATAGATACTCAAGGCCCGCCTAGCCGCCAATTGCAAGGATTGCAAGCGACTGTAGGTACCCGGAAACAATAAGGCCCGACCCAAATGTAGGCCTGCCGCTCCAGCAATGATAATACAAGAAATTTCTACGGCCCCATGCAGCCAAATGGTCAGGATAGAGTCCCAATAAATGCCCTCCCGAATAAATAAAAACTGAAAAGCACCCACCATAATCCCATTCTGAATGAGAATGTAGATGGTCCCCACACCAAAAAGTAATCCCAGTATAAAGGTCCCAAAAGCTACCCGCAGGTTGTTCCAAGCAATCCGCATAAACATGCCCGTCTGATCCTCATCCTGATAGACAGACATCGGCTCGCCCTTACGAATGTTTTCATAGGTCATCTCAACATAACCATCACCCAAAATGACTCGGGGAAAATCAGGGTCCATAATCGATGAGAATACCCCAATGCCCACCGCCAAAATAAAGATGGCAAAAGACAATAGAAAATCAACTCTAGACTCATAAATGAGCTGAGGCAGGTCCTTGGACCAAAACTGTAGAAATCGCTTCCAGCGACTCTTCCGGTTCTTATAAATGCTGTCAAATACAGCCTGCGATATATTGTTGAGGTATACCCGCACCGAACGGTTGGGGTAAAAGGTCCGAGAATAAGATAAGTCATCGGTCAACTCCGTAAATAGCTCACTCAGCTTTTCAGGGTCTTGGTCCTTAGAAGCCAATACTTCCTCAAACTCTATCCACTTGTCCTTATTCTTTTCTATAAATTTAGTCTCACGCATGAGGGGGATATTTGTAATACAAAAGACAGTAAAGCCAATTGCTTTCTGTTTAGGTTCTTAAAGCTAACTATTTTTTTTGCCTTATTCAATGAACCCTTCTAAAAACAATAAGGCCAGCAGCCATAAGCCCTAACCTTCCCCTCAATTTCCCCCCATGTTGCGCTCCGTCAATTCCCCTTTATGGTAGTATTCTACCTTTTCCAAAACTCCCGACTCATTATAAAATTTCCACTCACCATGACGCAAGTCGCCCTCCCAGGCCTGTATAAATTCCCCGCTTTCCATGCTCCCCTGCTCTTCCCAATAGTCTTCATAACTGCGGTCCTTGATACCCGGCCACCAATAGTCGCCCTCGCTCTTGATCTTCCCATTAGTATGATAGCTCTTCCACTTCCCTATCCGAGCCTCTAGCTGCTGCTCCACAATCTGACCCGATACAATCATCTGGGTCTTGCGACTCATAAAACGCCCCTCTTCTCGCAAACGCCCCGAGGGATAGTAAAACTTGGCCGCCCCATTCAAGCCGCCATCTTTATAATGTAGTTCACTGGACATGTTTCCGCCCGAATGCCAACTCTTCCACTGCCCCGTCGCTCGCCCATAACGGTCATAGGTCCCTATCCGCTTCCGACTCCCATCACTATAGTAGCTTTTGTACTGCCCAATGATTTTCCCGCTCTGTATATACACTTCCTCTACTAAGGTGTCTGCATTGTACATCTTGCGCAAAAATAAACTGTCGCCCCCCTTTACAGATACTAAGCTGTATTCGCTCGTCAAGGCCAATCGACTGCTGTCGCTCTGTGCCCCCAAATAATAGGGCAAGACCAAAAAACACACTAAAATATACTTATACATCATACTTTTTTTACTCACAACTGCAGGAAACTAAGCCCTGCACTCAATTTGATAATTTACTTTTTCCTCATCCACTAAACGTAAAAATAAATGTCTTCGCCTCTTCTTAAGCGCAATAAGATGGCCAGTTATTTTCTCCATCCAGCCAACTGGCCCAAAAGTTATGCTATTCTGCTGCTGTTTTCTTTTTGATTTGGGGCTGCCCCGCCCTGCGGGCGGGTCGGGCTGTCTCGCAGCTCGCTATTCGCTCGGCCCTGCGCAAAATTTCGCTACGCTCATTTTGCTCGGTCTGCGGCTTCGCCGCCCTGCTGCCCATCCCTCAGCCTGCGGCCCTCCGGGCCTGTCCCATCCAAAATTGGCCCACGCAAAAAAAATGGCTAGCCGTAAATTACGACTAGCCATTTAGCAATATGGATCCAAAGCTATTAGGCGGGAAGTAGTTCTGCCTCTACCACCAATTCATCGGCTAGGTATTCCTCTTTCTTCAATTTAATCGGCTGCAAGCTGTTGATCCACTCTTCTTTATAAGGCAAGGCCACTTTGACGTAGTTGCGGGTAAACCCAAACATTTTTCCCTCTTGCTCCTTGGCCTCCAATAGGACCAGCTCTTCCTGCCCCAATTGCTGCTGATAAAAGGCCAGTTTCTTTTTCTCCGACAAAATCCGAAGCATCTCGTTGCGCTCTCTGCGAATATGCATGGGCACTTTGCCCTCCATCTCCGCCGCAGGCGTATTGGCCCGCTCCGAATAGGTAAAAACATGCAAATAAGAAACAGGCAAACTCCGAATAAATTCATAGGTCTCCTTAAAGTCTTCATCCGTCTCTCCCGGAAAACCCACAATGACATCTACCCCAATACAAGCCTGAGGCATTTTCTCCCGAATCCAAGCCACTCGCTGCGCATACAATTCTCTTTTGTACCGACGACGCATCGCCTTGAGCTGCTTGTTGTTGCCCGATTGTAAGGGAACATGAAAATGTGGCAAAAACCGCTTAGATTGGGCCACAAAGTCAATAATTTCTTCGGTCAAAAGATTGGGCTCTATAGAAGAAATCCGAAAACGATCAATGCCCTCTACTTGGTCCAATTCCTTGATCAAATCAATAAATAAGGCCTCTTTTTTAGGCTTCATCCCCTCAATGACCTCAGTGCCATTCCCAAAATCCCCTAAATTCACCCCCGTGAGCACAATTTCCTTAATGCCCATCTCGGCAATTTTATGCGCATTGGCCACGGCCTGCGCTACCGTATCGCTGCGGCTCTTTCCTCTAGCCTGCGGAATCGTACAAAATGAGCATTTATAATTACAACCATCCTGCACCTTCAAAAAAGAACGAGTGCGGTCGCCAAAAGAAAATGAATCTATAAATTCATTGGCTTCTTGTACTTCTCCCGCATAAACCATCCCTTTTTCGGGCGCCTTGCTCAAATCATTCACATAATCGAGAATCCGAAACTTTTGGGCGGCTCCAAGGACCAAATCCACCCCCGGAATATCGGCAATTTCCTGCGGCTTGAGCTGCGCATAACAACCAATGACCACCACAAAGGCATGCGGCGCCTTGCGCAAAGCAGAACGCACCACCTTCCGACACTTTTTATCCGCAAAGTCGGTCACCGAACAGGTGTTGATGACATAAATATCAGCCCCCTCATTAAAGGGAACTTCGCCATAGCCCGCCTCTTCAAAAAGACGGCCAATGCTAGACGTTTCAGAGTAGTTGAGTTTGCAGCCTAAGGTATAAAAGGCTACAGTTCTTGGAGTTGCCAAACTGCAAATGTTTTATAATCTTCCAATGAAATCAAAAGGACTTGCCTTTTGGGCCCCGCTCTTTGCCGCAGGGCCAAGCGCAAAGATACATAAGTAGAGCAAAACGGCCAAGCCTTCTATTCGCTCCCCTTGCAGCTAGGCATAAAAAAAGGAAAGCTCCCTAAAGCTTTCCTGATATAGTTGGTTTTTGTGCCTTTGAATTGGGCCGTTTATTCGGTGTTTTTCTTTGGTCATTTAACTAACTCACCCTTATAAGACCTAAAGGGCAAAAAAGTTACAGCTTTTTAGAAGAAATGTGACAGATCTTTCTTTTTTCTGCCGCCTAAACGCAAAAAAGGAAGTGGCCCTGGCCTAGCGATGCGAAAGGGGGCGGCGCAGCCGCAGACCAAGGCCGTCAGGCCGCAGGGCCGAGCGAATAGCGAGCCCTGAAGCGTAGCGCCCGCCGCAGGCGGGAGGCCCCAAAAAACCAAAAAACACCTAATCCTTTTGCTCCTCATCGGTATCCTCTAGCTCTTCTGGCAAAACGCCCTTAGCCTCTAAAAGGGCGAGTAGACGGTCCATTTTACTGTGCATTTTTTTCAGTTCCTGCTCCACATCCTCAAATTGCTGCTCGGTTTCATCATGGTCACTGACCATGGCATCCACAAAGATCGAGTTGACGATAGAGAGGCCAAAAACGCCCCCCATAATGAGCATAAAAATAAAATAGGCCTTGGTAAAAAACTCGGCCACTGGCGAAAATTGGGCCTCCTCCACCAAAGCGTCGGTCACTCCGTTCCAGCCCTCTACCGTAAAGACTTGGAAGATGACATAATAGGCCTTGAGCGGATTGCCAAACATATTGGGCGCCGCTTCTTGGAAGAAAAAAGTGGAAATAATGGCCATGATAAAGACCAAAACAAAAAAGCCGACCAAGACCATAAAAGAAGCCTTTAGGGCCTCGCTAATCGAGCGGAAAATATGCTCCACCTGCGGAAAAAACTGGATAAATCGAAAGAACTTAAAGACCCGCAAGACCCGCAGCACCATCAAAAAGCTCACATTCACATAATCCGTTAGGTCCGGAATAATATGGACCAACAAGGAGGGCAAAGAGAGCAAAATCAGCGTAAGGTCAAAGCGGTTCCAATGCGAACGCAGATACTCCTGCAGGCCATAATGTCTAGCCTTAACAAGCAGCTCGGTCAGGAAAAGAACCGTGAGCAGATCGTCCAAATAGGTAAAAAGCTGCTCATAGCCCGTATCGGGAAACCCCTGAAAAAAGATAATCACCGCATTGAGGCTAATTAGGGCCAAAATGTTGCGGTCATTGAGAAATAGACGACTAAAAAAAGTGGTTTTTTTGGCGGTGCCCATATTGCTTTTTTCGATTGAAGGAGGTGTACTGTATGTAAAAAATTTGCTGACTCTCTTGTCGAGAGCCAGCAAATTTAATGATTTCCTATATTAAGCTAAGGATTATGTCTGAATAATGCCGGGGTTAAATTTAGCCACAGGCGCATTGTTCGCCGCCTCGATACCCATCGAGATCACACGACGAGTTTCTAGGGGATCAATGATAGCATCTACCCAAAGGCGAGAGGCGGCATAATAGGCCGAGCTCTGCTTTTCGTAGCGGGCCTCGATTTTCTCGAGCAACTCCTGCTCTTTCTCTTCGCTTAGCTCTTCGCCCTTAGCGGCCAATGAACTCTTCTCGATTTGGAGCAATACTTTGGCCGCTTGCGAGCCACCCATCACCGAAATCTTGGCATTGGGCCAAGCCACAATCAAACGAGGATCGTATGCCTTGCCACACATGGCGTAGTTCCCTGCCCCATTCGAGTTCCCCATCACGATAGAGAACTTGGGTACGGTAGAATTAGAAACGGCAGAAACCATTTTGGCCCCATCCTTAATAATTCCACCATGCTCCGAACGCTTACCCACCATGAAGCCCGTCACATCATGCAAAAAGACCAAGGGAATCTTCTTTTGGTTACAGTTCATGATAAACCGAGCCGCTTTATCGGCCCCATCAGAATAAATAACGCCACCAAACTGCACTTCTCCTTTGGCATTCTTTACCACTTGGCGGTTATTGGCGACAATACCCACGGCCCAACCATCTATACGGGCATAGGCGCAGATCATGGTTTTGCCATAACCCTCTTTATATTGCGTGAGTTTAGAGTCGTCAACTAGGCGCTCAATCAGCTCTAGGCTATCATAAGGGCGACTGCGATCGAAGGGGAAAATTCCGTAAATATCTTCTGGATCTTTGGCGGGAGAGGCTGGTTCAGCTCGGTTGAAACCCGCTTTATCAAAGGCCCCCTGCTTGTCAATCAGGTCCTTGATGGTATCCAGACAAACATGGTCATTGGGCACCTTATAATCGGTTACTCCAGAGATTTCGCATTGGGTAGTAGCCCCCCCCAAGGTCTCTTTATCCACCTGCTCGCCAATAGCGGCCTTGACCAAATAAGGACCCGCCAAGAAGATAGAGCCCGTGCCATCAACAATAAGGGCCTCATCCGACATGATGGGCAAATAGGCCCCACCAGCTACACAACTGCCCATGATGGCCGCAATTTGAGGCACGCCCATGCTCGACATCACGGCATTGTTACGGAAAATACGCCCAAAATGCTCCTTATCAGGGAAAATCTCGTCTTGCATGGGCAAATATACCCCCGCAGAATCTACCAAATAGATAATTGGTAGGCGGTTTTCCATGGCGATTTCTTGAAAACGAAGGTTTTTCTTGCCCGTAATCGGAAACCAAGCGCCTGCTTTTACGGTCGCATCATTGGCCACAATCACGCATTGGCGGCCTTTCACATATCCAATTCCACCAACAACTCCTCCCGCAGGGCAACCCCCATGTTCTTCATACATCTCAAAGCCAGCAAAAGCACCTAGCTCCAAAAACTCACTATCTTTATCAATCAGGTAACTGATGCGCTCTCTAGCGGTCAATTTCCCTTTGCTATGCAATTTGTCAATGCGTTTTTTTCCTCCCCCCTCATAAATGCGCTCCAGCAAATGGCGCATTCGCGAGACCTCTAACTTATTATCGTCCTCATTTTTATTAAAGGCTAAATCCAATTTGGTCATAGACTATCGTTTATTGGTTCGCAATTTCGTTCTTCTTTGGGGCAAATATATAAGAACTTGCTCAAAAATTATCGCCTTCCTGCTTGAAAGCTGCTTTTTATCTTCTGCTTCTGCCTAGAGCGCTTCTGTTTAGTTGTTTTTTTGGGGCCTCCTGCCTTCGGCAGGCGCTACGTTCCGCAGCTCGCTATTCGCTCGGCCCTGCGGCGCAAAGCGCCTTGGTCTGGCCTGACGGCCACTGCTGCACATCGCTAGGCCAATGCGAGCGAGGCCCTTTGGGCCTTCAAAGGCCTTCGGCCCAGCTATTTGCGCCTAGTTATTTTGGACCAAGGTCCTAACGCTTTAGTAAAAACGCTATATTAAACTACAGTCTTTTTATTCACTTACTTAATATCCTCATGAAAATGAAAAAATCTATTTTAAGCCTAGCCCTATTCGCCCTCCTATTTACCGCCTGTACCTCTGGCGGCGACAAGCCCGCTATCGAAGAAAATCCCCAAAGCAATAGCACAACAGCCCAGGAAACCACCCCCGAAGAAACCACCCCCGAAGCTAGCCCCGAAGCCAAGCAAACGGGCGAGTTTCAGTTTGTCACTTTCGAGCTCGTTAGTGATGCCGCTGTCTATTTCTTTAAAGATACCCAAGGCGAAACCCTTGAGTTTTTTGGCAATGAAGACCCCAACTATCAGTTTGCCCAAGAACTGCCCGAAGGCCAAGCCAATATGGATAACCAAGGCTGGGACGGCAACCCCGAGCTCAAAGGAAAATGGTTTAAGATTCAATACCAACAGAAAATGGCCGTAGTCGGCAACATTGATATGCCCAAAGAAATGGCCAATGTTATTGTAAGCGCCGAATTGATTGAGCGCTAGGTCTTAAGGCAGATTTCGCTTTGCGAAAGCTGCCTTCTTTTTGGAAAGCAATATTTTTACTTACTTAATAGCTTTTTTATATAAAAAAGCTATATTTATTCATTCTTAAACCATATCCATAAAGTAATATGTACGACGACAGACAGACAGACAGACAGACAGACAGACAGACAGACAGACAGACAGACAGACAGACCATGTCAATCAGTTAAATCCAGCCGAGAATATCCATGTTCTGGGACAGGATATAGCTAGAGAAGCTCTTTCTTTAGAAGAAAAAGAAGAAGGCTTTTTTTGGTTGACAGAGCCGTATTATTTTTCTCCAAACATTGCCACAGAAGGATTTGACGATGCCTATCTCCATCGCTTAGAAATGGGACCGACAGGCCTAAAAGAAATGAGCCTTTTAATTTCGGGCTTTTTCCAAGAGCATATGCCTTTTGATCCTATTCCCCAAATAGAACTAAAAGGACAATTAGATGGAAACTGGGAAGTTGATATCCCTCAATTTACTGACCTTTCCCAAGGCTTAGATAAGGAACAGCTCCACTTTAACTGGGAGGAAGGAAGTGATTTTGTAGAAGAGATGCAGCAAGCTTTGGCGGCTGGCGGGCAAAGGGAGCCAGAAGAAGAAGATTATATAGATAAAGGCAATGCCACAGAAGAACAGTTAAAACGAATTGAACAACTCCGTAAGGATAGCCCCCTGTTCAATGAGATCTACGAACGCTTAGCAGCCTCTGGCCGTATCTATACCTTAGAGTACCAAGCAGAAGTGCCTCCTTCTGTCGGAGGCCGTTTTACAGCCTATGGCTATTATAAAGAAGGAGAAGCAGGCGTTATATCTTTTGCTGAAGATTATACGGACCATACCATTTTTGAAGAGTTCTTCCATGCCTATCAAGACTTCTATTATGGGGGGTATATAGATGATTATGGACATCAAGGCGAGGGAGATGGAGATCGCTCTATTAGAGAGTGGGAGGCTGAAGCAAAGTTTGCGGTAGGTGTAATGGAATTGCAAAAATTAAGAGCTCAAAAAGATGAAGACAAAATTTCTATGGAAGAAATGTATACGGATGTATTTGATTGCCTTGAAACTTTTGCAACGTATAACTTTTCTTTTAATAAAGAAGGGAAAGCTTTTGCCTATTATTTAACCTACCACAGCAAAGTAGATGCTGCAGACTTTGCGCCAATCATAGATGAGGATATCTTGTTATTAAACAACAAAAACACTTTAGAGAAATATTTTGAATACTTGAAAAACCTCGAAAAACTATATGAATATGGAATGGTTTCCACAAACTCATACAAAGGAGAACAACGAAAATTAAAACCAGAAGCTTACAATAGCCTTTTAACTCCCTCTAGCAATGAATAACTACCTTTTAATTCTATTTTTTTCGCTCTCTTTTAGTTGGCTAGCTCAGGCGCAGCAGGATAGTACAAGGAGCTTGTTTATATATTATCCTCCTATGCCTGGATACAGAGGTACCTCTATTTATATTGATTTCAATCTAGAGGAAGAGGGGCTAAAATATAACTCAGAAGAACGCTGGGAACAGATAAAACAACAGCCACTTTTTTACGTATTCTTTATCAAAGAGAATAACTCCAATGATTCTATTTATCGAGTTTATAATATTATTCCGATCTGTGAGGAGGAAAGCAGTTGTAAAGACTGTAATAGTCTTGGCAACTCTTTAGCCAGAGTATTGGCCGATAAGAAGTTTTATTTTGAATTTCAATGGACTTCGGAAAAAGAGAAGAAAAACTATATCTATGAGTATGGAGATGATTTTTCAGACTTTATCTTTAAGCTTAAGCTGTCTGAGGAGCTGCCTTGGCCTTTCCGTCCAGAAAAGGAGTGATGCTAGTATGATATCAAACAAACAATATGTCCTCAACTAAAAAACCATTCAAAATCATTAACAAGCTCCTTGATTGGGTGTATAACATCGATTCTTTCCTTACAATAGCCGTTATAGTAATCGCTATTATAGCGGCTCTGCTTTTCTTTTTGTTGGGCCGTTGGGATTATCTAATCAGTAGGGAGGATTGTGAACAGTTGGTGATTAACAAAATTCATTTTAAGGGGACGCTCTTAGCTAAAAAGAAGGGACGACTAGGGCAGTTTAGTAGCTCTATTCATTTTATTGTGATCGACTCCTTTGGGACGCCTAAACAACTGATTTTACCTCCTGCTGGGGATACCCTAAAATTTTGGAGGAAGGCCCAAAAGGGAGACCTAATCATTAAGGAGGCTTGGAGCGATGAAATTATATTAGTTCAGGAGGGCCAAAGGGAGGCTTTTCCTTATCCGAATAGCCCCAACGCCTTTAAGTATAATCTCTATGAATATGGCTTTTTTGATTTGGCAGATACGGCTTATTATTTCTGCTTAGTTAATGATAAAGCCAAAAGTAGTCGGGATATGAAGCTGTATGATATTGATTATTAGAAGCTGAGGCCCGAAGGGCCGAAGGCCATGCAGGCTTTGTTGGCCCCCAAGGCCAACAAGGCCTGCCCCCAGGCGGAGGCGGCTTTGCGGTACCCCTTTGCCTGAAATGCAATATATTGAGGGCTAATTTTAGCTAAAGCACAAAGAAAAAAGTGGCCAGCCGCCTACCGCCGGCCGGGTCCAATCAGCCCAAAGGGCTGTCTAAACAAAATGCCATTTTTAAGGCGGCAAAGCCGCCGCAGGCCCATTTCGGTAGCTTAAAACCCACCGCAACAATGGTATCGCTTTGCGATGATATATCGATGAGGGTTGAAACCCTCATTAAATTTAGCCCCGCGGCCAGCTTGCTGGCCGCGGGCCCCAAAACCGCAGTAAAAGTTACCCTATGAAATTTCTATTTAGTGGACTCTTTTTGCTTTTGCTGCTGTCTTGTGCCGAAGAAAAGCAGACCAAGCAAGCAAGTCCAATTCGTTATTTACAAGTTTCTCCTGCAGACTGCCAGCCGCATCCTGTTTTAGGGCTAGCGGTTTTTATAGATAGTTTGCGGCTGCCGCTAGAGCAGCATAATTATCAGCAGGAGTTAGCGGCTTTTCAATTAGAAATTTTGGCCGAGAGCCTCCCTAATAAATGGTACTATATATCAACTGAGCAAACTGATTTTCCTCATTTTTACCTCTCTTATTTGGGGGAAATTGTCAGTGAAGAGCAAGATACCTTTAAATTTGTTCAGCGACTGGTTTCAGCATCTATGGAGTGTAGGGTGCATAGGAGTTATGCAGCGCTTTATTGTTATGCTGCAGATAATCGCTTATTGGGCTATTATCAGCTATCAAATTACACTGATTTATTGCCCAAGGGCATTTTGGGCCAATCCCTAATTTTTGAGCAAGATTGTGGGCACTACAGCCTCAGTTTTGCGAAAGGGATTCCTTCGCGAGGTATTTATGACAGCTGTTCACTTTCTGGTTTTTATCCTTTACATCCTGCTTCAAATCTGGCCCAATGAAATGGTTTTATCTAGTTTGTCTCTGTTTGGCTTTTTCAGCTTGTCAGCCTAAAAAGGAGCCACCCAAAGTCGTAACCGTTGAGTTGCCCGCTCATTTTTGCGAAAACAATGAGTTATTTGAGCTAGCCTTTAGTTTAGATACTGTTGCTTCAGGGCCTTGGGCAAAAGTTCTGGCTGAGGGCATCCCCAATAAGTGGTATCTTATTCCACAAACTGAGGATAGTAGTTTGTATTTACATTATTTGGGGAGCATTCAGGGGCAAGACAAGCTCCACTTTATACATAGCATAGCTAGCCAAAGTACTCAACTTGGAAGCAGCAGCCTTTCTGTTTTTAATAGCCAGCATCAGCTGATTGGCCGCTATCTACTTGGCCCTTACCCTAAGCATAGTTTTAGTTTGTTGGGAAACCAGCTTATTTTTTCGGCCCCTAGTTTGGGCATAAAAAGAAAGAGCATTTCTTTTCAGAAAGCTTGTCCTGACTACCTACCACTTGATCAACCTATTCCCTTAGAATAACCTTTTAATTCTATTTTTTTCGCCTATGTTTTGGGGCCTCCGCTGCGGCTTCGCCTTGCGGCGCTACGTTCCGCAGCTCGCAAGTCTGCTCGGCCCTGCGGCGCAAAGCGCCTTGGTCTGGCCTGACGGCCACTGCTGCACATCGCTAGGCCGATGCGAGCGAGGCCCTTTGGGCCTTCAAAGGCCTTCGGCTGAGCTATTTACGCCCAATTATTTTGTCCTGACGAACAACTCAACTTTAACTGGAAGGAAGTGATTTTGTAGAGGAGAGACAGCAAGCTTTGGCGGCTGGCAGGCAAAGAGAGAAAATAATACAGAAAAACAGGATGTTTCTGAACTAGATGCGCCAGAGAAAGGGGCTTAATGCAAGAAAGATATTGGCTTAAAAAGTGTTTATACTCAAATTACAGCAATACCTGTCCTAATACTTCAAAAAATAATTATTGAAAACGTCAGAAAAAGCAGCAGAAGCATCTATTAGGAATAATATAAATCATTATTCATATTTAATACCCTCATAAAATGATGCGATCTATTTTATATTGGGCCTTATTCGGCCTATTATTTACGGCCTGTAGCCCCAATGCCCCTAAAACAAGTAGTCCAGAGCTTCAAACTGCAACACTTCAGTTTATCGATTTCAGTAGTGGTGATGGCCCTAGCCTCAGTTATAACTTTAAAGATTCTAATGGTTTACCCGTATCTTTTCGCTGCAATGATGACCCTAAGATCTCTTTTTATAAAGGCAAATGGCTTAAAATTACGTATATTCCTAGAGAGGGAGTAGTGAGTTGTGATGGTAAAAGAGGGATAGAAGACTGTATTGTAAAAGCAGAGCTGATTGCAGATTCAATCAAAACGGACTTCCCTACCCCCTAGAGACTTTATGATATAGATTACTAGGCCTGCTTTCTGCCTTTAGCCACCAAAACGCAGAAGGTCCATTTGGCCCAGCGCTGCGCAGGGGTGGCCGAAGGCCAGACCAAGGGCGAAACGAAGTGAAGCCCGAAGGGCCGAACAGACCTGTGAGCCCCGCAGCATAGCGGCGGCCAGCTTGCTGGCCGCGGGCCCCAAAACCGCAGTAGAACAGTTCTTATAGGAGCATAAAAAAAGCCAGCCTCTAGCGAGACTGGCTTTTTGCATCTATGGCAGAAGCCCTAAGAATCTACAGAAATAGATTCGGGAGCTTCCTCTTTGTCTTGCTCAGGGGCAGGCTGAGGAGCTGGAGCCGGCGCAGCAGCAGCAGAAGCTTGCTCAAAGCCCAAAGGCGTAAAGAGTTCATTGTACGTATTGAGGAGCTCTTGGTTCCCAATTTGGCCAGCTAGACGCTTCACCAAATTACTTTGTGAGATGGCCAAAGAAAGCTCATCGCTAAAGACGGTGGCCATTTCTGGATTATCCGTATCCTTTAGCAAGGCCTCTTTCTGAGCCTCCAACTGTCCTACTTCATTGTTCAATTGTACCGCCTGCTGATAAAGCTGTTGCTTTTGCGGGCTATTTTCGGGTGCTTGGTTCATCATCTGCACCATTTGCTGCAACTGATTCCGTTTTGCATCAAACTGTTGCTGTAGGCTGCCAAACTTCTGGGCAAATTCGCCAAGGCTGTAAGGCGCCACAAACTGAGCATAATAGCCCATCTTGTCAGCTAGGGTAAGGCTGAGGTCCTTCAAATGAGGTACGGCCTTATCGCCAGCTTGAAGATTGGCGTACATCTCTAGGGCCTGCAAGCGGCTATAGCCCTCATCTAAGGGGAAGTTCATATGAGGAAAGCCTTCAAAGAGCTTATCCAAAACATTCAATGCTCTTTCCTTATCGCCAGCAGCGGCCAATTCTCTGGCCAGACGAACCATGGCAAACTGAGTAGTTTGGACACTAGGCGCATAGCTTTCATCTACAAACATCTCATGCTGATCAAAACCACCCCAGCTAAAGCGTTCAACTACATTGCGGTACATACTATCCAGCTCGATGCGGCCCATGCCCATAGCTCCCGCATAAGAGTTGGGGCTAGGCGTTTTAATGGGCACAATACGCAGCGCCATCCCTTCCATTTGCAGATAATCCTTAAAGCCACCCAATTTTTCGGGGCGAACAGTCACTGCAAAATAAATGGGACGAGTCCAGCCATTGGCCATATTGGTTCCTACAATATCCAAAAGCGCAATTTCATCCTTGAAAACTAGGCGCTTATTGATTTTGAAGCTAATCTGATCTGCAATTTGCTCATCCGTTACTGTAGAAGAAACAGCCTTATTGGCTCTCACCGCTTTTTTGTCTACCGGAATCACAATATTATCCGTAGGCAAATAGCTAGGCGCCTGACCCGAAGGATGATTTTCGCCCATAAAGCGAACGGCATCCACCAAATTCATGGGGCGGCCAGAAGCTTGAATAGGCAGGGCATTTCTGGCCGTTCCTCGATAAGCAGCCTCCGAAATGGTCATGGCAATAGCAGGCGACTCATTCATCGTTCTGCGCAATTGGTCAATGTACCAATCTACGGCCAAGAGGCTAAAGTTAACCACCCGCACATCGGTTCGAATGCCTTCTACTTCTTGAGCATACCAAAGCGGATAAGTATCATTATCGCCATAAGTGAAAATCACAGCATTGGGCGCACAAGACATGAGGAAGTTAGTCGCATAATCACGAGCTCCCGTATGCTTTGCTCTAGAGTGATCGTCCCAGTTCTCAAAGCCCATGATAATAGGGGCGGTAACAACTAGGGCAAGGGCAACAGCTGCGCCAGCCTGTCCTTGGCCCATAAAGCGTTTGAGCTCGCTATAAATAGCGGGAACGGCCAAGCCAATCCACATACAGAAAGTAAAGAAAGAACCAACGAGTACATAATCCCGCTCACGAGGCTCACTAGGAGGCTGATTCGAGAAGACGATAATCGCCAAACCGGTAACAAGGAAAAGAATACCCAAGGCTAGGGCATCTTGTGGACGTCTGCGGATGTGGAAGACCAAACCGATCAAACCAAAAATAAGGGGCAATAGATAATAAGTATTGCGGCCTTTATCTTGACTTCTCGATTCGGGTAAATTAGACTGCGGAATCAAGCGCATGCCATCTAGAGGACCAATACCAGAAACCCAGTTTCCTTTGGTGGGATCATTTTCATAGAACCCTTGCTTGGCATTTTGGCGGCCCGCAAAGTTCCACATAAAGTATCGGAAGTACATCCAACCAACCTGATAGCGGAAGAAGAAATCCAAGTTGTTCGTCATATCGGGCTTTTCGCCATCGGCCAGATGGAGCCAGCGACGATACTGCGCTTTGCGCGCCTCGTCCATATGGCCCAAACGAGGGAAAAACATCTGGTCCGATTTCTTGTATTTGTAGCCTCCTTTTTCGGCCACTACCTCATAGCGGAAACCATTGCCTTTTTCTACAGGACGGTAAATTTTATCTCCTGCTTCATAGCCAATATTTTCGGCGGCAAAGTGAGGACCAAAAGAAAGCGGACGCTCTCCATATTGCTCCCGGTTGATATAAGATAACAAGCTATAAGGATCAGAGGGCTTGTTCATGTTGATCGGCGTATTGGCCGCAGCGCGAATAACGATAGAAGAATAGGTAGAAAAACCCATCAAGGCTACTGCAAACATCATGACGCCCATCTGTAGATAGTAGTTCTTTTTGCTTTCAGCATAGTAAATTCCAGCAGCCACTAGGCCAATCAAAACCAAAACAAAAAAGATCATTCCGCTGCCTAAAGGAAGGCCAAAATTATTGACAAAAGTAAAGTCAAAACCAGCCGCAATTTCAGGAAGTTTCGGAATAAATATGGCCTGCATAAACATCAGAATCGCAAAGCCAATGGCAAAAGAAAGGCCCATATTCCGCCAGATCTTACGCTCAGCGGCTGGCGCCTGAATCGCAGAATAAATATAAATAGCAGGTACAGCTAAAGCAAAGATTACATGCAACCAAACGGGCAAAGTAGAAATAAACTGCACCCCAACCAGAATCGCAAAAGCCAAGACGTTGTACATCATGTTGCTGCTAAACTCTGTTTCTCGGACCTGACTCTTTTTGTAGTAAAACAAAAGCGCAATAAAGGGAATCACGAGCAAGCTCAATAAGTGCACCCCAATCGATAAGCCAATCATGTAGGCAATAAAGACCAACCAACGGTCCGAACGGGCATTGTCGGTAACGTACCAACGCAAAGCCGACCAGATCACCAAGCCCGTAAAGCCCGAAGACATGGCATATACCTCGCCCTCTACGGCAGAAAACCAAACAGAGGTGGCAAAAGTAGTAGACAAGGCGGCCACTACACCAGCACCCAAAATAGCGAGCTTATCTCCCATGCTACTCACCTGCGCCCGATGGCCCAGCAAACTGAGCTTGGCCAAAATGGTAGTGGACCAAAAAATGAATAAGACCAAAGCCGCAGTCGATAATCCCGACATCGCATTTAGGGCATAGGCAATATTGGCTTTATCCGCCGAAAAAGTATCGGCCACAAAAGCAAACATGCGCCCAATCATTAAAAATAAAGGAGCACCGGGTGGGTGAACCACCTCCAGTTTGTAGGCGGCAGAAATAAACTCACCGCAATCCCAAAGACTGCCCGTGGGCTCGGCCGTGAGTAGGTAAACTGTGGCAGCCACAGCAAACATGAGCCAACCCGTAAGGTTGTTCAAAAACTTAAAATTATTCATCTTTTTGGTTTGGCAAAATCAATGTTCTAGCAAAAATACTAGCGTTTTGCAGGTTTGAGGGATGCTAAATAAACTGTTTTATCCAGATAGACAGGCCCTAAGACCTATTTCATCAGTTGGCAAATTTAGTAAAACTATTAGGGCTTGCAAAAGCCCCCCCTTTTTTTTAAGTCCTATTTAAGGGCAAAGCAGCGATTAACTAGCCCCTTTAACCCAAAAGAGGCCCAAACAATTTTGCTCGGGCCTGCAGATAGTTCCTGTCCAGACAGTTTTATTTGATGCCTAGTTTCTTTTTGATCTTTTTCGGAATTCCATCCTTATGCACCATAATATTGGTGGTTTTATAACGGAAGAAAGCCTCCGAAGCATAGAAGTAGCCATCGCAATCATTGGTTTTTCCCCAAGAGTTTTTCACAATGTAGTACTTCGTTCCCCGCTGATCTTCTACCATACCCGTAAAGTGCATGCCATGATCATCGGTTGTTTCGTAGTTGTCAAAAGCCTCCTGACGCATTTCCTGCGTAATAGCCAATTCTTCTACGGGCTCATCAAAGGCAGAACCAATTTTCTCTGCCCCCGCATCACTAAAGTTGCGGTTGTCACGGCCCTTAATGCGAATTGTGCGCTCATCTTTGGGCACAATCGCCAAGCCATCGCGATAAGAAAAGCCTTTTTCCGATACATCACTGGCCCAAGCTACTCCAAAGCCTTTTTCCAAAGCATTGTTGGTAATCTCTACTAGCTCGTCCAAAGGGACATTATAGGTAGATCCAAAAGCCCAGTTATCCGGAATCTCCAATACAAATGACTCATAAAAAGGATGATGCGTAAAAGAGGTAATCACCACATAATCATCCATATCTAAACCCAATTCTTTGGCATAAGACTCCGGCGTATAGGTTTTGCCCTGATACTCAAATTCCTCGGGTACCTCGCCCAAATAAGCATCCAAGACGCCATTGATGGCCTTTTTCCAAGAGGGCGTAAGCTTTTTCTGAGGGGCCTTAATCACCTCTTTGACCATGGCCTCCAACATATTGTTGAGCTCCGAGTGGTTGTGCGTTTCCATACCATACTCCAAGCCCTGATAAACCTCCTGAGGCACAATTCCATAACGCTTAATCACATAGGGAATGTCATGAAAGGCACCACCTGGCCCAAAGTTAAAGTTGCCGTGCATCCGCACATAGTTTACGGCCTTATCCAAATAAGCCCGACGAGCAATGTACATCTCCGAAAGATTGTGCTTGCCCTTTTTCATCCGCAGCAATTCCGACTCAAAAAAGGATAGAGCCGAAAAACTCCAACAGGTCCCCGTGCGGTTTTGGTTCTGCACTTCGGTGGCCTCAATATCATTGAGGAGCGTAAAAATATAGCCCCCGTCTTTTTTATTGCTCAGCTTGGTATTCTCCTGAGCGTAAATTGTCGAGCAGCTCAATAGGGCCCAAATAAAGATCGAAAGGGCCGTCCATCTATACGTCATAGTTGTTCCTGATTTTATTTTATCATAAAATTTGCCCCTTAAGATAAAAAAGTAGACAAAAAAAAGCGATTCGGGAGGCCACCGAATCGCTTTAGTCGAGTTGTTTAACTCTCTTTTCTTGAAAAAAACCTTTCACTAAACCATTAAAAACTAATTTCTTAAAGTCAAAAACTAAGCCAAATAGCAATTTCTCTTTAAGTTTTATTTCTACTGTTTTTTTGGGGCTGCCCCGCCCTTTGGGCGGGTCGGGCTGTGTCAGGGCTCGCTGTTCGCTCGGCCCTTCGCCGCTTTCAGCGGCTTGGTCTGGCCTGCGGCCCCCCTTATCCATCCCTCAGCCGGCGGCTTCGCCGCCTCTAGGCCCAAGAGAGAGTCTGTTTAAAATTTTGTGTTTCCTCTTTTGCTGCCTAGGGACAAGCCCCTAGGCAACTATTGGCCAAATCCTAACAAGCTAAAGGCCCAAATTTTATTCTAATACACAAAATCATGAACAGTCCCTACAATTGCCATTTCACAAATTGCGAATAGCATCCCCCGCTTTACAATTGCCGTTTCACAAATTACGAATAGCATCCCCCGCTTTACAATTGCCGTTTTACAAATTACAAATAGCATCCCCCGCTTTACAATTGCCATTTCACAAATTACGAATAGCATCCCCCGCTTTACAATTGCCGTTTCACAAATTACAAATAGCATCTCCCACTTTACAATTGCCATTTCACAAATTGCGAATAGCATCCCCCGCTTTACAATTGCCATTTCACAAATTGCGAATAGCATCCCCCGCTTTACAATTGCCATTTCACAAATTGCGAATAGCATCCCCCGCTTTACAATTGCCATTTCACAAATTGCGAATAGCATCCCCCGCTTTACAATTGCCGTTTCACAAATTGCGAATAGCATCCCCCGCTTTACAATTGCCATTTCACAAATTACAAATAGCATCCCCCGCTTTACAATTGCCATTTCACAAATTGCGAATAGCATCCCCCACTTTACAATTGCCATTTCACAAATTGCGAATAGCTTAGCCCCTTTTACAAATGGCCTGTAGGATCGATATATATACCTGTAGGTTGAAACCTACAGCATACAAAAGCGGCCATACTAAGCACAATAAAAATGAGCCGATGGTTAAAACCATCGGCCCATATCATTTATAGCAAACAAGGGCTTTAGCCCGCCAGTTTGCATAGACCCGCAACCATGGGCTTCAGCCCATGGCCCAAAACTCCCAAGCCACCAAAGAAAAAAGCTAAAAGGAAAAAGACAGATGAGCGGCCTAGCGATGTGCAGCAGTGGCCGAAGGCCAGACCAAAGCGCTTTAGCGCTGCAGGGCCGAGCGAATAGCGAGCTGCGCAACGTAGCGCCCGCCGCAGGCGGGAGGCCCCAAAAAAAAGACAGTCCCTAAACAGAGACTGTCTTTATTCTATTGCAGTAAATTTATGGCCTAAGCTTCCTCTAGCTCCTCGACCATTTCGGTGCTGGGGGCTTCAATTTCTTTGCCCATATAAATCAGCGTATCGCCTGCTTCGACCTGTTCATTTTGGGGTTGGTTGGCCCGCACAAAATGGAAATCGCCATCGGGTTTACGGATAAAGAGCGGAATTGTATTGCGGCAGCTCAGTTGGCAAATTTGTTCAAACTGCTCTTGAGACTGCAAAACATACTCTCGGATATTCGGATAGTCTCGGGCCGTTTCCAAAAAGTTGATATAATCGGTTTTGATATCAAAGGCGGCCTCATCGGCTAGATCAATTTGGCCCTGGCTTTCGGCCTGAGAGACAATGCGGAACGTGCCATTTTCGCCAAAGACCTCTTTATAGCGTTTGCAGGCCACATCATTGACCGCCGTGCTGGGGGTAAGGGCCAACAAATAGCCCATATCGAGGAGCTCCAGCTCCTCCTCCAGATTGCCCTCAATAATATCCTGTTCAATGGCTTTGAGGCCCATATCTTGGGCTTCTTGGACCAAAGTTGGGGAGCGATCGACCAAGACCACATGCCGCCCATGGTTCTGTAAATAGTTGGCAATCAGTCGAGCGCCAGGGTTGGCCCCCACAATAAGCAACCCATTAGATTGCTGTAGGGTAACGCCCAGCAACCTAGCCACCAAGCGGGCCGTAGTAGCATTCAGCAAAACCGTTCCCATCACAATCATAAAGACCAAAGGCGTAATTAGTGCGGCCTCCTCATAGCCATAATTGGCCAATTTGAGCCCAAAAAGCGAGGCAATACCCGCTGCCACAATTCCGCGAGGGCCTACCCAAGAAATAAAGAGCTTTTCTCGGAGATCTAAGCCACCTTTGGCCGTAGAGGCAAAAACAGAAAGCGGGCGAAGGACCAAAACCACCACAGCAAAGAGCGCCCAATAGCGCCAATCGGCCAAGAGCAATAGCTGCTCGCCATCAATATTTGCGGAAAGGACAATAAAGAGAATCGAAATCAGCAAAACGGTCAAAGACTCTTTAAAATAAAGCAGCTCTTTGAAGTGGGGCACCTTGAGGTTGGCCAGGGTCATGCCCATCACCACCACGGTTAGTAGGCCCGACTCATGCACCACAATATCGGAAAGGGCAAAAGCGCCCAGCACCAAGGCCAAAGAAACCACATTCAATAAATAATGCGGAATCATATCTCTTTTGAGCAATTGATAAAAGCCAAAGCCCGTACCGATGCCAAAAGTAAAGCCCACCGAGATAATTCCCATAAACTCCTTAAAGGCTTCTATTCCAAAAGAGCCCTCCGACTCATGCGAGATAATAAAATCAAAGACCAAAACGGCCACCAAAGCCCCAATGGGGTCAATAAGAATTCCCTCCCATTTGAGGACCGTCGAGATATTTCGCCGCAGGGGCACATTGCGCAAAATGGGCGCAATGACGGTGGGGCCAGTAACAATGACCAAACTCCCAAAGAGGAAAGCAATATCATAAGGCAGGCCGATGATAAACTTAGCGGCCAAGCCCGCACCAATAAAGGTAATCGCCGAGCCTAGGGTCACTAATTTACCAATAGCGGGTCCTACTCCTGTTACTTCATGGCGGTTCAGGGTCAGTCCACCTTCAAAGAGAATCACCCCAATAGCCAAAGAGACAAACCAGAACAGGACATCAGAGGGAAAAAGTCCCCCATTGCCTTGTGGGTGTCCGTGTTCATCCAGCAAAAGATCTTTGCCATTGGCCTCAAAGAGGTAATCAAAAACGGGTTCAATAAACTTGTGGCCGGTCCAGATTTCGGCAATAGGGCCCACCAAAAGGCCAATTAAAATCAGGGGGAGGATAGCGGGCAGGCGCAGGCGCCAAGCTACCCATTGGGCCAAAATTCCCAAAACAATAATTCCAGCTAGTGCAATCATTTGCAAATATTAGTAGGTGAGAGATTGCTAGGTCTGTTCGCCCGTTTGGGCATGATAATCAGCCATAGCTTCTAGTTCTTCATAAAAATGGGGACCAAAGGCCTTTATTAAAGGCTCTTTGAGAAACTGGTAAACGGGGACCTTTAATTCTTCGCCCAAGCTACAAGCGGCCGAGCAAATATCCCAGTGGTCGTAGTTCAGAGCCAAAAAATCGGGTAATTGCTTCGTTCGAATAGGATAAAGGTGGCAAGAGACCGGTTTGAGATAATCAATAATGCCCTCTTTATGGGCCTTTTCAATCCCGCAGCTGGCACGGCCATCCTCCTCATAATGAATAAAGGCACAGGGACCGCCATCAATTAAAGCGGTGGCCCAGCCCTCTTGCTCTTCGCTATGCGTGGCCACGCCCTGCTCTTCAATGGCGGCTTGGCCCGCAGGCGTCAGGCGATCTTTAATGAGGGGATAAATGGCTTTGAGGGTCTCTACCTCGGCTTCTTCTAGAGGCGCACCAAAATCGCCCTCCCAACAACAAGCGCCCTTACAGGCATCTAAATTACAGACAAACTGCTTATCGAAGACATCCGAGGTGACCAAATATTTTTCTGCTACTATATACATTAGTCTACAATTTCAATTTTTAACACTTTGCGGTAATATTCTAATTTAATCACCTCTACTTGCCCATCTACTTTCTGAATCACGGTACTTTTATGTACCAAGCGCAGGCTAGCTGGGCCCACATTTAGGCCCTCTAGGTGTTCGGGGCGAATCTCAAACTGGCTGCCGCGGGTCAAGCCCACATGATTCACCGTTTTCGACTGCCCTTTGCTATCTTCAAACAAAAGGACCAAACTTTCGGCCTGCCCCAAAGGCTGCCCTTCCCAGGCCAACAAGCCGCCAGTAGCCAAAGATATCGCTGGCGTTTTTAGAGCAAAATTACTATAGCTAGGGAAGCAAATCGTATCGCTTGCGCCCGCATAACTAAAGTGATAACAGTCCTTAAATTTAGCAGGACGCTCATGGTAGCGATACTCCCAACCAATTTTAGGCAACTTTTTGGGCTGCATAGCTTGCCCCTCAAAATACAATTTATCTGGCAGAACCAAGCTGCCCGTATCTTGCTGAAAGCGGGCCTCGGCCTGCAACTCTTTGCTATCTTCTAAATAGCGAACATAATAATAGGTTCGGTCTACAGTAAAAGCCGTTTTCTCTTCTTGGCTTTCTGGCTCTGCCTTGGGCTGACAAGCCGCCGCCAAGAGCAAAAACATAAAAAAATGAATAGCTAATTGTGTTCTCATATATTAATGCTTATTTTTTGGGGCCTCCGCAGCCAAGCTGCGGCGGTTATTCCCGTTGGTCATCGAACTGCGTCCTAAAGGACTTGTTGTCGTTTCGGGGCTCGCTGCTCGCTCGGCCCTTCGCCGCCTGCGGCGGCTCGGTCTGGCCTGACGGCCACCCCTTCACATCGCTAGGCCAAATGGCCCAAACCCATTAAATGAACGCTAGACAAAAAAAGCCCTACGGCCTATTTTGCGGGCCCAAATTACAGACTTTATTCCGCTTTTAACAATTGCCTGAGGCCATCTTTAGCAGCAAATTAGCTAGAATGGCCGTTTGACCTAAAAGAATGGCATTTCTTTAAAAGAATTTTAAGGCCGCTTACAAGATTTTGTATAAATCTCCGTTTTAAGGTCTAAGACATCTTTCACTCTAGGAAAACAATATTTTTCAGCCACATTAGTTTTTGTACTTTTGTTGGCCATTTTATTCTACCCATCTAAGGACTAATAGCCTTAAAGGTTTTACCGATAAAATTTTAAGAGACGCATGAAGCTTATCCGACCTATTTCGGCCCTCTTGCTCCTGGCCTTTTTTTGCAACTTACAGGAGGCTAAGGCCCAAGACCCCCGCTACTCGCAGTATTATTCTGCCCCTGCCCGACTGAGCCCCGCCCTAGCCGGCGTTATGGAGTCGCAATACCGCTTAGGTATCAATTACCGCAGCCAATGGTCCTCTGTTTTGGACAAACCCTATAATACCGCCTCTTTTACCGCAGAAGGCAAGTTTGCCGTCGGTAAAGAAGATTTCGTTGGGGTCGGCTTCAATGCAATGCGCGATGTCGCTGGCGCCTCCTCCTACTCTATTACAGATATCGGCCTAGATGTGAATTACCAAAAACTCCTTACTCAAGGACGTGGCCGACTAGGAAAAGAACGCAGCTCTTACCTCATTGCCGGAGGTCATCTCGGTATGGGACAAAGAGCAATCGATTGGGACCAAAATACCTACTCTACCCAATATGATAACGAGTATGGCAATGGCTACTATAACCCCAATATCAATAGCGGCGAAAATATGTTGGCCGTTCGCGATTCTAGAATCTATGCCGACCTTCATGTTGGCCTAATGTGGTACGGGACCTTCGGAAAACGTCAGTCTGCCTATGGCGGAATTAGCATTTTCCACCTCAACCAACCCGATATCTCTCTCTTTAACCGCTCTCCCGTAGATACTTCTGGAAATACCTTTGCCGGACCAACCGAAAAGCTCTACAGCCGCTTTAATATCCACGCAGGTGGAGAGGTTCGCCTAGGTGGCCGCCGCTCTGCAATGAGCCTTTTGCCAGGCGCTGTAGTCATGATTCAAGGCCCCTCTACCGAAATTAGCACTGGGGTGAGCCTTCGCTACCAAGCCCCCAAATATGACGATTTTGCCTTCCGCTTTGGCCTATGGAACCGCCTAGCCAACCAATATGTTACCGATAACTCTAGCTCCTTGGGCGTAGATGCCATCATCTTTATTGTGGGCCTAGATGTCAACCAATTCCAATTCGGCTTTAGCTATGATGCCACTATGTCCACCCTTGCTACGGTCAATAATAGCCGTGGGGGTATGGAGGTCTCGCTAATCTATAACTTTGGCGATAATGGCCGAAGAAGAACAGGCTGTCCTACTTTCTAAGAAAATATTTAGCTTTTTTCTAGAAAAAATTTGGAGAAAGAAAATATTGCCCTATATTTGCATCGCACTAGGGCAAAAGGCGAGATAGCTCAGCTGGTTAGAGCGCAGCACTCATAATGCTGAGGTCGAGGGTTCGAGTCCCTCTCTCGCTACTTCAAAGGACTAATGGTTTTCCATTGGTCCTTTTTTTATGCCCCTACTTCAGGGCATAAAAAATGCGCTATGGATACTTTTATCCATAGCGCAAATCTTTTTGGTCCAAAGCCCTTAGTCAATTCTATTGACTAATTTATTCAGGGGCTTTCTGACCTTTTTCAAATTGACCAGCCAGTCGTTTTCTGCATCTCGGTAGCCTACGGGCAGCATCACGCAACTTCTCAATCCTTTTTCTTTTAAGCCTAAGATTTCATCTACCGCCTCGGGCTCAAAGCCTTCCATGGGCGTAGCATCTAGGCCCAAAAAGGCAGCAGCGTTAATCGCATTGGTAAAAGCAATATAAGCTTGTCGGGCCGCATGCTGAAAATTCAATTCGGCCTCTCTTTGCGGATAAAATTTAAGCAACTGCTGACGGTAATTTTCCCAGCCCTCATTCTTAAAGCCACGGATCTCATTGGTCAGATCAAACATATAGTTGATGCGTTCCTCCGTATAGGTATCCCAGGCGGCAAAAACAAAAAGATGCGAGCAATCGGTCACCATAGACTGGTTCCAAGCTACAGGTCTAATTTTTTCCTTCACTTCTTGGTCCGTAATCACAAAGACCTCAAAAGGCTGTAGGCCACTAGAAGTAGGCGACAAAGAAATGGCCTCAATAATTTGGTCAATTTGCTCTTCAGGCACTTTTTGGCCATTCATGGCCTTGGCGGCATATCGCCATTTTAGCTTATCTAATAATTCCATTGGATGGTTTGTTTTGTTTTCTGATCGAGTAATTTTTTTTTGGGCCTCCGCAGCAAAGCTGCGGCGCTACGTCCAGCAGCTCGCTGCTCGCTCGGCCCTGCGCGGGCTGCGCCCGCTGGGTCTGCGGCTGCGCCGCACTGCTTCCCATCGCTAGGCCGCTCAACGAAAGAACTTGCTCTAGGCAGCAAGCTTCAGCACTCTTATCGCCCGCGATACAAATTTACGCTAATTTTTTTCTTGGCCAAATTCCCCTAGGCTCCTTTTCTATTAAAAAAGCGTTAAGGCCTTTTGGGGAAAAGAGAGGGCGTTTAGCTTTCCTAAGTCAGTCAAGTTCTTTTGCTATGAGTTCTGTATATTGCGCCATCTAATTGACCAAAAAGAAAAAATATGTCAACTTGTCGCTTAAGCGTAAATTTGAACAAGGTGGCGCTAATTCGCAATGCGCGGGGCGCTAATTTTCCTAACTTATTGCAAGTGGCCCTAGATTGCGAAAAATTTGGGGCGGAGGGAATCACGGTACATCCTCGTCCAGACCAGCGTCATATTCGCTATGATGATATTCCAGAGTTGCGGGGAAAAATTGCCACAGAGTTTAATATTGAGGGCAATCCCACTCCTGAATTTATGGACCTTTTGCGGAAGTATCCTTCTGATCAGGTCACTTTGGTTCCCGATGCGGCTCAGGCCTTAACTTCTGATTCGGGTTGGGACACTTTAGCTTTTGCCTCATTTTTGCAGGAGGTGACCGAAGAGCTAAAAAGCTTAGGGACCAGAGTTTCTATTTTTGTAGATCCCGACCCCAAAATGATTGAGGGGGCCAAAAAACTAGGGGCCGATCGGGTAGAATTGTATACAGGGCCTTATGCCCATGAATACAAGGCAGATCGGGCGGCGGCCATTGCCCCTTATGTCAAGGCGGCAGAAGCGGCGGCGGCTGTAGGCATTGAGCTCAATGCTGGGCATGACCTCAACCTGATCAATTTGGCCTATTTTAAGCAAAACATCCCTAATTTGCTAGAGGTATCTATTGGGCATGCTTTGACCGTAGATGCTTTATATATGGGTTTTCAGAATGTGATTCCGCTTTATAAGAACTGTCTGCGCTAATTGGTCCAGGCAGGCGGCTTGCCGCCTGCTAAGGCGCGCAGCGCCTCGGCTGAGGGATGGATAAGGGGGGCCGCAGGCCAGACCAAGCGGGCAAAGCCCGCGCAGGGCCGAGCAGACCTGCGAGCCCTGACACAGCCCGACCCGACCGATATCATGAGGGTTTCAACCCTCATTTTGTATAGCTTCGCAAAGCGATACCGCTTTGCGCTGGGTTTCAACCCGGCGGAAGGGGCAGCCCCAAAACCAACAGCTAGACATAGTTCTATTTTCTGAAAATTCTTTTTTTGCTAGAACTCCTTTAACTTTGTGGCGCTGAAGCTAGAAGAGTTTCAATTTGTTCATAACTATTATATATTTCAAGACCTATGATGAAGATGCATAGCATAATGGCCTTCTGCCTATTTTTTTTGGCGGGGCAAGTTTGGGCGCATCAACCCAATTCTGGGGTACCCTCCTCGGAGGATGACCCTATTTTATTTACGGTAAAAGGCGTAGAAGTTCGTCTTTCTGAGTTTACCTATATCTATGACAAAACCAATGGTGAAAAGGCGGATTACAGCAAAAAATCATTGGAAGAATACCTAGACCTTTACATCAACTTCAAGTTGCAGGTGGTTAAGGGCCAAGAAATGGGCTTGGATAAAAAGCCAGAGGTTTTGCGGGAGCAGAATCAGTACAAGCGGCAGTTATCGAGCAGTTATTTGACGGATCGGGAGATTACGGAAAAGCTGGTTAAAGAAGCCTTTGATCGGGCGCAGGAAGACCGTCGTTTTTCTCAGATTTTCATCAAATTGGATGAAAATGCGGAAGAAACGGCTGTTAAAGAGGCCTATGCTCGGATGAAAAAACTGCAGCAAGAAGTGACTGCAGAGAACTTTGAGGCCATGGTGAGCAAGTACTCTGAGGACAGCTACAGCAAGGAAAAAAAGGGAGATTTGGGCTTTTTTACGGTTTTGCAACTGCCTTATGCCTTAGAAAATGCGCTTTATTCGACCAAAAAGGGCGCTGTATCGGAGATTGTTCGGACCAAATACGGTTTGCATTTGCTCAAAGTAACAGAAGTTCGCCCAGCTTATGGGCAAATTCAGTTGGCCCATATTCTCATCCGCCCCAAAAAGGAAGGTGGAGAAGAAAAAGCCAAGGCAAAAATTGACTCTTTGCATGGGGTCCTCAAGGCGGGTCAAGCGACCTTTGCCGAGCTAGCGGCCAAATACTCTCAGGATAATAGCTCAAAAACAAGAGCGGGCATTATTGGCTGGGTAGGCATCAATCAATTTGATGCGGCTTTTGAGAATGCGGCCTTTGGTTTGCCCAAAGATGGCGTTTATGGAGAGCCCGTAAAATCTGAATCGGGTTGGCATATCTTGCGTCGGGTAAAATCTATGGATAAGAGCAGCTACCCACAGATGAAAGCCGAATTGACGGCTAAGGTCAAGAGAGATCCTCGTTTTAAGTTGGTAGAAACTGCCCTAGTGAATAAAATTAAGGAAGAAGCGGGCTACCAACTAGACGAAAAGGTCTATGCGGAAGTCATTGCGGCTTTGCGCCAGGACCAAGCCTTTATTCAGGGCCGTTGGACCCCCAAGCCCGAGCTGCTCAAAAATGAGAAAGTGGTCTTTACTTTAGGCAACCTCAATGCAAGCGTAAAAGAATTGATTCAGATGGCGCAACGCTCGCCCAACGAGCGCTTTGCTATGCGTCCCCGCCGCCATGAAGATGCACTAGAGCGAGTATTGGACAAACTAGTGGCCCAAAAAAGCTTGGCTTATGAAGAAACTCGTTTGGAAGAGAAATATCCAGAATTTAAGGCCTTGCTTCGCGAATATGAAGAGGGTATCTTGCTTTTTGAAGTAAAAAAGCAGCTCATCTGGGACAAAGCCTCTAATGATGAGGAAGGCCTCAAAGCCTTTTACGAAAGCCATAAGGAGGACTATCAGTGGAACGAAAGAGCCAAGGTGACCTTTTATACTCTTCGTTCTGTAGACAAAAAAGAGATCAAGAAATTGCGCAAAAAGGCCAAAAAGAAAACGGCCCAAGAAGTCATGGAGCTCTTTAATGCCGATAAGGCCTTGGTCCAAACCACCGAAGCCACCTATGAAAAAGGACGCAATGCAGAAGTGGATGCAATCAAGTGGAAAGCCCGCAAAATGAATAAAGGCTATACCAAAGATGGCTCTTACTACTTTATCAAAATTGAGGAAGTGATTCCCGCTAGCAACAAAAGTCTAGACGAAGCCCGCGGTTATGTAGTGGCCGACTTCCAAGATCAGCTAGAAAAGGACCTCATCCTCAGTTTGCGTAAGGAATATGAAATCAAGATCAATAAAGAAGTTCTTGATAAAATTGTAAAAAAATAATTGATGGCTAATCCATTGATTTAAAGCAAGCTAACAGGCTAAAGTGAAATCACTTTAGCCTGTTTTTTTATTTGCATTTGGAAAACCCAAATACTCGCCTTATATTTGTATCGCAGAGTGGAGCAGTGGTAGCTCGTCGGGCTCATAACCCGAAGGTCGCAGGTTCGAGTCCTGTCTCTGCAACAAAGTTCAAAAGAGCTGTCTTTTAAAGACAGCTCTTTTTTTTTGGCCTATAGGGAAGAAAGCTTATTTTAGGACAATAATCCTCATTAAACGTAAACCTCCCTATGAAAAAGCATGCTAAACTGCTTTTGGCCGCTTTGGCCCTAAGCCTATTTTCTTGTCAATCCTCTGTCCCCAAAACAGCCGAAGATGGTCAGGCAGAAACCGCCGCCTCTCCTACTCCCGAAAAAGAAAGCAGCCTACAAGCCGAGGCCCTGCAAGAAGCGCCCAAAGAATACTGGAAAGAGCTGAACCACCGCGGCCAATGGTTTGAAGGCACCCTAAAAGATATTCCGATCTGGCTATACCTTAGCCGAGTAGATAGCTACAGCGATGGAGATCACTCCTATGGCATTCATTATGGCTACAACTCTAGCCAAGGGGCCAGCATCTACCTAACAGGAAAAGGCGATCCTAGCAATATAGAAGTAGATCTTCAAAAATTTGAAGCTGGCGAACTGGTCGATGGCGATCAACTTACTGGCGAATGGGCGAATGTAGAAGGAAAACGCTTTCCGATGCAGCTCAAGGCGGTTGGCCATGAAAAATATAGCCAAGCCAAAGACCTCATGGCCAATTTGGCCGCTCTTCGGCTCCCGATTATAGATAAAAACTACTATGAAGGTCTAGATATTGAAGAGCATATTAAGCCCCATTATGTCAATAAAAACTTTGGGCTATGGGTCCCCAACTTTAAAAGCCTGCTCGGCGATAAAACAGAACTCCTAGAGGAGGAATCGGCTGTAGTTTGGGGCAAAATTGTTCAGCCCAATGGCGAAACCCTCTTACTTTATACGGCCACTGGAGTTATGCCCGAGTTCTGCCGCTTTATTGCAGGGACCTATCTAGAAGACCCCAAAAATATGCTGGCTGCAGCGCTCTTTGATAAAACAGGCCGCTGTCTTTGGAATAGCAATATTGGTAATGCTGGCGATGATCCTTATTATATGGACTTTAGCTTCTCTATCAAAAAAGTTAATCGCATTGGCGTAAAATGGACCACTTACATGCGCGGCGAAAGAGGCGCCCGCATGATCGACGAAGAATTTGAACAAGTTTTTGATGTAAATAGCAAGGGCCTAGAAGGCCTAGATTAACTCAATCCTAATATTTATCCCATGAAAAAGACTTCCCTATTGCTTTTGGTCGCTTTGACCTTTAGCCTTTTTGCCTGTACATCTTCTACAGAAAAAACAGCAGAGCAAAATCCCACAAAAGAGCAAAACAAAACACAAACTGAGTATTGGAAAGACCTGCATCGTTCTGGACAATGGTTTGAAGGCAGCCTAAACGGGCAACCAATTTGGGCCTATCTGGCTCGGCTAGAAAAAAACAAGGATGGCAGCTATCGCTATAAGCTGCATTATGGCCAGCAAGGCAAAGTCTTCTCTCTTTCGGGAGAAGGCTCGGCTAGCGATATGCGCCTAAAAAGTGGCGATGAATCCAAAAAAATGACGCTTAGCCTTAGTGGCGATCAATTAAGCGGAGAAGATGGCCAAGGCGCAAAGGTTCAGCTAGCAGGCAAAAGCCATGAAAAATATGCGCAATTGTCTGATTTGCTGGCCAACTTGGCCCAACTTCAGCTTCCGCTAAAGACCGATTACCACAAAGGCTTGGCGGTTGCCTCTCTCTTGAACAATTATGCAGAAAAGAAAAATTTTGGTCTGGCGGTCCCCAACCTAAAAAGCTTATTGGGGGCAAAAGGCGATATACTCAAGCAGGATGCGGCTGTAGTTTGGGGCAAAATTCCGCAGGCAGACGGGCAAAGCCTGCTGCTCTATACTGCTGCGGAGGTCCAAGAAGCGGCCTGCCCCGAAATTATGGACGATCAGCAAATTGTGTCGCCGGAACAGATGCTTACGCTTGCCCTCATTGCCAAAGATGGAAGTTGTGTTTGGAATGCCGCCTTGGGCAATCTTCCACTTATTTTTGAAAACTATGTGAATCTCGAACTGAACATCAGTAGCCCCAATAGCATTCAGCTCAAATGGGATAGCAATATTCCGAGCATGCAAGGGCAGCCCGCCGATGAAACCTTTAAACAAAGCTTTAGCATCAGCCCTCAAGGCCTAACAGCCCTTTAATCAAAGTACTCAAGCCCTATAATATGTCTACTAGCTCCTCTTACGATAGCCTGATTCAATCCTCTGCCTCTTCCGATTGGGAGCGGGCCTATTTCTATTATGTAGCCCGGGGCGAAAAAAGCATTGATGAATGGATTATTGATTTTTTGGCGGCCCATATTCAGCTTCCAGAAAACCGAAAATTCAGTTTATTTTCCTCACATACCTTTTTCAATGCGGCCATCATGAGCTTGCCTATGCAGATTTATAGCCGGCATGAGGGCCGAAAGCGCATTTTGGGCCTACAAATAGCCGATAGCAGCCAAATTCAGGCTCGTTTTGCTGTTGAGATTGAGCCTCAGCCTCAAAATGCTCGCTTTCATTCTACGGGCAATCCTTTGGTAGATGAGGAAAATTATCGGCTTTGGGAGGAGCTCCTGTTTTTTCAGATGTGCCGCCGCTTACTCTACGATACTGGCGCAGTGGATTTTATTGTGCATGAAATTAGGCAGCATTATTAACGCCCTAAAAGGTTCCTTTGATGAAGGAGCCTTTTTTTTTGGGGCGTTACTCCTTACAGTCGTCGAACGGCGCCCTAAAGGGCTTGTTGTCGCTGCGGCTTCGCCTTGCGGCGCTACGCTTTGGGGCTCGCAGGTCTGCTCGGCCCTGCAGCCCTTCGGGCTTTGGTCTGGCCTGACGGCCACCCCGCCGCATCGCTAGGCCATTTGCTGTAGGTTGAAACCTACAGTAAGGGCGGTATTGCTGCGCAATGTTTTTATGGAATGCGGGTTTAAACCCGCATTGATTTACATCTTTTGGGCCTATATCTATTTTCTGCGTCTTGCAGGCGGCGAAGCCGCCGCAGGCTGAGGGGCTGTAGCAGGGCCGCCGAAGGCGGCAGACCAAAGCGGCGCAGCCGCTGCAGGGCCGAGCAGAGAGCGAGCTGCGCAATGGCACGACCCGAAGGCCGCAGGCCGAAGGGGCAGCCCCAAAAAATAAAAAAGGCCCAAAACCGTAGTTCTGGACCTTTAGTATTTAGAAGAATATAGTCTACACTAGATTATACTCATCATCTTCCGTCATCAATTTGGCAGAATTGCTAAAGTTGCCTAGCAACTCGCCCAAAGAGTTTCCTTCGGTATCTCCTTTGGCATCTAAGATACCAATATCCCAGCGGGCCAACTCAATGATTTCTTCAGTTTCCCAGCCCAAAATGTGGCCATTTAGCACTAAGCTCAAGCTAGTATAAATTTCGGCCAAGGCGCGGTAATCAAAAGTGATTCCCTCATGCACCATCTCTACAGACTTGGTATCGGGATTATAAGTAATGGCCATACCAATACCTGCGCTAATATCGAGATCGGTATTAAAGGCTGCGCGAATAGCGGCGCCAGCGCCAGCCACCCAAGCATCTACCTCTACCCCAGCCTGAATATAGACAGACAGTTCGCCATCGGCATCAATGCCGCCCATGAGTTCCCAAACATCGCTATCCTTATTGCCCTGGGCCTGAATATTGGCGCCTAGCTTAATGCCGGCATCAATGCCAATTTCGCCAGTAGCGTTAATTCCAGCCACAATAGGCACCGAAATGCCCACGCTAGTCGGAATACCAAAATCGGCTAATTTGAACTCCTTAGAGCCGCCCAATTTGGCAGAAAGGTTATTGATATCTAGTTCTCCCTCCATGCCCATAGCTTGGAAAGGGATCTTGGCAAAGTCCAAAGAAATATCTTCGGCCTCAAAGCCATTTGCTCGGCTCACATTAACGCCTGTAGCCACTACATTAGAGCCTTTAAGCGCATTGATTGCCATAGCCCCCAAGCCACCAAAGGCAGGGAACATCTCCTTGAGGGTCTCATAATCGGCATCCTCACTAATGCCCAAAGTGACCTCACTAAAATAGAAACCGTTTTCTGTCAGTTTAGAATCGGCCCCTACCGTTAGGTTCACAATTGCATTATCTAAAGAAAGGCTATCTAGAGCAGCCTCCACATTTCCGTCAGAGAGAGAGACCTCCAAAGAAGCCGCGGCACTTCCGGTTGTGCTATATTTGGGCAAATCAATATTGAGAGAAGCCACTGCAGTAAGTGTTGTACTACTGCCATCTTTATTGAGTGTACCTTCATCTAGCGAAGCCACAATTCCTTCGCGGATATTCCACTCATAGCCCAAAGTGACCTTAACATCTTCAATCTTCAAGTCGCCATCCTCCATAGAGATCGACTCGGCTTCCGTTTTTAGGCCATCGGCAAAATTGGGGAAGCTAAAGGCAGGTGATTTAACGACAAATTTATTTGAAGCCGCCTCATAGCTCATTTCCTTAGAGCTTGCCTCAAAGCCAGCAAAACCAGCATCAAATCGGCTATTTCTGATTTTAATCCCTAGGCCTGCATTAGAAGCATAATTGATATCTACCTGTCCAGAAGCCTCTACACCAGCCACTTGGAAAGCCAAGCCTGCGCCAATAGAAACGCCCCAAGTACTGCCTGAAAAATCTACGCTCGACTCAATATCGCTAAGGGTAGCCGAACCGCCAGCCAAAACAATATCGCTAGCTAGATTTACTGTTCCATTACCGGATACAGCGCCGCCAGCGGCCACATTAAAGTTTTCGACCAAGACAGAAACGCCAGTACCGGCCAAATCGGGAAAGTCTGCGCTCATGCTATCAATAGACAAGCCGGCACTGCTATATACTATTCCAGAAGCCGAGGCAGTCAAGCTACTTGCAATTGGACCAAGATTTTGTAGGTTCAGATCTACGCTATCAATGCTCAATTGGCCATTTTCATAAGCCACATTAGCCGTTTCAAAGCTAAACAAGCCAGCAGAAAGTTGAAGGCTAGGCAGCTCAATGGTAGACTGTCCATTTTCGTAGGTATAATCTACTTCGGCAGAGCCATTGATCGTGCCCAAAGCCACTGCAGCATCGGCGCCAAAGGCCAAGTCGAAGTTTTCGCCATTTTTACTCAGTAGGCCATCAATAGCGCTTACCGTAAAGCCGGGCAACAACTCCATAGCTCCGCTAGAGCTAACATCAATCGTTTGAAAGTCAAAACCAGATTGATTAAACTTAATGCCCGTAGCTGTAGCCTGCAAATCTCCACCTTCTAACAATTCTGAGGCGGTAATCTGTACCTGATCGACATTCAGCTCATCGGTTTCAGAAGAATAGCTCACGCCAGTACCACTAAGGCCAACGCCTGCAATTTCTGCATCAATTTGGCCATTGAGCAACTCCATTTCTGTTCCTTCAGCCCCAGCAGAGACCTTAAGCTCTCCAGAAGCCGTTGTATTAGGAACATTCAAGCCAATAGTACCCTGAGTTTCCGTTTGCCAGCCCGTTTCGGCATAGTCAAAAGTAGAGCTAGGGTTAGTAACCGTCAAGGCTCCACCCAAAAGGCTAATTTCTCCAGCCAAATCTAGGGTTCCGCCTTCTACGGCCAAGCTATCGCCAAGGGTGATTCCCGCAGCAGTAGCCGTAGCGGCTACTCCGCCAAACTCTGGCAAACTAGCACTAAAGTTAGTAACGCGCAGGCCTGCTTCTGTAAACTCCATCCCTTCACTACTGGCCACAATATCGCCAGCATTGCCAATATTGCGGACCGTAATTTGAGACTCGCCTAGAGTCGTTTGTCCAGCAACATGACTCAAGCTTCCTACAGAAATACCCAAAGCAGGATGCCCCAAAGCGATGCTTTGCGCTTCAATAGAGCTTCCTGTACTATTATAATAATATTGTAAAGCGCCTACAGTTCCTGTAGCTGCGCCATAATTCATTGCAATTTGTTGGCCCTCTGCATCAAAAGCAAAGCCCTCGCCTTCCTTGCGTAGTTCGCCAGATAGGCTACCTACAGAAAGGCCTGGCAGCAAATCTACAGGCGCCAAAGTATTCATCTGAATACTGTCAAACTCAAAGCCATTAGGGCCCAAACGAAGGCCATTTCCTGTGCCTTGCATCTGAAACTGCTCCAAGTCAGCCAATAATTCGGCCGTAGCAATATTCAACTGATCAGAAGTAGTATCATAACTAAGACCATTTCCAGAAAAAGTAAAAGGCCCCACAGTAGAGCTCCAACTTCCTCCTTCTACCGCCAAATTTGTGCTTTCTCCATTGGCCGTATAACGAGCCAATAAGCCCGTCACCTGATGTGCGCCATCCTGAAAATCAGCATTGGCCGCCACATCCACCATCCAGCTATCAGAAGAAAGATTAACCGCACCCACCAAGCCAGAAACCTGAAGTTTCCCGCCCAAAAGCGCCAAAGTAGAATCCTGACGCAAAACGCCAGCTCCAGTCGCTCCAGTGCTCGTAATATTCAAATCGGTAAAGTCAGCCGTCATGCTTTGGCCCAAAATCTCAGGCAACTGCAAGCCAGCACTAGCAATCTGCAAACCTTCAGGCGTCAAACGCCCTCCAGAAAGCTCCATGCCCTCGCCACTTACACTATCAAAGCTTGCATCCACAAAGCTCCCATTACTATCTAAGTTGAGCTGTACGCCAGCCGCCGTAAAGGCATGCCCCATCAGTTCACCAGAAGCCCCGCCAGCAGTCACCTGCCAGTTGCCATTGCTGCCCGATAAGCTAAGCTGCGCATTCGTAATTTCAAATTGTTGGCCCATCGCCAAGCGAGCAAGTTGTACTTGCAGACTCTCCAGTCCGCCACTGCCCACTGCTACATGGTTGAGCGTCAAGCCCTCCGTTTGCAAACCACCTAAGTTCGCCTGCAAAGGATAAGCGCCATCAAAGCTCGCTCTATAATTATCCCCCTCTTTCATCACCTGAATGATGCCAGGAGGAATTTCATTGTTATTTTCAAATAAACGCAAAGATGCGCTCATGTTCTGAGTCGGATCTCCAGAAGCAGATTTTAATTCAAAAGGTCCGTAATTAAGGTTTACAGGCCCCATGTTTTCCGCTAAGGATTCTTGAGTTTCTTCAGCCATAGTATTCGGCAGATATTATAGTGCATGAAAAGTTCGGTTCCAATCGGCTTCTAAATTAGGCTTTTTTTTTAGCTTTTTCAATTTTGAAGCAAAAAAATCCCCGCTTTGTCAGTTAATACTTTTAGCCAGCTCTTAAGCTTAGCTTCAAGCCCCAATAACAGCCGCTAATCTCAGTATTTACAAGCATTTAGCGCCTTTGGCCTTTTCGCTATCTTTTCATTTAGCAATAACTTTAGCCCCCTTAAAGACTTAACCATAATTTGCCTTTTTTGGGGCTGCCCCGCCCTGCGGGCGGGTCGGGCTGTGTCGCAGCTCGCTGCTCGCTCGGCCCTGCAGCGCTTCGCGCTTTGGTCTGGCCTGCGGCCACTGCTGTCCATCCCTCAGCCGGTCGTCGCTTCGCTCCTCTTGGGCGGCTTCGCCGCCCTGCCGCAGAACACTAAAGCCCAAAACAAAAAGGGAGAAGAGCATTTTGCTCTTCTCCCTTTAGAGTATATACAGGCCCAATTAAGCCGCCTCTTCTCGATTTCCTCTTTTGTAAAACAAAAAGTAGTAGGCCAATAATAAACTAGCGGGTACCGCTAAGGTCCATAGCCACAATACCCAATTGCTACCCGACTGCAAGGGCTGCGTTTGGCCCAATTGCACAAAAGCCGCCCAAAAAGCGGGATGAGCAGACCAGCCCTTGCTGTTGTCCAAATAGGTTATTTTGGCCTGCTGCAAAGCCATGGCTTTTGTCATGCCCGACTGCAAGTTCTTGTAGTAGGCCTCCATAATATATGCCGTGCTCTGATCATTCACCTGCCACAAACTCATCAGCAAGGAAGGGGTGCCCGCATAACGAAATGCCCGAGCCAAAGATAAACTCCCCTCGCCAGTTTGCAATTTTCCCTCGCCTGTCTGACAAGCAGAAAGCACCACTAACTCGGCCCCTAAATCTAGTTCCGCAATTTCATGGGCCTGCAATAAACCATCCTCTTCCGAGTTAGCACTAAAAGCCATGGCCGACAACATAGGGTTATGGTCATTGAGCAAACCATGCATGGCCAAATGCAAAATCCGATAGTTTTTGGCACCCTGCTTAAATTCACTTTCTTTGGCCCCCGCACTATAGTCGCCGCCCATCAGTTGGGCCAGCTTTTCGGCCTCCAAATCCGCAGAGGGTAAGGGAGAAAAACTACTGCCCTCATAGTTGGCCGCCATAGACCAAAATAGCTTTTGGACAGAAGAGCGGTAGGCCTGCTCGGCCTGTACCCACAACTCTGCCGAATAACTATAACTAATGGGGTAATTGCGGACCAAATAAGATAGCTGCTCAAAGTCCTCCCCTTTTTGGTCCATTAAAAGCACCTCAAAGGGCAATAAGGCAAAACTCCCCTCATTGATAAAGATTAACTCCTGCCCCTGAGCAGGCATCTCTTTGGGAAACAAAAACTGATACAGCGCATGAGCCTGCGCCTTAAAATCGGCAATGTCTTGCTGCTTTAAGCTATTATAATTGCTTAGCATTTTGCGCAAAGACATGATCTGTTGGTCCAAACTATCTTGCATGATTGGCAAGCGGACCAAAGAAAGGCGCTGCTGGCTCAACTCCATCCGGTATGCTGCCGAATCTGATTGCAAAAAGATGAACATGCTTCTTTTTGGTCCCAATACATTTTGTATGGCCTCTACCGAAATGCTGGCCTCGCTATAGTTGAGCTGATGGTAGTCGGGAAATTGTTCTCTCAGCTCATCCTGAAATTGGCTGTAGGCGATCTGCGCCTGATTATACGCTTTTTGCGCAGCCGCTTCCTCCGCTCTATCGGCCTCTAGGAGGGCCAGTTTGGCCGCTTTTTGTGCCTGCCGCAAGTCTTCTTCTTTTTTGGCCCAATCTGCAGGGAGTTGTAGCAGACTGAGCTGCTCATTTTTGCGCAGCTTGCTGCGCAAAAGGGCCGCCAAGCCTTCTTCGGCAAAATATAGCCCTTGCTGAAAAGGTTGGGCCGACTTCTTCTCGGCATAGGCTGCAGCCGCAGCCCTTAGGCCCAAATCGGCCCATTCTCCCTTATAGTCTAGGGCCGTATAAAGATCATTTTCATCCTCAAAGCGCAATAAGTAGCGGTTTTGCATGGCCATGGCCGTTTGCGCAATAAGTAATTGCCCTTGAGGGTCTTGGCCCGCCAAAATATCATAATAGGCCCAAAGTGCATCCCAAACTGGGACTTCAGAAATATAATCGGCATTCAAGATGGCGGCTTTCCAGTTTTCATCTAGTTTTTCGCTTAGGTTGGGCAGCTGGCAGTTTTCTTTTAAGCAACGGCGAACATAGCCTAGGGCCTTATCTCTTTGGCCCAACTCCAACTCCAGATAAGATAAGTTGTAGAGAATAGAAAAGTAGAAAGAGTAAGGGTTAGACTTCTCATAGGCCAAGCTGTCACTTTCTAGGGCCAAAAGGAAATATTTGCGGGTATTTTCCAGATCCTTTTTGCCATGATAGGCCCGTCCTAAATTGAGATAATACAAGGGCAAACTATGATAAGGATCTTTGTGAAACTTCATGATATCAATAGCCTCTTGGTAATTTTTAATCGCCTGATCCCATTTTTCCTGATCATAATAAACCAAGGAAATATTATTGAGTCCAATAGAACGATTAAAGCTCTTGGGTTCGCCTCTTCGGAGTTCTCGCTCGAGGTACTCCTTATAATAAAGCTCTGCTGAAAGGAGGTCGCCCATTTGGTGGTGCACTCCAGCTAGGCCATCTAAAATAGTTAAATAGGGGGCCGAGGCCGTTCCGTTGGCTTGGCTAGCCACCAAACTGCGGGCCTCAAAATAGAGCTGCTTAGCTTTTTGGTACTCAAATAGGCAGGCGTATACGCCGGCTAAGCTGATGATAATGTCTTGATAAACTGCCGGCTGCTCTTCCAACTTAACAGTTTCTAGCAGGCGGAGGTATTCCTGCTCGGCGCCCTTACAGTCGCCACTAAAGTATAGGGCTTGGGCCAGGCTATCCACTGCAGGGCCTTTTTGGGCCGAGAGCGAAGCCGATAGGCCAAGGCATAAGAAAAGAGCTAGAGCCAGCTGGCCTAGCGATGCGGAGCGGGTGCCGCGAAGCGGCAGACCGAGCAAAAAGCGCGCAGCGCTTTTTTGTGAAGGGCCGAGCAGACTTGCGAGCCCCGTAGCGTAGCGCAGCAAGCGCAGCGCAGCTGAGGCCCCTAAATTAAAAAAATAGGTTGGTGGAGATTTTCTATACATAAAAATGATGTCACTAAAAAGGTTTAAATAATAGGGCCCGAGGGAAGGCCAGCAAAAATGCGTATCTTGGCATTAAGATAATGCCCTCAAAGCTTAGAAGTTATTATTTTTCTACATACAACTACTTACTTATGTTAAAACAATTTTTATTCACCTTCCTGCTGCTATTTTCGGCCTACGGCCTATTTGCGCAAACCACGGATTTGGGCATGCCCAAGAGCTGGAACCAAAAGATAACGGCTTTGCAGGCTGCGCCTGTATATAATATGCCTACTTTTGATCTGGAAGAGCAACAAAGAATTGACGCCATCAATGAGGCCGAGAAAATTGGTCCCTGGCGCTTTGGTTATGAGTTTGCCGTAAATTATGGCCTAGAACAAGGGGGTGTTTGGACCAACTTGCCCAATGGCGACCGCATTTGGCGCATTGCTTTCCGCTCTGAAGGAGCGTTGAGCATGAACCTCATCTTTGACGATTATTTGCTTCCTGAAGGGGCTCATGTGCAGCTCTATAGCCTAGATCGCAAAGCCCGCCTAGGGGCCTATACGGCCAAAAACAACCATCCCGACCGTATGCTAGGGACTAGCCTGCTCCAAGGAGAGTCTATTGTGATTGAGTATTTTGAGCCAGCGGCTGTAGCTGGAGAGGGAAAACTGCATATTGGTACCCTAGTGCATGGCTACCGCGATGTTCGTCCCTATGCAGAAGAATTGGTTAAGGGCCTAAATGGTTCAAGCGATTGTAATATTGACGTAAACTGTCCCTTGGGCAACAACTGGCGCAACCAGATCAACTCGGTGGGCATCATGATGTCTGGCGGTTCTGGTTTCTGTACTGGGGCCCTCATCAATAACACGGCTCAGGATGGTACGCCTTATTTTTTGACCGCCAACCACTGTATGAATGGTAGTCCCGCTACTTGGGTGTTCCGCTTCAATTGGGAAAGCCCCAATGCCGTTTGTGCCCAAGCGCAGAACAGTACCGATCCTGGCGCCCCCTACAATGAGGTGAACGGCGCTACCCTTAGAGCGAGCGATGCAGGGACCGATTTTGCCCTACTCGAATTGAGCACACTACCCGCCGCCCCCTATTATTTGGCCGGTTGGGACCGCAGCAGCACTGGCGCAAATGGCGCGATCTGCGTGCACCACCCTAGCGGAGATGTAAAGAAAATTTCTAAGGAAAACCAAAGCCTAACCGCCTCTACTTCTTTTGGTAATGCCGACACTTGGCAGGTGGCCAACTGGGATGAAGGAACAACCGAACCGGGTTCTTCTGGCTCTCCCCTATTCAACCTCAACGGACTAATTATTGGCCAACTTTATGGTGGTGGAGCCGCCTGCTCTGGCCTTGTCAATAATGGTTCTGCCGATTATTATGGCCGCTTTGATATCTCTTGGGATGGCGCCGGCGCTAGCAGCAGCCGCCTCAAAGATTGGTTGGACCCCAACAATAGTAATGTGCAAACCCTAACGGGCTTTGGCCCCGGTGCTACTGGCCCTGTAGCCAATGATGCCGGCCTAAATACGGACCCTGCCATCACGGGCGTTATCTGTGGCGCAAGCAGCATTAGTCCCAGCATCGAGATTTATAATGGCGGGAGCAGTACACTTACTTCTGCCACCATTCTCTACAATATGAATGGAGGCAGCAACCAGTCTTATAGCTGGAGCGGCAACCTAGCTAGCAATAGCAGCGAAACGGTCAATCTTCCTAGCCTTAACATTAGCGCAGCTGGTCCACAAACCTTTAGCGCTACTGTAACGGTACCCAATGGCCAAGTAGATTCTAATAGCGTTAATGATGTGATCAGCGCCGACTTCTACGCCATTACGCAGCCTGTTACTTTTCAGTTAGATCTCAAAACAGATTGCTATGCCACGGAAACCTCTTGGGAAGTACGCGATGCCAATGGCGTTTTGCTCTATAGCAAGGCTAGCTATACTGGCAATACCCCCACGCTTTACTCGGAGCCCCTCTGTCTACAAGCCGATGATTGCTATGACTTTACGATCTTTGATAGCTTTGGAGATGGCCTAGAAGGTACGCTCTACAACTGTGCAGAAGATGGCGATTATCATATTATTTCGCCTCAAAATGATACCGTGGTCAATATGGCTTCTGCCGCTTTTGGTAGCAGCAGCACAGATAATTTCTGCGCATCTTTGGCCTCTTCGGTCCAAGAAACTAGCCTTTTGCGCAACCTACAGCTCTACCCCAACCCCAGCAAGGGGCAGCTACAGCTAGAGCTTAGCCTAGAAGCCGCTCAGGATGTCCGCCTAGCGTTATACAATAGCTTGGGCCAAATGGTCTGGCAGCAAAGCTATGGCGAGCTCATCGAGCAAAATATTCAACTCGACTTTAGTGAGTTTGCCGCTGGCGCCTACTACCTCCAAATCCAATTGCCTAGCGAGCAGTTGGGCCAAAAAATTATCCTACAAGACTAGTACTTAGGGTAGTTTCCTTTTTTCCCCTTCTGTAGTTGCTACAGAAGGGGATTTTTTTTGGGCCTCCGCTGCGGCTTCGCCTTGCGGCGCTACGTTTCAGGGCTCGCAGGTCTGCTCGGCCCTTCGCCAGCTTCGCTGGCTCGGTCTGGCCTACGGCCACCCTTGCACATCGCTAGGCCGTTTGGCCTTCGGCCATGGCGGCTGCGCCGCCTGCTATATGGTCCTGTAGGTTGAAACCTACAGGCAGACAACAGTTGGTATTGCTTGGCCTTTACCGCTCATCCATTTTTTTTCTTTTGTCGGCTGGGTAGTTTTGGGCCCATGGTTGTGGGGCTATGTAAAGAGCGGGCTAAAGCCCTTCTTTGCTGCTAGGGCTTGGGTTCATTTTCTTGTTTTCTGAATAGCCTCAGGAGTTAGAAAAGCGAACAAGGACTTTAGTCAGTCAGTTCGCTCAGGCAATAACCCTGGGCTTCAGCCCAGGGCTATAAGCATTGACAGAAATCCCACCCCATCAAAACTTTTACGCCCTATTTGACAGAGATCAAACACCTCATCAATACCTTTACGCCCTATTCTGCAGATGCAGAACACCCCATCAAAACCTTTATGCCCTATTTGACAGAGATCAAACACCCCATCAAAACCTTTATGCCCTATTTGACAGAGATCAAACACCTCATCAAAACTTTTATGCCCTATTCTGCAGATGCAGAACACCCCATCAAAACCTTTATGCCCTATTCTGCAGATGCAGAACACCTCATCAAAACCTTTATGCCCTATTCTGCAGATGCAGAACACCCCATCAAAACCTTTATGCCCTATTCTGCAGATGCAAAACACCTTATCAAAACCTTTACGACCTATTCTGCAGATGCAGAACACCCCATCAATACCTTTACGACCTATTCTGCAGATGCAAAACACCCCATCAATACCTTTACGACCTATTCTGCAGATGCAGAACACCCCATCAATACCTTTACGACCTATTCTGCAGATGCAGAACACCCCATCAATACCTTTACGACCTATTCTGCAGATGCAAAACACCCCATCAATACCTTTACGCCCTATTCTGCAGATGCAAAACACCCCATCAATACCTTTACGCCCTATTCTGCAGATGCAGAACCGTATCTTAGATCTAGGGCCAAACAAAAAGGGCTGTCGGCGATGCCGACAGCCCTTTTTGGGGATAGCGAGAAAGGCTTAGGCCTCTTCGGCTAGGCGTTCTGCGATGCGAACAATAAGTTGAGTAGCGAGCTCCATAGATTCTAGGGCCACATACTCATAGCGGCCATGGAAATTCATTCCGCCGGCAAAAATATTGGGGCAAGGCAGGCCCATATAAGAAAGGCGAGAGCCATCGGTACCACCACGGATAGGTTTAATCAGCGGGGTGATATTGAGGTCCTTCATAGCGGCCTCGGCCAAATCCACAATATGCATAAGAGGTTCAATCTTCTCGCGCATATTATAATACTGGTCCTTTATTTCGAGGCTCAGGCAGTTGTTATGCTTTTGATTAAAGTCGGCCACCTTCTGCTCGAAGAACTGCTTGCGGTCCTCAAACTTTTGGCGGTCATGGTCTCTAATAATATAGAGCATTTCGGCTTGGTCTACAGAAGCCTGCATACTATTGAGGTGATAAAAGCCCTCATAGCCTTCGGTATGTTCTGGTGTTTCCTCTAGGGGGAGGCTCAGCATAAACTGGGCGGCTAGGTAGTGAGAGTTGACCATTTTGCCTTTGGCGTAGCCAGGGTGTACGCTTTTACCTTGGACCGTCACCTTAGCGTAGGCGGCATTAAAGTTTTCGTATTCTAATTCGCCTACTTCAGAGCCGTCCATAGTATAGGCCCAATCGGCGCCAAACTTCTCCACATCAAAAAGGTCGGCGCCTCGGCCCACCTCTTCATCTGGGGTAAAGCAGATACGGATTTTACCATGTTCGATTTCGGGATGTTGGATGAGATAATCCATGGCCGACATAATTTCGGTCACACCAGCCTTATCATCGGCAGAGAGGAGCGTATTTCCGCTAGTAGTAATTAGGGTTTGGCCCTTATACTTAAGCATTTCGGGAAACTCTTCGGGAGAGAGGAAAATGCCTGCTTCTTCGTCTAGAGCAAGGCTTTGGCCTTGATAATTGGGCCATACTTTGGGGCGGACATCATCCGAGATAAAATCGGGAGAGCTATCAATATGGGCTACAAAGCCGATTGTGGGAATATCTTTTTGGCTATTGCTGGGCAGAGTAGCCATGAGGTAGCAATGTTCGTCTAATTCTACCTCTTGCATGCCCATAGCTTTTAGTTCGGCCTCTAGGACTTTGGCCATATCCCATTGTTTTTCGGTACTGGGAATTTTGTCTACGCCAAACTCTGACATAGAATCGATTTTCACATAGCGCAGAAAGCGCTCTAAGATTTGCTCTTTCATTAGGTTAATTTAAATATAGTATTCATTAGGAAGGCGGCTGAGGGGCTAGATGCCCCTCAGCCGCCTTATTGGCCTAGCGATGTGCAGCAGTGGCCGCAGGCCAGACCGAGGCGCTTTGCGCCGAAGGGCCGAGCGAATAGCGAGCTGCGAAACGTAGCGCCGCAAGGCGAAGCCGCAGCGGAGGCCCCAAAACAGGCTAGGCAAAAATATCATCTTGGCCCAGGAAGGCATCGAGTGTATCCACTTTATCGATGACGATGCGGCCGCGTTCATCTCTTTTGACGGTAGCGGCTTCTACGGACTTAGCGTGTTCGAAGACCAGGATCCATTCTTCGGCCAGGGCACGTTCTAGGAAGTAAGCCTTTTCGATGAGGGTTTGTTCTGGGCGCATATCGTAAGCCATGACATAGGGAATTCGGATATGGCTGGGCGAGGGAATGAGGTCGGCGCAATAGACCACCTTTTTGCCATCGACCATCAGGTAGGGCAGAATCATGCCGTTGGTATGGCCATAGGCGAAGAGGAGATTAAAATTGCTAAACCAGCGGGTTTGTGCGTCGTAGGGGCCCGCCTCGATAAACTTGAGTTGTCCTGAAGACTCTAGGGGCAAAAGGTTATCGAGTAAGAAAGAGGCCTGTTCTCTGGGGTTGGGCATAGTGGCCTCCTCCCATTGTTTATCGCTGCACCAATAGGTGGCATTAGGGAAGCTGAGGACGGGATTGCCGTCTACATCATGTTTGACGGCGCCGCCGACATGGTCGAAATGCAAATACGTGAGGAGGACATCGGTAATATCGTAGGGGGTCAGGCCGTGCATAGCGAGCGAGCTATAGAGAGAGGCTTGGCCATGCAACTTAAAGTGCGAGAAAAACTTCTCGGATTGTTTGGTTCCGATGCCGGTATCGATCAGGATATTTCGGCCATGTTCGGTTTGGACCAAGAGGCATCGCATCGCCCAGGTACAGAGATTATCTTCATCGGGTTCTTCTAGGCGTTGCCAAAGTGTTTTGGGCACCACGCCAAACATGGCGCCTCCATCTAATTTGAAAAAGCCCGTATCGATTACACGGACGGTCATTTTTAAGCTCATGAGAATATTTGTTTATAGTCCAAAGGAAAATCCAATTTGCTTTTCGGGGCTGCTCAGCGTCTTGCGCAGTTCGGCCATTTGGATAGCGGTTACTGCGGCTTCTACGCCCTTATTGCCATGTTGTCCGCCGGCTCTATCGAGGGCTTGTTGCATACTATTGGGGGTAAGGACCCCAAAGATGAAGGGTTTGGCTGAGGCGATAGAGAGTTGTTGTAGGACCATAGCTACCGACTGGTTAATGTACTCATTATGCGAGGTTTCTCCTTTAATCACGCAGCCGAGGCAGATGACGGCATCTACTTTTTTGCTTTGGGCGAGTAGGCGGGCGGCAGTGGGCAGCTCAAAAGTGCCGGGCACCCAAACCGAGTGAATTTGCTCTTCGGAGCAGCCATGCTCGAGGAGTGTATTTTTGCAGCCCTCATAAAGAGCGCCGGTAATATCTTGGTTCCAGGCAGCGGTTACAATACCGAAGCTGAAATTTTTGGCCGAGGGGATTTCCTCGGGGCGGTAATCGGATAGGTTTTTATCTGCACTGCTCATATACAAAAAATTTAATATTTAGGGGAAAAGATACAAAAACTAGAGGAAGATACTTCTCTTTTTTGGGGAAATCCCATTTAGGGGAGAAACAGTGGTATAGAGAGATTGTTTTTTGGGGTAGAGGTAGAGAAAAAAACAGAGGCTGCCGACAGATTGTCGGCAGCCTCTGTATATGGCTAGTGCTTCATGCGATTAAGCTTGCATTTTTTGGTAGACGAGGTCTGTATTTTCTCCGGTGAAGAAGGGGCCTACATGTTGGGCCGTCAGGTAGATGGCCTTAAGTTGTAGGGCGCGATCGTCTTGGCTATCTAATTTGCGGTAGGCGATAGCATTTTTGAGACTTTGTTGCATAATGGCCACTTCTTTTTCGGTAGCGGCTCGTTTTTCCTTCTTCATAAAGTAGGCTTCGGCTAATTCTTGGGCCAAAGACTTTTTATTCTTTTTGACGGCTAGGGCTAATTTGGCCATTTCTTTGGCTTGGCCTTCTAGTTGTTGGAAGGCTGTGCTAAATCCGGCTTGTACTTTTTTGTGTGCGCCCTCATAATCCTTTTTGAAGGTTTGGAAAGCGGCTTGAGCGGCTTTAAGTTGTTTGATGGCTTTATTGCCTGCTTTGCCCGCTTTAAACTTGGGCAGCACTTCTTTTTTTACTTGTAGGAACTCTCCTTTGAGTTTGAGTAAGCCTTCTTTGAGGGTTTTTCCTTGGCCCTCTAGGGCTTCCTTAGCCTTTTGCATTTTGGCGGCGGCGGCGCCAGCGCCGGCAGCGGCTAGGGCTTCTCCTGCTCCAACATTTTCGCTTAACTGTGGGCTAAGCTTTACCTTTTTGAAGAGGACCTTTTCGGCAATTTTGATATGTTTGGCGGTCAGTTTACCGTCATTGAGTTCGAAGTGGAAACTTTGCAATCCTCCTTCTGTGGCACCAAAAGAGACTTTCCCTTTGCTAAAATCTTTATTGGGGCGTTTTTTCGCTTCTGTTTTATAGAACTTGCCCCAGCTACCGCCTAGCGTACCGACAACGATAAAGGGGATTTTTTTCCCTTTTAGATCGGCAAATTCAAATTCGCTGAGCATGAGGTATTCGGTTTGTTCTCCTTCGGGGAAGCCGGCTTTCATGCGTTTGAGCTCTTTATAGAAAAGTTTGCGATAATCGGCGAACTTTAGGCCTTCGAGGATTTCTGGTTGTAATTTCGGTTTCATAAGCGTATATAGTCAACTAGGGTAATTGTACTTTTTTTTGGACCAATGAATATAAGTGCTTTTTGCGGCTTTTACAATTTGTGGCCGACTATTTTGGTACAGATAGTAGTTGGTCTAACAAAAGTCTTCCTATTTTAGTGTTGGTTATTGGGATCTTCAAACATCTTTTTCAGGCTAGGTTTATTGACCTTACCCATAGTATTTCGGGGAAGTTCTTGGAGGAGTAAGAAGCGGCGGACCAGCTTATAGGCGGGTAGTTTTTGGCGCAGCCATTCGTTGAGCAGGGGTTCTAGGGTTTCGGCATCTTGGGTATTGGGGATGACTGCGGCGGCTACAATTTCGCCCCATTCGATATTATCGAGGCCTAGGACGGCACAATCTTTTACCAGAGGGTGTTCCCTCATAATTTCCTCTAATTCTAGGGCAGAAATCTTATATCCTCCAGACTTAATAATATCGATAGATTTTCGGCCCATAATGCGGTAGCTCCCTTCTTCTAGGATGGCAATATCGCCTGTTTGGAACCAGCCATCTTCGGTAAAGGAATTGGCGGTATATTCTGGGCGGTTCCAGTACTCCTTAAAGACCGTTGGACCTTTCACTTGAATTTCTCCGGCTTCATTTTCTTCACTAAGGGCTATTCCTTTTTCTTCATCCCAGAGGCGAAGTTCTACCCCTGGCAGGGGTTGGCCCACATGGCCGGGCACACGGCTTTGTTCCTTATAGGGATTAGAGAGGGCCATGCCGATTTCGGTCATGCCATAGCGTTCGAGTAGGCGGTGGCCTGAAATCGTTTGCCATTCTTTGAGCACTTGTACGGGCAGGGCGGCCGAGCCAGAGACCATCAGGCGAAACTTGGCCAAGACCGAGCTAATATGTTTTTGTTGGTACTTATGTAGCTCTTTATAGGTGTTAATTAGCTTATAATAAATAGTAGGGACGGCCATAAAGACATTCACGCGGCCAGCCTCTAGGGTAGAAAAGACCCTACGTTCCTCAAACTCTTCTTGGAAAGTGCAGCAGGCGCCCACCCAAAGCGGGCAAGCTAGGGCATTAATGAGCCCATGCACATGATGTAAAGGGAGAATATTGAGGATATGATCTGTTTTTTGCCACTCCCAAGCTTGGACCTGCGCTTCGATTTGGGCCTGAATAATTTCGTGCGTACTCAATACGCCTTTGGGCCGGGAGCTGGTCCCGCTAGTGTAGATAATTAATGCGTTTCTTTTTGGGGAAACGATGGGCAAGCTACACTCCTTAAGGTCATTGAGTAGCTCTTCAATAGTAAAGACTTGAATATTGAGTCGGTCTTCTAGGCCCTCTAATTGTTTTTTGTGGCTGCGGTCAACCACTAGAATTTCGGCCCCAGTATCCTCCAATAAAAACTCTACAGCGGGTAGAGGGTAAGATAAATGAATAGGGACAGCCACCCCACCGGCTCGCCAGATGGCCCATTGAGAGGCCACAAAATAAATGCTAGGGCTAATCATAAAAGCGACTCTAGCCCCAGCTAGATCTGCTCGGCCATTGAGTAAGTGGGCCGCCAAAGAAGCCGAAGCTTGCAAAAGGTAATGATAGGTATAAGAGCCATTTTCGTCGGTAATGGCTTTGCGGTTGCGATGCTTTTCGGCTTGTTGGACAAAAGGTAGCTGGATCATCTGAATATCTAGAGTTGTTAACAATTTGGCAATATAGGAAAAGGAAAAAAAAGCCGTAGAGCGGCTATTTTTGGCCCAAATCCCAGGAAACTGCCCCCCAAAAATAAAATTCCAAGACTGAAAAATCTTATTTTCCATGACTGTATTCCAAATTAAGCATTTTTTTTATGCTTTGGTCCTATTTAGCCTTTGGGCTTGCCAGCCTCAGGGGGCGAGTTCTCTAGTTGAGCAGGGCGGCGATAGCCCCCAGCAATTAGGGCCTAAATTATATAAAATTACGGGTTCAAAAACCTTAGGAGATGTTTTAATGCCAGCCTTACTAGATGCCTATTTGGGCCAACTGCAGGTAGAAAAGCTAGAGAAAGAGCATTTATCTGCGGGCTACCTTTATCGTTGGGAGCAAGCTGGAAGAAAAGCACGTTTAGAGCTATTGCCCAAGGGCTCTCAGGCGGGTTTTTCGGCCTTAGTGGCGGGGCAGGCGCAAATGGCGATGGCCTCTAAAGTCATAGACGATAGCTTGGCCAAATCCTTGGCGGCTTTTAAGAATGAGCAGCAGCTTTTATTGGCCTATGATGCCTTACGGGTATTGGTGCATAAAGAAAAGGCAGAGATCAAGGAATTGAGTAAACTGCAGTTAGGCAAAATATTTCGGGGAGAGATTCGAGACTGGGCAGAAATAGACCTGCGGTTTTCTGGTCCAATACGGCTGTATTTGCGCAATGAGCAATCGGGTTCCTTTCATTTTGTGCAGCAGATATTGGGAGAGCTGGGCGCCAGCCATAAGCAGCAAGAGAACTTTGATTACCTCTTGCAAGACTTGGCCAATGATCCCAACGGCTTGGCCTTTGCGCCCTATGATTTGCCTGAGGGCCTTAGTATTTCCTCTCTAGCGATAGCGGGGCGAACTGCGCAGTTACGAGATCTGCAATATCTTTTTAGACGGCCGCTCTACTTATACCTAGATGCCTTGGCCCTTAAAGATCCATTTTGGGTAGACTTTATGGCCTTTTGCCAATCGGAGGAAGGACAGAAAATAGTGGCGCAGTCGGGTTTTGCCAACTTGGGTGCACCTTTGTAATGCGCTTTATTTTGCGGTGGGCAGGCGGCAAAGCCGCCTGCAAAGGGCCGAAGGCCCGCGGCTGAGGGATGGACAGCAGTGGCCCGCAGGGCCAGACCAAAGCGCTTTAGCGCTGCAGGGCCGAGCAGACCTGCGAGCTGCGACACAGCCCGACCCGACCGATAATTCATGAGGGTTTCAACCCTCATTTTGTATAGCTTCGCAAAGCGATACCGCTTTGCGCTGGGTTTCAACCTAGCGGAAGGGGCAGCCCCAAAAAAGAAAAAATCAGGACTTTTGCCGGAGGAGTAAATAGCCCTGAAAAAAGGCGTATAAATTGGCTCCGATGGTAATAAAGAGGGTATTTTCGCTGAGGAAAGAGACCGCAATAAGTAGCCAGAAAAGCTGATAAATGGCTGTTTTTTCGATAAAAAAGGGCCAAGAAAAGAAGATCAGAAAAAGCAGCAAACCCAGGATGCCCATAGCGGCCAGGCTACTAATATATTGGCTATGTGGGGCCATCACCCTTTGCTGGGGATACTCCTTTTCATAGATGGCTCTTTGCTCATCTTTTAGGTCGCCTAAGCCCACCCCTAAAAGGGGCGATTTGGCCCAGACTTTCAGGGCGATTTGAAAAGAGAGGATGCGTTGCGTATCGGAATAATCGCCAATATGGCCTTCTTGGTAGAGGCGGATATTTTTTTGGGTCAGCAATATTTTCTCTCGAAAAGAGGGAATGCTTTGGTAGGCCAAAAAGGGCAAAGATAGGCTGGCCAGCAGGCCCAGACCGCCAAGCAGGAAGCGTTTGCTTTGCCAAAGCCAGCGGATGAGCAAATAAATGATGCCCAGGTAGAAGGCGAGGATGCCCGAGCGGGCGCCAAAAATGTGCATGGCCAAAAAGAGAAAGAGGCCGAGGCCGAGCCAGAGCCAGGGCCAGCGACCGAGGCGCCAGAAGAACAATTGGCCCGCCAAGAGGCTAGCCCAAGAAAGCAGAAGGCTAAAGCGAACATGGTCTTTGGCGGGGTTGGGCATGCCCTTACTATGCGTTAGAGAGCGCTGGATTTCTTCATAATTTAGGCCGTAATTGATGAGTACCCCAGCGGCGGCTAGGCTCATCAGCAGCACAAAAACGCCCAAAAGCCAGCGCCATTGTTGCTTGGGCCAGGGCGGCAATAGGGCCATAGAAATCGGCAACAAAAAGAGCGGTAACATCACCCGAAGGCGGCTCATCAGCTCGGCAGTATTTTGGCTATAAGCGGCTGTAGCGGCCATGAGAAGAAACAAAAAAGCGGGACTAAACAGCTTGGCTTGCTGAGGCAATTGCTTCCAGTTTTTGGCCTTAAAGGCATAGGGCAAAGCCGCCAAAACAAAAACCACCGAAGCAATGGCAATCAGGGCTTTAGAGGCAATCAGGCCAATAAACATAAGTAGACAGGCCAAAAAAGGCAAGCTCTTTTGGACAGTAGAAAAGAAAGAACGAAATTGCATTATATCTTATTTAATCCAACCTAAAACGGGCGTACTTAATCGTAGCGCCTTTGCCTCGGTGCAGCTGTTCGTAATAGGTGGTAATTCCCCAATTCGGGTCTTGTTCGGCCAAGCTATAAATATCATCATGGGCAAACTCTAGAGGAAGGCCTTGCTCCTCAATTTGCTCTAGAGTAAACTCATAAAGCAGGGGCGAATCAGTTTTAAGGTGGATTTTGCCGCCTTTTTTCAAAATATTTCGGTAGCGCGACAAAAACAGAGCTGATGTCAGGCGTTTTCTAGGCTTTTTGGCTTGGGGGTCGGCAAAGGTAATCCAGATTTCGTCTACCTCTTCAGGGGCAAAAAAGGACTCAATAAAATCAATTTGGGCACGGAGAAAAAACACATTATCTAGGCCTTGCTCCAAGGCTTTTTTTGCGCCGGTCCAGATGCGGTTCCCCTTGAGGTCCATCCCCATAAAGTTGGCATGGGGATACATTTGGCCAAGGCCCAGGCTATACTCTCCTTTTCCACAGGCTAGCTCAAGGACCAAGGGTTTATCACTGCCCAACTGCTTTTTCCATTGGCCGCGCATATCCTGCTTTTCGCCATTGGGCAATTCAATAATTGGCGAATTGACGCCAAAATTTAGATAAACATTAGGCAGCTCGTGTAGCTCTGCAAATTTCTGTAATTTCTTATTCCGTCCCATCAAAAACTTATAACATATAATATAAAATAAGGCCCGCCAGCAGGCTCCAGCTCAGCGAAATCATCATCATTCGCATCCCCTCGGCCCTGGCTTGGGGCGCAAAATTAAGAACTTTTCGCCCATTGGGTAATAATCGCTGATCAGAATAATAATGATAGCCCCAAAAAAAGCCCAATGGTCCCAACAGAACAGCCGTCAAATAGCCATCTCGGCGTTCTTTGGGCGTTAGTGCCCTAGGCTGCCGCAACTGAATCATCCGATGTTGCCGCATCAGTTCTACCTCCTCTTCACTAATATCATGGCCCCGTTCATTGAGCAAATAACGAGCGGCCACCACATCCAGCGCCTGCCAATCTTCGGGCTGCTCCAAAATTTCCATCAGCTCCTCATCGCTATATCGCCGCAAATGATAATCAGACTCCTTATATATAGCCTGTTGCTTGGCCTGCTCTCGCAAAAGTGCCTGCGTACGCTCAAAATCAAGCAGACGTAAATAGACATAAAAAGCGCTGTCTTTCAAGGCTGGCGCCCGAGCATAGTCCTCTCCAGGGTCCTGTTGTTTCTCCCAAATTTTATAGGGAATCTTTTGGGCATCCAAAAATGCACAAAGATCATCAAACATCTGCCGATAGTCAAATTCGGCAAAAATCTCATAGCGCTGCCCTTCTTCCTGCTCCTTTTGTAGCAAAAAAGCCAAACTTTTAGCGGTATCCGCCGTCAATACCAACTGCCCTTCTTCATAGTCATAGGGCAAACTATACTCTTCTAAGAGTAGGATCTTAGCCAACTCTTCAGGGGAATAAACATGGGGGGTTTTCATTTCTTTTTATTTTTAATCGTTTGGGGCTGCCCCTCGCCTATCGGCTCGGGTCGGGCTGTTTCGCAGCTCGCTCTTCGCTCGGCCCTGCGCAAAATTCGCTGCGCTCATTTTGCTAGGTCTGCGGCTTCGCCGCCCTGCTGTCCATCCCTCAGCCGGCTCGCTGCGCTCGCCTCTACATCCATAAATAAGGACCAAAAAATTAGGAAAAGCAAGCAAAATTAACTACAATATATAGCTCTTCTTTTTAGAAGATGCAAAAAACGCTGAAAAGGAATAAAGAGAGCCAATTTTTTTTAGTACTTTTGAAGCATCAAGCCGAGAAATTTCTCCCCAAGAGAAAAAATTCTCTATTCATTTTTTTCATTAAATTATTAGTTGTTTGGCTAGAAGAATTAACAGAAACCGAGGAAGATATAGTCGGAGAGAGACACCTGGATCTGAGTACAGAACCAATGATAATATTCGCGTACCAGAAATTCGTTTGGTAGGCGACAACTTTGATGAGATCAGTAAAATCGCTGGCAAAGAAGTAGAAAGTGGTACCGTTATCAAAACGCGAATTGCTGCCTCTTGGGCCAATAAATTGGAATTGGACCTCGTAGAAATTTCGCCTAAGGGTAAACCCCCTGTTTGCAAAATTATCGACCTGAAAAAATTCCTCTACGAGCGCAAAAAACGCGAAAAGGAACTCAAAGCCAAACAGGTTAAGGTGGTCATTAAGGAAATTCGCTTTGGCCCCAACACCGATGATCACGATTTTGAGTTTAAGCTTAAGCATGCCAAGAGCTTTCTAGAAGATGGCGCCAAGGTAAAGGCTTATGTGCAGTTTAAGGGCCGTTCTATTGTCTTTAAGGACCGTGGACGTACCCTGCTCAAACGCTTTGTTGCAGAACTAGCAGAATTGAGCGTAACGGATTATCCCCCTAAAATGGAGGACCGCCGTATGCATGTTACTCTTAGCCCCAAAAAGTCGGCTAAATCAAAATAGTTGGCTAGCTCAGTTGCCCAGAGCCGCTTGCTTTGATGCAATCTGCTAGCTAAAAAGGCTGTCTCTATATAGACAGCCTTTTTTTGCTTTGTTTCTTAACGAACTCACTTATGTTTAGCAATAAAAATAAAGAACGTGCTGCCCGAACGGCTGCCGTTTCTCATAACAGCCTTGTCCGAGACGCTATCGTAAAAGGAAATGTGCAATCTGTTATTGATATCCGTGTAGATGGACGCATAGAGGGTGATCTGCGCTGCAAAGCCAAGGTGGTTTTGGGCCAAACTGCTGTCATCAAAGGCAATATTCATTGCCAAAATGCCATCATTGAGGGCAAAGTCTTAGGAAATGTCTATTGTCAACAATTACTGGATGTTCGCAAATCGGCCAAAATCCAGGGCGATCTAGAAACCACTAAACTGGCCGTAGAAGATGGCGCCCAAATGAATGGCGCCTGCAAAATGAATCTGCAACATGGCCCCCAATCCAAAAAATAAAAAAGGCCAAGCCTTTAGAAAAAACAAAAAAGCTCTAGAGGGCTATATGAAGTACTCTGGTATGGGCGTGCAAATGGCCTTGGTCATTGCTGCTGGCTCCTTTGCTGGCCTATATCTAGATAAATACCTCGATAGCAAACCTCTATTTGTGGTGCTGGGCTCTTTAGGCTCCGTTTTTTTGGCCCTCTACCTATTTATTCGCCAACTCTTGGCCGAAAGTCCCCCAGAAGACCAGGAAGAAGAGTAATTATGCAATTATCTCAATTTTATTCTAGCCTACTAGGCGTTTCGGCCTTTGTAGCCGCCAGCCTTTTGGGCCTGCAATGGTTTTGGCCCCGCTTTGCCAACTATGGCGGCCTCGCCTGGGCAAGCTACCTTTTTTTTGTACTCTTTAGCTGGCTCTGCTTCTTTTGGGCCCGTCAGGCTAGCCAAAGTCCCGACCAATTGCAGTTTAGCCGAGTCTTTATGATGCAAACTAGCATCAAAATGCTGCTCAGCCTTTCGCTGGTCTTGGCCTATTTTTATACCTTTAAACCAGCCGACCAGCTTTTTGTATTGCCCTTCTTTTGGGTATACTTCTGCTTTACGCTTTTTGAAATTTACTTTTTGACTCAGCTCGGAAAAGCATAGTACTATATACCAAATTAAACATCAATCTAAAGAGGATTTTCTAGAATTGGATCCCAAAGACTTCAACTGGGACCTGGTCCAAGTAGAAGATCAGGCTTTTCATATCCTCTACCAAAACCGATCTTATACCGCTAGAGTAATCGCTGCCGATTATCAAAGCAAAAGTTTTGAAATCCGTATCGGACAAAATACTTACTGCCTCGGTGCTAAAGATCGCTTCGATCTTTTGGCCGAACGCCTCGGCTTTGAAAAAGTAGGAGCCGCTAAGGTCAATGATATTAAAGCCCCTATGCCCGGCTTGCTACTCGATCTGATGGTCGAAGTTGGCCAAGAAGTGAAAAAAGATGAGGCAGTCCTCATCCTTGAAGCCATGAAAATGGAAAATGTAATTAAAGCCCCAGCTGATGCCATTATTAAAGCCATTAAGGTGGATAAAGGCGCAGCAGTAGAGAAAAATCAAGTCCTTATTGACCTTGATCCCCTATAGGCTCAAGGTCCATAATAATACAAAAGCAGGAAAATGATTGACTTCATTTTTCCTGCTTTTTTTTGCTTCAAACTCCTGCGTTCTAGAGGAGCGAAGCGACTGGAAAACAAAAAACAATTTACTTTTTTTTGCGTTTACAAATAAAAGTTACTACTTTTACGTAAACACAAAAACAAAGCAATGAAAGCATTAGCCATTTTTCTCTTATCCAGTTTATTTTTTGGTCAGCTAAATCTATTACAGATGAACCAGCGAGAACTTTTTTTGGCAAAACAGCAGCAATATCAAGAAGATACAGCCCTTTATGAAGAAACCTTGGCCCAATATCAAGAGCTCTATGCGCTTTATCAGGAGCTTCCTGCAGAGGATCCTGATCCCCAGAGCATGAAGGCGGCTTTGCTCAAGACCAAAGAGGGCCTAAAAGCCTTTAAGCCGCAGCTCAAAACAGATAAGGCCAATTTGAAGCAGCTATTTTTGGCCCTTCAGGAAGAGGATATTCCCAAAACTGATTTTTTATTAGAGTTTGCTCAAAATGCTCTAGAGCTAGCAGATAAAGCAAGAAATCTGAAGAGTAATATAAAAAATGACCAGTGGGCAAAAACTAGTGCTTTAAATCATTTATACATTAAATTCAAGGAAGGTAAAAAGCTCAAAGTTTGCCGTCTAATTGCAGCAGATATTAAGGCTTTAGTAGAGCAGGCAAACAACAAGCCGCCTAGCCTATTTTTAGAAGAATTGGCCCAAATTTTTGAGCGTTATGATGCGGTAGAAAAGATTAAGAAGTATAGAGCTAAATCGCGCTTTATTGAGTCCACCATTGCGCCTTATGTCCTTTCCCCAAACCAACTAGAAAGCATTTTGGACCAAGCCCTGGCCAAAGATGACTTTTTGACGGAGGAGGAGTTGAAAGAGGCAAAAGAAAAAGCGGACTCCACTTACCGAGAAGAACTGGCTAGATTCAATGAAGTTCTAAGATATTGCAACAGTAATATTTTGAACAAACTTCATGTCATAGAGAGTTCAGAAGAAACAACTGCATTAGCCAAAGGTGTAGAGTACTATATTTCTGCCAAGGAGTTAATAGAATTTTTAGGAAAAGGAAATACAGGACATCCTCTTGTTCGGGCAGAACTCATTAAACAATTGGCTGCTCAACTAGATAGTAGCAAGCAATACTCCATACGAGAATTAGTGGTAAAGATTGAAAATAGCCTAGAGCTTTCTACAGCCTTTAGTACCCATCTCTTTCTTCAGGAGTTTTATGATTTTCAAAAACAAGAGTGGGTAGAAGGAGCTCCTCCAGCAGGTAAAGAACTCTATCCCCCAGATTGGTTAAGTAGTTGCTTTGATCCTAGATTACGCAAAAGCCAGCCAAGTCGAGAAGTGGCCATTATACAGCTAAAAGAAAAAATCGAAGCTTGGTTTGAAAAACTACAGCCCAGTATAAAAGATCCTAATATTAGCAATTACTGCCTAAACAAAAAGCGATGGAAGGCTAGTCTAAGCTATCTTTTTTCAGCATCGACAGCAACTGGGCTAAAAATACCGCTTTTAGAAGATTATTTTTTAGCTGAAATGGATCAAATCGCCCCCAAGGAAGATCATCTTTACATGAAAGATTTTGCCACAGCAGTTTGGGATGATTTTCTGGGCGATAAAGATTTTCAACGAGTAGATCCTTTTCATAACTTATTAGCCGAAGAGATTAAGCAATTGGCAGATAGTGCGGTAGTACTCTTATCGCCAGCCAAAGAATGGGAAAAAGCAATTCGAGCAAGTCGTTGTCAGGGAGCAAAACCACTGCTTTTAGAGCCTATAGATGCTGTTTACAACTTGGCCCAAATGCCCATAACATTTTCACTTCAAGGAGAAGAAAGACTTGCTCACTTTGATAAAGTGACTATTGGTTTTCCGCTAAAATATGAATATGGGATAGCCCCCGGAGTAGGTAACAGCCTTCGGCAAGTTGCATTTCTCAGTTTTGATGAGAGCAAAAGCCCTATCATTGTAGGAGGGGCCAATATAGCCAACATGAAAATTCATAGCCTAAAATCAGATGGTGTTCGATGCCAAAGGAATGGAAACAGCATGGATAGCTATTGGGTATTTAGCGTTCGTGCCGAGATTAACCTATTCTCTATATTGGGGATAGATACCACTGCTTTATCGACGCTTGATGAGGATGAGATTCCTTTTTATCTACTAGAAGAAATACGCAAGTACTTTGGCTCTTCAGTAAGTATAGGGCCAATATCCTTTGACATTAATAATCCAGAAATAAAAATAGATTACCTGGCAAAAATGGAGGTCCAGTTAAGTTCTTATCCCAAAGGAATCGAAAGCCTGCTCCTCCAAAACCACTTAACAGGTCCCGTTAAATTTAATCCCATACCTAGCTATGGCTTGAAAGTAAATGACGAACATAAAGCCAGCCTTTTTTGGGAACAAAGTCCAAAAGTAAAAAAATAAAAATCAGCTATTCAGAGCCCCAAACTCCCGTTTGGGGCTTTGTTCTTTCAATAAAAGATTGCGAAGCAATACCACTTCTAAACGGTTTTGCAGGCGGCGAAGCCGCCGCAGGCTGAGGGGCTGTAGCAGGGCCGCCGAAGGCGGCAGACCCAGCGGGCGCAGCCCGCGCAGGGCCGAGCAGACCTGCGAGCTGCGAAATGGCCCGACCCGCCCAATAATTCATGAGGGTTTCAACCCTCATTTTGTATCGCTTCGCAAAGCGATACCGCTTTGCGCTGGGTTTCAACCTAGCGGAAGGGGCAGCCCCCAAAAAAACTACTTAAACGCTTTAATGGCCAGTACCGACCAGCCGCCAATAAAAAAGAGGCCGCCAACAGGGGTTAATGGACCAATAACGGCCAATACCCCGCCCGAAATGCCCATTACATCGCGCAAAGCCAAGAGATAAAGCGAGCCCGAAAAAAGCAAAATGCCCATGGCAAAGCTAATGCCCGCCCATTTTAATGCTGGCGCCCCAGCCAAACGCGCCCAAAGACCAGTCGCCAAAAGGGCCAAAGCATGATAATACTGATAGCTCACGCCCAACTGATAAATCTCTAGTCGATCAGGCGTGATTTGCGCCTTGAGTGCATGCGCCCCAAAAGCGCCTAAAATAACGGCCAAAGCACCAAAAATGGCCCCAAGGCCCAAAATCCATTTTTCCTTTTTCATGACTTAGAAGTTCAATTTGCCCAAACCCTGGCGGATCAACTCGGGCGGGTTTTGCGTACAATCCACTACCGTAGAAGGCTGATGGCCACCAATACCACCATCAATCACCAAATCGACCAGATGCTCATATTGTTCATGGATTTCGTAGGGATCGGTAGGGTATTCTCTAATCTCATCTTCCTCATCTAGGTTTTTGATAGAAGAAGAAAGCAAAGGCTGGCCAAGCCCCAAGACTAAATCACGTACAATCGGACTATTGGGCACCCGAACCCCCAAGGTTTTCTTGCGGTTTTTGAGCAATTTGGGCAAGCTACTATTCCCTTCTAAGATGAAGGTAAAAGGGCCAGGCAGGGCCGACTTCATCAACTTGTAAATGCTGGTAGAATAAGGGCGGCAATAATTAGAAATGTCGCTAAGATCGGCGCAAATAAATGATAAATTGGCCTTTTTGGGCTGAATCCCCTTGATGCGGCAAATGCGTTCGATGGCCCGAGGCTGGGTAATATCGCAGCCCAAACCATAAACAGTATCGGTGGGGTAAATAATCACGCCCCCATTTTTTAGGACCTTCAAAACCTGCTCAATTTTGCGAGCTTGAGGATTATCGGGATGAATTTCTAATAACATAACTTCCTTATTCTAAATCTACCTGATTGGCTGCTTGAGCCATCAGTTCCAAATTTTTGAGCGCCGCCTTATATATTGGGCTACTCAATTTCTCTTCTTCTAAAGCCTGCATTTGCTGGGCAAAAAAGCCAATAAAAGCAGGCAATTGCTCGGCAGCGGCACGGCTTTTCTCCAAAATAATTTCTTTATAAGGCTCCAAATCTTCCGGGCTTTCCAAAACGATCAAATCCGCCTTGGCGGCCTTCTTCAATCGCCCCTGATTCCAAGCCTCTAAGCGAAAGACATATTGGTCCAAAGAAGCCCGAACATGACTAAAAGCAAAGGGCGAACGCAAATCTCGGTTCTCCAATCGGCGCCAAAATACAAGGGCCTCCTCTTTTGTTCCCTGCTCTTCAATAAAACCCAAAGGGAGCAAAAGCCCCCGCAACTGCTCGGCATCTATCTGTTTGACCATAATCCAATAACTTATCTAATAATGAAACAGGGGAAAGCTTCATTGAGTTGAATAATTTTTTCGCTAACACTGCCCAACCAAAGCGTCTTGAGCGCAGTATGCCCCTTGGCCCCCAAAAAGATGAGGTCGGGCCGATGATCCTCCGCCCAATCATATAAATGCCCCGCCGTACTCAAGCGTCCTCGCTGAATCAATTGCAGCTCCATCCGAGGCATGTCTTTAGGCAGATAGCTGTCCAAGAAATTCTCATAAGCCTCCTTGGTACTCGATAAAAGCAGCTCCTCAAACTCCGCCTGCGTTTGATTGATATTATATATATGCGGATCGGGCATGCGATACACATGCACACAGTCTATTTGCGGCGGCTGCGGCAGACGTCGCGCCAAAGCACAAGCCGCCTGCAAAGCCAAAGCCGAGTTTTCAGAAAAATCTACTGGTACCATAAAACGGCCCAACTTCAATTGCTCGGCCAAAGGAGGCACAAAAAGCAAAGAGGAAGGCGAGCGACGAGCCAAGTTTCGACTCAAAACCCCAGCCCCCTGGGCCAAAGGCTTTTTGCCCAAAACCAACAAATCTGTCCGCTGCTCCTCCAATTCTTCCAACAATTCCTCCAAAGGCTGCCCATTCTCCACCTCATAAGCCAACTGAATATTCGTCTGCCCCAAATGAGCCTCCGCCAAAGCCTGCATGCGCTGCCGCTGCTCTTCCGCAGAAGGAAAAAGTTTCCGCATCCGCTCCGCATCAGCCGCAAAAAGTTGCTCAAAAAAGCCCGACTTTTTTACCACATGCATCAATTCTAATCGATCTATGCGCACATACTGCTGCAAAAATTGCAAATAACGCAAACATTGCTCATCTGCCGAAGAATAATCTAGGGCCAATAAGCCCTCCCGAATACGGAAATTTTTACTTAACATCTTTTATAAAAAACTTGGGTCAAACAAAAGTGGTAAAAGCGATTTGGTCGAAGCTATCCGATAAATATCGCCTTTGTCCCCCTGCAATAATAATTGTATGGGCGTTTCTTGCCGCCACTCAAACTCAAATAATACCTGCCGACAAGCCCCACAAGGAGATATAGGACGCTCTACCCGCTCCCCAGCCGTTTTTACCCGAATCGCCACCGCCCGAATGGCCACGCCCGGAAATTGTGCCGCAGCCGAAAATAAAGCCGCCCGCTCTGCACAAATAGTAGACGGATATGCCGCATTTTCCTGATTACTCCCCAATACAATCTCCCCATTCTCCAAAAGCGCCGCCGCCCCCACTCTAAACTCACTATAGGGTGCATAGGCCGTATCACAGGCCGCATGCGCCCTAAGCAAAAGCTCCGCCTCAATAGCAGGCAGCTCCTCCGCCTTAGAAAATAGTTCATAGTTGGCCCGAATCTCAATCTTTTTGCCCATCGTCTAATTTTCCTTTTACTTGAACCCAAAGCTTGTCCCACTAAGCGCTCAAGGTTGTTCACAATAGAAAAGCTTGTAAAGATAGGCTTTTCGCTAGGCTATACAAAACTATTTTGCCCCCCTATATGCTGCTGTTTATCTGCTGTTTTTTTGGGGCCTCCGCTGCGGCTTCGCCTTGCGGCGCTACGTTCCGCAGCTCGCTCTTCGCTCGGCCCTTCGCCGCTTTCAGCGGCTCGGTCTGGCCCTGCGGGCCACTGCTGCACATCGCTAGGCCAAATGCCCCTCCTCTGCTACAGCCACTTTGAGATAACTTTTACTTAGCAACAAACCGCACAGCCAAAACTAATTTCACCCCAAAATATTTTGAAACAACCCTGCCCGAACAAAGCTTACTAAAAAATAATATTTAAGCTTTCCTTAAAAAAACTGGCAGCTATAATTCGAAAGCCTTATATTTGGTTTTGTTAAAAAATGAGACAGTTAACCACCCATGTTTTTGAAGTTTCTGGGCTGATTGCTCAAGCGCAAAACCATTGTTCTAATTGTGCTCAATCCCTATTACATCTTATCATTTTAATTCTTACAATTATGCGTTTATTTAGCAGCAGCCTTCTTATCGCTCTTATGACTAGCTTTTTCCTCATGTCTTGTGGAGGTGGAGATCCCACAGCTAGCAATCCCGACATCGCAAAAATGAGCGATGAAGCCAAAGCCGAAATGGACAAAATGTCTACTGGCGCTTGCGAATGCCTTAGCCAACACGGTGAAGAACTCACTGCTTTTGTAGATGAGGCCCTTCCTTTGCTCAAAGAAGCTCAAACCAAAGAAGATGCTAACCCCATGGAAGTAATGGGTAAGCTCATGGGCTCTATGGCCAAAATGAAAGCCTTTGGCGAATGTTTCCAGAAAGTAGGCGACGGTGTTAATGAAGATCTTCTAGACGAAGAGTTGAAGAAAATCATCGGCGAAGATGCTGACGGTAAAGTAAAAGAAAAGAAGCAGATGGAAATCATCAATGCTTTCTTGGGTAAAAACTGCCCCAAAGAACAGAAGGTATTCCAGAAGTTCATGGACTTCGGTAAAGAAATGGAAGCTCTTCAGAATAAAGGTAAAGAGTAAGCATAGCTTTTATGCCTAAACCTATTAAGGGGCTGCAAGAATTGCAGCCCCTTTTTTGTTTTATCCCTTAAGCCAAAACAATTATGCGTTTATTTAGTAACTACCTACTTACGGCCCTAATCATTAACTTTTTCTTGCTGGCCAGCCCAAAAGAAGCCTTGGCCCAAAAAGAGGACAGCTCTTCTGTTGAAGCCGATATGGCTAGGCTAAGTCCAGGCGCCCTAGCAGAACTAGACAGCATGGCCCTGGACATTTGTAACTGCCTGCAACAAGAGGAAAAAACGCTGCGGCTGTCCTTAGATAAAGCCATTGCCTTGCTCCAAGAAGCCCAAAACAAAGAAGGTCTAAATCCTGAGGAGAGGCTGCTAGAAGTGCGAAAAACCATGCTAAATACTCGCCCCTTTAGCCAATGTTTGAGCGAGGCAAAGAAAAATAATATAAGCGCTGCCTCTGCTCAAGAACTACTAGAAATAGCTGGCGATCCTGCAGTAGAAAGACAAAAGTATACAGATATGCTCAATAGTTTATTGGCCAAAAACTGTCCCGATAACCCTGGGCAAGATATCTTCCAGAAGTTTAATGACTTTGGCGACGAAATGCAAGCCTTTAAAAAAAGGTCTAAAGAGTAAGCCAATCAATATTTTCGCTTTGAACTCAGGGGCTGCAATGCTTGCAGCCCCTTTTTTTGGCCCAGCGCTGCGGCGGGGTGGCCGCAGGCCAGACCCAGCAGGCGAAGCCTGCGCAGGGCCGAGCAGACCTGCAAGCCCCAAAGCATAGCGGCGGCCGCCCGCCCTTTTTGGGGCGGCCGCGGGCCCCAAAGCCCCTATCTACTTCTTGCAGAAATTTGTATCTTTGAAGAGCAGCCAAAACGGCAAAATCAAAACGCATTGAAAAAAGTAGTGCAGAAAATAATATGGTACAGATCTCTAAAAAAGCCCTCTTTTGGGGGAGCCTCATGGGCCTAGCCATGATGGGCACAAGCTGTAAAACCAGCTCGAAAGTAAAAAAAGAAGAAGTAGTTGAGTACATTGACTATGAACTAGAACCCGTAGAAGTAACCGCCAACCGCCTAGATTTTAAACGGGCCGTTTACAACCCCAGCTATACCCGCCGCAATGATTTGCTGCATACCGATTTGGAGGTCCGCTTTGATTGGAACAAAAAACACCTCCTGGGTAAAGCAAAATTGACCATCAAGCCGCTTTTTTATCCCACCGACTCTCTGCGCCTAGATGCCAAGGGCTTTGATATTCAGAAGGTGGCCATTTTGCAGGGCAAACAAGAAAAAAAGCTGCAATATAAGTATGAGGACCAAAAGAACCTCTTTATCCAATTGGACCGCAGTTATAGCCGAGAAGAAAGCTACCAAATTTTGGTAGAATATACCGCCAAACCCGATGAATTGCCCATTGGCGGAAGCGCCGCTATTACCGCAGATAAAGGCCTCTACTTTATTAACCCCGATGGCAAAAACCCCGATAAACCGCAGCAAATCTGGACCCAAGGCGAGACCGAATCTAGCTCTTGCTGGTTTCCCACTATTGACCGCCCCAACGAAAGAACGACTCAGGAAATTAAAATTACGGTCCAAGACCGCTTCCAAACTCTCTCTAATGGCCTACTCATTAGCAGCAGAAAAAATGAAGACGGCAGCCGAACCGACCACTGGAAAATGGAGCAAAACCATGCGCCCTACCTCTTTATGATGGCCATTGGAGAATTTGCCCGCAGTACCGAAGAATGGAACGGCAAACTGCTCGAATATTATGTAGAAGCAGAATATGCAGAGCATGCAAAGGCCATTTTTCCGCAAACTCCAGAAATGCTCAGCTTCTTTTCGGCCCGCCTAGGCTATGAATACCCTTGGCCCAAATACTCGCAGGTGGTTGTGCGCGACTATGTTTCTGGCGCCATGGAGAATACCACCGGCGTTATCTTTGGCGAGTATATGCAGAAAACTAGCCGAGAACTCATCGATAATACGACCAATGAAGGCGTAGTGGCCCATGAAATGATGCACCATTGGTTTGGCGATTTGGTCACCTGCGAGAGCTGGGCCAACCTCCCCCTCAATGAGTCTTTTGCCAACTATGGCGAATACCTCTGGTTTGAACACCGCTATGGCCGCGACTTTGCCGACTACAAGCGCATGAATGAGGTCCGTGGCTATATGAACCAAGCCGTTTTGCAAGATGATGCCCACCCCCTTATCCATTATGGCTATGAGGATAAAGAAGATATGTTTGATGCCCATAGCTACAATAAAGGAGGGGCCATTTTACATATGCTCCGCAAATATTTGGGCGATGATGCTTTCTTTGAAAGCCTCAAACACTATTTGCACAAAAATGAATATAGCGCCGCCGAAGCCGATGAGCTTCGCCTCGCCTTTGAAGAAGTGACTGGAGAAGACCTCAATTGGTTCTTTAATCAATGGTTCTATAAGGCGGGACACCCCAAGCTCAACATCAAACGCAGCTATTCCGATAGTAGCAAAACCCTAGTAGTAGAGCTAGAACAAACCCAAGACTATAGCCAAAGTACGGTCTTTATTCTGCCCATGGAACTGGCCATCTATACCCCTTCTGCTGGCGATTTGCCCATCATTAAGCAGATCCGTATGGACCAACAAAAACAGCGCTTTGAGTTCCCCCTCGATGAAGCCCCTACTTGGGTGGCCGTAGATCGGGAACGCATGCTCCTAGCCGAACGTGCAGAGGAACAAAGCAAGGAAGAATGGGCCGCCCAATATCGCCTTTCACCCCGCTTTCAAGACCGCTACGATGCCTTGCAAAAGATCAAATACGACCAAGGCGAAGAAAAGATGCGCAAGCTTTTCTGGACCGCCCTGCAAGATCCCGCCTGGCCCATCCGCGCTATGGCTTGCGATTATGTAAAAGCACCATCTGAAGAAGAGACAAAAACCCTGATCGCCAAATTGAGCAAAATGGCCGAGGAAGATCCCCACTCTCAGGTGCGCATGGCCGCCCTTCAACAGCTGGGCCGCATAGGCGATGCCAGCATTCTTCCTACCGTCAAAAAAATTATGGCCAATCAAGAAGAAGCCTATAGCGTCATCTATGGCGCCTTTAAGGCCATTCAGCAAATTGACCAAAACCTGGCCCTTGAACTAGCCAAGGAGCTAGAGCAAGAACAAAACCCCACCCTGCTCATGGGCATTGCCGAGCTCTATGGCCAAACTGGAGACCGACAATATCTGCCTTTCTTTAGCAAGAACTGGCAGAAAACCGAGAACTATGGCGCCATTAGCTTCTTTGGCCAGTACCAAAAGCTCCTTGTCGCTATTGCCGATGATAATTTGACCCTAGAAAAGGTCAAAACACTAAAAGAAATTGGCAGCAACCCCAAGAATGACCTCTGGCACCGCTATGCCGCAGCCAATGCCCTCTACGATTTGCAAAAGGCTTATTTTGAAAAAGCGCCCTATGAGGAAATTCAAAAGGCCCTAAAGACGGTTATAGAGAAGGAAGAAAATAGTAATTTGAAGAATCTCTATCAAAACTGGAAAGTCAATTAAAACAATTAACCTATTGGCCCGCAAGAGCTGGCTGCTCAGCCAGCTCTTGCTCCTCTGGGCCTGCCAAACCAGCACCCCCGCCGAGCCCGTTGCCTTGGTGGAAGAACCAACTATTTACCAATATCCAAAGGATAGCCTTTGGAGAGGGCACCCTTTGCGCCCCGATCATCCCGATTATATCAATAATGCCTATCCCAATTATAGTGATAGCATTTTTGCCCTGCTCCAAAGCCAAGAAGACTTTAATTATCCCTACGGCAAAAGCGAGGAGGAAGTGCAGTTCTTTCTCTATCAACTGGAAAGCAAACGCAGGGCCCGCATCCGCTACCTGATGGGCCTGAATATCCCTATGCGCCCCAGCGCTATGGCCCAAAAACGCTACCTCAACCTCTCTAGTCGTGGACTCAAAGAGATTCCCTATGAATTGGGCCGTCTCCAATCGCTAGAAGAACTTTTACTCAAGTATAATGAGATCCGAAGCTTTTCTACTAGCCTCTACCAATGTAAAGCACTCAAACGCCTAGACCTTAGCTCTAATCAGCTAGAAGAGCTCCCCAATTCTATTTATCAACTCCGAAAACTCGAAAATCTCAGCCTAAGAGATAATAAGCTGAAGTTTCTCCCCGCTGGATTTTCCCAACTCCGAGAGTTGCGCAGCCTAGACCTCAGCAATAGCCACCGCTCTATGGCTGGCGCCTACAATAATTTTCGCTACCTTCCTGCCGCCGTTTATCGCCTGCCCAAACTGGAAAAACTTCTCTTGCAACGCCTGCCCTTACAGCAGTTTGCCCTCAATGTCCAACAAATGAAATCGCTCAGAGTATTGAGCATTGCCGGCTGCTACCAACTTCCCCTAGATAACAACCTTAAGTTATTGGCCAAATTGCCCAATCTAGAGGTGCTCGATATCTCTTTCTTGGGCCGCCGAACCCTCCCCAAAAGTATTGAACGCTTCAAACACCTAAAGGTGCTCATCTGGCAAGAGGAAAATGGCGTTAATGAACAGGCCATCAAGGCCCTGAAAAAAATATTACCCAATACTCGCATCTATTGGGGGGCGCCAGGCGAAAAACGCCCCTTTTTACGAGCCAATTCTATCGAAACGATTATTCAATAATGAGCCATTCTGCTTTTCTTCCCATCCAAGATTATCAACTACATTATCAACTGATTGGCAACTTTGCCCCCCAAAAGCCCCTTTTGGTCTTCTTGCATGAAGGCCTAGGGGCTTTGCCACTCTGGAAGGGCTGGCCCCAAGAACTGGCCCAAGCGCTAGATTGCCCCATCCTGCTCTACGAGCGCAGAGGCTATGGCCAATCGGATCCCTTGCCCCTCCCCCGCCCCAAAAGTTATCTGGAAAAAGATGGGGTGGCAGAACTATACGCTTTGCTCCAAAGCCTAAAGGTCCAACAGCCTATTCTTATCGGTCATAGCGATGGCGGCAGCATTGCCCTAGCCTATGCGGCCCAATACCAAGTGAAGGCCCTAGCCGTTTTGGCCGCTCATATTTATGTGGAGGAGGTAACGCTGGCTGGCATTCGTGCCGTAAAAAACAATCCCCAGCTTCCGAAAATTATTCAGAAACTGGGGAAATATCATGGGGCCGAAAGTCCCCGCATTTTCTCGGCTTGGGCCGATACTTGGCTGCGCGCCGATTTTAAATCTTGGAATATCGCTCCGCTTTTGCCCCAAATTCAGGCTCCCGCTTTTGTCTTGCAAGGCGAGGCAGATGAATATGCCAGCCCCAAGCATCTAAGCGATATTTTTGAAGGTTTGGGGAGCAGAGACAAAGAACAACATCTTTTGCCCAACTGCGGCCATAGTCCGCATATTCAGGCCAGAACAGCCCTAAATGCCCTTCTCCTGCCCTTCCTGAGCCGCCAAATCAGCCTGTAGGCCCAATAAGAAATGGCGAATCTCCTCTAGCTTTTCGATCATCTGCTGATGGCTTTGGTCCAAATTCGCCCGCCGATGAATCTCTTTTTTGGCCCCCTCTACCGTGAAGCCCTTTTCGTGCAAAAGGTATTTGACCACCAACATGCGCTGCACGCCATGCTCGGTGTAATCCGTTGCCTTTCGCCCCTTTTTTCCAAGAAAAAAGGCAAACTCTCTGGCCCAATTACGCAAGGTGGCCGTCGATACATCTAACTTTTCTGCTAACTCTTTGGGCTTCATCCTAATCGTTTTTTTATGAGAGATTTTTGGGGCGTTACTCCCGTTGGTCGTCGAACTGCGGCTTGTAACCTTGTTGTCGCCTCCCTTCGGTCGTCGGCGCTACGCTTTAGGGCTCGCAGGTCTGCTCGGCCCTCGCCAGCAAGCTGGCTCGGTCTGGCGCTCTGCGCCACCCTGTCGCATCGCTAGGCCTGCGGCCCTAAAGGGCCTGCAAAACCGCAGCAAAAGGACCTACTTATGTATCGACAGGGCCTGATTCTGCTGCGAAGCATACTGAATAAACTCCTTATACTCCTGATTATCTAGACCATCTCGGCAAAAGGGCAAGGGATTCACTTTTTTGCCCTTATGCACCACCTCATAATGAAGGTGTGGCGCCGTAGAAGCCCCCGTATTGCCCACTCGACCAATAATTTCTCCCCGCTTTACTTTGTCTCCAGCCTTTACTTCTACCTTAGACATATGTGCATAGAGGGTTTTATAGCCGTGTCCATGATCAATAATAACATGGCGGCCGTAGCCCGTCCGCTTAAGGACCACCTTGGCCACTTTTCCGTTGCCCGTAGCATAAATGGGCGTGCCAGTTGGCGCCCCAAAGTCAATGCCCGTATGCATCTTCAAGATCTTGTAAATAGGGTGCTTTCTGTAACCAAAACCAGAAAGATACTCGATGCGGCGCTGTAGTCTGCGCACTGGACGAATCGAGGGAATAGCTTGTAGAAGTTCTTGTTTCTCTTTGGCGGCTAACAAAACTTCTTCCTGAGCCTTGGCCATAAGCGCCAGCCGCTGGCGCATTTGTAAGACCCGCTCCGAAAGTTCTTTAATGAGCTCTGCATCCGATAGATTTTCTAGGCCTGCATATTTATTACTGCCGCCTCGCCCTCCTGTCCAATAGGCTTCGTCATTCGGGTCGAGCTCCAACACTTGGCGATAGATGGCCACATCTCGCTCATGTAGGTTTTCTAGCGCTTCCTCCATTAGGTCCAATTGGCCAGTCATTTCTTCATAGCGCGACTTGATGAGCTGCAATTCATGCGCCTGCTGTTTGTCATTATTGGGCTTAGAGGAAGCCAAATACACAATGCCGATAGAAAAACCGACAATCATGACAAAAAAGAGGGCCAGCTGTAAATACCGCTTACGCTTAGAGACCTTTACCTTCTCGTAGCGCAGGGTGTGCGGGTTATATATATACTTATCCTTAGACATATGATTTCTAATTTTGCGAAAATGCCAAGCAAAATTAAGAATATTCACTTAAAGGACAAATTTTAGCGCTTTAAGGCAGGGATTTAACTACTTAGGGCATTTTTTGAGCTGAAAAACCCTATCTTTCGGCGTCTTTTTTAAAGGTCTAGCAGGGCGCAAAGCGCCTGCAGGCTGAGGGATGGATAAGGGGGGCCGAAGGCCAGACCCAGCGGGCAAAGCCCACGCAGGGCCGAGCGAACAGCGAGCCCTGGCACAGCCCGACCCGAGCCCAAGGCGAGGGGCAGCCCCAAATCATCCTAAAGATCATCTGAATCCGAAAACTTAGTACTAGTATTTTAGAGCGTTTATGAAAACAGCAAAAGCGATCCGACAAGAGTTTCTAGACTTTTTTGAAAGTAAGGGCCACCAAATTGTAGCCTCTGCTCCTGTCGTTAACCAAAATGACCCTACCCTGATGTTTATCAACTCAGGCATGGCACAGTTTAAAGATTATTTTTTGGGCAATCAGGATAGCCCCTCGCCCAGAATTGCCGATACCCAGAAGTGTTTGCGCGTATCGGGCAAGCATAATGATTTGGAAGATGTGGGCCGAGATAGCTACCACCAAACTCTTTTTGAGATGTTGGGCAACTGGTCTTTTGGCGACTACTTTAAGCAAGAAGCCATTGATTGGGCTTGGGAACTGCTCACAGAACGCTATGGCATTGACCCCGAACGCCTTTATATTACCGTTTTTGCTGGCGATGAAGAAGATAAGCTCCCCGCCGATGAGGAGGCCGAAAAAATGTGGGAGAAATGGGTGCCCAAAGATCGCATCCTGCGCTTTGACCGCAAAGATAATTTTTGGGAAATGGGCGATCAGGGACCTTGTGGCCCCTGTGCCGAGATTCATATTGACCTGCGTTCGGAGGAAGAACGGGCCGCTAAGGATGGTAAGGAGCTGGTGAATATGGACGACCCCATGGTGATTGAGATTTGGAACCTGGTCTTTATGCAGTTTAATCGCATGGCCGATGGCAAATTGGTCCCGCTCAAAAACAAACATATTGATACGGGCATGGGCCTAGAGCGTCTTTGTATGGTGCTGCAAAATAAAACCTCTAATTATACCACCGACCTCTTTAGCCCCATTATCGAAAAGATTGAGGCCCTTAGTGGTTTTGAATATAAGGACGATTATTCGCCCAAAGCCTTGAGCGATATTGCCATGCGCGTTATTGCCGACCATGTTCGGGCCGTGGCTTTGGTGATTGCCGACGGACAACTGCCCTCTAATACTGGGGCCGGCTATGTGGTCCGCCGCGTACTGCGCCGAGCCGTTCGCTATTATTTTAGCTTCCTTAACCGCCAAGATCCCATGATCCATTTGTTGGTGCCCGTGGTTTCTGAAATGTTTAAGGAGGTCTTTCCAGAATTGGCCGCCCAAGAAGATTTCATTTGCAAAATGGTGAAATCGGAAGAAGAGGCCTTCTTGCGCACTTTAGCCAATGGACTCAAGCGAATTGAGCAATTGGAGGTCAAAAATAATGAGCTGCCCGGCGAAACTGCCTTTGAACTCTTTGATACCTTTGGTTTTCCTATTGACTTGAGCTTGCTCATTGCCAAAGAGAAAGGCTGGACCGTAGACCTCAAGGGATTCGAGGCCGCTTTGGCCGAGCAGAAAAAACGCTCACAAGCAGATGCCGCCAAAGATGTAGCCGATTGGGTGATCCTTGAAGAAGGACAAACCGACTTTGTAGGCTATGAAAAAGATAGCTGCCAAAGTCGCTTGCTCAAGTACCGCAAAGTGGTGGTGAAAAAGAAAACCCAATACCAATTGGTCCTAGAACAAACGCCTTTCTACCCTGAAGGCGGGGGACAAGTAGGCGATACCGGCCTACTCTACTTTGGCGAGGAGAAAATCCCAGTGATCAATACGCTCAAAGAAAATGATCTCATCATTTCTATTACGACGAAGTTGCCTGAGCAATTGGACCAAGTCGTACGGGCAGAGATTAACGCCCCCAAACGCCGACTCACCGAAAATAACCACTCGGCTACGCACCTTTTGCATGCCGCTTTGCGCCAAGTCTTGAGCCATCATGTACAACAAAAAGGCTCTTTGGTCAATGCGGATTTGCTCCGTTTCGATTTCTCTCATTTTGAGAAAATGACTGCCGAGCAAATCGTAGAGGTAGAGCGTTTGGTCAATAAAAAGATTCGGGAAAACATCAGCCTTAAGGAGCAAAGAGATTTGCCCATTGAGCAAGCCAAAGAAGAAGGCGCAATGATGCTATTTGGCGAAAAATACAGCGATCAGGTCCGGGTAATTACCTTTGACGATAGCTATTCTAAAGAACTTTGTGGCGGTTGCCATGTTTCGGCCACAGGTAAAATTGGCCTATTTAAGATTCGGGAAGAAAGCTCTGTAGCCGCAGGTGTACGCCGTATTGTGGCCCTCACTGCGGATGTAGCCGAGGAGTACCTACGCAAGGAAAGCCAAGAATTGGCAGAGGTGAAAAGCCGCTTTAATAATCCTAAAAAACTTTTGACGGTTATTGATAAGCTCCTTGAGGACCAAAAAGCCCTACAAAAGGAATTAGAACAGCTCTTACTCCAACAAGCTCAAGCCGAAAAGGCAGATCTTTTGGCCCAAGCCCAAGAAATTGGCGATGTGCAGCTCGTGAGCGGTCAGCTCTCGGTTTCCGATAAAGATGCCATCAAGCAGATTTGCCAAGAGATTGGCCAACAACTGCCCAGAGCCGTAGTCGCTCTAGCCGCCGCTGATGGCGCAAAGGCTAGCCTCACCATTTCTATGAGCAGAGAGCTAGCTCAAGAAAAAGGCTGGAATGCAGGCAAATGGATCAAGCAAGCCGCTAAACATATCAAAGGTGGCGGAGGCGGACAGCCTTTCTTTGCTACCGCAGGTGGCAAGAATCCAGCGGGCATCCCCGCCGCTTTGGCAGAAGTGAAAAGCCTAGTAGAAGATAACTAAGGCCATATAGATATAGTAAAGGGGCTGTCGGATGATCCGACAGCCCCTTCTTTTTTGTCCTTAATCCTAGCGATTGAAGTAATAACTCGCTCCAATGTTTAGGTTCAAGCTATTCAAATTAAACAACTCAAAAGTATTGCTAATGATTTTATCATCACCACCATTGACTTTTTCCACTTGGTTCTGATAAGAGATAATATTACCCAAGCCCATTTCTAGACCAATCTTAGGCGTAGGGAAATACAACAAACTAGGAGCAATTCCTACAGCTACAGTGTTAATAGGATCAGCTTCTACAGTAACATTCCCTGTTTTTGTTTCTCCAGTTTGGCTCATATAACGAAGATTCAAATCTCCAACAATGGCAAACTTTTCCTCTTCACCCAAACCAATAGCATAACGACCAAATACACCCACACCTACAATAGTTGAGGTTGTTTTGTCATCATCCAATGATGTATTTACACCCGATACCATAAGCTCTAGGCCTGCACCAATATTGTCCGTAAAAAAGTACCCTACTTTTGGAGCAAAAGAATAGCCCGTTGTTGTAGGTCCTTCAACACTTAGATTGCCAAATTCTGACTTACCACTCTCTACAGTTAGCCCTAGTCCTCCACCAGCAAATAATCCTTGGCCAATTTGTGCTTGTGCTTGTACAGCAAATAGTGTCAATACAAAAAATAATAGCTTTTTCATGCTTGTTTTGTTTAATTAAAAAATCAACCTCTAAGGGCAAAAATGATGCTAACAAAACAAAAGACCGACAAGTTGTCAGTTCAACTCATCGGCCCTTTTTCATCCTATTTTGCCTAAATCCTACTGCGTCAAAGGAGTAGGCTCTTCCTCTAGTTGTAATTCCATTTCTTCTTTTGACTTTTCTGGCGTTTTGCCTTTTTCCTCAAATAAATTAGGCATGCCTTCTTCTAGATTATAAAAGCGAACTTGCACGCCATCTAGCTCACAGGCCAAATCAACCAAACGGTTGCCTTCTACCCACAAATAACGCTTACAATAGTTGTGTACGGGCAGCTCAAAAGAAGGCTGTCCATACCATTCATTAAACAAATCAGCCGTTACGTTTAAGACATCTGTACTATTTTGCCCCTCTTCCAAACGAATTAGCCCCTTGCCTGCATAAAGCCCAGCCTCTTCGCTATACTCAAAGTCAAAAATAATAGGCAAGGCCTCTCCCGCCACTGGCAACTGATAGGCATAAGCCCCTTCTTCTCTACTTCTACCCGATTTAAAGCGCTCTACTTTCCCTTTGCGGGCCAGTTTCTTATGCGCCTTCTTGATATCCTCGGCTTGCATACCAAATTGATAGCCCGGAATCGCTTCCTTAAAGCTTTTTCCACTGCTCAAGCCTTCTTTAATCGCCGTTTGTACCGCCATAGCTGTCGCTTCTGCCTCAGACATAGGACGATCACCTCTTTGAACCGACTTATCGGTGTCTACCAATACCGCAGGTTTGCTGCTCGGCTTATCCGAATCGCAGGCGGTCAAAATAAATAGGGCCAAGGCCAAATAAAGATAGTTTTTCCACATAGTATTTTCACTTTAATGGGGTTGTTGGGGGAATATTGCTCTTTGCGCTAAAATAGTTCCAATCTAGCCGCTCTGCAAGTTTTATCTCTTTTCTCTTTCGCCCCTCTCCTATTTAAAAACGCTTTTATTTAGTTGTTTTTTTGGGGCCTCCGCTGCGGCTTCGCCTTGCGGCGCTACGTTTCGCAGCTCGCTGTTCGCTCGGCCCTGCGCGGGCTTCGCCCGCTTGGTCTGGCCTAACGGCCACTGCTGCACATCGCTAGGCCATTTGGGCTACAGGATATTTAGCCCCAAAATACAGCCGTCTTCCATATTTCGCTGCTAAGCGCCTATCTCTAAACTGTAGTAGGGTCGGTCCAGAAAAAAAAGATAGGACATTATAGATATGCCCGGAGGAGTTTGTAAACTGCAAATTAGCTCCGGCGCCACGCCAGAGGCGTTTTGCAACTGCAGATTAGCTCTGGCGCCACGCCAGAGGCGTTTTGCAACTGCAGATTAGCTCCGGCGCCACGCCAGAGGCGTTTTGCAACTGCAGATTAGCTCCGGCGCCACGCCAGAGGCGTTTTGCAACTGCAGATTAGCTCTGGCGCCACGCCAGAGACATTTTGCAACTGCAGATTAGCTCCGGCGTCACGCCAGAGACGTTTTGCAACTGCAGATTAGCTCTAAACAACTGTTTCTGCTCATTATGTATCTGCAGAGTGAGGCGGGCGCTATGCCCAGGCTATTTGTAAACTGCAGAGTAGCGCTAAACATTAGCTTTTTCCCTGCTGTCATTCAGCTCTTGCCCCAAAACAACTGTTCTATTATAGTACAGTATTAAATTTAGTTGATCAACTACAAAAAATAGGTCTGCGTAAACAGCAAATGTTAAAAAGTTATATTTTTTTGGCAAAAGGCTTGACATTTTAAAAGTATATCCCTAGTTTTATAACGTAAATAATTCATTAACCCCATTTAAACACAAAACTTATGGGATATCAAGAAGACTGGAGCAAGATTGAGAACTTCGTCAATAGCTCTACTCAAAGCAGCTTAAAGAAAATGTACCTGATGTCTACGGACCACATTCACAAACTTATTGCAGAAGCCCCGAATGATGCGGTCATTCAAGACATCTTGACCTTTGTGCAGCCCGCCTATAGCAACTTTGTTCGGCAGTATCGAGCAAAGACACTCCAAATCAATGCTTACCGTCTAAAGACGCTTGATTTTACAAATATGACGGCCTTGCTTTCTAGCGAGAAAATCCGTCGATGGGATGTAGAGATTCAGATGATTTATGATGACAGAAGCAATCAGTATCAATCTTTGTTGCCTAATGGCCGCGCCCCTTTCCAGAAAGGAGCTTATGAAATGCGTATTGAAGCTGTAATGACCTTGGGAGAAGCCCTTAGCATGGACCCGCAACTGGGAACATTGGGCGGAGACATCCTTGCTTTTGGGCAGCAGCTAGAGCTTTTGCGCCAAGAACAGCAAGGAAATGAGGGCCAAAAAAGCATTCACTCTGCCAGCCTAGAGGCCTTGCGTAAGGAATTGGCCACCGTACTCTTTGGGGCCTTTGGTCGCCTAATTGGGCACTACTACAGAGAACTGCACCGAGTGACCAACTTCTACGAACTGAAGTATTTCCGTCGCCGCTCAAGCAGCAGCAACAACAATAGCGAGGAAGAAGAAAACTACGACCTCTTTGAATTTGATCTTGCCCCCCAAAGCCGAGTCGTCAAGCTAGAGGGCTTGCTTGCGGGTGGAGAAACGATTCGCCTACAGCTACTAGAAGGAGACAACCTTCAGTATTATACTGTAGCTAATTCGGCAGATACCCCCGATCAAGTTTATCGCCTACAAAATAGCCAAAATGCTCGCCTACAGCTACCGCTTGGGCATCGCCTCTTGGTCTTGGAAAATTCCGAAAACAGCTCTGCTAAGGTAGAAGTTGAAGTTTTGGAAGATGATGAAGCCCCTGGCACTAACTAACAAACAGGCGTTTATCATTACTTTTACTATCCCCTCCTTGCGAGGGGATTTTTATTTTCAGCTTGCTCCAAAACGGCAGTACAGCCCGCTTTACTCCTTAGCAATAAGCATAAATCGGCTATTTTTTGCCCAGCCTTTTTTTATGGGCCAGGCGGGCATTGGCCCAGCGCTGCGGAGCGGGTGGCCGAAGGCCAGACCCAGCTTTTTTTGAGCAAAGCGAAAAAAAGCGCAGGGCCGAGCAGACCTGCGAGCCCCGCAGCATAGCGGCGGCCGACCTAGGCGAAGCCTAGTCGGCCGCGGGCCCCAAAAAAATAAGCAACTAGCCATCGAAATGACTAATTGCTTATCTAAAACTAGCGCCTAAACGGCTCGTTTTGCTTAGGGATTAAAACTTGGCGGCCAGCACACAAGTCTTCTTTTCCACTTTTGTGTCTCCAGAGGGAGAAACCAACTTGGCCAGAATGATATAGGGACCCACCAGGGCCTTTTCGCCGGCTTCATTGCTGCCATCCCATTGCAAAAAGCCCTCTTGCAAGAGGCTTTCGCTTTGCACCAACTGCTTAATAAAGCGGCCATTTGCATCATAGACGGCCACCTCTGCCACATAATCGGGAGCGGGCAAACTATAGTTAATCAATAGAAAATCCTCAAAGCCGTCGCCATCAGGCGAGAAGGTGGTATTGGGCAACTCTAGTAATTCTTGGCCCAAGACCTCATTGCGCAAAGCGCTACTATTCTCATAAGTTGGGGTGGCAAAGCTAGCGGCCTGCGCAGCCGAATGCCAGTTATTAGGATCGTTGGTAGGCGCATTTAGATCGATGCGTTCTAGAGAAACGCCATCCACCTCATCGAGCAATTCATTATGGAAATCCTCAGAATAATCAAATTGGTCCACAAAGACCGCCTGATTATTCGTCACGCTATAGATTAAAACCGTTCCTTCATCATCATTATAAGCAGGCAGGTCTGTTTCGAGCATCTTGCTTAAATCGGGAGTGGGTTGGCCTACTGGGCGGGCATATTGGCGGGCCAGAGCGGCGGCTCCCTCAGTGAGTACCGCATAACTGCCAGGGAAAATGAGCAAATTGCCCACTACTCGATTGGCATCATCCAGCAAAGTACTTTCTTCGGTGGTGTTGGCAATCCAGAGGTCGCCTAGGTTGAGCACCTTCTCCGAGGCGTTATAGATTTCTACAAAATCGCTACCGCCCGTAGCGGGATTGAAAAGGACCTCATTAAGTTGGAGATCGCCAGCGGCAATGCTTTGGGGCAGGGCAAACTGGGTACTATTGATCAGGCCAATGGGGTTGCCTACGCAATCGGTCAGGCCATTGGTTAGGCTAATGGTATAAATCGTATTAGCGCTTAGTCCTTGATCGGTAACAATGACCAAAGTATTGTAATTGGGGGCTTCCAGATAGGCCTCTTGGACCATCAGGCCATTATCCAGACTAAAGTTGGCCAAGTTAACGGCCGTGCTATCATCCAAAGCCTCGGAGAAAAAGAGGCGGATGCTATCGCCATTGGCGGCAATACTGGCCCCAAAAGGATAGGCGCGGATAAGGTCGGGAGCGAATTGGTCGGGATTATCTTGGTAGACCGAATTTTCTTGTCCGGGCGTTCCCCCAACCGTAGCATAATTAGGCGGTTGAGCGATAGAGCCCATCCAGTTGCTAGCGCCCTCGCAGGGGCGGTTAGGATTGATGCGTTCGAGGGTCCAGCCACCATCGGCCTTGCTGCTTTCGCTATACCAGTCGGAGCTAAAGTCTACGGCATCAATAATATTTCCGTTTGCGGCACTCAGGCTAATGAGCTCTCCCCCAGCGTTGAGGTCTGGAAAGCTCGTGAATGTGATTGTTGGGCCAAAACTGCTATAAGACTGGCCCTGTTCTTCTCCGCTAATGATGAGATATTCGCCGGGGGCCAAGATATAGAAGGGAAAGACGGCATCTCGGCTACTTGTCCCATCGCTAAAGCGATAATTAAGGAGATTGATATACTTATTGGAGCGGTTATAAAGCTCTACAAACTCGAGTTCTGGCAAGCCTACGGAGGGAGAGGCATCGGCCAAGATTTCGTTGATTAGGATATCATAATGTTCGGCAGCTTCCACTTCATAATAGACAAAGCTAGCCGTTCTATTGGCCAGATTGCCTACACAGTCGCCCACATTATTGGCTGTAATGCTATAGGTATTTTGGCTTTGCATATTGCTATTAAAGGTCAGCTCAACGGTATATTGGTCCAAGAGCTGGGCAAAAACGACATTCAGGCCATTATCTATACTATAGTTAGCGATATCCGTGGCCGCTAGGGCATCTAAAATATCATCGAAGACCAAAACCGCTTGATTCACAGAAGCCTGACGGGCTTGAAGAATGACTGGGGCTGTAGTATCTACGGTATTGTCTAGGACCGAATTGGGGGCGCCTGGGGTTCCGCCATTAAGATCATTGGAGGCGATCCAGTTATTGCCGCCTTTACAGACCAAATTGGGATTGATTAGCTCTAGGGTCCAGCCGCCGGCATCTTTATTATCATCTTGGTACCAATCGTTGCTATACAAAATGCTATCGACCAATTGGCCAGCGGGCGTTTTGAGCAGCAGGTAGGCGCTGGTATTATTTAGAGAGGGAAAGCCTGCTATTTGCTGTTGATTGCTAGCCGTTGTATAGGCCGCATCATTGTGCAGGATCAGGTATTCATTGGGCAAGAGGATATAATTGGCTAGGTTGCGGCTAGTTTCGGTACCGCTGCTAGCGCTGCGGTGGATCAGCTCATAATTGCTGAGATCCACGGCTCCTGTGCCTCGGTTATAGATTTCGATAAACTCGGCTTCGGGTAAATTGACTACGGGAGAGGGATCGATCATCAGTTCATTAAAGATGAGATCTTGATAAGCGGGGGTGACCAACTGAACATAAGTAAAGGTAGTGCTTTGGTTGCTCAGGGCATTACCCGATAGGTCCTCCACATTATTCACGCTTAGCTGATAGCTCGTTTGCGACTGCATGCTGCTTACCGTCAGGTTCACCTGATTGGGGTTTTGGGCATCGAGTTGAGCAGCGGAGACGGTCAGGCCATTATTCAGGCTATAGTTAGCGGCATTATTGGCTGTTGTGGGGTCTAGGGCCTCATCAAAAAGCACTGCTACAGTAGTTGCTGAGGCGGCAGAGGCCGAGAGCAGGCTGGGCGCTTGTTGGTCCACAAAAAGGGGCGAAATTGAAATATCGTCATAGGAAAAGCGGTCGCCTTGGGTAGAAGAATAATACGTGCGGATAGCAAAGAAGCTGCCTGCATTATGGCTATTATCTTGGGTGGTTCCTTCCGAGACGAAGTTAGTACCTCCGCTATAATCGGCGCTTAGCTCCCAGTTGCCGGCATTATCTCGGCTAATGCGGACACGGACATTATGGCTAGGGCCGGCCATTTGGCCATCTGTTCCTCGGATCAGGCTAGAGGAAGAGCCGTTTGTAATTCGGTAAAGCTCTAGGGCGTCATTGCTGCCACTTTCGCCAAACTCCAGATAGTAGCCATTGAGGTTAGCGTTAACATCGGCTTGATCAATTTGGAGATAGACGCGTACCTTATTAGAGCTAGAGGGTCCAGAGGTTGTCAGGTTTGTTTTTATCAGGAACTCCCAAACGGTACTATCTTGCATATTGGCGCCCACATACAGGCTGCTATTGCCAGTATTGCCGAGGTCATTAATCGCTAATTCATTGTTAGCATTGATGGTATATTGGGCTTGATCACCGGTCCAGCTAGGATTGCTAGTAAAGTCGCCATCGCTAAAATCGTCGGTAAGGCTTTGGCTGGCTAGGCCGAGAGGCAAGAGCAGGAGGCCGAGGAGAAGTTTTTTCATCGCAATTATTTTATGGTGGGTGCTTGTGATTTTGACTAAGATAGTGAACTCAAGATACTAAGCTACTATTAACTAGAGGTTAAAGCGGGCGATAATTTTGGGAGAGGGAGATTCTGCAGTTGTTTTTTTTGGGCTGCCCCGCCCTTTGGGCGGGTCGGGCCATTGCGCAGCTCGCAGGTTTGCTCGGCCCTGCAGCGGCAAAAGCCGCTTTGGTCTGCCGCCTTTGGCGGCCCTGCTACAGCCCCTCAGCCTTGGGCCTTCGGCCCTTTGCAGGCGGCTTCGCCGCCTGCTCTTGGTCCAGGAGATTAGCCCTAGCCCTCCCTTGCTTCTGCCTTGCGATGAGCTGTATAGGGGGAGAAATTGCTCCTAACATTAAGCGGGGGGCAGCCCTCTATGCTTTCTTCTGATGCACAGGCCTATAAAATTGGCTTTTGGGCCAAGGGGGCCGAAGCAGAGCCTATAGAGAAAGTACAAAAGATGAGCGGCCCAGCGCTGCGCAGCCGTGGCCCGCAGGGCCAGACCCAAGCCGCCGCAGGCGGCTGCAGGGCCGAGCAGACCTGCGAGCGGCGCAGCATAGCGGCGGCCAGCTCGGCTTTGCCGAGCTGGCCGCGGGCCCCAAAAAAAGGCAAAAAAAAGCCCCTCCACAAAATGCGGAGGGGCGATATAGCAAAAGCTACTTATTAGCGGGCGAAAGCCACGGCACGTTTTTCACGGATCACCGTAATTTTAATTTGGCCGGGGTACTGCATTTCGTTTTGGATCTGCTGAGAGATGAGGAAAGACAGTTCGTCGGCTTTTTGGTCGCTCACCTTATCGGCTTCTACGATCACGCGGAGTTCGCGGCCGGCTTGCATAGCATAAACTTTTTGGACGCCATCATAAGAGAGCGCGCGTTGTTCCAGTTCGTTGATTCGTTGGATATAGCTTTCGAGAATTTCTCGGCGGGCGCCAGGGCGGGCCCCAGAAATGGCATCACAAGCTTGGATAATGGGCGAGATAATAAACTTCATTTCGACCTCATCGTGGTGGGCACCAACGGCGTTAATCACGGGCGCTTTTTCGCCATGTTTTTCGCAAAGCTTCATACCGAGGATAGCGTGCGAGAGTTCGGTTTCCTCCTCAGATACTTTTCCGATATCGTGTAGGAGTCCGGCTCTTTTGGCCATTTTGACTTCTCGGGGAGAGAGGCCTAATTCGGCGGCCATAGTAGCGCAAAGCTTAGCGGTTTCGATAGAGTGTTTGAGTAGGTTTTGGCCATAAGAAGAGCGGAAGCGCATGCGGCCCACCATACGAATAAGTTGGGGTTGCATACCGTGGATATTGAGGTCAATTACGGTACGTTGACCGATTTCCATAATCTGCTCTTCGATTTGCTTGCGTGTTTTGGCCACTACTTCTTCGATGCGAGCGGGGTGGATACGTCCGTCGGCAACGAGTCGTTGTAAAGAGAGGCGGCAAACCTCACGGCGGACGGGGTCGAAGCTAGAGATAATGATGGCTTCGGGGGTATCGTCTACGATCACCTCTACGCCGGTAGCGGCTTCTAGGGTACGGATATTTCGGCCTTCTCTACCGATAATTTGGCCTTTGAGGTCATCTGAATCGAGGTGGAAGACAGAAACGGTATTTTCGATTGTGTGTTCTGCGGCCATTCTTTGAATGGTTTGGATCACAATCTTTTTGGCTTCCTTATTAGCGGTTAACTTAGCTTCTTCGATACGGTCTTTCACCAGGGCGATAGCTTCGGATTCGGCCTTATCGCGCATATTTTTGATCAGTTCTTCTTTAGCTTCTTGGGCCGACATTTTGGCGACTTTTTCGAGTGCAAATCGGAACTGTTCTTCTTGCTGGGCCATAGCTTCTGCTTTGGCGGTAGTATCTTGAATTTTCTGTTCTAGTTGTTGGCGGAGTTGAGCATTTGTCTCGGCCTCCTTTTTAAGTTTTCCTTCTTCTTGGCGGAGTTGATTTTCTTTTTCCTTAGCCTTATTCTCGGCATTTTTCAGTTGTTGGTCTCGGCGGTTAGCCTTGGCATCAAATTCAGATTTCTTTTTATTGTAGAGATCTTTAGCCTCTTTAATTTTCTTGCGTTTAATATTTTCGCCATTGCGTTTAGCGTCCTCAATAATTTTGGAAGCGGCTTGGCGGGCGTCGGCTTCGGCCTCGGCTTTTTTATCTTTAGCTTGTTGGAGGATATCTTGGATTCTAGATTCCAGGTCCTCTTCTTTGTCGCGCACCGTTTTGTTCAGGACCTTAGTACCGAGGTAGTACCCTAGGCCGGAACCGATGGCAAGGCCCAAAAGGGCTATGATGATTTCCATTGTCGTTATAATTTAAAAAGAATAGTAAAAGTATGTAGGGCCCAGCGAGCTGGGCAACAAAATGCGGTACAAACTTTTAGACAAGGGAAATTTTACAAAAAGTGCTTAATCTTCAAGGGGGATTTCGGATAAAAGATTTTGGAGTTGATTGATTTTATCTTCTATGGAGGGCAGGCTAGTACTTTCTTCTAATTCTTGCATTTTTTTGCCGTAGGTAAGTAATAGCATGGCCATAATATCCTGTTTAACTAGGCTATTGGCATAGCGAGCATGCAGATCGTTAATCTCTTCGTTAATTTTTTCTCCGAGCAACAGGACGGCCTCTCGCTCTTTGTCGGTTACAAAAAGCGGGTAGCTACGTCCGGCTATTTCTACTTTGATGCTATGGAGATTTTCTTTCGACATAGTTTAATCGAGTGCTTTCAGCCATTCAATGGCAGAATCAATATCCTCTATATATTTCGAAACCTGTGATTGAAGTTGTTGTTGGGCAGCATTTTGGGCCGATTGGGCCTGCAATTTTTCTTGCAGTTGGTCTTGTTGGGCCCGAAGTTCTTCGTTTTGTAGACGAAGGCGCTGCAGCTCTTGTTTTTGCAATTGGTTTTCTTGCAACAAGAGCTGAACTTTTTGTAGAACTTCGCTTAATTTCTCGTCTAAAAGACTCATAATGATAAGGCTAGGAGGTTTAGCGGCGAATGAGCGCTTGCAGTTGTTTTTCGTACTGCTGCATAAGCTGTTGCATCACCTTATCCACCTCTTTATCTTTCAAGGTTTTATTTTCATCTAGAAAAATGAAGCTAACAGAATAAGACTTTTTGCCTTCTCCGAGTTGGCTTTCATTTTCATAAATATCGAATAAATTTACAGCTTTTAGCCATTTTTTTGCCTGCTTTTCTGCAATTTTTACAATTTCAGTAAAGCGAACAGCCTTATCCACGACTAAAGCGAGGTCTCTACGCATAGCGGGGAACTTGCTAATGGGTTGATATTTGACCTTTTTCTTGGCCACTACCTTCATGAGGGTTTCCCAATTGAGGCTAGCAAAGTAGACGGGTTTTTTGATGCCGAATTCATAGAGGAGTTCGGGGTCTACTCGGCCCATAACCAATAGTTCGTCGGCGGTTTTGCCTAGGCGAATATTGGCTTGGAGGGCGTAGGCCCAAGGTTTTTCATCCTCGATAACTTGCTGTTGGATATTGCGGGCGTTGAGGTCAATGCCCAATTTGGCTAGGCTATTTTCCACCACTGCTTTGAGGTCGTAGTAGCTCAATTCGGTTTGAGGCTGCAACCAGCTTTCCTCTTGTTTTTTTCCGGTGAGGAAGAAAGCTAGGCGTTCGGTTTCTACAAAAGCGCCTTGTTCATCTCTGCGGTAAGTTTTGCCAAACTCAAAAAAGCGGAGGTTATCTTGTTGGCGATTTTGGTTGTGCAAAATGGCTTCTAGGCCGCCCATGAGCATAGAGGGGCGCATGAGGCTCAGCTCTTGATTAGAGGTATTGTGAATTTCTACCAATTGCTCTGTAGCAATGGGGTAGAGGGTTTCGTAATAGCTATTTTTAGAAAGCGAGAGGGCCATCATTTCGGTATAGCCTGCGGCGGCTAGGTTTTCGGCCAAGCGATGGCGGAGTTTTAGGCTCTCTGGCTTTTTGGGAAAGCTAAGATTATAAGCTACTTTATCTGAGTTGGGCACCTTGTTGAATCCATAGATGCGGAGAATTTCCTCAATGATATCCACTTCTCTCAAGACATCGGTCTTGTTGGTGGGTACGGCAACAATGAGTTGCTCTTCATCTTCAGAGACAATAGGCATATCTAGAAGGGCCAATACTCTTTTGACCTCGGCTTTGGGCAATTCTACCCCAATCAAGCCATTAAGGCGCTTGTAGCGTAGTTTTACTTCTGGGCGGGCGACGGGCTGAGGATAGTAATCCATCAATTCGCTGCCAAATTCTCCACCGGCCAACTCTTTAATCAAAAGGGCGGCACGTTGAAGCGCATAGATAGTAGCATTGGGGTCGCTGCCTTTCTCAAAGCGAGTGGCGGCATCGGTCCGCAAATTATGCTTCATGCTCGATTGGCGGATGCTTTGAGCATCAAAACAAGCCGATTCCAAGAAGATGTTTACGGTTTTTTCGCTCACGCCAGAATCTTTTCCCCCATAAACGCCAGCCATGCAAAGGGCTTGGCCTTCTGCATCACAGATCATGAGATCCTCGGCGCGCAATGAATATTCTTGGCCATCTAGGGCCAAAAAGGGCGTATCGGCGGCTAGGCAGTCTAGTTGAATTTTCGCGCCTTTAATCTGATCGTAATCAAAAGCATGCAAGGGCTGGCCCATTTCATGCAAAACGAAATTGGTAATATCTACGATATTGTTAGTTGGCTGAATGCCAATGGCTTTAAGATGTTGCTGCAACCATTCGGGAGAGTCCTGAACCTTTATTCCTTCAATGACTAAGCCCGAATAGCGAAGCACTTTTTCTGTTGCTTTTACCTCTAGTCCCATGGCCAATTTTGAGGTACCTAGGGCAAAGTCTGTTACAGCAGGTAGTTCTAGTTTGGCGCTTCCCTCCTCTTCAAAGTTAAGGGCGGCAGCTAGGTCAAAAGCAACACCATAGTGGCTAGTCGCATCTGAACGGTTGGGGGTCAAACCGATTTCAATGAGGGCGTCGGTTTCGGCTTTTTTGCCCTTATAGCCTCCAAGGCTGTTGATATAATCCGCCATGGGGCTACCAACAGGCGCATCTTGGTCCAAAACCATAATGCCCGCATGAGATTGGCCTAGACCAATTTCATCCTCGGCGCAGATCATGCCCATAGAAACTTGACCACGGATTTTTCCTTTTTTAATTTTGAAGGCATCGCCTTTTTCGGGATAGAGGGTGGTCCCCACAGTGGCCACAACTACTTTTTGCCCTTGGGCTACATTGGGTGCTCCGCAGACAATGGGAAGTAGTTCTTCGGCTCCTACATTCACTTGAGTAAGAGAAAGTTTATCGGCATCCGGATGCTTTTCGCAGCTTTCTACATAGCCAACAACTAGCCCTTGCAAACTACCTGGAATTGTTTCCGTGGTTTCTACTCCATCTACTTCTAATCCAATATCGGTCAGTCTTTCGCTAATTTTATCTAGAGATAGGTCGCAGCTTAGGTAACGCTTCAACCAGTTAAGTGAGATTTTCATGTTTAGTATATATTCTGCAGCTCGATGAGCGGTTTTGCAATAGAATTTGGGCGCAAATATAAGGCTTGTTCGGCAAAAGCCGCTTTTGTTGAGCGACTTATTTTGAGGTTTTTGGGCCTCCGCAGCAGAGCTGCGGCGCTACGTTTCGCAGCTCGCTGTTCGCTCGGCCCTTCGGCAGCAAGCTGCCTTGGTCTGGCGCTCTGCGCCACCCACTCCGCAGCGCTAGGCCTGCGGCGGCTTCGCCGCCTGTCTGCTGCAAAATGGCCCAGCCTCCCCCAAGGGATTCCTTAGGGAATCCCGCAGAGGGGTGGGTGGGCGGGTTATGAAAACGCATGAGGAGCGTAGCGACGAATACCGCTCTAACAGCAGTAAGGCTAGGCAGACATTTTGGAAATGGGCCAAGAGAGCAGGCGCAAACTATTGAGCACTACCGAAACCGAACTAAAAGCCATAGCGGCACCGGCCAGCATAGGATCTAACAAATAGCCCGTAAAAGGATAAAGTAAGCCCGCTGCAATAGGTATCCCCAGCAAATTATAGGCAAAGGCCCAGAATAAATTCTGTCGCAAAATTTTCATACTGGCTTGGCCCAAATCGAGTAGTTGAATGAGCTGCCAGGGTTCATTCTTGAGCAACAAGGCTTCTGCAGCTTCTAGGGCCACTCCTGTTCCTGCATTTAGGGATACTCCTAAATCGGCTTGGGCCAAAGCGGGGGCATCATTTAGGCCATCTCCGAGCATAGCCACCCTTAGTCCTTGAGCCTGCAGCTCCTTAATGAAATTGATTTTATCTTCAGGTAAGAGTTCCGCTTGGGCATGGGCAATGCCTAACTCATTGGCTAGGCGGTCCACCACCACTTTTTGGTCCCCACTCAACATATAGGTCTTGATGCCACGAGCTTGTAGGGCCGCTACCGTTTCCTTGGCCCCATCTCTTAATACATCGGAGAAGGCAAAGGCGGCAATGAGCTGCCGTTCTACGGCAAAAAAGAGGACCGATTGGCCTTCGGCCTCCCAGGCTTGCCAGGGTCCATGGGCTAAATCCTTAGGATCAAGCCCTTGCTCTACTAATAACTGGCGATTGCCCACCGCATAAGTTTGTCCAGCAATCTGGCCCAAAACGCCTCGGCCAGAGCGGGCCTGAAAGCGGTCTACCTTTGGTAAATGGCTGGGGCGCTCGCTCAAGTTTAGCAAAGCCTTGGCTAATGGATGTTCTGAATTTTCTTCCAAAGCATAAAGGGCGGGCCAATAGTGAGCCATAGATTGGCGCCATTCTTCTGCTTGGAGTTTCATTTGGCCCTCGGTAAGGCTACCCGTTTTATCAAAGACAAAGGCATCGATAGCTTGGGCGGCTTCTAGACTCTCGGCCCCTTTGAGCAGCAAACCCAACTTGGCCCCTCGGCCAATGCCTAGCATAATGGCCATAGGAGTAGCTAATCCTAGGGCGCAGGGACAAGCAATGACCAAAACAGCCACCATATTATTTAGCGCATGGCTCCAGATAGGTGCGGGTCCAAAAAAGAACCAAATTAAGGCGGTAAGCAGGGCCAAAACCAAAATAACAGGCACAAAAATCCCTGAAATCTTATCCACCAATTTTTGAATGGGGGCCTTAGAGCTTTGGGCTGTTTCGACCAGTTCAATAATTTGGGCCAAACGGCTTTGGTCGGCTCCTTTTTTGGCCTCTACTACCAAGCGGCCCGTTTGGTTGAGTGTGCCCGCCCAAATGGGGGCACCGACTAGTTTGTGTTGGGGCAGAGATTCTCCAGTCAACAGCTGTTCATCCACCTCAGATTCGCCTTCGAGGATAGTAGCATCTAGAGGAATTTGTTCGCCAGGGCGGATGAGCAGGCGGTCGCCGGCTTGGGCTGCGGCTAGGGGCATTTCGGTCCAGATTTCATGCTGCCAAATTTGGACCGTAGGGGGTTGTAAATCTAAGAGGGCATCTAAGGCTTTAGAAGCTTTGGCCTTGGCTCGGCCTTCTAAATAGCGGCCCAAAAGGATAAAGGTTTGCAGCAGGCCGGCTGTTTCAAAATAAACATGAGGGCTAAGGCCTTGGCTGCTCCACCAATTGGGCAAAAAAGTAGCGACCAAACTATATACATAGGCCGTTCCTGTGCCTAGGGCCACCAAAGTATCCATATTAGATTGGCCTACTTTCAGTTGTTGCCAAGCCTTGACAAAAAACTGTCGTCCGGGGCCAAACAAAATCATGGAGGCCCAAAATAGCATGAGGTAATTATCGCCTGCAAAAGGCGGCATCAGCATAGAGACAACAAAAAGAGGCAGGGCAAACAAACTGGCCAAGAGCAATTGGCGGAAACTTTGTTTTTGTTTCTTTTTGGCCCGTTCTCGGGCTACTGCTCTTTGATCGGGAGCGGAGGGCAGCAACTGAAAGCCTGCTTTTTTGAGGGCGGCATTGAGCTGCTCTAAATCTGGCGGTTGCTCTGCGGTAATTTGGACCTTTTTGCTGGCATAATTGACCGATACTCGGCTGAGTTCTTTTTGACGAGAGAGAATTTTTTCTGCACTTTGGGCACAGGCCCCGCAGGACATACCCTCTATGAGGTAAGAAGTTGTTGTATATTTAGACATTGATTTCATTATTTAGAATCAATCTAAGGGCTTATTCTTAAATAAAGAAGGGGGCAGATCACTTTAAACTATATTTAATAAGTTAAATTCCCTTGGCCCGATTTTGGTCTATTGGGCGGCGAAGCCGCCTGGCCCGCAGGGCCAAATGGCTTAGCGCTGCGGAGTGGGTGCCCCAAAGGGGTAGACCGAGGCGCGCTAGCGCTGAAGGGCCGAGCGAATAGCGAGCCCCGCAGCATAGCGCCCGCAGCCCCGCTAAAAAGGGCTGCGGGAAGCCCCCCTTTATGATTATTTTGCAAATTGCAGCTACTATGAAACACACACTACTTTTGAGCTTATTTTTTCTGCCTTTTTTCCTTTTGGCCCAAGAAAAAGGCTGTACCGTTGGCGATTGTGAGAACGGTAAAGGGCGTTTTATTTTTGACAATGGCGATAAGTACATTGGAGAATTTAAGGAGAGCCAGATGCATGGCCGGGGCAATTATACCTTTAAAAACGGCAATGTTTATAAGGGGCAATTTAGGGCCAATAAGCGGCATGGTTACGGACATTTTTTTCATGTAAATGGGGAGCAATACATTGGCGAATATGCCAATAATTGGCGAGAGGGAGAAGGGACCTACAAATGGGCCAATGGCGAGAGTTTTAGTGGTATTTTTAAGAACAACCAGATTGTTGGGGAGGGAATTTATACCTATGCCGATGGGTCTACCGCTAGAGTTCGCTGGAATAATGGGCAATTTGAGACGATTTCGACCTTAGTAAAAGAGGAGCCAAAAACCGAGAGCAAGGCCAGCGATCCTTTTGCAGAAAACAAGCTGGACCCCAGTGATATTAAGGGTTTGGTTTTGCCTGCTTTGAGCAATATCCCTAAGGGGAAGAAGCGTTTGGCTCTAGTTTTTGGCAACTCGACCTACAAGCATAAGCCTTTAAAAAACCCGCAGTCGGATGCTTTGGCGATGGCGGAGGAGCTGCAGCGTTCTGGATTTGAGGTCATGCTCTACACCAATGCCAAGCAGGAAGACATGAAGCGGGCGATTCGAGATTTTGGTCAAAAGCTCAAGGAAGAGGGCGGTGTTGGGCTATTTTTCTATACGGGCCATGGTTTGCAGGCCGATGGGCGCAACTATTTGGTGCCTGTGAATGCCGATATTCGCAAGGCCCAAGACATTGAATTTGAGTCGGTAGATTTGGGTCGTGTTTTGGTGGAAATGGACTATGCGGGCAATGAATTGAACATTGTCATTTTGGATGCTTGTCGAGACAACCCCTACAAAAAAGAGTTTAAATCCAGCCGCAACACCCACAACGGTTTGGCCTCTATCAACTCGGCCCCTTACAACTCCTTCATTGCCTTTTCGACCTCTCCGGGGGCGGTGGCCAAAAACAACCCCAAGGGGGAGCACAGCCTTTATGTGGAGGAATTATTGGCGCAGATGCGGCAGTCCAATATTCAGTTAGAAGACATTTTCAAAAGGGTTCGCAGAAATGTTCGCAAGGCCTCTGAGGGCGTGCAAATTCCTTGGGAGCTCTCTTCTATTGAGGATGATTTTTATTTTAAGCAAGGGCAATAGGATTTAGTTTTTGATATTTTTTTGGGGCTGCCCCAGCCTTCGGCTGGGTCGGGCTGTACCGCAGCTCGCAGGTCTGCTCGGCCCATCGCTTTTTTCGCTTTGCTCAAAAAGCTCGGTCTGGCCTTCGGCCACTGCTATCCATCCCTCAGCCTGCGGCCCTTCGGGCCTGCTAGACCGCAAAAGAATAGGCCTCTACGCTTCAGCGTAGAGGCCTAAATTTGTACCATCTAAGGCTATTAGATCATACTTTCTTCGGCTTTAAGTTGAGCTTGGCGATAAGCTATAAAGCCGGTGCCCAAAAGGGCCAAAAGAATCAGCAAAGAGCTAATTAGGGCCACAGTTTCGCCAGTATGGTAAGAATTAGGTTCAAAAACCATTTCGATTTTATGTTGGCCTGCGGGAATTCTGGCCCCACGCAACAGATAATTCACCTTAATAAAATCTTGATCTGCTCTTTGTCCATCAATGTAGAGATGCCAGCCCTTACTAGCGGGATAATAGATTTCGGAAAAGACGGCAAAGCGCTCGTTTTGGGCCTGCGACTCATAGACGAGTTTTTCTGGATGATAAGCCGTTAGGCGAATATAATCTCCAGAGCTTGCTGTATTCGCTAAGCCATCCAGATAAGCTGCATTAGCTTTTGTCGTGATCGCCTCCACTCTGGGGTTAAAGGTAGCCAAGGCGGTATAAACGGCATCGGCATCTTCCAGCTGCTTGACCTGATCCACAAACCAAGCATTTCCTAAGTTAGCAATTTGGACCGCATTTTCGGGGCTTTGCATGACGTATTTCACATTCAGCATTTCGAGTAAATGCCGCTTATCGGTCAAAATTTCATTGCTATTAAAATAGCCCTCTACTATTTCTTGCAACAAGATGGGTTTGGCGGCATGATAGCCTCCGATCACCTTATGGAAATAGGCCCCTTCTGAGTTGGCAAAAGAATTAGAGGGAGAGCCACCACGGCGGGCGCCAGCAATCAGGTCAAAAACACGGAAGTGGGGGTCTTTATCAGCGAGCACCTGCTGATCGGCTTTTGTCATGGGTGGAGCGCTAGCGACATCTTTTTTACGTTGGAAGCTTTCCTTATTGACATAATTGAGGTCTACGCCCACCAAATCGATCAAGCTCAAAAGGACCAAAGCCGCTACGGCAATCAATTTCTCCTTAAAGTAACCTCTATTAAAGGCCCAAAGGCTTCCGGCTGCTAAGAGCACAAAGACCAAAGAGCGAAGCGCATCGGCACGCATCAAGCTCGCCCGATCTTCTTTTAGGGCTTCTAAGTACTCGGCCCACTGAGGCGCCTGAGCTACCATAGCCTCTAGGCGAGCATCATTGGGAGCAGAGAGGTCGCCCACAAAACTATAAGCGAGAGCAAAAACAGCTAAACCTGCTGTAATTCCAGTGGCTAGATAAAGTAGCTTTTCTCGCTTGGCTGTATCTTCTAAATTAAAGAATCCTTGCAATCCTAAAATGGCCAAAAGTGCGGCCAAAACCTGCGCAGCGGAAAGCGCCATACTTACTGCCCGAAACTTATTATACATAGGGAAATTATCCACCATAAAATAGTTAAAGGCCTTAAAGTTATCGCCCCAAGCCAAAACGGTAAGGAAAAGCAAGGCCAAGCCTAAGCCCCAACGCAAGGGTCCATCAGCCAAGAAGAGGCCTAAAATCAGGAGTAGGCAAATCACGGCCCCAAAATATACTGGACCACTAGTAAAGGGTTGCGCGCCCCAGTACTGCGTACTCATTTGCAGCAATTGATTGGCAATTTGCTGACTTTGATTGGGGTCTTGTACATTGCGCATCATTTTCTGAATCACCTTTCCCGTAGCTGACTCTTTACTGAGCTGAATCCCGCTCTTTGATTGATCATCGGCAAAGTACATTCCATTAGCCCCCCCATAAAAGTGAGGCACCAAAAGCGTAAAGGTTTCCATTTTTCCATAGCTCCAGCCAAAGATGTAATCTTTGTTCAAGCCATCTTGTTGTTGGCTAGAGGCTAGGGCCAGGATGCGCTCTTTATTCGCATTTACATAATCAGGACCAATTACATTTTTTAGTCGATTGATAAAGATCGTCTCTGTTTTAATCGGCTCATTAAGGATTCTAGCCTGTTGCAACTGCGCAATTTTTTCGGCAGGCATTCCTTCTTGGGCCAAGGTCCGAGCATCACTTTCATCTAAGGTGTAGGCGGTTAGTTCAGACTTCCCCCGAATAGTTTCTTTAGAATACTCATAGGTGGTCCAAAGGGCCGATAAGTTGGCTCCTACGGCCAAGGCCGCCGCAATAATCAGCAAGCTTCCGCCCTTAACAACGGTCATTAGCTGTTCCCGCTTGAATAGGGCATTGACCAAAAATGCGCCGCCAATAAAGGCCAGCATCATAAAGGTATAATAAGTAATTTGGAGGTGGTTCGCCGAAATTTGTCCCGCCAAAAAGAAGCCCATTAGGCTAGCCCCCAGTAGCATCCGCTTTCCTCTAAGGGCCATTGTGGCGGCGGCTAAAATAGGCGCCATATAGGTCATGGCATGCAACTTTGTCGAGTGGCCTGCCTCAAAAAGGACCAAATTATTGGTCATCAAGCCAAAGGCAAGTCCACCAAATGCCGCTAACCATTTATTCACGCCAAACATAATCAGCGACAAATAAGCCAGCAACATCATCATAAATAAAATGATGTGTGGAGTATTGACAGGAGTTCCCAAACGGACAACATAGAGAAATAGCTTTTGGATAACATTGTTGTTGTACTCTCCATAAATTTGGTAAGAAGGCATCCCAACAAAGACCTGATCGGTCCAAAGGGGAGCAGCCCCCTCTGTCTTTTTATATTTTTGGATTTCCGCCTGCATACCGCGGGCTTGGCTATTATCACTTTCTGGTAGCGACTTATTATCTAAGGCTACAGGTTTAAAGTAAAGTATAGCCGCAAAGAGCAATATAGCGACAATGGCAAAATGCGAAAGTGCGTTCGTAATTTTCATAGCAATAGCTGTCTAAACTAAGTTTAATTTTTTTGGCCCACAATGAGCACCGAATTACCAATTTGCCCCAAAAGACAACGGTCCAAGAACTTAATAATTGGTAAAAGTTGATTGTAACGTTTTAGGGGACTTGCTGGCAGCTCTCTCTCTTTCCGAATTCGACCATACCACCACCAACCCGCCATGGCTGCTGCATTCCAATATTGCGCCTTGAGCACCTTTAGGCCCAGTTGTTCAAATAGCTGACGCAATTCCTTTTTGCTGTAGCGCTTATAATGGCCCAAAGCTTCATCTAGACCATTATACAGAAACTGATGAGCAGGAACTAAGATAACCAGATTTCCCCCTTTTCGAATCAATTTGCAGCAATTTTCCAAAGCCTGCCGGTCATCCTCTATGTGTTCTACTACATTTAGTGCATAAACAGAAGCAAATTGCTCTATCAACTCTGCATATTGTCGCTCAAAATCTGCCGCCACTAGGTCTAGCTGCTTTACCACTACCCCCTCAAAAGTCTTGGCTAAACGACTGCAGTAATGCGGCCGCAAATCAGTCAAACAAATCTCTTTTTGGATCGCAATAAAATGCTGAGAGATATTCCCTAAACCACTCCCTATTTCTAAACAAGGAGATGGACAATAGGGGGCAATGCTCTGATACATCCAATAATTAAAGTCCTTCGCCAATTGAAAACGCTCTAATGTGCGCTCTCCTACAGGATCTGCTAAATTAGGATTGGCTTTGGAAGACTCCATTTTTAAACATTTTTCGCTTGGCGGTGAAAACATTGTACTTCAAGATACAATAGATGGCTCTAAATCCATCTCGCCAACCAATTTTTTTCCCTTCCTCATAGGTCCGCCCATAATAGGAAATCCCTACTTCATAAATTCTGATTTTAGGGATACGAGCAATTTTAGCCGTTACCTCTGGCTCAAAACCAAAACGGTTTTCTTTCAACGCAATTTGCTGAATAATATCGGTCCGAAACAGTTTGTAACAGGTTTCCATATCCGTCAAATTCAAGTTCGAAAACATGTTCGACAGAAAGGTCAGGAACTTATTCCCGATGCTATGCCAAAAGAATAAGATTCGGTGCGGATTGCCCCCCATAAAACGAGAGCCATAAACAATATCTGCAAAACCAGAAAGCACCGGCTTGAGCAAGTCATTGTATTCCTCGGGGTCGTACTCTAAGTCTGCATCCTGAATGATGAGGTACTCGCCCGAGGCATGCTCAATTCCCGTATGCAAGGCCGCCCCTTTTCCTTTGTTGACCTCATGCGCCAAATACTGAATAGGAAGCTCCGGATGAGCCGCCTGATACCGCTTAATCGCTTCTTCTGTATCATCCTTAGAACAATCATTAACAATCACTACTTCTTTGGCTATGCCTAGGGGCAGTTCTACGGCCCGCACTTTGTTCAAAATCCGATGTATCGTCCGACCTTCATTGTAGGCCGGTATAATAATGCTCAGCTTCTTAATTTTTGGCTGTGGTTCCATGAGTCTGTTTTTATATGCTGCTTATGTTCAGCGGTAAGAGGGTTGCTTTGCCTTATAGACGAAAAAAAGGCCCTAAAGGCCCACAAAAGTATCTATTTTATCCCAATTTTTCGAGTCGTTTTCCCAAATCGCTTCAAAATCAAGAATGTACTATTTCTGCTGCTGTTATTTTGGGGCTGCCCCGCCCTGCGGGCGGGTCGGGCTGTGTCGCAGCTCGCAGGTCTGCTCGGCCCTGCAGGCTTTTTCGCTTCGCTACAAAAGCCTTGGGTCTGCCGCCTGCGGCGGCCCTGCTGTCCATCCCTCAGCCGTCCTCGCTTCGCTCCTCTTTGGCGGCAAGCCGCCAGCCCCTGCGGGGCCTTGCGCTCTCTTTGGGGCAAAAAAAAAGCCCGTACATTGCTGTACAGGCTTTATAGATTAGGTTGGCGGTGACCTACTCTCCCACTTTCGTAGTACCATCGGCGCTGAGGGGCTTAACTGCTCTGTTCGGAATGGGAAAAGGTGTCTCCCCCTCGCTATGACCACCATTAAATCTTTGTCTATCCCTTTGGATAAACTCTATATCGTTATGACATAAGGAAAGTAATAGAACTTTAAAAGTGCGTTGATTATCGATCTTTCTTTTAAAAAAAGAAAGAAAAAGGAAGCTTTCGAGAAATTAGTACTACTTGGCTCCCTAACACATCACTGTGCTTCCACCTATAGCCTATCTACCTGGTCATCTTCCAGGTCTCTTCAACGAATACTCATCTTAAGGTTGGCTTCGCGCTTAGATGCTTTCAGCGCTTATCCTTTCCAGATATAGCTACCCAGCATGCACCTGGCGGCACAACTGGTACACTAGAGATCTGTTCAACTCGGTCCTCTCGTACTAGAGTCAAATCCTTTCAATATTCGAGCGCCCACAACAGATAGAGACCGAACTGTCTTGCGACGTTCTGAACCCAGCTCGCGTGCCACTTTAATGGGCGAACAGCCCAACCCTTGGGACCTTCTCCAGCCCCAGGATGTGACGAGCCGACATCGAGGTGCCAAACCTCCCCGTCGATATGAGCTCTTGGGGGAGATCAGCCTGTTATCCCCGGAGTACCTTTTATCCTTTGAGCGACGGCCCTTCCATGCAGAACCGCCGGATCACTTAACCCGACTTTCGTCCCTGTTCGACTTGTCTGTCTCACAGTCAAGCTCCCTTGTACTTATACGCTCTTCGCATGATTACCAACCATGCTGAGGGAACCTTTGGGAGCCTCCGTTACCTTTTAGGAGGCGACCACCCCAGTCAAACTACCCGCCTAACAATGTCCCCCACCGGGTTAGTCTCTAAGCAATTAAAGGGTGGTATTTCAAGGACGACTCCACCAGCACTAGCGCACCAGCTTCATAGTCTCCCACCTATCCTACACATCAATTACTCAAAGACAATGTTAAGTTGTAGTAAAGGTTCACGGGGTCTTTTCGTCCCGTTGTGGGTAATCGGCATCTTCACCGATACTTCAATTTCACCGAGCTCACGGCCGAGACAGTGCCCAGATCGTTACACCATTCGTGCAGGTCGGAACTTACCCGACAAGGAATTTCGCTACCTTAGGACCGTTATAGTTACGGCCGCCGTTTACCGGGGCTTCAGTCAAGAGCTTCGCTTACGCTAACCCCCTTCCTTAACCTTCCGGCACCGGGCAGGTGTCAGACCCTATACTTCTCCTTTCGGATTCGCAGAGTCCTGTGTTTTTGCTAAACAGTCGCCTGGGCCTTTTCACTGCGGCTCTGATTACTCAGAGCGACGCTTCTCCCGAAGTTACGCGTCCAATTTGCCTAGTTCCTTAGCCGTGAATCACTCGAGCGCCTGAGGATACTCTCCTCGACCACCTGTGTCGGTTTGCGGTACGGTTTGTATATTAGTTAATGCTTAGCGGCTTTTCTTGGAAGCTGACTAACATCTTAGCTCTTCTCTCTAATGAGATCCAAGTACTATCGTGCTTCAAATAGACAGCGTACTTCACTACTGTCCTCTCTCCACACTTTAGCCCACTATTCCGTCAGTGAGCAGATGACCGTCAACTCCGTCCCCGCTTCGCCCAATATACAAGTATCAGAATATTAACTGATTTTCCATCGGATTCGCCTCTCGGCTACTCCTTAGGGTCCGACTAACCCGACTCTGTCTAACATAGAATCGGAAACCTGGGTCTTACGGCGAATAGGTCTTGCACCTATTTTATCGTTACTCATGCCTACATTTGCTTTTCTAGTCGCTCCAGCATACCTCACAGTACACCTTCAGCGCAACTACAATGCTCCCCTACCACTCTTTCGAATCCATAGCTTCGGTAAAACGTTTTATGCCCGAGTATTTTCCGCGCAGAATCACTCGACTAGTGAGCTGTTACGCACTCTTTAAATGAATGGCTGCTTCCAAGCCAACATCCTAGCTGTCATAGCAATTCCACCTCGTTCAGTCAACTTAA